>NZ_FNDG01000049.1 GCF_900100535.1 Phytopseudomonas flavescens
CTGCGCCTGATCGGGGTCGTAACCGAGCAGGTCGAGCATGTAGTCGGAGCTGAGGAAGCGGTTCAGTTCGGTCAGCGCCGGGTTGGTTTCGATCAAACAGGTGAAGCGCCAGATGGCACTTCATCGTAATCATTTAGTCAGTTTTTAAAGAGCAGTGGATAAACATAGCATTATCCACCCTATTGGCTAATCCACCCTACGACTGTTGCTCCGCCTTACCGCATCACAAACGTTGACTCGCCTTACCGTGCTTATGTTTACTCCCTGTGCAAACTCGGAATATCTATATATACAGCCTCAACTTTAGCCAACTCACCATACTCATCGGAATCAGGAATATAAATCCTAACCCGACCATCCTCTATAACAATCCCCGAGCCATCTTCCTCATATGCGAAATCAATCCTAGAGTCGTTAAGAAAGTTCCTAACCTCTCCAAGACTCAATCCTAAAATTTGTTTCCCGGCATAATAAAATTTTGCATCAGGATCGTATAGCTGAACCCCCGACACATTATTGTCAGCGCTATACCACACCTTCGCAAAAACATCACCAAACACATCAGTTGAATTTTCAGAGAACTCTGTTTTTGGAAAAACTCGGACATGCCCCCCCATCAACTCTCTAACCTTACTTCTCTCGCGAACACGATCAAACAAAGTAATTCCGTCATCATCGCTATACTCAAAAAACATGCTAAATCACCTATTAATAAACTGATCAGCATCAAGGGAGTCGGCGTACTTTAGCATTTGATCTATAGAAGAGTCATATTTATCACCAAATTTCGAACGAATATCATCAATATCCATCTGGATAGCCTCATGTAGCTTACCATCTTTTAGCAATTGCTCTTGCTTAGCACGATAGGCTTTTGCCTCATTCGAAGATCCATAACTCGCCGTCAGCCTGTGATCTCCGGGCTCCATCTTAATCGCTGGACCATCTAATGTGCTTATCGGAGCACCCACATAACAACCTTTAGCAGGGCAATGATGCGACTCAAATCCATCATTTTTAGGCTTAGAAGTATCCCTATGAGCGCCCCCAGATATATTTTCTCCTGTATTTTTACCCCATCCTTTACTCCCTGGTGACTCTACACTGATTTCAATCTTCGTTTTACTCGACTTACCACCGTTGACAGGAAGCCCACCGCCCAAAATGCTACCCAGCAACTTACCGCCGCCGATCAGATAATCATTTCCCTCTGGATCTAGCTCGCCGCCATCAAGTTTCTCCGCAATGACTTGCCCCAGTCGCTCCTCAAGCCCTAGTAGGTAGTTTTCCAGCCCCTGCCCAATTTCCGTTGCTGAGAGCGACTGCTCCACGGCCATCTGCATGATGCCCTTCGGCCCCTGCGCCAAAACCAGCACCAAACCGACTGCCTGAACCTGTTCCGGATTGGCCTCCAAGTAAGCATTTATTGCGGAGACGTTGTCCAAGACCTGCTGTAACCCGTTATAAGTAACCGTGCTATCAGAAAGAACGAGCAGCTCACCTGCTTTCCTGCCACTCGTGGCACCAATTTCCGTCAACTGCTCTTGCGCTTTCCTGAAACTTTCTGGCGGAATATTCTCGATAGCTTGTAGCTGCGCTAAAACCTCGCTCTGGAAATCACTATCTGCTACAACAACTTTCGCCTCTTTCAGACTTTTACCACTGAGCAGCAACGCTTCCAGTGCAGTTTCAGCAAGCGCCGCCCCACCCGCCTGCTCGGCACCTTGTGGCAATTGGCGACCCAGCGCCTTTTCCAGTCGGTTGTAGCTGACGTTCAGGCCGATACCGATCTGCTCGAAGTTCTTTACAGCCGTCTCATCGTAAGTAGTGAGTGCTTCAGCCCACTGCTCAACCGTCGCCATCGGATCACTCAATGCCTCGATGGACGACTTGCTCACATACAGATCGGTACGGCTTTCCTCGTCCTTGGTGATTTCATAGGCGCTGTTCACGTCCCGGTTCAGGCCAACAGTCGAGTCGCTGCCT
>NZ_FNDG01000012.1 GCF_900100535.1 Phytopseudomonas flavescens
GCCTCGAACCCTGCCGGGTCATTGGCGAGCTTGCCCTTAGTGCGGTGCTTGCCGTTTGCCTGCACCGTGGCAATGTCGAATGAGTGTTTAGCGATGTCGATTCCGACTACAGACATGGTCTTCTCCTCTTTCAGTCTGATCGTCACTGCATCCGTCCAGCCTTGCTGATGCGAGCTCGAGGCTCTGGATACCGTTCGGACTTATCAGGATGAGTGTGGAGGAGCGCAGCGCAATCTACGTCGCAAGCTCGAGGCTTAAGGGTGGACACAGCTTGCAGCTCCTCCCCCGATGATCAGTCGGGAACTATCGCCTCTCGTGAGGCAGTAGTCGAGATACAAGGGTGGACGACGCCTCATCCGTCCACCACCACGAGATCGCAATGGTGGATGAAAACAGCGTCAGCTACGCACCCCGATCCAGCCTCCGGCTGCTTTCGCCTTTACCGGCATCAGTCCGGCACTTCCACGCTGATATGGATCGCGTCATGGCGCCAGTACTCGAGGTCGCAGTCGATCAGGCGGCCGCGCTGGTCGCGATTGACCCGCACGATGCGCAGCGCCGGGCTGCCGGGCGCCACCTTGAGTGCCGCGGCGGCATCGGCGTGCAGCGCGGTGGGCAGCATGTCGAAGCGCACCCGGCCGTAGTGCACGTCGTACTCGCGGGCATACAGCTCGGTCAGCGAGCGGGTCAGGTCGTAGTCGAGGATGCCGGGAAAATAGTCGGGGTTCAGGTAATGCTCGACATACAGCACCAGACGCCCGTCGATGCGCCGGGCCCGGCGGATCTGGTAGACGCTCGACAGCCCTGACAAGCCCAGCAACTGGCAGACCTGCGAGTGGGCCGGCATCAACCGCGCACTCAGTACTTCGGTGGCGGGCACCCGGCCCTGCTCGGCGACCATGGCGTGAAAGTGGGTGCGCAACAGGGGGTTGTAGGCGACCCGCGCGGGAGAGACGAACCAGCCACGGCGCTCCTCGCGGTATACCAGGCCCTGGGCCTCCAACTGCCCCAGCGCCTCGCGCAGGGTGATCCGGGTGGTGTCGAACAACTCGCTCAGGCGTCGCTCGGCCGGCAGCTTGCCACCGGCGGGCAGCAGGCCGTGCTCGATCTGCTCCTGCAACGCCCGGCAAATGGTGGTGACGGCCCGTGGCGTGTCGTCGCGCATCACGCTGATTCCTTATGGACTAGACCAGCCCCATTACGGGGCAGGCAACAGCCATCGACTGGCTGCAATGCTTGCCTGCAAGCCTAGGCATGCCGGATGACCGGCAGATGACAGGCTGCTTTCAAGCACGCCCCATGCCAGTGACAAGCCAGCCAATTCAATGGCTTGACCTGGTCTACGCTTGCTGAGCGGGGCCTCGCCGCCAGTCCCGGGTGTGCGCGACGGCCGGGCCGACACGAAACTGTCATTGGCGCCACCTACATTGGCTTGGGTCTTGCTGATCTAGACCAACCCTCAACGCAAAGGAGTTTCCAATGAAACAACTGCTACTGGCATCGCTGATGGGCGGCGCCATCGCCCTGGCTTCCCAGGCCATGGCCGCCGAGACGGATATAACTGCACTGGAACAGGCCGCACGCAAAGAAGGCGCCGTGAACAGCGTCGGCATGCCGGACAGTTGGGCCAACTGGAAGGACACCTGGCAGGACCTGAGTGACAAATACGGCCTCAAGCACCTGGACACCGACATGAGCTCGGCCCAGGAAATCGCCAAGTTCGCCGCCGAAAAAGACAACGCCAGCGCCGATATCGGTGACGTGGGCGCCGCCTTCGGCCCCATCGCCGTGCAACAGGGCGTGACCCAGCCCTACAAACCGACCACCTGGAGCCAGATCCCCGAGTGGGCCAAGGACGCCGACGGCCACTGGATGCTCGCCTACACCGGCTCCATCGCCTTCATCATCAACAAGCAACTGGTCAAGGACACCCCGAAAAGCTGGGCCGACCTGAAAACCGGCAAGTACCGCGTGGCCATCGGCGACGTCAGCGCCGCCGCCCAGGCCGTCAACGGCGTGCTGGCTGCAGCCATCGCCAACGGTGGCGACGAGAAGAACATCCAGCCGGGCCTGGACTACTTCGCCGAGATCGCCGAACAGGGTCGCCTGTCGCTGGCCAACCCGACCATCCAGACCCTGGAAAAAGGCGAAGTGGAAGTCGGCATCGTCTGGGACTTCAACGGCCTGAGCTACCGCGACCAGATCGACCCGAACCGCTTCGAGGTGCTGATCCCCTCCGACGGCTCGGTGATCTCCGGTTACACCACCATCATCAACAAGTACGCCAAGCACCCCAACGCCGCCAAGCTGGCCCGCGAGTACATCCTCAGCGACGCCGGGCAGATCAACCTGGCCAAAGGCAACGCCCGACCGATCCGCGCCGAGCACCTGAGCCTGCCGGCCGAGGTGCAGGCCAAGCTGCTGCCCAACGAGCAGTACGCCAAGGTCAAGCCGATCAAGGACGCCGCCGCCTGGGAAACGACCTCGAAAACCCTGCCGCAGCTGTGGCAGGAAAACGTGATCATCAATATGGAGTAAGCGAGGCCGCAGCACGTAGGGTGGATCGGGGCGCGTAGCCGACGCTCTCATCCACCATTGCGATCTTGAAATGGTGGACGGGTGAAGCGCCGTCCACCCTACGCAACCCATCAAACCCAGGATCACCCATGCCGTCCAAGGTCATCCTCGTCATTCTCGACGGCCTCAACTACGAGGTCGCCCGGCATGCGCTCGGTCATCTGCAGGCCTATCGCGCCGCCGGGCGTGCCGCCCTGTACAAGCTCGAATGCGAGCTGCCTTCGCTGTCCAGGCCGCTCTACGAGTGCATTCTCACCGGCGTGACACCGATCGACAGCGGCATCGTGCACAACAACGTGGTGCGCCTGAGCCATCAGCGCAGCGTGTTCCACTATGCCCGCGCCGCCGGCCTGAGCACTGCGGCAGCCGCGTACCACTGGATGAGCGAGCTGTACAACCGTGCGCCGTTCGTGGCGGCCCGTGATCGCCATACCAGCGACAGCGAGTTACCGATCCAGCACGGGCATTTCTATTACGCCGATCACTACCCGGACTCGCACCTGTTCGACGATGCCGAGAGCCTGCGCCTCGCACATACGCCAGATTTCTTGCTGGTGCACCCGATGAACATCGACGATGCCGGCCACAAGCACGGCCTCGACAGCAGCCAGTACCGCAACGCGGCGCGGGTCGCCGACATCCTGCTGGCCGGCTACCTGCAGGCCTGGCTGGACGCCGGCTATCAGGTACTGGTGACCGCCGACCACGGCATGAACGACGACCGCTCGCACAATGGTCTGCTGACCGAGGAGCGTGAAGTGCCGCTGTTCGTGCTCGGCGATGCCTTCAGCCTCGACGAGACCGCGACCCCGACGCAGCTTGAGCTTTGCGGCACCCTTTGCGAGCTACTCGGCGTGGCCCATGACAAACCTCTGTGCCGGGAGTTGTTGACATGAGCACCACCCGCAAACCACGGGGCAAATGGCTGGCAGCGCTGTGCCTGCTGCCCTTCGCGGTGTTCTTCATCGCCTTTCAGATAGCCCCGCTGGTATGGGTGGCGCTCAATAGCCTGAACACGCCGGATGGCTGGGGCCTGGGCAATTTCGAGAAGGCGTTTTCCTCGAAGTTCTATATGCAAGCGGTCAAGCACAGCCTGCAGATCGCCTTCTGGTCGAGCCTGTTCGGCATGCTCATCGCCATCATCGGCAGTTATTCGCTGCGCCAGGTGGATTCGAAGCTGCGTGACTTCGTCATCGCCTTTTCCAACATGACCAGCAACTTCGCCGGGGTGCCGCTGGCCTTCGCCTTCATCATCCTGCTCGGTTTCAACGGCGCGCTGACCCTGTTGCTGATCCAGGCCGGATTGATCGAGAGCTTCAACCTGTACTCGAAGAATGGCCTGATCGTGCTCTACACCTACTTCCAGATCCCCCTCGGCGTGCTGCTGCTCTACCCCGCCTTCGATGCCCTGCGTCAAGACTGGCGCGAGTCGGCAGCGCTGCTCGGCGCCGGCACCTGGGACTTCTGGCGGCACATCGGCCTGCCGGTATTGACTCCGGCGCTGCTCGGCACTTTCGTGATCCTGCTGGCCAATGCCCTGGGCGCCTACGCCACGGTGTATTACCTGACCACCGGCAACTTCAACGTGCTGCCGATCCGTATCGCCGCGATGATTTCCGGGGACATTTCCCTCGATCCGAACATGGCCAGCGCCCTGGCGATGATCCTGGTCGGCCTGATGGCGGCGATCACCCTCGTCCACCAGTTGCTGCTGCGAAGGAGCTACCATGTCCCGCGCTAACAGGCCGTTCAAAAACGTAGGCGAGGCCGCCGATGCAAAGCGGAGTTTACGAACAGTAAATGAGCACTTTGAGCCTGGTTTTAACGAAGCAGCGGCAACGCAGGTAGTTTTAAAACCGCCTGTGAAAGTGCCTGCTGCCAGCCTCTACCACCGCGTGGTGGTCTGGGTGCTGTTCCTGATCCTGCTGCTGCCGCTGGCCGGTACCCTGCTCTACTCGCTGTCCACCAGCTGGTCGGCAACCATCCTGCCGGACGGCCTGACGTTCAAGTGGTACCTGCAGCTCTGGGGAGAGCCGCGCTTTCTCAAGGCGTTCGGCCAATCGCTGCTGGTCTGCTTCGGCGCCCTGGCACTCTCGGTGCTGTTGATCCTGCCGCTGCTGTTCGTCGTGCATTACCACTTCCCCAAGCTCGATGCGCTGATGAACGTGCTGATCCTGCTGCCGTTCGCCGTGCCGCCGGTGGTGTCCGCCGTGGGCCTGCTGCAGCTCTATGGCTCCGGGCCGCTGGCCATGGTCGGTACGCCGTGGATCCTGATCGGCTGCTACTTCACCATCGCCCTGCCGTTCATGTACCGGGCCATCACCAACAACCTGCAGGCGATCAACCTGCGTGACCTGATGGACGCCGCCCATCTGCTCGGCGCCAGCACCTGGAAAGCCGCCTTTCTGGTGGTGCTACCCAACCTGCGCAAGGGATTGATGGTGTCTTTGTTCCTGTCCTTCAGTTTCCTGTTCGGTGAGTTCGTGTTCGCCAACCTGCTGGTCGGCACACGCTACGAGACCCTGCAGGTCTACCTCAACAACATGAAGAACAGCAGTGGCCACTTCAACAGCGCCCTGGTGATCTCCTACTTCTTTTTCGTCCTGGTGTTCACCTGGGCGGCCAATCGACTGAACAGGGACAAGGCATGAGTTTCCTGAGCATCCAGAACCTGCATAAAAGCTACGGCGGCACCTCGATCTTCAGCGACATCAACGCCGAGATCGAACAGGGCGAATTCGTCACCCTGCTGGGCCCATCGGGCTGCGGCAAGTCCACCCTGCTGCGCTGCATCGCCGGCCTCACCGAGGTCAACGGTGGCAGGATCCTGCTCGCCGGCCAGGATCTGGTGCCCCTGGCGCCGCAGAAGCGCGGCATCGGCATGGTGTTCCAGAGCTACGCGCTGTTCCCCAACATGACCGCCGCGCAGAACGTCGCCTTCGGGCTGCGCATGCAGAAGACCGGCAAGGACGAATCCGCCGGGCGCGTGCAGGAAGCCCTGGCCATGGTCGAACTCGGCGACTTCGCCGACCGCTACCCGCATCAGCTCTCCGGTGGCCAGTGCCAGCGCGTCGCCCTGGCCCGCTCGCTGGTCACCCGCCCGCGCCTGCTGCTGCTCGACGAGCCGCTGTCGGCCCTCGACGCACGCATCCGCAAACACCTGCGCGAACAGATCCGCAGCATCCAGCAGGAACTGGGCCTGACGACGATCTTCGTCACCCACGATCAGGAAGAAGCGCTGGTGATGAGCGACCGTATCTTCCTGATGAACGCCGGGCGCATCGTCCAGAGCGGCGACGCGGAAACCCTCTACACCGCTCCCGCCAACGCCTTCGCGGCAGGCTTCATCGGCAACTACAACCTGCTCGACGCGACCACCGCCAGCCGCCTGCTCGGCTATCCGCTCAGCAGCCAGGTGGCCATCCGCCCGGAAGCCATCGTGCTCGGCCAGGGCACCATCGCAGCGCGGATTCGCAGTCACAGCCTGCTCGGTAATATCATTCGCTACCGGGTGGACGCCGCAGGCGTGGAGCTGCTGGTCGACGTGCTCAATCGCAGCGCCGACGACCTGCATGCCGACGGCCATCCGATCTCACTGGATATCGCGGCGAATGCCGTAAAAGAGGTGGGATAGGGTCTGTTCACCTTTCAGTACAAGCCGCGTTGCAGCAAGAACCTTCACCCGGTTAGGCGCAAGACGCAAATACCTGAGCCGGCTCCACACCGTGTCACGACAGCGGGTGAAACTTCCCGCGCAACCCCTTGGGACGGGCCTGTTTTTCCGCGATACTGCGTTTCTCGCTGACTCATTCGGCCCGCCAAACTTCGCAGCTCGCGCCTTGCCTCGCGAAAAAACAGGCACCGGCGCGGGCGTACTGAAAGGAAAACAGACCCTCATGGCCCTGGCAATTTTCGATCTCGACGAAACCCTGATCAATGGCGACTGTTCCAGCCTGTGGAGCGCGCACATGGCGGCGCTCGGCTGGGTCGACGGAGAAAGCTTCATCGCCAAGGATCATCAACTGATGGCGTTGTACGCCGAAGGCAAACTGGCCATGGAGGACTACATGACCTTCAGCCTGTCGCCGCTGGTGGGGCGTACGCCGGAAGAAGTCGCCTTCGTCGTCGAGCCCTTCGTGGAAGACGTGATCGAACCGATCTTCTTCAGCGATGCCACCCGCTGCCTGGCCCACCACCGCGCGGCCGGCGACCGCATCCTGATCATCTCCGCCTCGGCGCACTTTCTGGTCAGCGCCATCGCCGAACGGCTCAAGGTCGAGGAGGTGCTGGCCATCGACCTGCACGAGGAGTACGGCCACTACAGCGGCAACACCGTCGGCGTGCTGACCTACCGCGAGGGCAAGGTCACCCGCCTGCACGCCTGGCTCGAAGAACAGGACGAGCGCCTGGAAGGCGCCTACTTCTACTCCGACTCACGCAACGACCTGCCGCTGTTGCAACGGGTCGACAAACCCCACGCGGTGAACCCCGATCCGGCACTGCGCGAGCATGCCGAGCGCGAAGGCTGGCCGATCCTGAGCTGGTCTTGAGCGCGTTTGGAAGCTGTTCATGATCTTTCGAGGCAGCTTTCCAGCCATCCCGGATCAATAGCCGCAATAAGGCGCTAGCGGACATTTGTAGGGTGGACGACGCTCTTTTCATCCGTCCACCGCTCTGCGATCGCGATGGTGGATGAAAAGAGCGTCATCCACCCTACGGCCGCTTTCGCCTTTTTGCTGCCATTGCGCGTGGAGTCTCGTCGAAAGATCGTGAACAGGCTCTTAGAACGTGACACCCGCGATCAGCGCAATGTTGCTGTAGGGCCGGCACTCACCCGTACGGATCTGTACCCGAGCCTTGGCACAGGCGACCTTGAGCTCGTCGTGGCTGACCAATTGGCGCTCGCCCAGCTCGCCTTGGGCGGTCAGAGACTCGATGGCCTCAAGCGCCAGTGGCGCCACCTCGAGGGTTTCCCGGGCCAGCAGATGGCCCTGCACCTGCATCTCGCTGAGCACCACCCGCAGGGTGGTGACGAAGTCCGGCACACCGGCGGTCAGGGCCAGGTCGATGCACGGCGTACCCGGCGGCACCGGCATGCCGGCATCGCCGATGACGAGGATGTCGCCATGGCCGAGCCGGGCGATGGCGGCGGAAAGCGCAGCGTTGAGCAGGGGCGTCTTCTTCATGCAGGCAACTCGTGGCGGTAGGGAATCGAGGGTTGTGCGCCGCGCCGGGTAACGGCCAGCGCGGCAGCTCGCTGGCCCAGGCCGATGGCCGCGTCCAGCGACTGCCCGGCAGCCAGGGCGGCGGCGAAACCACCGACGAAGGTATCGCCAGCGGCCGTGGTATCCACGGCCAGCACCGGGGCCACGGCGAAATGCGCGTGCCGCTCGGCATCGGCGTAGAGCACGCCCTGGGCGCCCAGGGTGATCAGCACCCGACGAGTACCAGCCTGCAGCAAGCGCTGCGCCGCGAGCAGGGCCGACTCGGGTGAGTCCACCGGCAAGCCAGTGAGCGCCGCGGCCTCGCTTTCATTGGGGATCAGGTAATCGGCCAGCCCATACCAGTGGGCTGGCAGCGGCCCACTGGCGGGCGCCGGATTGAGGATCACCGTGCAGCCGGCCTGGCGGCCACGGATCATGGCCGCCTCGACGGTGGCTTGCGGCACTTCCAGTTGCACCACCAGCACCTGGGCGGCAGCGAGCAGCGCCGCCTGCGCATCGAGGTGAGCAGGCGTCAGGGCACCATTGCCGCCAGCGACGATGACGATCGCGTTCTGGCCCGCGTCATCCACCAGAATCGAGGCGATCCCCGTCGGCACACCCTCGATCTCGCTGACCGCCGTGCAATCGATACCTTCCACCAGCAGCGCGGTGCGCAAGCGTGCGCCGTAGGCGTCGGCACCGACGCAGCCGATCATCGCCACCTGGGCGCCCAGGCGTGCCGCAGCGACCGCCTGGTTGGCGCCCTTGCCGCCCGCAGCCGTGGCGAAGTCATGCCCGGCCAGGGTTTCCCCACCACGCGGCAGACGCGGCGCACGCACGATCAGGTCCATGTTCAAACTGCCCACTACCACCAGATTGCCTTGCATCTGTTCCCGCTCCTCAGGGCGCCGCTGCGCCCACTGGATAATCTTCAGCCGCCCGCGACGGCGGTGGACTCGCGCACTATCAGGGTCGGTTCGAGCAGCCATTGTTCGGCATCGAGTTCCGGGGTGCGCACCCGCTGCAGCAAGCGCTCGGCAGCGCGCTCGCCGAGCTGGCCGATGTGCTGGCCGACGGTGGTCAGGGCCGGGTGCAAGTAGCGACTCACTTCGATGTCGTCGAACCCCACCAGTGACAGCGCCTGGGGCACCCGCACACCACGCTCCGCGGCAGCGCGCAGCACGCCGAGGGCGATCATGTCGTTACCGGCGAAAATCGCCGTCGGCCGTGCCTCGCCGCTCAGCAGGCCAAGCGCCGTGGCGTGCCCCGCCGGGCTGGTGAAGGCGCAATGGCTCGGCTCGGCAGCCGGCAAGCCTGCCTCGAGCAGCGCCCGTTGATAGCCCGCCACCCGCAACTGCGCCACCTGGGTATCCACGGGCCCGGCGATGCAGGCGATGCGCCGATGGCCGAGTTCGAGCAGATGCCGGGTTGCCAGGTAACCGCCCTGTTCGTGATCGATCTGCAGGCGATCCGCACTGACCCCGTCGAGGGAGCGGTCGACCAGCATCAGCGGCAGCTTGACCGCTGCCAGGGCCTGGGCGAAGGCGGCGTCGCGGGTCACGGTGGCGACGATCAGGCCATCGATACGGCGCTCCAGCAACACCCGCAGGTAACGCAACTGCTTGGCACCGTCGTCGTCGGAATTGCACAGGATCACGCTGTAGCCGTTGCGCTCGGCGTGATCCTCGATGCCCCGCGCCAACTCGGCGAAATAGGGGTTGCTGGCATTCGGTACCAGCAGCCCCAGGGTACCGGTGGCACGGACTCTCAGCGACCGCGCCACGCCACTGGGCACATAGCCCAGCTCGGCGATCGCCGCCTGCACCTTGTCGCGTACGCTGTCGCTGACCGGGCGCGTGCCGTTCACCACGTGGGAAACCGTGGTGTAGGAAATACCGGCGCGTGCGGCGACGTCCTTGATGGTAGCCATGAACGATCAGGCCCTACGCGTGGCGCGATAGCTGCGATAGGTGTCGAGGATCACCGCCACCACGATCACCGCACCGGTGATGATCCGTTTGCTGGGCTCGCTGGCGCCGATCTGCGCCAGCCCGGCGGCCAGCACGGAAATGATCAGCACACCGAAAAAGGTGCTGATCACCGAACCACGGCCGCCCATCAGGCTGGTGCCACCGATCACCACGGCTGCGATCACTTGCAGCTCCAGGCCGGAACCGGCATTCGGGTCGGCCGCCTCCAGGCGCGAAATCTGGAACAGGGCCGCCAGCCCGGCGAGCAGGCCCATCAGCGCGAACACCGAGACCTTGTAGGGTTTCGGGTTGATGCCGGCCAGGCGCACCGCCTCTTCGTTGGTGCCGATGGCCACCAGATAGCGGCCGAACACGCTGCGCGTCAGCAGCAGGTGCGCAGCGAGGATCACCAGCAGCGCGATGACGAACGACGGCGAAATACCTGCAGCGAACGGCGTCGACAGCCAGGCGTAGGCGTCGCCGATATAAGCGGTGCGCGAGTCGGTGAGCTGGTAGGCCAGGCCGCGGGCCATCTCCAGCACGCCGAGGGAGACGATGAACGACGGAATGCCCCAGGCCACGGTGATGAGCCCGGTCACGCTGCCCGCCAGCGCCGCGCAGGCCATGCCCAGTAGCGCGGCGGGCACGATGCCCCAGCCGAAGCCGAGCGTCGCCACGCTGACCACGGCAGCCGCCAGGGCCAGCACCGACCCCACCGAGAGGTCGATGCCGCCGATGATCAGGATCAGCGTCATGCCCACCGCCAGCACCATCAGATCGGGGATCTGGTTGGCCAGGGTGGTGAAGGTGGCGTAGGAAAGAAAATGGCTGCTCAGCGAGGAAAACAGCACGATCATCGCCAGCAGCGCGCCCGCCAGCCCCAGGTAGGTGCCCAGGCCCTGATGGGTACCACTGCGCTTGGTGGGCGTGGCGGATGGAGTGGTCATTGGCAAAGCTCCTGTAACGGGGGGGCGACCTCGCCGAGCATGGCTTCGCGGCTGCGGTAGCCGGCGAACGCGGCGGCCAGCAGGCGATCCTGACTCCAGTCATCGCGGTCGAACGTTTCGATGAGGCGGCCGGCAGACAGCACGCCGATACGGTCGCAGATCAGCATCAGCTCGCGCAGGTCACTGGACACCACCACGAGCGCCTTGCCCTGTCGCGCCAGTTCGCCGAGCAGGCCGTAGATCTCGAACTTGGCACCGACATCGATGCCGCGGGTCGGCTCGTCGAACAGCAGCACGCGACAGTCGCGCTCCAGCCAGCGGCCGATGACCACCTTCTGCTGGTTGCCACCGGACAGCTCGACCACGGCCTGATGGGGCCCGTTGCAACGAATGCGCATGGCATCGATCTGCCGCTGCGCCAGCGCCTGCTCGGCAGCCGGGCGCATCACGCCATGCCTGGAAACGGCCGGCATGTTGCCCAGCGCCAGGTTGGCGGCAATCGGCTGGCCGAGCAGCAGCCCTTCTCCCTTGCGATCTTCGGTAATCAGCGCGATGCCATGACGCACCGCTTCGGCAGGCGAGCGGACACGCACCGGAACCGGCGGGTTGCCGATTGCCACCTGGCCGCTGTCGGCGCGGTCGGCGCCATAGATCAGCCGCAGCAACTCGGTGCGGCCGGCACCGATCAAGCCGGAAATACCGTAGATCTCCCCTGCCCGCACGCTGAAGGAAACGTCGTCGACCTTGCCGCGGCGGCTGAGACTGGTCACCTGCAACAGCGGCGCGCCGATATTTCGCTCACCCAGGTCGATGGCTTCGCCGACCTCGCGGCCGACCATCAGGGTGACCAGTTCATCGCTGCGGTAACGGTCGATGGGTTCCACTGCCACCAGCTGACCGTCGCGCAGCACGGCGACGCGCTGCGCGACCTTCGCCAGTTCCTCCAGACGATGGGAGATGTACAGGATGGCCACGCCCGCGGCGCGCAGCCGCTGGATCTGCTCGAACAGCAGATCCACCTCGCGGGCGGTGAGCATCGCCGTCGGCTCGTCGAGGATCAGCACCCGACAATCGCCGATCAGGTTGCGGGCGATCTCGACCATCTGCTGATGGCCGACGCCCAGGGCAGCTACCGGTGTATCCGGGTCCACCGCTTCCAGGCCGACCTGAGCCATGGCCTGACGCGCCATCTCCCGCAGGCGGCCACGGGAAATCCAGCCACCACGGCTGGGCAGGTTGTCGAGAAACAGGTTCTCGGCCACGGTCAGGGTCGGCAGCAGATTGAGCTCCTGCAACACCATGCGCACGCCAAGGCGCTCGGCCTCGCGGCGACTGGCAGGCGCGTAGGGCTGGCCCAGGAAAGTCAGCGAGCCGGTAGTCGGCTGCTCCAACCCACAGAAAATCTTCGATAGCGTGCTCTTGCCGGCGCCGTTCTCACCGGTCAGCGCCAGCACTTCACCGGCGCGCAACTCCAGCTCGACCCCACCCAGCACCGGCTGGGCGTAGGTCTTGCCGATACCGCTGGCGGCGAGAACGGTCTCGCCGGCCACTACCGCCGTGGTCACGGTTTGGTCACGAGTTCGACCGGAGTTTCGATTACACCGTCCTTGGCATCGGTGGCTTCGCCCTTGACCAGCTTGAGCGCCGCCTCGATGCCGAACACCGCCTGGCGAGCGGCGAACTGATCGGCAGTGGCAAGCACGCGGCCATCCTTGAGCATCGGTTTGATGGCGTTGATGTTGTCGTAACCGACCACCTGCACCTGATCTTTCTTGCCAGCAGCGCGCACGGCGGATACCGCGCCGAGCGCCATACTGTCATTGCCGGCCAGCAGCGCTTTCAGATCCGGGTATTCGTTGAGCATGGCGGAGGCCACGGCGTTGCCACGGTCGATCTCCCAGTTGCCCGACTGCACGCCGACGATCTTCATGCCGGCTGCTTCCATCGCATCCTTGAAGCCCGCGGTACGTTGCTGAGCATTGGTGGTGGTGGAAACGCCTTCGATGATGCCGACCTCATCACCCGCCTTGAGTTTGTTCTGGGCCAGGTACTCACCGACCAGGCGTGCACCCTTGCGGTTGTCCGGGCCCACGAACGGCACGTCCAGGCCCTTGCTCTTCACCACCTCGGGGTCGAGGCGGTTATCGATATTGACGATCTTGATGCCGGCATCGCTGGCTTTCTTGATCACCGGCACCAGGGCCTTGGAGTCGGCTGGCGCGATCACCAGCGCATCGACCTTGGCGACGATCATCTGCTCGACGATCCGAATCTGCGCGGAGGTATCGGTCTCGTCCTTGATGCCGTTGGCGATCAACTCGAACTGGTCCGGGTGTTCTTTCTGATAGGCCTTGGCGCCGTCTTCCATGGTGCGGAAGAACTCGTTGGCGAGGGACTTCATGACCAGCGCGACGCGAGGCGTTTCGCCTTCGGCGGCATGGGCAGTGGAAAAGCTGACGAGGGCGGCGGCACCGAGAGCGATGGCGGCGCAGAGACGGGCAGGACGGAAACCGGACATGGGCGAACTCCGTGGTTATTGTCATTTTTATGGGCGCGCAAACGTTTGCGCAATACAAAACTATGAAAAGGCCCGTTTTTTGTCAAATCTATCGGCAGGATCGACCGTGTCCATTCCGGGGGATGCGAGCATGTGACAGAGGCCTCGAAATGGTCGAGGATGCCGCCGGTTTGAAGGGCGGTGGTGACTCGATACTGGCGACTTCCCAGTAAGCCGGCCACTCAGGGCGCTACGGCAACAACGTGGTAGTGCCCCAACTCGAGGATGACAGGATGATGAAGACCATCGCCGCAGCACTCGCCACTACCGTCCTTGTCAGCGGCTGCATGACCCTTTCCGGCATCTACGAGCTGTCGCTGCAGGACAAGGATGGCAAGCCGCCGGGCCACAACACGCGCGTGGTGGCCCAGGGCAGCGGCATCTACAGCATGCGCAATGCGATGTGTTCGGCTCACCCCGGCGCCACCGTCATCATCAAGGATGCCGAGAGCGACGCAGAGCTGAAAAGCCAAAGCCCCTACCAATGCTGATGTGTCGGTTGCGGCCGGTCATTCGACGCTGATGCGGTACTCCACTGCCCGGCGCTCCTGGCCATCGCGGAAGGAGGCGAACACCAGCGAATCCTCGCCCCGCTGGTTTCCAGCCACATAGACGTAGCGGTCGAGCCGCGGGTTCTCGCCCTCGAGACGATAGTCACGCTTCAGGCGGCCCAGACGGGTTTTGCTCGGTCCCATCTTCTCCACGCGCAACCAGAGTTCGCGGTAGGTTCGGGCCCCCTCTGCGGAGAGATGGTCGATAATCACGCAGCGTTCGCCCGGGGCGACCCGTACCGGAATCACCCGGTTGCCGAACTGCGGATCGCGGGCAGCGGCGGCCGTGTCCACCTCGCAGGCCTGGGCCGAGGCGACCAGCGCCAGCGCGACCAGGCCAGCAGTCAATGAGGTCTTCATAGCGGTTGCACCTGTTGGGCGGGGTAACGTTGGTCAGGCTCGACGATCTGCTCCTGGGCCACCACCAGCGGCAGGTCACGGGATCCCTCGGCGGTTTTCTGCACCAGGGCGTACAGCGTCGCCGTGGCCAGTTCCAGCGCCTGCGCCAGTGTCTGCCCGGACAGCAGCCGGGCCAGCAGCGTCGCCGAGAACACGTCGCCCATGCCGTTGGGCAGCGGATGCAGCGCCAGACGCGGGGTACTCACCAGCCAGGCGCCCTCACCGTCGACCGCCAGCGTACCGAGCCGATCGGCCGGCAGATCCGGGGTGGCCAGGCTGGTGATCACCACCACGTCCGGGCCTCGGCCGCGCAGCTGGCGGGCGGTGCGCACGGCCTCGTCGACGCTGTCGAGCTTGCTGCCGGTGAGCAGCTCGAACTCGAACTGGTTGGGGGTGATGATGTTGGCGCAGGGAATCGCCAGGTTACGCAGGAAATCCGGGATCGCCGCATTGACGAATACCCCGCGGCCGACGTCGCCCATCACCGGATCGCAGAGGTAGCGCACGCCCGGGTTGTCGCGGCGGATCTCGTCCACCGCGTCGAGGATCACCGCACCGATGGCCGCATCGCCCAGGTAGCCGGAGAGCACCGCCGAGACCCGCGACAGCACGCCACGATCGCGCAGGCCGGCGAGCACCTCGCGAATGTGCTCGGCATCGAACACCTGGCCGCGGAACTGGCCGTAGCCGGTGTGGTTGGAGAACTGCACCGTGTGTACCGGCAACACCTCGAAACCGAGGCGCTGCAACGGGAATACGGCGGCGTCGTTGCCGACATGGCCCAGGGCGACATGGGACTGGATGGAGAGAACCAACGCGGGCGAGGTAGCGCTCATGGGGACGAGGGATTCCGGTCGTGGGCGAACGGACATTATTCCCAAATCCTCCCCGGGATACCATGGCCGAAGCGCGATGGCATCCTCGGCCACGCGCCGGCGCTGCACCCGGCAGGTCGCTGCCGGCCGCAGCGGGCTCCCACCATGGCCTGCACTTGCCCAGGTTTTTGAGCGCGCGCCATGCGCGCGAAATCGCGGGCATGGCCCGTTCCCACGGGCGGTATGCTGACAACGATCGTGAACAGGCTCTCAGGCCTTGGCGATTTCCGGTGCCAGCAGCCATTCGGCACTGTCGTTCCAGACGTCCATGCGGGTGATCTTGCCGCCGCGCACTTCGAAGCGATCCAGATAGCGGTTACCGGAAAAACTGCGGCCGTCCGGCCATTCGCCATACAGCGTGCCATTGGAATAGACGACGGTGTGGTCGTCGCGCTCGGTCCAGTCGAACTGACCGAGGGCCTTTTTCACCCAGGCGTAGCGCGCGCCGTTGAATGCGGTGATGTCCTGTGGCGTGGGCATGTGGCGGCCACCGGTGAAGGTGATGCGCACCTCGTCACTCATGTAGGTGGCGGCCTTGACGGGATCAGGCGCCATTGACGCTGCCAGAAAATCGCTAACAATCCGGACCGCCTTGTTCATCTCGTTCATACCCTGTTCTCCCATTCGTTGATCGTCTGAAGGCACTCACCGTGCCTGCATGTGGTGCGGCATGCACGCTATTCGTGCACGTTTCATGCAACCGGCCCGGAAAAACCGCGCAAACCGCAGTCTGCACGTTATGGCACCAGGCTTGCTAGCAAATTACTTACAAATGCTAGCAATCAGGAGACCAACCATGCGCACCCTGTTATCCCCACTACGCTGCCTGCTGCCAGGCGCGGCGGTCGTCGCCTGCCTCGGCATGGCACTGAGCGCGGCGGCGCACGCCGAAGAGCCGATCAAGGTCGGCCTGGTCGCCGCCCTGTCCGGGCAGTCGGCGAAGTCCGGCGAGGCCCTGACCCGCGGGCTCACCGTGGCCATCGACGAGATCAATACCAAGGGCGGCATCCTCGGTCGTCCGGTGCAGCTGATCCGTCGTGACGATGAAAGCAACCCGGCCAAAGGCATGCTGGCCGCCCGCGAACTGGCGCAGCGGGAAAAAGTCAGCGTGCTGTTCGGTGGCCTCGATACACCGGTTTCCCTGGCCATCGTGCCATTGGCCAATCAGTTGAAGGTGCCGTTCATGGGCATCTGGGCCGCTGGCACCAAGATCACCGAGAACGGCGCCAAGGACAATTACGTATTCCGCGTGTCGGCGGTGGACGAGCTGGTCGACGAAGCGCTGGTCGAGCACGGCATCAAGAAGGGCATGAAGAAGCCCGGGATGATCCTGATCAACAATCCCTGGGGCGAATCCAATGAAATCGGCTTCAAGGATGCCCTTGCCAAACGTGGCATGGACTACGCCGGCATCGAACGCATCGAAGACAGTGACCTCGACGTGGTGCCGCAACTCACCCGCCTGAAGAATGCCGGCACCGACACCCTGCTGATGGTCGGCAACGTCGGCCCCTCGGCCCAGGTGGTCAAGTCCCTCGATCGCATGGGCTGGGAGGTGCCGGTGGTTTCCCACTGGGGCCCGGCAGGTGGCCGCTTCAGCGAACTGGCCGGCCCCAACGCCAGCCGCGTGCACTTCATCCAGACCTACGTGTTCACCGAGCACAACAGCGCCAAGGGCGACAGCGTGCTGGCTGCCCTCAAGCAGCGCTTCCCGGAGATCAAGGGCCTGGCCGACGTGACCCCGGCAGTGGGCATCGCCAACGCCTACGACGCCATGCACCTGGCCGCCGCCGCCATCGAGAAGGCCGGCGACACCCAGGGCAGCAAGGTGCGCGATGGCTTCTATGCGATCGACAGCTACCAGGGGCTGATCAAGGACTACACCCAGCCCTTCACCCCGACCAAGCACGACGCCCTGGGCCCGGACGACTACGTCTTCACCCATTTCGTCGACGGCCGCATCGTTCCGCTCGCCCCTTGAAGTCGTGAACGGACGGGCCCTGGCGGCCCGCCCGGAGGATTATCGTCATGATCACCGCCGCCATCATCACCGGGCTCGGACTGGGCAGCATGTATGCACTGCTGGCCCTGGGTTTCCATATCACCTACGTGGTTTCGCGTACGGTCAATTTCGCCCAGGGCAGCGCCATGATGGTTGGCGCCGTACTCGGCTACAGCTTCACCATCACCTGGGGCTGGCCATTGTGGCTGGCGCTTCCGGCGACCCTGACGCTGTGCGCCCTTTATGGGCTGATCATCGAGCGTTTTCTGGTACGCCCCTTCCATTCGCGCGGCTCCGAAGCCTGGCTGATGGCAACGGTGGCAGCGGGCATCCTGGTCGACAACCTGGCGCTGTTCACCTTCGGCAAGGAGCCACGACAGTTCACTTCGGCACTGGCCAACCAGCACCTGGAACTGTTCGGCAACAACGTCGGCGTGCTGCAACTGCTGATTCCGCTGGTAGGTGGCGGCATCGCCCTGGCGCTGTTTCTGGTGCGCCGCTACACGCGTCTGGGCAAGGTGCTGGAGGCCTGCGTGCAGAATCCCAAGGCGGCGATGCTGATGGGTATCCGGGTCAACCGTGTGGTGGCGGTGGCCTTTGCCGTGTCGACCGTGTTCGCCGCCATAGCCGGTCTGTTGATCGCGCCGCTGTTCAGCGTGAATGCCGAGATGGGCATGCTGTTCGGCCTCAAGGCCTTCGCCGTGGCGATTCTTGGCGGTATCGCCAGCGCGGGCGGGGTATTCGCCGCCGGCCTGCTGTTCGGTCTGGTCGAGGCGCTGGTGACCCTCTATTTCGGTTCGGCCTTCACCCAGTTGTTCACCTTCGCCCTGGTCATTCTGGCCCTGGCGCTGCGCCCCAATGGCCTGTTCGGCAGCAAGACCCTGGTGAAAGTATGACCCTGAAGCATTCGCTGTTCGCCCCCGTTTCCCTCGCCCTGCTGACGCTGGCCTGCATCGCCGCCACGCTGCTGCTCGACAGCTACTCGCTGCTGGTCTTCACCTTCTGCGCGTTGGCCGTGGTAGTCGGCGTGGGCCTGAACATCCTGATCGGCCTGAGCGGGCAGATCTCCTTCGGCCATATCGCCTTCTACGCCATCGGCGCCTATGTCTCGGCGCTGCTGACCCTGGCCGGCCTGCCCCTGGGCCTGGCGATGATCGCCGCTGGCCTGGCCTGTGGCGCCATTGGCGCGCTGCTGGCGATCCCGGCTCTGCGCGTCAGCGGCCCGTACCTGGCGATGATCACCATTGCCTTTGCCCTGGTGGTGCACCACGGTCTGATCGAATGGCGCTCGCTGACCGGTGGGGCCAACGGCCTGATGGGCATTCCCATGCCGGAAATCGGCAGCCTCGATCCGAGCGTGAGCATGGCGCTGATCGCCACCGGCCTGATGATCGCCGCCCTGGCCCTGTTCCAGCGTCTGCGCCACAGCGGCTGGGGCCTGGCCATGCGCGCGGTGAAATCCACCGAGATCGCTGCCCGCTCGCTCGGTTTCAACCCGGTGCAGACCAAGACCCTGGCCTTCGCCCTGTCCGCCCTGCTTACCGGCCTGGCCGGTTCGCTGGTGGCGCCACTGATGATGTTCATCAACCCGGCCTCCTTCCCCTTCTCGCAGTCGATCCTGTTCGTGCTGGCGGTGATCGTCGGCGGCAGCGGCACCCTGTTCGGCCCACTGCTCGGCGCCCTGTTGATCGTGCTGCTGCCGGAAATGCTCTCGGATTTCGCCGAGTACCGCCTGCTGATCTTCTCGGTGCTGCTGCTCTGCGTGCTCTGGGCAGCGCCACGGGGTCTGCTCGGCACCCTGGCCGGCCTGTGGCTGCGGCCAGCCCACCAGGGCGCCCCGGCGGCCTACGACCCGGCGCAATTGAGCGCGTTCTTCCAGCAGGACGCCGCCGCCCGCGACGGCCTGCAGGTCAAGGACATCGGCATTCGCTTCGGCGGCGTCCAGGCGGCACAGCACGTCAGCCTGCAGGCGCCACCGGGCAGCATCACCAGCATCATCGGCCCCAACGGCGCGGGCAAGACCACGGTGCTGAACATGATCAGCGGCTTCTATGCGCCGGACAGCGGCAGCATCGACCTGGGTCGCCCACTGGCGGGCCTGCCCGCCTGGAAAATCGCCCGAGCCGGCATCGCCCGTACCTACCAGACCACCCAGCTGTTCGGCGAGCTGTCGGTGCTGGAAAACCTGCTGGTGGCCATGCAACAGGGGCGCCTCGGCCTACCCTTCAGTTGTGCCAGCGATACCCGACGCCAGTTGGCGCTGCAGTTGCTGACCCTGGTCGGCTACCAGGGCTCGGTGAACACCCCGGCCGATGACCTGGCCCACGTCGACCGGCGCCTGGTGGAAATCGCCCGCGCCCTGGCCACCCGGCCCAGCGTACTGCTGCTCGACGAGCCGGCGGCCGGGCTCAGCCGCAGCGACACCGACCGCCTGGCCAGCCTGTTCAGAGCCCTCGCCGGGTTCGGCATCGCGGTCATCCTGGTCGAGCACGACATGGGCCTGGTGATGGCCGTGTCCGAGCGCCTGCTGGTGCTCGACGCCGGCAAGCCCATCGCCTGGGGCCTACCGGACGACGTGCGCAAGGACGAACGGGTCATCGCCGCCTATCTGGGCGGCACCCGCTACCAGGCCACGCCACGGGCCGAAGCCTGGGACGGTTCGCGCGATGCACGTCTGTACATCAAGGATCTGGTCATCGACTACGGTGCCGCACCGGTGGTCGACAGGGTCAATATCGTGGTCAACCCTGGCGAGCTGGTCGCCATTCTGGGCGCCAACGGCGCTGGCAAGTCGAGCATCCTGCAATGCCTGGCCGGGCTGCACACAGCCAGTGGCGGCAGCATCCTGCTCGACAACGAGAGCATCGAGCACGCCGATGCCAGCACCATCGCCGCCCGGGGCCTGGCCCTGGTGCCGGAGGGCCGTCAGGTGTTCGGCCAGCTCAGCGTGCGTGACAACCTGCTGCTCGGCGGTTACTCACGCAAGGAGGCCTTCGATGCCGACGCGGAAATCGAAGCCATCCTGCGCCGCTTCCCACGCCTGCGCGAGCGTATCGACAGCCCCGCCGGCCTGCTTTCGGGCGGCGAACAGCAGATGGTGGCGGTGGGTCGCGGGCTGATGGCCAAGCCGAAGATCCTGCTGCTCGACGAGCCCTCCCTGGGCCTGTCGCCAGCCATGATCGGTGAACTGTACGACGCCCTGGCTGCCCTGCGCGACGAAGGCGTGACCTTGCTGCTGGTCGACCAGATGGCCAACCTCGCCCTGCAGGTGGCCGACCGCGCCTACGTGCTGGAGACCGGGCGCATCGTCAAATCCGGCAGTGCCGAAGCGTTGCGCGGCGACCCGGAACTGGAAGCGGCCTACCTGGGAGGAGCCGCGGCATGAGTGCGCTGACCCTCATCAACGCCCGCCTCGGCGATGACACCCAGGCGCTGCAGACCCTGTACGTGAAGGATGGCCGCTTCGTCAGTGCGCCCGGTGCCACCGCCGTGATCCTCGACCTGAATGGCAAACTGCTGCTGCCCGGCCTGGTGGAGACCCACATCCACCTGGACAAGGCCTGCATCATGCAGCGCTGTCAACTCAGCGAGGGCACCCTGGCCGAGGCCATCGCCCAGACCCGCTCGGCCAAGGCTGACTTCAGCGAAGCGGACGTCTACCAGCGCGGCGCCCAGGTGCTGGACAAGGCCATCGCCCAGGGCACCACGCACATGCGCACCCACGTCGAGATCGACCCGCAGATCGGCCTGATCGGTTTCGACGCGGTGCGCCGCCTGCAGGCGGACTACGCCTGGGCCATCAGCCTGGAAATCTGCGTGTTCCCCCAGGAAGGCTTGCTCAACAACCCGGGCACCGAAGCCCTGTTGTGCGAGGCGCTGGCGCGGGGCGCCGAGGTGCTTGGCGGCTGCCCCTACACCGATAGCGATCCTGGCGCGCAGATTCGCCGGCTGTTCGAACTGGCGGTGGCGTTCGACCGTGACCTGGACTTGCATCTGGACTTCGACCTGAACCCGGAGGGCATGACCATCGGCGAGGTGATCCGCTGCACTCACCAGCACCGCTGGGCTGGCCGGGTAACCATCGGCCATGTGACCAAGCTGTCGGCATTGCCCAGGGACACCTTGCTGGCGGTTGCCGAATCGCTGGCCGAAGCCGGCGTGCAGGTCACCTGCCTGCCGAGTACCGATCTGTTCCTCACCGGGCGCGAGCACTTCCACAACCGGCCCCGTGGCCTGGCGCCCCTGCAGCACCTGCACGCCTGTGGCGTGACCTGTTCGCTGTCGACCAACAACATCGGCAACCCCTTCACCCCCTACGGAGACGCGTCGCTGGTGCGCCAGGCCAACCTGTTCGCCAACGTCGCCCAACTGGCTACCGAGGCCGAATTGCTGCGTTGCCTGAGCTGGGTGTCGAGTGAGTCGGCACGCCTGTTGCGCCTGCCCGACTATGGCCTGGCACCCGGCTGCCGCGCTGACTTCATCGTCTTCGATGCGCCCTCGCCGGCCGCCGTGGTGGCCGAGATCAGCCCGCCGCTGATGGGCTACAAGGCCGGGCGCAAGACCTTCGAGCGCGCACAGGCACGATTGCTCAGGCCGTGACCACCCGCTCCAACCTGGAGCCTGTTTATCAGCGCTGCGCGGATATCGCCCCGCTCACTCGCCAAAGAATACATTAAGTCACTGATTTAAAAAGAGTTATCAACCTGGAACGGCATGTGCTTGCAGCGATGTACACGCCACCTTGCCAATCCGAGAACAGGAAAAACCGATGAAAGACGTCAAACCTGAAAACCCTCCACTCAATCCGGATCGTCGCCAATTGATGAAGTGGCTGGCCGTGACGGGGAGCGCCATGACGCTTGGCAGCCTGCTTCCTGCTGGCGCGTTTGCCGCCGATGACGAGGAAATCCGTATCGGCTATTGGCCCATCGTTGGCGGCCTGCCCCTGTATGTCGCCCTGGAGCAAGGTTTTTTCAAGGAAGCGGGGCTGAACGTCAAAGGCGTCAAGTTCTCCAGCCCGCAGCAAATCGTCGAGGGCATGATCACTGGCCGAATCCACGGCTGTGCAAACGGCACCGCGACCGGCGCCCTCGGCCTGGGGGCGATCACCATGCCGGGATTGTTCAAGATCATCTGCTCCAACCCGTCGAACCATCGACTGGTTCTGGATGAGTTTCTGGTTCCGCTCGATAGCACCGCGCAGCGCATCAGCGATCTGCAAGGCAAGAAAATCGCCTGCGGCCCGGGCATCCAGAACGTCACCATGGCCAAGATCATTCTGGAAAAAAACGGCTTCAGCGATCCTTCGGTCATCGAACTGCCTGTCGGCCAGCACGCGCCAGCCCTGGCGGCCGGCCAGATCGACGGGGTCTATACCCTGGAGCCGACCGGCACCGTGGGGCGCATGAAGAACCTGTCGCGCACGCTGGAAACCGGCGTCATCTCCAAATACGTGCTCGGCAATGCCGACGCACCCTGGTTCGGCGGTGCCGCCGCACTGAACAGCAGCTTCATCGACAGCAAGCCGCAACAGACCAAAGCCTTTATCGCCGCCTACCAGAAGGCCGTGGCGTTCATCGCCTCGCAGCCGCAGCAGGCACGCAAGAACATCGCCGGCTACACCAGCATCGAATCGGACCTGGTGAACGAGGTGCCACTGCCGGGCTTCGTCATGTATTCCGACTTGCAGGGCGACAACCTGAAGTGGTTCCAAAAGTTCTATGACGTGTTCACAGAGCGGAAAATCTTCAGCAAACCGATCGACGTGGCTGCGCTGATCTATCAGGGCTGAGGAGAATCGTCATGACGTCACACTGGTCTTCGCGCCTGCTGCCGCTGATCGGCCCGCTGCTGCTGTTTCTGTTGTGGCAGCTGGCGGTCAGTGCGCAGTGGCTGAATCCGGTTCTGCTGCCCTCGCCGCTCGAGACGCTGGGCTTCATGTTCCAGTCGTTCGCCGAGCCGTCCATGCGTACCGACATCGCTTCGACGCTGTACCGAACCCTGGCCGCGTTCGCTTTCGCGGCCGCGGTGGGGGTACCGTTGGGCGTCATTCTGGGCAGTAGCGAAAAGGTCTACCGCAGCCTGGAATTTTTGATCGACTTCTTCCGCTCGACGCCCTCCTCGGCGCTGATCCCGCTGTTCATGCTGATCTTCGGCATCAGCGATGCGAACAAGATCGCCATCGCCGCGTTCGCCGCCGTGCTGGTGATTCTGTTCAACAGCGCCTACGGCGTGATGAACGCCAAGAAAACCCGGCTGATGGCCGCCAAGGTAATGGGCATTTCCCGCTGGCACATTTTCAAGGACATCCTGCTGATGGAAAGCCTCGCGCAAACCTTCGTCGGCTTGCGTACCGGGGTGTCCATCGCCCTGGTGATCGTGATCGTCGCGGAAATGTTCATCGGCTCGGAAAACGGCCTGGGGCACCGGATCATCGATGCGCAACAGGTATTCAACATCAAAGACATGTATGCCTCGATCCTGATCACCGGCGCCCTCGGCTATCTGCTGAACCTGGCGTTCCTGCTGATCGAGAAAAAAACCGTCCACTGGAGTAGCCAGGCATGACGCACGCGCTTTCCCTCGCCCCAGCCCTCGACCAACCACAGGTACCCGGTGCGGCACCGCGTGCCGACACCCATGTCACCCTTCGCGGCCTGAGCAAAGCCTTTGCCGGCCAGCCGTTGTATACCGATCTGGATCTCGACCTGCCGCGCGGCAAGATCGTCTCGATCTTCGGCCCCAACGGCTGCGGCAAGTCGACACTGATGAACATGATCGCCGGGCTGATGCCGATGGATAAAGGCGAAATTCTCTTCGATGGCAAGACGCTCGCCCAGACCAGGATCGGCTACGTGTTCCAAAACTACCGCGATGCGCTGTTCCCGTGGATGAGTGCCCGCGCCAACATCGCCTACCCGCTGGTTCGTCAGGGCATGCGCAAGGCGGATGTGGCCGCACGTGTCGATGAGCTGACACAGATGTTCGATATCCGCTTCGATCTGAACCGTTATCCGTACGAGCTTTCAGGTGGCCAGCAACAGACCGTGTGCATCATGCGGGCGCTGGCCCCGCGCCCGGAAGTGATGTTCCTCGACGAGCCGTTTTCCGCGCTGGACTTCGAGATGACCTTGTTCATCCGCGACAAATTGCAGGAGGTGCAACTGGCGACCGGCGTCACCATGCTGATCGTGTCTCACGATCTGGAAGACGCGGTGTTTCTGGCCGATGAGATCCTGCTGCTGACCCGGCGCCCCACCCAGATTGCCGAAATCGTCCCCTTCGACCTGCCCCGGCCACGGGGGGCGGAGATCATGAGCCACCCGGAGTTCGTGCGGGTCAAGGCGCATACGCTGGAGGTGTTCAGGCGGGAGATGGCGCTCTGAGTCGCAGCCCATCGCGCAACGGCGAAGGCGCCGATCTGCCGCACTCAGGGCAGCGCCATGGACGGCCGCGTCAAAGCCCTGCCAGGGCCTGACGCAGGTTGATCTCGGGCTCGGTCTGGTCGTCCAGATCCAGCTGCCCCTCGAGCTCGCCCAGGTGTTCGATCATCACGGCGGCAGCCCGCTCATGGTCGCCGTTCTCCAGCGCGGTGATGATCTGCTGGTGCTCGTCCGATGCGCAGGACGGTACGTCATTGCGCTGGTAGAGGGCGACGATCAGTGAGCTGCGCACCATCAGGTTGGCGAGCATCTCGCTGAGTACCGAGTTGCCGCTGATCTCGCCGAGCATCAGGTGAAACTCGCTCAGCTCGCGAACGATGGCGCGGCGATCGGTCGCGCTGGTGGCCTTGCGCTCGTTGCTCATGTGCGTGGCCACCCGCTGGCGCTGCTTGTGCATGATCGCCGGCGTGATGCTTTCGACGATCGCCCGCTCGATGGCGCGCCGTGCCACGAACACCTCCCGTGCCTCCCTGGCGCTGGGCTGGGCGACCATCGCGCCACGGTTCGGCTCGATGCTGACGACCCGCTGCAAGGCCAGGCGCTGCAGCGCCACCTGCACATGGTTGCGGTTGGCCTGCAGGGTCTCGACGATCTGCGCTTCGATCAGACGCGTCCCGGGGGGCAGGCGATGCTGGGCGATGGCCTTGAACAGGACATCGACGATGCGCTGCACTTCGGCTTGCTTGCTGGTGACGGTCTTCGCAGCCATCCTGTCCTCTGATCCAACCTCGACGAGCCCTGATGGCCCGTCGCGAGCGCTTCCACTGGCGCATTATCCGCCAGCCACATGGGTGGGGTAAATACGCCACGGCGACCGATTCGCTAGCGCTGTGCAAATTGCCGCCGGCTGGTGAAAAAGAGGGGTAACGCCCAGGCCGAATGGGCCGCTGGAGTGTTCAAGGCGGAACGTTGCTAGCGATAGGCAAGCCCCATGCTAACAACAAGGCCTGCAGTGTTACGGCATCCGCCTGGAACGAATGCCTGCCGCTATGCTCTACCTTGGCGCGAACGCGATGCAGTTGGCGCCCTGCAGATTCCTGGCCAGGTAGACTACTGACTGGATTAGCGCACAAAGCCCTCCGGCAACGCGAGAATGACCCTCCCCCCATTCACCACAGGCCCCCATGAAAGCTGTTCTGTTTCTCTGTCTGCTGCTGTACGGCGGCACCGTTCTCGCCATGCCCAAGACCGATGCCGTGCGCGTCGACAAGAGCGCACGCACCCTGCAATTGATCGCCGAGGGCAAGCCTTTCGCGACCTTCGATGTGGTATTCGGCGCCAATCCCGATGGCCACAAACAGCAGGAAGGCGATGAGCGCACCCCGGAAGGACGCTATACCCTGGATTACAAGAAAGCCGACTCGGGTTACTACAAGGCCATTCATGTGTCCTATCCGAACGCTGCGGACGTAGCCAACGCCCGCTCCCGGGGGGTGGACCCAGGTGGCCTGATCATGATCCACGGCCAACGCAACGGCATGGGCTGGCTGTCCTGGCTGACCCAGCAGTTCGACTGGACCAATGGCTGCATCGCCGTCGACGATGCCTCGATGGAAACCATCTGGCAGGCCGTCGAGCCCGGCACACCGATTGAAATTCTGCCCTGAGCTTGGCAGCCGAAGGAGCGCTTTATGACGACGCTAACTCCCCAACAGCAATGGCAAGCCGCCGTGCTCGACTATGCCCGGCAGGTCAATCGCTACGTCGAGCAAGGCCAGAGCCAGGGCTGGGACGGCCTGGAGGAACCGCAACTGGCAGCGACCGAGCACCTGCTGCCGGCCCTGCTGGAGGCGCTGCAGGCCGCTAATGAAACGAATGCGGATGACGCCAGCCACGCCACCTTGCGTACCGACTGGCCACCGGCCCATCTGCCGCTGGTGCCGCTGCTCGACGAACAGGCGCAGGCCATCAGCGCACTCGCGCTTCTCGACGACGGCAGCCTGCTGGCACGCATCGGCAGCTCCTACGAGCGAGGACGCCTGGTGCGCATTCAAGGCGACCAGTGGCACGAGGTGATCGGTATCGACTTTTTCGGGCGCTGCCCGGCACGCCGTTATTTCGCCTTGGCCAGGGCCTCGGGCATCAGCGTCCATGATGGCTGGGACGGCCCGCAGGTCGCCCGGTTCGACTGGCCAACGGGGCTGGAAGGCTTGCCGGAGGATGCCGGGTTCGAGGCGCTGGAACAGCCTGCGACGCCGACCGCGCTGATCCCCTTCCCGGATGGCCAACGTGTGCTGCTGGTCAGCCCGGACGGCATCTTCGTGCTCGCCGAGGACGCCACCACACGCCTGCTGCCACGCCCGGCGGAGATCTGCAAGGACCTGCACAAAGGCACCCCCGTCGACGACATCGCCCTGGGGCTGTCCATGGAACACGGCGCCGTCTCCGCGGATGGCCGCTGGCTCGCGGTGGGCGAGCAATGTGGCAGTCATCTGGTGTTCGACAGCACCTTGCAACAGGTCGCCGATGTAGGCCCGGCAGGCGAGTATCCGCATTTCGCCCTGTTCAACCGCCGCAGTGACCGCCTGATACTCAATGCCTGCCATTTCTACAGCGGTGCGACGCTGTGCGTCGCGGTCGCCGACCTGCCGGGCATGCAGACCGATTTCTACAGCGAAGACCAACGCACCCCCGTCGTGCAGGACGGCGCCCGCGTGTACGCTGGCGTTTCCCGTGGCGATACCTTCATCGTCGGCGATGCCTACGGCTACCTGCGGGCCTTCGACGAACAGGGCAACGAGCGCTGGCAGCATCACATCGGCTCGACCATCTGCGCCATGGACCTGTCGGCCGACGGCAACACCCTGGCGGTGTCCAGCCATGCCGGTTTCGTCTGCCTGATCGACCTGGACGCCGGTCGCCCGGCCTGGCAGATCGGTACCGGCGAGCACCACGAACGGCAACGCTGGCTGTTCTGGAAAGGCCAGAGCAAACCGCTGCGCTGGTGAACCGGCGCGCGCCACGACCGCTTGCACGTCAACCTGGGAGCCACACCATGCCCGCCACCCTTACTGCCCTGCTGGGCGACATCACCCGACTGGACGTGGATGCCATCGTCAACGCCGCCAACTCCTCGTTGCTCGGTGGCGGCGGCGTCGATGGTGCGATCCATCGCGCCGCAGGCAGCGAGCTGGTGCACGAGTGCCGGCTACTCGGTGGCTGCAAGACCGGTGAAGCCAAACTGACCAGGGGTTATCGCCTGCCCGCCCGCTTCGTCATCCATACGGTCGGCCCGGTATGGCGCTCCGGCGGTCAGGGCGAGGCGCAGCTGCTCGCGTCCTGCTACCGCAACGCCCTGCGCCTGGCCGCCGAGAACGGGCTCGCCAGCCTCGCCTTTCCCAGCATCAGCACCGGCATCTACGGCTATCCCATCGAGCAGGCGGCGGCGCTGGCGATCGCCACGGTGCGAACGGAGTCTCCCGCTTACCCGGGTATCGAGACGGTGCTGTTCTGCTGTTTTTCCGACAACGATCTGGCGGTCTACCAGCGCCTGCTGGCACTAGCCTGATCCCTGCCATCATGACCTTCAGGAGCCCCATGTCCAGTACACCGGCCACCGCCCAGACAGCCAGCGAAACCACGCCGCCGCAGTACCTGCGCGCCAGGCTCAATGCACGCCTGCAGCCCCTGCACCGCGGCGAACTGTTCGAGGATCCGCTCGACGATGCCCTCGGCCGGGCGGCCCTGGGCCGGGTCAGCGGTGGCGGCACGGCGCAGGGCGAAGAGGGCGAGGTCGAATGGTGCGATATCGAGATCGCGGTGAACGGCGACACGGCCGACAAGGTCGCGCCGATCATCGCCGAGCTGGAACGCCTCGGTGCACCGAACGGCTCCAGCCTGATCATCGAAAGCGAGCGGCGCGAAGTGCCATTCGGCACCCTCGAGGGGCTGGCCATCTACCTGAACGGCACCGAGTTGCCCGACGAGGTCTACGCCGATTGCGACATCAATGTGGTGTACGACGAACTGCAGCGCCTGATCGAGGGCCAGGGGCAGATCTTCAGTTACTGGCAGGGGCCGACCGAAACGGCGCTGTACCTGTATGGCACGTCCCACGACCGGATGCGCGAATCGATCAGCGATTTCCTCGGCAACTACCCGCTGTGCCAGCGCTGCCGGCTCGAGCGGATCGCCTGACGTGGACGCGGGCGAACTGGCTCGCCGCCTCGAGGAAGCCGGCTGCAACCCGATCAACTATGCGATCGGCACCGCCCACCCGGCCAACGACGCCCTGACGCTGCGCCATGACGGCCGGCGCTGGACGGTGCAATACAGCGAACGCGGCCAGGATGCCGCGCCGCTGCTGAGAACGGCTGACGAAGCGCAGGCCTGCCAGTTCTTCTTCGACGCGGTGATGGCCATGCAGCACCTGCACTGCGTGGGTTTCTTGCGCAGCACGCAACGCGCCGAGGCATTGGCGCAGCGCCTGCTGGAGGCTGGCCTGTCGCCGCACTGCGACCAGATTCCCTACGGTGGAAAGCAGGACTTGCGCCATCGAGTGTTCGTCACCGGCCAGGCCGTGTTCGACGCCCGCCGGCTGCTCGGCGACGCATTGCCCCTGACCGACTGACCGATCTGGACGAGGCCGGCGAACGGGCCCTTCAAGGGCTGCCGGCAAAGCCATGCCGCCGGGCCGTACCGATGATTGCCAGGGCCACCAGAGCACCGGCCGCCGCCGCCCAGGGCAACCCCGCGACACCAAGGCGATCGAGCACCACCCCGCCCCCCAGGCCACCTGCGGCGATACCCAGGTTCCAGGCAGTCACGCACATCGACTGCGCCACGTCCGCCTGCTCCCCCGCCGCACGCATGGAGGCGGTCTGGAACAACGTGGCCACGCCGCCGAACGCCAGGCCCCAAGCGGCCACGGCGGCATAGACCAGCGGCGCGCAGGCGCCACCCACGGCCAGCAGCGCGCACGCCAGCGCCAGCACAGCCGCACTCGACAGGCTCAACCAGCGTAGCCAGCGGTCGATCAGCAGGCCGGTCAGGCAGATCCCCAGCAGCGCTGCCAGGCCGAATGCCAGCAGCACCCATTGCACCTGCGCGAGCAGGCCGAGGGGGGTCAGAAAGGCCGCGATATAGGTGTAGAACAGGTTGTGGGCCATCACATAGGTGAGGATGGTGAGCAGCACCGGGCGCACCCCGGGCAGGCGCAACACCCGGCCGATGGGCAGCGGGCCGGCAGCCCGCTGCCCGGGAAAATCCGGCAAGGTACCGCGCCCCCAGCACAGCAACACCAGCGTCAAAAGGCTCATCAACACGAAGGTGCCGCGCCAGCCAAGCAGACCGCCAAGAAAGGTCCCTGCCGGTATGCCGAGGGACAGTGCCAGCGGCGTCCCTACCATCGCCACGGCGATCGCCCGCCCCTGCTGACCAGGCGCGACCATACGCGCCGCGTACCCGGCGAGCAGCGCCCAGAGCAGCCCGGCGCAGACACCGGCGAAGAAGCGAGCGACGAGGGTCAGCGGATAGTGGCTGGACAGCGCAGTGACCAGGTTGACCACGGCGAAACCGCCGATGGCGAGCAGCAGCAGTGGCCGCCGGCGCCAGTGGCGGGTCAGCACCACCAGGGGAATGGCCGTCAACAGCGAGCCCAGCGCGTAGAGGGTCACCAACTGCCCGGCCATGGCCTGGCTGACCCCCAGGTCTGCGCTCAACGGCGGCAGCAGCCCGGCCGGCAACGCTTCGGTGAGGATGGTGATGAAGCCCGCGCCGGCCAGCACCAGCAGGCCATTGAAGGGCAATCGCCGGCTATCGCCGTCTGGTTCGGCACGGCAGGAAAGCGGTTGTTCTGCAGGCATGGGGGCATCCGTGGGCATCTCGGCGTGGCGGGAGGCGGCCGATCGACGCGAACAGGGTAGGCAGCGACACGCTTGAGAAAAACAGGCTAGAGTTCGCGACTTAGCGGACTTGGATGTCCTCAATCCATCGCGAGCGCCCCCATGATCGACAGCAGGATCGACAACCTCAGTGGTATCGCGGTATTCGTCCAGGTGGCCAATACCCGCAGCTTCACGACGGCGGGCCGCCTGCTCGGCGTTTCTGCCTCGGCGGTCGGCAAGAGCATCGCCCGCCTGGAACAGCGCCTGGCGGTACGCCTGCTGCATCGCAGCACCCGTAGCATGACGCTGACGGCCGAAGGCCAGCGCTTTCTCGAGCGCTGCCGCCGGGTGCTCTGCGAACTCGAGGCGGCGCAGCTGGAACTGACCCAGGCCGCCCAGGGGCCCGCCGGGCGCCTGCGCATCAGCATGCCGCGGGTCGGCGAACTGGTGATGCCGGTGCTGATCGACTTCATGCAACGCCATCCGCAGATCGAGCTGGACATCGACCTGTCCAATCGCATGGTGGACGTGTTCGAAGAGGGCTTCGACGCGGTGATCCGCACCGGCCCCATGCAGGACTCGCGACTCAGCGCACGCCCGCTCGGCACCTTCGGCCAGCGCTTGGTCGCCAGCCCCGACTACCTGCAGCGCCACGGCACCCCTGACCTGCCCGTCGACCTGCTCGGGCATGCCTGCCTGCTGTACCGCTTCCATGCCAGCGGCAAACTCGAACGCTGGCCGTTGCGCCAGGCCCCTGCCGACCTGGAAGGCGCGCTGCGCCAAAGGGCGATCTGCAATACCCTGGACAGCCTGCTGCGCGTCACCCGGGCAGGGCTTGGCATCGCCTGCCTGCCGGACTTCCTGATCGCCGAGGATATCGCGGCCGGCCGCCTGCATCCCCTGTTGAGCGACCACATGGAGCAGCGTGGGGCCTTCTGGCTGCTCTGGCCCAACAGCAAGTACGCCCTGCCCAAGCTCAGGGCATTCATCGACCATATGAGCAGCGGCCTCTTCCCCGCCCGGGGCTGAGCCCGGCCCTCGCCACGGAGACGTTCAATGCCCAGCACCCTGCTGCAATTGCTGGCCCTGGTCTGCCAGGGCAACGCTGCCCTCGCCGGCCGCCGCGTCATGCCAGCACAGCCGGTCTTCACCACCTGCCTGGCGATCCATTTCAGCGAACGGCGGGGCGGCGACCGGGTCGTCCTGGCCAACGACCCGGCAGGCTGGTTCGAGGCCCTGGCCAGGGACGGAGTCCGGCAACTGCATGCCTGCTACCTGCCCGTGGCGCAGCAATCCCGGGACGAGCGCCTGAGCCTGCCCTACCTCGGCGGCGGTAGCCGCTGGCTGATCGAATGCCGCAAGAGCGCCACGGCGGATCATTGGATCGGGCACTGGGAACAGCCTGCCGGCGCTCCGCGCGAGCGGCCCTGGCAGGTGGACTACCGGCGCGTGGCACGGGATGCCGCACCGCTGGGCGACGCCCAACTGCAGATCCCGGTGTTGTTCGACGAACTGACCGGCCAGCTCGTCGACATCGCCGCCTTCGCCGACCAACAGGGCTACGCCAATTTCGCCCGCTGCTTCGCCAGAGCCGCTGCGACGCTGCGCGGCTCCTGCCCCGTGGCAGACACTGGCATCGCCCCGCCTGGCCTGCTCGACCCGCGCGCCGAACGCCTTATCAACGCCTGCCGGCAGGCCTGGGTGTTCGGCGGCATGGGCTCCTGGAACGACGTGGCACTGCGCGACCCGGACGCCCTGCTGCGCTACGAAACGCTTACCGGGCGCCTGTATGAATCGCTGCAGCACGCCCTGGGGAGCGCTGTCGATCCGCGTACCTTCGCCGACGCGACGGGGCCGCGCTGAGACCGCCAGCCAGCCGGGTGGCCCGGCGTTCGGCCGAACGCCAGGGCCGCTCGCGGGTCCACTGTCTCGACGGCCTGCATGGCACCTGGGAGCCGACCGATGAAACGCTACCGCAAGACCGATCATCCGCTGGACGACGTACGCCGCTACCTCGAGCCCGGCCCCATCGTACTGGTCAGCTCGAGCTGGCAGGGCCGGCACAACGTGATGACCCTGGGCTGGCACATGATGATCGGCTTTCAAGCGTTCGCCTGCTACATCTGGGAAGCCAACCACAGCTTCGAGATGATCCGAAACAGCGAAGCCTGCGTGGTCAACCTGCCGACCCTGGAGCTGCTCGACACCCTGGTCGACATCGGCAATTGCAGCGGTGCCGAGGTCGACAAGTTCGCGCACTTCGGCCTCACCGCGCAGCCCGCCACGCAGGTCGATGCCCCCCTGATCGCCGAGTGCTACGCCAGCTTCGAATGCCGCCTGGCCGATGCCAGCCAGGTCGACCGCCACGGCCTGTTCATCTGGGACATCGTCAAGGCCCATGTGGCCCATACACCCCGGCGGCCGAAAACCGTGCACTATCGTGGCGACGGCGAATTCATGGTGGCCGGCGACTGGGTCAGCCGCCGTGGTCGCTTCAAACCAGAGATGCTTTAGGGCCTGAGGCGATGCCCTCAGCGGCGCCCGGCGCGTCGCGTGCGACCGACACGGCCCCGCCCGGCCGCTCAGTCATCCACGCGCAGTTCGAGCACCTGCAGCTCAGGATCGGCGTCGATCTGCCCACGGGTGAACGGCAGGGGCCGCCAGGCCTGCTGGCTGAACAGCTCGGTCTGGTCCTTGAAGTGCGCCGATGCCGGATCGCTGGACTGGGAGAACGCCAGCAGGCCCTGGGCCACCGGCCCCTGGTCATCGAAACTGACCAGTTGCAGGTAGCTGCTGCCGCTGACCACGGCCAGGCGGCCATCCGCCTGGGGTTCGCTCTGGATCGCGTTGTAGATGCCGAGGCGCCCATCGCCGCCGGGGATCGGGATCCACGTGCTGCCACGCTGCACCCCTTGAACCTGTCCCCAGGTCGCCTGCGCGGCCAGGCCGGCATCGGCAACCTCATGGCTGGCCTGGCGCAGGGCGTCGGCCAGGCGGCTGGCGACCCCCGCTTGTTGCCAGGCCAGTCCGCGAGGCGTATTCAGCGGATCCGCGGGATCGAACGGCACGCGCCAGGGCACCCCGTCCGCTCCCAGGGCAGCCATGAAGCGCTGGAAGTACAGCCATCCCCTGCCCGCATCCAGTGACGCCCGGCGGTTCCAGGTGGCCAGGGCGGTGCAGCCCGGTGCCAGTTGCGCATCGCGCGCATGGTCCGCGCAGAACGCGAGCAGGTCGTCGAGCAGCAGATCGGCCTGATAGACCCGGTTGTCGTCCACCAGGTGCTTGAGAAAGGCTTCGCTGAACGGCTGCTCGCCACGCCCGGCCAACTGCTCCAGGGCATAACGGGCACGCAATCCGAGCGGGCGGGCATCCCGGCTGATCAGCGGCGAGAAGCCGCTCAAGGGCTGTGCCGGATTGCTCAGCCAGGCGCTGTCGTTGGAGCTCTGCACGAAGTCCTTTCGCTGCAGCAGCGGCAGATGACGCCCGGCGACCACGCCGGGGGCTGCGGCGCCCGGATCGTTCTGCCAGTCGCACTCGCTGCGGCTGCCGTCCAGGCCCGGCAGCCCTTCGGCGACCAGAGCCGGCAACGCGCAGGCGGGCAGGCGCTGCAGCGGTATGTACGGAATGCGCGAACCGTTGAAATACAGGGCCTGCCCCTGATCATCGACTGCCAGGGTATTGACCCAGGGAATCCCCTGGTGCCCCTGGATGCTGGTGCGCAGGCCATCCACGTCGGTGGCGCGGTTCATCGCCAGCCATTGCTCGAGGACAGCGCTGTTGGCCAGGTTGACATCCTGCAGGGCGAACGCCTGCTCATGGTTCCAGTCGAGCTTGCCTGGCCAGTTCAGCAGCGGGCCGAAGCGCGACTCGTAGAGATCACGGTGCTCGATCGACAGGCTGCCGTCGGCCTCGCGTACCTCGACCTGCAGCCTGGTCCTGGTCAGCGGCAGGCTGCGCCCATCGAACTGGTAGCGGGTCGGATCCTTGGGGTCGAGCGCCAGGCGATGCAAGGTGAAATGGCTGGAGCTGTCCACGGTGTGAGTCCAGGCCAGGTGACGGTTGAAGCCGATGTTGACCACCGGCAGGCCCGGCAAAGCGGCGCCCATGACATCCAGGCGCCCCGGTATGGTCAGGTGCATCTGGTAGAAGCGCAGGCCACCGGACCAGGGAAAATGCGGATTGGCCAGCAACCGGCCCTTGCCATTCTCGGTGCGCTGGCCCCCTACGGCGATGGCATTGCTGCCACGCTCCAGGCGGAAGTCGGCGAGGCGCGCCAGGCTGGGTGACTCACCGACGCGGGCCGCTGATGCGCCTGGCGGTGCGGCACTCACAACCGCCTCGGCGAACTGCCCCAGCCCGCCCTCGACCAACAGGCGGCGCACCAGGCGCACCAGGTCGTCCTCCTGCAGAGGCCGCAGCCAGGCGGCGCCGCGGCAGCTTGCCGGCTGGTCGGCGTCCGCCAGGTAACGGTTGAATCCCTTGACGTAACCGGACAGCAACTGGCGCACCGCCGGGCTCTGCGCCGCGCGGAACTCGGCCAGGGCCTGATCACCATTGAGCCAGCGAAAGAACAGGTCCGACGACAGGTTATCCAGGCCGCTCGACGAATGCCCTTCACGCCCCAGGAAGCGGGCGCGCTCGCCTCGTACGGTGAGCACTTCGTCGGCCAGCAGGCACAGATTGTCACGGGCATAGGCATAACCGATGCCATAGCCGAGGCCACGCTCGTCGGCCGCGCGGATATGCGGAACGCCGAACGACGTCCAGCGAATCTCCACCGACTGGGCGCCCTTTGCCGCCCCGGCGGCGCCCGCCAGGTTCGCCATTGCCAGGCAGCCAATGCCCAGCGCAATTGCTTTGTACACGTTCACCCCCCGTTACCGCAGTGCAGGAACGCGCCGAAGCGCGGCACAAGGAAAACGCGGAGGTGGCGAGAAAATTTAAGCCGACACCTGAAAAAGGCCGCGCGAGGCAGTGGCCAGCAGTGCCGGAGCGGGCCGGCGCAGGGAAGCTGTCAGGTTCTTTTGGCGCAGACGCGGCTGTAGCGGTGTTTGGCGTCATCGGAGTCGGCGATGGAGTATTCCATTTCCCTGACCCGGATACGGCAGTGGCGCATGGCGTTGACGATGTGCTTTTCCACCATGTCCCTGGAAATCCCCATGCGTGCGGCGATCTCGGGGTGCGCCAGACCATCGAGCTTGCGCAACAGGAATGCCTTGCGGCAAGGCTCGGACAGCTCGCTCAGTGCCTTGCCGACCAGCTCGACGCGTTCCTGCAGGTACAGGGACTCATGGGGCGCGTGCCGACCTTCCGTCGCCTGTGCCTCGGGCTGCAGGTCATCGATCGACTGGCTGCGGCGTACCGCCGCACGGCGGTGAACGTCGACGACCAGGTTCAGCGCTGTGCGGTACAGATACGCCTGTGGATAGTCGAGGGTATCGCCACGCCTGCCCTCCAGTACCTTGACATAGGCATCGTGGGCCACATCCGCAGCCAGGTGGCTGTCGCGCAGACGAGCCGTAAGGTAGCGCACCAACTGCTGGTAGTATTTTTCCATGATCCTGCGCCCGTATCCGTGCTCACCCTCAGGCCAACATGCCTGTAACCTACCCTCGAACCGCACCTTGAGCCGGTGCGCCCCGCATTCTATACTGGCGAAGGGCCAAATCATAATAATTATCATCAGCAGCGATAGGCCCCTGGATCCACCTGCCCACTCTCCATTCCCGGTAGCCCGATGACCCTCCCGCCCTCCACTGTCCTTGCGAGCGAGCCCCTGATCGATGAGGCGGCTCACTGGTGCACGCGCATGCACGCCGATGACCGCACGCCAGAGGAATGCGCGGACTTCGACAAGTGGCTGCACAGCGACCCGCGCCATGCCGCGGAATACCGTGCCATGCTGGAAATCTGGCAAGTCAGCGAACACCTGCCAAGGCAATACCACCGTGCGGCACCGCCTCGTCGCCAGCGGCTCGGCCGCCCGGCCATGGCCTGCGCCGCCGTACTCTGCCTGGCCGTGGCTGGCCTGCTGGGCTGGCAACAGGGCTTGCTGCCCGACCACGTGCAACGCCTGCAAGCCGATACCCAGGTTCAGCAGGTAACCCTGGCGGATGGTTCCCGGGTCGAGCTGAACCGGGGTACCACACTGTGGTTCGCCAACTTTCGCGACCAGCGCAGCGTCACGCTGAAGGAAGGCGAGGCGTTCTTCGAGGTCCGCCACGACGCCGAGCACCCCTTCGTGGTGCATGCCGGGGCCGGCAGTGTCACGGTGACCGGCACGCGCTTCAACGTGTGGAAATACCAGGACCAGGTGGTGGTGACCCTGAGCGAAGGTTCGGTCAAAGTACAGAGTCGCTCCGATCGCAGCGACCAGACCACCTACCTGACACCGGGTTTGCAGGCCCGCTACGGGGCCGACGGCAAGCTGCCGACACTTGCCGCGGCCAGCGCGTCTGCCCTGGCCTGGCGAGACGGCAAGCTGATCCTCGACAACCTGACCCTGGCCGAGGCGCTCCCGCAGATCAACCGCTACCTGGACAAACCGGTGGTGCTGGCCGACAGCGCAGTGGCCGAGATGCGTATCGGCGGTATCTACAACACCAATGACGTGGCCGGGCTGGTTCGTATGCTGCCGAAGGTGCTGCCCATCGCCCTGAGCCAGAATGACGCCGGCGATACCGTGATCCGCCGCCGCTGAACAGCGCCTGGCCTGGCGGGTGGCCCCTGTTCTTGCGGATCGACGGGAAATAAGGCGGAGGCGGCTGTTCGTAGGGTGGACAACGCGCCCCGATCCACCCTACGGGGTGAGCGGCCGCTTTCGCCCCCCCGTTGCGGTCATCGCACAGGGAACTACGTCGGAATACCGTGAACAGGTTCTAATGCCCGTCATCAACCAGACACCTTGGGCCCCGCCGCCAGGTGGCGCGCGTACCAGGGCCGGCGCGGGATGCGTCCGGCCAGACGCCTGGCCTCCTCGTCGGCATCGTGGATGACGTGCAGCGCCAGCTTCATGGTCTCGATATCCAGCTCGCCGCCACCGCCACCGTTGCCCCGCCCCCAGGCGCCGCATCCAGCCTCGGCCGGCCCCAGCCAGGGTGCGTCGATCTCCACCCAGCGCCCTTTGGCGAACCACGCGACACCGTCGATCACGCGGCGCTGAACCTGCCCCGGATGAGCCTGCTCATGGGCCTGGAACCAGTCCTCGATACGATCGTCGATCCAACCGTGGAAGGCCCAGAACACCGGATTGACATGGGACGAGAACGCGTCGGCCAGGTAGTCGTTCTGCGGGCGGAACCAGCGTTCGGAAAAATCGTTGGGCGCCCGGTCGTAGATCATCGGGTACAGGCTGTTCGGATCGCGGCCCACCGCCGCCCAGCACATGTGCAGCCAGTCGTGCAGCCCCAGTTCGATACGGCTGCCCAGCTCCCCCAGGCACAGGGTGGCCAGGTAATCCGGATCCTGGTACTGCGCTTCCCAGAGCTGGAAATTGCCGTAGAACCCCTCGCTGCTCTTCACGTTCCTGAGCCATTGATTGAAGGCGTCGTCGCCCGGCGCCTCCCAGGCCGGCGGCACCGAGTAGCCATCCTTGTTCTCCAGGTAGTCCACGAACGGCTGGATACCGTGGCCGATGAACGGCCTGGGCGGCGGCAGGCATTTCCAGGGTTTCAAATCCTGGAAACTGCGTGCGTGCCCCAGCATCTGCCGGTGCATGAACAGGAAATCCTCACCCGAGCCATTGCGGTGCCGTCGCTTGCCACGGGCATCGCGTTCCCGACCCAGCGGCCCCGGCTGCCAGCCCAGGCCGCGCAGCGACTGACGTCGCTGTTCATCGAGGCGATGCCAGCGATCGCGGCTGGCGTGCCACAGCTGGTGGAACAGGCGGTGCCGGGGCGACACCAGCCAGGCGTGCAATTCGGGCACGTAGGGCAAGCGCTCGCGAGCCTGGACGAAGGGACGCCGCTTGGCGAGAAAGCCGGCCTGCAATGCCGACCAGCCCGGCTGACTGCCACGCCGGCGCAGCTTGCCGGTGAGCGTCGCCTCCCCTCCACCCGTGCTCCAGACATCCCAGATCTCGTCGAAGATCGCCGTGCATTCGTAGGCCTGGCCAGCCTCATCGACCAGTTTCCAGCGCAGGTTGGCACCCTGGTCGGTGGACAGCTGGCCGAACAGCTCGAAGCCGCCTGCGGAAAAGGGCCGCTGCCCGAGATGCCCGCGCAGCGCACGACCGGACGGCCCGACATCGAGCAGCAGTTGCAGCCCGTCACCGGCGAAACCCGCATAATCCGAGTGCCCGTCGAGCAGGCGGAAATCCCAGATACCCACCAGGCGCCCGGCCAACAGGTTCTGTTCGAGGGTCGGCGGATCCAGGGCGGGCTCCTCGTCCAGCGCAGCTTCCTCGACGGCGCGATAGTGCCGGTAGCCGGCGATCGGCAACCCTATCCCACCCGCCGTCGCAGCCACGGCGGCCGCGCCCGCCAGCAATCCACGCCGAGAAACCTTCATCTGCACCCATCCGCTTGTCCGCTCCCATGAGCGTATGCCCCAAGAACGAATGCCTCGGCATGGAATTTATGCACTGGCCTAAAGCCGTGCCGGCACCACTCGTTCATTCGGCTGAACCCTTGATCCCCCCAGCGGAGAACCCCATGCAACGAGCCCTGCTTCTGGCCCTTGGCCTTGGCCTTGGCCTCCCCGGCCTCCCCGGCCTTGCCTGGTCGGCCGACGATTGCGCCATCGACATCCATGGCACCGACCAGATGACCTTCGACAAGAACGAAATAGTGGTACCGACCAGCTGCAAACAATTCACCATCACCCTGAAACACCCTGGCACCCTGCCCAAGCAAGTCATGGGGCACAACTGGGTCTTGAGCACGGCCAGCGACATGCCAGCCATCCTCGCCGACGGCAGCGCAGCCGGCGTCGAACAGGGCTACCTGAAACCCGACGACGCTCGCGTCATCGCCCACACCCGCCTGCTCGGCGGCGGCGAAGAAGACAGCGTGACCTTCGATACGAGCGCACTGAAGGCAGATGGCGATTACCAGTTCTTCTGCTCCTTCCCTGCCCACTCGGCGCTGATGAAGGGTCGTCTCAAGGTCGGTGGGTAAGCGGGATTCACTCCGGGGCGCGGCGCCTGTACGAATGGCTTCAGACGAGCCTCTACGGCCACCTCGATGCCGTAGGCGCCGTGACCTTGCGGCGGATGCACCCCAGACCTTCGGGCCGGCAAGCATCGCAATCGCATCGACGGGGCTCCGACAAGACCCGCACCAGTGGCCGTTTTGCGCAGCCGAGCACCTGACTGACGGCCATCCCCTTTCACCTCCCCTGGTCGTCGAGCAGCTGCGTGCTGCCCGCGCAGATCAGGCAGCACAGCCAGCGTAAATTCACCGCTGCGCAGCTCGTTCTCCCCTGAGTCGGCGGCGTTGCGCCGCAGCAGGTGCAGCCACAGGAAACCCTATGAAGACCAACCGATTCATCCGCGCATGGCCGCTGTTCGCCCTCGGTTTATGGGCACTGGCGCCCGCTGCCCAGGCCAAGGCGCCCGAGCAGAGTGCAGTCACCACCCCTCACCCGCTGGCCACTGCAGCGGGACGCCAGATCATCGAGGCCGGTGGCAATGCCTTCGACGCCGCCGTGGCGATCGCCGGCGTACTGGCCGTGGTGGAGCCCTATGGCTCCGGCCTCGGCGGCGGCGGCTTCTTCCTCCTGCGCATCGCAGGCGATTCGCCTGGCTATCGTTTCCTCGATGCCCGCGAACGTGCGCCCCAGGGCATCACGCCGGCGCATTACCTGCGCGACGGCAAGATACAGGCCGACCTCTCGGTCGACGGTGCCCTGGCCAGTGCCATACCCGGCCAACCCGCGGCCATGGTCAAACTGGCCGAGCAGTACGGCCGCCTGCCCCTCGGGGCGAGCCTGCAACCGGCCATCCGCCTGGCCCGCGATGGCGTCGAGGTCGACCAGCACTTTCGCAAGTGGGCGGGCTACCGGCTGCAGGCCCTGCGCCAGGATGCGGGCAGCGCCCGGCTGTTTCTCGACGACGGCGAACTGCCTGCCCAAGGCCAACGGATAAAGTACCCGGAATTGGCGGCCAGCCTGCAACGCCTGGCGGATCAAGGCCGCGAAGGCTTCTATGGCGGCGAACTGGCCAGGCAATTGGTCGACGGCGTACGCAAGGGTGGAGGCGCCTGGACCCTGGAGGACCTGAACGGCTATCAGGTCGTCGAACGCGAACCGCTACGCTCGAAACTTCCCGACGGCGAAGAGCTGATCACCTCACCGCCACCCTCGGCTGGCGGCCTGGTCCTGTTGCAGAGCCTTGGCATGCTGCACGCGCTGCCGTGGCAACAGGCAGAACCCGTGCAGCGCACCCACTACGTGGTGGAAGTGCTGCGCCGTGCCTACCGCGACCGCGGCGCACTGGGAGATCCGGATTTCGTCGAAATGCCCCTGAAGCGACTGACTGCCGCGGATTACCTGCAGCAACAGGCGATCAGCATCGACCCCGAACGCGCCACCCCCAGCAGCAGCCTGCCCCCAGCACAACCCTGGCGCGAGGGTGACCACACCACCCACTTCACGGTGCTCGATGCACAAGGCAATGCGGTCGCCGCCACCCTTTCGCTGAACAGCATGTTCGGCGCCGCCTTCAGCGTGCCGGGCACCGGCATCCTGCTGAACAACGAAATGGACGATTTCGCCATCGACGTCGGCGGCAGCAACGCCTACGGTCTCCAGGGCACCGCCGCCAACGCCCTGGCCGGCGGCAAGCGCCCGATCTCCAGCATGGCGCCCACCTTCGTCGAATCCGATCGGGACTTCGTGACCTTCGGCACCCCCGGTGGCAGCCAGATCCCCAGCATGCTGCTGCTTTCCCTGCTCGCCCACCAACAAGGCCAGCCGGCCTCACGCTGGGTGAGCCTGCCGCGCTACCACCACCAGTACCTGCCGGACGTGATCAGCCACGAAGCGGAAGCCTTCAGCCAGGCCGAACGCGATGCACTGACCGCGCGTGGCTACACCCTCGAAGAGGAGCCCACCTACGGCAACCAGCAATCCATCCACTGGCACAAGTCGAGCGGCAAGGTCGAAGGGGCCAGCGACCCTCGCGGCATGGGCACGACCGAGACAGTACCGGCGACACAGCACTCACCTCGCTAAAACACTGGAGATAACCAATGTCAGCAGGACAGATAACACCTGACAGCCACTGGCTGGATCAGGAATATTCGGACAACCACACGCAGAAATTCTGCATTCTGTTGCTGACCTTCGTGGTGGTTTTCTTCACTTCCTACGAGCACCATTTCGATGAATGGGTGTACACCCAATGGGTTCTCAACTATGACTTCGGCCTGGTCAGAAGAGGCCTGGTCGGCGGCCTGCTCAAAGCATTCGGCTATGTGCCGAGCCCTCACTTCTACATGGTCGCCGCCTTTCTTTTCTCGCTTGCCGTGTGCAGCGCGCTGTTCTGGCTGCTGAGCCGTGCAGCACTCTCCTACCGCAAACAGAGCACGGCGGCCTTTTTGCTGGCGCTGTTCTTCATCTGCCACCCGCTGATCGTCCTGCACTTCGCCCAGGCATCCGGATTCCTGGACAACATCAATTACCTGATCGTCATCCTCGGCATCGCCGCCATTCTCAAGGCTCCGCCCAAGCTCGGCGCCCTTGCCGTGCTGCTGGCCGGTGGCCTGATCATCCCCATCCATGAAGCCAGCTTCGTGATGTTCGTTCCCCTGCTCATCGGCATCTGGTCCTATACCCACCGGCCGAAGGTGGTGAGTGTCGACAGTGTCCTGATCCTGATCGTCTTCGCGGTGCTGGTGGCCGAGGTGGTCACCATCGGCACGAGTAATCCCGGATCGCGGATTTCCCTGCAGCACTACTACGAACACCTGCTCTCGACCACCCAACCCATCGACATCGAAGCCGTCGGCATCCTGTTCAACACCCTGCATGGAAACTCGTCGGAAACGGCCAGCGTCATGCTCAGCGTGCTGTACCTCAACTTCCACCTGAACATGTTGTTCGGACTGATCCCAACCTTCTTCATCGGCGCGAAACTGTTCAAGGCCCTGGCGGGCCACATCAGGCTGATCTCCTACGAGTCGTTCCTGCTCGCCAGCGCCGTATCGCCGCTGGCCCTGTACCTGATCGCATCGGACTACACCCGCTGGTGGAGCATCGCCGTCAGCAACACGGCCATCGCCCTGACCTTGCTGATGCGCGACCCGGTACTGGCGGGCGCCATGACCGCGGTGGTCAATCGCTACAAGTGGTTCATCGTCTTCGCCATCGGCTTCGGCCTGGCGCTGGGGCCTTTCACCTCGGACTTGAGCTACAGGAACCTCAACTGGCTCTACTCGCTGTGAGCAACGTGTCGTGCACAGTCACGATAGACACCTAGCGACACCCGCCGGCCGCCGGATCGCACAGGCCATCGTGCGCGGCCGGCGGCCCTCCGGCACCGTGCCATCGGCCGCTGCACGCCAGCGGGTTGGGTAAATTTCCGCTAACCCTGCTCGTTCTCCCAACAGTCGCCGGCACCGCTGTCGGCACCACGACGCCCCTGAGGAGCCCCATGAGTACGAGCCGCACCATCTGGAAATGGCCACTGCTGATTCTGTCGCTGTTGCTCCTGACGGCAGCGGCAGTGCTGGCCTGGTGGTTCCTGGTCCGCGAGACCGCGCCTTACCCGAAGGACGTCATCGCCCGTGCCCATGCACTGCAGGAGCGCATTCTGTCGTTCGACGCCCATCTGGATATCCCACCCGATTTCGGCAGCGAGGGCGCGGAGGCGAACCGCGACGGCTCCGGGCAGTTCGACCTGATCAAGGCCGAGCGTGGACGCCTGAGCGGCGCCGCCCTGGCGGTGTTCGCCTGGCCCGAGTTCTGGACCGGCGCCAACAGCCCGCACCGCCCCAACGCCGGCTTCGTCGAGGCGGCGCGCCACGAGCAGGAAACCCGTTACCGCATCATTACCGGTATCGCCCGCGATTTCCCCGAGCGCGCGGGCATCGCCTACACCCCGGCCGATTTCCGCCGCCTGGCCCACGAAGGCAAGTTCGCCATCGTCATCAGCATGCTCAATGCCTACCCGCTGGGCAACGACGTGTCGCGGCTGGACGATTGGGCCGCCCGGGGCATGCGGATCTTCGGCTTCAGCTACGTCGCCAACAATGCCTGGGCCGACTCGTCGCGGCCCATGCCGTTCTTCGGCGACTCGCCCGACGAACTGGGCGGCCTTTCCGACCTGGGCCGCCAGGCGGTGGGCCGCCTCAACGAGCTTGGCGTGGTCATCGACGTGTCGCAGATGTCCACCGCCGCGCTGGAGCAGACGGCCCAGCTCAGCCGCGCCCCCATCATCGCCTCACACTCCGGCGTACGCGGCCTGGTGGACCTGCAGCGCAACCTCACCGACAAGGAAATGCGCCTGATCCGCGATACAGGCGGCGTGGTGCACATCGTCGGTTTCACCTCCCAGCTCAAAGCCTTTTCCCGCGAGACCCTGGACAAGGTCAACCGCATGCGCGCCGAGTTCGACCTGCCCGAGGTGCAGAACCTGTCCCAGGCCAGCATGCCTGCCGACCCGGTCTTCTCGATCTGGCCGGAACAACGCTTCGGCGAATACGCCAGCCGCCTCTATCCGATCCTCGAAGCCGACCCGCGTGCCTCGCTGAAAGCGCTCGGAGACAGCATCGACTATGCGGTGAAGAAGATCGGCATCGACCACGTGGGCATCAGCTCGGACTTCAACGATGGCGGCGGCATCATCGGCTGGGAAAACGTCGCCGACACCCGCAACGTCACCGCCGAACTCATCCAGCGCGGCTACTCGGACGAGGACATCGCCAAACTCTGGGGCGGCAATTTCCTGCGGGCCTGGGAAGCGGTGCAGGCACATGCCGGCAAAGGCGGCCAGCCGTAGGATGGATCGGGGCGCCTTGCCGAGGTTTCACCCATCCACCGCGACCAGGAAAATCCACCCTCATCAAGGATCAAACCAGATGCGCTCCACCTACCTCCTTGGCCACCTGCTGCTTTGCCTGACCGCTGCCTCGTCCGCCCAGGCAGCGGAACAGACCACCACCCCCGCAAGCGTCTTCAAGGATTGCCAGGACTGCCCGGAAATGGTCATGCTGCCGGCCGGCAGCTTCGTGATGGGCACACCGGACGACGAGCTGGGGCGCCAGCCCGACGAAGGTCCACAGCATAGCGTGACCTTCGCCAAACCCTTCGCCATCAGCCGCTACCCGGTGACCGCCGGAGAGCTGGATGCCTACCTCAAGGCCTCAGGCGTGACCCTCAAGAGCGGTGACGAGCGCCCCGGACGCTGGTGCGAAGCGGGCAAGCCCAGCTACGAGCAAGGGCCGAGACAGCCAGCCGTTTGCATCGACTACGACGAGGTACGGGCCTATACCCAATGGCTGTCGAAGAAGACCGGCAAATCCTATCGCATGCTCAGTGAGGCCGAACGCGAGTACGGCGCCCGTGCTGGCTCGACCGGCCCCTTCCCGTTCCCCTTCGACGCAGAAGGCGAGTACCAGATCAGCAAACACGCCAATACCTACGGCCCCAAGGATGGCCATGCCTACAGCTCGCCCGTCGGCAGCTACCCGGCGAATGCCTTCGGCGTCTACGACATGCATGGCAACGTATACGAATGGGTGGCCGATTGCTGGCACGAGCACTACAACGGCGCCCCCCAGGATGGCAGCGCCTGGATCGACGACGACCAGTGCCAACTGGTGCAGATTCGCGGCAACGACTGGGGCGAACCGCCGATCTTCTCCCGCTCGGGTAACCGCAACAACGCCTACAGGAGCACGCGCGGCGACTGGCTGGGCTTCAGGGTGGCGCGCGAGCTGTGATCGGCCATCGTGCGATCGGCGGTCGGTATCCACAGGTGAACCACCGCGGCCTCAGTGAACCCGACTGCCGCCTGGCTACGCTGGACAGTCAACTCGCAGAAAGACCACAAGCCAGGGTCAACCTCAGGCACGCTCCAGGCCGTATTCAGCCTTGGAGCGTGCTCACGACCTTCAGGCAATAGGTTTTTTTGCCATGGCCGCATAGAGGCGTAAGCAGCCGTAGGGTGGATCGGGGCGCGTAGCTGGCGCTCTTTTCATCCACCATCGCGATCGCAGAGCGGTGGACGGGTCGGGCCGCGTAGGTGAAGCGTCGTCCACCCTACAAATGACCGCTAACGCCTTACTGCCATCTATTCGTCTTTTTTCTGAACATCGTGAACAGACCGTAGCCTGGATTAGCCGACGGCGTAATCCGGGCCGAAGGCGCCCCCTCTAGCATTTCATGAGGACCATCGGATATCCGCTCTGGCCGTCATGACAGGGCAGGCGGAACCCCGTCAAACGACCATGATGGACTCCGAGAAAGTTATCGCCCCTTTAAATCCACCCTTTCCGTCCTCGTCTGACAGCTAAAGCCCTATCGTGCGGACGTGCAGATGAACGCTCATACCCCCCTTCCGGTCCTCACCAGCCTATACCCCGATCGCCAGTTGCGAGCGCACTGCACGGACCAACGCATTGGTGTGTCGCTGAATGACGTGTCCCACCTGGAGCTTCTGCTGGAGCCTGCATCCGGGCGGTCGCTGTCGGGCACCCTCGACCACCTTTCGGGAGACGAAGCGCTACAGAAGCACGTGATCCTGGCTGCCTGCGAGGCGGCATTCGTCCACTGGCCGGCCCTCGATCAGCTGCGCTTGGCGGTAGCGCCCCCCCACGCGGCGATCGACAGCCTGGTGGCCGAGGGTCTGTTCCAGCGCGTTGCGGTGGATACGGTCGTCTGCTCGGCCCATGCGCTGTGGCAACAGCCCCTTCCCTGGTTAAACAAGGGTAATGCCGCGGCCTATCCCCAACACTTCGTACAGAGCGGTTGTGCCCGCCATCCGCGACGACCTGCCGTACTGCCGGGCACACTCTACAGCCGCTTCATCCCCTGGCTGGGGCAAACCCTGACCCTGGAGCTGGCCGACCCGCAACGCGACCTGTCAGCGTTCAATCGCTGGATGAACGACCCGCGCGTCGCCCGCTTCTGGGAAGAGCAAGGCAGCCTGGAAGCGCACGGCGCCTACCTGCAAAAGCAGCTGGATGCTCCCCATACGCTCCCTGTGATCGGTCGTTTCGATGGCCAGGCCTTCGGCTACTTCGAGGTCTATTGGGCCAAGGAGGACCGTATCGCACCTTTCTACGAGGCACATGACTACGACCGGGGCCTGCACCTGCTGGTAGGCGAAGAAGCCTTTCGTGGCAAGCGCTTCTACACCGCCTGGTTTTCCTCGATCTGCCACTACCTGTTCCTCGACGATCCGCGTACCCAGCGCATCGTCTGCGAGCCGCGGCACGACAATCAGCGGCAGATCGCCAACTTCGATCGCAGCGGCTTCGCCAAGGTCAAGCACTTCGACTTCCCCCACAAACGTGCGCTGCTGGTGATGCTGTCCCGCGAGCGCTTCTTTTTCGACCGTTTGTACACGCCCCTGGACGTCGTCCAGTCATCGCATGAAGGAACCATCGCATGAGCACCAGCAAGATTCATGACGTCATCGGTGTGGGCTTCGGCCCCTCCAACCTGGCCCTGGCCATCGCCCTCGAGGAAATCGCCCAGCACAGCGGCAAGAGCCTGGAAGCGTTGTTCATCGACAAGCAATTGCACTACCGCTGGCATGGCGACACGCTCTCCTCCCAGAGCGAATTGCAGATCTCCTTTCTCAAGGACCTGGTGTCGCTGCGCAACCCGACCAGTCCCTACAGCTTCGTCAACTACCTGAAGCAACAGGATCGCCTGATCGACTTCATCAACCTCGGCACCTTCTATCCCTGCCGCCTGGAATTCAACGACTACCTCGGCTGGGTCGCCGAGCGATTCGCCGACCAAGCGGCCTATGGGGAAGAAGTGGTTCGCGTGGAACCGGAACTCGACAATGGCACCATCCACCACTTGAAACTCGTCTCCCGCACTGCCCAGGGCCAGGAACAGGTACGGCGGGCTCGCTCGGTGGTGATCAGCACCGGTGGATCACCGAAGATTCCCGAGTTGTTCGCCGCCTTCCGCGACGATCCGCGTGTGTTCCACCACTCCCAGTACCTGAGCGCCCTCAAGACACTGCCCTGCAGCGCAGGCAAGCCGATGCGCATTGCCATCATCGGCTCAGGCCAGAGTGCAGCGGAGGCCTTCATCGACCTCAACGACAGCTTCCCTTCGGTGAAGGTCGACATGATCCTGCGCAGCACCGCACTCAAACCGGCCGACGATACGCCGTTCGTCAACGAGATCTTCGCCCCGCAATACACCGACCTGGTCTTCCAGCAGGCCGCGCCTGACCGCGAGAAACTGATCCGGGAATACCACAACACCAACTACTCGGTGGTCGACCCGGAGTTGATCGAGCGCATCTACGGCGTGCTCTATCGCCAGAAGGTCGCCCGCCAATTCCGCCACGCCGTGCTCTGCCGGCAGCAGGTCGAAGAGGCGCTGGCCAGCGAGAACGGTATCGAACTCACCCTGCTGGACCTGGCGACCCAGCAACGGCGCACCCATCGCTACGACGCGGTCATCCTCGCCACCGGCTACGAACGCCAGAGCCACCAGCGCCTGCTCGCCCCGCTGCAGGCCTACCTGCCGGGTCTCGAGGTCGATCGCAACTACCGTGCCCTGGCCACCCCGCCACTCCTGGCCCCGGTGTTCCTGCAAGGCTTCTGCGAGACGACCCACGGCCTCAGCGATACCTTGCTGTCGGTACTGCCCATGCGCAGCGAGGAAATCGGCAGAGCCCTCTACGAGGCGCTGAACATCTCTACCGCCGCCAAACCATCCAAGGCCAGCGCACTGGCCAGCGTCTGACTGCCCCGAGGAGCGATCATGTCCCAGCCCGAAAAAGGCCCGCTGCACGAATTGTTCATTCTGTTACGACCGTTCAAGTTCATCGTGGCGGGTTCCATCGTACTGGGCATGGTCGGCGGTCTCAGCATCACCCTGCTGCTGGCCACCATCAACGACGCATTGCACGCCGAGAATGGCCTCAGCCAGGGCCTGGTCTGGGGATTTGCCGGGCTTTGCCTGCTGGCGCTCTGCTGCTCGATCCTGTCCGACATCGGCAGCAACCGGGTCGGCCAGAGCATCATCGCGGCGCTGCGCAAGGAACTGGGCGAGAAGGTGCTGTCCGCGCCGATCGAACAGATCGAGCGCTACCGCAGCCATCGGCTCATCCCGGTGCTGACCCACGACGTCGACACCATCAGCGATTTCGCGTTCGCCTTCACGCCGCTGGCGATTTCGCTGACGGTCACCCTGGGCTGCCTCGGCTATCTCGCCGTCCTGTCCTGGCCGATGTTCCTATTGATAGTGATAGCGATAGGGATCGGCACGGTGATCCAGTACATCGCACAAGCCCGCGGCATACAGGGTTTCCTGCAGGCCCGGGATGCAGAAGACCAGTTGCAGAAGCATTACAACGCCATCGCCGAAGGCGCCAAAGAGTTGCGTATCCACCGTCCGCGGCGTAAACGCATGTTCACCCAAGGCATACAGCAGACGGCCGAGCTGATTCGTGACACCCAGATTCGCTCGATCAATACCTTCGTGATCGCCAAGAGCCTCGGCTCGATGCTGTTCTTCGTGGTCATCGGTCTTGCCCTCGCCCTGCACGCGCTATGGCCCAACACGAACCCGGCGGCGATGAGCGGCTTCGTGCTGGTATTGCTGTACATGAAAGGCCCTCTCGAGCACTTGGTGGGCACACTGCCGATCGTCAGCCGCGCGCAGATCGCCTTCCGCCGCATTGCGCAACTGTCGGAGCAGTTCTCATCGCCCGAGCCCCACCTGCTTCTCGATGACAGAGGTGCCCCGGCACCCGACGTGCACGAGTTGACCCTGAAAGACGTCAGCTACGCGTTTCCTGCGGTGGGCGATGCACCGCCCTTCCGACTGGGCCCGGTCAACCTGCGAATCAAGCAGGGCGACATCGTGTTCATCGTCGGCGAGAACGGCTGCGGCAAGACGACCCTGATCAAGCTGCTGCTGGGTCTGTACACGCCACAGCAAGGGCTGATCCTGCTCAACGGCCAGGCCGTCGACGCCGAAAACCGCGATGACTACCGCCAGTTGTTCACCACCGTATTCGCCGATTACTACCTGTTCGACGAGGTAGTCCAAGGCGACACCCATATTCCGGACGATGCCAATCGCTACCTCAAGCGCCTGGAGATCGCCCACAAGGTGAGCGTGCAGGACGGCGCCTTCACCACCACCGACCTGTCCACCGGCCAGCGCAAGCGGCTGGCGCTGATCAACGCCTGGCTGGAAGAACGTCCGGTGCTGGTGTTCGACGAATGGGCCGCCGACCAGGACCCGACCTTCCGGCGGATTTTCTATACCGAACTGCTGCCCGATCTGAAGCGACTGGGCAAGACGATCATCGTCATCTCCCACGATGATCGTTACTTCGATATGGCTGATCAGTTGGTGCGGCTCGACGCAGGCCGGCTCTCAGCCGAATCGGCTCAGGCTAATGCCCTTGCCCAACCATTCAGTTGACCGTTGCTCTTCTATCATTTGCCCGCGACTCGCAACATTGTGCAGAGTCGCCAAAAAATCTGTTTCCGGGTTTCAATCGACACACGTCTAAAGAGTAATAATTTTTATTAACAAGACGCTGCCACTTGTTCTCAGGAGCACCTACAAGCGATGCAAACGAATCCAGGTATTTCCTCCCTTGTCAAGACCACCATACGCACCCACTTTTTTTTGCGCAGCTTGCTGAGCGCGGCCGTACTGGGGAGTTCGATGGCGCACGCAGTGCCAGTAACCGTGAACATTGCCCCTCAACCACTGGGCAGTGCCTTAACCGAGTTCGGCAAGCAAGCCAATCTGCAAATACTCTATAGCCCGGACCAGGTCGCCGGTTTGCAATCTCGCCAGGTCTCCGGTTCTCTGGAGCCCGAACAGGCGTTGGCGATACTGCTGCAAGGCAGTGGCATAAGCTTTCAAGTGAGTGGAAACAGCGTAATCCTGGCGCAGGCTACCCCTCAAAGCCTCAACCTGGGTGCCACTACCATATCTGGCGAGCGCCTGGGACTGATTACAGAAGGCACCGGCTCTTACACAACAGGAGCGACCACCACGGCGACCAAACTCCCATTGACCATCAGAGAAACGCCACAATCGGTTACCGTGGTCACCCGGCAGCAAATGGACGATCAGGGTGTCATCAACATCGGCGATGCACTGCGTAACACGCCAGGCATCTCGGTGCAGGCCTTTGACAGCGACCGAATGCTGTATTTCACCCGCGGCTCCGACATCACCAATTACCAATACGATGGCGTCAACACCATCGTCGACAACATCTACGAAGGTTCCCCGCTCGGCGATACGGTCGCCTATGACCGGATGGAAGTGATCAAGGGGGCTACCGGTCTGATGACCGGCTCGGGGGACCCGTCGGCGACCGTCAACCTGATACGCAAAAAACCGACCTCCGATTTCAAGGCGTCGATCACCGGCATCGCTGGCTCCTGGGACAACTACCGAACTGAAGGTGATATCTCCGGACCGTTGAACGACACAGGTACCGTGCGAGGCCGCCTCGTGGGTGCCTATCAGGATCGCAAATCCTACCTGGATCATTACCAGCAGAAGAACGACGCGCTCTACGGCGTCCTTGAGGCCGATCTGACCCCGGATACCTTGCTGACCGTAGGCATCGACAGATATACCAAGACACCACGTGGCGTGTCCTGGACCGGCAACCCGGTGTACTTCGCCGATGGTTCGCGCACCAATTTTTCGCGATCGCACAACCCAGGGGCCGATTGGAGTCGCCGCGACTTTGAGGCCACGACGTACTTCGCCACCTTGGAACAGGCCCTGGCCAATGACTGGAACCTCAAGGTCAGTGTCAACCACCTGGAAACCGATCACGATACCCGCCTGGCTTCGGCCGGGGGTGGTAATCCTGACCCCGTGACTGGCGAAGGCATGTTCCTGTATTGGGGGCGCTGGGAAGGTCATCGCGTACAGAACACTGCCGACCTCAACCTTTCCGGGCCCTTCAATCTGTTCGGTCGCGAGCATGAACTGGTCGCAGGCTTCATGGCTTCCCATTCGAAACTGACCGGCGACACCTTCGACGGCAGCGCCTTCAGCATGGTGCCGGGCAGTATTTTCGACTGGGACGGCAACCTGCCGGAGCAGAACTTCCCGGTGAACGGCGACTATGAGACCACCCAGAGCCAGAATGGCGTCTACCTGGCCACCCGCCTGCGCCCGACCGACGATCTGAGTCTGATCCTTGGCACCCGGGTCAGCACCTTCAAGTACGACAATGACGAAGACTATTTCGCCACCTCCAGCCAGCAGGACGTCCGCACCGGCTACAAGGAACACGGCGTCGTCACACCCTACGCCGGCATAGTGTATGACCTTGACGACAGCTACTCGGTCTACGCCAGCTATACCTCGATCTACCAGCCACAGATCAACAAGGACATCAGCGGTTCGACCTTGCCGCCGGTTGAAGGCGACAGCTACGAGGTCGGTCTGAAAGCCGCGTACCTGGACAACAGGCTGAATGCCACCCTGGCCTTGTTCCGTATCGAAGAGGATAACGTTGCGGAAAACATAGGGACCAACCCCGTTACCGGCGAGGGTATCTACCGTGCCATAGAGGGCGCCACCACCAAGGGCGTGGAGCTGGAGCTGAGCGGCGAACTGCAGGAAGGCTGGAATGTTTCGGCGGGCTACACCTACGCCCGTAGTCGCGATGCCGACGAGCAGCGGATCTTCGGTTTTCCATTGGCCACCAACCAACCCGAACACCTGGTGCGCCTGTTCACCACCTACCGTCTGCCAGGCGAATTGAACCGGGTGACCATCGGCGGCGGAGTGAAATGGCAGAGTGTCTTCTACGGCAACATTTATAACGCCACCATCGACGACAACACCCTCATCAAGCAAAGTTCATACACGCTGGTCGACCTGATGACCCGCTACCAGCACAACGAACACCTGAGCTTTACCCTCAACGCCAACAACGTATTCGACAAAAAGTACCTGGTAGGTCTCGGCAACTTCGACACCACTTACTACGGTGAGCCACGCAATATGATGCTGACCACTCGCTGGGACTTCTAGAAATCCTCGGTTGCGCAAATGCCCCGACCCGTTCGGGGCATTTGTGTTCAGGGCCGAGCAAAGCGCGCTTGCGAGAACGGCCTTGACTCAGGAAACGCCCCTATTCATGACAATACGGGCACCTCCAGGCACTTCCCGCCAGGCTTACGCACTCAATCGTTCGCCCAACCATTGCGCCAACTCGACATGGATGGCACCGACCTCATCGAGCAGCCCAGCCATGCGCAGGAAGTCGTGGGTCATGCCATGCTGCGTCACCACACGAACCTCGTTGCCCTCTCGCTGTAGCCGCTGCGCGTAGGCCAGGCCCTCGTCATGCAGCGGATCGTGCCCGGCGAGATAGACCAGGGCTGGGGCCTGGCCGGACAGATCCCCGGCCAGCAAGGGCGAACAGCGCCAGTCGGCAAGATCAGCGGGGGTACGCGCATAATGCCGGTAGAACCAGTCCAGGGTAGCGGTCTCCAGCAGGTAGCCTTCGGCGAAGTCCTGGTGCGAAGCACGTTTGCTGCTAGCGTCGGTTACCGGATAGACCAGTACCTGTGCCCTGGGACGCAGCGCCAGACTCTGCGGCTCTCGGGCAGCCATGATCGATAGTACCGCAGCCAGGCTGGCACCTACGCTGTCGCCAGCGAAGGCCACTCGAGACGGGTCCAGTCCTTGCCCGGCGCCCTCGCGCAGTAACCAGTCGGTCGTATCCAGAGCATCGTGCAGCGCGGTCGGAAAGCGCCATTCAGGCGCCAGGCGATAATCCACCGCCAGCAACGCAAAACGTCCCTGTGCCGCCAACCGGCGACATAAGGCGTCGTGGGAGTCAAGACTACCTACCACATAGCCGCCGCCATGGAAATACAGCAACGTCGGATGGGGTGCCGGCCCCAGCTCCGCTCCACGGTAGAGCCGTGTCTGCAGCATCCAGCCGTCGCGCGCGGCGATACTCGCCTGAACGCAGACGACACCATCGTCCGACGGCTGATCGAGCGCCAGCGAGGCCATTTCGAAATCAGTTCGGGCCTGGGCCGGGGTTTGCTCGTGCATGGGGCGGCTTTTGCCAGTGAAACGGCCCAGTTCGACGAGTTGGAGAAAGGCTTCGAGTTCGGGGAGTACGGCCATGGTCTGTCCTTGCCAGGAGTGTTCGCAAGGCCGGGCGCAAACGCGCCCGACCGGGTGATGGGTCAATGGGTCATGCGGTTTCCAGGCTGGGCCGCAGCAGCGCCTCCAGCTCGTCCAGCAGCTCGGCGCTGCGCAACACTTCATAGTGCCCAGCGCTCAGCAGCCGATCCCGGCTGCGCCGGATGACCTGCGCGTCGAACTGCAGTCGCTCGTCTTCGCGGCCCGCCACCCACCAGCAATGGCTGGCCACCTGGGTTGTCGGCAGGCGCTGCTGGGCAAACGCCAAGCGCTTGAGACGAACGCCCACGGCGAAAATCTGGCCCAGCTCGACAGCTGCCGGCAATGCCAGATCGACCTGATCCCCACGTGGCATGGCCATGGCCGCCGCAATCGCCTGTCGAGCGGCTTCGGCTTCGTCAAGGCCCACGGCCAAATCGACGCTCAGCGAATGGGCACACTCCACGGACAGGCCGAGAACGAACACCAGGAAGTCGCGCAGATCCTCACGCCAGTCACCAGCCCGGGCGACGCCCGCCACATAGCTGTCCACCAGTCCGGTGAACGCCACGGATTGCCCCTGTGCCTCCAGGGCCTTCGCTACCAGAAGGGCCAGGGCACCGCCCAGGGACCAGCCCAGCAAGTGGTATGGCCCCTGGGGCTGCTGTTGGCGAATGCGCCGGGCATAATCCTCGGCCATGGTCGTCAGCGCTTCATCGCGCCAGTCAGGGTCGAGCAACATACGGCATTGCACACCGTAGACCGTGCGCTTCCCCTCCAAACGGCGGGCCAGCGGTTCGTAGTCGAACACCGTGCCGAAACCGGCATGCAGACAGAACAGCGGCGGCACACCGGTGATAGGGGCATTGAGCGCCAACAGCGGATCCGGCGCGGACGCCGCAGGCCGCTCGGCACACAGTTCAGCGATGCTGGGCTTCTGCATCAGATCCCGCAGCTTCAGTTCGAAACCCAGTTGCGACTGGCCGCGCACCCGAGAGATGACCTTCAACACCTGCAGCGAGTCGCCGCCCAGTTCGAAGAAGTTGTCGTCGATACCCACCCGAGGTATTCCCAGCACCTCCTGCCAGATGACAGCCAGTGCCTGCTCCAGTGCATTGCGCGGAGCCCGATAACCTTCGGCGCGCCATTGCGGCTCGGGCAGCGCACTGCGATCCAGCTTGCCGTTGGCGGACAGAGGCAGGCGTTCCAGCTCAACGATCTGCGCCGGCACCATATAGTCGGGCAGGCGATCCTGCAGCGCTGTCCTGAGCGCACTCTCCCGCCCTCCGACCACATAGCCGATCAGTTGCTTGCCGCCGGCAGCTTCACGCACGACTACCGCGGCATCGCGAACGCCAACGCAGGCACGCAGGCACGCCTCGATCTCGCCCAGCTCGATGCGGAAACCGCGAATCTTCACCTGTTGGTCGAGACGGCCGAGGTAATCGATCAGGCCATCCTCGCGCTGGCGCACCAGATCGCCTGTACGGTACATGCGCCCCCCGGCCGCCTCGAAAGGATCGGCGATGAAACGCTCGGCGCTGAGCCCAGGGCGCCGGTGGTAACCCCGCGCCAGGCACTCCCCGCCAAGGTACAGTTCGCCTGCAACACCTGGCGGCAACGGGTTGAGATCAGCATCCAGGACATACAGGCCTCGCCCGGCCACGCCATAGCCGATTGGTGCATAGGCCGCCGCGCAAACATCGCGAGCCTCGGCCCTCCACAGCAGCGGCGTCACTACCGCTTCGGTGGGACCATAGCCATTGACCAAGCAGTGCGGCCGCAGCGCACGCCTGACCCGCTCGAAGCTGGCCTGCGGCACCGCATCGCCGCCAAAACAGTAGGTCTGTACGGGTGGCGCTTCGCCCTGACTCTCGGCCACTTCGGCCAACTGCTGCAAGTAGGCCGGTGGAAAGCAGGCCACGGTCACCTGGTAGTGGTGTAGCGCGGCCAGGGTCTGCTCCGGCGTCCACAGCACGTCATCGCGCAGCACCAGGCTGCCACCGGCCAGCAAAACGCTGAGCCAGCGCTCCTGGGCGCCGTCGAAGGCGAAGGACATGAAGTGCAGCTCGCGGCTCGTCGCGTCCAGCCCGTAGCGCTCGATGATGGCGTGACAGTGCCGGGTGATCGCTCCCCGTGCCACGGCCACCCCCTTGGGCTGGCCGGTGGAACCAGAGGTGTAGATCAGATAAGCCAGGTGCCCCGGTAAATGGGCCTGTACAGGAAAATCGGGATGTTCCGACGCCTGTACCTGGTCTATAAGCAGGCGAGGTATACCAGCGTCCAGGACAGCACGTCGCTCCAGCTCCCCGTCACAGAGCAGCAGGCTGGCCCGGGAATCGTCGAGCATATAGGCCAGGCGCTGCGCCGGGTAGTCCAGGTCCAGCGGCAGGTACGCCGCACCGGCCTTGAGCACGGCGAGAAACGCCACCAGCACCTGCTCCGAACGCGGCAAGGCGACCGCCACCAGGCATTCCGGGCCGATGCCACGCTCACGCAGCCGCCCGGCCAAACGGTTCGCTTGGCGATCCAACTCGCCATAGCTCAACTGGCGCTCGTCACAGAGCACGGCCAGCGCCTGTGGCCGTTCCCGAACATGGCGGTCGAAGGTGCACAGAAGTTCGTTTTCCTGCTGTCCTGCGCTGGGCAGAGTGACACGCGCACCGGGCAGCCCCAACGTACCGATGGTGCGTGCAGCATTCCCGGGCAACTCGGCCAGCAGGCCTTCCAGCTGGGCACGGATGCGCTCCACCTCGACGTCGCCGAAGTGCTCACGCAAGTACAGATACTCGATCTCCAGGCCTTGCTCGCTGACACTGACCATCAAGTCCATGGGGAAGTTGGTGACGCCGCCGCTTCCCACTTCGGCGAAGCGCAGTTCACCGTCCTGTTCACCGCGCAGCGCGCTGTCCAGCGGATGGTTCTCGAATACGATGATGCTGTCGAACAGCCCCTGGCCGCTCTGCCCGGCCCAGCGCTGGATGTCCGCCAGCGGCGTGTGCTCGTAGTCGCGGATCGCCAGGTTGTAGTCCTGCAAGGCGCGCAGCCAGTCGCCCAGCGGCCGTTGCGGCTCCAGGGTCTGGATCACCGGCAGCGTATTGATGAACAGGCCAAGCATCTCCTGGCTGCCGGCCAGCCCGGCTGGACGCCCCGCCACCGTGGCGCCGAAGGCCACACTGCGCTGCCCGCTGTGGCGTTGCAGCAACAACAGCCAGGCGGCCTGGATCAAGGTATTGAGGGTAACCCGCTGGGACGTGGCGAACGCCTGCAGGGTGCGGCAGGCCTCCGCATCCAGATAGCTGTAGCGCACGCCGTGGCCATCGCCGCCGGCACCGCTGGCATTGGCCAGGATGGTCGGCGATTCCAACACGGCCAGGCGCTCGCGCCAAAAGCGCTCGGCGGCGGCGCCATCCTGGCACTGCAGCCAGGCGATGTAATCGGCGTAACGGCCCTGCACCTGCGGCAGGCTTTGCCCGGCGTACAGGCGCAGCATCTCCCCCAGCAGGCGCGAAGCACTCCAGCCGTCCAGCAGCAGGTGATGATAGGTCCAGACCATCTGCCAGCGACTGTCGCCCAGGCGTACCAGGGTGAAACGCATGAGCGGCGCCCGGCCAAGGTCGAAGCCGTGGGCCTGGTCGTCCTCTGCCAGGCATTGCAGCGCCCCGTCCAGATCCTCGCGATCGCGCCAGTCCAGTTCCCGGATCGGCAGTTCGGCACCAGTCCGTACCGCCTGCAACGGATCGGCCAGGCCGTCCTGCCAGAGAAAAGCCGTGCGCAACACGTCGTGGCGCTCCATCAGCGTCTGCCAGGCGCTGCGGAAACGCGCTGGGTCCAGGCCATCCACCGCCACGCTGAGCTGGTTGACATAGAGGTTCAATTCCGGCGACTCGACACAGTGAAACAGCATGCCCTGCTGCATCGGCGACAGCGGGTAGAGATCGTCCAGTCCCGCTCGCGCTGCCTGCCCAGGCGCCAGGGAGAAGGCCTCGGCCCGCGGCGCGAGTGCCGGAGCCTCGGCCTGCCAGCTGGCCACGGCCGCCAGGGCGCGGATGGTCTGCTGCTCGAACAGTTGCCTGGGCGTGAAGACCAAGCCGCGCTGGCAGGCACGGCTCACCGCCTGCAGGGAGATGATCGAGTCGCCGCCCAGTTCGAAGAAATTTTCGCCGACGCCCAGTTCCTCGAGCCCCAGCAGCGCCTTCCAGATGTCCACGAGCAGGGCTTCCGCCGGCGTGGCCGGAGCCAGTCGCTCACCTTCCCGCTGGCCGGCCTGCGGCGCCGGCAGCGCCTGGCGGTCGAGCTTGCCGTTGGGTGTCAGCGGCAACGCGGCCAGGCACATCATATGCGCCGGCAGCATGTGCGCCGGCAGGTTGACGCGCAGATACCCACTCAGCGCGTCACACAACTGCGCTTCGTCGGCCAGCGCCTCGCGCGGCACCACGTAACCGACCAGTTGTCGGCCTGCCGGGCCTTCGCGGTCGACTACCCAGGCCTCGCGCACGCCCTCGTGGCGCAGCAGGCAGGCTTCGATCTCGCCCAGTTCGATGCGGAAGCCGCGAATCTTCACCTGCTGGTCGATCCGCCCCAGGTATTCCACCACGCCATCGTCACGCAGACGCGCCAGGTCGCCCGAGCGGTACAGTCGCGCACCAGGCATGAACGGATCCGGCACGAAACGCTCGGCCGTCAGTGCCGGGCGCTGGTGATAGCCACGGGCGACGCCCTCGCCGCCCAGGTACAGTTCGCCGGCCACGCCCATCGGCAATGGCAGCAGGCTGGCATCGAGGACATGGGCGCTGCGTCGGCCGACCGGCCGGCCTATGGGCAGAAAAGCAGAGTCGATGCGGGTATCCGGGTAGGCACGCCAAATCAGCGGCGTGATCACCGTCTCGGTGGGGCCGTAGCCGTTGATGATCCGCGGCGGTCGCAGTATCCGCTGAACGGACTCGAAGGCGTGCCGGGGCATGCCCTCGCCACCCACGGTGTAGGAGCGGATAGGCAGCGAGCGCCCGGTTTCGCCGAGGTGCTCGGCCATCTGCAGCAGATAGCTCGGTGTGAAGCAGGCGATGGTGATGCCGTGCCGGCGGATTTCAGCGCAGGTTCGCTCGACGCTCCACAGTTCGTTATCGCGCGGCATCAGGGCGGCACCGAACACCAGCGGGGTCAGCCAGCGCTCATGGGCACCGTCGAAGCTGATTGAGGCGAATTGCAGCTCACGGTCCTGCGGGGTCATACCGTACAGCTCGCCGATGGCCAGGCAGTGCATCGCCAGCGGGCCATGGGCGACACTGACGCCCTTGGGCTGGCCGGTGGAGCCGGAGGTGTAGATCAGATAAGCGAGGTTTCCCGGATGGTTCAGGTTCTGCGGGTCATGCTCCGGCAAGGCCGTCAGGTTCTCGCCGTCCAGTTCCAGTAACGTCACCCCACCCACCACAGGCAGGCTGTCGCGTAGCCAAGAGTGAGTGAGCAACAGGGCGATGCCGCTGTCCTCCATCAGGTAGCGCAAGCGCTCGGCCGGATACGCAGGATCCAGCGGCACGTAGGCACCACCGGCCTTGAGGATGGCCAACAGGGCGACGATCATCTCCGCCGAACGCTCCACCGCCAGGCCGACCCGCGCCTCCGGGCCGACGCCCAGCTCACGCAGGCGATGGGCCAGGCGGTTGGCGCGGCGGTTCAGCTCGGCGTAGCTAAACGCCAGCTCGCCGAAGATCAGCGCCGTGGCCTCGGGCTGTTCGGCGGCCCGGGCCGCTATCAACTGGTGCACGCAGGGCTCCGAGGGTATCGCCACCCATTGTCCGCTCCATTGTCGCAAACGCTCACGCTCATCACCGACGAGCATGTCCAGTTCGCCCAGGGCACGCTCCGGCGCGGCCAACATGGCGTCCAGCAGGGTCGCCAGATGCTCGCTGATACGGGCGATGGCCGAGGCGCTGAAATGGCTGCGCAGGTAGCTCCAGGTCAGGCTCAGGCGGTCGTCGTGCACCACCGCCAGGGTTAGCGGGTAGTTGGTGCGTTCGTGATTGTCCGGCGTCGAGAAGCTCAGACCGGCTGGCGCCCCCTGTTGCAGGGCAGCGGCTATCGGGAAGTTCTCGAACACCAGCAGGCTGTCGAACAGCGGCTCGCCGTTGCGCCCAGCCCAGCGCTGAATATCGCCCAAGGGGGTGCTTTCATGCTCGCGCAGCAACAGATTGTGTGCCTGCAACTGCTCCAGCCACTGCACCACAGGTTGGGCAGGGTCGGGGCTGGCGATCACGGGCAGGGTATTGATGAACAGGCCGAGCAGACCTTCCGAGCCCGACAGGTCGGCCGGGCGCCCGGACACCGTGGCCCCGCAGGCAATGCTGCGCTGCCCACTGTAACGTTGCAGCAGCAGCAACCAGGCGCCCTGCACCAAGGTGTTGAGCGTGATCCTGTGGCGCCTGGCGAACGACTGCAGAGCCTGGCTGCGCCCGGCGTCGAAAAGCTGCCGGTGATCGCCGTACCCCCCTTGCTCGACTTCCTCCTGGGCACCATGACGCACGTACTGCGCCAGCAGGGTGGGACTGTCGAGCGCGGCCAGTTGGGCACGCCAGAAGCCTTCTTCGGCCTCGGCGTCGCGCGCCTGCAGCCAGCCGATGTAATCGACGAAACGCCCGCCAGGCATGGCGATCGGTTCACCGGCGTAGCGTTGCAACACCTCGCCCAGCAGCAGGGAGTTGCTCCAGCCGTCGAGCAGCAGGTGGTGATGGGTGTAGATCAGTTGCTGGCGCTCCCCGTCGAGGCGCACCAGGGCCAGGCGCAACAACGGTGGCCGCGCCGGGTCGAACGCTTCGCGCTCGGCGCCGGCCAGGCGTTCCAGGGCTTGCTGGAGGTCGGCCCGATCGCGCCAATCGAAGCACTGCAGCGGCAGTTTCAGGCCGCGTTCCACAAGCTGCAACGGCGCGTCAGCGCCCTGCGGCCAATGGAAACCGCTACGCAGGATCGCGTGAGCATCCAGGGTCGCCTGCCACGCCCGTTCCAGGCGCTCGGCATCCAGACCACGCACCTCCACGCGCAGTTGATTGACGTAGGCACCGGCCCTAGGCTCGTACAGGCTATGGAACAGCAGGCCGGCCTGCATTGGCGACAGCGGGTAGATATCCTCGATGCGCGACGGCGCGATCGGCAGCGCGTCCAGTTGCGCCTGATCGAGTCCGGCCAGGGGGAAGTCCGCCGGCGTCACACCGCCCGCCTCCTCTTGCAGACAGTGCGCGATCAACCCCAGCAGCTCTTCGCGGAAGGATTCGGCCAGCGCCTCGATGGCAGCGCTGTCGAAACAGTCACGGCTGAAACTCCACTCCAGCTTCAATTCGCCGGCGTAGACCTGGCCGTCCACCGCCAGCCAATTGATCAACGGCGACTCATCATCCTGGGTCGCGCCGCAGGCCTCACGGGCCGGAACGAACAGCGCCTCGGGAGCGAAGCTCTGGTCGAACTGGCCCAGGTAGTTGAAGGTCACCCGTGCTGGCGGCAATGCGGCCAGGGCCTCGCGAGCCCGCTCGTCGCCCAGGTGGCGCAACAGACCGAAGCCCATGCCCTTGCCAGGTACCTCGCGCAATTGCTGCTTGATCGCCTTGATCGAATCCGCCAGTCCGTCCGATGGTCTCAGTAGCACCGGATACAGGCTGGTGAACCAGCCCACCGTGCGGCTCAGGTCGATATCGTCGAACAGGTCCTCGCGGCCATGCCCTTCGAGCTGCACAAGTGCCGACGCCTGCCCGCTCCAGGCGCACAGGGCACGGGCCAACGCCGTCAGCAGCAGGTCGTCGACCCGGGTGCGGTAGGCAGCCGGCGCCTGTTGCAGCAGCCGCCGCGTCTGCTCGCGGTCCAGGCCGACGCTGACGCAGTGGCGATGGCGCAGGGCCTGGCTTGCGTTGGGGCGGGCCGCCGGTAGCGTGGCGTCGGCGCCCTGCAACCGCCGCTGCCACCAGGCCAGTTCGGCATCCAGCCGGCCACTGCCGACATGGGCTTGCAGGCGCGCCGCCCAGGCCTGCAGCGAGGTGCTTTTCTCCGCCAGGGAGCGACCGGCATAGGCTGCCTGCAAGTCCTCCAGCAACACCCGCCAGGATACGCCGTCCACCACCAGGTGGTGAATCACCAGCAACAGGCGCTGGCTGCCGTCCTCATGACTGATCAGCACCGCTCGCAGCAAGCAGCCGTCGTGCAACGACAGGCTGCGCTGGGCCTCGTCGCACAGCGCCTGCAAGGCCTCGTTGCCATCAGTTGCAGCAGTCCACAATAGCTCGTCGACGACAGGATCCCCCAACTGACGGTAATCCGCCCTCCAGTCGCCCTTGTCCTGGAAAAAGCGCAGACGCAGCGCATCGTGCTGCTGCAGCAGCCGTTGCATCGCGGTTCGCAGGCGGTCGGGTTCGAGGAGGGAACGCGGCTGCAGCAATAATGCTTGGTTCCAGTGCTGGCGTTGGGGTATGTCTTGGGCGAAGAACGCGCATTGAGTCGGTGTCAGCAATTGCTCGCCCTGTACAAGGCCCTGCTCGCAGGCAACGCCCGACTGCTCGCGTGCTACCGCTGCCAGGGCCTGCAGATTCTGCTGCTGGAAGAGGTCGCGCGGGGTCAGCCGCAGGCCGGCTTGGCGGGCTTGGCTCACCACTTGGATGGAGATGATCGAGTCACCACCCAGTTCGAAGAAATTGTCCTGGCGCCCTACCTGCTCGACGCCCAGAACCGCCTGCCAGATCCGCGCCAGGAGGATTTCCCGCTCCCCGCTCGGCGCCTCGAACTCGCGCCGGCTGGAGATCGCCTGGGGCGCCGGCAGGGCCTTGCGCTCCAGCTTGCCATTGGCGCTCAGCGGCATGCGCTCGAGCAGGACATACTGCGTCGGCACCATGTAGTCCGGCAGACCGGCCAGCAGGTATGCCTTCAGAGCCTCGTGCCAGGATGCCTGCCGGTCGTCGCGCAGCCGCTCGGCACAAGCCGGCACCAGGTAGGCCACCAGTTGCTTGCCGCCATGACCATCCACGGCCAGCACGACCGCTTCCTGGACATCCACGTGCTCCTGCAGCCGTGCCTCGATCTCGCCCAGTTCGATACGCAATCCACGAATCTTCACTTGGTGGTCGATGCGCCCGCAGTATTCGATGACACCATCGCTGCGGTAGCGTGCCAGATCTCCGGTACGGTACAGGCGCTGGCCGCTGGCGAAGGGGTCGATAACAAAACGCTCTGCCGTCAGCGCCGGACGCCGGTGATAACCACGCGCCAGCCCAGCACCACCGAGATAGAGTTCGCCGACCGCGCCGTTCGGCAGCGGCTGCAGCTCAGCATCGAGGACATGGCAGCGCAGGTTGGCGATGGGTCGACCGATGGGAACTGCGTCGCGTCCTTCTTCCAGGCAACGCCAGTGGGTCACGTCAATGGCTGCCTCGGTAGGTCCGTACAGGTTGTACAGGGCGGCTCGGGGTAACCGCCCCAAGGTCTGGCGCTGCAGTTCGACCGGTAGCGCCTCGCCACTGCACAGGATGCGGGTCAGTGAGTGGCAGTCGGCCGCTTCCTGCGCGGCGATGAAGGCCTGCAGCATCGAGGGCACGAAATGCACGGTGGTCACGCCCTGCTCGACGATCAGCGCGGCAAGCCGCTGCGGATCGCGGTGCTCGCCAGGAGCGGCGAGTACCAGCGTAGCGCCCTGCATCAGCGGCCAGAAGAATTCCCAGACCGACACGTCGAAGCTGAACGGGGTCTTCTGCAGTACCCTGTCGTCGGCCCCCAGCGCATAGGCCTCCTGCATCCACGCCAAGCGGTTGTACAGCGCCAGGTGAAGGTTGCCGGCTCCCTTGGGCCGCCCGGTGGAACCGGAGGTGTAGATCACGTAGGCCAGGTTCTCCCCAGCGACGCTGCATTGCGGATTCGCGTCGGATTCCTCGGCCAGCCAGTCTTGCGCATCGCTCAGACACAGCGACTGCACGCCCGGCGCGAGCGGCAGGGCAGCCTGCAGATGGGGCTGGGTCAGCAGCAGTTCGATGCCACTGTCCTCGATCATGTAGGCCAGCCGTTCTTCGGGATAGTCCGGGTCCAGCGGCACGTAAGCGCCACCGGCCTTGAGGATCGCCAACAGGCCGACGACCATTTCCAGGGAACGCTCGCAGGCGATACCCACCAGGCTCTCCGCGCCGACGCCGCGCTTGCGCAGGTGATGGGCCAGGCGGTTGACACGCTGGTTGAGCGCTGCATAGGTCATGCAGCGGGAGCCGAATACCAGGGCGGTAGCCGCGCCGTTCTCCGCGGCCCGCGCCTCGATATGCTGCTGCACGCAAGGCGGCCCCGGATAATCGACGGCAGTGGCGTTTAGCCCCTGCACGAGGGCCTGATGCTCGTCACGGTCGAGTAGCGGCAGCTCGGCCAGGCTGGCTCGGGGATCGGCCAGCAGACCGGCCAGCAGATTGCACCAGTGCCGTGCCAGCCGTTCGATGCGTGGCGCGTCGAACAGGTCGCTGGCGTAGGTCAGGCTGGCCAGCAGCCGCTCGCCATCCTCCTGGGTGTCCAGCTGCAGGTCGAACTGGGTGGTTCGCCCACTCCATTCCAGGCGTTGCACCTGCAATCCCGGCAACACGTTCTCAAGATCTCCGGGCAGGGCCTGCTGGTGGTTGTACATCACCTGAAACAACGGGTTGTGGCTCAGGCTGCGCTCCCCTCCCAGGGCCTGAACCAGGCGCTCGAACGGCAGTTCCTGATGTTCCTGGGCGCTCAGTACGGCATCTGCGGTATCCTGCAGCAGGCGCTCGAACGGCAGACGTCCGTCCAGTTCGGCGCGCAGTACCAGGGTATTGACGAAGAACCCGATCAGGCCGCGAGTTTCCGCACGGTTGCGATTGCCTACCGGCACCCCGATACGCAGGTCGCGCTGACCAGTGTAGCGGTGCAGCAAGGCCTGGAAACTGGCTAGCAGCAGCACGAACAGGGTTACTCCCTGCTGCCGCGCCAGGGCCTTCAGCCCATTGGCGATATCCGCCGCCAGGACGAAGTCGAAACGTGCACCGCGCTGGCTCGGTTGCGGCGCCCGCGGTCGATCGCAGGGAAGCTCCAGCAGGGGCTGCTGCTCACCGAGCTGCGCCATCCACCACTGCAACTGACGCTGTAGTTCGCCGGCCTCCATCCAGCGCCGTTGCCACAACGCGTAATCGACATACTGAATCGGCAGAGCCGGCAATTGCAGCTCGCGGCCCTGGCAGTGGCTCGTGTAGAGCAGAGAAAACTCTTCCACCAGAACACCCATGGACCAGCCATCGGCGACGATGTGGTGCAGGGTCAGTACCAGCACGTGGTCGTCTTCATCCAGCTGCAACAAGCCGACCCGCAACAGCGGTCCACCGGCCAGATCGAAGGGCCGGCGGATGTCTTCGTCGACCAGCCCCAAGGCTGCGTCCAAACGCGTCCCCTGCGGATAGCAACGCAGATCATGGCGAGCCAGCGATACCTCGACAGTGTCCCGCACCTGCTGGCGAACCTGGCCGTCGACCTCGACGAAACAGGTTCGCAGGCTGTCATGGCGCGCTACCACGGCGTCGAGGCTGTATTGCAGGGCTGCCACGTTCAGCCGGCCACGCAGGCGCAGGGCGGTGGGGATGTTATAGGCCGAACCCTGCGGATCGAGCTGCCAGAGGAACCACTGACGCTGCTGAGCATAAGAAAGCGCCTGTACTTCACCTGCAGTGACATTCGGCGGAATCGGCAATTGGCCGAAGCTGACGCCCTGCTCACGCATACGTTGGAGAAACTCGCGGCGCTGCTCAGCGGCCAGACCGGCGAAGCGGTTGGCGATACGCCAGGCGGTATTGTTTTCCATCAGAGGGTCTCCATCTCGTCGAGAAGCGACTCGAGCGCTTGCAGACGCTCATCGTTGTTAGCCGAGGCGTGCTGCCCGGCCAGGGCCGCATAGGCCTGCAGGTCGGCGGCTTCGAACAGTGCTCGTAGCGGCAGTTCGAGGCCCAGTTCAAGTTGCACCCGGGCGCTGGCCTGGGCGGCAAGCAGGGAATGACCACCCAGGTCGAAGAAGTTGTCCGTGCGGCCCACCCGTTCGACGCCTAACAGTTCGCCCCAGAGTTCCGCGAGACGATTCTCCAACTCGCCCTGGGGGGCGACGTGCGCACGCTGCTGACCATTACCCTGTGGTTCCGGCAAGGCCTGACGGTCGAGCTTGCCGTTGCGGGTCAGCGGCAGTTCGTCGAGCAGCAGCAGATGCGCAGGCACCATGTAGTCGGGCAACTCGCGTTTCAATGCGTCACGCAGCGTCGCACGCCAGGCCTGAGGATCTTCCGGGCTCGTCTCGGCCACCACGTAGGCGCAGAGCTGTGGACCGGTGGCATCCTGGCGCACCATCAGCAACGCCTGGAGTACGCCCGGCTGGCCCTGCAGGCATGCCTCGATCTCGCCCAGCTCGATGCGGAAGCCCCGAATCTTCACCTGCTGGTCGAGCCGCCCAAGATAGTCGAAGCCCCCGTCGGCACGCTGCCGCGCCAGGTCGCCGGAACGGTACAGGCGCTCGCCGGGGGCGAACGGGTTGGCTACGAAACGTTCGGCGCTCAACCCCGGGCGCCCGTGGTAGCCGCGCGCCAGGCCCGCGCCGGCCACGTACAGCTCGCCCTGACAGCCTGGCGGTATGGGCTGCAGTTGACTGTCCAGCAGGTACCAGCGCAGGTCTTCGATGGGCCGACCGATCGGGCTGTGCGTTCCGGCTTCGAGGTCGGCGAAAGCGATTGGCCGGTAGCTCACATGCACCGTGGTCTCGGTGATGCCGTACATGTTCACCAGGCGAGTGCGCTGCTCGCCGAAGCGGGCGAACCATGGCCGCAGGCTGGCCAGCTCCAGTGCCTCGCCACCGAAGATCACCAGGCGCAGATGCAACTCGCGTTCGCTGGCGCAGGCCAGCGGCAGCAACTGGCGGAAGGCCGTGGGCGTCTGGTTGAGCACGCTGACGCGTTCGTCGCCGAGCAGGCGATGGAAGGCTTCCGGCGAGCGGCTGACATAGTACGGCACGATCACCAGGCGGCCGCCCGTGCACAGCGCGCCGAACAGTTCCCACACCGAGAAATCGAAAGCGTAGGAGTGGAACAGCGTCCACACATCCTCGGCGCCGAAATGGAAATCCGCTGCCGTCGCACCGAGCAGACGGGTAACGTTGCCCAGGGTGAGTAACGCGCCCTTGGGCCGGCCGGTGGAACCGGAGGTGTAGATGACGTAGGCGAGGTTGGCCGCGCTGGTAAGCGGCGGCGGATTATCCTCACGGTGCCCTCCCAGCGCCAAAAGGTCCAGACAGATCACCCGCAATCCGTCGGGAAGCGGCAGACCAGGCTGCAGATGGCTCTGGGTCAGCAGCAGGTCGATGCCACTGTCCTCGATCATGTAAGCCAAGCGATCGGCCGGGTATTCCGGGTCCAACGGCACATAGGCACCGCCGGCCTTTAGGATTGCCAGCAACCCCACCACCAACGTGACGCTTCGCTCGCAGGCGATGCCCACCCTCACTTCGGGGCCGACACCCAGCCTGCGCAGCTCATGTGCCAAGCGGTTGGCTTCGATATTGAGCTGGGCATAGCTCAGTTGCTGGCCGGTGCAGGTCAACGCTGTCGCATCGGGGCGCAGGGCCGCCTGGGCTTCGAACAATTGTGCCAGACCGGGCTCCCCCGAGTGCGCGCGGAACGCCGGGTTCCACTGCCGCAGCAGCGCCTGGCGTTCCCCGTCACGCAGCAGTGCCAGTTCGCCGACGCGCTGCCCGGGATCGGCGACCACCGACTCCAGCAGGCGCAGCCAATAGCGGCCGAGGCGTTCGACACTGGCGGCGTCGTACAAATCGGTGGCGTAGGTCAGGCTGGCGTGCAAGCGTTCGCCCTGCTCCTCGGTGTCCAGCGCCAGGTCGAACTGAGCACTGTGCTGGCGCCAGTCCAGACGTTGCACGACGAGCCCCGGCAGTTCGCGCTCGACGCTCTGCCCCAGGTGTTGCTGGTGGTTGTAAAGCACCTGGAACAGCGGGCTGTGAGTCAGGCTACGCTGCGGCTGCAGAACCTCCACCAGTTGTTCGAACGGCAGCTCCTGATGCGCCTGGGCACCCAACACGGTCTGCCTGACCCGTTGCAGCAGCTCGCTGAACGGCTGTTGGTCCTCTACCTCGGCACGCAGTACCAGGGTGTTAACGAAGAAACCGATCAGGCCCTCGGTTTCCAGGCGCGAGCGGCCAGCGCTGGGAACGCCGACACGGATATCGCGCTGGCCGCTGCAGCGCTGCAGCAGCGCCTGGAAGCTGGCCAGCAGCAACGTGAACAGGGTGACCTGCTGTTCTTGAGCGCAGCGGCGCAGGCCAGTCACCAGGTCGTCATCGAGTTGCAGTTCCAGGCGCGCGCCCCTCTCGCTGCGCTGTGCCGGCCGGCTCAGTTCACCAGGCAGTTGCAGAGGCGGCTGTGGCTCGCCCAACTGGGCCCTCCACCAGGCCAATTGGCGTTCCCCCTCCCCGGCAGCCAGCCAGTCGCGCTGCCAGCGGGCAAAATCGGCGTAGCGCACCGGCAGTACCGGCAGTTCAGCCGTGACGCCCTGCACCCGGGCCTGATAGAGCTGGAAGAAGTCCTCGACCATCACCTGCATCGACCAGCCATCGGCGGCGATATGGTGCACCGTGAGCACCATGACGTGTTCGTCAGCCGCCAGACGCAGCAGCAGTACCCTTAGCAGTGGGCCATTACGCAAGTCGAAAGGCTGGCGTATCTCCTCCTCCACCAGTGCGTCTATTCGCGCCTGGTCACCCACCTCGACACTCAACTCGCTGAACTGCAGTGGCAGGCTGGCATGCAATACCGGCCGGGCTTGGGTACCGTCCTGGGCGAAGGTGGTGCGTAGTGTGTCATGCCGATCCTGGAGAGCTTCGAAACTGTACAGCAGTGCAGCGCGGTCCAGTGTCCCGCGCAGGCGCAATACGGCGGGAATGTTGTACGCGCAGCCGTTCGGCTCCAACTGCCAGAGAATCCACTGGCGCTGTTGCGCGTACGACAGGATCGGGGCTGCCTCGTCGGCCTGCGCGCACAACGGCGGCTGTGCCATGCCCTCGGCAAAGCGCACGCGCTCGGCGAACGCGGCCAGTTCGCCGGCCTCGAACAGGCTGGCCAGGGGCAGTTCTATGCCGAACTGTCGGCGTACCCGAGAAACCACCTGGGTGGCCAGCAGGGAATGGCCACCGAGTTCGAAGAAGTCGTCCTCGCGGCCAACCCGCTCGACCTTCAGCACCTCCTGCCAGATCGCCGCCAATTGCGCCTCCACGTCGTCCTGGGGAGCGACGAAGCCGCTCGAGCGCTCGCCGAGTTCGACGCGCGGCAGAGCCTTGCGCTCCAGCTTGCCGTTGGCGTTCAGCGGCAAGCGCTCCAGCAGTAGCCAAGCCGCTGGCTGCATGTATCCCGGAAGACAGCTCTTGAGCCCGGTGCGGCAGCGCTCGCACAGTGTCGCCTGGCTCGTCGTATCAGCCGCCACCAGGTAGGCCACCAATGCCTTGCCCGTCGGGCCGTCCTGCGCCAGGACGGCAGCGTCGCGTACCCCATCGAAGCTACGCAGGCGAGACTCGATCTCACCCAATTCGATGCGGAAACCCCGGATCTTCACTTGCTGGTCGATCCGACCGACATATTCCAGTAGGCCGTCGTTGCATCGCCGACCGAGATCGCCGGTGCGATACAGCCGCCCGCCCGCATCGGCCGCGAAAGGATCCGGCAGGTAGGCCACGGCGGTACGTGCCGGGTCACCCAGGTAGCCACGGCCGACCCCGGTGCCCGCCACCCACAACTCGCCCACCGCACCGACAGGTACGGGCAGCAGGTCGCCATCGAGCAGGTACAGACGGTTGTTGTCGGTCGGGCTGCCAATCGGCAGGCAGGCGCCATGGGTGGCGTCCATCGCCACGCGGTAAAGCGCCACGTCGTCCGAGCATTCGGCCGGGCCATAGGCATTGACCAGGCCGATTTGCGGATAACGCTGCAACCAGCGCCGGGCCAGCTCCGGCGGCATCGCCTCACCGGTGGGCAGCAGCCAGCGCAAGCTGCCGAGGGCGGCCTGCGGCTCGTCCAGCAGCCCCTGAATCAGCGATGGCACGCTTTCCAGTACGCTGATGCCCGCCTCATGGACATGGGCCAGCAGGGCCGCCGGCTCCTGAACGATGGCCTGCGGCACGATATCCACCCGAGCCCCGCAAAGCGCCGCGGTAAGGAACTGCCAGACCGAGATATCGAAGCTCTGCGAAGCGGTCTGAGCGATGACGTCATGCTCGTCCAGTGCCAGGTAAGGCACCTTGCTCAACTGGTTGTTGAGCATGCCGCCCTGTTCCACCAGCACCCCTTTCGGCGTGCCGGTGGAACCGGAGGTATAGATCGCATAGGCCAGGTGACTGGCCCCCACATAGACCCGAGGCTCATGTTGCGGGCCATCGCCGGCCTGGACGTCCTCCCACACCAGCAGGCGTGGTGCGTCGGCGGCTGCAAGCGAATCGACCAGTTGGCGCGCCCGCTCGACACAGTCTCGGCTACAGAACAGGACGGGTGCACGGCTCAGTTCCAGCAGGCGCAGCAGGCGCTCATCCGGCAGGTGCGGATCCAGCGGCAGGTAACCGGCTCCCGCCTTGAAACTGCCGACGATCATGCCCAGCAGCGGCAAGTCGCGTTCGGCCAGCAGCGCGACAGGCTGGTCAACCTGCGCGCCAGCGGCGATCAGCGCATGGCCGGCGCGATTGGCCAGGCGGTTGAGCTCGGCGTAGCTCCAGCTCTGTCCCAGGCAGGATGCTGCAGTGCGCTCGGCGTGGCGCGCCACGCTGGCTTCGAACAGACGCACATAGCCCTGCTCCAGCGGATAGCTGCGCGCGGTGCGGTTGCAGGCCTCGAGCAATTGCTGGCGGTCGTCCTCGGACATCAGTTGCAAGGCCGTGAACTCGCCATGGAAGCCACTGACCAGGGCATCCAGGGCAACGTTCATATCGCGCAGCAGGCGGTCAACGGTCGCCTCGTCGAAGAAGCGCTGATCATAGGACAGGTGCAGACCCAGCTCGTCCCCCGGATAGATCACCACCGTCAGCGGGTAGTTGGTATGGGTTCGGGCACTGTCGGCGATGGCGCTGAGCGCTTCGGCACCACTGACCACGGCGCTTTCCAGCGGTGCGTTCTCGAACACGAACAGGCTGTCGAACAATTGCTGGTTGCCACCGATGGCGCTGCAGGCCTGGATCTTCAGCAACGGCAGGTGTTCGTGCTCGCGCAACGCCAGGTTGTGCTCCAACAGCGCCTGCAGCCATTGCCTGACACTGCCGGCTGTTGGCATCCGCACGCGCAGCGGGATGCTGTTGATGAACAGGCCGACGGTATCCTGCATTTCCGGGCGGCTGACCGGGCGCCCGGCCACGGTGACACCGAACAGCACGTCGCTGTCACCGCTGTAACGCTGCATGACCAGCGCCCAGGCAGCCTGGGTAAAGGTATTGACCGTCAGTTGGTAGCGCTGGGCCAGCTCGCGCAGCGCACGACCTTCGCTACGCGGCAATTGCAGGTAGCGATCGCCGATCTGCGACTGTCCGCCCTGGCGCTGCGGCGGTCGGTCGTAGGGCAGCCAGGTCGGCCGTTCGACGCCTTGCAGCTCCTCGCGCCAGGCCTGGATCGCCGCCTCCTCGCCCTGCTCCTGCAGCCAGGCGATGAAGTCGCGGTAGCGTGCCGCGGGCGGCGTGGTCGGCTTGCCCTGGTACAGGGCGAAGAAGTCCTGGAGCAGCAGCGAGCGGCACCAGGCATCGATCAGGATGTGATGGTTGCTGAGGATGAACCAGTATTGCTGCGGAGCACGACGGATCAGGCGCAGGCTGAAAGGCGGTCGCGCCAGCAGATCGAAGCCCTGCTGGCGCTCCTGCTCCAGCAGGCGTTGCAGATCCGCCTCGTGCTGGTCGCGCGGGTGCGCACTCCAATCCAGGTAGTCGAGACGCAGCGGCGCATGGCGGTGAATGATCTGCAGCATGTCGCCGTGCTGGTCGAGATCGAACGAAGCGCGCAAGGCGTCGTGACGCTGGATCACTTCCTGCCAGGCACTGCGGAAACGAGGCAGGTCGATGTCGCTGTCGATGCAGTAACGATCCTGCATGAAGTAGATGCCGGAATGCGGCTCCAGCAGGGTATGCATCAGCAGGCCTTGCTGCATCGACGACAACGGGTAAATGTCCTCGATTTGCACCATCGGGATGGGCAATGTGTCCAGACGCTCCTGGGTCAGGCTGACCAGAGGGAAGTCCGAGGGCGTGGCGCCGCCAGATTCGCCTTGCACGCAATGGGCGATCAGCGTCTTCAGTTCCTGCGCATAGTCATCGACCAGGCACTGGATGCTCGCCTCGGCGAACATCTCGTGGCTGAAGCTCCATTGCAGCGACAGTTCGCCGCCATACACCTGGCCCTCGATACTCAGCCAGTTGGCCAGTGGCGCCTGCTCGTCCTGGGCCAGGCCTGGGGATTCGCTCGCTGGGACGAACAGTGCCTGCTGGTCGAACTGGCCATCGAACTGGCCCAGGTAGTTGAAGGTGATGCGCGGTTGCGGCAGGGCTGCCAGCTCGGCGCGCACCCGGGCAGCGCCCAGGTAACGCAGCACACCGAAGCCCAGGCCCTTGCCGGGCACCGCGCGCAACTGCTCCTTGATCGCCTTGATCGAGCCGGCCAGATCGGCCTGAGGTGTCAGTTTGAGCGGGAACATGCTGGTGAACCAGCCCACGCTGCGGGTCAGGTCGATACCCTCGAACAGCTCTTCGCGGCCATGCCCTTCCAGCTGGATCAGCGCCGACTCGGCGCCGGCCCAGCGGGTGACGACACGGGCCAGCGCGGTCAGCAGCAGATCGCCGACTTGGGTGCGGTAGGCCCCTGGTGCGTCCTGCAACAGCTGGCGGGTCGATTCGCTATCGAGCTTCAGCCTGACCTTGCGCTCCTGCGCATTGCGCAGGCCGCCTTCAGGGTTGTCGCAGGGCAGATCCGTCGGCGCATCGCCCAGCTGGCGCCAGTAGTCCAGCTCGGCGTCCAGCGCCTCGCTGCCGGCATGGCCCTGCAGGCGTGCGGCCCAGGTCTGATAGGAGCTGGTCTTGGCAGGCAAGGTGAAGTCCTCACCGGCCCTAGCCTGCGTCAGCAGACTCTGCAGGTCTTCCAGCAGGATGCGCCAGGACACGCCGTCCACCACCAGGTGGTGGACGGCCAGCAGCAGGCGCTGCGAAGCGTCGGGCATCGCCACCAGTACCACCCGCAGCAGCGGCCCCTGGCTCAGTTCCAGGCTGCGCTGCGCCTCGTCGCAGATGGCCTGCAATTCATCGGCGCTGGCGGCCTGGCGCAGCCACAGCGGCGCCGGCAACGGCAGCGCGGCAGGCGCTTGCGTCCAACCCTGCGCGCCGGCCTGGTAACGCAGGCACAGGGCGTCATGCTGTTCGATCAATCGCGCCAGCGCAGCTTGCAGTTGCGCCGCGTCCAGCGTTTCGCGGGGTTCGAGCAGCAGCGACTGGTTCCAGTGCTGTGGCCGGGCGATATCCTGCTCGAAGAACCAGTGCTGCACCGGAGTCAGCAGCACCTCGCCGATTACCGCACCCTGGTCGATCAGCAGTTGCCTACCAACCTCGGCCACCGCAGCCAGGCTGCGCACTGTCTGGTGCTGGAACAGATCCTTGGGGGTGAACTGGATACCGGCCTGCCGGGCCCGGCTGACCACCTGGATGGAGACGATGGAGTCGCCGCCCAGTTCGAAGAAGTTGTCGTGGCGACCGATGCGCTCGCGGCCGAGCACGCCTTGCCAGATCGCCGCGATGCGCGTTTCGAGCTCGCCCTGCGGCGCGGCATAGTCGGCCTGTGCAGTCCCATCGGGTCGCGGCAGCGCCTTGCGATCAAGCTTGCCGTTGGGGCTCAGCGGCATCTGCGCGAGGTCGATCCACTGCGCCGGCACCATGTAGTCCGGCAGGTGCTGCGCCAGGTGCGCGGCCAGCGCATCACGCCAGTCGGCCGGGTGGTCGGCCAGCACCAGGTAGCCCACCAGGGACTTGCCCTCCACGGCCAGCACCGCCGCTTCGCGCACCCACTGGTGCTCCAGCAGGCGCGCCTCGATCTCGCCCAGTTCGATGCGCAGGCCGCGCAGCTTGACCTGGTGGTCGATGCGCCCGGCGTATTCGATCACGCCATCGGCACGGTAGCGTGCCAGGTCGCCGGTGCGGTACAGGCGTGCGCCGTCGCCGAACGGGCTGGCGACGAAACGCTCCGCGGTCAGCGCCGGGCGCTGGTGGTAACCCCGGGCCAGGCCCGCGCCGGCCAGGTACAGCTCGCCCAGCACGCCGGCCGGCACCGGCTGCAGGTCGGCGTCGAGTACGTGGCAAGCCAGGTTGGCGATGGGCCTGCCGATCGGCACCGCGTCACGGCCTTCTTCCACGCACGTCCAGTGGGTGACGTCGATGGCGGCCTCGGTCGGGCCGTAGAGGTTGTACAACCCCGCCTGCGGCAGCCTGGCGAAAACCTGCTGCTGGGCGCCAACCGGCAGCGCTTCGCCGCTGCAGACGACGCGTTTCAGGCTGGTGCAGGTGGATACCTTGTCGTCCTGCAGGAACGCCTGCAGCATCGAGGGCACGAAGTGCAGCGTGGTCACGCCCTCGCGGTTGATCAGCTCGACCAGCTTCGCCGGGTCGCGGTGGTCGCCCGGCGCCGCGACCACCAGGCGGGCACCGGTCATCAGCGGCCAGAAGAATTCCCACACCGACACGTCGAAGCTGAACGGGGTCTTCTGCAACACGCTGTCGCTGGCATCCAGGCCATAAGCCTCCTGCATCCAGCACAGGCGATTGGTCAGGGCCGAATGGCGGTTGCCGGCGCCCTTGGGTTTACCGGTGGAGCCGGAGGTATAAATCACGTAAACAAGGTTTTCGCCTTCGACGGCAACGTCAGGGTTGGCTTCGCTGTAGCCTTCCAGCCCATCGTCTTGCCGATCCAGGTCGATGCGCTGCACGCCCTCGGCCAGCGGCAGGTCGAGGTGCGACTGGCTCAGCAGCAGCTTCACGCCACTGTCTTCGAGCATGTAGGCCAGGCGCTCGGCCGGGTAGTCCGGGTCCAGCGGCACGTAGGCGCCGCCGGCCTTGAGAATCGCCAGCAGGCCCACGACCATCTCGATGGAACGCTCCACCGCGATGCCCACCAGCCCGTCGGGCTGCACGCCCAGCGCGATCAGGCGATGAGCCAGGCGGTTGGCCCGGGCATTGAGTTCGGCATAGCTCAGGGACTGCCCGCCGAAGACCAAGGCCGTGCCTTGTGGCGCCCGCTCGACCTGCGCTTCGATCAACAGGTGGACGTGGCGCTCGAGTGGATAGTCGGCCCGGGTGGCGTTCCAGTCGTGGAGAATCTGCTGCCGCTGCGCGTCGCCGAGCATCGCCAGTTCGCCGATCCGCCTGGTCGAGCCGTCGGCCAAGGCCTCCAGCAAGCGGCGGTAGTGAACGCCCATGCGCTCCACGGTGCAGCGCTCGAACAGCTCGGTGGCATAGCCGAAGGCGGCGAACAGCTTGCCACCCTGCTCGACGGTATCCAGCGACAAGTCGAACTGCGCGATACGCGTCTCACGCTCCAGCGCCGCCAGGCTCAGACCGGATCGCCCCTTTATCGCGGCGGCATCCGCCACCTGCGACTGGTGGTTGTAGAGCACCTGGAACAGTGGGCTGACGCTCAGGCTGCGCGCCAGCCCCAACGCTTCCACCAGCCGCTCGAACGGCAGTTCCTGGTGCGCCTGGGCGCCCAGGGCGGTGTCCTTGACCCGCTGCAGCAGTTGATTCACGTCGCTCAGCGGATCGATCTCGGTGTGCAGGACCTGGGTATTGATGAAGCAGCCGATCAGCCCTTCGACCTCGGTACGGTTGCGGTTGGCCACCGGCACGCCGACACGGATCGCCTGCTGGCCGCTGTAGCGGTGCAGCAGCACCTTGAAGGCGGCCAGCAGGACCATGAACAGGGTCACGCCCTGCTCGCGGGCCAGGCCACGCAGGCGCTCGGCCAGGGCCGGGTCGACCTGGAACTGGTGACGCGCACCACGGTAACTCGGCGACAGCGGCCGTGGATGGTCGGTGGGCAGCGCCAGCGGTGCATGATCCTCACCGAGCTTGCCGCGCCAGTAGTCCAGCTGGCGTTCCTGCTCGCCGGCCTCCAGCCAGCTGCGCTGCCACAGGGCGTAATCGCGGTACTGGATCGGCAGCGCTTGCAGATCGGCCTCGGTGCCACTGCAGGCGGCATCGTAGAGGCGGATGAATTCATCGATCAGGACGTTATAGGACCAACCATCGGCGACGATGTGGTGCAGGGTCAGCAGCAGCACGTGTTCCTGCTCGCCCAGTTTCAGCAACTGCACGCGCAGCAGCGGGCCCTGGGCCAGGTCGAACGGCGCCAGGGCCTCGGCATCGGCCCGCTGGCGCACCTGCTGCTCTCGCGCCGCCGCGGGCATGGCGCTCAGGTCATGGCGGGCGATGGCTACCGCGAACGGCTCGACGATACGCTGCCGGACCTGGCCATCCTGCTCGCCGAACAGGCTGCGCAGGGTCTCGTGGCGGGCCACCAGGCCATCGAAGGCGGCCTGCAGGTCGGTCTCGTCCAGCTCGCCGTTCAGGCGCACGGCCATGGGCAGGTTGTAGGCGGCGCCACGCGGATCGAGTTGCCAGAGAAACCACATCCGCTGCTGGGCATAGGACAGCCCGTCGCGCTCGTCATAGGTGACGCCGGCCGGGATCGGCAACAGGGAAAAATCGATGCCCTCGGCCTGCAGCCCGTCGAGGAACAGGCGCCGTTTCTCCGGCGGCAGTTCGATGAAGCGGCGGGCGAGCTTGAGGGTCTGTTCGGCATTCATGTCGGGCGTCTTCCTGGCAATCTAGCGATGACTATGAAGCTCAAACGAATCCTCGCAGCGGCGATTTAGCCAACCACAACGGCCAGCGCAGCCGCTCCCGCGAACCCGACGAACGCCATCGCTAAAGAATTGCGCAGCCACCTCGTTCATGGAGAACGGCCGTCGAGCGTGACGGCCGGATGCCCTTCTCACGAGGACAGGAATGTGGCCGAACTCCCGCTGGTAATCGACTTGGACGGAACCCTGCTCCGCGCCGACATGCTGCACGAGGCGAGCCTGCGCTTCGCCAAGCGCAGCCCGTGGCGCGTGGCGTCGCTGTTCGGCTGGCTGGCCCGTGGCAAGGCGTACCTGAAGGAGCAACTGGCACGGCAGACGCCGTTCGAGGTGGAGCACCTGCCCTACAACCCGCAGGTCATCGAGCTGATCGCCCAGCACCGCTCGCGCGGTACCCCGGTGGTGCTGGCGACCGCCACGCACCGGCTGCTCGCGGAAAAGATCGCCGCCCACCTGCAGGTCTTCGACCGGGTATTCGCCACCGAGCACGACTGCAACCTCGGCGCCAAGGCCAAGCGTGACCTGCTGGTGCGCGAGTATGGCGAGAAAGGCTTCGACTACGCTGGCAATGCCCATGCCGACCTGTTCGTCTGGGCGTCGGCCAACCGGGCCTACGTGGTGCAGCCGCACTCGGGCGTGGAGCGCCGGGCCAGGGCCTTGGGCAACGTCGCGCGGGTGTTCAGGAGCGACGACAGCCCGCTGAAGAACTGGCTCAAGGCCTTGCGCCTGCATCAATGGCTGAAGAACCTGCTGCTGTTCGTGCCGCTGTTCGCCGCCCACCTGGCCGACGACCCAAAGCAGTTGACGCAGGTGGTGGTCGCCTTCTTCCTGTTCGGCCTGTGCGCTTCGAGCGTGTACATCCTCAACGATCTGCTGGACATCGACGACGATCGCCGCCACCCGCGCAAGTGCACGCGCCCCTTCGCCGCCGGCAAGCTCTCCATACAGGCGGGCCTGCTGGTGTTTCCCGTGCTGCTGGCGGCCGCCTTCGTCGGCGCCTGGCTGCTGTTGCCGCCGCTGTTCGGCGTGGCGATGCTCGCCTACTACCTGCTGACCCTGGCCTACTCCCTGGGACTTAAGCGGGTCATGGCGGTGGACGTCATCACCCTGGGCCTGCTCTACACTTTGCGAATCATCGCTGGCGCCTTCGCCCTGGGCCTGCAGCCGACCTTCTGGATGCTCGCCTTCTCCCTGTTCATCTTCCTCAGCCTGGCGTTGATCAAGCGCTACGCCGAACTGCGCGAGGCGCGGGAGCTGGGCAAGACCGGCCAGGCCTCCGGCAGGGGTTATTTCCCCGCGGACCTGGAGATGATCTCGTCGATCGGCACCACCTCCGGCTACCTCTCGGTGCTGGTGCTGGCGCTGTACATCCAGGAGATTTCCCACACCGCACTGTACCGCTACCCGGTGATCATCTGGCTGGCCTGTCCGCTGCTGCTGTTCTGGGTCAGCCGCACCTGGTTCCTCACCCATCGCGGGCTGATGCACGACGACCCGGTGGTATTCGCCGCCAAGGACCGCATCAGCCTGATCACCGGCGCACTGTTCGCGCTGGTCTTCTGGCTCGCCGCATGAAGCCCCTCGGTTCCTGGGGGCGCTATCCCTACTTTGCGCAACAGCCGCTGCCCTGCCACTGGCGCCAGCAGGTCATCGAACAGGGGCTGGCATGGCGCGATTGCCCGGCGGCCGGCCTGCCCTACGGCAATGGCCGCAGTTATGGCGACAGTTGCCTGGCCAGCAGCGACCAGGTGCTGTACATGCGCCCGCTGGCGCGTTTCGTCGCCGCCGACTGGCAACAGGGCCTGGTCACGGTGGAGGCCGGCATGACCCTCGGCGAACTGCTCCAGCAAAGCATCGCCAGGGGCTGGTTCCTGCCGGTCACGCCGGGCACCCGCCTGGCCACCGTGGGCGGTGCCATCGCCAACGACGTGCACGGCAAGAACCATCACGTGCAGGGCACCTTTGGCCGCCACGTCGAAGCCCTCGAGCTGGTTCGCAGCGAGTTGGGCCTGCTGCGCTGCAGCCCGGCGGAAAACGCCGAGCTGTTCAACGCCACGGTGGGTGGGCTGGGGCTGACAGGCATCATCCTCACCGCGACCCTGCGCCTGCGGCGGATCGCTTCCAGCAAGATCCGCCTGCAACAGGTCCGTTTCGCCAACCTGCGGGAATACTTCGCCATCAGCCGCGAGCTGGATGCCCGCCACGAATACAACGTCGCCTGGGTGGACTGCCTGGCGCCGCGGGCCCAGCTCGGGCGAGGCGTATTTCTCGCCGGCGACCACCATGACCGGGCACCGTGCAAGCCGCGGCCGGTCACCGCCCTGCGGATTCCCGTGACGCCCCCGGTGCCGTTGTTCAACAGCCTGACACTCAAGGCGCTGAACGGCCTGTACTTCCACAGCAAGGGCACGCGGCCGGAGCGCCTGCAGGACTACGATGCGTTCTTCTACCCCCTGGATCGCCTGCTCGACTGGAACCGCATCTATGGCCCGCGTGGCTTCCAGCAGTACCAGTGCGTGATTCCCCAGGCGATTGCCGAGGACGCCATGGGCGCCCTGCTGGCGACCATCCAGCGTCACCGCGAGGGCTCCTTCCTCGCGGTCCTGAAGAACTGTGGAGACCTGCCCTCGCCGGGGCTGCTGTCCTTTCCGTTGCCCGGCGTGTCGCTGGCCCTGGATTTCCCCCAGCGCGGGGAAGGCACCCACAGGCTGCTGCGCCAGCTCGACCAGATCGTGCGCGAGGCCGGCGGTCGGCTCTACCCGGCCAAGGATGCGCACATGCACGGCGACGACTTCAGGCTCGCCTACCCGTCCTGGGAGCGCCTGGAGCGCCTGCGCGACCCGGCCCTGCTTTCCCGATTCTGGCAACGAGTGACCCAACAATGAGCACGATCCTGATCATCGGTGGTACCTCCGCCATCGCCACCGCTTGCGCCCGCCTGTGGGCCGAACAGCACGGCCGTTTCATGCTGGTCGGGCGCAACGACGAAAAACTCCAGCAGACCGCCGCCGACCTGCGGGCCCGCGGTGCCGACGAGGTGCACACCCAGGTGCTGGACCTCGACGACCTCGCTGGCCACGCCCCCATGCTGGAGCGCACCCGGCAGCTCCTGCCGCGCATCGACATCGCCCTGGTCGCCCATGGCAGCCTGCCCGACCAGGACGCTTGCGAACGGGACCCGGAGCAAGCCGTGCGTGCCTTCGCCAGCAATGGCCTCAACGTGATCGCCTTGCTCACCCGCCTGGGCAACCTGATGGAGGCCCAGGGCAGCGGCAGCCTCGCGGTGATCGCCTCGGTGGCCGCCGAGCGTGGCAGGCCCAGCAACTACCTGTATGGCAGCGCCAAGGCGGCGGTCAGCGTGTTCTGCAGCGGCCTGCGCGCGCGCCTGTACAAGTCGGGCGTGCACCTGCTGACGGTCAAGCCCGGCTTCGTCGACACCCCCATGACCCAGGGCCTGGCGCTGCCGGGACCACTGCTCGCGCAACCGGAACGGGTGGCCCGGGATATTCTCGCGGCGCTGCGCAAACGGCGCTCGACGCTGTATACCCCCTGGTTCTGGGCGCCGATCATGCTGGTCATCCGGCTGATCCCCGAATTCATCTTCAAGCGGCTCTCGCTGTGAAGCGGCCTTCCTGATGGACAACAGAGCGGCAAACGCTGAGAACCGCAGCTGGGCCTACCGCGCGGCGATCTACTCGACCCTGGTCTCGGTGCTGGGCTACCTGGCCTTTTCCCTGTGGGGCGGCTGGCAGGAGGTCGGTGCGGCCCTGGCCAGGGTCGGTCTGGCCGGCCTGGCCTTCGCCCTGGGCATGTCGCTGCTCAACTACCTGCTGCGCTTCCTGCGCTGGCAGTGCTACCTGGTGGCGCTGGGCCACGCCCTGGCCTGGCGCCCCAGCCTGCGCATCTACCTGGCCGGCTTCGCCCTCTCGGCGACCCCCGGCAAGATCGGCGAAACCCTGCGCAGCGGGCTGCTCAAGCACCATGGCGTCCCCTATAGCAGGAGCCTGGCAGCGCTGCTCAGCGAACGCCTGTCCGACCTGCTGACCATCACCGGCCTGGCGGCCATCGGCCTCGGCCATTACCCACAGACGCGCCCGATGGCCATGGCCGGGCTGGTGATCATCCTCGTCACGCTATTCCTGCTAGCCCAGCACCGCCTGCTGCAGCGTGCGTTACGGTGGTTCGAAGGCCGCCGCGGACGCCTGGTGGCCCTGGCGCAACAGGCCTTTGCCCTGCTGCTCGATGCCCGCCGCTGTCATACGCCGCTGCTGCTGGCCGGTGGATCGCTGCTGAGCCTGGCCGGCTGGGGCGCGGAGGCCCTGGCCTTCCATTTCCTGCTGCAGTGGCTCGGCGCCGAGGTGTCGCTGGCGTTCTCCCTGTTCGTGTATGCCGCCTCCACCCTGGCCGGCGCGCTCAGCTTCATGCCGGGCGGCCTGGGCGGCACCGAGGCGGTGATGGTCGCGCTGCTGGTGAGCAGTGGCGTGGCCCAGCCCGACGCCATCGCCGTGACCCTGGTGATCCGCCTGGCGACGCTGTGGTTCGCGGTGGGCATCGGTGCGATCGCCCTGGGCCGCTCGCAACCTGCCGGGCGATCCCGACCTGTACGGTAATGGCGCAGCCTGGAGCAGCCGCGCAGCGGCGTAATCCGGGTTTCGCTTCGTCCACTCGCCAGCGCTCGCGGGTTACGCCTGTGGCTGACCCAGGCTACGGGACGAAGTTTTCAGCCCTTTATCAAACCGTCCGTGGAAATGGCGCGGAACCCGAATTATAATTCACCACTATCGTTCAAGATTCTCAAAACATTTAAATATGGACGTTGTAGAATGTTAAGGATTATTCTCGGATTTGTGGTTATTGCAATAATCCTTGACACTGGCCACCCGGGTTTACTTCTATCAATTGAGGGTAAGATAGGGCTCTGCTTGGTAGCACTCTCAATATCCGCCTGGGAGATATATTCCCTCTGGTACTTTCGCAACGAACAGTTCCTTAAGCTAAAGAGCGGAATTAAAGATCACGCCACGGATTGCAACAACCTCAATCGCCACATAGAAGAGTTAAAAAGAACACGGCTGAACATCAATTCTTACGACTACGGCCTGGGTGATCGTTACGACACTAGTCGATATAATTTCAAACGGAACGAATGGGCCAAAACCAAGAGAGGTGACAGAATTCACAACTGCTCGGCCTCTGTGTGCAAAGCTGCCAATGACCAACCATTCAAGTATCTCTGCAAATACTTCTACATAGACGTGAACGAAGAAACGCTATCTCATCTTGAGAATGCGCTGAACAACTACCTCACCGCGTACCAGGGAAAAGTCCTGCTTGAACAAGAGAGAGACAGGCTCATGCAGACCCTCACTGACCCTTTGCCTTCTTTATTTTACAAGCTGAACAAGAGTCGTTTAGCAAAAGAACTCGGACTTGAACCTGTGCGATTGGTTGATATCAATTTCCAAACCTACAAATTTCAGTATGTTTCCCCGGGTGGCAATAGCTCCTACGAGGTCCCCATTACTCTTGACATGGAAAATCTTGAAAGATTTATAAAGTACCTTGGTGACAGGCTTCGTTTCAAGAATAGCGCTAAAGGCCAACGAGCATTGATGACTCCGCAGCTTCGTGAAAAGATTAAGACGAGAGACAAAAACACCTGCCAGCGATGCGGAATTTCGGTTAGAGATGAGCCAAACCTATTAATTGAAATTGACCATATCATTCCAATCTCCAAGAGAGGAACTACGACCGAGGATAACCTGCAAGCTCTATGCTGGCGCTGTAATCGTGCAAAAGGGGCAACCCTTTCTCAAACTATAAATTCGGTTTATGAGTAAATTTAAGGGCTTAACAAGCCTTCTCCAAGATGTGGCTCATTGTTGCGCTGAGGAAAATGAATATAGATAAATTAATATTGCAGTCCGCGTCTCATTTCAAGTCATTAGCGTAATCAAAACCATCCAGTCCAATCCCGGTAGCCTGGATTAGCCGCGCCGCGGCGTAATCCAGGCTACGGCTGCCGCCGGTGCATCGGGCGTGTATTTGCCTGGCGCCCATTCGTCCCTTTGCTGAACATCACCAGCAATAGGCCCTGCCATGTCTCTCGCCAATGCCGTCACCCGCAACCTGCGCCAGCTCGCGCAGCGTACCGGGCTCGCCAAGTCGGCCCGCTATCGCCTCTTCGACATCGAGCTGAAACAGCGCATCACCGTCAGTCCATCACTGACCCGCTTCGTCTTCACCGGGGCGGATGTGCACCTGATGAACACCCTGGCCCCGGACCAACGGGTCAAGTTGCTGTTCCCCGGGCCAGATGGCACCCCGCCGCAGCTGCCCCACCACGACGACTGGCACCAGGCCCTGCGCAGCCTGGAGCCGCAACGCAAGCCGCCGATGCGCACCTACACCATCCGCAGCCTGCGCAGCGCCCAGGCGGAGGTGGACGTGGAGTTCGTACTGCATGGCGAGAACGGCCCGGCGTCGCGCTGGGCTACCCATGCCCGTCCCGGTGACCGCCTGCAGATGGTGGCACCGGATGGCGAATCGGCGGGCGATCCCGGTGGCTACGAATGGCAGCCGCCGGCGGGCATTCGTCACGTGCTGTTGATTGGCGACGAGACCGCGCTGCCGGCCATCGCCGGGATTCTCGAAGCACTGGCCGACTGGCCGCAGCCCCCAGCGGTGCAGGCCTTCATCGAAGTGCCCCACGCCGCTGATCGCCAGACACTCCGCCAGCCAGGCACTGCCGAGGTGAACTGGCTGGTGCGCGACGAGCTGGCGCTCGAACACGGCGCCGGCATGCGCCACGCCGTCCTGCGACTGGCTCTGCTGCCGGCCTCGGCAGCGCGCGCCAAGGGCCGGCAGACGATCGAGGAGGTGGACATCGAGACGCAGATCCTCTGGGACCGCGCCAAGCCGGCGGACAGCGAATTCTATGCCTGGGTGGCCGGTGAATCGGCGGCGGTCATGTCGATTCGCCGCTATCTGGTCGGCGAACTGGGCCTGGATCGCCGGGCGTTGACCTTCATGGGCTACTGGCGACTGGGCCGCGCCCTGGAGTGAGGCGTCTGGCTAAGCCCGCCCCATGGCCGCAAGGCCCCGCGCCCCAATCCGCCCCTCCCGGCAGGGTGGGCCGGGCGCGTAGCCGACACTTCATTCGTCCACCGTGCACCGATCGCAATGGTGGATGAAAACAGCGCCATCCACCCTACATGCTGCCGCGTGCGCGCCCGCAGCCGACGTCGTCAGGCGCGGGCGAACTGCCGCTGGGCAGCCGGCAGGCCAATGAATCGCTGGTAGCGGCGCAGGTCCACCTCCAGGTTGGCGCGCAGAATGCGCAGCACCTTGGCTTCGTGCTCATGGATGAAGAAATGCCCGCCGGGCAGCATCTCCAGGGAGAAGTTGGCGTCGCTTTCCAGTTGCCAGGCGATCAGTTGTTCCTGGGTCGCCCTGTCCTGCTTGCCGCCCAGCACGTGCAGCGGGCAACTCAGGCGTGGCCGCTGGCGACGGGCATAGAGGCCGCAGAGGCGAAAATCGGCGCGCAGGATCGGCAGGGTCAGGGCCATCAGCTCATCGTTGTCCAGCACCTCCTGGGGTGTGCCGTTGAGCTCACGCAACTCCTCCTTGAGCTCGTCGTCGCTCTTCGGGTCGGCGAAGCCCCGGGCGTAGTCGTCACGCTGGCTGGGCGCCGCCGTGCCAGAGGCGAACAGCGAGGCCGGTGCAGGCGCGCCGAGCTCGCGCAAGGCATGGACCATCTCGAAGGCCAGCAAGGCGCCGAGGCTGTGGCCGAACAGCGCGTAGGGGCCGTCCAGGCGCGGGATCAGCTCCCTGGCCAATTGCCGGGCCAGGGCCTGCATGTCGGTCTGCAGCGGCTCGCCGAGGCGCGCCCCACGCCCGGGCAGCTCCATCGGCTGCACGCTCAGCCAATCCGGCAGCTTGCGGCGCCAGCGGCTGTAGACCATGGCGCTGGCGCCCGAATAGGGCAGGCAGAAGAGTTGCACGGCGGTCATGGCACAAACCTCAATGAACGGCTTCGGCCTGCTGCTTCTGGCGCGCCTGCTCTTCCATGTGCTGGCGCAGGCTGAGCGGGCGCATGTCGGTCCAGACTTCCTCGATGTAGGCCAGGCACTCTTTCTTGAAGCCGCTCTTGCCGACGGTTCGCCAGCCCTTCGGGACTTCCTTGTAGTCCGGCCAGATGGAGTACTGCTCTTCATGGTTGACCACTACCTGGAACAGGATGTCTTCGCGGTCGAATACTGAGGTCATGCTGTTTCTCCTTGGATACCCGGCCCCCGTGGGCCATTACCTGACAAGACGAGCCGCCGACGAGGAAAATTAATGCCGGCGAAGCAGCGATCTCACCGATGTCGTAGCCTGGATTGGCCGCGCAACGGCGTAATCCGGGGTTCGCTTCGTGCAGTGGCCATTCCTCTGGTTCCTGCGCGTTTCCCGGATTACGCCTTCGGCTGATCCAGGCTACTCAGTGCCCGCGGCGATGGCCGCCTGCACGGCCCTGGCGAAGACCCGCGCCACCTGATCCACCTGCTCGGCATTGATGATCAATGGCGGCAGGAAACGCACCACGCTGCCATGCCGGCCACCCAGTTCGAGGATCAGCCCACGCTTCAGGCACTCGCGCTGGATACGGCTGGCCAGGACGCCGTCGTGCGGGGCGTGGCCCTGGGCATCGGCCCGGCCATGGGGGTCGACCACTTCCGCTCCGAGCATCAGCCCCAGACCGCGCACATCGCCCAGTTGCGGCACGCGTCGCTGCAGGTCGAGCAGGTGGCCGCGCAGGCGCTGGCCCATGGCGGCGGCATGCGCCACCAGGTCGTGCGTCTCGATATAGCGGATCACCGCCGAGCCCGCGGCCATGGCCATCTGGTTGCCACGGAAGGTGCCGGCATGGGCGCCGGGCTGCCAGCTGTCGAGCCAGTCCTGGTAAACCATCACCGCCAGCGGCAGGCTGCCGCCGATGGCCTTGGACAGCACCACCACGTCCGGCACGATACCGGCATGCTCGAAGGCGAACAGTTTGCCGGTACGGCCGAAACCGGTCTGGATCTCGTCGATGATCAGCGGCACCTGGTAGCGGCTGGTGATCTCGCGCAGCCCGCGCAGCCAGTTGCTGGCGGCCGGGATCACCCCGCCCTCGCCCTGCACCACCTCGACGATCACCGCGGCCGGTGGCTGTACGCCGCTTTCCGGGTCACTGAGCAGGTTCTCCAGGTAGTGCAGGTTGGTCTGCACCCCGGCCTCGCCACCCTGGCCGAACGGGCAGCGGTAGTCGTAGGGAAACGGCATGAACTGCACGCCGTGGCTGAGCAGCGAGCCCAGGGGAGTCTTGGCCTTGAGGTTACCCATCAGGCTCAGCGAGCCCTGGCTCATGCCGTGGTAGCCGCCGTGGAAGGCCAGCACGGTGCTGCGCCCGGTGGCGATGCGCACCAGCTTCAGGGCGGCTTCCACGGCATCGGTGCCGGTCGGCCCGGTGAACTGGATCTTCGCCTTGGCCGCGAAGGCCGGGGGCAGCACGGCGAACAGATCCTGCACGAAACGGTCCTTGATCGGCGTGCTCAGGTCCAGGGTATGCAGCGGCAGTTCGTCGTCGAGCACCTGGCGGATCGCCTCGGTGACCACCGGGTGATTATGGCCCAGGGCCAGGGTGCCGGCGCCGGCCAGGCAATCGATGAACACCCGCCCCTCGACGTCCTCGACATGGATGCCCCGGGCGCGCTTGAGCGCCAGGGGGATGCGTCGCGGGTAACTGCGGGCATTGGACTCCTGCTGTTTCTGCCGAATCAGGATGGGGTGCTCGGCGAACTGGTAGTCCTTGTCCTCGTCCTGGGCCGTGCCCGGGTTTTCGGCTAACGCTGTGCTCATGGTGGCGCTCCTGGATAGGATGAATCCTGGTTGTATTGACCTGTACCTGCGGTGTGCACCCGCCTGCTGAAATGGCGCTCTCGCGTCACCTTTCCGCCCTTAGAAGCAGTTCACGATCTTTACCGACCGATAGACGGCAGTAAGGCAAAAGCGGACCCTCCCTGCGTAGGGTGGACAACGCTCTTTTGTCCACCATTGCGATCGCAGAGCGGTGGACGGGTCGGGCCGCGTAGGTGAAGCGTCGTCCACCCTACGAACAGCCGCTTGCACCACATTGCGGTCGTCGCGAACGACCTTGCCGATAAAGATCGTGAACGGGTTCTTACAGCGGGTTACTTTTGCTTTCGCCCAAAAGCAACCAAAAGGCATTGCTCCGGGTTTCGCCCTCCCTAGCGGCGGGTTCCCTCCTTCCTGTCCCATTCCAGGGCGCCAGCCTTGGCGCCTCTCTGGCTACAACGCCTCCAACCGGGCCATCAGGTCGTCGATCCGCTCGACCTTCTGCTCGGTCAGCGCCGCGCCCTCGAGCCCTTCTATGTGCCGGGCCAGTTCACGCACCGTGCTGCACTCGAACATCGCCCGCAGCGGCACGCTGCGCTGCAGGGCCTGCTGCACCCGCGAGGCGATCTGGGTCGCCAGCAGGGAGTGACCGCCGAGGTCGAAGAAGTTGTCGGTGGCGCCGACCCGCTCGGTACCCAGCACCTCGCCCCAGATGCGCGCCAGAGTGGTCTCCAGCTCGCCGACCGGGGCCTGGTACGCCTGGCTGGCGCCGAACGCCAGGGCCGGCAAGGCTTTGCGGTCGAGTTTGCCGTTGGCATTGAGCGGCAGGCGCTGCAGCGCCTGCCAGTGACGCGGCACCATGTACTCGGGCAGGTGCTGCGCCAGTTGCGCCTTGATCGCCTCGAAGTCCGGCGCTTCGTCACGCGCCACCACGTAGCCCACCAGGTAATGGCCACTGGCGGTGTGCTGGGTGGCCACGGCGGCATCGCGCAGATCCGGCCGCTGGCGCAGGCGCGCCTCGATTTCGCCCAGTTCGATGCGGTAGCCACGGATCTTCACCTGGTGGTCGACGCGGCCGACGTATTCCAGTACGCCATCGTCACGGCGCCGGGCCAGGTCGCCACTGCGGTACAGGCGTTGGCCCGCCGCCCCGAACGGATCGGGCAGGTAGCTGGCGGCGCTACGCTTGGGATCGCCCAGGTAGCCGCGACCGACGCCGGTGCCGGCGATGAACAGCTCGCCCTGGGCGCGGTTGGCCACCGGTTGCAGGTCGTCGTCGAGCACATAGAGGCGGTTATTGTCGGTCGGCGTGCCGATCGGCAGGTAACTGCCGGCGCAGGAAGCGGCGTCGACCGGGAACAGCGCCACGTCGTCGGCGCACTCGGCCGGGCCATAGGCGTTGACCAGGCCGACGCCTGGATAGCGCGACAGCCACTGGCGGGCCAGCTGCGGCGGCATGGCTTCGCCGGTAGGCAGCAGCCAGCGCAGCCGGCCCAGCTCGGCCGGCGGTTCGGCGAGCAGGCCCTGGATCAGCGACGGCACGCTTTCCAGTACGCTGATACCGCTGTCGCGCACGTGGCGCAGCAGCGCTGCCGGGTCATGGGCGATCACGTCCGGGACGATCTCGACCCGGGCCCCGCACAAGCCAGCGGCGAGGAACTGCCAGACCGAGATGTCGAAGCTCTGCGAGGCGGTCTGGGCGATCACCGCCTGCTCGTCCAGGCCGAAGTACGGCAGCTTGCTCAACTGGTTGTTGAGCATGCCCGCCTGGTGCACCGCCACGCCCTTGGGCACGCCGGTGGAGCCAGAGGTGTAGATCACATAGGCCAGGTGCTGGCCGCTGACGGCGAGCCCCGGGCTGGTGTGCTCGACGTCACTGCGCTGCAGCTCCTCCCATACCAGCAGGCGCGGTCGCCCTCCGGCGCAGCCCAGTTCGTCGAGCAGCCCCTCGGCCAGTTCGCGGCAGGCGGCGCTGCAGACCAGGACGCCCGTGCCGCTGGTCTCGACCACCTGGGCCAGGCGCTGGCGCGGGTGCGCCGGATCCAACGGCAGGTAGCCGGCGGCGGCCTTGAGGGTGCCGTGGATCATGCCCAGCAGGGCCAGGGAACGCTCGGCCAGCAGGGCCACCGTCTGGTCCGGCTGCACCCCGGCAGCGAGCAGCCCATGGGCCAGGCGATTGGCGCGCCGGTCGAGCTCGGCATAGCTCCACTGTTCGCCCTGGCAGGCCGCGGCGATACGTTGCGGATGGGCCGCCACCTGCGCCTCGAACAACGGCGCATAGCCCTGCTCCAGCGGATAGTCGCGGGCACTCTGGTTGCAATGCTCGACCAGCAAATGCCGTTCGTCCTCGGCCAGCAGCGGCAGGTCGGCGAAGTCGCCCTCGAAACCGTCGACCAGGGCCAGCAGCAGGCGCTGGAAGTCGCCGAGCAGGCGTTGCACGCTCGCCTCGTCGAAGAAGCGGCGGTCGTAGGACAGGTGCAGGCCGAGGTCGTCGCCCGGGTAGCAGACCACCGTCAGCGGGTAGTTGGTGTGGGTGCGGCCGGAACCGGAGCGGGCCTTGAGGCCTTCGGCGCCCTGCAGCACGCTGGCATCCACCGGCGCGTTCTCGAACACGAACAGGCTGTCGAACAGCGGCTGGCCCTTGGGCAGCTCGCTGCAGGCCTGGATGTCCACCAGCGGCAGGTGCTCGTGCTCGCGCAGTTCCAGGTTGCGCTCGAACAGTTGCTGCAGCCACTGGCGCACGCCCAGGCGTTCGCCGGCCGCCGGCATGGGGACGCGCAGCGCGATGCTGTTGATGAACAGGCCGACGCAATGCTGCATCTGCGGCAGGCTGGCCGGACGCCCGGCCACGGTGACGCCGAACAGCACGTCGCGGTCGCCGCTGTAACGGCGCAACACCAGGGCCCAGGCCGCCTGGGCGAAGGTATTGACGGTCAACTGGTGGCGCTGCGCCAGTTCGCGCAGGCGCACGCCCTGCGCCACCGACAGGCGGCTGTGCAGGTCGCCGACCTGCATGCCGCCGTTGTCGTGGCGGATCGGTCGGTCGCTGGGGATCGGCGTCGGCCGCTCGAAGCCGGCCAGGGCCTGGCGCCAGTAGTCGCGGGACTGTTCCAGGCCCTGGTGGTGCAGCCAGGCGATGAACTCGCGGTAGCGCGGCGCGGGCGCCAGGCCGGCCTCGCGGCCTTCGCCGAGGGCCCGATAGAAGGCGAAGAAATCGCCCATCATGATCGAGCGGCACCAGGCATCGATGAGGATGTGGTGGTTGCTCATGATGAACCAGTGGCGGTCATGGGCCAGGCGGATCAGGCGCAGGCGCAATGGCGGGCTGTGCAGCAGCTCGAAGCCGGCCAGGCGTTCTTCCTCGAGCAGCTGCTGCAGGCGTGCTTCGTGCCCGCCCTCCGGCAGCGCGCTCCAGTCGAGGAATTCCACGCCGTCGCCATCGCCGCGGTGGATGATCTGCAGCATCTGCTCGCCGGCGTTCCAGACGAAGGAGGCGCGCAGCGCTTCATGACGGGCGACGACCAGGCGCCAGGCGCGTTCGAAGCGCTCGACGTCCAGCGCGCTGTCGATGCTGTAGCGGTCCTGCATGAAGTAGATGCCGGTGCCGGATTCGAGCAGGGTATGCAGCAGCAGGCCTTCCTGCATCGGGGTCAGCGGGTACAGGTCGTCGATGGCGTCGAACGGCAGCGGCAGCGCATCGAGCTGCGCCTGCTCGAGGCGCGCCAGGGGGAAGTCCGACGGGGTCACCCCGCCAGCTCGCGGCGCCAGGCAATGGCCGATCAGGGCACGCAGTTCGGCCTCGTAGCGGCTCGCCAGGCCTTCGATGGTTTCACGCTGGAACAGCCTCTCGCTGAAGGTCCAGCGCAGGCTCAGCTCACCGCCGTACACCTGGCCGTCGACGCTCAGCCAGTTCGGCAGCGTCGCCTCGGCGGCGTGCTGGGCCCCGCCCGGCTCCTGCAGCGGACGCAGCAGGGCATCGGCGGCGAAGCCCTGATCGAACTGCCCCAGGTAGTTGAAGGTGATCCGCGCCTCGGGCAGCACGGCCATGGCGGCGCGGCTCGGCTCGTCGGCCAGGTAGCGCAGCACGCCATGGCCCAGGCCCTTGTGCGGCACCGCGCGCAACTGCTCCTTGACCGCCTTGAGGCTGCTGCCAAGGTCGTCGGCAGGCACCAGGCGCACCGGGTAGGCACTGGTGAACCAACCCAGGGTGCGGCTCAGGTCGATGTCGTCGAACAGCGCCTCGCGACCATGGCCCTCCAGTTGCACCAGCGCCGCGTCGCCGCCGGTCCAGGCGCACAGAGTGCGCGCCAGGGCGGTCAGCAGCAGGTCGTCGACCCGCGCCCGGTAGGCCTGGGGGGCCTGCTGCAGCAGCTGCCGCGTGGTCTCGGCGTCCAGCGTCAGGCTGACCCGGCACGCGTCGCGCTCCAGGTTAGGCTGGCCGGTGCCATCCAGCGGCAGGTCGCCATCGCGGCCCTGCAGCTGGGCTTGCCACCAGCCCAGCTCCTCGCGCAGCGATTCGCTGCCGGCATAGGCCTGCAGGCGGCCGGCCCAGTCGCGCAGCGAATGGGTCTTGGCCGGCAAGCCGGGCGCCTCGCCGATTTCCAGCTGGCGATAGGCGCTCTGCAGGTCCTCCAGCAGCACCCGCCACGATACGCCATCCACCGCCAGGTGATGCACGGCGATCAATAGCCGCGGCTGCTCGCCTGGGATCAGCACGGCACGCAGCAAGGGCCCCTGTCGCAGGTCGAGGCTGCGCTGCGCCTGTTCGAACAGCGCCAGACGCTGGTCGGCGTCGTCGGCCTCACGCACCCAGAGCAGGGGCTGGCTCGGCTCGTGGGCGACGAATTCGGCGCCACCCGCTGCCGTGAAACGCAGGCGCAAGGCGTCGTGGTGGCTGGCCAGGGTTTGCAAGGCCTGCTCCAGCAAGGTGGCCTGCAGGGGCCTGGCCGCCTGCAGCAGCAGTGACTGGTTCCAGTGCTGCGGGTCGCCATGGCGCTGCTCGAAGAACCAGTGCTGGATCGGCGTCAGGGCCGTCTCGCCCAGTACCGGCCCCTGGTCGACGCTCAGGCGTTCGCTCTGCCGTGCGGCGGCGGCCAGGGTGCGCACGGTCTGGTGCAGGAACAGGTCCTTGGCACTGAAGTGCACGCCGGCCTGGCGTGCCCGGCTGACCACCTGGATCGACAGGATCGAATCGCCACCCAGGGCGAAGAAGTTGTCGTCAATGCCGATGCGTGCCACCCCCAAGACCGCTTGCCAGACCACGGCCAGGCTCTGCTCCACGGCATTGCGCGGCGCCTGGTAGTGGTTCTGCGCGGCGCTGAGATCCGGCTGCGGCAGGGCACGGCGGTCGAGCTTGCCATTGGCGGTCAGCGGGAAGCGTTCCAGCACCAGCAGGTGGGCGGGCACCATATGCTCCGGCAAGGCACCGTGCAGCCGGGTCTTGAGCTGGTCGACCAGCTCGGCGGCCGCGACGCCCTCCTCGGCCAGCAGGTAGCCGACCAGTTGCTTGCCGGACGGCCCGTCCAGCGCCAGCACCACGGCCTCGCGCACCTGCTCGTGGGCCAGCAGGCTGGCCTCGACCTCGCCCAGCTCGATGCGGAAGCCCCGTACCTTGACCTGATGGTCGATACGCCCGAGGTATTCCAGTTGCCCGTCACGGCCCTGGCGTACCAGGTCGCCGGTGCGGTACAGGCGCCCGCCTTGGTCGGTGAAGGGATCGGCCACGAAACGCTCGGCACTCAGGCCCGCACGCCCCAGGTAACCCCGGGCCAGGCCGTAGCCGCCGACATACAGCTCGCCGCTGGCACCGGCCGGCACCAGGGCCAGGTCGGCATCCAGCACGTACAGGCCGCGGCTGCCGACCACCCGGCCGATCGGCACGCTGCCGAGGCCTTCCGGCAGTTCGGCGGGCGCGATGCAGGCGGTCGGCATGACCACCGTCTCGGTCGGCCCATAGGCGTTGATCACCGCCTGCGGGACGAAGCGTTCGCGCAGGCTGTGCAGGTGTTCCGGGGTCAGCGCCTCGCCACCGGTGATGATCAGCCGCACCGGCAAGGTTTCATCGCGGCTGCGCAGCCAATGGGCCAGTTGCCCGCCGTAGCTGGGGGTGAAGCCCAGCACATTGATGCCATGGCTGCGGATCAGCCCGCAGATCGATTCGGCGTCCCACTGTCCCTGCTCGCGCAGCACCACCTCGGCGCCGAACAGCAGCGGTACCAGCAGGCGCTCGCTGGCGGCGTCGAAGTTGATCGAATAGAAATGCAGCTCGCAGTCGGCCGGGGTGGTGCCGAACAGCTCGCCCACCGCCTGCAGGTGCATGGCCAGCGGTCCCTGGGCCACGGCCACGCCCTTGGGCAGGCCGGTGGAGCCGGAGGTGTAGATCAGGTAGGCCAGGTGTTCGGGAATGCCGCACTCGGCCGGATTGTCGCTCGGGTAAGCCGCCAGGGCCGGCCCGTCCCGCTCGAGGCTCCAGGCCTGCAGCGATTCGGGCAGCGGCGCCATCTGGTCGAACAGCGTGTCATGTCCGAGCAGTACGCCGATGCCGCTGTCCTCGACCATGTAGCGCAGGCGCTGTGACGGATACTCCGGATCCAGTGGCACATAGGCGCCCCCGGCCTTGAGCACGGCCAGCAGGCCGACCACCATGTCCAGTGAACGGCGCAGGGCCAGGCCGACCCGTATTTCCGGGCCGACGCCCAGCTCGATCAGGCGGTGGGCCAGGCGATTGGCGCGGGCATTGAGTTCGGCGTAGCTCAGCGACTGGCCGGCGCAGCTCAGCGCCCGGCCGTCCGGCGTGGCCAGTACCTGGCGCTGGAACAACGCCTGCACGCTGGCAGGTGGGGCGTCGGGCGCACGGCCACGGCCGTTGTCCAGCAGCGCCTGGCGCTCGCCGGCGCCCTGTAGCGGCAGTTCGCTGAGGCAGGCATCCGGCGCGTCGAGCATGGCACGCAACAGGCGCTGCCAGTGCTCGGCCATGGCCGCGATGCGTGCGCCATCGAACAGGTCGGTGCTGTAGGTCAGGCAGCAGCGCAGGTGCGCGTCGAAGTCGGTGACCTCCAGATTGAGGTCGAACTTGGTGGCGCGGGCGTCGTTGACCAGGTAGTCGACCTGCAGGCCGCCGGCCAGCTCGCGCTGCTGCTGGAACTCCCAGCGCTGCACGTTGCACATGACCTGGAACAGCGGGTTGAAGGCGGCGCTGCGTTCGGGGTGCAGGGCCTCGACCAGGTGATCGAAGGGAATGTCCTGGTGCGACTGGCCATCGATGGCGACCTGGCGCACCTGTTCGAGCAGTTCGCTGGCGCGCATCTGCCCATGGGGCCGGATACGCAGCACCTGGGTGTTGAGGAAGGCGCCGATCAGCCCTTCGCTCTCCGGGCGGATGCGGTTGGCCAGGGGCACGCCGATGCGCAGGTCGTCCTGGCCGCCATAGCGGTACAACAGGGCCGCCAGGGCAGAGGTCACGGTCATGAACAGGGTCAGCCCGCGCTCGCTGTTGAAGCGGTTCACCTGCCGCGCCAGCCCCTCGTCCAGGTCGAAGCGGTGCAGTTCGCCGCGATGGCTCTGCACCGCCGGCCGCGGACGATCGGCGGGCAGGCTCAGCAGTGGCTGCTCGCCGCCCAGCTGGACCTTCCAGTAGTCGAGCTGGCGCTGCATCTCGCCGCCCTCCAGCCACTGCCGGTGCCAGGCGCTGTAGTCCAGGTACTGCACCGGCAAGGGCGCCAGCGGCGATTCGCGGTCATCGACGAAGGCGGCGTAGAGCGCCGACAGCTCGCGGGCGAAGATGTCCATGGCCCAGCCTTCGGTGACGATATGGTGCAGGGTGATCAGCAGCTGGTGCTCCTGCGCGGCGCTCTTCGCCAGGCAGGCGCGCAGCAGCGGCCCGCGCTCCAGGTCGAAGGGCGCGTGGGCCTGCTGCTCGGCCAGGCGTAGCAGTTCGGCCTGGCGCTCGGCCGGCGCCAGGTCGGCGAGGTCCAGCCACTGCAGCTGCACGTCGGACTGTGCGGCGACACGCTGCCAGGGCTTGCCGTCGGCGCTGGGGAAGGTGGTGCGCAGGCTCTCGTGACGCTGGATCAGCGCCTGCAGGGCCTGTTCGAAGGCGGCGACGTCGAGTACCCCGCGCAGGCGCGCCATGCCGCCGACGTTGTACGCCGGGCTGTGCGGGTCCATCTGCCAGAGGAACCACATGCGCTGTTGCGAATAGGACAACGGCACGCGCTGGTTGCGGTCGATCAGCGCGATGGCGCCCTGGCTGTCGCTCAGGCCCTCGGCCCGCGCGCGCGCCACCCAGGCGGCGAAGTCCTGCAGGCGGCGCGATTCGAACAGGCTGCGCAGCGGCAACTCGACGGCGAACGCCTGGCGCGCCCGGGAGACGATCCGGGTGGCCAGCAGCGAATGGCCGCCCAGTTCGAAGAAATCGTCGTCCAGGCCGACCCGCTGCAGACCGAGGATCTCGCTCCAGATCGCCGCCAGGCCACGTTCCAGGTCGTTGCCCGGTGCGCGGTAGGCCCGCTGCAAGGCGTCCGGCTGCGGCAGTGCGCGGCGGTCGAGCTTGCCGCTCGGGGTCAGGGGGAACTGCTCCAGGCGCAGGATATGTGCCGGCAGCATCGGCTCGGGCAAGACCTCGCGCAAGGCGCCGCGGATGCGCTCGGCCAGGGCGGCCGCGGACTCCTCGCCGGCCACCACCAGGTAGGCCAGCAACTGGCCACCGCCCGGGCCTTCGCCAAGCACCACCAGGGCCTGGCGCACCCCAGGCTGGGCGAGGATGGCGTTGCGGATCTCGTCCAGCTCGATGCGTACGCCGCGCAGCTTGACCTGCTCGTCGAGGCGCCCCAGGTAGTCCAGCACCCCGTCGCCGCGCCAGCGCGCCAGGTCGCCGCTGCGGTACAGCCGCCCGCCGCCTTCGGCGGGCAGGAAGCGGCTGGCGGTCAGCGCCGGCTGGCCGAGGTAGCCACGGGCCAGGGCGCTGCCGCCGAGCAACAGTTCGCCCCGGGCGCCGGTCGCTGCCAGTTGCCAGTCGGCCTCGCGGATCTCGCTGACCACGTTGCTCAATGGCCGGCCGATGGGCACCCGTACCGGCTCTTCGCCGGTGCAGCGCCAGTGGGTCACGTTGATCGCGCTCTCGGTCGGCCCGTAGCGGTTGTGCAGAACCACCTGCGGCAGGCGCTCGTGGATGCGTCGGCAGAGTTCGGCCGGTAACGCCTCGCCACCGGAGAACAGGTGGCGCAGGCTGGTGCAGGCGCCGACCTCGGGTTCGTCGACGAACAGTTGCAGCAGCGGCGGCACGAAGTGCAGCAGGGTCACGCCCTGCTCGCGCACCAATTCCACCAGCCGCCGCGGATCGCGGTGCTCGCCATTGCCGGCCAGCACCAACCGGGCCCCGCTGACCAGCGGCAGCAGGCACTCCCACAGGGACACGTCGAAACTCAGCGGCGCCTTCTGCAGCAGCACATCCCCGGGGCCGACGGCATACTGCTGGTGCATCCAGTGCAGGCGCTCGATCAGCGCCCCGTAACCGACGCCCACGGCCTTGGGCAGGCCCGTGGAGCCGGAGGTGTAGATCACGTAGGCGAGGTTGTGCCCATGCACCAGGCTGGCGGGGCCGGCATCGACCCCCTGCCCTTCGGCCACGTCGTCCAGCGCCAGGGTCGCCAGACGCTCGGGCAGCTCGAACGCTTCCAGCACCCGCGCCTGGCCCAGCAGCAGGGCCACCTCGCTGTCCTCGATCATGTAGTGCAGGCGTTCGCGGGGATAGTCCGGGTCCAGCGGCACGTAGGCGCCACCAGCCTTGACGATGGCCACCAGGGCGATCATCAGTTCCAGCGAACGCTCGGCCAGCACGCCGACGCGCACCTCGGGGCCGATTCCCAGCGCGCGCAGGCGCAAGGCCAGCGCGTTGGCCTTGCGCTCCAGCTCGGCATAGCTCAGGGCCCGCTCACCGGCCACCAGCGCGATCTGCGCGGGGCTGCCGGCGGCCTGCTGGGTCAGCCGCTGGGCCAGCGCCCAGTCCGCTTGCGGCTGCGGGTCGCGGCCCCAGTCGTGCAACTGGCGGCGCTCCGGCTCGCCGAGCAGCGGCAGGTCGCCCAGCGCCTGCCGGGGGTGCGCGCAGACCTGCTCCAGCAGGGCGACGAAATGCCCGGCCAGGCGCTCGATGGTGACGGCGTCGAACAGCTCGGCGGCATAGTCGAACGACAGGCGGATACGCCCCTGCGGGTCTTCCTCGCTGTGCAACTGCAGGTCGCACTTGGCTTCGCGGCTGTGCCAGGGCAGTTCCTCGGCGAGCAGACCGGGCAGGCGCTTGAGGGCATCGCTGTTGCGTTGCTGGTGGTTGAACATCACCTCGAAGGCCGCGGCGTCGCCCAGGGCGGCGCTGACCTGCTCGTAGTCGATGGCCTGGTTGAGCTGGGCCGCCTGCACGCTGGCGCTGACGGTGGCCAGCAGGCTGTGGAAGTCCTGGCGCGAATCGATGTGGCTACGCAGCACCTGGGTGTTGATGAAGAAGCCGATCAGGCCCTGGGTTTCCAGCAGCGGCCGGTTGGCATTGGGGACGCCGACGCGGATGTCGGCCTGCCCGGTGTAACGCTGCAGCAGCGCCTGGAAGGCCGCCAGCAGCAGGCTGAAACCGCTCGCCTGGCGGCTGCGCGCCAGGCCATGCAGGCGTTCGCACAGCGCCTTGTCCAGGCGCAGGCTGAGGCGCTCGGCCGCGGACACCTTGGCGCTGCGCGGGCGGTCCAGCGGCAGCGCCAGCGGCTCGCGCTCGCCCTCCAGGGCGCCACGCCAGTAGTCCAGCTGGCGCTGCTGCTCGGCGCTGTCCTGGTTGTCGCGCTGCCAGGCGGCGTAGTCGGCGTACTGGATCGCCAGCGGCGGCAGCGCCAGGTCCTGGTCCTGGGTATAGGCGGCGTACAGGCGGGCGAACTCGTCGAGCAGGATGCCCAGCGACCAGCCATCGGCGACGATGTGCTGCAGGGTCACCAGCAGCAGGTGATCCTCCTCGTCGAGGCTGACCAGCTTGATGCGCCACAGCGGCCCCTGCTGCAGGTCGAAGCGGCTGCGCGCCTCGTGTTCCTGGATCTGCCCGGCGCGGGTCTCGCGCTCGGCGGCCGGATGGCCGCTCAGGTCTTCGCGCAGCAGCGTCCAGTCGCCCGCGGCGAGGATGCGCTGCAGGCCTTGGTCAGCATCCTGCAGGAAGCGGGTGCGCAGCGCTTCATGGCGCTGCACCAGGGTGTCGAAGGCGCGCTGCAGTGCCGCCACGTCCAGCTCGCCGCGCAAGCGCAGGCCGCCCGGGATGTTGTAGGCAACGCTCTCGGGATGCAGTTGCCAGAGGAACCACAGGCGGTTCTGCGCCGCCGACTGTGGCAGCGCGCCATCGCGCGGCAGCCGCGCGATGCGGCTGCGGTGACTGGCACGCGCGGTCACCGCGGCGAGGAAACGCGCCAGGGTCGGCGCCTCGTAGAGGGTGCCCAGCTGGACGTCCAGGCCCAGCTCGTCACGCAGTTCGGCGATCAGTTGCACGGCCTGGATCGAATTGCCGCCCAGGGCGAAGAAATGCCCCTCGGGATCGACCCGCTGGCACTTGAGCGCCTCGCACCAGAGCGCCGTGATCCGCTGCTCGATATCGGCCGCCGGCACCTGCGGCGTGCCGACGCCATCCTGCCCGGCGCGCGATTGCGCGAGCACCGCCAGTTCGCCCGCCTCGAAGCGCTGGCGACAGGCACTGCGCTGCAGCTTGCCGCTGGAGGTCTTGGGCAGGCTGCCGGGCTCGAGCAACAGCACCAGCGCCGGCGCCTCCTGATGGGCCTCGGCCACCGCCTGGCGGATGCGCTCGATCAACTCGTCGGCCGGCACCTGGCGCGCCGTGCGGCGGCTGATTTCCGCGGCCACGCCCAATGCTTCCTGCCCGTCGTGGTCCATCGCGAAGGCCGCCACCCGCCCGCGCCGCACCTCGGCCACCCGCTCTTCGACGGTGCGTTCGATGTCCTGCGGGTAGAGGTTCTGCCCGCGCAGGATCAACAGGTCCTTCAGGCGCCCGGTGACGAACAGCTCGCCGTCGCGGCGCACGCCCAGGTCACCGGTGCGCAGCCAGGTGCGCCCGTCGCGCTCGACGAAGGTGGCGGCGCTGGTCTGCGGGTTGCGCCAGTAGCCCTGGGCGACGCTCGGCCCGCTCGACCAGATCTCGCCGACCTGGCCATCGGGCAACGGCGTACCGCTCTGCGGATCGACGATGAGCAGCGGGTGCTCGGGCTGCTCCCAGCCACAACTCATCAGGGTGGCCCCCTCGCCCGCCTCGGCACGGTTGGCCGCCAGGGCCGCGCCATCCACCGACCAGGCGGCGATGCCCTGGCCCGGGCGTCCGCCACTGACGAACAGCGTCGCCTCGGCCAGGCCATAGCTGGCCAGGTAGGCCTGGGGCCGGAACCCGCAGGCGGCGAAGCGGCTGGCGAACGCCTCCAGGCTGTCCTGGCGAATCGGCTCGGAACCGGAGAAGGCCACCCGCCAGTGGCCCAGGTCGAGACCGGCCAACTTGCTCTCGGCAATGCGCTCGACGCACAGGCGGTAGGCGAAATCCGGCCCGCCGCTGACCGTGCCCCGGTAGCGGCTGATGGCTTCCAGCCAGCGCACGGGACGCTCGAGGAAATACTGCGGCGACATCAGCACCACCGGCACACCGCTGTAGATGCCCTGCAGCAGCCCGCCGATCAGCCCCATGTCGTGGTACAGCGGCAACCAGCTGACGATCACGTCCTGCTCGTCGATGCCATAGCCCTGACGAATCAGCCACTCGTTGGCCTCGAGGTTGGCATGGCTGACCTGCACGCCTTTGGGCATGGCGGTGGAACCGGAGGTGTACTGCAGGAAGGCGATGGCCTGGGCATCCACCCTGGGCGGCTGCCAGGCGTTGCCACCGTCGACCGGCAGCGCATCCACCGCCAGCACCTGGGGCAACAGGTCGACGCTGCCGGCCAACTGTCCGTACAGGGTGTCGACCAGCCCGGCGGTGGTCAGAATCAGCGTCGGCTCGGCATCGGCGAGGATCGACAGCAGGCGGCGCAGGTGATGCTCCTGGCTGCTTTCCGGCGGATAGGCCGGCACCGCGATCACTCCGGCATACAGGCAGGCAAAGAACGCCGCGACGTACTCCGGCCCGCTCGGGAACAGCAGCACGGCACGCTCGCCGACGGCGCAGCGCTGCGCCAGGGCAGCGCCGATTACCCGTACCTGCCGGTCCAGCTGGCCATAGCTGAGGGGCTGCTCGCCCTCCTGCTCCAGAAAGCGCAGTGCCAGGTCATCCGGTCGGCTGGCCGCTGCCCGCATCAGGGCCTGGGCGATGGAAGTCGGGCGTTCGAAAGTATCCGTCATGTCTGCACCTAATCGCGGGGTGACCGGCGCTGGCGAACCACATGAGCGTGCTCGCAGGCCGGAGAGTCATGACTCGATGACGGATGGATGCGAAGAAAAATTAGCGGGCGAAAGACGGTCACTGTCGGGTCATCGAGGCCCGCTAAATTCTTCTGCCGACGGCTCGTCATTGATGAACGGCACCCGCTATTCCTGCTCGGGCGTGGCAATGACATCTGGATGGGTGATATGCCTTTTAAATATAATAAATATTATCATTCGTATTTGACATAAATTCTCACAAAGTCTAGGTTACTTCGCGTCGTTAAGGATCAACTGGCCTAGCAGCCTCCCCCTCGTCGCGTAGGTATAGCCATGCAGGAATATGGAATCGCGGAGCGATCCGCCAATGGATCGCTCCCATTGATGCAAGCGTTGATGGACAACCGTTCCACGCTGGTCAAGACGGCAGCCCGCATCACCGGTTGCCACAGTCGGGCCGAAGATGTGGTTCAGGATGCCTACCTCAGGCTGGCGGGAACCCAACGGGTCAGCCTGCCGCTCAAGGCACAGATGAGCTACGTGTTCAGGATCGTGCGTAACCTGGCGATCGACCATTACCGTAAGCAGGCAATGGAGCAGAAGTACACGGGATCGGAAGAGGAAGGCCTCAATGCGGCCATCCATTCGGACACCCCGGAAAGCACCAGCCTGCATCGGGAAACCCTCGGCCTGATCGACGCAGCGTTGGGTGAACTGCCCGCGCGGACCCGCTATGCCTTCGAGATGTACCGGCTGCATGGCATGCAGCAGAAGGACATCGCCGAGGAGCTGGGCGTCTCTCCGACCCTGGTCAACTTCATGGTTCGCGACGCCCTGGCGCATTGCCGCAAGACCCTCGCCCGCGCGGCGGCCTGATTCCCCCTCCCGCTGGAGCGGCGACCGGCCGCGCTCGCCACGCGTCGCCGATCGCCACCTCGAGGCGAAAGCGCCTCCTGCATGATTGCCGCCTCATGACCCGACAGCCCTGCAGGCCTCTGCAGTGAACCGCGGCGGATGACACCTAGATCGCCCGAGCGCAGCGCGAGAACACCAATGTAAAGCGTACTTGACTAAGGGACGCTGCCTGTCTAATGTAAAGCCTGCTTTCCATCCTGGTAACCGGCCATGCCCGACACGCCCCGCTTCTTCATGCATTTCGCCATCGCGATGGCTGCCTATGCCATCGCCGTACTGATCAGTGTCCTGCTGCTGGCCACCCTGCCCGAGGGCGGCCTGCGTACGCTCTGCGCGCTGCTGCCCGTCGCGCCGCTGTTCGCGGTAGCCGCCACGGTCGTTCGTCAGGTTCGCCAGCTCGACGAACTGGCCCGCAGCATTCATTTCGAGGCACTGGCCATGGCCTTCGTCGGCACGGCACTGCTCACCTTCAGCTACGGCTTTCTGGAGACTGCCGGGTTCCCGCGCCTGTCGATGTTCTTCGTCTGGCCGCTGCTGGCGTCCCTGTGGGCGCTGGGCACATGGATCGCCTGGAGGCGCTACCGGTGATCAACCAGGTGCGCGAACGGCGCAGCCAGCGCGGCTGGTCTCAGGCCGACCTGGCCGAGCGTCTGGGGGTGTCCCGGCAGACCGTCAATGCCATCGAGACCGGCCGCTACGACCCCAGCCTGCCGCTGGCGTTCAAGATCGCCCGGCTGTTCGAGGCCCCGATCGAAGCCCTGTTCCAGGCGCCGGCGCCATGAGCCCGAGCCTGGATGACGACTCGCCCCTGGGCCGCTACCGACACGCCGTCGAACAGGCGGGCTTCGTCGCCGACGCTGCCCAGTTGTGCGCGGCGCAGGCGCTGCAGGCCTGCCACCAGGCCCTGCATACCGACGGGACGACGCCAGGGGTGTACCTGTGGGGCCCTGTGGGCCGTGGCAAGACCTGGCTGATGGACAGCTTCCACCGGTCGCTGCGCGTGCCCGCCCGCCGCCAGCACTTCCACCATTTCATGCGCTGGGTGCACCGCCGCCTGTTCGAACTGAGCGGCACGCCGGATCCCCTCGCCTGCCTGGCCCGGGAGCTCGCCGGGGAGATCCGCGTGCTGTGCTTCGATGAACTGTTCGTCAGCGATATCGGCGATGCGATCCTCCTCGGCCGACTGTTCAGCAGCCTGTTCGAGCAGGGCGTGGTGCTGGTCGCCACCTCCAACCAACCCCCGCATCTGCTGTACGCCGACGGCCACAACCGCGAACGCTTCCTGCCCGCCATCGCCGCCATGCAGCGCCACATGGAGGTGGTGCCGGTGGCCGGCGAGCAGGATCACCGCCTGCATCCCGGCCAGCCGCTGCAGCGCTACTGGGTCCGCCAGGCCGGGCAGGCCAGCGCCCTGCCAGCACTGTTCGATGCGCTCAGCGCCGGCGAGACGGTGCACCAGGATGCCCTGACGCTGGGCCAGCGCCGGATCGCCGTGCAACGCTACAGCGCCCGTGTGCTGCAGTGCAGTTTCGCCCAGCTCTGCGAGCAGGCGCTGCACACCCAGGATTTCATCCTGCTGTGCGACCGCTTCGCCGCCATCCTGCTTGGGGAGGTGCCGGCCCTGGGCGCCCGGCAACGCCCGGCGAAAATCGCCCGGGGCACCGAGGACGCCGCCGCCCAGGTGGTCGCGGGCGATCGCCAGTTGCCGGCGCTGTCGCCGAACGATAACGCCGTGCGGCGCTTCATCGCCCTGGTGGACGAGTGCTACGACCGCCGCATCCCGCTCTACCTGGAAGCGGCGGTGGCCTTGGACGCGCTGTATACCGAGGGCTACCTGGCCTTCGCTTTCCGCCGCACCCTGAGTCGCTTGCAGGAAATGCAATTGCAGCGCTTCGGGTAACAGAGAGGCCGCCCATACCACTGACCCGTCGCCTAGGTCTCTTGTAAGTTGGTGAACTTCATGTGGGGCTGCTGCAAGGCGAAAGCCGCCGTAGGGTGGATGACGCTCTTTTCATCCACCATTGCGATCGCTAGGTTGGTGGACGGGTCGGGCCGCGTAGGTGAAGCGTCGGCTACGCGCCCCGGTCCACCCTACGAAAGACGGCTATCGCCCTGCGCTGCCTGGATACCGGAAACCTGCCTTGAACGATCATGGGCAGGTTGCTTAGAGCAAACCGGCCTGCGCCTGCTCGGCCGCCGGCTCGATGCGCAGGAAAGCGCACAACTCGGCCTTCTTGGCCATGGCGTCGCGGTGACCGAGTTCGATCAGTTCGTTGCAGTAGCCGGGCTCGAACAGCAGGTAGCTGAGTATGCCCGCGCCATTGGCCTTGTTGGCGCCCGGGCCGCGCAAAAACAGGCGCAGCGCCGCCGGCATCTCGCGGCGATGACGAGCGGCGATCAGATCCAGTGGCTGGCTCGGGGAAATCACCAGCACCTCCACTGGCGTCAGCCCGTAGGCACGGCTGCGCTGCTCGGCAGGCACCAGCCGGCCCAATTGGTTGAGCCGGCCGAGCAACTCGATATCGCTCTCCACGTTGTCGATGAAGGTGCTGTTGAGCATGTGCCCGGCGATCTGCGCCAGGCTCGGCATGCTGCCGATCGGTCGGGGTGTCGGGGCGCCGGGGTTGGCCTGATCGCCCACCGGGTTGCCACTGACCCCCACCACCAACACCCGGCTGGCCCCAAGGTGCAGCGCCGGGCTGATCGGCGCCATCTGCCGCACCGCGCCGTCGCCGAAATACTCGCGGTTGATTTTCACCGGTTCGAAAATCAGCGGGATGGCGGTACTGGCCAGCAGGTGCGGCAATGCCAGGCGTGTCGGTACACCGACGCGGCGATGGCGAAACCAGGGATCGATGGCGGCGCGACCCTGGTAGAAGGTCACCGCCTGGGCGGACTCATAGCCGAATGCCGTCACCGCCACCGCACGCAGCTGGCGATGACGGATCGCTGCGGCGATACCGGAAAAATCCAGCTCGCGCTCAAGCAGCGCGGCCAACGGAGAACTGTCGAGCAGCGCGACCGGCACCTGTTTGCCGAGGCCGAGCAGGCTATGGCCGACGAAACGGCTGGCCTGGCGCAGTACACCCGGCCAGTCGCTGCGGTACACCTGATCGGTGTGAAAGCTGCGCCACACGCTGCTCAACCGACGCACCCCCTCGCAAAAATGCAGGGCACCACAGGCGAGGCTGACGGCATTGATGGCGCCAGCCGACGTCCCGACGATCACCGGAAACGGATTGTCTGACGACTCAGGCAGCAGCTCGGCGATCGCCGACAGCACCCCCACCTGATACGCCGCGCGCGCACCGCCGCCAGAAAGAATGAGCCCGGTGGTCGCTGGGGTACTAACGGCATCCTGCGTCATGTCGATTCCACTTCGAAGTTGTCAGTAAAGCCCTGGCTCGCCGGGCGGACGGGTCTTGAAACGGCGGTGCGCCCACAGGTACTGCGCCGGGCAGGTGACGATGGCCTCCTCGACCCAGGCGTTGACACGCAGGCAGTCGGCGTCCTCGGACTCGCCGGGAAAATCCGCGAGCGGCGGGTGAATGGTCAAGCGGTAACCCTGGTTGCCCGGCAAGCGCTGCTGGGTGAACGGCAGCACGATGGCGCGCCCCAGACGGGTGAACTTGGTGGTCGCCGTGACCGTGGCCGCTTGCACGCCGAACAGCGGCGCGAACAGGCTCTGCTTGCGGCCGTAGTCCTGATCCGGCGCATACCAGATGGCCCGCCCGGCACGCAGCACCTTGATCATCGCCCGCACGTCCTCACGCTCGATGGCGGTGGCATCCCGGTTGTGGCGCTCGCGGCCGCGCCGCTGCACGAAATCGAACACCGGGTTGCGGTGCTCGCGGTACATGCCATCGATGGTATGCACCTGGCCGAGCAAGGCCGCGCCGATCTCCAGGGTGGTGAAGTGAATCGCCATGAGGATCACGCCCTGCCCGCGTTCCTGGGCCTGCTGCAAGTGCTCGATGCCTTCGATATGGGCCAGACGTGCGAGTTTCTCCCGGGGCCACCACCAGCTCATGGCCATCTCGAAAAAGGCGATGCCGGTGGACGCGAAATTGGCCTTCAGCAAGTGCTCGCGCTCGGCGGCGGACATCGTCGGGAAGCACAACTCCAGGTTGCGCGTGGCGATACGCCGACGGGAGCCGGCAACCCGGTACATCAACCCACCCAGGCAACGGCCCAGGCGCAGCAGTGCGCCATAGGGCAACTGCACGATCAGCCACAGCAGGCCCAGGCCCAGCCACAACGGCCAGAAGCGCGGGTGAACGAAGGCACGGCGAAATACGGGACGATCCATTGACGATCCTGGATAGCGTTCAAAGCCGCTTAGTCTAACAGCTCGCTCGGCAATGCTGCGCCACCGCCAGTCAACGCCGCCAGGCGATCTGCGCGTTTGACGGCGCGCATGCACAACTTATGGCCGTGCCCGCTGCGCCGCGATCGCGACCCGGACGGTGTGCGCCTGGGGCTTGCATGCCGGCCGAGCCGGCGTCAGGATCGTCCCCAGCCAATAACAATAGCCGCCCATGGCCAGGAGAATCCCATGCAAGATGTCGTCATCGTCGCCGCCACCCGTACCGCCATTGGCAGTTTCCAGGGGGCGCTGGCGGCTATTGCGGCCACCGAGCTGGGCGCAGCGGTGATCCGTCGCCTGCTCGAACAGACCGGCCTGGATGGCAATCAGGTGGATGAAGTGATCCTCGGCCATGTGCTCAGCGCCGGCGCCGGGCAAAACACCGCCCGCCAGGCGGCCATCGCTGCCGGCCTGCCCCATGCCGTACCGGCCCTGGCCCTCAACAAGGTCTGCGGCTCGGGGCTCAAGGCCCTACACCTCGCGGCCCAGGCCATTCGCTGCGGCGATGCCGAGGTGATCATCGCCGGCGGCATGGAAAACATGAGCCTGGCGCCCTACGTGCTGCCCAAGGCACGCACCGGATTGCGCATGGGCCATGGCCAACTGATCGACAGCATGATCAGCGACGGGCTGTGGGATGCCTTCAACGATTACCACATGGGCATCACCGCCGAGAACCTGGTGGACAAATACGCCATCAGCCGAGAGGCCCAGGATGCCTTCGCGGCAGCCTCCCAGCAGAAAGCCGTGGCAGCCATCGAGTCCGGGCGTTTCGCCGAGGAGATCACCCCGATCCTGATTCCCCAGCGCAAGGGTGAGCCCATCGCCTTCGCCACCGACGAGCAGCCCCGCCCGGGCACCACGGCCGAAGCCCTGGCCAAGCTGAAACCGGCCTTCAAGAAAGACGGCAGCGTCACCGCCGGCAATGCCTCGAGCCTCAACGACGGCGCAGCTGCGGTGCTGCTGATGAGCGCGAGCAAAGCGCAGAGTCTGGGGCTGCCGGTACTGGCGCGGATCAAGGCGTACGCCAACGCCGGCGTCGACCCGGCGATCATGGGCATCGGCCCGGTATCGGCCACCCGCCGCAGCCTCGACAAGGCCGGCTGGTCCCTCGACCAGCTCGACCTGATCGAGGCCAATGAAGCCTTCGCCGCCCAGGCCCTGTCGGTCGGCCAGGAGTTGGGCTGGGATGCTGCAAAGGTCAACGTCAACGGCGGGGCCATCGCCCTCGGCCACCCGATTGGCGCCTCCGGTTGCCGCGTACTGGTCACCTTGCTGCACGAGATGCTCAAGCGTGACGCGAAAAAAGGCCTGGCGACGCTGTGTATCGGCGGTGGCCAGGGGGTGGCGCTGCTGCTCGAGCGGGATTGAAAACGGCGAGGACCAGCCACCGGTTGGGCCTGCCACTCAAGGGCCGGTTCGCGATACGATCAGGCTCCATCCCAACGAATCTCCCCATGAACGATCTCCCGACCCTCCACTATCTGTTCGCCGACTGCGGCAAAACCTGCCCGCAGCGCCCGGACGTCACGGCCATCGTGCTCTTCGCCCTGCTCTGCGAGGATGGCGACGTGGTGTACCTGGAAATCCGCTACACCGACTACGCCAGCGGCCAGTTCGAAGGCGATCACCTCTGGCTGTCGCTGGAGGAAGCGATGCATTCCGCCCTGGAGGATCACGGCATCGCCGAGGCTGACTGGCGAGCGCTGTCGGCGCGGGAGATCGCCCGCATAGACCGCACCATCGAGTGACGGCCAGGGCTCAGGGCCGCTAGCTGGTGCCGCACGGCACGGCGATGATCGACAGCCTCGGCGCCATCGACGTGCCGGTGGTCAACGCCGGCGTGTTCGTCGCGGGCAACCCCCTGGAGCTGGATACCGATACCGTCGACCAGCTCTTCACCATCAATATCAACGCGCCCTACCATGCAGCGGTCAGTGCGGCGCGGCAGATGCCAGCCGGCGGCCGGATCACCCTGATCGGCTCGAACATCGCCGACCGCGCATCAATGCCGGGCATGGCCGCCTATGGCGCCAGCAAGGCCGCATTGAGTGGCATGGTCAAGGGACTGGCAAGGGACTTCGGCGCGCGTGACATTACCGTCAACGTCGTGTAACCAGGCCCGACCGACACCGGGATGAACCCGGTCGACGGCCCGCTGAACGAGCTGATGCACAGCTTCATGGCGATCAATCGACACGCGCCCGCAGCGATGAAATCGCCAGCATGGTGGCCTGGCTGGCGGGTGCCGAAGCCGGGCTGGTGACCGGTGCCGCGCTGACCATCGACAGTGGCTTCGCGGCCTGAACGTCACCGCTCCTCTGCTGCGCCCATTCGGGTGGTGACCGCTCGCTCAGGTCACCCGCTCGGCCACGGGCAGCTTGGCAATGGCGTCACGGGTTTCACGGTCCTGGGCATCGCGCCAGGTACGAAAGGCGTCCAGCTCGCTGCCCCAGGTTCTCATGACCCAGGCGAGCACAGCCAGGTCGTCCACCAGCCCCAGGCCGGGAATGATGTCGGGAATGGCATCCAGCGGTGACACGAAATACAGCAGGCCAGCCACCACGGCGAGCAGCGCCTGCGGATTGATCGTCCGGTAGCTGCCTCGCCACCAGGCCACGCAGAGCTCCTGCAGCAGGCTCAGATCACCTCTCAACGAGGACAGGCTGCGCCCGCCGCCCGTGCTTTTACGGGTTACCGCCAGCAACAATGCAGGCAGGCGGCCACGCTTCAGGAAACGTTGCGCCAATGGCAGGTAGCGGGCGAAATTCCACGGTGCTTTCATGACCACTCCTCGTCAGCCCGCGTGTTCGCTGGGCTGTCTGTGGTTATCCACCATAGCTGTGGATAACCTTGTGAACAGTTATTGGATTAGCTTACCAAACGCCCTCGCCATGCGGCCTTGCCACAGATCGGACATTTTTTATCCAGCAGATAAAATCCTTAATAATCAATAATTTAAAAAAATCAAAAGATTTCTTAAAAAATCTGACCAAGTCAATGAGACAGCTCATCGCGATGTGTATAACCACCACTCGGGGGGTTGCATTCGCGCCGCTTTGCGGCTAGGCACATGCTCCGATTCCAGCACCCTGCCCGGCGCCAAGGCCACCGGGGTCTTTTCCAAGGCCACAGGGTCGTGGCGGCCAGCCCACGAGGACAGCGGCGGTGCCGATAGCCAGCCGCGGAAACGAAAACGCCCCGTAGAACGGGGCGTCGTCTCGAAGCAGATCTGCTTACTTGGCCGGAGCGGCCTCAGGTGCCTGTTCCTGAGCAGCCTTGTCCTTGATGGCCAGCAGCTCGAGATCGAACACCAGCACCGAGTTGGCAGGAATCGCGGGGCTCGGGCTCTGCGCGCCATAGGCCAGGTCGGCAGGGATATACAGTTTGTACTTCTCGCCGACGTGCATCAGTTGCAGGCCTTCCACCCAACCCGGAATCACGCCGCCGACTGGCAGATCGATCGGAGTGCCACGCTCGACGGAGCTGTCGAACACGGTGCCGTCGGTGAGCTTGCCTTCGTAGTGAACGGTGACCACGTCGTCGGCCTTGGGCTGAGGACCGTCAGCCTTCTTGACCACTTCGTACTGCAGACCGGAAGCGGTGGTGGTGACGCCGTCACGCTTGCCGTTCTCATCCAGGAACTTCTTGCCGGCCTGGGCCGCTTCTTCGTTCATTTTGGTCATGCGCTCTTCGGCGCGCTTCTGCAGGAAAGCAAAAGCCTCGACCAGCTCTTCGTCTTTCAGGCGTTGCTCTTTCTTGCCAACGGCGTCCTCGATACCTTGGGCGACAGCTTTCGGGTCCAGATCGTCCATGCCTTCCTGAGCCAGGCTCTTGCCCATGTTCAGGCCAATGCCGTAGGAAGCTTTCTGGGCCGGGCTTTCCAGTTTCACTTCGCTGGTTTGCGAATCACAACCGGCGAGCACCAGGCCCACCAGGGCGATCGCTGCTGCCAAACGATGCTGTTTCATGCTGATTCCTTGTCCGCTGCGCCCTAGGGCAATCGAGTGAAGGCGCGAGCTTAGGGGGTGTGGGTATATCAACGCAAGCCGCGTCGCTGTGAATTGTTCAGGCAGATCACGCAGGCCCAGCGAGAAGTGCCGAGCGCAAGCGGGATACTGAACGGATCGTTCAGTTCGCCGCGGCGATTCATCGAAGCAGCAGCGTAACTGACTAGCGGGTATGAGTTTTTTTACCCGTATAAGTTCATTGGCAGACCGTGATCCGGCCTCACCAAGCAGATGCATGTCGCCTCGCCACCCGCGAAGCGGACTGGCGCCCCAGCGAGCGACTGATGCGCTGCCCGGCAACGATCAAGCGCGGCAGATCGACACCGGTTTCGATGCCGAGGCCTTGCAGCATGTCGAGCACATCCTCGCTCGCCACGTTACCGGTCGCGCCCCTGGCATAGGGACAGCCGCCCAGACCGGCAACCGAACTGTCGAACACCGAGATGCCTTCCAGCAGGCTGGCATGGATGTTGGCCAGCGCATGCCCATGGGTGTCGTGGAAGTGCCCAGCCAGTCGCTCGCGTGGTACCACGCGCGCCACCACGTCGAGCAACTGCCGCACAGCGTCAGGCATCCCCACGCCAATGGTGTCGCCCAGTGAGATCTCATGGCAGCCCATGGCCTGTAATTCTCGGGAAACCGCAGCGACCTGGTGAGCCGAGATGGCGCCGTCATAGGGGCACCCCAGCACGCACGACACATAACCACGCACCCGGATGGCGTGCCGCTGAGCCACCTCCAGCAGCGGTTGAAAGCGCGTCAGGCTTTCAGCGATCGAACAGTTGATATTTCGCCGGGAAAAACCCTCGGACGCCGCCGCGAACACGGCGACTTCCTTCACGCCGGCATCGATTGCCGCCTCCAGCCCTTTCAGGTTGGGCGTCAACGCCGCGTAGGTGACACCGGGTCGCTGCTCGATAGCGGCGAATACCTCGGCACTGCCGGCCATCTGTGGGACCCACCTGGGTGATACGAAACTGCCGACTTCTATATAACCGAGCCCCGTCGCACTCAGGTCGTCCACCAGGCGCACCTTGTCGGCCACGCTGATCGGCTGTTTCTCGTTCTGTAGACCGTCCCGCGGGCCGACTTCCACCAGGCGCACGTGGCTGGGCAGGCTCATGGCTGCGCCTCCAATTCGACCAGCACCGCACCTTCGCCGATCAGCTCGCCCTCGGCGCAGTGGATCTCCTTGACCGTGCCCGCCTGCGGTGCCCGGATACTGTGTTCCATCTTCATGGCCTCCAGCACCACCAGCGTGGCACCGGCCTCCACCTGCTGCCCCGGCTCGACCAGAACGCGAACGATGCTGCCGTTCATGGGTGCGGTGAGCCCACCCTGGTGGAGACTGCCCGCCTCGGCAGCGGCAAGCGGATCGAAGCGGCGTACGGCGAGCCACTCCACGCCCCTGCGCAGATACAGGGTGTCGCCCTGCCGCAGGGTCTCGGCCTTGGCTACCGCGCGGGCGGGACGGGCCTGGAGCACCAGGCTGCGGCGGACGTCACCACACACCAGCGTCATAGGCACCTCGGCCGGCAAACCGCTGCGCCAGGCATTGCGTGCGGCCCAGGGTGAGTACGGGTCGTCGGCCCGCCGCCGCTCGATATCGGTGGCCAGGAATGCTGCCGCTGCCTGCTGCCAGAATGCCTCCGGCAGCGCTTCGGCCGGCGGTAGCAGCTGCGCCTGGTGACGCTCGATGAAACCGGTATCCAGTTGCGCCGCAGTGAATGCAGGGTTGGCCAGGATACGCTGCAGGAACGCCAGGTTGGTCTTGAAACCGCCGACCACGGTTTCCCCCAGCATGGCCAGGAGTCGCTGACGGGCCTCTTCACGGTTTTCGCCCCAGGCGATCAGCTTGGCCAGCATCGGGTCGTAGAACGGCGACACCTCATCGCCCTGCTCCACGCCACTGTCGACCCGCCGCCCCGGCCCGGCCGCAGGCTCGCGGTACAGGTCGAGGTGCCCGCTGGCCGGCAGGAAGCCGCCTTCGGGGTCTTCGGCGTACAGGCGTACCTCGATGGCATGGCCATCGAGCGGCACCTGCTCCTGGCGGATCGGCAGCGGCTCGCCACGCGCCACGCGGATCTGCCAGGCCACCAGATCCAGGCCGGTAATGGCTTCGGTCACCGGGTGCTCGACCTGCAGACGGGTGTTCATCTCCATGAAGAAGAAATCGCCCCGGGCATCGAGGAGAAACTCCACCGTGCCCGCGCCGACATAACCGATGGCCTGGGCGGCTCGCACGGCGGACTCACCCATGGCACGACGCAGCTCGGGCGACAGGCCCGGCGCGGGGGCTTCTTCCACCACTTTCTGATGACGCCGCTGGATCGAGCAGTCACGCTCAAAGAGGTACAGGCAGTTGCCGTGCTGATCGGCGAATACCTGGATCTCCACGTGACGCGGCTGCAACAGGTATTTTTCCACCAGCATGCGTCCGTCGCCGAACGCCGACTGCGCTTCACGCTGCGCGGACGCCAGGGCCTCGGCCAGTTGGCTTTCACTCTCGACCACCTTCATGCCCTTACCGCCGCCGCCGGCAGTGGCCTTGAGCAACACCGGATAGCCGATACTCGCGGCTGCCGCGCGGAAGGTTTGCAGATCCTGGGCCTCGCCGTGGTAACCCGGTACCAGCGGTACACCGGCCTCCTCCATCAGCGCCTTGGCGGCGGATTTGCTACCCATGGCATCGATGGCACTGGCCGGCGGGCCGAGAAAGATCAGCCCGGCCGCTTCGAGCTTGCGCGCGAAGCTGGCGTTCTCGGACAGAAAGCCGTAGCCAGGATGAATGGCTTGCGCGCCACTGGCCCGCGCAGCCTCGATGATGCTGTCCATCAGCAGGTAGCTGTCGCTGGGCTTGGCGCCGCCCAGGTCGATGGCGATATCCGCCTCGCGCACGTGCCGGGCACTGCGGTCGATGGCGCTGTGGACAGCCACCGTGGTCAGTCCGAGCGCCTTGGCGGTGCGCATCACCCGGCAGGCGATCTCGCCGCGGTTGGCGATCAGAAGCGTATCGATGGTTTTCATGACTGTGCCTGCCAGGCGGGTGGACGTTTGTGCAGAAAGGCCGCAAGGCCTTCCTGCCCTTCTGCACTGACGCGAATGCCGGCGATCACGCTCTCGGTGCGCTGACGCAGGGCGTCACCGAGCACCCCACTACCGACGCCGTGCAACAGCGCCTTGCTCTCGCGCATGGCTTGCGGGCTGTTGAGCAGCAGGTTGGCAATCCACTGCTCCACCTCGCCCTCCAGCTCGGCGGCGGGATAGCACTCGGCGAGCAGGCCCAGCTCCCGCGCACGCTCTCCGCTGAAGCGTTCGGCGCTGAGCGCGTAGCGGCGGGTAGCACGCTCGCCGATGGCCTGTACCACATAGGGGCTGATCACCGCGGGAACCAGGCCGATGCGCACCTCGGACAGGCTGAACGATGCCTCGCTGGCACCGATGGCGATGTCGCAGCAGGCGGTCAGCCCGACCGCACCGCCGAACGCGGCGCCCTGCACCACGGCCAGTGTCGGACACGGCAAGTGATAGAGCAGGCTCATCAACTCGCCGAGCTGGTGGGCATCTCGCAGGTTGGCGGCGTAGTCGAGCTGCGCCGAAGCCTGCATCCAGCCCAGGTCGGCGCCAGCGGAAAAGTGCCGGCCCCGACCACGCAGGACCAGAAACCGCAGGCCGTCGTCAGCCGCCATCTGGCGCAATACCTGAATCAGCTCGTCGATCATCTCGGCGCTGAAGGCGTTGTGCTTGTCCGGGCGGTTCAGCCACAGGCTGACGACCCCGCGCGGGTCGGTGTGCAATTCGAGGGTGTTGAAATCGCTCATCGGTCTGTCCTCGGCCAGGCTACATGCGCAACACGCCGAAGCGTGTCGGCTCGATGGGTGCATTGAGGCTGGCGGAAATCGCCAGGGCCAGCACCTCGCGGGTTTGTGCCGGGTCGATCACGCCGTCGTCCCACAGCCGCGCACTGGAGTAGAAGGCATGGGCCTGGCGCTCGTACTGTTCGACGATCGGCTGCTTGAGGCGCTGCTCGTCCTCGGCGGAAAACACTTCACCGGCCCGTTGCGCCTGCTCGTGCTTGACCTGCACCAGCACCCCGGCGGCCTGCTGCGCACCCATCACGCCGATGCGCGCGTTGGGCCACATCCACAGAAAGCGCGGGTCATAGGCGCGGCCACACATACCGTAGTTACCGGCACCGAAGCTGCCACCGATGATCACCGTGAACTTGGGTACCCGGGCGCAGGCCACCGCCGTGACCAGCTTGGCGCCGTGCTTGGCGATACCGCCTGCCTCGTATTTCTGCCCGACCATGAAACCGGTGATGTTCTGCAAAAACAGCAACGGGATACCGCGCTGGCAGGCCAGTTCGATGAAGTGCGCGCCTTTCTGCGCGGCTTCGGCGAAGAGGATGCCGTTGTTGGCCAGAATGGCCACCGGGTAACCGTTGAGGTGCGCGAAACCACAGACCAGGGTGGTACCGAACAGCGCTTTGAATTCGTCGAGCTGCGAGTCGTCGACGATCCGTGCGATCACCTCGCGGACGTCGAAGGGCTGCTTGGGGTCGGCGGGAATGACGCCATACAGCTCATCCGCGGCATAACGAGGCGCGATGGGCAGCCGCGCCTGCAGCTCGCCAAGCTTGCGCCAGTTGAGGTTGGCGACGCAGCGGCGCGCCAGGGCCAGGGCGTGCTGGTCGTCTTGCGCATAGTGATCGGCCACGCCACTGGTCTTGCAATGTACATCGGCGCCTCCCAACTCTTCGGCAGTGACCACCTCGCCCGTGGCCGCCTTTACCAGCGGCGGGCCGGCAAGAAAGATGGTGGCCTGCTGGCGCACCATGATGGTCTCGTCGCTCATCGCCGGCACGTAGGCGCCACCCGCCGTGCACGACCCCATCACCACGGCGATCTGTGCAATGCCCCGGGCACTCATGTTGGCCTGGTTGAAGAAGATCCGCCCGAAATGCTCGCGATCCGGAAATACTTCGTCCTGACGCGGCAGGTTGGCACCACCGGAATCCACCAGGTAGATGCACGGCAGCCGATTCTCGCTGGCGATGGCCTGGGCACGCAGGTGTTTCTTCACGGTCAGCGGGTAGTAACTGCCGCCCTTCACCGTGGCATCGTTGGCGATGAGCATGCACTCGACGCCCTCGACACGACCGATCCCGGCGATCACCCCAGCGGCTGCGACGTCTTCGTCGTACACCTGGTAGGCGGCCAACTGGGCGATTTCCAGAAACGGCGAGCCCGGGTCAAGCAACCGGTCGATGCGCTCGCGAGGCAGCAGCTTGCCCCGTGCGGTATGTCGCTCTTGCGCCCTGGTTCCGCCACCTTCACGGATCCGGGCGAGCACGCCGTACAGCTCATCGACCTGTCCCAGCATGGTCTCGCGGTTGCAGACGTAATCGGCGCAACGGGTATTCAATTGGCTGTGCAGGATGGCCATGACAGGGGCTCCGAGCGGTAGCGTGGGGCTTCAATCAAGCGGTTTCGTTGAACAGCTCGCGACCGATCAACATACGGCGGATTTCGCTGGTGCCGGCACCGATCTCGTAGAGCTTGGCGTCGCGCCACAGGCGCCCGACCGGAAACTCATTGATATAGCCATTGCCGCCGAGAATCTGGATCGCCTCGCCGGCCAGCCAGGTGGCCTTTTCCGCGGCGTAGAGGATGACCCCGGCGCAGTCCTTGCGCACCTGGCGCACATGACCGCTGCCCAGGGCATCGAGCTGCCTGCCCACCGCGTAAAGGTAGGCGCGACAGGCCTGCTGGGTGGTGTACATGTCGGCCAGCTTGCCCTGGATCAGCTGGAACTCGCCGATGCTCTGGCCGAACTGCTTACGGTCGTGGATATAGGGCACCACCACATCCATGGCTGCCTGCATCAGCCCCAGTGGCCCTCCGGAGAGCACCGCACGTTCGTAGTCCAGGCCGCTCATCAGCACCCTGACGCCTTCGCCGACGCCGCCCAGCACGTTCTCCTCTGCCACCTCCACGTCCTGGAACACCAGTTCACCGGTGTGCGAGCCGCGCATGCCGAGTTTGTCGAGCTTCTGAGCGACGCTGAAGCCCTTCGCGCCCTTCTCCACGATGAACGCGGTCATGCCCTTGGCGCCGGCGCTCGGATCGGTCTTGGCGTAGACCACCAGCACGTCACAGTCCGGGCCGTTGGTGATCCACATCTTGCTGCCGTTGAGCACGTAATGGTCGCCCTGGCGGTCCGCCCGCAGCTTCATCGACACCACGTCGGAACCGGAATTGGGCTCGCTCATGGCCAGCGCGCCGATGTGTTCGCCGCTGATCAGCTTGGGCAGCAAGCGGCGCTTCTGCACCTCGCTACCGTTGCGGTTGATCTGATTCACGCAGAGGTTGGAATGGGCACCATAGGAAAGACCGATACCGCCCGCGGCCCGGGAAATCTCCTCCATGGCGACCATGTGCGCCAGGTAACCCATGCCGGCGCCACCGTACTCTTCGCTGACGGTCAGGCCGAGCAGGCCCATGTCACCGAACTTGCGCCACAGATCCATGGGGAACTGGTCACTGCGATCGGCTTCGGCGGCCCGCGGGGCGATCTCCTTCGCTGCAAAACTGGCGACCGCGTCGCGCAGCATGTCGATTTCTTCGCCAAGGAAGAAATTCAGGCCTGGCAGCATGATGCTCATGTAACGGCTCTCCATTGTTGTAATTGTCGGACGCGTTAAAGCGTTGCTTCAGGAGGCGGACACTGCCTGCATAGCGCTCAGGCACCGCTGCTCGGCGGTGTCCAGCTCCCGTTGCATCTGCTGGATGTCGAGCAGTTGCCGGTCGAGATGCTCGCGGCGCTCGGCGATCTTCTCCAGAAAGTGGTCGAGTTGCTTGCGGTTACCACCGGCCGGGTCATACAGATCGATCAACTCCTTGCACTCGGCGAGGGAAAAACCGATGCGCTTGCCGCGCAGGATCAACATCAACGTCACCCGATCGCGGGCACTGTAGATACGTTCCTGCCCCTTGCGCTCGGGTGCGAGCATCCCTTGTTCTTCATAGAACCGGATGGTGCGCGTGGTGACCCCGAGTTCGTGGGCCAATGCGGAAATACTGTAGGAGTGACTCATGATGCAAACTGCCCGAATGGATTACCTTTACGTAAACGTAAGCCAATACCTTTAGCGCTGTCAAATCTTCGAGCAGGCAGCGGTGCGACGCTCACCCGACAGACAAACCATTGCGGCCATACCCGTGAAAGCCTGCGAGGCCCGGCGCAGGCCTATTGGCGGGTACCGGGCCGTCGAGGGTTCGCCCGGTGAGCCTGGGGAAATAGGACGGGAAGGTCACGGTGACCGATGGAAACAGACAGGCTAGCTGCATGGCGTCCAGCCTGTTCTGGACGCCGCGCAGGCAGCTCAAGCGGGGTTCAATGCGCAATCACGGTTTCGGCGTACCGTCCCAGGGAGCGCCATCCAGGGGCCTAGTCCTGGCCAGTTCGGCTTCGTCGAGGCCCGAACCTGCGCCGATATCTCCTTCATCGACGACGCTCAGGACACGATCCGCAGGCTCGCCCTTACCTCGCTCTCGCGGCGAACGTGCGCCGGTGTCGTCGATCAGATTTTCCGGGCTCAGGTCATCGAGGCTCACGCCGTTCTCATGACGGCCTTCCTTGAGTGTCTCACCACCGCTCTGACCCGCGTCGCGCACACGCTGATCCGGATACTCGTGCTGCACCTCGTCACTGGGACGGCGGTCGCCGATGCGCCCTTCGCGGTCATCCCTGGCCTCGCTGAAATCCAGTTGCTCGATAGAGCCCATGCGATCCTCGGTATCGTCGATCTCCCGAGGCGTGGCTGGCTGCTTGGGTGTGCTCATGACGTTCTCCTCTGTGGGTCCGTTCGGTTGACTGGCCCCGTGTCGGGAAGATTCAGGGAATGTGACGGATGCGATGGCCCGAGCACGCGGGTGCTCACCCCTCGCCCAGCAATTGCTCCAGCGCTTCTTCCAATGGGCTGACGCTGGTCGGACGAACCAGCCGAGTCACCTCGACGCCATCGCGCAGCAACACCAGGGTCGGCCACAGCTTGACCTTGAAAGTGCGCCCCAACGAACGACCGCTGCCATCCTCGATCTTCAGGTGGGTGACTTCGGGGTAATCCGGCAAGACCTTGGCCAGCAAAGGCTGCACCGCCTGGCAATGGCCGCACCAGTCGGTGCCGAATTCGATGAGGGTCATACCCGGCATTGCCTGTACATCGGCGGATGTAGGCGCCGTACTGCTGTACCCGCTGCTCATGCTGCCTCCTTCGCTAATGGGTCTTGTGCCCACCCTGCGGTTCTCGCAGAGCGGCCTGGCTGTTCGGAACCTGCTGGCGAGTTCGCAGACCAGGGCCGGGGAACGCCAGCGATCGCGAGGCTCATTCACCAATGTGAACGGGCATGACCCGCTGCGCTCGCTCTGCGAAGCCTGTGCAGTGCGCCAGCCGCAGCTTGCGCCTGGGCCGACGTGCGGGCCGCCTTCACGGCGGCCAGAGCAGCAACAGGTTTCGAACCTAGTCAGACGCTGTTGTGCATCTGCTTGACCACCGGCTTCACTCGCTCGGCGATCTCGCCTTCGAGGCGGGTGACGGACTCTGCGATGCGATCCACCTCGGGGCGCATCGAGCGCGCCTGCTCCACGAAACCCTTGAGCCGGCAATTGCCGCTCAGGCCGCGGGCGACCAGCATACCGCCGAACGCTGCGCGAGCCAGCCCCAACACGCCACCGCGCTTGAGACCGCCACGGGCCATGGCGATACCGCTGCCGATGGAAAGGGCGCGCTCCCAACCCTGCACGTTGTTGCCGGCCTGCTTATCGAATGTGGACATATCGCTCGCTCCAGTCTGTCTATGGTTAACAACGGACTGAGCCAGGGCAGCCGATGTTCGGCCGCTCCGACAGGCGGATGAACGGCGCGGACATCGGCCCCTGCCGGCGATCATCAGAGATAGCGCAGCCAGGTCAAATCACGACGGCGGGCCTTGAGGGCCGCGAACCAGCGCACTGGCGGGAACAGCAGCACGGCAACCAGAAACGCGCACAACCATATCCCCGCCATCGAATCGAAGCCGAAATAGTCGCCCTGGTTGGTGCCCCAGATGCCAACGGCAGCTAGGTACATCAGCTTCAACACATACAGGTGCAGCAGGTAGAAGAACATTGGCGCGCCCCCGTATACGGTCAGAACCCTGAGCCAGCGCTTGCCCTGGCTGCGCTCGAAGGCCAGCAGCAGAAGCAGGCCGATGCCCAGGGTCAACGCCAGGAAGGCCAGTGACGGTGGATACTTGGTGATATTGAGGATTGCCATCAGGGTTTCCAGCCAGGTGCTGACCATCGACCAGCTCTTTTCACCGTAGCCGTTGCCGGCGCGCACCACGATCAACACCAGCAGCGAACCCAGCCCCCAGCCCAGCAGCCTTTGCTGTCGCGCCTCGGCATCGGCGCCACGGGCGAACCAGGGCCCGGCGGCGTAACCCAGGGCGATCACACCGATCCACGGCAGCACCGGGTACGAGGTACGCAGGCGCAGGTCGTCGGACACCTGCAGCCAGCCACGATCGTGGAGAATCGCCCATGGTACGTGCAGTGCCGAATCGACAGCGAAATGCAGGGAGTCGAGCAGATTGTGGCCGCACACCAGCACCAGGCCGAAGGCGATCAGCAGGCCACGTGGTAGCCACAGCAGCAGCGACAACGCCAGCATGCTCAGGCCGATGGCCCAGATCACTTGCAGGTAGATCACCGTTGGCGGCACCTGGAATGTCCAGGCAAAGTTCACCAGGGTGAACTCGAGCACCACCAGAAACAGACCGCGCTTGAACAGAAAAGCACTGATCGCCGTGCGACCACTGGCCTTCTCGCCATACAGGAATGCCGACAGGCCGGTCAGCAGGATGAAAACCGGCGCGCACAGGTGAGCCAGGGTACGGCTGAAGAACAACGACGGTTCGGTGCTGCTCACGTCCATCGGATCGAGTACCTGGCGATGCAGGAAAAACGTCTCTCGCACATGGTCGAGCAACATGAACAGGATGACGAGACCACGCAGGGCATCGATGGATGTGAGACGCAGGGCGGCGGGAGGAGCGGTTGCGACAGTGGTCATGGCATATCCAGGGCAGAACGCCGGCAGACGGAAGGGCTGGCCGGCACAAAGAAAAGTTATGATATAACAAATACTTTGCCGCAGCACAGCCCTCCGCCACCGCCTTCATTGGTGATAGCCTTGCCCCTCCAGCGTATCGGCCAGCTTGCCGGCTGCCACTCGCCTGTATCCCCGCACAGAGGCGCTGCGTACAGCCCGCCCCCCTCTGGAGGCCGTCATGCATATCGTCATCCCGGATGATTATCAAAACGTGATCCATACCCTCGACTGCTTCGCCGTGCTGGCTGATCACCAGGTCAGCGTCTATCACGACGTCGTGGACGACCGTCAACGGCTGGCCGCGCTTTTCGCCGACGCCGACGCACTGGTGCTGACCCGGGAGCGCACGCGCATCGACGAGGCATTGCTCGAACAGTTGCCGAAACTCAAGCTGATCAGCCAGACCGGCAAGGTCTCCAGCCACCTCGACGTTGCCGCCTGCACTCGCCACGGGGTGGCCATCATGGAAGGCCGTGGTTCGCCGATTGCACCGGCGGAACTGACCTGGGCGCTGATCATCACCGCCAGGCGACAACTGCTCCCGGCCATCGACGCGCTGCGTGCCGGCCGCTGGCAGGTCAACCTCGGCCAGCGCCTGGCCGGGCAGACGCTGGGTATCTGGGGCTACGGCAAGATTGGCCGGCGGCTGGCACACTACGCCAGTGCGTTCGACATGTCGGTGCTGGTGTGGGGCAGCGAAGCATCGCGCAAGGCGGCGATTGCCGATGGCCACCGGGCGGCCGAATCGCGCCAGGCCTTGTTCGCCGAAGCCGACGTGCTCAGCCTGCACCTGCGCCTGGGGGACAGCACCCGCCACCTGGTGACCGCCAGCGATCTGGCCGCCATGAAGCCCAGCGCCTTGCTGGTCAACACCAGCAGAGCCGAACTGATCGCGCCAGGGGCCCTGCTCGAAGCGCTAAACCTTGGCAGACCGGGGTTCGCCGCGCTGGATGTGTTCGAACAGGAACCTGTAGTCGACCCGAACCACCCCCTGCTGCGCCACCCTGCCGTGCTCTGTACGCCCCACCTCGGTTATGTCGAGCGAGAAGGCTATGAGTTGTATTTCGGCGACGCCTTCGCCAACGTCGAGGCATTCTTCGCAGATGAACGCTGCACGCTGGTCAATCCCGAGGTCCGTGCATCCGCTGTATTTCGGCGCTGACAGGCATTGCAAAACAGAGACGAGGCCGCCAGCGCACTGCCGGACAGCCCCACAACGACAAGTGAAAAACACCCGGAGTGGTGCTCGACTCTACACGCCGCCATGAAGCTGTCTTTTGGCCACTATAACGGCACTCTTCAATGCTGCCTTATAAAGGATAAGGCCGACGCCAAAAACAGCCCTGCAGCTATCCCGATGGCACCAGCTAATTTTCAACTGGTATTTATCTGTCTGCATCGTGCAAGCCGCGCAACAGATGCGAGGGGGTCAGCGAAGAAACAATCAAGCGGGAGTTAGCGGATCAATACGAGGGCAATACCGTGGTCGGTATGGAGTGGCTCTGCGACTCACTGCTGAATTCGCCCTTTATCGAATCTGCTTTGCTGTAGGCGATTGGCCTGAGCATCAGCCAATAGCACTTCAATGGCATGCAAAGAATCATTGCGCCGGGATCGATTCGCAACGACGCAAATCGCCATCCCCCAGCCGTGACGAGGGCCAGCGGCCCGATGCCAGGCAGTCAAGCATTCAGGCACGCGTCTAGTCCGAATGGCACTCGAACAGTATCTTGTCGGCTTTCGACCTATCCACGAACATCGCTCGGCAATTACCTGCTCCCTTCGCTGTGGAGCAGTCCATAGTGGGCGTTCCTGCCGAGTTTTGCTGGATGAACACTCCAATCGATGTACGGTAAAAACAACAATGCCCCCTTTAATATCGACCGGTTGATCAGGCAGTTGCCAGTTGCAAGTCGACAGCGATACAGGGTGGTATGAACCCTGCGCCTTGTTCTCTAAGTAATGCGAAACATGAAGTTGGGACTCGTCGTTATCTTTACGGCCAGGAAGGCATGAATATTGCTCTAGACATTAACACAGCTGTAATACATTGCTCCTAGCATCTGGACGGATGCCGAGCCGCAGCCCTGAACCCGTGTCCGCCCCCGTTTCGTTAGTTTGAAATGGGCCGACGGCGAGCGATGGCCACTTTTCCAGACCTGAAGCGTAGCGCCCCTGATTGCAGCACCCGTGAGCGAGCGTGAACCATTAGAGCGCAGGAAAAGTTCCCTGACTTTTTGTCGTACCGCCGATAATGACTTTCACGGCCGTCGGGGAACTTCTTACCTGAGCCGACAACCAATGAGTCATGAAAAATGGCCGCAAGTCAACGCGATAGGTGATTGACCAGAAGCTGCCGGGCCCATCCCGCAGCATCGTCACCGGCCACTCCACTCAAGCGATCGACCCCGGGAAGGGATTTGGCACCATGAAACTCTCCAAGATACTGACGGCTTCGCTGGCAGGTACGCTGTCTACGGCCAGTTGGGCAACCGACCCGGCGAGCATCGACCTGGCCGGTTTCGAGTTCACGCCTACCCTCGACGTTACCGAGAGCTACGACGATAACTACCGCGGCCTGCGTGACGGCGCCGGCTCTTCCTGGATCACCAGCATCAACCCGAAGTTTCTGCTCAGCGCCGAGACGCGCAACAGTGGCTACCAGCTCGAATACGAATTCGACGACCAGACCTACCACTCTGACGATCGGGCCAGTCATACCGATCATCACCTGCGCTTTCGCAGCATTCTCGAATTCAACTCGCGCAATCGCCTGCGTTGGAACCTCGGCTATCACCGTGTCGAGGAGACCATCGATCTGGCGGATCCCGATGACAATGAGAACGACAAGTACGACCGCACCGTCGCTGGCGCCACCTACAGCTACGGTACGCTGAGTGGCTTGAACCAGCTGGACTTCGGCGTCAATCGCGAGGGCATCCGCTATCGCAACAGCGGTGAACTCAACGCTGACGAAGAGCGCGACAGCACCATGTTCAACACCGTGTGGTACCACCGTCTCGGTGGCAGCACGCGATCGCTGGTCGAACTGCGCCATACCGACCATGACTACATCCGCAGCGGCAGCAATCGCGACAGCACCAACGACGCCGCCCTGTTCGGCGCGACCTGGGAGGCTACCGCCAAGACTGCCGGCACCCTGCGCTTAGGTGCCGAACGCAAGAACTTCGACAGCAGCACCCGCGACGACTACACCAGCCCGATGTGGGAAGTCGGTGTGGCTTGGGAACCGCGCACCTACTCTGTCGTCAAACTCAACACCCGTCGCGCTTTCGACGAAGGTGACGACGGTGCGAGCACGGTTCAGGACACCACCACGCGCCTGAGCTGGGAGCACGAATGGTCGGCTTTCATCCGCACGGATCTCGACTACCGCTTCTCCGATCGCGACTACAAGGCGATCGAACGCAAGGACGAGCGCACCAGCTACGGCTTGGGTGTCACCTACTCCCCGGATCGCTGGGTCGATGTATCACTGGGTTACCGCTACACCGAAAACGATTCGAGCGTGCGGGAGAAATCCTATGACCGGAACATCTATCAGCTGTCGTTGAGTTTGAGCCTCTAGCACCGGGGCATCTCAACAGGGTGACGAACACCGTCACCACCCCTATCAACCTTTTCGCGTTCGCCTTTCCAGTCGAGCGGTGGCGCCTCTTTCCCTGCGCCAGAGACGAATCAACCACAAGGAGTAAGCGGATGTCAGTCCACCATCTGTTCAAAGCCTTCTCGCTATTGCTGATGCTCGCTTTCGCAGCGACTGCCCAGGCCAACCCACAGTATCGGCTGAGCTCTGGCGACGTGATCAAGATCAGTGTCTTCGGCGAGCCGGATCTGTCGTTCGAGGAAGTCCGCCTCAACGATGCCGGCACCTTCTCCTACCCCTTTCTGGGGTCGATCGAAGCCAGTGACAAGACCGCCGGCGACATCGAGCGCATCCTCACCGACAAGCTCAAGGCCGATGGCTATCTGGTCGATCCCCGCGTTTCCGTCAGCGTGACCACCTACCGCGAGTTCTACATCAGCGGCGAAGTGAAGGCACCCGGCGGCTATCCCTATCAGCCCGGCCTGACCCTGGACCGCGCCATCGCCCTGGCTGGTGGCCTCACCGAACGCGCCTCCACCAAGCGCATCACCATTGCCCGTGGCACGGGCGAAGCCCGGGCTTCGGAAAAGGCCACGCTCGACACCCTGGTCAAACCGGGTGACACCATCACCATCGATCAAGGGTTCTTCTGACTATGAACAGTCCTGCACGAACGATCCGACAGTGGCAGCCATCGCCGTCGGAAGCAGATAGCGATTACATCGACCTGCGGCGTATCTGGAACGCCATCTGGATGCGCAAGTGGGCCATCGTCCTGTTCGTGGTGGTGATCACCCTGGTCACCGCCCTCGCCGTCTCCCGCATGACGCCGATCTACCGCGCCGTGTCGACGGTGATGATCGAGACCAAAGGCACCCAGCTGGTGTCCTTCCAGCAGGTCTACGACACCACTGGCGCCGTGAACGAGTACCTGCAGACCCAGCTCGGCCTGATCAAGAGCCGCGGCGTTGCGGAAAAGGTCGTGCGTGAGCTCAACCTCACCGAACACCCGGACTTCGACCCTCGCCAGCAACCTCAGCCACTGATCGACCTCGGCGGGGTCGCCCGCAGCCTGCAGAGCGTGCTGTCGTACACCGGGCTGGTCGATGCGCCCGAACCGGCCAAGCCGATGACCGAAGCGGAGCTGCTGGATATCGTCACCAAGACGCTGATGGATCGCACCAGCCTCTCGGTGGAAGGCAAGAGCCAACTGGTGAGCATTTCCGTCGAGTTGCCGGATCGCCTGACCGCGGCGCAGATCGCCAACGCCCTGGCCAGCAGCTACATCGACAGCCAGCTCGAAGCGCAGATGGAAATGTCGCTGTCGGCCACCACCTGGATGAACACTCGCCTGACCGAGCTGCGCAGCTCGCTGCAGGATGCCGAAAACCGCCTGCAGGCCTATCGCGAAGCCGAGGGCCTGGTCGATGTCAACGGCGTTGCCACGATCAGCAACAACGAACTGTCGCTGACCGGTGACCGCATGATCGACGCACGTCGTCAGCGTGCCGAAGCGGAAAGCCAGTACCGTCAGGTCGAGTCCATGGGCTCCACCAACTGGCGTCGCCTGGCAAGCGTCCCTGCGGTACTCGGCAATCCACTGATCCAGCAATTCAAGGCTGAGGAAGCCCGCGCCCGCGCCAAGGTCGAAGAGCTGTCGCGTCGCTACGGCGAGCGCCACCCGGCCATGGCAGCTGCCAACTCTGACCTCAGCGCTGCGTCTGCGAGCCTGCGTGCCCAGGTCGAGCAGGTGGTCGCGAGCATCGAGCGCAACTATCAGTTGGCGGTCGCCAACGAGAACTCTCTGAATGCCTCCTTCGACAAGAACAAGGAGCAGATCCAGGATATCTCGCGCAAGGAGTTCAAGGTGCGTGAGCTGACCCGCGACGTGGAAAGCAACCGTTCGCTGTATGAAACCTTCATGACCCGCCTGCGCGAAACCGCGGCCACCCAGGACGTCAACTCGAGCAACGCACGCATCATCGACCAGGCCATCGCCCCGCTCCAGGCCGCCGCGCCGAACAAGAAGCTGCTGATCGTCCTGGCTGCCGGTCTGGCCCTGCTGTTCGGTGTCGCCCTGGCGGTGATCCGCGACATCCTCAACAACACCTTCAAGAGCGCCGACGACGTCGAGAACAAGCTGAACCTGCCGGTTCTCGGGATCGTCCCGCTGATTTCCACCAACACCAAGTACACCGCTGCCCACCTGTTCGAGCATGGCGAGGATGCGCGCTTCTGCGAGTCGATTCGCACCATTCGAACCAGCCTGATGCTGGCCGACACGACGCGCTCGCAGAAAGTTCTGGTGGTCACCTCTTCCTCTCCGGGCGAAGGCAAGAGCACCCTGGTGGCCAACATGGCGTTCGCCCTCAGTCAGTTGCAGCGGGTGCTGCTGATCGATGCCGACCTGCGCCGCCCGACCCTGGCCAAGAGCTTCGACTTCCCGGTCGGCACCCCAGGCCTGGCCAACCTGATCACCGGCAGCGCCAAGGTGGAAGACTGCATTCACAACATGGGCAACAACCTGGACATGCTGCCGGCCGGTGCGGTACCGCCGAACCCGCTGGAACTGCTGGCATCGCCGCGTTTCGCCAAGTTCCTGGAAATGATCAAGGAGCGTTACGACCACATCATCATCGATTCGCCACCCAGCCAGGCAGTCAGTGACGCGTCGCTGCTGTCGACCTTCGCCGACTCGGTCATCTATGTGGTCAAGTCCGAAGCCACCTCGATCCCGTTGGCACAACGGGGTGTGGGCCACCTGCTGCAGAGCGGTGCCTCGGTGATGGGCGTGGTGCTCAATCAGGTGGACGTGGAAAAAGCGGCCCGCTCCGGCGAGTACAGCGGCTACTACGACCACTACGGCTACAGCGACCGCAAGGCCTGATAGCCATGAACGACCAGCGCACGACGGCAGGAGGTATCTGATGATCGATCTGCATAGCCACTTGCTGCCGGGCATCGACGACGGCCCGGCAGACCTGCCGACCGCGCTGGAAATGGCTCGCATGGCCGTGGCCAACGGCATCAGCCATGTGGTCTGCACGCCGCATATCCACGCTGGCCGCTATGAGAACGACAGCGCCAGCATCCGAGACGCCTGCAGCCGCTTCAACCAGGCGCTGCAGGAAGCCGCTATCGACCTGAAGGTCGGCGCTGCCGCCGAGGTTCGCTTCTCGGGCGAGCTGATGACCCGTGTCCGCGACGGCAGCATCCCGTTCCTCGGCCAATGGGAGGGCAACCAGGCATTGCTGCTTGAGTTTCCCCACGGGGAGATGCCGTTCGGTGCCGAGCGCCTGACCCAGTGGCTGCTGGAAAACGGCGTGGTGCCGATCATCGCGCACCCGGAGCGCAACAAAGCGCTGATGCACACGCCGAGCAAGCTCAAGCCATTCATCGAGCAGGGCTGCCTGCTGCAGGTGACGGCCGCTTCCGCCGCTGGTCGTTTTGGTGAACGAGCAATGCACCTGGCTCACGAACTGCTGAGACATCGCGTGGTCAGCATTATGGCGACCGATGCCCACAACCTGGATCACCGCCCCCCCCAATTACAAGAAGGTCTCCTGCAAGCCGCCCGGATCCTGGGCGAGAGAGAGGCCGAACGTCTGGTCATCGACACGCCCTGGCGCATCGCACACCAGCATTTCGCTTAGTTGACTGCCTGATAAACGCGTGCCTGTCGGTTCAGGCCGCAGGGTTCGTATTTGTTGGAGGTTGGAAACCATGCGTCGAAAGCTCAGCAACAGGGCGCACCTCAGCTACCGACTGGCGCGCAAGCGCACTGCAACGTCGGGCTCGCCCAGCGTCTCGCCATACGTACCGTACAGCGACAGGTCGCCTCTCGTGTGTGTTCCGGGGGCATCTCACATCATCAAAGATTTGCACGAGGATCGCCGCAAATGATTTCCAAACGGATCAATCCTGCCGAGAACCGCAGGGGGCTGACGTTCTGGGGTCAATGGACCTGTGCCATTACTCTGGTCAGCATGCTGCTCTGCTACCTGGTCATCCAGCGTTATGGCGACGTACCGACCGAGTATCGCCTGCTGATCGTGCTGACGGTGCTGGGCTCGGTGCCGACCTACGGCTTGCTGCGCGTGTACCACAAGCGCTTCAATTACCTGACCGGCCTGGCGCACTTGCTGGCTGGCTGGCTGACCCTGCTCGCCGGCCTGCTGTTCATCGCCTACTTCAGCCAGAGCCTGGATCGCTTCTCGTTCGAAATCATGCGTGAATGGGCGCTGCTGGGGTTCCTGGCCCAGGCGATCGCCTTCATTCCGTTGCGCTACTTCGCCCGCCTTCACTCGCAGAAGCTGCGTAACGAGCGTGCCTCGCTGATCATTGGCTCCGGGCAGAAAGCCCACGAGCTCGCGGAACGCCTGACGGCCTCCAACCGCGTGCCGCTGATCGGCTTGTTGGCCTCGAATCCCGACGAACATACCCAGGACGGCCGCTTCCCGATTCTCGGCCAGTTGCATCAACTGCGCGAAGTGACCGAGCAACACGGCGTACGCCGCGTCTACATCGCCCTGACCCTGGACGAGATCTCGCACATCGAGAAGCTCTACATCGACCTGCTCGACATGAGTGTGGACGTGGTCTGGGTGCCGGATTTCGGCAGCATGCCGCTGCTCAACCAGTCGATCTCGCAGATCGAACAGTTGCCGGCCATCTACCTCAACGAAAGCCCGATCAGTTCGCACCCAGCTGCCGTGTTCAGCAAGGAGCTGATGGACCGCAGCCTCGCCTTCCTCGCCCTGATGGCCCTCAGCCCGATCTTCATCGCCGCTGCCATCGCCGTGAAGCTGTCGTCGCCTGGCCCGGTGTTCTTCCTGCAGCCGCGCCACGGCTGGAACGGTGGCGTGATTCTGGTGTGGAAATTCCGCTCCATGCGCATGCATGACGACAAGAAGGTCAAGCAGGCGACCCGCGAAGATCCTCGTATCACCCCGGTCGGCCGCTTCCTGCGGCGCACCTCGATCGACGAATTGCCGCAGTTGCTCAACGTGCTGCGCGGCGAGATGTCCCTGGTGGGTCCGCGTCCCCACGCCGTGGCCCACAACAACTACTACAGCGACAAGATTCTCGCCTACATGGCCCGCCATCGCCTCAAGCCGGGCATCACCGGCCTGGCTCAGGTGACCGGCCATCGCGGTGAAACCGAAACCCTGGAAAAAATGCAGCAACGCGTGGAACAGGATCTGGCGTACATCAACAACTGGTCGTTGTGGCTGGACATCAAGATCCTCGTGAAGACGCCTTTCACCCTGTTCTCGCGCGACATTTATTGAACGATGCCCCATGGCGTCACGTAACGATTAACGCTCACTCAAGGAATTCTTATCCATGAATATCACTGTCGTTGGAACCGGCTACGTCGGCCTCGTCACCGGCGCATGCATCGCCGAGATGGGCAACACGGTTGTCTGCGTGGATGTCGATCCGAAGAAGATCGAAAACCTCAAACGCGGCGTCCTGCCGATCTACGAGCCAGGCCTGGAAACCGTCGTGGAGGAGAACTTCAAGGCGGGTCGCCTGCTGTTCACCACGTCGCTGCCCGAAGCCATGGAGCAGTCGAACATATTGTTCATCGCTGTGGGCACCCCACCGGGTGAGGACGGCTCCGCCGACCTGCGCTACGTACTGGAAGTGGCCCGTCAGATCGGCAGCCAGATGACCCGCCACACCACGGTCATCAACAAGTCCACGGTCCCCGTGGGAACCGCCGACCTGGTGCGCGCCGAAATCCTCGGACAGCTGGAACTACGCGGCAAGGACATCAGTTTCGACGTGGTCTCCAACCCCGAATTCCTCAAGGAAGGAGCGGCGGTGGATGACTTCATGCACCCGGACCGGATCATCATCGGTACCGACAGCGAGCGCGCCCGCCAGGCCATGAGCGAGCTGTATGCCCCCTTCATCCGCAATAACCCGCGCATCAAGTTCATGGGCGTGCGTGATGCGGAAATGACCAAGTACGCAGCCAATGCCATGCTGGCGACCAAGATTTCGTTCATGAACGAAATCGCCAGCCTCTGCGACCGCCTGGACGTGGACATCGAGAACGTGCGCCTGGGCATCGGTTCGGACCAGCGTATCGGCTATCACTTCATCTACGCCGGCTGCGGCTATGGTGGCTCGTGCTTCCCGAAAGACGTCAAGGCGCTGATCAGCATCGCCCACCAGAACGACTTCGAACCCAAGGTGCTGCAAGCCGTCGAAGCGCGCAACGAACAACAGAAGCAATCGCTGTTCAACAAGCTCGCCGCACATTTCGAGGGTGACCTCAAGGGCCGCACCTTCGCCGTCTGGGGCCTGGCGTTCAAGCCGGGTACCGACGACATGCGCGAAGCGCCCAGCGTGGTACTGATCAACAGCCTGATCAACGCCGGCGCCAAGGTCAAAGCCTTCGACCCGATCGCCCGGGAAACCGCCGTACGCGAGTTCCCCGAGCATTGGTTCAGCGAAGGCCGCCTGCAGATCGTCGACGGTCAGTACGAGGCCGCCATAGATGCCGACGCGCTGGTACTGGTCACCGAATGGAAGCCGTTCCGCCGCCCGGACTTCAAAGCATTGAAAAAACTGCTCAAGCAGCCTGTGATCATCGACGGCCGTAACCAGTACGACCTCGGCCAGGTGAACCGTGAAGGCTTCGATTACTACGGCATCGGCCGTAAACAAGTGAACGGCTGAGCCGCCGCTGACATGGACGTCATCACTCTCCCTTGGCCCACCCTGCCCCGCACGTCCACCAGGCGTGCCGGAAGCAATACGGCGCAGAACCTTCTGCGCCTGGCCAGCACGCTGCACACCTCGCCTGCCACCATCACACGCCTAGCACCCGCTCAGGCGTGCGAAGCGGTGCCTGGGCCAGCGCTCGGCGTGAGGTGCCTGCCGTGATCGGCTCAACCCTTTTTCTACAGAGACCGGCTTCGATCCTATGACCGAACAATTGCCCACTATCGTCGTCATCGGCTACAACCGCCCCAAGAGCCTCAGCCGCCTGCTGGGCTCCTTGATCCAGGCGCAGTACCCCGAAGGCAACGTGCGCCTGGTGATCAGCCTCGACAACTCCGGCAACCCGGAGCCACGCAAGGTTGCCGAAGCGTTCGACTGGCCCCACGGGGAAAAGCGCATCATCGCCCATCCGCAGCGCCTTGGCCTGCGTCAGCACGTGCTGAGCTGTGGCGACCTGACCGAGCAGTACGGCGACGTGATCATCCTCGAGGACGATCTGTTCGTTTCACCGTTCTTCTACGACTACACCCACAAAGCCCTGCAGGCCTATGCCGATGACGTCGGCGTGGCCGGCATCAGCCTGTACAGCGTGCAGTTCAGCCAGACCGTCGACCTGCCCTTCATGCCGGTCGACGATGGCGACTCCCATGTGCACTTCATTCAGATGGCCGCGTCCTGGGGCCAGGCATGGTCGCGCCGGCACTGGCAGGGCTTCCGCCAGTGGCTGGAAAGCAACGGCACCGACATCAGCCATATCGACGGCATCCCCGCGGACATCCGCGGCTGGCCGGAGTCCTCGTGGCTCAAGCTGTACACCGCCTACATCATTTCCCGGGACCTGTACTTCGTGTACCCGTTCCGCTCGCTGACCACCAACTTCGGCGATCCGGGGCAGCACTTCAACATCGCCTCGTCGCGCTTCCAGGTGCCGATCCAGCAGAAAGCGGTCGACTACACGTTCGCCCGCCGCGAGGACAGCCTGTCGGTCTACGACGCCTATTGCGAGCTGCTGGCGTCGTGCATCAAGCGCCGCAACCCGGTACTCGCCGACTACGACTTCACGGTCAACCTGTACGGCAGCAAAACCTGCAAAGGGCTGCAATTGACCCGTACACATGCCCGTGGGCTGCACAATTTCGCCCTTTCCATGAAGCCCATGGAACTGAGCATCCTGCACAACATCGAAGGTGAGGGCCTAGCCCTGATCGACTCCGCCGACCTTACCAGCGACAGCAAAGTGCGGCAGAAGGCGGAGTACGACATCTACCGTTTCTTTTACAAGTTTCCGTCGGTACGGATCATTTTTCTCGGCGTCATGGAACGCCTGCAATTGCTGCTCAAGCGCGTGCGCCCCAACTGACCGCGCGCAGCGATTAGACAACCCCACTATCAATTGAACATCGCAGGTATCGCAATGGAACAGAAAAAAGCGCTCATCACCGGTATCACGGGTCAAGACGGCTCCTACCTGGCCGAGTTTCTGCTCGAGAAGGGTTACCAGGTGCATGGCATCAAGCGTCGTGCCTCGTCGTTCAACACCCAGCGCGTGGACCACATCTATCAGGATCCGCACGTCGACAACCAGAACTTCATCCTGCACTACGGCGATCTCAACGACTCGTCCAACCTGACCCGCATCATTCAGGAAGTGCAGCCTGACGAGGTCTACAACCTCGGCGCGCAATCCCACGTTGCGGTGAGCTTCGAAGCACCGGAATACACCGCAGACGTCGACGCCATGGGCACCCTGCGCATCCTCGAAGCCATCCGCCTGCTGGGCCTGGAAAAGAAGACCCGCTTCTATCAGGCCTCGACCTCCGAGCTCTACGGCCTGGTGCAGGAAACCCCGCAGAAGGAAACCACCCCCTTCTACCCGCGCTCGCCCTACGCGGTCGCCAAGCTGTACGCCTACTGGATCACCGTCAACTACCGCGAAGCCTATGGCATGTACGCGTGCAACGGCATCCTCTTCAACCACGAGTCGCCACGTCGCGGCGAGACCTTCGTGACCCGCAAGATCACCCGTGGCATGGCCAACATCGCCCAGGGTCACGAGCCTTGCCTGTACATGGGCAACATCGACTCGCTGCGTGACTGGGGCCATGCCAAGGACTACGTGCGCATGCAGTGGATGATGCTGCAACAGGATCAACCAGACGACTTCGTGATCGCCACCGGCGTGCAGTACTCGGTACGTGAATTCATCACCTGGTCTGCCGCCGAGCTGGGCGTACACCTGCGTTTCGAAGGCACTGGCGTGGACGAGCAAGGCATCGTCGAACGCATCGAAGGCAACAACGCGCCGGCCCTGAAGGTCGGCGATGTGGTGGTACGCATCGACCCGCGCTACTTCCGCCCTGCCGAAGTGGAAACCCTGCTGGGCGACCCCACCAAGGCCAAGACCAAGCTGGGCTGGACACCGGAAATCACCGTTCAGGAAATGTGCGCCGAGATGGTTCGTGAAGACCTCAAGGTCGCCAAGCGCCACGCGCTGCTGCGTGAGCACGGCCACGATCTGCCGGTATCCGTGGAGAACTGAGGATGACTGCGACTTCTCTCGATCAGCGCATTTTCGTCGCCGGCCATCGCGGGATGGTCGGTTCGGCGATCGTGCGTCACCTGCAGAGCCTGGGGCACCAGAACATCATCACGGCGCCCCGTGAAAGCGTGGACCTGGTCGACGCCGCCAGCGTGCAGCGCTTCTTCGCCGATCAGCGCATCGACCAGGTTTACCTGGCCGCTGCCAAGGTCGGCGGCATCCACGCCAACAACCAGTATCCGGCCGACTTCATCTATCAGAACCTGATGATCGAAGCCAACGTCATCAACGCCGCGCACAATGCCGGCGTGAACCGCCTGCTGTCGCTCGGCAGCTCGTGCATCTACCCCAAGCATGCCGAGCAGCCGATGCGTGAAGAGGCGCTGCTGACCGGCGTACTGGAGCCGACCAACGAGCCCTACGCGATCGCCAAGATCGCCGGGATCAAGTTGTGCGAAAGCTACAACCGCCAGCACGGCCGTGACTACCGCAGCGTGATGCCGACCAACCTGTACGGCCCCCACGACAACTACCACCCGGAAAACAGCCACGTCATCCCCGCCCTGCTGCGCCGCTTCCACGAAGCGACCCTGCGTGGCGACGACGAGGTGGTGATCTGGGGCAGCGGCACGCCGATGCGCGAGTTCCTGCATGTCGACGACATGGCGGCCGCCAGCGTGCACGTGATGAATCTGGATGACGTCACCTACCAGGCGCACACCCAGCCGATGCTCTCGCACATCAACGTCGGCACCGGGCAGGACTGCACCATCCGCGAGCTGGCGGAAACCATCGCACGGGTCACCGAGTTCCGGGGTCGCCTGACGTTCGACAGCAGCAAGCCCGACGGTACGCCACGCAAGCTGATGGACGTATCGCGCCTGGCCAAGCTTGGCTGGACGGCGAGCATAGACCTGGAAACCGGCCTGCGTGACGCCTACCGCTGGTTCGTCGAACACATCGACGATGTGCGCAGCTGATGTTTCTGCCGACCGATACCTTCAAGACCGTGGTCGCCAGCACGCCGCTGGTGTCCATCGATCTGCTGGTTCGCAACGCAGAGGGCGAGCTGCTGCTGGGCGAGCGTCTCAACCGCCCCGCCCAGGGCAGCTGGTTCGCTCCAGGTGGGCGCATTCTCAAGAATGAAACCCTGGATGCCGCTTTCGAACGCCTGACCGGGGAAGAGCTGGGGCAGGCATTCCGGCGCGATCAGGGCAGGCTGCTCGGCGTCTACGAGCACTTTTATGACGACAGCGTGTTTGGCGAAGCACCGGACACCCACTATGTGGTGATCGCCTACGCCCTGCAGCTGGGCGCTCAGCAGAGCCTGCAACCGCCCAGCGTGCAGCACGGTCGCTACCGTTGGTGGCCTATCGAGCAGATACACGACGAACCTCGCATACACCGCAATACGCGGGACTACCTGCAAGCGCTGTACTAGACCTCTCGCAAGCCACTCAACGCGGCGTCGGCTTGCGAGCCACGACAATTTCGATATGGGAACGCGAGCTTGTTCAAGCAATTCCTGGCATACCGCAACCTGCTGCTGATCCTGTTTGTCCTGAACTCGGCCTGTTTCTTTCTGACCGACGACAAGAAGGCCGGCATCCCCTACCTGCGCGAGCTTTATCTGCTCGGCGTAGTAGGTAGCGCTGCGGCCCTGTTCCTGGTGTGGAAGCGCGTATACCAGTCCAAGACCAGCCTGTGGATCATCTTCATGGGCCTGGTGCTGCCGGTCGTTTCGGCGATCATGGCGGAGCTCAACTTCGATCAGCCGTTCATCTACGGCCTGCTCGAAGAGCGCCGCAGCTTCGCCTACCTGGTGTTCTTCCCGGCGCTGTTCCTGCTGATCAAGACCGCCCCCACCCAGAAGCACCTGGAGTCCTTCTTTCTCTACTCGGGGCTGGCCTGTGCCTTCGTCGGCTACTGCTACTACTTCGGTATCATCCCGGAAAACACCGGCGTGTCGTTCACCATGGATGCCAAGGAGGCCGGCGAAGTACTGCTGCGCCCGAACCGTTTCCGGATCGGCTCGAGCTACGTGACCATCTGCGCCTTCATGCTCATGTACAGCATGAAAGCGCGCATCTCGCTGTTCAAGGTGGTCACCCTGCTGTTCTTCGCCTCGTACCTGTGGCTGGTCCTGCAGACCCGTCAGACCATGATCATCTGGTGCCTGGCCGGCCTGTGGATCTTCCGTGACCGCATCGACTCGCTGATCAAGCTCGGCCTGCTCGCGGCCACCATCCTGGTCGCGTCGTACTTCATCTTCCCGGAGTTCTACTACGAGCAGTTCGCCAAGTTCGAAGCCCTGCTCGACGAGGCCACCACCGGGCCCGGGGTACGGGATACCACCACGTCGATCATCATCGGCGCCGTGGCCGACAACTGGTACATCGGCATGGGGTCGCTGTCACTGCAGTGGAAAGGCGGCTTCGGAGCGCTCTACAACCCGCACTTCTACCTGTCGGACGTGGGCATCTTCGGCGTGTACTACCGCTACGGGTTCCTTACGCCGCTGATCGCCTTGATCTTCTACGCCGGTTACCTGCGCATCATGAAACGCTGCCCGCAAAAGGGCCCGCTGCTCAATGCCTTCCAGCTGGTGTTCTGGTTCCAGATGCTCAACATGTTCCTGTCCAACTCGCTGATGTACGGCGGTGACGTGCTGGGCATCGGCGCCGCCTGTTTCCTGTACTTCTCCCGCGCCTACGCAACGGAAAAATCCCCGACTCGAGAGCTCAGAGGCACACGCCATGACAAACTTCAGTATCGTGACCATCAACTGGAATAATCTGGAAGGCCTCAAACAGACCTACCAGAGTGTGGCTGCCCAGACCTATCGGAATTTCCGCTGGATCGTCGTCGACGGTGCCTCCAACGACGGTGGCGCCGAGTGGCTGGCGACCATCGACGAGCCCTACGCCGAGATCACCTCGGAGCGCGACAAGGGCCTCTACGACGCCATGAACAAGGGCCTGATCAAGGGCTCGGCCACCGAGGGTTACACGCTGTTCCTGAACAGCGGTGATTCCTTCTACGACGAGAACGTGTTGCAGAGGGTTGCCGACGCCATCGAACAGGCGCCCAGCAAGCCGCGTTACGTCTACGGCGACTACTACTTGCAGAACGCTGAAGGGCGCCTCACACCACAGAACGCCAAGAAGATCGAGCACCTGGTACTGGGCATGCCGTCCAGCCACCAGGCGATGTATTTCGAGAACGAAAGGCTGCGTAACGTGCGCTTCCGTGAGGATTTCAAGCTCTCGGCGGACTATTGCATGATCGTCGAATTCCTGCAGGGCCAGGACCACAAGCGCGACGTGCTGAAAATCGCCTCGCCGCTGTGCATCTTCGACACCACCGGGGTTTCCACCAGCCGTCGCTTCGATGCCTTGAAAGAAGATATGCGCATCCGTCGGGAGGTCATGAAACTATCGCCGCTGCACAGTATCTCTTTGTATGTCCTGCACTACGTTCACACTCACAGCAAGTTGTTGAAAGCGGCACTGGGCAAATGAATCACGAGCAACGACAACCGCTGCCCATCCGCAATTCGCGCAAGTGGCGCAAAGAGGTGTTGATGAAAGCCTTTGACATCGAGTTCTACGCTGGCTCCAAGGATCGCCTGGTCGAGGACTTGGTCGAGCACAGCACCGACAGGTACAGCTACGTCGTGACACCCAACGTGAATCACATCGTGCAGCTGGAATCCGACCACGACCTCAAACGCTCTTACGCGGTGGCCCGCCACCGCATCTGCGACAGCCGTGTATTGCTGCCCCTGCTGCGCATGCTCAGAGTTCCTGTGGAAGATGCCATTCCCGGCAGCACGCTCACCGAAGAGCTGATCGACATTGCCGAGCAGCGCGCCTGGAACGTCACCGTGATCGGCTGCGAGGATGAAGACATCCAGCATCTGCGAGCACGCTACCCACACATCACCTTTCACCATCACAACCCACCGATGGGTTTCATCAACAGCGAAGAAGCGATCCAGGCCTGCCTGTCCTTCGTCATCGAACACCCATCCAATCTGGTGGTGCTCTCGGTGGGCTGCCCGCGCCAGGAAATCCTCGCGCAGAAGATCTTCGAAACCGACCAGGCCGTCGGCATCGGTCTGTGCGTGGGTGCCTCGATCAACTTCCTGTCTGGCAGGATCAAGCGCGCCCCGCTGTGGATGCAGCGTTACTCTCTGGAATGGCTGCACCGCGCGTTCACCGAACCTCGTCGACTGGTAGGGCGCTACGCGCGCGACGCGTTCCGCATCCTGCCGATCCTGCTCAGGGAATTCAAACTTCGGCAATCACTCTTCATGGGAGGAGCTCCACGATGATTCCTGTCATTCTTTCCGGCGGCAACGGCTCGCGCCTCTGGCCGCTTTCGCGCCAACTCAACCCCAAGCAGTTCCTGCCCATCGCCGACGATTCGCTGTCCATGCTGCAGGCGACCATCCAGCGCCTGGAGGGCCTGCAAGTCAGCCAGCCCTGCCTGATCTGCAACGAGGAACACCGCTTCCTGGCCGCCGAGCAACTGCGCGCGCTGGGTATCGAGAACGCCAGCATCCTGCTCGAGCCGGTTGGTCGCAATACCGCGCCAGCGGTGGCGCTGGCTGCCATCAAGGCGCTCGAGAAGGAGCATGACCCGGTACTGCTGGTGTTGGCTGCCGACCATCTGATCAAGGATGTCAGCGCCTTCCACCGCGCGGTCGAGACCGCCCTGCCCTTCGCCCAGGCCGGCAAGCTGGTGACCTTCGGTATCGTGCCGACCCATGCGGAAACCGGTTATGGCTACCTGCAGAAAGGTGCATCGGCCGGTGAAGGTGGTTTCACCGTACAGAGCTTCGTGGAAAAACCGGACAGCGTGACCGCCGAGCACTACCTCGCTTCCGGCGAGCACTTCTGGAACAGCGGCATGTTCATGTTCCGCGCCAGCCGCTATCTGGAAGAGCTGCAGCGCTGGCAGCCGGATATCCTCGATGCCTGCCGTCGTGCCACGGCCCAGAGCGAGCAGGACCTGCACTTCGTGCGTGTCGGCAAAGAGGCATTCGCCGCCTGCCCGGAAGACTCCATCGACTATGCCGTGATGGAGCGAACCGAAGACGCGGTGATGGTACCGCTGGACGCCGGCTGGAGCGATATCGGCTCCTGGTCTGCACTGTGGGACGTCAGCGACAAGGACGAGCAGGGCAACGTGCACAAGGGCGACGTGCTCAGCCACGATAGCCACAATAACTACGTGCATGCCGACTACCGCCTGGTGACCACGGTGGGCGTCGAGAACCTGATCATCGTCGAGACCAAGGACACCATCATGGTCGCCCACAAGGACAAGGCGCAGGAGGTCAAGCGCATCGTCGAGCAGCTCAAGCGCGACGAGCGAGGTGAACACCTCAACAACCGCGAGGTCTATCGCCCATGGGGCATGTACGACTCCATCGACCAAGGTGCGCGTTATCAGGTCAAACGCATCACCGTGAAACCGGGCGCCAAACTCTCCGTGCAGATGCACCATCATCGCGCGGAACACTGGATCGTCGTCAGCGGTACCGCACAGGTGACCAACGGTGAGGAGACCTACATGGTCACCGAGAACCAGTCCACCTACATCCCCATCGGCCAGATACACGCCCTGGAAAACCCGGGCATGATTCCGCTGGAGTTGATCGAGGTGCAATCAGGAACCTACCTTGGCGAGGACGACATCATCCGTTTTTCCGACAACTACGGTCGGGTAAAGGAACTCAAGGTCTCTGCGGCCTGATGGGATTACCAGCGCCGCAACGATTCGGGAGCGGCGCTGGCGCATCGGATGGCAGGCTGTTGGAAAAGGTAGTCGAGGCAGCAGATGCAAGGCCGATGGTGGCCCGCAGAAAACAGGCAAGGCGCCTCCAGATAGGCGTCTCCGGCAACACGTAGCGCAGTGTAGCAACAGCCGAGGGCTGGCCCCGCGTCGAATGAAGTGTGTCAAAAGCGGCCGGGGCCGTATTCGACTTTATAAGCTATACATGAGCATTCTGGTCGGACGGGTGTCCGAGCCTGTTTTTAATGAAGCGACGGCAACGCAAGTATTTTTTCAACGGCCTGCTAGGGCCCGAGTCGAGCCCAGCAGCAGGTGTGACTTGCCATTTGGCGAGTCACCGTTCACGACTTACAGGGCGACGGACAGCTCCTCCATTCGCTGAAAAATGGACAGACATAACAACAAGCCAAGCGCGAAGCCCCAGTGAACAGATACCGGATAATTCCATTACTTTCCGAAAACGAGGCTCGCCTGTGAAAACTTCTCAGCTCAAACTGCACGATCCTTTGATCCACAAATTGAAGTTGCTGGAAGAGGATGACGTGACGCCACTGCTCGATGAACTGAGCACACCGGAAAAACCGACCATCCTCGGTTTTCTCAATCAGCACGGCTACAACATTGTCCAGAACGACAGTGCCGCACGCCGCCACTTCCTCAAGGTAAACTACCTGTTGCGCGACGGCATCGGCGTCAAGCTGGCCTGTTCGCTCAACGGCCTGGCACCAGGTGCCAACCTCAATGGCACCGACTTCATTCCCAGCCTGATCCAGCACCTGCTGGAAAGCGAGCACAGCGACAACTACCAGTTGTTCGCCATGGGCACCAGCGAGCCCTGGGTCAACCTGGGGGCCAGCGCACTGTTCGGTGACCGTAAATTCCATGCCATCGACGGTTTTCAGCCCACCGATCGCTACCTCGAATTCGTCCAGCAGCATTTGCAACCGGAGAAGATCCCGCTGATCGTCATGGGCATGGGCATGCCTCGCCAGGAAGAAGTCGCCGTGACCCTGCAGCGTGACCTCGGCCGCCCCGCCCTGATGATCTGCGGTGGTGCAATCCTCGACTTCGCGGCACAACGCTTCAGCCGTGCACCGCTGGTGGTTCGCAAGTTCGGCATGGAATGGGCGTACCGCCTGCTGATGGAGCCGCGTCGCCTGTTCAGCCGTTACATCATCGGCATCCCGCGCTTCTTCTACTACATCATGCGCAACGGCATAGAGCGCAAGGTTCCGGTGAGCGAACAAGGTGCCTACGACCGTAAGTCCTGAGGCCTGCGGCAAAACCGAAACGCCCCGGCTGAGTGATCAACCGGGGTGTTTTTCATTGCAACGCGATCCGTAGAGGGGGTCGGTGCATTGCGTAACCCAGCAGGGGACTGGCCAATCCCAGCTCCCGATGGGTCTTCGCCGCAGCAGACGCCCTAGCGCCCCGCTGCCACCGCCAGCGGCTTGTCGCTGCGCACACCCTGGCTTTGATCGATCAGGGCGAACACCTCGTCCCACATGGCCTGGGTGCGGGTCTTCAGCTCAGCGGAATGTGCCTGCAAGCGAGCCGACAGCGCCTGCATCTGCACGGGGTCGGTCAGGTAGTCGAGGGACTTGGAAAGCTCTTCGTCACTCAGGTTGATGTTCAGCACGCCTTCGGCGAACCCGTAATCGGCGAACAGCATCTGGTACTTGTGGCTCCAGCCCGTGGCCAACGACGGCACACCCTGCGACAAGGCGCTGACCAGACCATGGAAGCGGCTACCGAGGGTGCCACGACAGGCGCCGAGAATGCCCTTGATCGCCAGCGGATCGGTCTCGCGCAGGATCGGCAGTCCACCCACCGCTTGCGACACCTGCTCGGCCACCCGGGCATCGCCCTCGCCTTCGTGGATCAGCAGAAACGGCTTGGCGCCACGTTCGACCAGCATCTTGGTCGCACGCTGCAGGAACGGCACATAACCCTTGGCGACGCTGTCACCGGTCTTGTCGAGCATGCGGCAGTTGGGAACCACGCAGACCTGGTGAATGGCCGGGTCGAAATAGGACGGCAAGGTGCCAGTGATCAGGTTGGTGAAATCCGGTGCCAGCTTGATGTTGTCGCGCTCGCCGACGATCTCGGTAAGGTAATCGTAGGACACCTGCTCACGGGCGAAGATCAGGTCGCAGTTGTCGACGAAGGCCTTCACGGCCTCCTTGCTCTTCTGGTCACGGAACGGGCCGAACGCCTGAGGTAGCAGAATCACCTTGCTACCGTTCTTCTTCCAGCGCTTGCTGGAGCGCGCCAATTCTTCGGACAGGTCCGGGCCCCACTGATCGCTGTAGGCGAAGCCGGCGGCGTCCAGCACCACGTTCACTTCCTTGTCGAGCACCACACCGTATTGCTCGCGGATACCGGCAGGCACCACGGCCGCCAGGTCGCCGAACGGGATGCCGGCGCGCCACAACCAGGCTTTCTGATACAGCCCCAGGGACGCACGATTGACGTAGGGGTAGGGACTCTTGGCACGGCCAGGCTCCATCACCACCTTGGCGGCAGGAAGGTTCTTGCGTACCTGCTGCAGGGCCGCGTGCAGCATCAGTGCAGCCCCCTTGTTGACGAAACCGGCTTTGCGAATCTCGACGTACATATCACGTTCTCCTGAATTCACGAATCAACTGGGGCACGCTAATGAACACGTGCAGAAAAATACTCTTGGTCATCATGATGAATAGCGGTCGTGTCTTGCGTGACAGCAGCAGGCTCACGTAACCGGCGATGGAGTAGGAAATCAGCGTCGCCCACGCGGAGCCGACGACACCGTGACTCTGGATGAGGAAGTAATTGAGCACGATGTTGCTCAATGCACCCAGGCCCTGGGTGACCAGAGAAAAGATGAAAGCCTCTTCGATGATGATCCACTTGCTGAACAGCGCGCGCATGAACACAAAGGTCGCCGCGAAAATATGGATCGCCAGCACGGGCCCGGCATCGGCGTACTGCTCGCCGTAGAGCGTCAGGACGATCCAGTCGGAGAGAAAGAACACCACGACCGCCAGGCCGAACGCCATGAAGAACAACACGTCCAGCGCCACCTGCATGAAGCGGTTATAGCCGGCAGTATCGGTCTTGCTGAGGTCGATCATCTTCGGGAAGACCGACGCCATCAGAATGGTCGGAATCAGGTACCAGGCTTCCGATAGCCGCGAAGCCGCCGAATACACACCCACCGAGTACTCGCCGAGCATGTACTGCAGCATGATCTGATCGACCTTCAGGTAGATCACCGCCGACAGCGACCCGAGGAAGATCAGCAGGCTTTTCTTGAGCAGGGTCTTGCCCAGGGTCCAGGAAAAGTCGAAGCGGAACTCGCGCTTGAGCATCACCGCATAGCAGACCAGGATCGCCGAGGTGACCATCACCACCACCACGTGGGCCAGGGCGATATACACCAGGCCGGCACCGGCGATGGCCAGGATCATCTTCAGGCCATTGCCGCCGAGCTGCCCGACGAATCCGGCCACGGCAGCGTACTTGGCCTGTACCCGCGCCTGGAACCAGTCGATGAGCATCTCGAACGGTGTGAAGAACAGCGCCAGGGCGGTGAACAGCAGCACCAGGAAATTCTGGTCGTTGCCGATCAGGTAGGTGCCCATCATGATCGCAAAGGCGATCACCGAGCAGCCCACCTTGATCACGAATACCGTCGAGAGAATCTGGTCTTCGTTATCCGGGTTGCTGCGCAGCTCCTTGACCACCAGGCCGGTCAGCCCCAGGTGCACCACGATGCTGAGCAGCCCCAGCAGCGCCAGCGCGTAGTTGAGGTAACCAAAATCCTCGGGGCCCAAGTAGCGGGCCAGCACCACGGTTGTCGCCAGGCCGATGGCCAGCATCAAGAACTTCTCGGCCAGCATCCAGCCAGAGTTGAGGAGGTACTTCATGCCCTCCTGGACACGCGCGGCACTCATCGGCTGGACGTCTCCAGGTGCCCGTAGCTACGGGCTTCATCCAGCGACAGCTTCTGCGAATACGGCACCAGGCCGGTGTCCGCGGCATAGCCCAGGGAGATGAACATGACGATGCGCTCGTCCGGGTCAAGCTTTAGCAGCTTGGCGGCGGCCTGCTCGCGCTCGGGAATGTCCGGCCAGTTGATCGAACAGGACGATACGCCCTGGGTCTCAAGCGCGAACATGAAGGACATCGCCGCCAACGCGCCATCGATGTAGATCACATGGCGGTCGCGGACGTGCGGGTAGGCACGCAAGCGGCCGACCACGGCGACGATGGCCGGGAAGTTGTGATCGAAACCGGCGACGCCCATGGGCAGACGCGAAGCCTGGGCCACGGAAGCGGCATCATCGAAGATCAGGAAGCGGTATGGCTGACGGTTGCAGGCACTCGGGGACTGCACGGCGACTTCCACCGCCTTGTCGATCACCTCGCGCGGTACCGGACGATCCTGGTACCAGCGCACCGAGCGGCGCTTCATCGACAGCTGGCGCATGGCCGTGTAATCCACGCTCGGCGTGCTCACGTCAGCGACGAATGGCACACGCTCGGCATCCGGATTGCGCAGGCTGCCTGGCGAACTGAGCGGACGCTCGAGGCGGGCGAATTTCTCGCGGGCCCGGTTGATCACCGGATGCTCACCGGTCACGGCGAAGTATTCGGCGAGCACGTCATGGGCCCAGCTGACTTCGTCGCGATCCACCTTGCCGTTGAGCGAGGCGATGTAGCTGTCGACCGTGTCGTTGATGTAATCCAGGGCGAACACTTCGCGCCTGGGCTGCATGATCAGGCCCTTCTCGATACGGTGCACCGCGCGACGCAGGAAGTAGTTGACCGGCTCGGCGCCGGACAGGTTTTCCTCGTGCTGTAGGTGGCCGACTACCACCGCATAGGCTTCACGATCGAAGGCCGACGAGAAGAACGAATAGTGGAAACGGCGCAACGTGGCAGAGCGCGACAAGGCACGGATCCAGCCCATGGACGCTTTCTTCTGCAACCCTTTGAGGTTGTCGATACTGTCCCGTGGCAATACCTTCTTGAGGGATTCCTTCAACATTTTCATAGGCTGTGATTACCGTTCAATGGTTAATATCTCCCCCACAATCGCCGCGGTGGTGCGGCGACACTGAATTGATCGACGCAAGCGGCTGACCAGCCGAACCGCAAGCGCCTTGCGCCACCAAGGGCCTATCTGGCCCGGCGCATACAGCGGCATCTCGTTCTCGACGCAATCACCGCCCCCTCAGCCCGCTCTACGGGCGCATGAAAGGAAAGCGGCATTGGTACTGCAAACGGATCGACATCCAAACCAGCACTGCGAGAGGCTGGACGTGGCGGCATGGGCTGCCGCCTTTTCTTTGTCAGGGTTTAGGACTACGGAGCAGGACTTTGATTCCGCGCACCACCACTTTCCTTGAAAAAACTTGCCGGGATGCTGGCTGCCATCGGTACAACGTCGCCAGGGCGCCTGGCTGGACGGAGAATCCCGGCTGCCGCCCAACGAGCCGGGTGCCCCATCGCTGCGCAGAACTGGCGCGGCGGTGGGATCACGACCGTGCGGGAAGCAACTCGGCGAGGGTTTCGCTCAGCTCACGCAGGGAAAAGGGTTTGCCGATGACCCTGATGCCCTGCACGGACTCAGGTGGCACACTGTGGGTGTCACCGACGATCAGCAGTACGGGCAGGCCAGGCCGGTGCCCCTGAGCGACACCGGCCAGCGCCGAGCCCGTCATGCCCGGCAGGCTGATAGCCGACACCAGCAGGTCGAAGGGCATGCCCGAGGCGAGCAGGTCGATCGCTGCCTGGGGTTCGGTGGCATTGACCGCCTCATAGCCCCTGTCAGCCAAGACCTCGGAAAGCAGCAGGCGAACCGCCGAATCGCTCTCGACCAGCAGAACGCGATGCCCCGTTGCGCTCGTCACCGCGACCTGCCGATCATCACTGGCAGCATCGGCGACCGGCAGGTAGAGCCGCACCGTTGTGCCAACGCCAGGCTCACTGTGGATGGTGACCTGACCACCGCTCTGCCGCGCAAAACCGTGCACCATGGATAAACCGAGGCCGCTGCCCTGCCCCACGGACTTGGTGGTGAAAAATGGATCGAAAACCTTTTCCAGGGTGTCGCTGCTCATGCCCGACCCGGTGTCCGAGAAGGCCATGACCAGATAACGCCCTGGCGACAGATCCGGCAGAGCCGCCCTGTCCTCCTCGGCCAGTTCACTCAGCGAAGTATGCAGCCTTACCTGGCCGCCGGTGGGCATGGCATCCCGGGCATTGATGGCGAGATCGAGGATGGCGTTTTCCAGTTGCCGGGCATCGGCCAGCACCCGCGCGTCGCCATGCCGGTACTCGCCCTGCAGCGAGGTGCCTTGACTGATGGTACGGCGGATCAGCAGCTCCAGCGACTCGATCAGCGGATCCACCGCGACAGGCCGCACGTCCATCGGCTGGCGAAAGGTAAAGGTCAGTAGCCGCTGGGTCAGCGCACTGGCCCGGTCCGCGGAAACACTGGCTGCCGCGATGAAGGGCTCGAGTCCCTCCAGCCTGCCGCTGGCAACGCGGCGCTTCATGATATCGAGGGCGCCGATGATGCCGGTGAGCATATTGTTGAAGTCATGGGCGATACCGCCGGTCAGCGATCCCACGGCGTCCATCCGCTGGCTTTGCAACATTGCCAGCTCCGCAGCGGTGCGGCCGACTTCCGTGGAGCTGGCGGGCGAGCGTTCGATCAGCGCAGCCAGGCAGCTGCACAGTGAACGCGCGGTGAAGGGGCGCTCGACGATGACCGCTCCCGTCCCGGCGGACGCGAGCGGTGCTCGAAGGCAGGCGGCAGCGAGGACGACGAGCGGAACAGAAGAGCGGAACAGCCGGTTATCCGCATCAGCCGGATCAGGCAACGCCTCTTCGGCGATCAACACGGCAACGACATCCTCCGCCAGCGCCGAAGACAGCTGCGTAATGCTCTGGCAGCATTCGAGGGTGAAGCCCAACGGGGCCAGCAGCGGCCGTATCCGGCTCGCTTCGGCGCTGCAGATCAGGATACGCATGGAGACCATCCGCAAATCTGCGGAGCGCCACGTCGAGAGAGGCAACTCGCAGCCTCCGCTGGTACTTTGCCATACGCTGCGGTCAAACCGCCCATCGCGGCTTCGCGTATACAGCGCAGAACCGACAGGCAGGCGTTCGATACCCGGGCGCCGGTGGCTACCCGCACTACGATCTCATGCATGGACAAGCGCTCTGGACATAGCAGACTGCCACGGCGATAGCTGATCGCCCGAGGCGTATATCCGGCTTTCGACAGCGCGGCGCGCGCAGCGTTCAGGTGTGGTGGGAAGGCGGCAGTGGATGGCCAGCGAGATGCCGGGTAAACGCGAGGGTGGCGGCGATGATCAGCTCGGGCCGATCAGTTCCTTCACCTTGGCGATGACCTGATTGATATCGAACGGCTTGTCGAACACCGCGGCGAACAGCTCGGGGCTCGCACGACCAACGCTTCCCTGAGCGCCACTCATGAGAATGATCGGCAGCTCGGCAGAGGCCGGCCGCGCCCGAATTGCCCGGGCGAACTCGAGGCCGTCCATGACCGGCATCATGAAATCGGTGATGACCAGCTCCGGACGTTCGCGGTCGAGTACCTCCAACCCCCTACGGCCATTGCTCGCCTTCACCACCATGTAGCCTTCATCTTCCATGGCATAGCCGAGAATATCCGCAATCAGGTATTCGTCGTCGACTATTAGGATGGTTGTCATAGTCAGTAAGCTCGGTCAGGCATGCATGGCTCAGGCATCTTGCGTCGGTACGACGTTCCCCGAGAGGGCGCCCACCGCATTTCTGAATGCCTTGCTGAGTTCAACACCATGATCACTGATAGCCACTTCCAGAAGAGAAGAATCGTAATCGCTGTCCCTCATCTTAAGTATGGAAAGCAGGCGCTTTAGTTCAGCGTCCTTTTCCACGAAGCGCATGAGAATCAGGTTGTCGACGATGCTCGACAACTCCGGAGCGGGTGCATTGATCTCGGCGGCGAACAGATCACGCATTTCCCAGGTCGCGAAAACCGTGACGCCCATGGAGCGCAGTTGGCTCATCAGGGCGCTGAAGAACTCGATCAGGCGCGCACTGCTGGTGGCCACCCGCGCCATGCCCCCGAGGCTGTCGATGTGCAAGCGCCTGATACCTTTGTCCCTCACGGCGCCGATCACCCGTGCACCGAGCCCATCGAGCAATCCTTCGGTGGTCGGCTGCCACATGATGTGCAGCGCGCCGGCCTCCTCCATCGAACGCAGATCGATGCCAAGGGACTGGGCCTTGAGCCGCAGGCGCTGTGGCGTTTCGTAGAAGCCGAAATGCAGGCCCGGTTCGTCCACGGTGGACTGGGCAAGGAAGTTCACGCCCAGGGTGGTCTTGCCGACGCCTGCCGGCCCCATGATCAGGGTGACCGACGATTCGGGCAGACCTCCGCCGACCAGACGGTCCAGGCTCGCGATGCCACTCGACACCCGATCCAGCGTGGCGCTGTCTGCCTGGGTCGGCTTGCTGTAGAGGCTTTCCAGGCGCGGGTGGATCACCAGCCCGTCATCGGTGATCTCGCACTCGTGCAGCCCGGACAGCGCACCGCTGCCGCGGGTCTTGCGCAGGTGGATGCGACGAACCGACCGGGCACCGAACAGCTCTTCGCCGAGCTCGATCACCCCATCGACCATGGTGTGCTCGGGGCTGCCGTCATCCAGCCGCGAGCTGGTCAGGAACAGCACGGTGCAGCCGGCAAAAGCGGCATGGCCCTGCAGCTCGGAAATGAATTTCTTGGTATCGATCTGGTTTTCAGCCTTGGAACGGGCATTGAGCAGGCCGTCGACGATCAGCAGCGTGGCCTTCTGGCGACTGATCTCGCGGCGCAGCAGCTTGACGACCTCGTCCAGCCCCTCGTTCTCGAGCGTGTCGAAAGCACTGACGAACTGAATTTCCGCGCCGACCTTGGCCGGGTCGAAGAACGTCATCGTGGAAAGGAATTGAAAGAGCCTTTCGTGGGACTCCGCCAACAGCGTCGCCACCAGTACCCGCCCCCCTTCACGCACGTGATTGAAAGCGATCTGGTTGGCGAGGATGGTCTTGCCCGAACCTGGGCGCCCTTGAACGATATAGGATGCGCCCGCTACCAGACCGCCCTTGAGCAGCGCATCCAGTCCATCGATCCCACTTTGAAGGCGTTGTAGCTGTTCCAAGTTCTGGCCTGCCTCAATCGAATTTACGCAAAAATAGCCGGGGCTCGAGCATGCTTTTCCTGCCCCTTGAGGCACTGCTGGAAAAAGCGACTGGAGATACTAGCATGTTCAGGTACGAGCACATGCTGCTTCCCCGATGGATGCCGGTAAACAAAGCGTTACCGTGGCACCTTGCCCGGCAATGCTCGCGATGTGCACGGCGCCGCCCGCCTGGCGTGCGAAACCATAGACCTGGCTAAGCCCCAGTCCGGTTCCCTGGCCCACGTCCTTGGTCGTGAAGAAGGGCTCGAACAGCCGTGAGCGGATGGCCGGATCGATACCGACGCCCTGGTCGATGATCGAGATCAGCACGAACGCGCCATGCAGGCCCTCGAGGTCGCCCGTGAGCAGGCGATTGTGCGCAGAAAGCCTGACCACTCCCATTCCCTGCATCGCATCACGGGCATTGACGATCAGATTGAGCAGCGCCATTTCCAGTTGCCCCGGATCCAGGTCTACGGGGTGCAGGCCAGCGGCGACCTGCATCTCCAGGCTCATCGTTCTGGGTAGCGCCTGGCTGAACAGGGCATGCGCGGCGTCGAGCAGTTCATTGAGGTCGACGAGGCGGCTGGGTACCTGCTCGCGGCGCGCGAAGGTCAGCAGGTTGCGGGTCATCTGCGCGCCGCGTTCGCCGGCATTCTGAATACTCGTCAGCAAGCTCGCCAGGCGCTGTGAATCGCTGGTCCGGGCCGCCAATTTGGCCGCACCGAGGATGATGGTCAACAGGTTGTTGAAGTCGTGGGCCATCCCCCCGCTCAACTGCCCCAGGGCCTCGAGTTTCTGTGCCTGGAAGAGTTGGGCGCGCAGGGCGTCATAACGCACGTCCGCCTCGTGGCGATCGGTGATATCGCGGGTGATCTTGGCCAGCCCGATGATGGTGCCCTGCTCGTCGCGGATCGCATCGATGGCCACCAGCGCCCAGAAGCGCGAGCCATCCTTGCGTAGCCGCCAGCCTTCATCCTGGGATCGTCCATCCTGCAGCGCCCGCGCCAGCAGTTGCCGGGGCTTGTCATCCTGGCGATCCTCATCGGTGTAGAACATCGAAAGGTGCTGACCGATGGCTTCTGACGCCTCATAGCCCTTGATGCGCGCGGCGCCGGCGTTCCAGGAAACGATATGCCCGTGTAGGTCGAGCATGAAAATCGCGTAATCGACCACTGCCTGAACCAGCATCTCGTAATGACGCTCGTGCAACGTACCGGCAGCGAGAGGGACTGGTAGCTGGCTATTCATAAGGCAGCGTTCAAAACGGCGACGGGCATACAGTGTAGACCGCTATCGGCACCCAGTGACAGCCTGTCGTGAGCCCCACTCATCCCCTGCCGATTGCCAGATGTCGGATGGCCTGATATCTGTATAAAAAAACAGTACCAGCCCTACCTCATGTCAGTGTCCAGCGACCCGCGTTTCTATTACCTCAACAACTTTCACAAGGCGCTTGCCTGGATTGGCGAACGCCATGCCGATCTGCTGAGCCCCGGCGAGCGTGAGTTTCTGCTGGCCTTCGGCGCGCTCGATGAGCCGGCCCGGGCGCTGCTGGTGAGGATGATCATGCGCAAGGGCGTGCATTTTCGTGCCAGCAAGCTGAACTATGACGAAATCGGCTGCTGCCGCCGGGCAGTCATCGCGCTGATCGCCCATGGCTGGGTCGTCGATGACGCCGCCCTGCGCCTCGACGAGCTGTTGACGCTGCTGCGCAAGGACGAGATCGCCGCCTGCTTCGCCGACAGGCTCAGTGATCGACGTGCCCGCAAAGGCGACCTGCTGGCGCAACTCGCGGTGCACTTCGACGAAGCGCAGGCGTTCGGCACCTGGTGCCCGACACTCGAGGACGCACTCTACAGCCTGACCATCGACGGGCTGAGCGAACGCCTGCGCCTGATGTTCTTCGGCAACCTGCATCAGGAGTGGTCGGAGTTCGTGCTCGCCGACCTGGGCATCTTCCGTTACGAGAGCGTCGAATTGCCGCCCGACTCGCGAGCGCTGCGCTGCCGTGAGGACGTCGACGACTACCTGCACCTGCAGCGCTGCCGCGAGGCGTTCGAAGCCGGTGATGCCACGGCCGACCTGCTCGAACGTATCGACACCCGCCGCTACGCCAACCCCTATATCGCCGAGCGGCGTGCCAAGCTGTTGTTTCGCATCGGCCAGCACCTGGAACGCGGCGCCGAGTTCGAACGGGCGCTGCAGGTGTACGCCAGCAGCAGCTACGGCGCCGCCCGGCAGCGGCGGATTCGCGTACTGGAGCGCACCCTGTGCCATGGGGAGGCCTTCGAGCTGGCACGCCAGGCCATCGCGGCGCCGAGCAGCGATGGGGAACGGCAATTGGCCGAACGGGCGCTGCTGCGCCTGGCCCGGCAGTTGGGCCTGCCTGTACAGAAACGCGTCCGGACTGCCGAGCCGGCACGCCTCGACCTGCAACTGCCCAGGTGCCCGCCGCTGGCAGTCGAACGGCTCGTACAGATGCACCTGCAGCGCAGCGAAGCACCGGTGCATTACGTCGAGAACACGCTGATCTGCAGCTTGTTCGGCCTGCTCTGCTGGCCAGCGGTATTCGCCGCGGTGCCTGGCGCGTTCTTCCACCCGTTCCAGCACGGCCCGGCGGACCTGCTCACTGCCGATTTCCATGCGCGTCGTCGCGAGCTGTTCGCGGCCTGCCTGGCGAAGCTCGAGGACGGCAGCTACCGCGACAGCATCCGCCAGACCTACCGCGACAAGTTCGGCATCCAGTCACCCTTCGTGCATTGGGGCGTGCTCGGCGAAGCCCTGCTGGATCAGGCACTCGACTGCCTGCCAGCGGCGCACCTGCACGCCTGGTTCCGCCGCCTGCTCGGGGACATCCAGGCCAATCGCGCCGGCATGCCCGACCTGATCCAGTTCTGGCCGGAGGAAAAGCGCTACCGCATGATCGAGGTGAAAGGGCCGGGCGACCGGCTGCAGGACAACCAGCGTCGCTGGCTGGCATTCTGCGCCGAGCACGGCATGCCGGTAGACGTCTGCTACGTGCAGTGGGCCGACGCGTGAGCTATCGCGTGGCGGTGCGCGCGCTCTGCGAGTTCACCGCCAAATGTGGCGACCTCGACCTGCGCTTCACGCCCTCGCCCACCGCCCAGGAAGGCATGGCCGGACATGCCACCGTGGTCAGCCGGCGTGGCGAACACTACGAAGCGGAAGTCCCCCTGGCAGGTGAGTTTCGCTCCCTGCAGGTGCGGGGCCGGGCCGACGGCTTCGACCCGCACAGCAACCTCCTCGAGGAAATAAAGACCCACCGTGGCGACATCAGTCGCATTCCCGACAATCACCGACAACTGCACTGGGCTCAGGCGCGGGTGTACGGTTGGCTGCTCTGCCAGAGTCGCGATCTGGCGAAAATCGATCTCGCGGTGGTGTACTTCAACGTCCTCACCCAGAAGGAAAGCGTGTTCCGCGAAACCCGCACGGCTGACGAGCTGCAGGCGTTCTTCGCGGAACTGTGCAGCCGCTTCATCACCTGGGCCGAGCAGGAACAGGCTCATCGCCAGCTACGCGACAGCGCGCTGGCCGAACTGCGCTTCCCCCATGCCGAGTTTCGCCTGGGCCAGCGGCAACTGGCCGAAGCCGTTTACCGGGCGGCCCGCGATGGCCATTGCCTGATGGCCCAGGCCACTACCGGAATCGGCAAGACGCTCGGCACGCTGTTCCCGCAGCTGAAGGCATTCGCGGAAAACGGCCTGGACCGGCTGTTCTTTCTCACCGCGAAAACGCCGGGTCGCCAGCTGGCACTGCACGCGCTACACATCCTGCGCGGCGAGACCCTGCCACTACGCGTACTCGAACATGTCGCCAGGGACAAGGCCTGCGAGCACCCCGACAAAGCCTGTCACGGCGAATCCTGCCCGCTGGCCCGTGGTTTCTACGACCGCCTGCCCGCCGCGCGCCAGGCCGCGGTCGAGTGCACCTGGCTGGATCAGGCCGCAGTGCGCGACATCGCCCTGCAGCATCAGGTCTGCCCCTATTACCTGAGCCAGGAACTGACCCGCTGGGTCGACGTGGTGGTATGCGACTACAACTATTATTTCGACCTCAGTGCCCTGCTCTACAGCCTGACCCTGATCAACGAGTGGCGGGTGACGCTGCTGGTCGACGAGGCCCACAACCTGATCGAACGAGCCAGGCGCATGTACAGCGCCGAACTCGATCAGGGGCGCTTCGAAGCCATGCGCAGCAATGCGCCCAAGGGCCTGAGCGCCGTACTGACACGCATCAGCCGCCACTGGAAACAGCTGCACAAGGAACTGCGCGAGGACTACCAGACCTATCCGCAGCCACCGGACCTGCTGCTTCTTTCCCTGCAGAAAGCGGTCAGCGCGCTCACCGATCACCTGACCGACCAACCCACCGGCAACGATGGCGAACTGCTGCAGTTCTACCTCGACGCCATGGCCTTCTGCCGCCTGGCGGAAGCCTTCGGCCCTCACTCGCTGTTCGACATCAGTCGCAAGGCGGATCCTCGTGGGCGTAGCCATTCGGTGCTGTGCCTGCGCAATATCGTGCCGGCGCCCTTTCTCGCCCCGCGCTTCGAGAACAGCCACAGCACCACGCTGTTTTCCGCGACCCTGAGCCCCGCCGGCTACTACGCCGATCTGCTCGGCTTGCCGCAAGCGACGCCCTGGCTGGATGTCGAGTCGCCGTTCCAGGCCGCGCAACTGCAGGTACAGGCGGTGAGCAACCTGTCGACCCGCTACCAGCACCGCGAGCGCTCATTGGCGCCCATCGTTGCCCTGCTGGCGCGACAGTTCGCCGAACGCCCAGGTAATTACCTGGCCTTCTTCAGCAGCTATGCCTACCTGCAGCAGGTACTGGAACGCTTCGACCACGAGCACCCGCAGATCCCGCGCTGGGTGCAGGCCCGGCAGATGGACGAGAGCGAGCGCCAGCAGTTTCTCGAGCGCTTCAGGCCGGGCGGCCAGGGGATCGGCTTCGCGGTGCTGGGCGGGGTCTTCGGCGAAGGCATCGACCTGCCGGGGGACCGTTTGATCGGCGCCTTCATCGCCACCCTGGGCCTGCCGCAGATCAACCCGATCAACGAACAGATCAAGCAACGCATGGCCGAGATGTTCGGCAGTGGCTACGACTACACCTACCTGTTTCCCGGCCTGCAGAAAGTCGTACAGGCCGCTGGCCGGGTCATCCGCACACCGCAGGACAGCGGCGTGGTGCACCTGATGGATGATCGTTTCACCCTGCCCGAGGTGCGCGCACTGCTACCAGGCTGGTGGCAGGTACAGCGCAGCCGTGTGCCAGCAGCGCCTTTTTTGCCGCTCGCCCGACAGCCGGCACCGCCCAGGGCTAGGCTGGCAGCGCCGGCCCAGCAAGGGCTGTTCGACTTGCCGGGCTGATCGCCGAGCCGGCCCGCTCGAACACAGAGGCGCTTGTCCAGAGGACGCGGAGCGAGCCGGCCGCGCCTGCCCGCGATGACAAGGCTGCTTGCACGAGCAGGTCTGCTCAGCGCAAGCGATCGACCATCTCCGCCACCACGTCGAGTATGTCGCCGGCCAGCCTCATCGAACGCTCACCGTTCCAGCCGGTCAGCGGATCAGGTGTGTCGTCGTGATCCTTGAACGGCATCTCCAGGGTGAATGACAGGCAGTCGAACGCCTGCCCAACCGCGTTGCAGGCCAGTGCCGTATTGGCCTGGCCCGGTGCACTGCGCGGGTAACCGAAGCGCGTCTGGAACTCGGCACCGCGCTCGACCAGACGGCTGCGGAACTCATGCTCCAGCGCCTCCAATCGCGCGGAGAACCCGGGATTGCCCTCACAGCCTGCGGTGAACACATGGGGAATTTCTTCGTCCCCGTGAATATCGAGAAACAGATCCACCCCCACCTCGCGCATGGCCTGCTGCACGAAGAACACCTCCGGGCTGCGCTCGATGCTGGCGGACTGCCAGGCACGGTTGAGATCCTGCCCCGCAGCGTTGGTGCGTAGATGGCCACGGAATGCACCGTCCGGGTTCATGTTCGGTACCAGATAGAGATCGCCCTGTTGCAGCAGAGCATCCAGAATGACGTCGCTGCTGTCCTGCAGACGGCGGACGATGCCCTCCATGAACCACTCGGCCATGTGCTCGCCCGGGTGCTGCTGGGCGATGATCCACACCTTGCGGTTCGCCTGCGCATGGCGGTGCACCCGCAGCAGCTCGATGTTTCGCCCCTCGATGCTGCGCCCACAGCCATGCAGCTCGACGCCCGGCAGGGCCAGCGCCAGGGCGATCTGGTCGTCGTGCCGCTGGCGGCTGTAGGGCTCGAAATAGGCGAACCAGATTTGCTCATGCTCGGGTTCCAGGCCGAAGTTCAGGGCGCCATCCTCGAAGCGGCTCGGCACGCGGAACCAGGTACGCTGGTCGTACGAGGCCACCGCCTGATAACCCGTCCAGGCGCGGCTGTAGGCCGACTGCCCGGCGTTGGTGATGCTGAAATCGTGACGCACACCCGGTGTCAGGCCATCGACCTGGAAATGGAACCACTGGAAATGCTCGCTGTTGAGGTCCTTGCGCATGGCCAGCAACACCTTGTGCGGGTCGCTGGCGTCCTCCACGAGGATGTTGCCGCTATCGAAATTCGAGCTGATCTTCATCACTGCTCCCAGACCTGTTGACGATTTTCCGACGCCATCATGTGCAATGGCCGCTGGCTGCAATGGGAACGTGGCCGACGTCTCCGGCCACACCCGCTGCTTGACGCTCGACCCCAGCATCGCATTTTCCGCGCCAGGGGACATGCGGATGATTGCAGAGTGGTGTGGCGCAGCTCACACTGCAGCCTCGATTTTTTCTGATATTCGGAGCCACCGTGTCCCTAGCCGATGATCAACAACGTCAGCGCGTGCTGGCTGCCAGCGAAGCGCACGACTGCACGGTCTATCGCCCGGATGAAGACGATGCCGAGGACGAAGAACGGGACATGGGTGATGCCAAGGTGCTGTTCACCGGGCCTTTCGAGCCCCCCCGGGAATGGGACGCCGCCGAGCGCGACGACTACTTCGATGGTAGCGACCCGGCGCTGTTCGTTAATGCGCTGGTCGCCTGCGAGGCCACGCCGGGCTCCAAGGCGTTTTTCACGCCACAGGCCGGTGACTACCTGGCGACCATGTCGGCCGCCGGCAAGGTCGTGATGTACTTCGTCTGCGAGCGTGTGGACGATGAGCAGGGCTCCAGCTTCGTACTGATTCGCGACGAAGACAGCGACTGAGGCACTCGGCCCGCGACGGGGAAACGCCTCGCCCAGCCGGATGGCCCGCAAGCCAGAGCGTCTCGTCGACAGCGAATCGCCCCTGGACGGCTAGCCTAGCCGTAGCGCTCGATCTGTTGGTCGATGGCACCGAAGATACTGGCGCCAGCGGCATCGAACATCTCGATGCGCACCCGGTCGCCGAACCTGAGGAACGGGGTTTTCGCCTCGCCCTGTTCGAGCACCTCCAGCATGCGTCTCTCGGCCAGGCAACTGGAGCCCGCGCTGCGGTCGTAGTTGGAGACGGTGCCCGAACCGATGAGGGTGCCGCTGCCCAGGGGACGGGTACGGGCGGCGTGGGCAATCAGCGTCGGGAAGTCGAAGGTCATGTCGGTGCCGGCGTCGGGCTGGCCGAACAGCTGGTCGTTGATATGCGACACCAGTGGCCGATGCACCCGCCCCTCACGCCAGCTCTCGCCCAGCTCGTCCGGGGTGACCGCCACCGGTGAGAAGCTCGACGACGGCTTGCTCTGGTAGAAGCCGAAGCCCTTGGCCAGCTCACCGGGAATCAGGTTGCGCAGCGACACGTCGTTGACCAGCAGCAGCAACTGCACATGCCCGAGCGCCTGGGCAGGCGTGATGCCCATCGGCACGTCATCGGTGATCACCGCCAGTTCGGCTTCCAGATCGATGCCCCAGGTTTCGTCACCCAGGCGGATCGGCGCGTGGGGCGCAATGAAGGCATCCGAACCGCCCTGGTACATCAGCGGCTCGTGCCAGAACGACTCGGGCATCTCGGCACCGCGGGCCTTGCGCACCAGCTCGACATGATTGACGTAGGCACTGCCATCGGCCCAATGATAGGCGCGTGGCAGCGGGCTGTGGCAATCGCGCTGGTCGAAGTCGAACGCGCTGGCCTCCAGGCCATCAATGAGACGCTGGTAGACCGCCTCCAGTTGCGGCCGCACGCTCGCCCATTGATCCAGGGCAGCCTGCAGCGTGTGGGCGATCTGCGGCACGCGAACGGCATGCGACAGATCGCGGGAAACGACCACCAGCACGCCATCACGGCCCTGGTTCAGTGATGCCAGTTTCATCGGGACTCCTTGCCCGGCGCACGCCAGGAATTCACGTACTCGGCTACGTCCACCGCAGCGGCGGCGTCGGCCACCTCCAGGGCGCGGCGCGTATCGATCATCACCGCCACCTCATTGGTGAAGGTGGCTGGGTCGGCCTGCGCCTTCTTCAGGGCCTTGGGGTGCGGGCCATGGGGGAAGCCGCAGGGATGCAGGGTGACCATCCCGGCTTCGATGTTGTCACGGCTGAAGAAGTTGCCGCGGTGATAGAACAGCACTTCGTCGTAGTCATCGTTGTTGTGGAAGAACGGCACCTTGAGTGCGCCGGGGTCGGACTCCACCGGCCGCGGCGTGAAGGTGCAGACCACGAAGCCGTTGGCCACGAAGGTGGTGTGTACCGACGGTGGCAGGTGGTAGCGATGGCTCACCAGCGGCCGGATATCCCGCCAGTTGAGGCGCACCACGGTGTTGTCGCCGTGCCAGCCCACCACGTCCAGCGGGTTGTAGGGGTAGGTCACGGTGCTGATCTGGCCCTGCCGCTTGATGCGGATCTGCCAGGTGCGCTCGTCCTGCTGGGCCTTGAAGGCCTCATCGAGATGCGGGTGATCGAGCACCGCCGGATCGAAGATCGCCTGGGGCCCGAGCAGCCCCTTGTCGGGGAGCTGGTAGGCGCCATCGGTGTTTTCGATCAGCAGGAAATGGCTGGGCGCCGTTGGCTCGATGCGCCAGGCGGTGCCACGGGGGATCACCAGGTAGTCGCCATCGCGGTACTCCAGGTGCCCGAAATCACAGTAGAAGTGCCCTGCGCCGTCGTGCACGAACAGCAGTTCGTCGCCGTCGCTGTTGCGCACCAGGTGGCCCATGGCGCCGGCGGTCTTCCACACGCGCAGGCGGATATCGGCGTTGTGCAGAGCCAGCGGCGCCTGCAGCGGGCAGTCGTGTTCGCTGGCAATCCGGTTGAAGTCGAAGGCATGGGGCCGCAACGGCCCCTGCCAGTCGACCCAGCCGGTGGGCGGGTGCTTGTGGTGCAGGTGGGTCACGGGGCCGAAGAAACCCTCGCGGCCCATTTCCCGCTCGTAGGTCTCGGCCGGCAAGTCGCAGTGCGCCTGGCGCGAGTGCTCGCCCTCACGCAGGGGAAAGCTGATCCATTTGCGGCTCATGGCTTCACTCCTCGCTGATCACACCACGACGCAATTGATCCTCTTCGATGGATTCGAACAGGGCCTTGAAATTACCCTCGCCGAAGCCCTGATTGCCCTTGCGCTGGATGATCTCGAAGAAGATCGGACCGATCACCGTGTTGGTGAAGATCTGCAGCAGGATGCCATCATCGTCCGGCGCACCGTCGATCAGCAGGCTCAGCTCACGCAGCACGTCCAGTGGCTCGCTATGCCCGGCCACGCGCTGGTCGACCTTCTCGTAATAGGTGTCCGGCGTGCTCATGAAGGCTACGCCGTTGGCCTGCAGCTTGCGCACGGTGGCGTAGATGTCGTCGGTGGCCAGGGCGATATGCTGAATACCCTCGCCGTGGTACTCGCGGATGAATTCCTCGATCTGCGACTGGTCGTCCGCCGACTCGTTGATGGGTATGCGGATCTTCCCGCAGGGCGCGGTCATGGCCCGGGATACCAGGCCGGTGAGCTTGCCTTCGATATCGAAGTAACGGATCTCGCGAAACCCGGCGATGCGCTCGTAGAAGCTCGACCAGACGTCCATCTGCCCACGCTTCACGTTATGGGTGAGGTGATCGATCATCTGCAGGCCGACGGCGTTGTCGTCCGCGCCACGGCCTTCGATGAACTCGAAGTCCACGTCGTAGATACTGTGCGTGCCGTAGCGGTCGACCAGGTACAGCAGCGAGCCACCGATGCCCTCGACACAGGGGATGTTCAGCTCGCCGAAGTTGGCGTGGCTGCCGACCAGGGTAGCGCCCTGCTCCTCCACATAGGCGGCGGCCTGGGCAGCATTGCACACCCGGAAGGCCATGGCGCAGGCGCTCGGCCCGTGCTGCTCGGCGAAGGCATGTACATGGCCGGTCGGGCTGCCATTGAGGACGAAGTTGATAGCGTGCTGCTGGAACAGCCATACCGGCTTGCTGCGGTGCCTGGCCGTCTCGGTGAAGCCCATGGCGGCAAACAACTGGCGCAGTTGCTCGATGCCTTCGGGGGTGGGCGCGGTGAATTCGACGAACTCGAAACCGTCGGTTCCGATGGGGTTGTGCTGTTCGATCCTGGCCACGGCGTTCATGGGGGTGTCCTCGTTGTCGTCATGGCTTGATGACAGGCCAGAAAGGCGCTGCCGGCAAGACCTGCCGGGCCAGCGCTGGCTGCCGGCGACGCCAGGTGGTGGCAACGGATCGATACACCGCGGGTGCGTCGGCAAAGGGTCGCGGCGCCCGAGCCGCCCCTGCGTAAACCTTTGTTTACAGCACGGTCGGTTTCGCTGCCGACGAGATGATGGCCCAATGACAGGCAGATGATCGCAAACGTGCCAGAATGACAGCATCCACGCCGAACCCATCACGAGGCCGCCATGAGCAGTGATACGCCTTCCGAAGCCGAGAGCCCGCCAGCCGCGTTCGATATCGCGCCCGAGAGCGACGAAGAACGCCTGGCCAAGCTGGAAAAAGCCAACCGCCTCAACCGTCTACTGATCTTCGCACTGGCGCTGCTGCTGTTCATCGTACTGTCCAGCCTGGCCACTTCTGCGGTAGTCAAGATGCTGGCCGATGCGCCGCCCCCCTTCGATCCCGAGGCATTCGCCGCCTTGCAGCACCGTGCCGAAGAGCTGGAGACCGAGCTGGCCGCCCTCAAGCAGGAACAGGCGCGCCAGGACGCCCTGCTGAAGCTGGTCGCCACGCCTGCTTCCGCGCCTCCCGCGCCAGCGGCGGCCACACCGGCAGCGGCGCCCTCTCAGGACATCGCGGCCTTGAAGCTGATGGGCCGTACCCTGCTGGGCCAGGAGCAGAGTTTCCAGCAGAGCCTGCAGGCGCTGAAGAATGGCATGCGCGACCTGGCCGACATGATCCCGGGCTCGCGCAGTTGGCTGGACGATTACAACGAAGAACTCGACAAGGCCGTCAACGCCAGCGTGCAACGCAGCAAGGCGGTTCAGCAATGGGGCAGCAAACTGCCGCATGAGTAGTGCTTGGGTCCAGTCGCCCGGCGTCGGGTGCGGTGCCACCCAGGTGACGACCCGGGATCGCTGCGTTCGCCTGCAGGCTATGGGCTGGCGGATCACCTCGGGCCATGGGGCGAGCGACGCCGGTGATGCGACAGGCCGCAACCCCATCGCCGGCCAACGTGTTTCTGCGCGGTGTAGATACCGTCTCGCCCGTTACCTCGCAAGCGCCAATTCGGTATCCATTGAGTAGGGTGGACGACGCTTTATCCGTCCACCACTCGGTAACCTTGGTGGTGAATGAAAACAGCGCCATCCACCCTGCATGGATGAGCACAGCCATGTAGATACCGTCTCGCCCGTTACCTCGCAAGCGCCAATTCGGTATCCATTGAGTAGGGTGGACGACGCTTTATCCGTCCACCACTCGGTAACCTTGGTGGTGAATGAAAACAGCGCCATCCACCCTGCATGGATGAGCACAGCCATGCAGGGCTGGGCCCGCTCAGTGCTGCAGATTGCCATAAAGCTTGGCGTACAGGCCGCCTTCGGCGATCAGTTGGCGGTGGTCGCCGTCTTCGGCGACGCTGCCGCCGTCGAATACCAGCACCCGATCGGCCTGCTTCACCGCGCTCAGGCGGTGGGCGATGATCAGCGTGGTGCGGCCGCGGAGGAACTGAGCCAGCGCTTCGTGCAGGGCGTATTCGGTCGCAGCGTCCAGCGCCGATGTGGCTTCGTCGAGTATCACCACCTTCGGCTCGGCGAGCACCATCCGGGCAATCGCCAGGCGTTGCCGCTGGCCCCCGGAGAGGCGCACGCCGGAGCGGCCGACCACGGTGTCCAGGCCTTGCGGCAACTGGCGGATGGTCTGCGCCAACTGGGCGATGCCCAGTGCCTGCCAGCAGGCTTCGTCACTGCGTTCGCGGCCCATGCACAGGTTGGCGCGTACGGTGTCGTTGAACAGCGCGGGATGCTGCAGCACCACCGCCACCTGCTCGCGAATGGCCGGCAGGCCGATCTCTTGCTGACTGCAGCCGCCAAACCGGATCAGCCCCGCCTGGGGCGTGTACAGGCCCAGCAGCAGTTGCACCAGCGTACTCTTGCCACCACCACTGGCCCCCACGATGGCGACCTTCTCGCCGGGCGCGATGGACAGGTTGAGCCCCGTCAGCACCGGGTCCTCGCCGTAGGAAAAGGTCAGATCGCGGATATCGATTCCGACGGTTTCACGGCCCTCGAACGGATCGGCGCCGCCCACATACTCCGGCTCGTCACGGCGCCCGAGCAGTTCGTTGATGCGTGCCAGCGCGCCACCGGCGGCATAGAAGGCATACTGCAGGCTGAGCAGTTGCTCCACTGGACCGATCATGAACCACAGGTAGCTGAACACCGCGAGCATCTGGCCGATGGACAGGTCGGAGAACAGCACGGTGAGCATCGCCGCGGCCCGAAACACGTCGATGCCGAATTGGAACAACAGGCCACTGGCGCGATTCGAGGCGTCGGTCTTCCACTGCGAGGCCACGGCATAATCGCGCACTTCACGGGCACGCCCGCCAAGGCGGCCGAGAAAGTAGCCCTGGCGATTGCCGGCGCGCACTTCCTGGATCGAGTCGAGGGTTTCAGTCAGCGCCTGGGTGAAGCGCGAGGTGCTGTCGTTCTCGAGCTTTTTCAAGTGTTTGACGCGCTTGCCCAACTGCACCGTGGCGTAGATCACCAGCGGATTGAACAGCAGGATCAGTAGCGCCAGCTTCCAGTGCATCCACAGCAGAATTCCCGAAGTACCGGCCAGGGTCAGCACGCCGACCAGGAAGCGGCTCAGGGTCTCGCCGATGAATTTGTCCAGGGTGTCGAGATCGGTGACCAGGTGAGTGGTCACCATACCGCTGCCGAGGCTTTCGTACTCGGCCAGGGAGATCCGCTTGAGGCGCTCGATCAAACGGATGCGGATGCGATAGACGATGTCTTTGGAGAGCCGCGCGAACAGCCGCGCCTGCACCACGTTGAAGATCAGCGCGCCGCTGCGCAGCACGAAGGTCAGCGCCAGCATCAGCAGGATGTAGCCGACTGCGCTCTGCCAGCCCGCAGGCAGGAAGTTGTCCATCACCTCGAGCGCTGAATTGCCGTCCCCCAGCAGCACTTCGTCGACCAGCAACGGCAGCAGCAAAGGGATCGGCACACTGCACAGGGTCGCCAGCACGGCGACCAGGTTGGCCAGGATCAGCCCACGCTTGTGGCGCAAGGCCAGGCGACGGATTTCCACCCAGCTCAGGCGATCAACCATCGATGGCGTGCTCCAGCCAGCGCGCGAGCAGTGGCGACAGGGCATCGAGTGGCTGGTAACCGTTGGTGAGCAACGCCAGGCGCCCGCCCTGCTCGGCCAGCAGGGTCGGGAAGCCGGCAATGCCGAGATCCTGCACCCAGCTGAAATCAGCAGCGGTGGCCCTGTGCTGTGCTTCGCTGTCGAAGGCCTCGGCGAACTCGATTCGCGGGATACCGACCCCTTCGGCCAACCGCACCAGGGTGGTTGCCTGGGTCACGTCCGCGCCCTCCTGGTAGAAGGCCTGCTGGATGCGCCGCGCCATCGGCCAGGCGCTCTGCGGGTCGAGGCCGCGCACGGTGACCACCGCTCGACAGGCCGCTTCGGTATCGTAGCGCATGCCCTCGGGCAGCCCGGCGTCGAAGTCGAACAGCTGACCGGTGCTGGCGTTGACCGCCTGCCAGTAGCTCAGGTAACGCACCCGCGCGGCGGCATCGATGGCCACCTGATCACGGCGCAGGCCACCGAGCACCAGCTCCATCGGCACACCGCGCTCGGCGGCCTGAGCGGCCAGCGCTTCGACCACCGGCGCGAAACCCCAGCACCAGGAGCACATCGGATCCATCACATAGAGCAGGCGCGCATGCATCCTCAGGCCTCGTGCCGCTGGCGGGGATTGTTGCCCAGAGGATGGGGCTGATTGCGCACTTTCGCCAGTTCGATCTGACGCTGGCGCTCACGGGCGCCCTCGCGGGTCTTCTCCGGCAGCGTATCCCAGCAGTGCGGGCAGCTCACCCCCGGGCTGAAATATTCGGAGGAGCGGTCCTCGACCGAGACCGGGGTACGGCAGGCGTGGCACTGGTCGTAGTCGCCTTCGCTGAGGTCGTGGCGCACGGTGACGCGGTTGTCGAAGACGAAGCAGTCGCCCTGCCAGCGGGTTTCTTCCTGGGGCACTTCTTCCAGGTATTTGAGGATGCCGCCCCTGAGGTGGTAAACCTCCTCGAAGCCTTCGTTGAGCATGTAGCTGGAGGCCTTCTCGCAGCGGATGCCGCCGGTGCAGAACATCGCCACCTTCTTGTGCTTGCTGGGGTCGAAATGCTCGCGAATGTAAGCCGGAAACTCGCGAAAGGACTTGGTCTGCGGGTCGATGGCGCCTCTGAAGGTGCCGATCGATACTTCGTAATCGTTGCGCGTATCGATCAGCAGCACGTCGGGGTCGGCGATCAACGCGTTCCAGTCCCTGGGTTCGACGTAGGTGCCGACGCGCTGGTTGGGATCGACGCCCGGCACGCCCAGGGTGACGATTTCCTTCTTCAGCTTGACCTTGGTGCGATAGAACGGCTGCTCGGCGCAATAGGACTCCTTGTGGTCGACATCGGCCAGACGCGGGTCGAGGGCGAACCAGGCGAACAGGCCATCGATGCCTTCACGGCTGCCGGAAACGGTACCGTTGATGCCCTCTTCGGCGAGCAGCAGGGTGCCCTTGATGCCATTGGCTACCAGGGTATCGAGCAAGGGTTGGCGCAGCGCCTGGTAGTCCGGCAGGGAGACGAACTTGTAGAGCGCCGCCACGACGATGTTGTCGGTCATGTCACTGTCCTTCAGTAGTCGCCCTCGCAAAGGGCGGACTGGGTACGAAATCGGAGCCGTTTCAGCGAAGCATGGCACTGCCCGATGGCGTCGCCGGGGCATGGCGCGATGCGCTGCAGAAATGGGCCGTGCAGTTTACTTGTCTTGAACGCTCAGGTGTAGTGGAACGCTCAGTAGCGAGGGTGGTCGAGAGAGAAGCGCGGCGATTCCCTGCCGCAACCGATCGTCACAGCTGGGGCGCTGTTAGAAGCCGCCCCAGCGCCAAGAGGAGCAGCCCATGAAAGCCGTCGTCGTTCGCAGCCCCGGAGGCCTGGACAAGATCGAGGTGACCGATATCGCCGATACCGGTCAGCCAGGGCCGGGGCAGATCCGCGTGGCCCTGCACGCCAGCTCGCTGAATTTTCACGACCTGCTGGTGGCCAATGGCAGCATTCCCACGGCCGACGGCCGGGTGCTGATGTCCGACGGTGCCGGCGTGGTCGAAGCCGTGGGCGACGGGGTCAGCGAGTTTCAGGTGGGCGACCACGTGGTTTCCGGCTTCTTTCCCCAGTGGTCGGACGGCGAGGCGCTGGCCCCGGTCAGCAACTTCGCCGGCACGCCGGGCGACGGCATCGACGGGTTCGCCACCCAGTACGCGGTGCGCGCCGCCAGCGCCTTCACCCATGCGCCGCGCGGCTGGAGCCATGCCGAAGCGGCGACCATCACCACCGCCGGGCTGACCGCGTGGCGGGCACTGGTCGTCGATGGTGGGCTCAAAGCCGGTGACAGCGTGCTGATACTGGGCAGCGGCGGCGTATCCATCGCCGCCCTGCAGATCGCCAGGATGATGGGCGCAACGGTGATCGCCACCTCCTCGTCCGACGAGAAACTCGAGCGCCTGCGCAAACTCGGTGCCGATCACACCATCAACTATCGACAGACCCCGGAATGGGGCAAGCGGGTGCTGGAGCTGACCGATGGGCGTGGCGTCGATCAGGTGGTCGAAGTCGGCGGCCCGGGCACCCTGGCGCAATCGATCGGCGCCGTTCGTGTCGGCGGTCATATCGCCCTGATCGGCGTGCTGACCGGACGCCAGGGCGAGGTGCCGACCTCGGTGCTGATGGCCAAACAGGTGCGCCTGCAAGGGTTGATCGTCGGCAGTCGCCGTCACCAGCAGGATTACATCCGGGCGCTGGAACGCTCCGGCGTGCGCCCGATCCTCGACCGCAGCTTCGCACTGGAGAACCTTGCCGACGCCTTTCGCCTGCAGGAAAGTGGCAGTCATTTCGGCAAGATCGTGGTCGAGTGGTAATTGCCAGGCCGTCGTAGCCCGCGGTTGAGCGAAGCGATACCCGGGCAGGCTGTCGAACAGCGCGCCGGCTGGTTCGCCCGCTACTGTCGGTGCCGATGGCCTGGTGGCTCGGCGGGGCACGCTCCCTAAGGGGCAGAGCCTTGCCGCCCAGCATCAATGATCGTGCTTGCTACCGCCACGGCAGGTGGGCGAGTCCGGGGCCATTCCCTGGGCGGACCATTCCTCGGGGGTGTAGGTGTGCAACGCCAGGGCGTGCACCTGGCTCATCAGCTCACCGAGCGCGCCGTACACCTTCTGGTGGCGCTTGACGGCATTGAGGCCATCGAACTGCGGGCTGACGATCACCGCCTTATAATGGGTTTCCAGGCCACGGCTGTGCATGTGGCTCTCGTCCAGCACCTCGAGGTGCTCGGGTTGCAAGGCCACGAAGGCAGCCTGGAGGTGTTGGATCTTGGACATCGATTGCTCCACGGATGCAAGCGTGGCCGGCCGGGTGCCGGCCACGGCGGGGGTCAGGGCTTCTTCTTCACACCCAGTTCGCTGCTCATGTCAGCCAACAGCTTGTTCACCGACGGCACCGCGCTCTCCAGCTTGGCCTGGGTGATCTGCGCGGACTGCGCGGTCAGTGCGGGCATCTTCTGCAGAACCTTCTGGCCCAGTGGCGACTGGTAGAAGGTAATCAGTTCCTTGAGTTCCTGCTCACTGAAGTTGCTGGTGTAGAGCTTGACCATATCGGGCTTGAGCTTGTCCCAGCCGACAGCCTTGTCCAGCTCGGCGTTGGCCTTGGCCTGGTAGGTCTCCAGCACCGCCTGCTTGCTTTGCGGGGCCTTGGCCTCGGCGAAGCGCTGGGCAAACATCTGCTGGACCTGGGCGTACACCGGAACGGCGAGCTTGTCGGCATGGGCGAGCTGCAGGAAGCGCTCGGCATCGGCGGCATGGCTGCGGGCATCGGCCAGCACCTGGGTGCTGCCGACAGCCATCAGAGCGGCAATGCAGAGTGCGGGGATACGGGACATCGGGGTACTCCTGATCACAAGGGTGAGGTGCTTTGACAGGCTGCCGCGCAGTTTGTGCCCCAAGGCCGTGCCTCTCAAGCCTTTTCATGCGCATGCCCGGTCGTCAGCTGGCGTCATGGTAACCGCAGCTGCGGCGCAGAATGCCTACTGGCGCACCCTTGCGCCCACGTCCAGAATGCCAGTACTTGTTCCCGCCGCCTGACGCCTGCATGCTCGGCGGCCAACTTCGCACACAGGGATGTGCCTGATGAACAGTCCGTTACTTCCACCGCCGCCGATCCCCCTGTGCGACGCGCGCGGACGCCTCAATCCGGAGGCGGTCGGCTGGTCGCCCCAGCCGCGGGTGGATTGTTCCCTGCCTGGCAACCTGGGGCGCCGCAAGCGCTGGAATCACTGGACCATCAATACCCCCGACTGGACGCTGTCGCTGATCCAGGCCGACATCGATTATGTCGGCTATGGCGCCCTGTACTTTTTCGACCTCGGCAGTGGCCAGCATGTCGCCCACAACCAACTGAGCCTGTTCGCGCGCGGCTGCAGCCTGCCGGATACGCCCCTGGGCAGCCATGCCTTCGAACATTCCAGCCTGCAACTGCATTTCAACCAGTATCCAGGCCGCGTAAGGCTGACCGCCACCTCGGCGGACATTGGCGGCCTGCCCCTGCACCTGGCGCTGGATATCCAGCGAGCTGCCCATCTGGAATCGGTGAATCTGGTCGTACCATTCGGCACCAAAGGGTTTCACGCCACCTGTCGACAGGTCGGCCTGCCGGTCAGTGGCAGTGTTCATCTGGGCGACCGCGAATACCACTGCACCAGCGGGCAGAGCTTCGCGTCGATGGACTTCGGCCGTGGTGTCTGGCCACTCTACAGCCACTGGAGACGAGCGGTATTCGCAGCACCGGGAGGCATCGGTGGCAACTTCGGCGCAGGCTGGACGGATGGCAGCGGCCTGACGGAGAACGCCCTGTGGTTCGGCGGACAGCTGCTGCATCTCGATCAGGCCGTGCACATGCGCCAGATTCAGGACACTCCGTTGGCGCCGTGGAGGCTGTACACCGACGACGGGCAGGTCGACCTGAAATTCACTGCGCGCCAGGCGCATATCGCCAGGCCGCGCCTGGCACTGGGCCTGCTGTATGCCGATACCCGGGAATGGTTCGGCCACTACGACGGGATGCTGCGTGACGCTCAGGGAGAACGGGTGCCGGTCACCGCAGCACAGGGCTGGATGGGCACCTCGAAAACCCGCTGGTAGGCGACTCGCCAGGGGAACGTGTAGCCGTTGTCGTAGCCTAAATGCCTGTACAGCAACGGAGAGCCACCATGAGCCGCACCGAAACCGACAGCATCGGCCCCATCGACGTCCCTGAAGAAGCCTACTGGGGTGCACAGACTCAGCGCTCACGGGTCAATTTCGCGATTGGCGAGGAACGCATGCCCATCGCCGTGGTGCATTCGCTCGCGCTGATCAAGAAAGCCGCTGCGCGCATCAATGACCGTATCGGCGACCTGCCTCCCGATATCGCCAGGCTGATCGAGCAGGCTGCCGACGAGGTGATCGCTGGCCAGCACGACGAGCAGTTCCCGCTGGTGGTCTGGCAGACCGGCAGCGGCACCCAGAGCAACATGAACGTCAATGAAGTGATCGCCGGGCGCGCCAACGAGCTGGCCGGCAACCCGCGTGGCGGCAAGAGCCCGGTGCACCCAAACGACCATGTCAATCGCGCCCAGAGCTCCAACGACTGCTTCCCGACCGCCATGCACATCGCCGCGGTCGGCGCAGTGCAACGCGACCTGCTGCCCGCTCTCGGCGAACTGTCCGAAGCCCTGGCGGATCAGGCCGCGCGCCATAGCCGTCTGGTGAAGACCGGCCGTACGCACATGATGGACGCCACGCCCATCACCTTCGGCCAGGAGCTGTCGGCCTTCGTCGCCCAGCTGGAATACTCGCAGCAGACGATCCGTGCTGCTCTGCCAGCAGTCTGTGAGCTGGCCCAGGGTGGCACGGCAGTGGGCACCGGGCTGAACTCGCCATCCGGCTTCGGCGAAGCCATCGCCGCCGAACTGGCTGCCTTGAGCGGCCTGCCATTGCGCAGCGCGCCGAACAAGTTCGCGGCCCTCGCCGGCCACGAGCCGCTGGCAGCGCTCTCCGGTGCCCTGAAAACCCTGGCCACCACGCTGATGAAGATCGCCAACGACCTGCGCCTGCTCGGCTCCGGCCCGCGCGGTGGTCTTGCCGAAGTACGCCTGCCGGCCAACGAGCCGGGCAGCTCGATCATGCCCGGCAAGGTCAACCCGACCCAGTGCGAAGCGCTGTCCATGCTCGCCTGCCAGGTGATGGGCAACGACGTGACCATCGGCTTCGCGGCCAGCCAGGGGCACCTGCAGCTCAACGTCTACAAGCCGGTGATCATCCACAACGTATTGCAGTCGATTCGCCTGCTGGCCGACGGCTGTCGCAACTTCCGTGAACACTGTATCGTCGGGATGCAACCTGATGAGCAGCGCATGGCGGAGCACCTGGAACGTGGCCTGATGCTGGTCACTGCCCTGAACCCGCATATCGGTTATGACAAGGCTGCCGAGATCGCCAAGAAGGCTTATCAGGACGGCACCACCCTGCGTGAAGCGGCGTTGGCGCTGGGTCATCTGACCGCGGAACAGTTCGACGCCTGGGTTCGCCCGGAAACCATGCTGGAGGCAGGGCAACATGACTGAAACCGCCAAGAGCGGCGCCACCCCACTCGAGGGTGATGGCAAGCGCATCCTGATGATCATCGGTACGCCGAAAAGCGACAGCCTCTGCCATTCGCTGGCAGAGGCTTACGCGCTGGGCGCGCGCACCGAGGGTCATGTGGTGCGGCAGATTCATCTCGGAGCGATCAGCTTCGATCCGGTGCTGCACGAAGGCTATACGCAGAGCCAGGCCCTGGAGCCGGATCTGCTCGAAGCCCAGCGACAGATCCATTGGGCCCAGCACCTGGTGTTCGTCTACCCGGTGTGGTGGGGTGGCCTGCCCGCACTGCTCAAGGGTTTCTTCGACCGCGTGCTGCTGCCGGGCTTCGCCTTCAAGTACCGCAGCGACTCGCAATGGTGGGACAAGCTGCTCAGCGGCCGTACCGCCGACCTGCTGGTGACCCAGGACACCCCGAGCTGGTACTTCCGCTGGATCTATGGCGCACCGGCCCACCGCCAGATGAAGCGCACCATTCTCGGTTTCTGCGGTATCAAGACCCGGCGCCTGGCAGAGTTCTCGCCCGTACGCCCTTCTTCGGAAACCCAGCGTCAGAACTGGCTACGACGCGCCGAGCAGCTTGGCAGCAGGGTATAGAGCCGGAAACGGCCACTCGAACTGGTGGGCTGAAGCCCACCCAACCAGCCCCCAGTAGATGAGCTTCAATCAGTAGGGTGAAGACGCTTTACCTACGCGGCCCAACCCTTGCACCGCTCTTCAATCGCAACGGTGGATAAAAAGAGCGTTGACTGCGCGTCCCGGTCCACCCATGGCTGTGCTCATCCATGTAGGGTGGATGGCGCTGTTTTCATCCACCACCAAGGTTACCGAGTGGTGGACGGATAAAGCGTCGTCCACCCTACGGTTCTCATGCTCTGTGTAGGAGTCAGCAAGTTGTGGGAGCGGGCCGCGCCCGCGATTCGCGCGCATGGCGCGCTCCCACGATCGTAGGTCGACGACGCTTCAGCTGCGTGGCCGATCCGTACCCACCGTTTTACGGTCGCGATGGTGGACAAAAACAGCGTTGTCCACGGCCTGAAATCGGGGATGCCTTTTGATGCCGAATCAGCGCTTGCGAGGTAATGGGCAAGACGGTATCTACATGGCTGCGAGGGGCGCCTGGCGGGCGGCGATCCGCTCCAGTCCAACGTTTGGGCTCAGTCCGGCGTGACGTGGAGGAACATCAGCGCCACGCTGATGGTGAAGAACGACAGCAGGGTGGCCACCAGCAGGGTCGCGCTGCAGCGATCCTCCAGGTCGAAGCGCTGACCGAGGATCGGGAAGATACTCATCATCGGTGAGCAGGCGAACAACACCCCCACCGCCTTCATGACCGGACTGACATCAGGCACCAGCATGAACGCGCAGAGCACCGCCAGCGGATGGATAATCAGCTTGCCGGCGGATATCCACGCGGCGTCGATCCACACGCCACGGGCCTTCATGCCGAACAGCCCGGCCCCGATCACGAACAGCGCCAGCGGCGCCGAGATCCCCGCCAGCATGTCGATGGGCTTGAGCAGCAGCGGCGGAATCTCGATACCCAGCAGCGACACGCAAAGCCCGATGACGATACCGATGATCACCGGGTTTCTCAGCAGTCGCCCGAAGGTCAAGCGCAGTACGCTCAGCCCACCACCGCCCTGCTGCTTGCCGGCTTCGGCCAGTACCAGTGCCAAGGGAATCAGCAGCAGGTTCTCGACCAGCATGCCCATGGCCATGCCCAGCACCGCCGGCGAACCGAAGGCCGCCGCCACCAGGGGATAGCCGATGAAGCCGCTGTTGGACACCGACATGCCCATGGCATTGATCGCCGAACCGGACAGGTTGTCGCGGCGCAGCCAGCGCGAAATGCAGAACGCTGCTGCGAAGGCCACGCAGGAACCCAGGGCATAGGCCATCAGATAGCCGGGAATGAGCGTCTGCTGAATCGGCGAGGTGCCCAGGGTCTTGATCAGCAGCGCCGGCATGGCGAAGGTGATCACGAACGCACCGATGCCACGCACCTGTTCACGATTGAGTACGGCGCTCATGGCGGCGGCATAACCGAGCCCGATGAGCAGAAAGATCGGCGCGGTGATCTGGAAGATTTGCAGCACGGTTTCAGAATTCCTTGTCGCTGACTCCACTGGCATGCCGGCTAGCGCTTTCGATCACGCTGAGCTCACGTGCCTGCAGCTGGCCAAGGCGGCTTCGAGTGCGCCCGAAGTCCTGGTGAGGCGAACCGCGACACAGGCGTTCGAGGCTGGACTCGCTGCACAGCAGCAGGTTCGCGCCGGCATCGTACGCGATATCGATCAGATTGATGAACCGCTGACAGGCGTCGGTGGGTTGCGAATCCAGGGTCGGCACGCCCGTCAGCGCCAGGCGCGGGTAGCGTTGCAGCAGCCAGAGGAAGTCCGCGGTGGAATGGGCATTGCCGCACAGCTCGGCAAACTCCAGCCAGGCGCGGCCGGGAGCCAACGCCCTTACCTGCAGCGGGTGATGATTGACCGTCAGCGATTGATCGCGCTGCGCCTGGTCGTCCAGCGCCAGCCAGGTTTCCAGGTAAGCCAGGCCACCTGCCGATTGTGGCCACAGGTACTCGCCCCAGCACTGCCCGCCACCGGGCAGTTCGCGGTAATCGATACCGGCGTCCAGCGTCAGCACGGTGAAACGCTTTTCGAGCATATCGATGGCGGGCGTGAAGCGTTGCCGGTAGAGCGGATTGGGGCACAGCCCCGCAGGTGCGTAGTTGGAGGTCATCACCAGGCCGACGCCTTCCTCGACCAGCACATCAAGCAGGCGCCGCAGCAGCATGGCATCGCCGATATCGTGGACGTGGAATTCGTCGAAGCACAGCAGGCGGATGTCTTGTGCCAGCGCGCGGATCGCCAGCACCAGAGGATCGGGATGGCCGGCAAAGGCTTTCATGCGCTCCTGCAGCTCCTGCAGGAACGCATGGAAATGCACACGGCGCTTGGCAGTGAAGGGTACGGCGGCGAAGAAGGCATTCATGACGAAGCTCTTGCCGCGCCCCACGCCACCCCACAGGTAAACCCCGGCAGCCGGTTTGCGCAGCCAGCCACGACGCCCGGCGCACCAGCCTTGCAGCCACTGCGCGAGGGTATCGATCGCCTGCTGCTGCTCGCTATCGGCGCGAAAACCGCGGGCCTCGAGCGCCGCCGTGAAGCCCTGATGGATACGCTCGTCGATCTGCTCGACGGGCGTATCCGGCCCTCTGTCAGAAATCAAAAAACACCGTTTCGCCGTCCCCCTGAATGCGGATATCAAATCGGTAGGCCGGCTTGCCGTCAACCTCGCAGCGTTTGGCGACCAGGGTTTCGCGGCGCGATGGCTGCTCGATCAGGCCCAGCACCGGATCCTTGCCATTGGCCTCGGCTTCGTCGTCGAAGTAGATGCGCGTGTGCAGGTGGATGTTGATGCCCCGGGCGAACAGCGAGACGTTGACATGCGGCGCCATCGGCACCCCGGCGGCGTTGTCGACCACGCCGGGCTTGATGGTCTGCACCGTCCATTCGCTGCCGGCATCGAAGGTGGTCGCGGTACGACCGAAGCCGTTGAAGGGTTTGTCCAGATCGTACTCGGTGTCATAGCGGCCCTGATGGTCGGCTTGCCAGAGTTCCAGAAAGGCATCGCGCACCAGGTGGCCGTTGCCATCGTAGACGTGGCCGATCAGGGTGATGTGCTCACCTGGCGCACCGGGGCGGGCCATCTGGTTCCAGATTTCCTGATCGCGGGTCGGGTTGCCGGCAGCGGCCAGCGCCAGGCCGATATGAACGTAAGGGCCGGCGGTTTGCGAAGCGGTTTCGCGCAAGAGTTCGACAGGCATGACAGGCTCCTCAGCGGTTCTCGAAGTGGGTCTTGCGCTGGCCGCGCAGCACGATATCGAAGCGGTAGGCCAGGCAGTCCATCGGGTTGGCCATGCTCATGTCGAGCTTGGCGATCAGCGTCTGTACCGCGTCCGGGTTGGCGATGGCCTTGACGATCGGGCACAGCGGGATCAGCGGGTCCCCTTCGAAATACAGCTGGGTGATCAGTTTGGTCGAGATCGACGGGCCACTGATGGAAAAGTGAATGTGCGCAGGCCGCCAGTCATTCGGGCCATTGCGCCACGGATACGGACCCGGCTTGACGGTGCGAAAGCTGTAGTGGCCTTCGCTGTCGGTCAAGGTTCGGCCCACACCACCGAAGTTCGGATCCAGCGGTGCCAGGTAGCGGTCGTTCTTGTGGCGATAGCGCCCCCCGGCGTTGGCCTGCCACATCTCCACGAAGGTATGCGGGATCGGCTTGCCGTACTGATCCATCACCCGCCCGCAGACCAGGATGCGCTCACCAACCGGCAGGCCACCGTTGTTGAAGTTGAGCAGCAGGTCGTTGTCGTGCTGGCCCATCTTCAGGCGGGTGAAGTCTGGCCCGGTGGTTTCCGAAAGGGATTGCGCAATGCTCACCAACGCCTGGCGCGGTGAGCGCGGGATGGAAGTCTTGTAATCGGGGGTAAAGGCTTTGGGGTGCCAGTTGCGATCACGAATGATGAAACGGCTGGTGTCCTCGACAGGCATGACAGGCTCCGGTTATTGAAATTATGGAGTCGACCCGCCGGCATGGCGCGCGATGCGGGTTCTGCCGTAGATGATCACGCAGGTAACGGCGGTGCGCCCAATGAAAATCAGCCGACCATCCATAACCAATTGGTTATGAATTAAGATTCGATTAATTCCCGACCTACTCTGCGGCCCGAGCGTGGCCGCCCCCTTCAAACAGCAGCGCGATGCACGGGATAATGCCGGGTACTGCATGGCCGTATCCGCAGATCGGCCTCCCATCGAGAGGATCGCGTCCATGTTCACCCCATCGCCCCCCCTGGCGGATGCTCGCCAGCTCGATGTGAGTCAGCCAGCCGATGCGCTGATCGCCCTGCGCAAGATGCAGGGTTCCACCCTCGATGGCAGAGCGGTTCTCTATCACTGGTCGGGGCGAGTCTGGTCACGGGTCGAGGGCGAGACGGATCGCCTGCTGTTCCGGGTCGAAGGTATGAACATCCGCCAGTCCGGCAGCCTGCAGAATCGCGAGCGCGGAGCCGGCTTCCGCCAGGTATCCCGGGAGCTGATGCTCTACCTCGACCCCCTGAGTGGCGAGCCGCTGCATGACTGGCGCAACCCTTGGACGGGCGAAGAGGTGGCCGTCATGCACGTGGCCAACGACCCGGTGAACCTGCCGCCCTGCTTCGAGCGCGATGCCCGCGGGCACCCCTTCGCGGCGCCTTTGCGCATCCAGGGTGAGCGGGCCTTCCTGAGCCTCTAGATCCCACTGCTCTATGACAACCCGTTGGCCGGGAACCACCAGGGCCTGGTGGGCAACCCTTACCACGCCATGGAAATCTTCAACTTCACCGCAGACCGCCAGCAGTTGCTGCGAACCGATACCGACAGCGCCAACGCCAGTGTCGCCTGGGTGCGCATTGCGCCCTGGCTGCCCTTCATGCATATGGGCAACCGACCGGGCCTGATGGTGTTCAACGCTACGGGCCAGCAGGTGCCTGCTATCGCAGACCTGCCGCCCGTACTGCAGGCGGCCATCGCGGCAGAGTATTCCCACTACGTCGCGCCCCCCCCCTGGACGACGAGCGCCCCAACGTCACCAGTTGGACGGCTGCCCGAGACAGGCTCGACAAGGGCTAGGTGTGTAAACCCAGTACGTTGTTCAGTGGAAGTGGCGCGCGACTGATGGGTGGTAGGTAGCCTAGGCTGGCGTGAGGTCGGTGCCAGTTGTAATGATGAAGCCAAGGTAGCAGGTGGGCGGCCCGTTGCTCTGAAGTGTCATAGCTGCAGGCATACGCCCACTCGCGCAAGCTGGTCTGGATGAATCGCTCGGCCTTGCCGTTGGTGCGCGGTGTGTAGGGTTTGGTCCACAGATGACGCAAGCCAAGCCTGCGCACCAAACGCCGGAAGCGCTTGGATCGGTAGCAGACGCCATTGTCGGTCATGATGCGAGTAATCCGTATGCCCAGGCCGCGGTAGTAGCGCAGCGC
>NZ_FNDG01000015.1 GCF_900100535.1 Phytopseudomonas flavescens
AGCGCATCGCCTGCGAACGGCAGCGCATCGCCAAGGGCATAGAAAACGCCGTAGAGGTTGTTGAACACCACGTACGAGAAGGTGACCAGGGTCATGCCGGCGAGCAGGAACGCCACCAGCATTTCTTCCGCTTGGTTCCAGACACGAGCGACAGCGTGCATGGGGTTATCTCCGTCAATAGAACGGTCGCGAAGCGACGTGAGGGACAGCGACGCCCAGGGCTCGGCAGCCAGGCTGCAGCCTTGACGTGTCTCTGTCGGTAAAGCGGGTGACGACCCCGTTCAGGAGTCGCCACCGGATGGCTCCAGCATGCGGAGCCGGGCGGCCTTAGTTGGCCTGGTTGGCGGCTTCGGCAGCCTTGATCAGGTCGGCACCGATCTCGCCTTCGAACTTCTTCCACACCGGACGCATGGCTTCACGCCACAGTTCGCGCTGTTCGGGCGTCAGGGTGACGATTTCGGTGGTGCCGGCATCGATGATGCGCTGCTTGTCGTTCTGGTTCAGCGCCTCGGCCTGCTTGTTCACCTCGACGGTGACCTCGGCCAGGATCGCGGTCAGCTCGGTACGGATGTCTTCCGGCAGGCCGTCCCAGAACTTGGTGTTGGTGATCACCATGTAGTCCAGCACGCCGTGGTCGGACTCGGTGATGAACTTCTGCACTTCGTGCATCTTCTGGCTGTAGATATTCGAGTAGGGGTTTTCGGCACCATTGACCACGCCAGTCTGCAGGCCTTGATAGACCTCGGCGAAGCTCATCTTGCGCGGCGCGGCGCGCAGGGCCTTGAATTGCTCGTCGAGCACGGCGGAAGCCTGTACGCGGAATTTCAGGCCGCGGGCGTCCTTGGGTTCGACCAGCTTCTTGTTGGCAGACAGCTGCTTCATGCCGTTGTGCCAGTAACCCAGACCGGTGATGCCTTTGCTTTGCATGCTGGTCAGCAGGGATTTGCCTTCAGGGCTTTGCTGGAAACGATCGACGGCGCTGATGTCGTTGAACAGGAACGGCAGGTCGAAGATCTGGATCTGCTTGGTGTAGTGTTCGAACTTGGCCAGGGACGGGGCGATGATCTGTACGTCGCCGAGCAGCAGCGCTTCCATTTCCTTGCCGTCGCCGAACAGCGAGGAGTTCGGGTAGACCTGCACGGTCACCTTGCCGTCCAGGCGCTCGTCGACGAGCTTCTTGAACAGCAGCGCGCCCTGGCCTTTCGGCGTGTGCTCGGCAACCACGTGGGCGAACTTGATGGAGATTGGATCGGCAGCCTGGGCCAGGCCTGCGATGCTCAGCGACAGGGCGCAGACCAGCGCCTTGGCAGTGAAATTGAACATGGGATGCTTCCTCTTGTTGTTGCCTGTCTTGTTGTTGGATGGCGCACCCTCGATGGGGCGCTGAAACGAGCGAACAAGGGCAAGTCGAGGATTGCCGTGGAGACGGCAGCATCGGTTGGCAGCGATTGGCCTGGACCTGTACTTGTTTTTCGCTGGATCGGACTAGAGCAAGTGCTGTGCCATTGTGCGGCGAAACCGCGCAGGGCGGCTTTGCGTCAGACGCAAAGCCGCGTCCGGCATGGCTCGCTTGATTCGCTTGGGATACGCCGCTAGCCATTGCGGCCAGCGGGTTTTACCAGGTGTCTGAAAGAGGAGCGGATTTATCGGCAGGAATCCGCTTATCTATTCGATGTCCTCTGGCGAGCTTCCGCCAGCGTCAGCGAAGTTGAGCGCATGCTTGCGCAATTTGTCGTGCAGGGTCTTGCGCGGCACGCCCAGGGCCTCGGCCAGGCTGCGCAACGAGCCGTGGTTGCGGGTCAGCTCGGCGGCGATCAGCGCGCGCTCGAAGGCCTCGACCTGCTCGCTCAGGCTCCCGGACAGGGGGGCATTGTGCAACGGGCTGTCATGGGACAATTCCAGGCCCAGGTCCAGCCCCAGTGCGAAGCGCTCGCCAGCGTTCTGCAGTTCCCGCACGTTGCCCGGCCAGGGATGACGCAGCAGCAGGGCGCGCTGGCCGGGCTGCAGTTCGCGCTGGGTCAGGCCGTGGCGGGTGCTGGCGTTGTTGGCGAAGTGCTGGAACAGCACCAGGATGTCTTCGCCGCGTTCGCGCAGTGGCGGAATACGCAGTGGGGCGACGTTCAACCGGTAATACAGGTCGGCGCGGAAGCGCCCCTGGTCGGCAGCGGTGCGCAGGTCTTCCTTGGTGGCTGCGATCACGCGGATATCCAGAGGGATCAGCTGGTTGCCGCCAAGGCGTTCGACCACGCGCTCCTGCAGCAGGCGCAGCAGCTTGACCTGCACCTCCAGGCTCATGCTCTCGATCTCGTCGAGGAACAGGGTGCCGCCGTTGGCGAACTCGAATTTGCCGATGCGGCGTTTCTGCGCACCGGTGAAGGCGCCGGGCTCGTGGCCGAACAGCTCGCTTTCCACCACGGATTCGGCCAGTGCGCCGGCGTTGATGGCCACGAACGGACCGTCACGTCGGCTCGACAGGTCGTGCAGGGCGCGCGCCACCACTTCCTTGCCGGCACCGGTTTCACCGAGGATCAGCACATCGGTGCTGATCCCCGCGAGGGAGCCGATCTGCTCGCGCAGGCGCTGGATCGCGGGCGAGTGCCCGACCAGGCGAGCTGACAGTTGCTGGCGGTCGGCAAGGGCCAGACGCAGGCTGCGGTTGTCCAGCACCAGGCGCCGCAGGGCCAGGGCGCGGCGCACGCTTTCCAGCAGGTCTTCGCTGGCGAAGGGCTTCTCCAGGAAGTCGTAGGCACCGGCGCGCATGGCCTGTACGGCCAGGGGCACGTCGCCATGGCCGGTGATCAGTAGAACCGGCAGCTCAGGATCCTGTTCGTGCAGTTGCTTGAGCAATTGCAGGCCGTCGACGCCGGGCATGCGGATATCGCTGACCACCACGCCGGGCCAGCTGCGGTCGATGCGCTCGGCGAGGCCCTTGGCATCGGCCAGGGTGGCGACCTTGAGGCCGGCCAGGTCAAGGGTCTGGCTGAGGGCCTGGCGCAGGTGCGGATCGTCGTCGATCAGCAGGACCTGGGTGCGGGCGTCGATGGTGGTCATACGGCGAAGTCCTCGGGCGGCTGGATGTTCACGCCATTGTCGGCGCTGTGCAGGCGCAGGATCAGGTGAGCCCCCCCTTTGGGGTGGTTGCTGAATAGCAGCTCGCCACCCAGGGCGCGCATCAGGGTGTCGCAGATCGCCAGGCCGAGGCCGAGGCCCTGGGCGCTGGTCTTGGTGGTGAAGAAGGGTTCCCGGGCGTGGGCCAGGGCGGTCTCGGAAAAGCCCGGGCCGTTGTCGCGCAGGTGCAGCTCGACCAGGTCGTCGTGCAGCTCGGTGCTGATCCAGATGCGCCGCGGCTGCGCCCGTTCGCCGAGGGCGTCGAGGGCATTGGCCAGCAGGTTGCTGAGCACCTGGCGCAGGCGGGTTTCGCCGGCCTGCACCCAGAGCGTGGCATCGGGCAAGTCGCGGATCAGTTCCACGTCCATGGCGCGCCGGCGCTTGGCCAGCAGCGCCAGGGCATCGTCGATGGCCGGTTGCAGGGCCACGCTTTCCGGGGCATGCCGGTCGCGCCGGGCGAAGGCGCGCAGGTGAGCGATGATCGAGGCCATGCGCTCGGTAAGCTGGCTGATCAGCTTCAAGTTGCCGCGAGCATCCTCGATGCGTTGGTGATCGAGCAGCACCCCGGCGTTCTCCGCATAGCTGCGGATGGCCGCCAGTGGCTGATTGAGTTCGTGGCTGATGCTGGCGCTCATGGTGCCCAGGGCCGTCAGCTTGCTGGCCTGCACCAGCTCGTCCTGGGCCTGCACCAACTCCTGCTGGGCCTGCTCGCGCTCCAGTACTTCCTGTTTCAGGTGGCTGTTGAGGCGCTCCAGATCCTGGGTACGTTCCTGCACGCGCTGCTCCAGTTCCTGGCGGGCCCGTGTGCTGAGGGCGATGCGGTCGAGGTAGTGACGGCGTCGCTGCATCATCAGGCCGAGGAGCAGAATCAGTACCAGCAGGGCGCCGCCACCGATGGCCACCACCGTGCGTACCGAGCGGTCGAGTGCCACGCGGGGGGCGAGAATGCTGACGCTCCAGCCAGTCTCGTCGAGCACCCGGCTCTGGGTCAGCCAGACATCGGCATCGAGGTGCAGGGGCGGCGGCGATTGGGTCGGGTACGGCTGGATGGCGGCGATGGAAGCACGCTCGGCCTTGTCCAGCGGACGGCTGGCGTGAAACCGCCAGTCCGGCCGCGAGGTGAGGATCACCACGCCATTGCCGTCGGTCACCAGTAGTTGTTCCGGGGTATTGCCCCACAGGCTTTCGGTATGGTCGAGGTCGACCTTGATGACCATGACGCCGATCTTGCGGGTGTCATCGTAGACGGCGGAGGCGAAGTAATAGCCGCGCTTGCCGGAGGTGGTGCCGAGGCCGAAGAAACGTCCCAGGCGGCCGGCCAGGGCTTCCTGGAAGTAGGGCCGGAAGGCGAAGTTGCCGCGCACGAAGGTGTCCTGCTGGTCCCAGTTGGAGGCGGCCAGGGTTTCTCCGGCAGGGTTCATCAGGTAGATCACGTCGGCACCGGTCTGCTGGCGAACCCGCTTGAGCAACTGGTTGGCCGCGGCCTGGGCCGCCTCGTCTGCCGGCGTCGCGAGGACGGTACGCAGGCCTGGCAGGTCGCCAAGAATCGGAGGCAGCACTTCGTAACGGCGCAAGGTACCCAGCAGGTTGGCCACGTACAGGTCGAGGGTCTGACGATTCTGCTCGGTCAGTTCGGCGCGGTAGTAACGCTCGGCCAGGTGCTGCAGCGGCCATAGCAGGGGCGCCAGCAACAGCGCCAGCAGGGCCAGGCTGCGCCAGCGTGGGCGTTTGGGCATGGTGGTGGGAATCGTGTTCATGAAATGCGCGCCGGGAAGACCCGGGCATTATGAGCGCATAAGCTTTCAGCCTGGTAGCCCGGGGCGAGCGCATGCGACGTGTTAAGGCCCTGGGTATCGCTGCGCTCAACCCAGGCTGCGCCGTGGCGTCAGCGTGGGCTGCTCAGGCATTCCAGCAGGCCGTCCTGCCAATCCGGCAGGCATACGTCCCAGCCTTGCTCCAGGCGAGTGCCGTCCAGTCGCGAGTTGAGGGGGCGCTGCGCGGGGGTCGGGTAGTCGGTGGTGGCAATCGGCGTCAGTTGCGCGACGGTTTTGCCTTGGGCCTGCAACTGCGCGGCGATGGCTTCGGCGAAGCCGAACCAGGAGGTCTCGCCACGGGCGGTGAAGTGATAGACGCCCCAGGCTGCGGTCTGCTGCGTTTGCCAGCGCTCGATCAACTGGGCGGTGGCCGCGGCGATGCTGCCCGCCCAGGTGGGTGCGCCGATCTGGTCGGCCACCACGCTGAGCTGCTCGCGTTCCTGCAACAGGCGCTGCATGGTCAGCAGGAAGTTGCGTCCGTGCAGGGAATACACCCAACTGGTGCGCAGGATCAGGTGCTGGCCACCGACCGCGGTGATGGCACGTTCGCCGGCCAGCTTGCTGCGCCCATAGACGCTCAGCGGGTTGGGGGTATCGTCTTCGCGGTAGGCGGCGGGCTTGCTGCCGTCGAACACGTAATCGGTGGAGTAGTGGATCAGCGGCATGTCGAGGTCTGCCGCTTCCTCGGCGAGCACGCCGGGGGCGGTGGCATTGATCGCGAAGGCGGCGCCCGGCTCGCTTTCTGCCGCATCCACTGCCGTGTGAGCGGCGGCATTGACGATCAGTTCGGGGCGCAGGTGGCGTACGGCCTCACGAATGCGCCCGGTATCGGCCAGGTCGAGTTGCTCTCGGCCCAGCACGATGAGCTCGTGCTGCTCACCAAGCAGCAACTGCAGCTCGCGGCTGACCTGGCCGTGCTGGCCGAGCAGAAGGATCTTCATGGAAACAGCTCGGCTTGGTCGAAGCGCAGGCCCTGCTGATCCTTCGCCGACAGGCTGGGTTCGCCTTGCAGGGGCCAATCGATGGCCAGGCTGGGATCATCCCAGCGGATGCAACGCTCATGGGCCGGGGCGTAGTAGTCGGTGGTCTTGTAGAGGAATTCGGCGAATTCGCTGAGCACCAGAAAACCATGGGCGAAGCCTTCCGGTACCCACATCTGGCGCTTGTTGTCGGCGGAAAGATGGGTGCCGACCCACTGGCCGAAGGTCGGCGACTGGCGGCGCAGGTCCACGGCGACGTCATACACTTCGCCCGCCGTGACCCGCACCAGCTTGCCCTGGGCCTGTTGCACCTGATAGTGCAGACCGCGCAACACCCCGCGCTGCGAGCGCGAATGGTTGTCCTGGACGAACTGAAGATTCAGGCTGGTGGCGTCGGCGAACGCCCGGGCATTGAAGCTTTCGAAGAAGAAGCCCCGCTCATCACCGAACACCTTGGGTTGCAGAATGAGTACATCGGGGATTTCGGTTTGGATGACTTGCATCAATTGTCCTCGGCCAGCCCGAACAGGTACTGGCCATAGCCGGTTTTGCCAAGCGCCTTGGCCTGTTGCAGCAGGCGGTCACGATCGATCCAGTCCTGCCCATAGGCGATTTCTTCCAGGCAGGCGACCTTCAGACCCTGGCGGTGCTCGATGGTTTGCACGTATTGCGAGGCTTCCAGCAGGCTGTCGTGGGTGCCGGTGTCGAGCCAGGCGAAGCCACGGCCGAGGCGTTCCACGCGCAGATTACCGCGCTGCAGGTAGGCATTGTTGACGTCGGTGATTTCCAGTTCGCCACGTGGCGAAGGCTTGACTGCCTTGGCGATTTCGATCACGTCGTTGTCGTAGAAATACAGCCCGGTCACCGCATACTGGGAGCGCGGCTGTGCTGGTTTTTCCTCGATGGAAATGGCCTGGCCCTGGGCATCGAATTCGACCACGCCGAAGCGCTGCGGGTCCTTGACCCAGTAGCCGAAGACCGTGGCGCCCTTGTCCGCAGCGGCCGCACGCAGCAGTTTTTCGGTGAAGTGCTGACCGTGGAAGATGTTGTCGCCGAGGATCAGGCACACCGAGTCGTCACCGATGAACGGCTCGCCAATGATGAAGGCGCGTGCCAGGCCATCCGGCTCGGGCTGTTCGGCGTAGCTCAGTTGCAGGCCGAACTGACTGCCGTCGCCAAGCATCTTCTGGAACTGCGGCAGGTCGTGGGGCGTGGAAATGATCAGGATCTCGCGGATGCCGGCCAGCATCAGCACCGACAGCGGGTAGTAGATCATCGGCTTGTCGTAGATCGGCAGCAGTTGCTTGGACACGCCCAGGGTGATCGGGTGCAGCCGGGTGCCGGAACCGCCGGCGAGAATGATGCCTTTCACTGTTGTTGCTCCTTGGGGGCGCCGAGCCGCTCACGCTGATAGCTGCCGTCCTGTACGCGGCGGCACCAGTCGAGGTTGTCCAGGTACCAGCGCACGGTCTTGCGCAGGCCGCTGGGGAAGGTCTCTTCCGGCGTCCAGCCCAGCTCGCGCTCGATCTTGCCGGCGTCGATGGCGTAGCGCAGGTCGTGGCCGGGGCGGTCGGTGACGAAGGTGATCTGCTCGCGGTAGGAGCCCGCCGCGCGCGGCTGCAGCTCGTCGAGCAGGTCGCAGATGGCCTGTACCACGTCGAGGTTCTTCTGCTCGTTGTGGCCGCCGATGTTGTAGGTCTCGCCCACCGCGCCGCGGCTGACCACCTGCAGCAGGGCGCGGGCATGGTCCTCGACGAACAGCCAGTCGCGCACCTGCTGGCCGTTGCCATATACCGGCAGCGGCTTGCCATCCAGGGCGTTGAGGATGACCAGCGGGATCAGCTTCTCCGGGAAGTGGTACGGGCCGTAGTTGTTCGAACAGTTGGTCAGCAGCACGGGGAGGCCGTAGGTGCGCTGCCAGGCGCGCACCAGGTGGTCGGACGCGGCCTTGCTGGCCGAGTAGGGCGAGCTGGGGGCGTAGGGTGTCTGCTCGGTGAACAGGTCGTCGACGCCGTGCAGGTCGCCATACACCTCATCGGTGGAAATGTGATGGAAGCGGAAGGCCTGGCGACGCTGTTCGTCCAGCCCTAGCCAGTAGGCGCGGGTGGCCTCGAGCAGGGCGTAGGTGCCGACGATGTTGGTCTGGATGAACGCCGCAGGGCCGTCGATGGAGCGGTCTACGTGGGACTCGGCCGCCAGGTGCATGATGGCGTCCGGCTGAAAACGCTGCAGGGCATCGGCCACCGCGGCCTGGTCGCCGATGTCCGCCTGCACGAAGCGGTAGCGCGGGTCGTTCTCGACTTGCCGCAAGGATTCCAGATTGCCGGCGTAGGTCAGCTTGTCGAGATTGAGCACCTCATGATCGGTATCGTTGATCAGGTGGCGAATCAGCGCGGAGCCAATGAAGCCCGCGCCGCCGGTGACGAGAATGCGCATGAAGGATAACCCGACGGTAAAAGTGTGAAGTATGCCTGCCCGGCAGGTTTTGCGTACAGCGGGCAAGCCCCGGCCGCTTCCGCGAGCCGGGGTGGCGCGTGCCATGAGCCGGGTGCGGCTGGCGGTTTACAGTCGCGCGCTGGAAAAGGTGTCGCAGGCACTGACCTGGCCACCCTCGAAGCCGGTGGTGAACCAGCGCACGCGCTGCTCCGAGGTGCCGTGGGTGAAGGAGTCGGGCACCACCCTGCCGTGGGCCTGTTGCTGCAGGCGATCGTCGCCGATGGCGTTGGCGGCGTTCAGGGCTTCTTCGAGGTCACCGGGCTCGAGCCAGTCCAGGCGCCGCTGTGCGTGGTGCGCCCAGATCCCGGCCAGACAGTCGGCCTGCAGTTCCTGGCGAACCAGCAGGCCGTTGGCGCCTTCCAGGTTCTCGCCGCGCTGGCGCGCCGCAGCGACCTTGGCGGAGACGCCCAGCAGGGTCTGCACGTGGTGGCCGACCTCGTGGGCGATCACATAGGCCTGGGCAAAGTCGCCCGCCGCGCCGTAGCGCTGTTCCAAGTCACGGAAGAAACTCAGATCCAGATAGACCTGCTTGTCGCCCGGGCAATAGAAGGGGCCGACCGCCGAATTGGCGAAGCCGCAGGCGGAGTTCACGCCGCCATCGAACAGCACCAGCGTCGGATCCTGATACTGGCGATTGGCGGACTGGAAGATATCGCGCCAGGTGTCTTCGGTATCGCCGAGGATCGCCCGCACGAATTGCGACTGTTCGTCATCCGCCGCTGGCTGCTCCGTCTGGCTGGTGCTGTAGCCGCCCGACTGGCCGGCCAGCTGGCCGAGAATCTGCAACGGATCCTGGCCCATTAGCAGGCCGACCACCACCACGATGGCGATACCGCCCAGGCCCAGGCCGCGGCCACCGCCGAAGCGTGACCCACCGCTGCCGCGGGCATCCACCACGTTGTCACTGCGTCGTGCTCGTTTCCAGCGCATGGCATTGTCCTTTCAATCAGTTGCCCGGGTAGCTACTGACCACGCTTTCCTCGCCGCGTGCGTCCAGGCCGATGACCTGATAAGCGTCGCGGATGTCGCCGCGCTCCATGCCTGGCGCGCCGGTGGGCATGCCCGGTGCGGCGATGCCGAGCAGATCCGGGCGCCGGCGCAGGGCGAGGATGTCCGCCGCCGGCACATGGCCCTCGACGAATTTGCCGTCGATCACGGCGGTGTGGCAGGAGCCCAGATGCTCGGGCACGCCGAGGCGCTGTTTGACCCTATGCATGTCGGTCTCGACATGGTCGTTGACCTGGAAGCCGTTGGCCTGCAGATGGCTGATCCAGCCCTTGCAGCAACCGCAGTTGGCATCGCGGTGGACGTCGATGGTCGGTGGCTCGGCGGCCTGGGCGATGCCGGCGAACAGGCCGGCGAGCAACAGCAGTGGGCGCATGCTGGAATCCTCGGTAGGGTTCCGCGAGCATAGCGCCGTGGCAGCACATTTACCTCATTCGATGGCTTCGTAGGGCAGCCCCACGTAATTCTCGGCGATGCTGGTGCGGCCCGCCTCGGAGCCGACGAAGTAATCCAGTTCGGTCTGGCGCATGCGCACGGTGAAGGCGTCGGTATCCGGAAAGTTGTGCAGCAGCCCGGTCATCCACCAGGAAAACCGCTCGGCTTTCCACACGCGACGCAGGCAGATCGCCGAGTAGCGTTCGAGCAGCTCGGTACGGCCTTCGCGGTAAACCTCGAGCAGGATGCGGTACAGCGTGCTGACATCGCTGGCGGCCAGGTTGAGGCCCTTGGCGCCGGTCGGCGGCACGATGTGGGCAGCGTCGCCGAGCAGGAACAGGCGGCCATACTGCATGGGCTCGACGACGAAGCTGCGCAGCGGGGCGATGCTCTTCTCGAGGGACGGGCCGGTCACCAGATTGGCCGCGGTCTCCGCTGGCAGGCGCGCTCTGAGTTCATCCCAGAAGCGCTCGTCGGACCAGTCCTCCACCTGTTCCTCGAGGCCCACCTGCACGTAGTAGCGGGTGCGCGTCGCCGAGCGCATGCTGCACAGGGCGAAGCCACGCGGGTGGCTGGCGTAGATCAGTTCCTCGGCCACCGGCGGCGTGTCGGCCAGGACGCCCAGCCAGCCAAACGGATAGACCCGCTCGAACACCTGCAGGGTGTCGGCGGGAATCGATTGACGTGACACGCCATGAAAGCCGTCGCAGCCGGCGATGTAGTCGCAGTCGAGGCGATGCTCGATGCCATCCTTGCGGTAGGTGACGTGGGGCGAGCCGTCCTTCAGGTCGTGCAGGCGCACGTCGCTGACGTCGTAGTGAGTGGTTGCGCCGCTGGCGGCGCGGGCTCGCATCAGGTCGCGGGTGACTTCGGTCTGGCCGTAGATCATTACCGTCTTGCCGCCGCTCAGGCCCTTGAGGTCGATGCGTTCGCGACGGCCGTCGAAGGCCAGCTCGAAGCCGTCGTGCACCAGCCCCTCGCGGTCCATGCGCGCGCCCACGCCAGCCTCGCGCAGCAGATCCACCATGCCTTGCTCGAGCACCCCGGCGCGTATGCGGCCGAGCACGTAGTCGGGTGTCTGCCGTTCGAGAATGACGGTGTCGATGCCCGCCTGGTGCAGCAACTGGCCGAGCAGCAGGCCGGATGGGCCGGCTCCGATAATGGCGACGGAGGTTTTCATGGGCTGTCCTCGATATTGTTGTAGGGACCGTTGTCCTTGTATTTTTGATGGGTCCTGGCCGCTGGATAAGGCAAATTCACCTCGTTTACTTGGACTTTCGTAAACTCCGTTCGCCTATCGGCCATTTTCCTCGGGAACGCACCATGAGCCAGCAGCAGATCGCCGTGCCGGTATTCAAGTTGTATGGCGACACCCTGGAGTGGCCGACGCCCGACCTGCTGCACTGCGAGTCGATCGCCAAGCGCAGCCGCCTGCACGACTGGGTGATCGCGCCCCATCGCCATCCGGATCTGCTGCAACTGCTGTATCTGCGCCATGGCCGGGCGCTGATCGAGGTGGAAGGCGTACAGTCGCGCATCGAAGAGGCCGCGCTGCAGGTGCTGCCGCCGCTGTGCGTGCACGGCTTCCGGTTTTCCGACGATGTCGACGGCTACGTGCTGACCCTGGCGGCGCCGCTGGTCACGCAACTGGAGGCGCACCTGGGCGCCCGCCATCCGGTGTTCAACGCACCGGCGCGATATCCGGTCGGTGCTGACCGGCCCTACCTGGATACCCTGTTCGATGCCCTCGACCGGGAGTACGAGCACAGCGCGCCAGCGCGTAACCTGTTGCTGCAGTCGCTGGTCGGCATGCTGTCGGTGTGGCTCGGTCGTCAGCTGCTGGTGCGCCAGGCCGCTGACCGGCCGCTGCGGGGCGAGCGCCATCTGGTCGCCTTCAACCGCCTGGTGGAGCAGCATTTTCGCGAGCAGCTGTCGGTCGAGGAATACGCTCGGCGGCTGGGCATCACCACCGCCCACCTCAACGGCATGACCCGCCGCTACGCCGGGCAGAGCGCCCAGGCGCTGATCCACCAGCGCCAGTTGCTAGAGGCCAAGCGTCTGCTGGTGTATTCGTCCATGACCCTGGGCCAGATCGCCGACGCCCTGCAGTTCTCCGAGCCGGCGTATTTTTCGCGCTTCTTCAAGCGCCTTACCGGCCTGACACCCAGCGCGTTCCGTCGTCAGCGCTAGGCGCGTGGCTCGGCAGCTTTTCCCGACGGAGGGTATCGTGAAATAATGATTCTCATTTGCCATTATCTCTCCTGGGCCGTCGACCATCGGGGGCTCAGCCGAGGTGGCATCAGGCCTTAATCTTCTGGACGAATGCATGGTTGATCACGAGCAGCATCGAGCGTTTGACGCGCTGTATGGCGAACATCACCCATGGCTCAAGCGCTGGCTGCAGCGCCGCCTGAACTGCCCGGAGGTGGCGGCCGATCTGGCCCAGGACACCTTCGTCCGGGTACTGGCCAAACGTGCCGGCGAACGCATCGAGCAGCCCAAGGCCTACCTGTCGACAATCGCCCACGGCCTGCTGGTGAATTTCCTGCGGCGTCGGCAATTGGAGCAGAGCTACCTCGAGGCCCTGGCGCAGTTGCCCGAGCACCTGGTGCCCTCGCCGGAGGAGCGTTGGCAACTGCTGCAGACCCTGCAGGCCATCGATGTCATGCTCGATGGCCTGCCGGCCAAGGTTCGCCGTGCTTTCCTGCTGTGTCAGCTGGAGGGTCTGACGCACCGGCAGATCGCCGAGCGGCTCGGTGTCTCGAGCAGTTCGGTGCGCCAGTACATCGCCCGCGCGTTGCTGCACTGCATGGCCGCGCTGGCCCGGGAGCAACGCTGATGGGCGGCTCCACGCCTCGCCGCCTGGCGCAGGCCCAGCAGCAGGCGGCCGACTGGTACGCCCGGCTGTCGTCCGGCCAGGTGGATGATGCCCAGCGCAGCCGCTGGCAGCAATGGCTGCAGGCGGCGCCGGAGCATGCGGCCGCCTGGGCCCAGGTGGAAGAGGTGGTCGGGCGTTTCCAGGGGCTGCCCGCCGACATCGCTCACGGTACCCTGCAGCGAGCGGGCGTCGATCGTCGTGCAGCACTCAAGCTGCTCAGTGCGTCCGTGGCCGTTGGGGGCAGCGCCTTCTGGGGCATGCGCAGCGAGCTGTGGCAGCGGTCGTTCGCCGACTACCGCACGGCCACCGCCGAGCGGCGGCAGTGGATCCTCGCCGATGGCACCGTGCTGCACCTGAATGCACGCAGCGCCGTGGACGTGCGTTTCGACCAGGCGCAGCGCCTGCTGCACCTGTATCACGGCGAAATCACCGTCGACACCGGCCATGCCCCGGCCTACGCCGCGATTCCCTTCCTGGTGCAGACCTCGCGCGGCAGCCTGCGGGTCATGGGCACGCGGTTCATGGTCAGCGACCTGGATGGCGAGGTCGAGGTGTCGCTGTTCGAGGGGGCGCTGCGCGTGCAGCCGTCCGCCGCCCCGCCCCACGACCTGGCGGCGGGCCAGGCCCTGCGCCTGGGACCCGGCGCGACGTGGCAGGTCTATCCCGTCGATCCACACGTAGCGGCCTGGGAGCAGGGGCTGATCTTCGCCGATGGCATGCCATTGGCGCGTTACCTGCGCCATCTGGCGCAGCACCGCCGCGGCTTGCTGGGGTGCGACGCGCGGGCCGGTGCCCTGCTGGTGTCGGGGGTGTTCGCCCTCGACGACAGTGACCGTCTGCTGCAGCAGCTCGAGCGGATCCTGCCGGTGAAGGTGCGTTATTTCTCGCGCTACTGGGTCCGGGTCGAGGCCCTGACGGCGGCGCGCTGAAAAAATAATCGGCCGATGCCTGACACTTTCGCGTCCTCGCTTGGCTTCCATGGTGCCAACCACCGTATGGAGCTCGCTTCGTGAACACGTCCACCCCATCGCGCCCGTCGGCGCGCGTTTCCCGTTTCAATTGCAGCCTCTTTGCCTGCCTGGTCCTGGGGCTGCCCCTGGAAAGCCACGCTGGCCCGGCCGAGGCCACGTCCAGCCCGCGCGTCGCGATCGGCGCCGGCTCCTTGGCCCAGGCGCTGTCGAGCTTCGCCGCCAGCCAGGGTGTCGCGTTGATCTTCGACACCCGGCTGACCCAGGGGCTCAGCACGCCTGGGTTGCAGGGCCGGTACGGGCTGCACGAGGGGTTCGTCGCCCTGCTCGAGGGAACCGGCCTCGAAGTGGTGGGCAGCGGCCAGGACCTGCGCCTGCAGCGGCGCGATGCGCTGACCCTGGACAGCACCCGCGTCGAGTCCAGCCGCGACGCCCTGGGCAGCACCACCGAGGGCAGTGGTTCCTACACCACCGGCAGCATGGCAGTGGCGACCCGCCTGCCGCTGTCTATTCGCCAGACCCCGCAGTCGGTCAGCGTGGTCACCCGCAAGCGCATGGATGACCAGGGTATGACGCGCCTGGAGGACGCGCTCAAGCAGGTCGCCGGCGTCAACGTGCTGTATGAGACCCCGGAGCAGGTTCGTTTCTATTCCCGTGGTTTCGCCATGGACAACGTGCAGGAGAACGGCGCCACCTCCTTCTTCCAGGGCAGCGTGCCGGGCATGGGCTCGGCCGAGGCGTCGAGCGATTCGCCGGACATGGCCATCTACGACCGGGTCGAAGTGTTGCGCGGCGCCGCCGGCCTGACCCAGGGAAGCGGCGAGCCCGGCGGTACCGTCAACCTGGTGCGCAAGGCTGCCACCCGCGATTTCCAGGCCTCCACCCGCTTCAGCGCCGGCACCTGGGACAAGTACCGCAACGAAGTCGACGTGTCGGGCCCGCTGAGCGACGGCGGCGCCCTGCGCGGCCGGCTGGTCACCGCCTACCAGGAGAGCCAGTCCTTCGTCGATCACGTGGACTCCGACCGCCAGCTGGTCTTCACCACCCTGGCCTACGACATCACGCCGGACACCACCCTCAGCGGCGGTTACCTCTGGCAGAAGTCGCACACCGTGCCCAATCTCTACGGCGTGCCCATGTCCACCGGCTATGGCAGCCTGGACCTGCCGCGCTCGACCTTCCTCGGCGCCAGCTGGAACCACCGGGTATACGAGAAGGACAACCTGTTCGCCGAGGTCGCGCACCGCTTCAGCGACGCGTGGCACCTGAGCGGGTCGCTGAACTACACCCGTTCCAATTCCGAGGGCGAATTCATCGGTGTGTTCGGCAACGGCACCGCCGGGGTCGGCAGTGCCGGGACGGCGCGGCTCAACAACTACATCGCCCGTGAGGGGCAGAGCGACCAGTATGCCGCCAGCCTCAATCTCGACGGCCGCTTCGCCCTGCTGGGGCGCGAGCACGACCTGGTGCTGGGGGGCGACTACCAGCTCGAGCACTACGACAACCTGCTCGGTACGTCCGCGCAGACGTCGCTGGTCGATGTCTACGGTTTCGACCCGACCAGTATCCCGCGCCGTCAGTTCGCCTACACCAACCGCTTTCGCTACGACAGTTACCAGCGCGGGGTCTACGCCACCACCCGCTTCAACCTGAGCGACGAACTGAGGCTGATCCTCGGCAGCCGTTACAGCGACTTCTACTTCAATTCACGCTTCCGCAACCTGGCCAGGGACACCGAGCGGCGCTCGCCCTACCGCGAGACCGGCGAGCTGACACCCTACGGCGGCGTGGTCTGGGATTTCGCCGAAGCCCTGTCGTGGTACGCCAGCTACACCCGCATCTTCAAGCCGCAGGACCTGGTCGACGAGTCGGGCAGCCCGCTCGCGCCGATCGTCGGCGCCAACTACGAGACCGGCGTCAAGGGCGAGTTCTTCGACGGCGGCCTCAACCTTTCGGCCGCGGTGTTCCGCATCCTCCAGGAGAACCGTGCCATCGACAACGGCAACACCGCTTGTGTGCTCAACTGCTACGAGGCCGCCGGCAAGGTCCGCAGTCAGGGCATCGAGCTGGAGGCCTCCGGCGCCCTGAGCGAGCGCTGGCAGCTGTACGCGGGCTATACCTTCAGCCGCAGCGAATACCGCGAGGACGTACCGGGCGGCGCGCAGGCCGGCGACACCTTCCAGAAGGCCTTCCCCAAGCACCTGCTGCGCCTGTACAGCGACTATCGCCTGCCGCTGGCGAGCGACCGTCTGAGCGTGGGCGCCGGGCTGACCACCCAGGACAGCACCAGCACCAGCCGCGACATGTACCAGGGCGGCTATACGCTGTTCAATGCGCACCTGGCCTTCCGCGTCGATCCGCACCTGACCCTGAGCCTGGTGGGCAACAACCTCGGCGACAAGTCCTACTACATTCCGGTTTCCAACCGGCATCGCGGCGGCAACAACTTCTATGGCGAACCGCGTAATGCCGCCTTGACGGTGAACTGGACCTACTGAAACCTGCCCGCGGTGCCGGCACGGAGGAGACGGTGCGGCTGGCCTATGCTCAGTGCGATGACAGCCAAGGAGCCCGCCCATGTCGATCGTGTCGCTCGCCCGCGTATATCTCGTCGTGCAACTGCTGCTGCTGGGTGCCGCCGGCATCCTCTATGGCCTGTGGCCCCATGAAATGGCGTCGCTCAGCGGCATGCTGATGATGGAGTCGGCAGCGGTGACCGACGTGCGTGCCCGCTACGGCGGCCTACCGCTCGGCCTGGCGCTGTTCCTCGGCCTCGCGGCGTGGCACCAGGCCCTGCTGCGCCCGGCGCTGATTCTGCTGCTGGTGCTGTATGCCGGGCTGGCGCTGGCGCGCCTGACCGGGATCGTCCTCGACGGTGGCGCACAACAGACCTTCAACCTCTGGGCCATCCTTTTCGAACTGCTGTGCGCCGCCGCCGCGGCCTGGCTGCTTCGCGCCGGACGCTAGGGTCTGACGCAGCGGTGCGGGCAGGCGCTATGATGGCCGCTCTCCAGGCGACGGTGGGCTGATGCGATGTACAAATCCGGACAGCGGGTACTGGCGGCGTTGCGGCAGATGATCGCCTGTGGCGAACTGGCGGCGGGTGAGCGGGTTGCCGAGATTCCCACCGCCGAGCGGCTGCAGGTTTCCCGCACGCCGGTGCGCATCGCTTTTCGTACGCTCGAGCAGGAAGGGCTGCTCTGCAAGGCCCCTGGCCGCGGTTACACGGTTCGTGCGGTGACCGACGAGGATATCGCCGGCGCCGTGGAGGTACGCGGCGTGCTGGAGGGGCTGGCGGCGCGCCAGGCTGCCGAGCGGGGCCTCTGCGAGGATGTGCGCAGCCGCCTGCATGCCTGCCTGGTGGAGGGGGACCGGTTGTTCGAGAAAGGCCATGTGGTGATGGAGGAACTGGAGGCCTATCACGACCTCAACAAGCGCTTTCACCAGGCGATCATCGAGGCCAGCGGCAACAGCGCCATCGCCGTGGCCCTGTCGCGCAACGATCATCTGCCCTTCGCCTCGGTCAGTTCCCTGGCGGTGGATGGCAACGACCTGCCGCGCGAATACCGGCGCTTCAGCTTCGCCCATATGCAGCATCACGCCGTCTACGACGCGCTCGTCAACGGCCAGGGGGCCCGTGCCGAAGGCATCATGCGCGAGCATGCCAACGCCACCCTGCGTTATGCCCGTACGGTGCAACGGGGTGATTCGAGCGAGACGGCGATGACCGTGTTGCGGCATGGCTGAGAGCGGGTCAGGTTGCTCGATCCGTTACGCGCTGGAGAGCGATGCCGAGGCGATCGGTCTGCTCATCGTGCGGACCTTGCGGTTCAGCAACGCCGAGGATTATCCGCCCGAAGTGATCGAGCGGGTGGCGGGTAATGTCGACGTCGCCTCATGGCCTCGCGTTAGCGTCTGTTGACGTTTCACCCCCGCCCGCGCCGGATCCCGTTTTGCCCCGAAACAAGGCACGAGCCGCGACGTTTAGCTGGCTAAATGAGCCGGCGAGAAACAGCTGCTGGTGCCGGCGCCGTGCTTTTCATCATGCCGCGACATCCAGATAAATATCAGTCGAAAGGTATGTTCCATCAAGCAAGCTGACTATTTGCTAAGGTAATAAACATGAACGCTGAAATCGCCGCTGATCTGATCGATGCAAGACTTCTGGGTACAGATTCTATTCCGGTAAAAATACGGACCAAGGTCGAAGTTTCTGAAGAAGAAGTCGCCGAGTTATTTGCAGCCATTGATTTTATAATTAGCGACTGCAGTGGGAAAGATGTTATTCCTAAAAAGATAGCGCTGGCGTTCGTCGACATATATGCCAACTTTAGCATCTCGAATGGCTTTTATAATGAAAGCGAAACTCAACGATACGAAGATATCGGAATGGCTCTGCAAGAAAAAGCATATGAGCTATTTGAATAAGCAGTGTACAGCTTAGCCGTTGACTGGATTGATCTTGATCGGTTTACGCCTAAGGCTGAGCGTTGTCGAGCGCTGGATCAACGATGGTGGGCATTTTCGATTACAGGTATGAATTTACACAGCGCATGTCGTGGGGAGTCGATGTACTCGGGCGTGAACTGGAGATTCATTGCACCAAGACCGGCGCGTCTCCTCTGGCCTTGATTACGGCGGATTCGAGAGATTATCTCCCGCCGCAAGTCGCATCTGAACGATGTAAGGCGGCCCTTGAAACGCGCATGATCGAGGGTGTTATCACGCAACGTGAACGAGTAGTTGTCAAGGCCAATTGTAAGAGAGCATTTGCAGGCGTTCGTATCTTTCTATGAAAGCGATGCCTTTACGACGCTCTTGGCTATCGCGTGATCCGCGAAGTCGTCGAGGGGGCGAGCGCACCCCTGGAGATGGCTCACCAACTGGCGGTTGATCATGGCAGTCGCGCAGGCTGGACGACACTTTCCCGTCCACCGTCCACCGTCCACCGTCCACCGCTCGCAAGTGGCAATGCGGGATGAAAACAGCGTCGGCTAAGCGCCCCGATCCACCCGGTATGCTGATGTCGGCTTTGAACCTGTGGGAGCGGCCCGCGGATCATGCGCTCCCACAGTCTCTTGGCCCGCTCAGATATCCAGTACCAGGCGTGGGCTTTTCGCACGTGAGCAGCAGGGCGTGAACTGGTCGTTGGCGGCCTGTTCGTCCTCGGTGAGAAACAGGTCACGGTGGTCCGGCTCACCGTCCAGGACGCGGGTCAGACAGGTGCCGCAGATGCCTTGCTCGCAGGACACCGGAATCTCCACGCCGATGCCGCGCAGCACCTCCACCACACTGATTCCTTCCGGTACCTGCAGCACATCACCGCTGCTGGCCAGCTGAATCTCGAAGCCTTCCTGAGGCTGGTCAGCGCTTTCGGCGCTGAAGTATTCGCGGTGCAGGTTGTCGCCGGCCCAGCCCAGGTTGCGGGCGCTGTCGAGCACATGCTCCATGAAGCCACCGGGGCCGCACACGTACAGGTGGGTTGTCGCCTGCGGCGCGCCGATCAGCGCTGCGCTATCCGGGCGTTTACCGGGGTCGCCTTCATCGAAGTGCAGGTGCACGCGGTCGGCGAACGGCGATTGCCGCAAGCGTTCGACGAATGCGGCCTGCTGCGCCGAGCGAGCGAAGTAGTGCAGGGTGAAATCGCCACCGGTATGGCTGAGGCGTTCGGCCATGCAGAGGATCGGGGTAATGCCGATGCCGCCAGCCATCAGCAGGTGGCGGCTGGCATCGTGCTGCAGCGGGAACAGATTGCGCGGCTCGCTGATGCTCAGCCTGACACCTTGCTGCAAGCCATGCATGGCTCTGGATCCACCGCGGGAATCGGCACTTTGCAACACGGCGATCTGGTAGCGGTGACGCTCTTCAGGATGGTTGCACAGCGAGTACTGGCGTATCAGCCCATCCGGCAGGTGCACGTCGATATGGGCGCCGGCACTGAAGGCCGGCAGAGGGGCATCATCTTCACGGGCCAGGTCGAAACTGAGAATGTCCTGGGCCTGCTGCTCGATGGATTTGACGACGACGTCGATCATGATGGTTCTCTCACGAAAATTCGCTCCGCTCCCCACATCGGTGGCGAGCGCTACGGGCGGACGAAGTCTCAGCCGACCTGGCGGACGTCGATCTTCTCGGCGACAGTGGCCTGTTCCTCGTTGATCAGGCGTTCGATGATGCGCCGCGATTGCACGCCGCCGGCGTCGATATTGAGCTTGAGCAGCTGGCGCTCGGGCTGCCAGAGCAGGTTGCGCTGCTGCAGCTCGAGCATCTCCAGGTCTTCGCTGAAGATCTTGCCCTGGCCTTCGCGAATGCTGTCGGTGAGGGCCTGGTCCTCGGGCTTGAAGCTGCGCGCCATGCCCCAGAAGTACCAGATAGAGGTATCGCTCTCGGGGGTGATGAAGTCCACCACCACGCTGGCCGCCTTGGCGTGCGCCGGTGCCTGGTAGCCGCCATGGCCAGCATGAGCCACACCGACTTCGATCATCACGTGGCTGGGCGGGCTGAAGCGGCAGATCTGCCAGCGGTCCACCGGTACATCGTCGGCCAGGCCGTTGCCACGCAGCGCCATGCGCCAGAAAGGCGGGGCCATGATGTTTTCCATATGGCGGCTGGTGATCACTTCATCGCCCTCCACCTTGGTGACGGGCGGCGCTTCGTCGATTTCCTTCTGGCCGATGCTCGAGGCGTGCACGTAGGTCTCGTGGGTCAGGTCCATCAGGTTGTCGATCATCAGGCGGTAGTCGCAGTGGATGTGAAACAGCCCACCGCCGTATGCCCAGTCGGGGTTTTCCGCCCATTCCAGATGGTGGATGGTGGCCGGATCGGCTTGCTCCTGGTCGCCCGTCCATACCCAGATGAAACCGTAGCGTTCCACGGTCGCGAAGCGGCGGATGCCGGGGAAGCCCCGAACGCGCTGGCCGGGCATGGCCACGGTCTTGCCTTCGCAACCCATCTCCAGGCCGTGGTAGCCGCAGATCAGGTTGCCGTTCTCCACATAGCCGAGCGACAGCGGCGCACCGCGGTGCGGGCAGAAATCTTCGAGCGCCACGACCTGCGCATCGGCGCCTCGATAGAAGACGATCTTTTCTCCGCAGATCTGCCGGCCGAGGGGCTTGTCGGCGATCTCGTCAGGGGTGCATGCGACATACCAGGCATTTTTCGGGTACATGAGTGACCTCTGTTCTTGTTGGTGTTATTGGATCCAATGGTTGATTTTTAAACAGCCTAATGTCAATGGTCATTCGGAAAAATAGTTAACAAAACAAACTGTCCGATCATCGCACGCAATATTCAGGTCGGCCAGGCAGTCCGGGTACCCGGTTTTCGGGCATGGCATCGATTCAGGGCCGTCGCAGGGTTTTTTCAGGCAGTTTCCATGGATTGAGAGTTGGATCCATTTCTGCGAGTTTGCTGTTCAGTTGTCCCCCATAAAAACAATCAAGGGTTTGCGCTGATGAACCATCCTTTCTCCGTTCTGGACGTCGCTGCCGTGAGCCGCCTCCGCTCGCCGATACCCGCATGTCACCCGCGGGCGTTCTCCATCGCCGATGCGGGAGGTGCGCGATGAGCGATCTCAGGCAGGTCGTCGACCAGGGCCCGATGCGTGGCTTCCAATGGGTCGCCATCGGGGTGTGCATCGTCCTCAACATGATCGACGGCTTCGATGTGCTGGTGATGGCCTTCACGGCATCGTCGGTGGCTGCGCAGTGGCAGCTCAGCGGTGCCGAGATCGGCCTGCTGCTCAGCGCCGGGCTGCTCGGCATGGCGGCCGGTTCGCTGTTCATCGCGCCCTGGGCGGATCGCATCGGCCGGCGCCCGCTGATCCTGCTGTGTCTGGTGGTTTCCGGCACCGGTATGCTGCTCTCGGCGCTGAGCCAGACGCCCAGCCAGCTGGCGCTGCTGCGCGGGCTCACTGGCTTGGGCATCGGCGGTATCCTGGCCAGCAGCAACGTGATCGCCAGCGAGTACGCCTGCAAGCGCTGGCGCGGTCTGGCGGTCAGCCTGCAGTCCACCGGCTATGCGCTGGGCGCCACCCTCGGCGGCCTGCTGGCGGTGTGGTTGCTGTCGCAATGGGGCTGGCGTTCGGTGTTCTTCGCGGGTGGCCTGATGACCTTCGCGGCCATTCCACTGGTGTTGCTGTGGCTACCCGAATCCCTGGATTTCCTGCTGTCCAAGCGGCCGGCGAAGGCACTGGTACGGGTCAACGCGCTGGCGGTTCGCCTGGGGCAGCCGAGCCTGGCGGCATTGCCGCCGTTGCCGGTGGGCGAGCAGGGCGGGGGCGGATCCTTCGCACGCCTGTTCGACCCTGAGCAGCGGCGCAGCACGTTGCTCATCTGGGTGCTGTTCTTCCTGGTGATGTTCGGTTTCTACTTCATCATGAGCTGGACGCCCAAGCTGCTCACCTCGTCGGGCCTGTCTGTGCAGCAGGGCGTAACGGGTGGTGTATTGCTGAGCATCGGCGGGATCTTCGGGGCGGCATTGCTCGGCCTGCTGTCGGCACGTTTTTCCCTGGCCCGGGTGCTGGCGGCATTCATGCTGATCACGGCGGTGATGCTGGTGGTGTTCACCGGCGTCGGCTCGTCGTTCACCGCCGCCCTGGGCATGGGGCTGCTGATCGGCCTGTTTTCCAACGGTTGCGTGGCGGGCCTGTACGCGCTGTCGCCGCTGATCTACGGCGCCTCGGTGCGTGCCACTGGCGTGGGCTGGGCGATCGGCGTCGGCCGAGGTGGCGCGATCCTGTCGCCCACCGTGGCCGGTTTCATGCTCGATGGCGGCTGGCAGCCGTTGCAACTGTACACCTGGTTCGCCCTGGTGTTCGTCGTCGCGGCGCTGTTGCTGCTGACCTTGTTGCCGGTTGGCAAGGCGCGGGCGTTGAAGCCCGCCCCGACTCACCAGAGCGCCAGGCTGTAGTCGATGATCAGGCGCGTCTGGTTCTCGTCGCGAAATGCCGCGCCGGCGGCGAAGTCGTTGCGATAGATCGAGTGCCGTGCCTTCAGCCCGATGCCCTTGAAGGTGCCGCTCTGGATCACGTAGCCGATCTCCATCTGCAGCTCGCGCTCCTTGAGGTCGGCACCGCCCAGGGTCGGCAGCTCGATATTGTCGCCGCGCAGGTAGCGCAGGCGGCTCTTCAGGCCAGGAATGCCGGCCGCCGCGAAGTCGTAGTCAAGGATCGCCTGCCAGGTGCGCTCCCTGGGATTGAGGAAGTCCGAGCTCATCGCCATTTCGCTGATCACCATGGATTCGGTACCGGAGATATAGGGCTTGGCGGTATCGCCGCTCTGGTGCATGTAGCCCAGGGTGAAACGGTGGCCATCGAGGGCGTAGGCGAACTGCGCGGCGACGTTACGGTTGTCCACCTTGCCGGCCCGGGCGCTGCCGTCTTCGTTGCTGATGAAGGCGCGCAGGTCGCTGTTCAGCACGCCACGGCCCATCGGCAGCTCGTGCAGCAGGCCGAGGTATTGCTGGCGGTACAGATCGGCGACGGTGGTGTGATAGGCGCGCAGCTTCAGGCCTTTGCCAAGCTGATAGTCGCCACCGAGAAAGGCCGCGTGGGAGCTTTCTGCGCTCGGGTTGAAACGCCGGTTCGGCGAGGCCACCGTCATCGCCTGGTAGTTGCTGGAGTCGCGGCGGTTGATGCGGTCGAGGTAGCCGGCATGCAGGGTCAGGTCGTCGATGTCCGCGGACTGCAGATAGGTGCCGCGAAAGCTCTGGGGCAGCAGCCGTGCCGGGCTGGCGACGATGGAGGGCAGGAAGGGCGACACATCGCCGACCTTCAGCACGCTCTTGCCGGCGCGCAGCTTCGCCGTCGGCGCCAGGCGTGAGTACTCGTCGGCTGCCCGTCCACTGCTGGCGGAAACCGGCAGCAGCTCGGTGCCGCTGCGCCCGGGCGAGGAGTCCAGCTTCACGCCCAGCAAGCCGGTGACGTCCAGGCCGAGGCCCACAGCGCCCGGGGTGTAGCCAGACTCCATTTTCAGGATGAAGCCCTGGGCCCATTCGCGGGCTGCCGACTTGGCGCCATCGTCCTTGTAGTCGCGATCCATGTAGTAGTTGCGAGTGGTCAGTTTGGCGCTGCTGTCTGCGACGAACCCCTCGGCCAGGGCATGGCTGGCCAGCATGGCAGGGGCCAGCAGCAGGCCCAGTAGCGAGCCACGGCGAAAGGAGAGGGAGTCGTGCGCCCGGTGGTTGTGCATGTCATTGTCCTTTTATTGTTGTTCTTCGCCCCGCCGATGCTGGCGGTGGATGCAGCGCTGTTCACGCTGCAGTGCGGCGAGAATGGAAAGGCAATGGCAGGTGGTCAATGTGCTTTGCTCGATAATCGAACATTAAAATAATTAATTATTTTATTTGTTAATTAATATCCTTGGCTAAGTGATTGATACGCCTCGTTTATCATTGAATCAGGCCGTCAGACTGAATTACTTTCGTTATCCATTATCTTTGTTAATCTTTTTCAAGGTTCGCGGGTCGGTCTGTCGCGAGCGCCTACAACAACAATAAAATCGAGGGTTACCCATGGATACGTCATCGCGTCGCTCGACGCTGACCGTCACGCTGTGTTTCATCGTCGCGCTCATCGAAGGGCTGGATCTGCAGTCGGCAGGTATCGCTGCCGCCGGAATTCGCCAGGCCTTCGAACTCGATCAGAAAATGCTGGGCTGGGTGTTCAGTGCCAGCATCATCGGCCTGCTGCCCGGCGCCTTCTTCGGCGGCTGGCTGGCCGATCGCATCGGTCGCAAGCGCGTGCTGATCGGTGCAGTGGTCATCTTCGGCATCTTCTCCTTGTGGACGGCCTACGTCGGCAGTGTCAATGCGCTGCTGCTGGCGCGCTTGATGACCGGCCTGGGCCTTGGTGCGGCATTGCCCAACCTGATCGCGCTGTGTGCCGAGGCCGTCGACGAGCGGCGTCGCGGTACGGCCATCAGCATCATGTACTGCGGTGTTCCTCTGGGTGGTGCGATCGCTGCGGTGGTCGGCATGCTCGGTGGTGAAAGCTGGCAGGCGGTGTTCATCGTCGGCGGCGTGGCGCCTTTGCTGGTGGCGCCCCTGCTGATGGCGCTGCTGCCCGAGTCCCGGGATTTCCATGAACAGCGTCAGCATGCGGCGCCGGTTCGCGAGTCCACCTTGCACGCGCTGTTCGGCGAGAACCGTGCGAGCGCGACGCTGGCCCTGTGGGTCAGCTACTTCTTCACCCTCACCGTGATGTACATGCTGCTCAACTGGCTGCCTTCGCTACTGCTCGAGCAGGGATTCAGCAAGTCCCAGGCCGGCAGCATCCAGATGCTGTTCAATATCGGCGGCGCATTGGGATCGTTGCTGGGCGGGGTGTTGCTGGATCGCCGTGGGCGTACCGGCGTGGTGCTGTTGGTCTACGGCGGCCTGCTGGCATCCCTGGCCGGCCTGGGGCTGGCTTCGGGCATGCTGGCTATGGCGATCGCCGGGTTCGCCGCCGGGCTGTTCGTCATTGCCGCGCAACTGGTGCTGTATGCATTGGCGCCGCCGGCCTACCCGACGGTGGTACGTGCTACCGGGGTTGGCGCGGCGGTGGCCGTCGGGCGCCTGGGCTCGGTATCCGGTCCCCTGGTGGCCGGACAGATCCTGGCCGCTGGCGCGGGTACGGCCGGGGTGCTGCTGGCGGCGTCGCCGGGGCTGGTGATCGCGGCGCTGGTGGTGCTGGGCATGAGCCGGCGGGCCGTCGCCCGGCAGGCCGATACCCGGGCGGCCTGAACCGCCGGGGTGCCGGCAAGAAAGGCCAGGCAATAAAAAACCCGCCGAAGCGGGTTTTTGTTTGACCAATGCCAACATCCTGTCGGCTGCCATCCTGGCTATGGTCACATCATCCTTGATCCTGAGCACCTCCTGTGCTGCAGGTATGGGTGTAGATTACGGGGGCGCCCCCTCCGGGGACAGAGCCAATCCCCCTGACATCGTGTAAGCCTTTTGCCATAGCGCGGGGTTTCCTGCGCCTTCGTCGCGGCGCGCTGACCGGCACGCTTAGGCCGATCACCAGAGTTTCCGGGTATAGCCGACGATCAGACGATTCTCGTCCAGGTCCTGGGTCAGGCCGTTGCCCGAGCGGAAGGTGACGTTGCGCCAGCGCAGATTGACGCCCTTGAGCGGCCCGCTCTGGACGATGTAGCCAATGTCGGTGTCGCGTTCCCACTCACGGCCGTCGCGTACCGCGCCGCTGTGGATATCGCTGCCGGCGACATAGCGGGTCATGAACGACAGGCCGGGAATGCCCATGCCGGCGAAGTCGTACTCGTAGCGCAACTGCCAGGATTTTTCGTTGATCTTGGTGAAGGGGTTGAAGGTCACCAGATTGGCCACGTAGGGCGTACCCGTGTCGATCACCGGGAACACGCTGTCTCCCGATAGACGCTGGAAACCGGCTGCGAAACGCTGGAAGCCGACGCTCAGGGTGAACAGGCCGTTGACGTTGCGGTTGTCGATCTTGCCCGCCTTGCCGGCGCCGATGTCGCGGCTGTCGAAGTAGCGCAGATCGGTTTTCAGGCTCATGTCGTCGCTCAGCGGCAGGGTATGCACCAGACCGGCGAACTGCTGGCGGTAGATATCGTCCAGTTCGCCATGGTGATAGCGCAGGGTCAGGTTCCTGTTCAGTTGATAGTCGCCGCCGAGCATGTCCAGGTGCGAGCTGCTTTGCCCGGCATAGCTGACGTCATCGTTGCCCGATGAGTCGCGGCCATTGGCGTGGGTCAGGCGACCGGCTGTGAAGGTCAGCTTGTCGATTTCCCGAGAGGTGAGCAGGGCGCCGGTGAAGGTCGATGGCAGCAGGCGGGTGTCGCTGTAGTAAGCCAGCGGCAGCACCGGCATCAGGGTGCCGATGCGCAGTTCGCTGTCCGACAGGCGCAGCTTGCCGGTCAGGCCCAGCTCGCTGTAATCGTCGACCGGCTCCTGGCTGCTCGGCCCGAATGGCAGCAGTCCGCTGCCGCGCCGTTCGCGGCTGGAGTCGAGCTTGATGCCCAGTTCGGCGAGGGCGTCGACGCCAAAGCCGATGCGCCCCTCGCTATAACCGGAGTTGAATTCGGCGATGAACCCCTGGGTCCATTCTTCGGCCTTGGACTGGGCGGCAGCGCTTTGCCGGAAATCACGGTTCAGGTAGAAGTTGCGGGTAGTCACGCTGGCCGTGCTGTCTTCGATGAAGTCGGCGTTGGCCGCCAGCGTGGTTGCTAGCAGCGTGGCGGTGGCAAGGCACGAGGCTGGGCGTGAAAGCGTCATGTTCCTGATCATTGTTGTGGGTCTCCAGGACATTCATAGGGGACGAATCGCGGGCGTGAGCGCCCCCGGCCGCGCAATCGGTGCGCGGTTGGGAGGGCTGTGGCGGGTTGCTGCCGGGCAAGGCCGGCGTCAGCTCAGGTCTGTGAAGCTGCCGACAGCGGGGGAGCGGGTGGTTGCTTGTCGACGATGCGCCCGACGATGAATGCGCACAGCGCCAGTACAGCGGGGCAGATGGCCAGAATCAGGAAGCTCTTGACCACCGGCAGGCCACTATTGAGGACGTAGGCACCCAGCAGTGGGCCGAGGATCGAGCCGATCTTGGCGATCGATGTGGCCCAGCCAGCACCATTGGCGCGGATGGCGCTGGGGTAGAAGATCCCGGCGATGCTGAGGATGCCGTAATGGCTACCCTTGACGAACACCGCACCGACCATGCTGAGAATCAGGAAGGCGCTGCCCTGCATGCCGGTGATGCCGAGCACCAGCAGGAACGGCAGGGCCAGCAACGGATAGATCATCACCGCGTAGGGGCCGCGGGTATCGACGAAGCGCATCATCGCCAGGCCCGCCATGGCGCCGGCGAACGAGGCGATCGAACTGACCCACGACGCGGTGGCCCGGTCGAAGCCGGCGTAGGTGTAGACCAGCGGGCTCCACGAGGCGAGGAAGTACATGGCCATGGAACTGGCTGAGTAGCCTATCCAGATCATCGGCGTGATCCACTTCAGTTTGCCGATGAACAGCTGGCCGACGCGAAAATTCCTGGTGCCCACGTCGATCTCGTCGAGTAGCACGAAGCGGTCATCGGGGCGCACGTCGAAACCGGGATCCAGGCGCTTGAGAATGCGCGCGATCTTTTCCGGCTCGCGACGCTTGGTGGTCAGGAAACGCACCGACTCGGGCAGGGTGAACAGCAGCAACGCGCTGGCCAGCAGCGTCAGCAGGCCGCCGAAGATGAACACGCCCTGCCAGCCGATGTGCGGTGCCAGCCACACGGTCAGCGGGCCGGCCATGGCGCTGCCGAGGCTGAAGCCGACCATGATGATGGTCACTACCGTCGAGCGGTAGCGCTTGGGCACGAATTCGATGTTCAGCGCCCAGCACAACGGCAGCATCGCGCCCAGGGCGAAGCCGTTGCAGAAGCGCAGCACCATCAGTGACGCGTAGCTGTCGGCCAGGGCGAACAGCAGGGTCAGGACGCCGAAGGACACGGTGGAAAAGATGATGGTCGGGCGGCGGCCGATGCGGTCCCCCAGGTACCCGAAGAAGAACCCGCCGAGCATCATGCCGAACAGGCCGACGGAGAAGATCTCGCCGAGCTGGAGCTTGTCCAGGCCGACTTCGTCGGCGATGTAGGAGGCGGTGTGCGACAGCACCAGCAGGTCGAAGCCGTCGAGAAAGGTGATCAGCACCGACACTGCGATCACCACGTAGTTGAAGCGGGTCAGCTTGCGCCCCTCGATCAGGGCGGCGACATCGATGGTGCGTGGGTTTGTCATTGTTGTTCTCCACAGCGCTGCGATTTTCTTGTTGTAAGACCCGGCAGCCAGGCCGCCGGGTGCCAGCCGTTACTGCAGGTTGAAACTCAGGCGTTCGCCAAGGGCGGCCGCCGCAACGTCAGCGACCCTGCCCCGTGGGCCTGCCAGGTCGAGGGCATGCGCGGCCGCGGCGCCCATGGCGATGCAGGGGCCCATGACCCGTATGCTCGACAACGCAGCCGCATCGGCGTCCACGCAGCGTCCGGCGACCACCAGGTTGTCGCTGCCTTCCGGCAGCAGGCTGCGCAGCGGCACGCTGTGCACATGATCATCGGCGAACGGCTCCCACTGGTAGCCACCTGCATCGCCGTGCAGTTCCACCGGCCAGGAGGTCTGCGCCACGGCGTCGGCGAAGCGGGTCGCCGCCCGCACTTCGTCGGTGCTCAGATGGTGCTGGCCGACTATCCAGCGGGTCTGGCGGATGCCTGGCAGGGCGTAGGCACGAACCCGTGCCTGGCCATACACCTCGGGGTATTCGGTTTTCAGGAAGGCGATCACCTTGTCCACCTGCTGGCGTCCCTCGATGGCCACGTGGGACGCGGCGACGGGGTCCAGGGGCGTCTCGATATGGGTCATGTTGAAGGCCGCCGTACCCCGCCCGGGGAACTGGAAGAACAGGCCGTCGTCACGCTCGATGCCATAGTCCCTGGCTCGACTCTTGACTCGCTCGGTGAACGCTTCGCGGCTCGGCAGGTGGGTTTCGTCGATATGCTCCATGACGAACATCTGCGTGCCGTAGATTGGCGTGTCGGGTTCGCGGCAGGCAAAGCCGGCATTCCAGGTCAGCGCGGCATCGCCACTGGCATCGATGAAACCGTCGGCATCGACGTGCACATCGCCATAGCGGGTGGCCAGCTGTACCTGGCAGACCCGGTTGCCTTCACGCACCACATCGCGCAGCACCGCACCGAGTACCACGGTGATGCCGGCGTCGAGGATCTGCTGGCCGATCCAGCGGCCCAGGGCCACTTCGTCGTAGTAGACCACGGTGGTCAGCGGGCCGACCTTGTGGTGCAGGTCACCGCTGGCACCGAGGTCGTGCAGGATGCCGTCGGCGATACCGTGGGTCAGCTGTCGGCGGTTCGGGCCGTTCGAGAACAGCCCGCAGAAGGTGCCGATGATCGAGCCGACAGCCTGGCCGCCAAGCATCGGCAGGGCGTCGAACAGCACCACACGCTTGCCCAGACGGGCCGCTTCGAGGGCGGCCGATACACCGGAAATACCGGCGCCAGCGATGCAGATGTCGGCCTTCAGGCGCTGGGCCTGGGGGGCGTTGTCACGGCGAACCGTGCGAATGATATGAGCCATGGGTATCTACTCTTGCGCTGAAAGAAGTGCGGCCGAGCCCGTCACCTGGCCAGTGCAGGTGGTGACAAGGGCTGACGGGTGGGGTGGCGGCGGAGCTTCAGGGCTCCGGGCTGGCACCTTGTGGTGCCTGGGGTGTTCGCTGGGGACTGCGCTGGCGCGGGGTGACCTCCACGGTACCGGCGTCGGCATCTACCCGTACCCAGTCGCCGGTGCGGATGCGCCACAGGGGGTCGTCGTCGAATTCGGTCAGTGCCGGTGCGTGTACCACCACGGCGCCGAGGGCCATCTTCGCGGTCATCTCGTTGAACAGCAGGGCGCCTGGAGCCATCCCGGCGAGGCGTGCTATATGGAACTGCGACGACCACCCCGAGGAGCCTTTGGCGCCGGGGAACACCAGTACCTTGCCGGCGAAGCTGATGCCCCTGAGTTCATGGCGGGTCTCGATCACGGTGCCACTGCGCGGGTCGATGCCACCCCAGCCGGATATGCGATCACGGGTTACCAGGGCCTCGCCCTCGAAGACCCCGCCGACCACCCTGCGGCCCTTGAGCGTGAATGAATCGGTCATTGCAGCACGCCTCTCCAGCGGCCTTCGATGGCTGCCTGTACACAGTCGGCCGTGCTGCCGAACCAGGCTTCGATGCCCATGATCGCCGGCAGGTAGTGGGCCTGTTTGGCCGAGTCCACTGCCGCCACTCGGGTACCTTTGGGGATCACCTTGCCGATGGCCGAGCAGGTGTCGGTCATCAGGTGGCCGCCAGCCGCTTCGATGATGCGCGTGTAGCCGGCCTGATCGGCGAGGTGCCTGATCGACGCCGCCGTGAATATCCACAGCTCGGTGTTGGCGCTCAGGCGCTGGCCTTCGAGCAACTGGCAGACCTCCCAGATCTGCTCCAGGCTGTAGTGTGGGCAGCCGAGCATGACGAAATCCACCTCGGCGTTGCGCGCGGTGATGTTGACCTGCTCGTAGGCCCAGCGCCGCTCCGCCTCGCCGAAGTGCAGCACGGACTCGATCTGGCTGGTGCCGAAGGCTTCCTCGCGGGTGCGGGCTTCCGGGGTGACACCGACCAGGTGATACATCTCCACCCCGCCGCTGGAGGCGGCCGCCGCGCCGAAGTGCTTGAGCCGTGCCAGATTGGGCTGGTGGCTCAGGCCCTCGATCACCGGGATACGGTCCTGCACCTGTTCGCCCACCCAGTAGCCGAGCAGGCCCCAGTCGGCAGTGCTGCTGACGTCGATGTCGAGCTGGATCAGGTGGTTGCCACGGCGGTTGTCATCGATATGCAGGCCCCAGTAGGGAATCTTGCCGGTGAGCATGGCCGCCCCGGTGCTTTCTCGGCCCTCGGCGTTGCTGCGGGCGCCGAGCACCGCGTTGATGTAGATCACCGCCGAAGATTCCATCCAGGCGCAGTGCTCGCCCTTCACCGGCACGTTGCCGACCTGATAGGGCGTGCAGGTGTTGAGTGGCTGCACGCCCAGGCCGCTGCTATAGGCCTGGCCCCGTTCGTAGAGGCGTAGCACATCCTCGCCGACGCCTTGCCGGGCCGCCTGCCTGGGGTCGATGCCCTGCTGCAGGTGGCTGCTGAATACCTTGACCCTGGGTATCTGCACGACCTGCGCACTATCCAGATTGAACTCGCTGAACACCGCATCCATGCCGCCGTGACGGTCGCCGTACTGACGCAGGAAGGGCGTCGTGGCGCCGATGGTGCCGGCGACGTTGTGGGTATCCACCAGGCACTCGGCACCCAGGGCTTCGCCGTAGCGCACCAGCAGGTCCATGGCCTTGCTCACCGCCGGACCTTCGGCGCCGTCGAGCATGGCTTTTTCATCGTCGCGCAGTCTCATTGTCCGCCCTCCCGGCGATCGCTGATAGCCACAGGCTTGATCAGCACGGCGCCATGTTCCATGCCCTTGACCGCGCCCCGATAGATATCCAGCCAGCCGCCGCCGAACTGCGCCGGCTGGGCCTGCCAGCGTTCGCCGCGGGCCTGCAGCTCGGCGGGTTCGATCCGTGCGTCGAGGCGGTTGTCGTCCAGATCGATGTCGATGATGTCGCCATCGATCACCAGTGCCAGGGGGCCGCCGACGGCCGATTCCGGAGCCACTTCGGCCACTACCAGACCCTTGCAGACCAGGCCGGAGAGGTGCCCGTCGGTAAGCATCGCCACCTTGTCACCGAGACCGGCGCCATCGATGGCGAACACCACCCGCGATGCGCCGCCCCCCATGGCCGGGCCGCCGCGTACTCCGGCACCGCGCATCACCAGCACATGGCCGGGCTGGATGCGCCCGTCCTGCAAGGCCGCGATGGCATCGGCAGCGCGTTCGAAACAGATGGCCGGACCACTGAAACGGCGCATCTTGCTCGGGTCGATGCCGTATTTGACGATACCGGCCTGGGGCGCGATGTTGCCGCGCAGCATGACGATCGCCGGCTGGGTGGCGAACGGTCGCTGCAGTGGCCGGATCACCTGATCGTCGGCGACGGTCACCTCTCTCAGGTTGTCGCTCAGGGTCTTGCCGGTGACGGTCAAGGCGTTGCCATGCAGCAGCGGCTCGAGGCGCTTGAGCAAGGCGCGGCCACCGCCAGCCGCCTCCATCTGTTCGATGCTGTGCTCGCCCATGGGCCTCACGCCGACCAGCACCGGTACCCGGTTGCCCAGTTCGCGGAACAGGCCGTAGACGTCGACATCGATGCCTCCCTCCGCGGCCACTGCCTGCAGGTGCTTGATGCAATTCACCGAGCCGCCGGCGGCCAGCACCACGCTGACCGCATTGGCGAAGGCGCCTGGGCTGAGAATGTCGCGCGGCTTGAGGTCCTCTTCGACCATGGCCACGATGCGTTGCCCGGCCTGGCGCACGAAGTCGAACATCTTCGGGCTGTTGGCGGCGATCGGCGAACTGCCCGGCAGGGCCATGCCCAGTGCTTCGCAGACCAGATGCATGGAGTTGGCCGTGCCCATGCCCGAACACACGCCCGGGCCCTTGATGGCATTGCGCGCCATGCCCACCAGTTCCTCCACCGGCAGTTTGCCGGTGACCGCGTGCATGGAACCGATGAAGACGTCTTCGATATCGACGTGGCGGCCGTTGTATTCACCGCTGGGCTGGTAGCCGCAAACCACCACCAGTGTCGGGATGTTCAGGCGCGCGGCGGCCATCAACTGACCGGGCACCGTCTTGTCGCAAGAGGCCAGGCAGATCATGCCGTCGAGCTGGGCACCTTCGACCGCCACCTCGATGTCATTGGTGATCAGATCGCGGGCTGCCAGCATGTAGGCGCCGCCAGCGCCGGCACCGGTGATGAAGTCGCTCGGTGCAGCGGTACGAATCTCGAAGGGCAGGGCACCCGCGTCCCGGATCGATCGCTTGATCTCGGCGGCGATGCCATCCAGATGGCTGAAGCAGATGGCCAGGTTGGACGAGGAGTTGACGATGGCGATCTTCGGCTTCTCCAGTTCGCTCTCGTCGATCCCCAGGGCCCGCCACTGGGCGGCGCGTACCGCCCACAGGTAGGAACCATAGGGAAAGTTGCTGCGTAGCTTTCTGGGCATTGGGTGCTCCGTTTTTTCTTATTGTTGACGGCCAGGCCGTGGTTCACGGGTGTCTTGTGGCGAGTCTAGGGGTGGGCCTAGAATCCGCAAACCTAATTTCGCTTATATGTGAAATCCAAAATATGGATATCAAAGATGTCGACCTCAACCTGCTGAAGATCTTCGATGCCCTGCGCCGCAAGCAGAGCGTGACCCAGGCCGGAGATCTCATGGGGCTCAGCCAGCCGGCCATGAGCTTCGCTTTGTCCAAGCTGCGTATCCTGTTCGACGACCCGCTGTTCGTGCGCACGTCACGGGGCATGCAGCCCACGGCAAGGGCTCTGCAGATCGCCGAGCCGGTGCAGCGCATCCTCGAACTGGTGAGCAGCGAGGTGCTGCCTTCTTCGGGCTTCGTTGCCGAGTATTCCGAGCGCAAGCTGGTGCTGTGCATGTCCGACATCGGCGAAATGGTGTTCCTGCCACGCCTGATGCGGGTGCTCGACGAACGTGCGCCGGGGCTGCGCATCCGGACCCTGGCGCTGTCCTCCGAGCAACTGGAGGAGGGGCTGGACGCTGGCGACGTGGACGCGGCCATCGGCTACTTCCCGCGTCTGCTCAACTCATCGATTCGCAACCGCGCGTTGTACAGCCACAGCTTCGTGTGCATCGTTCGTGAGGATCATCCGCAGATCGGCGAGCGTTTGAGTGCCGAGCAGTATCAGGCTGCCGATCACGTTGCGGTGCAGGCCGACGGCCGTGGCATGGGCGTGCTGGATCGCGAGCTGGCCATGCGTGGGGTGACCCGGCGAGTGCGCTTCAGCCTGCCGCGTTTCATGGGCGTGCCGTTTCTGGTGGCCGAGTCCGACATGATCGCCACGGTGCCCCTGGCCGTGGGTCGACGGTTCGCCGAGATCGCCCGGGTACGCCTGGTGGCGCTGCCCTGGGACATCACCGGCTACGACATCCACCTGCACTGGCACACCCGCTTTCATCACGATCCGGCCAACCGCTGGTTACGCGAAACCCTGGCCGACCTGCTGGCTGACTTCCCGGCGCGCAGTCCGCTGCAGCGATTTGATGATCCTGATTAATAGTTAATTGACATAACTATTTTTCAGGGCTAGCTTCTGCTCATCGACAACAGACAACAAGAGAGCAATTCGATGAGCACGTACGAAGGCCGCTGGCAAACCGTCAAGGTCGATGTCGAAGAAGGCATCGCCTGGGTCACCCTCAATCGTCCTGAAAAACGCAACGCCATGAGCCCGACCCTCAATCGCGAGATGGTCGAGATTCTCGAGGTGCTGGAACAGGATGCCGAGGCTCGCGTGCTGGTGCTTACCGGTGCCGGCGAGTCTTGGACCGCGGGCATGGACCTCAAGGAATACTTCCGCGAAGTGGACGCTGGCCCGGAAATCCTCCAGGAGAAGATCCGTCGCGAAGCCTCGCAATGGCAATGGCGCCTGCTGCGCTTTTACGCCAAGCCGACCATTGCCATGGTCAATGGCTGGTGCTTCGGAGGCGGTTTCAGCCCGCTGGTGGCCTGTGACCTGGCGATCTGCGCCGACGAAGCCACCTTCGGTCTGTCGGAGATCAACTGGGGCATCCCGCCGGGCAATCTGGTGAGCAAGGCGATGGCCGACACCGTGGGCCATCGTCAGTCGCTGTACTACATCATGACCGGCAAGACCTTCGGGGGTCAGAAAGCCGCCGAGATGGGGCTGGTCAACGAGAGCGTGCCGCTGGCGCAGCTGCGTGAAACCACCCTGGAGCTGGCGCGCAACCTGCTGGAGAAGAACCCGGTGGTGCTGCGCGCGGCCAAGCATGGCTTCAAGCGCTGCCGCGAGCTGACCTGGGAGCAGAACGAAGATTACCTGTACGCCAAGCTCGATCAGTCGCGTCTGCTCGACGAGGAGGGTGGCCGCGAGCAGGGCATGAAGCAGTTCCTCGACGACAAGAGCATCAAGCCCGGCCTGCAGGCCTACAAGCGCTGATCGCTGTGCCTTGCTTCATGTGGCGCTGGCGACAGCGCCGCAGGGCTGCCGACACAGGCAGCTCCCGATAAAGACAATAAGAGGAATCATCATGCTGGACGTGCCCCTGCTGATCGGCGGCCAATCGTGCCCCGCCGGTGATGGACGAACCTTCGAGCGCCGCAACCCGGTGACCGGTGACGTGGTTTCGCGTGTCGCTGCCGCCACGCTGGAGGATGCCGACGCGGCGGTTGCCGCGGCCCAGGCTGCCTTTCCCGCCTGGGCTGCGCTGGCGCCCAACGAGCGGCGTACACGCCTGCTCAAGGCGGCCGAGCAGATGCAGGCACGGGCCGGCGAGTTCATCGCCGCCGCCGGGGAAACCGGGGCGATGGCCAACTGGTACGGTTTCAACGTGCACCTGGCGTCCAACATGCTGCGCGAGGCGGCGTCGCTGACCACGCAGATCAACGGCGAGGTGATCCCCTCCGACGTCCCCGGCAGTTTCGCCATGGCCTTGCGGCAACCCTGTGGCGTGGTGCTTGGCATCGCGCCCTGGAACGCGCCGGTGATTCTCGCCACCCGCGCCATCGCCATGCCGCTGGCCTGCGGCAACAGCGTGGTGCTCAAGGCATCCGAGCTGAGCCCGGCGGTGCATCGGCTGATCGGCCAGGTGCTGCAGGATGCCGGCCTGGGTGATGGCGTGGTCAACGTGATCAGCAACGCGCCGGCCGATGCCGCGGCGATCGTCGAGCGGCTGATCGCCAACCCGGCGGTGCGACGGGTCAACTTCACCGGCTCGACCAAGGTCGGGCGCATCGTCGGTGAGCTCTCGGCACGTCACCTCAAGCCGGCGCTGCTGGAACTCGGTGGCAAGGCTCCCTTGCTGGTGCTCGATGACGCCGATCTGGATGCCGCCGTCGACGCCGCGGCGTTCGGTGCCTACTTCAACCAGGGGCAGATCTGCATGTCCACCGAACGGCTGCTGGTGGATGCCCGGGTTGCCGATGCCTTCGTGGCCAGGCTGGCCGAGAAGATCGCCACCTTGCGTGCCGGTGACCCGGCCGACGGCACGTCGGTGCTGGGTTCGCTGGTCGACGTGTCGGCAGGCGAGCGTATCAAGGCATTGGTCGACGATGCCGTCAGCAAGGGCGCGCGCCTGGTCGCGGGCGGTCAGGTCGAAGGCAGCATCATGCAGGCCACGCTGCTCGACGGGGTCACCCCGGCGATGCGTCTGTATGCCGAAGAGTCCTTTGGCCCGGTTGCCGTGGTGCTACGCGGTGACGGCGACGAGGATCTGCTGCGCCTGGCCAACGACTCCGAGTTCGGGCTGTCGGCGGCGATCTTCAGCCGTGACACCAGCCGAGCGCTGGCGCTGGCGCAGCGCGTCGAGTCGGGCATCTGCCACATCAATGGGCCGACCGTGCACGACGAGGCGCAAATGCCCTTCGGTGGCGTCAAGTCCAGCGGCTACGGCAGCTTCGGCGGCAGATCGGCGATCGAGCAGTTCACCCAACTGCGCTGGGTCACCCTGCAGAACGGCCCGCGGCACTATCCCATTTAGCCGCGGCCGGTCCAATACCGTACCTGCCTGGCTGCGTCTGCCTGCCGTCCTTTCAGCGGGGCGGCGGCGCGACAGAAGAAAACAAGAACAACAGTGGCGGACCGATCCGCCCGAATGGAGAAACGCAAGGTGAACTCCGATATCAGACCGCGTTATCGCCAGGTTTCCATCGGCCACCCGGCCGTGGAAGTCAGTGAGCGCAAGGGCATTCTCCACATGCGTTCGCTGGAGCCGTTGGCGCCGCTACCCGAGCGCCTGCTCGATCGTCTGCTGCACTGGGCCGAGGTGCGCCCGCAGCAGACCTTCCTGGCCGTGCGCGACAGTGCGGGTGCCTGGCAGCACACCAGTTATGCACAGATGCTCGGCCAGGTGCGCGCCATCGCGCAAAGCCTGCTGAGCTTCGGCCTGAGCGCCGAACGGCCGCTGGCGATCCTCTCCGGCAATGGCCTGGAACATCTGCAGATCGCCCTTGGCGCGATGTACGCAGGCATTCCCTATTGCCCGGTATCGCCGGCCTACTCGCTGCTCTCCCAGGACTACGCCAAGCTGCGCCACGTCTGCGATCTGCTGCGCCCCGGGCTGGTGTTCGTCGCCGATAGCCAGCCGTTCCAGCGCGCCATCGAAGCGGTGATCCCTGGCGATGTACCGGTGATTGCCGTGCGCGGTGAAGTCGACGGTCGGCGTTGCCTCCGCTTCGCCAGCCTGCTGGAGCAGCCAGGTGGTGCCGAAGCCGAGGCAGCCTTCGCGGCCACCGGGCCGGACAGCATCGCCAAGTTTCTCTTCACCTCCGGTTCGACCAAGCTGCCCAAGGCGGTGGTCACCACCCAGCGCATGCTCTGCGCCAATCAGCAGATGCTCCTGCAGACCTTTCCGGTGTTCGGCGAAGAGCCACCGATACTGGTCGACTGGCTACCCTGGAACCACACCTTCGGTGGCAGCCACAACCTGGGTATCGTGCTCTACAACGGCGGCACCTTCTACCTCGACGAAGGCAAGCCCACGCCCCAGGGCATGGCCGAAACCCTGCGCAACCTGCGGCAGATTTCGCCCACTGCCTACCTCACCGTACCCAAGGGCTGGGAAGAGCTGGTCAGTGCACTGGAGCAGGATGCCGCCCTGCGCGAGACCTTCTTCGCCCGCATCAAACTGTTCTTCTTCGCCGCTGCCGGGCTGTCGCAGAGTGTCTGGGATCGCCTCGATCGGGTCGCCGAACAGCACTGTGGCGAACGTATCCGCATGATGGCCGGGCTGGGCATGACCGAAGCCGCGCCGTCCTGCACCTTCACCACCGGACCGCTGTCCATGGCCGGCTACATCGGCCTGCCGGCGCCGGGCTGTGAAGTCCGTCTGGTACCGGCTGACGGCAAGCTGGAAGGTCGTTTCCGCGGGCCGCACATCATGCCCGGCTACTGGCGTGCTCCGCAGCAGAGCGAGGAGGTGTTCGACGAGGAAGGGTTCTACTGTTCCGGTGACGCCCTCAAGCTGGCCGATCCGGCAGATCCGCAGCTCGGGCTGATGTTCGACGGGCGTATCGCCGAAGACTTCAAGCTGTCTTCCGGGGTGTTCGTCAGCGTCGGCCCGCTGCGCAACCGCGCGGTGCTCGAAGGCTCGCCCTACGTGCAGGACGTGGTGGTCACCGCGCCGGATCGCGAATGCCTGGGGCTGCTGGTGTTCCCGCGCCTGCACGAGTGCCGGCAACTGGCCGGGCTGGATGCCGCTGCCAGCGATGCCGAGGTGCTGGCCAGTGCCGGGGTGCGCGACTGGTTCGCCGGCTGGCTGCAGCGTCTGAACCGTGAAGCGACCGGTAATGCCACGCGTCTGGAGTGGCTCGCGCTGATGGACCAGGCGCCTTCCATCGACCGTGGCGAGATCACCGACAAGGGCTCGCTCAACCAACGTGCCGTATTGCAGTGGCGTGCCGATAAGGTCGAAGCGCTGTATCGCGGGCAGGACGATTCGATCCTGCGGGCCGAGACGGGTTCGTGAACGGCGGGCAGTTCACGGGTTTCGACGATGTCGCGATCATCGAGGCGGTGCGCACCCCCTGGGTCGACCTCAATGGGATGCTGGCCCAGGTCTCGCCCATCGATCTGGGCATCAAGGTCGGGCGCGCCGTGCTGGCACGAGCAGGTCTCGAGCCAGGCGCGGTAGACAGCGTGCTGGCCGGCTCCATGGCCCAGGCCAGTTTCGACGCCTACCTGCTGCCAAGGCATGTCGGGCTCTACAGTGGCGTGCCACGACAGGTGCCGGCGCTGGCCGTGCAGCGGATCTGCGGCACCGGCCTGGAGCTGTTGCGCCAGGCCGGCACGCAGTTGCGTGACGGCGTGCAACTGGCACTGTGCGTGGGCGCCGAGTCCATGTCGCGCAACCCCATCGTCGCCTATGCACACCGCGCAGGGTTTCGCCTTGGCGCAGCGGTGGAGTTCAAGGATTTCCTCTGGGAGGCCCTCTACGACCCGGCCCCGGGCGTGGACATGATCGCCACCGCCGAACGCCTGGCCCGTGACTATGGCATCAGCCGCGAGCAGGTGGATGCCTATGCGCTGAGCAGTCACCAGCGAGCCCTGCAGGCTCGCGACGGTGGCTGGCTGGCCGAAGAGATCGTCGCCGTCGGCAATGAGCGCTTTGAACTGGATGGCTATCAGACGCGCGGCATTCAGCTGCCCAGGCGGGTTGCCGACGTGGCGCAGGATAGTCATCCACGGCCTACCCATGCCGAGGCGCTGGCCCGCTTGAACGCCATTCATCCCAGCGGTGTGCAGACCGCTGGCAACAGCTGCGCGGTGGTCGATGGCGCGGCGGCGGCCCTGGTCGGCCGCGCGTGCGACTGCACGCGCTCGCCTCTGGCGCTGCTGCGCGCTGCCAGCGTGATCGGCGTTGCGCCGGAGATCATGGGCATCGGCCCCGCGCCCGCCATCCAGATATTGCTCAAGCGCAGCGGCCTGAGGCTCGATGAGATCGGCCTGCTGGAAATCAACGAGGCTCAGGGCGCCCAGGTACTAGCGGTCAGTCAGGTGCTGGAGCTGGATCCTTCGCGTCTGAATCAACGCGGCGGCTCCATCGCTCTTGGCCACCCACTGGCCGCTACCGGCCTGCGTTTGGTGATGACCCTGGCACGGCAGCTGCGCGACGCCCATCTACGTTACGGCATCGCCGCTGCCTGCATCGGTGGTGGACAGGGCATGGCGCTGCTGATCGAGAACCCAGGCTATCGGCCTTGAGGTTTCAACCGGTACTTTGCGAGGTGCTTCATGTGGCATTACCAAGCGCCTCTGCGCGATATGCAATTCGTTCTCGAACACTGGCTGCAGGCGCCTGCGGCCTGGGCCGAGTTGCCGTCTTTCGCTGACGTCGATCTGCCGTTGGCGCTGCAGGTGCTGGAGGAAGCCGGGCGCTTCAGTTCAGGCGTGCTGGCGCCCTTGAACGCCAGTGGCGATCGTCAGGGTTGCCGCTGGCACGATGGCGAGGTGAGCACGCCCGAGGGGTTCGCAGACGCCTACCGCGCATTCGTGGAGGGTGGTTGGCCGGCGCTGGCCTGTGACCCCGCCCATGGTGGCCAGGGTTTGCCGCAGTTGCTCGACGCAGCGCTGCAGGAAATGCTCTACGCCAGCAACCATGCCTGGGCCATGTACACCGGCATCGCCCAGGGTGCCTACCTGTGCCTGCAGGCCCACGCGCCGGAGGGCATCAAGGCACGCTACCTGGAAACCATCGTATCCGGGCAGGCGCTGCCGACCATGTGCCTGACCGAGCCACAGGCCGGCAGCGATGTCGGGCTGCTGCGTTGCCGTGCCGAAGCCCATGCCGATGGCAGCTACCGGATCACCGGCAGCAAGCTGTTCATCTCCGGCGGCGAGCACGACCTGAGCGAGGATATCCTGCATCTGGTGCTGGCCCGTCTGCCGGATGCGCCAGCCGGCAGCCGGGGCATTTCGCTGTTCCTGGTGCCCAGGCGCCTGGAGGATGGCCAGCGTAATGCCCTGCGTTGTGACGGCATCGAGCACAAGATGGGCATCAAGGGCAGCGCCACCTGTTCGCTGCGTTTCGACGGCGCCCAGGGGTGGCTGATCGGTGAGGCGCATCGCGGCCTGGCGGCGATCTTCGTGATGATGAACTCGGCGCGCCTGCACGTCGGTCTGCAGGGCCTTGGGCATGCCGAGGCCGCCTGGCAGAACGCCGCGGATTACGCCCGTCAGCGTCAGCAGATGCGGGCACCGGCGCGTCCTGCCGGGGTGGCTGGTGTCGGCGCCGACCCGATCCATTACCACCCGGCCATGCGTCTGGCCCTGCTGCGCCTGCGCACGGTCAGCCAGGGCCTGCGGGTCATCGGTTACTGGGGGGCGCATCTGCTGGATCAGGCCGAGCACGCCGTCGCCGAGCAGACGCGCCAGCAGGCTCAGCGCCTGGCGGGTCTGCTGACGCCGGTCATCAAGGCATTCTTCACCGATCAGGGCTTTCACCTGGCCAGCGAGGCGCTGCAGGTCTTCGGTGGTTACGGCTACATCGGCGAGTACGCCGTCGAGCAGACCCTGCGCGATAGCCGTATCGCCATGATCTACGAAGGCAGCAACGAGATTCAGGCCAACGACCTGCTGCTGCGCAAGGTGCTCGCGGACCAGGGCCTGGCTTTCGCCGAGCTGCTCGCGCTGTTCGACCAGGAGAGTGCCGCTGGCGGTGCGTACGCCGGGCTGTTGAGTGACCTGTGCATCAAGCTGCGCGGGGTCTTGCTACGGATCCGTGAAGGCGTCGAGGGCGATGCTGAATATCCCTATCGGATCGCCGGTGACTTTCTCCATCTGCTGGGCTGGGCACTGCTGGCCCATGCCTGGGCGCGCTCGGCACGCCTGGCGCGCACGCTGTTGACGGAGGATGCCGGGTATCAGGAAAAGCTCGATAGCGCCGCGTTCTTCTTCAACTATCTGTTGCCGGAAATCGACCTGCGTATCGCACGGATCGAGGCCGCCCGTGCGCCGTTGCCGTTCGTCGAGTGACAGGCAGCGCAGCGCCGTGACGGCCGCCATGGGCTACCTGGCTGGCCATGCGCCGGGCAGCAGCCGTGGTGAACCGGTCGACAGGCCCTATGGCTGCTTCGCCTGGCAGCAGTGGACCACGACATGGTGCTCGCGGCCGTCGTCCAGCAACTCGATCTCATCGTCTTCGAGCGGCATGCCGTCCAGGCTGAGTGACCGCGTGCCATCGTCGCTCTGCCTTACCTCGATGCGGTAGTGGCTGCCAGCATACCGGTAGTGCAGGGTGAACCCCGGCCATTCGGCCGGCAGCACGGGCTGGATGCGCAGGCGGTTGCCCTGGCGCTGCAGGCCGAGCAGGGATTCGACGATCAGCCGGTACATCCAACCGGCCGCGCCGGTATACCAGCTCCAGCCGCCACGCCCGACATGCGGGGCCACCGCGTAGACATCGGCGGCCACCACGTAGGGCTCGGCCTTGTAGACGTCGATGCCGCGGATGCCATGTTCGACCGGGTTGATCATGCGCAACAGTTCCCAGGCCCGCGCGCCGTCGCCGAGGGCGGCGAAGGCCATGCCCGCCCACACGGCGGCGTGGGTGTACTGGCCGCCGTTCTCGCGCACGCCTGGCACGTAGCTCTTGATGTAGCCGGGGTCGAGGGGGGTCTTGTCGAAGGGCGGGTCGAGCAACTGGACCAACCGGGCCTCGCGGCGCATCAGGTGCCGTTCCAGCGAGTCCATGGCGGTACGCCGGCGTCCATCCTCGGCGGCGCCGGAGAGCACCGCCCAACTCTGGGCGATGGAGTCGATGCGGCACTCGTCGTTGTCCGCCGAGCCGAGCGGGGTGCCGTCGTCGAAATACGCGCGGCGGTACCAGGCGCCGTCCCAGCCGTGCTCCTCCAGGCTCGGGCGCAGCGCCGCCGCCTGTTCCTCGCAGCGTTGGGCGAAGTCGGCGTCGTCCTGCAGACGCGCGGTCTCGGCGAAGCGCTGCAGCACCTCGTGGAGGAAGAAACCCAGCCAGACGCTTTCTCCTCGGCCCTGTTCGCCGACCCGGTTCATGCCGTCGTTCCAGTCGCCGCAGCCGATCAGCGGCAGGCCGTGGGGGCCCCGCGCCTGGCTGTGCTCGATGGCCCGCACGCAGTGACGGTAGAGGCTCTCCTCCAGCGCGGAGCGCTGGGGCAGGTCGTAGTAGGCCTCCTCCCCGGCGTGCAGCGGGCGCCCCTCCAGGTAGCCGACCGTTTCGTCGAGTACGCCGCGGTCGCCGCTGAGCCGTACGTAGCGGCTGGCCGCCAGGGGCAGCCACAGGTAGTCGTCGGAACAGGCGCTGCGCACGCCGCGCTCCAGCGGCGGGTGCCACCAGTGCTGCACGTCGCCCTCGACGAACTGGTGGGCGGCGCAGAGCAGCAGGTGCTGGCGGCTGGCGGCCGGGTCGGCGTGGATCATCGCCATGCTGTCCTGCAACTGGTCGCGCAAGCCGTAGGCGCCGCCGGACTGGTAGTAGCCGCTGCGGGCCCGAAAGCGGCAGGCGATCACTTGGTACATCAGCCAGCCGTTGGCCAGCACGTCGATGGCCGGCTCGGGGGTTTCGATACGTATCGCGGACAGCGTCCTGCTCCAGTGTTCCTGCACGTCAGCCAGCACGCTTGCCGCCGCGCTGGCGCCCTGGAAGCGCTGAGCCAGTTGGCTGGCGGCCTGGGCGCTGCGTTCGGCGCCCAGGCGGAAGACGATCTCCTGGCTGGCGCCGTCCTCCAGTTCGAAGCCGACCTGGATCGCCGCGCAGGGGTCGAGGCCGCCGCCGGTGCGGCCCGACAGGCGCTCCTGCGCGAGGGCGGCCGGTGCCTGCAGGTTGCCGTTGCGGCCGAGGAATTCGCAGCGGTCGCCGCTGATGCTGCGTGCCGGCGCGTCCACGTCGAAGAAGGCCACGCGCTCTGGAAACTCGATGGAAAAGGCGTTGCGTGCGAACAGGGCGCCGCTGGCCGGGTCCGCCTCGGTGACCACGTGCATCGCCGAGCGCTCGCGCAGGTCGCCGAGCACCCAGGCGACGTAGCCGGTGGCGGACAGGCGACGTGGGCGGCCCGAGGTATTGCGTACCCTCAGCCGGGAGAACTTGAGCGGCGCGTCCAGCGCCACATAGACCCATAGTTCGCTGTGGATGCCGTCTTCGTCATGCTCGAAGACGCTGTAGCCGAAGCCGTGGCGGGTCAGGTAGCCGCCGCGGCCGGGGCAGGGCAGCGGCGTTGGCGACCAGTAGTGCCCGCTTTCCTCGTCGCGCAGGTACAGCGCTTCGCCGCTGTCGTCGGTGACCGGGTCGTTGTACCAGGGGCTCAGGCGGAACTCGTGGGCGTTCTCGCTCCAGGTGTAGGCGCCGCCGCTTTCGGAAACCACCGTGCCGAACTGCGGATTGGCCAGGACATTGACCCAGGGGGCCGGAGTGGCGGCTCCCGGCGCCAGGGTCATCACGTATTCGCGGCCGTCGGCGCTGAAGCCGCCGTGGCAATTGCCCAGGATCAGCGTGGGATCGACGGCGGGCTTGGCCGTCCGGGAATCCTTCAGCAGCCGTATGCGGCTGGGGTCGAAGCGCGGCAGCGGCGGTTCCACCAGGCGCCGGTGGACCTGTTCGGCCAGGCTGCCACGGCTGTCGCTGAGGACCAGGCGGGCCACGGCCAGCATCAGCAGGCGGTCCTCGCTGGACAATTGCTGGGCGGGACGGACGAAGATGCCGCCGGGGCGATCGACCAGGCCGGCCTCGCTGCCCGAGGTGACCAGGCCCATGATCAGGTCCTGCAGTTGCTGGCGGTAACCGGCCTGGTCCTCGTTCCAGATCACCAGGTCGAGGGTCAGGCCCTTCTGCCGCCAGTAGGCATGCGCCTGTACCAGCTGGCGCACCAGTTCGATGTGCGCCGGGTCGGCGATCTGCACCAGTACGATCGGCAGGTCGCCGGAAATCCCCTGGCCCCAGAGGCCGGACTGGTTGCGCCGGTTGGCGCTCAGGGCGCCGGCCTCGGCGCGCAGCGAGGCATTGGCGTAGAGGATCGAGGCAGCCATCTGCTCGTACAGCCGCGCTTCCCCCGGCGTGGCGTTGAGCTGGCGCAGCAGCACCTGGCTATGGGTCCAGGCCAGGTCGAAGACGCGGTCGGCCAGGTGGCGGTCGCGGTACTTCTCGATCAGTTGCACGCAGCCGTTGCGGCTGTCGCTGACCCCAGTCACCAGATCGATGGTGGCCGTCTGGCCAGGGTCCAGATCGATGCGGCAGCGGATCGCCACGATCGGATCGAGCACCGCGCCGGCGCTGCCGGACAGGCGCCCGGTGGCCTCGTCCATCACCGCCGGATCGATCAGGCTGCGGCCGCGGCCGATGAAACGCGCGCGGTCGGTTTCGTAGGAGATCGCCTGGATATCCACGCCGTGCGCCGCCAGCAGGTGGCACATCCACGGCTGCGCTTCGCCGCTGGCGCGGGGCCGGCGGGTGCAGACGATCGCCTGCAGCGCAGGCAGCAGCTCGGTCTGCACGAACAGCTTGCTGAAGGCCGGATGCAGCGCATCGCCGATCGCCGGCGCCAGCACCACTTCGGCATAGCTGGTCACTTCCAGGCAGCGGCGCGTTCGCCCGCGGTTGCTGACGCGCAGCCGGCGCAGTTCGATATCGTCCTCGGGCGACACCACGATCTCGGTGTGGACGTCGAAGCCGCGCTCGCGCACGCGGAACTCGGCCCGGGCGTCGGTGAAGATGGCTTCGTAGCTTTCCGTCCGGCGCAGGGTCGGTTGGTGCGCGCTGGACCAGAAGACGCCGCTGGCGACGTCGCGCAGGTAGCAGAACATGCCGCGGTTGTCGCTGCCGATGTCCTCCTGCCAGCGGGTCACCGCCAGTTCGCCCCAGCGGCTGTAGCCGCCGCCGGCGCTGCTGAGCATCACGTGGTAGCGGCCGTTGGACAGCAGTTGCACGGCGGGTCGCCGCCGGCCCGGATCGGTGTAGACGCGCAGCTTGGTCTCGGACGTCCGTGCCTGCGCATCCGCGACCGAGGCACAGGCGGCGTGCAGGTATTGCACCGCGCTTTTCGGGATGCGTTCCTGCAGCAGCAGGGCGGTGGCCTGGAACTGCGGATCGGATTCGAAGCGGCGCTGCATCGGCCGGTCCAGCAGCACGCAGGCCAGCGCCAGCAGGCTCATGCCCTGGTGGTGGGCCATGAACGAGCGGACCAGTGCCGAACGCTGCCCGCGCGGCAGGCGCGGGGCGCTGAAGTCGATGGCTTCGTACAGTCCATAGCGTCCGGCCAGGCCCAGCCCGGCCAGGCGTTGCAGGTTCTGGCAGGCGGCCTCGGGGGCGACCATCAGGGCCAGGGCGGAGGCATAGGGAGCGATCACGCAGTCCTCCGCCAGCCCGCGCTTGAGGCCCAGGCCAGGGACGCCGAAGGCGCGGTACTGATAGTTGAAGTGGGCGTCCAGGGTGTTGTAACCACACTCGGAAACCCCCCAGGGCACGCCGAGCTGGTTGCCGTAGTCGATCTGCCGGGCCACTGCGGCGCGGCAACTCTGCTCGAGCAGGGTACCGGCATAGTTCGGCATCACCAGCAATGGCATCAGGTATTCGAACATCGAACCGGACCACGACAGCAGCACCGGCACGCCGCCGCTACGGGTGAGCAGGCGGCCGAGGGTGAACCAGCCGTCCTGCGGCAACTGGCCCTGGGCGATCGCCACGAAGCTGGTCAGCCGTGCCTCCGAAGCCAGCAGGTCGTAGTAGCCGTCGTCCAGGCGACGCTGGTCGGCGTTGTAGCCGATGGCGAACAGCTCGCGGTGGCGGTCGTAGAGAAAGCCGAAGTCCATTTCCGCGAGCTCCCCGCACAGTTGCGCCAGACGCAGGGCCGTGGCGATGCGCTGATCGGCGCGGCGCCGTACGGCATGGACCTCGTCGCGCGCCGACTCGGGCCAGAGACCGGCGTCGAGCTGGGCCAGCCGGCGCCAGGTCGAGGGCGCTGGTGCTTCTTCGCCCATGCCCGGCGGCAGGCGCCAGCCATCCAGTTCGGCACGCAGGTCGTCGCCCTGCGTCAGCAGGGCCTGCCACCAGAAGGTGCTATCGCTGTCGTCCGGGGCCTGGCAGGCCAGGCTCAGGGCGGTGGCCTGCCCGAGCAGTTGGTGCAGGCGCGTCAGGGTCGCCTCCAGCGGCTCCGGCGCGGCGTCCTGGGCGAGTGCCAGTTCGGCCTGTAGCCCTTGCACCGATTGGTTGTCGAGACCATCGGCCTGCAAGGCATTGGCCAGTACGTCCAGGCTGTCGGCGAGGCCGGCGAACGACTGCGGATGGATCAGCGGTGCGTCCGCCAGCGCCAGCAGGCCCGGGCGCAGGGTGAGGAGCGCCCCGGCCAGGTTGCCGCTGTCCACCGTCGACACGTAGTGCGGCGGCAAGGGTTTCAGCGTCTGTGTGTCGTACCAGTTGTAGAAGTGCCGGCGATGGCGTTCCAGGCCCGCCATGCTCGTCAGCGACTGGTCGAGGCGCGCCAGCAGGCGTGCGCCGCTCAGGTAGCCGAAGTCGTGGGCGGCCAGGTGTGACAGCAGCGCCATGCCCATGTTGGTCGGCGAGGTGCGATGGGCGATGGTCGGGCCGGGATGCTCCTGGAGATTGTCGGGCGGCAGCCAGTTGTCCGCCGGGCCGACGTGCTGGTCGAAGAATGCCCAGGTGCGGCGCGCCAGGTTGCGCAGGAAACGCTGTTCGGCGGGCTTCGGGGTGAACCGCGCCCGCGCCGGCGGTCGGCTGAGCCACCAGGCGAGCGCCGGCCCGGCCGGCCAGAGCAACAGGAACGGGGCGGCCACGGCCAACGCCATGGGACGCTGCAGCATTAGCGCGAGCAGTGCCAGGGCGAGCGGCGGGGATATCCACATCAGCCGGTACAGCCCGGGCAGGTCGTTGCCAGCGCTGCGCTCCACCTCCCGCGAGGGGTTCCATTGCAGCAGGCGGCGCTTGCTGAGCAGCATGCGCCACAGCGTACGGGCAATGGCGTCCAGGCTGTACAGCGTCTCGTAGGGAAGCCAGACCAGCGCCAGCAGGGCTCGCGTAACGTGCAGCCCGGCGGAGCGCAGGACCGCCGCCAGGTGCTGGTCGAAGCCTATGTCGTGGGGTTTGTGCAACAGCTCCAGCAACGCGTTGAGCAACGGCTGGGCGAATACCAGGGCGAGCACCGCCAGAGTCCAGGACAGCACCTGCTCCACGCCGAACCAGCCCCACGCCAGCATCGCCAGAAAGGCCGCCGGTTCCAGGCTGCGCCGCAGGTTGTCGAAGATCTTCCACTGCGCCAGGGGGCTGAGGCGCTTGGCGTCCCGCCCGTCGCGGGACTTGCGCGTCCATGGCAGGAGCCAGGGCAGCAATTGCCAGTCGCCGCGAATCCAGCGATGTCGACGCCTGGCGTCGGCGCCATAGCGTGCCGGGTGCTCCTCGTACAACTGCACGTCGCTGAGCAGGCCGGAGCGCGCGTAGCAGCCCTCGATCAGGTCGTGGCTGAGGATGCGGTTGTCGGGGAAGCAGCCTTGCAGGGCCTGCTCGAAGGCATCCACCGCGTAGATGCCCTTGCCGATGAACGAGCCTTGCTGGAACAGGTCCTGGTAGACGTCGGAGACGGCGCGGGTGTAGGGGTCGATGCCGGCATCGCTGCCGAACAGCCGGGCGTAGGCCGAGCGCGCGGTGCTCGGCAGGCTGATGCCGATGCGTGGCTGGAGGATCGCGTAGCCGGTGCTGATGCGCCGCTGCGTGGGGTCGAGCACGGCCTGGTTGAGCGGGTGCGCCATGGCGCCGATGAGTTGCCGCGCCACGTCCCGTGGCAGCTGCGTGTCGGTGTCCAGGGTGATGACGTAGCACACCGGCGGCAGCGCCTCGATATCGCCGACGATCAGCGCGAAGCGCTCCCGACCCTGGCCGCGCAGCAGGGCATTGAGTTCGGCGATCTTGCCGCGCTTGCGCTCGTGGCCCATCCATACCCGTTCGGCCGGGTTCCAGCGCCGTGGGCGATGCAGCAGGAAGAAGCGACCGGCGCCGGCGGCGGGATACTTGCGGTTCAGTGCCTCGATGAGCCGGCGCGCCAGTTGCAGCAGCGCGGCGTCCTGCTCGAGCACTTCGCTGGGGGCGTCCATGAAGTCGGTGAGCAGGGCGAAGTGCAGGTTGCCGTCACGGTTGGCGAGAAAGCGCACTTCGAGCCCCTCGACCAGTTCCTCGATGTCCCCGGCGCTGGCGATCAGGGTCGGGATGACCACCAGGGTACGTGCCCGCTCCGGGATGCCCTCGCTGTAGTCCATGCGCGGCAGGACATCCGGCTTGACGGTGAGGGTCGCCAGCCAGTTCACCAGGCCGATGGCCACGCGGCTGCTCATCAGCAGCGCCGGTATGGCGAGGCCCGCCAGCAGGTAGCCGGGCAGGCCTTCGCTGCGGGCGGTGTCGAGGAAGGGCCAGGCGAACAGCAGGCTGAGCAGCAGCACCGGGCCGAGGAAGAACAGCAGCGGTGCCCGGCGCAGCAGGCGCCGCCAGCGCTCGGCCAGGGGCACCCGGGCGGCCAGTTGCTGCTCCAGGTCGGCCAGCCCCGCAGCCAGCAGATAGAAGCCGACATGCCCGGCGAGCGTGCCGCCGTCGGGCCGCCCGGCATTGGCTGTGGCCAGCGCGATGGCGCTGCGCGCCACCTGCTCCTGGGAATGCCCGCAGTGCTTCGCCAGGCGCTCCACCTGGTGGCGGTAATGGTCGCGGGTGGCGAAATCCATCGCCGCGTAGACCGCCGCCGGGTCTTCCCGCAGGATCTGCTCGACACGGCTCATGTGCTCGACGAACTCGCGCCAGTCGATGGCCGAGAGCAGGCGCAGGCTGCCGATGCTGTTGCTGATGGATACCTGGTCGGCTGCCTGCTGCTGGGCATCGAGTTGCACCAGGCGCTCTATACCCTGCCCGGATTCGGCGAGCACCTGATCGATCCAGGTCAGCGGCAGGATCAGCGCGGCGTTCTGTCCCTGCAGACGTCGCGCCAGTTCGGCGACGAACGAACTGGTCATCGGCGGCTCGGAGCGTGCCAGGTCGGCCACGGTCAGCACCATGCTCTTGGCAGCGCCTTCCGCGGTCGCGCTCAGGCGGTCGGCCCAGTGGTTGGCCAGGGTACGCTCGTTCCAGTTGGCCATGACCCGCGAGGCCACGCGGCGCAGGTTCTCGATCAGGGCCAGGCGCAGCATGATGGGAATCGCCCACAGCTCGCCAAGGGTGAGCGGCATGATCGTCTGGTAGGCGCTGACGAAGCGGCCCAGGCTCTCGCTGTCGACCCGCCCGTCGCCATGGGAAATGGTTTCCAGGGCGATGTCGTAGACCCGCGGCAGCCCGGCCGACGGGCCGTTGGCCAGGCAGGGCAGTTCGCGGCTATAGCCTTCGGGCAGGTGCATCCTGGCGGTGCGGATCTGTTCTTCGATCAGAAAGACGTTGTCCAGCAGCCATTCGGCCGCTGGCGTGGCCCGTCGGCTGGACAGCGCCTCGCGGCTCAGCGCCGCGCAGCTGCTGGCAAGCAGGGCCTGATTGTCGGCCAGGCGCGCCAGCAGCGAGTCCGCCGCCGGGTGTTGGCTCAACTGGTGCTGGCGAGCTAGCCGGGTGCCGTGGCTGGCCATCTGTTCGGCACTGAACAGCTCGGCGCGCAGGGCCGGCTCGTAGTCGAATTTGCGTAGCGGAACGCGCCAGCGGCGAAGGGCCGTCGCCAGTCGGCGCAAGCGGGGCAGGGCGTGGAGCCATTTGCTGTCCATGGTTTCCTGGGCTTGCCATGTGCGTTTCCGGCATTGGCGTCGGTGAGCATGGGGCCGCGACGGGGAGGCTTTGCCATGGGGGGCGGTCGGCGACGGGCGCGCAGGCGGCTGTGCAGAGTCCGAGTCTGGCGGGGCGGCGGTCCGGCGTCTGTCCGCTGGCGCACATAGACCGACGGGCAACGGCGACTTTCTCGGCGACGCCGGGGGCCACTGGGCAACCCGTGGCGCTACGCTGCTGATGCGCGGGTCGGCAAAGGGCCAGGCAGGGCGAACTGCCCTAGCTGTTGCCTGGCGTCCACTCGTCGCGCCCAGACCCGGGCATCCGGGAGCTGGTGCTGGTTCCTGGAGGCGCAGCAGATTGCCAACCGGGTCTCAGTCCGTCGGGCGCGCGGGGACATAGGGCAGCAGGCGGTCATTTTCCTTCCTGACCACGGCGTAGCATTCGCAGCTCAGCGCTTCGAGCCTGTGCCGATCGAGCACGGTGATATGCCCGCGGCTGTACTCGATGACACCGAGTTTCTGCAACTTGCCGGCCGCTTCGGTCACTCCTTCGCGACGAACGCCGAGCATGTTGGCGATCAGTTCCTGGGTCATCAGCAACTGGTTGTCCGGCAGGCGGTCCAGCGACAGCAGGAGCCAGCGGCACAGTTGCTGGTCGATCGAGTGGTGGCGATTGCAGACCGCCGTCTGCGCCATCTGCGTGATCAACGCCTGGGTATAGCGGAGCATCAGCAGCAGCAGCTCGCCGTGGCGGTTGAACTCATCCTTGAGACGTTGCGCCGTTAGGCGCAGCGCATGGCCAGCGCTCTGTACGACCGCCCGGCTCGGCGTACTTTCCCCGCCCATGAACAGCGCCACACCGACCAGTCCTTCGTTGCCCACCACGGCGATTTCCGCCGAAGCGCCGCTTTCCATCACGCAGATCAGCGAGACGATCGAGTCGATGGGGAAATAGACATGACGCAGGACATCCCCGGCCTCGTACAGCACCCTGCCCAGCGGCAGGGTCACGAGTTCGAGATACGGGAAGACGCGTCGCCGAACCTCGTCGGGCAGGGCCGCTAGCAGATGGTTCTGCTGTGGAACAAGCGTTTCGCACATCTCAGATCACCGGCAGCGGATGGTTGCTGTGCTCGCCCGGACTAACGAGGCCCGGCCGGCACTGGGCCCAGAGTCGCACATAAACGGGGTGGGCAGACGCTGATCCGGATGCATGGCTCGCGCTGAAACCTAGCCATTGACCTTGCGCAACAGCCTGAGCAATTGCGCGCGTTCGTCCTCGTCCAGGGCGTCGGTGGCGGCGGCGTCGCTGGCCACGGCGATGGCCTTGAGTCTTTTCAGCAACTGCTGGCCGGCCTTGGTCAGGAACACGCCATAGGCCCGCTTGTCCTGCACGCCGCGCACCCGTTGCGCCAGGCCGCGGGTTTCCAGTTTGTTGAGCAGCGGCACCAGTTGTGGTGGTTCGATGGCCAGTTGGCGGGCCAGGTCGGCCTGCATCAGGCCGGGTTCGTCGTCGATGATCACCATGGCGGTGAATTGTGCGGGGCGCAGGTCATGTTCGGCGAGGTTGCCGACCAGGTGCTGGAACACCTTTAGCTGGGCGCGGCGCAGGGCATAGCCGATCAGTGTGTCCAGCCAGCTGTCGCTGAGGGCATCGGCCCTGTGCGCGGTGTCGGAGGCTGCATCGATCTGGCTGGAGGGGCTGCTCATCGTGGGCTCTTCGTCGGTTAAGCGTGTTAAGCATTTTGCCTGCTCATGAGCAGGCTGGCCAGCAGCACAGCCGTGCCATGGGCGCCCGGGGCGCTTAGCCGCGGCGCACCAGCAACACCCCCGATTCCATATGGTGGGTATAGGGGAACTGGTCGAACAGCGCACAGCGTTCGATGCGGTGGGTGTCGTGCAACTGGGCGATGTTCTGCGCCAGGGTCTGCGGGTTGCAGGAAATATAGAGGATGCGCTCGAAGCGGCGGGTCAGCTCGCAGGTGCCTTCGTCCATGCCGGCACGGGGCGGGTCGACGAACACGCTGCCGAAGTCGTAGTTCTTCAGGTCGATCTCGGCCAGGCGGCGGAACGGACGAACCTCGTTGAGCGCTTCGGTCAATTCCTCGGCGGACAGGCGCACCAGGGTGACGTTGTCGATCCCGTTGTCGGCCAGGTTGGCCAGCGCCGCATTGACCGAGGTCTTGCTGATCTCGGTGGCCAGCACCCTGCGCACGCGGGTGGCCAGCGGCAGGGTGAAGTTGCCGTTGCCGCAATACAGCTCCAGCAGATCGTCGTCGCGCTCGCCGAGTACCTCGTAGGCCCAGCCGAGCATCTTCTGGCACACCTCGCCATTGGGCTGGGTGAAGGCACCCTCCGGCTGGCGGTAGCGGAAGGTACGCCCGGCCACGTCCAGTCGCTCTTCCACATAGGGGCGCCCGACCACGATGCGCTTGCCTCGCGAACGGCCGACGATGCTCACGTCCAACTCGTCGGCGAGCACCTTGGCGGCAGCTTCCCAGGCATCGTCCAGGGGGCGGTGGTAGCACAGGGTGATCAGCGCATCGCCGGTCAGGGTGGTGAGGAACTCCACCTGGAACAGCTTGAAGCCCAGCGCCTGGCTGGCCTGCCAGGCGGCCTTGAGGCGCGGCATCAGCGCGTTGATGCGCAGGCTGGCGATGGGAAAGTCTTCGAAGAAGATCGGACTGTGCTTGTCACCGGCCTCGAACATCGCGTAGTGACGATTCTCGCTGCCGGCTTCGCGCCACAGGCGGAATTCGGTGCGCAGGCGGTAGTACTCGCGGGGCGACTCGAACACCGCTGGCTCCGGGGCGGCGAAGGGCGCCAGCAGCTCCACCAGGCGGGCCTTCTTCTCGGCGAGCTGGGCGTCGTAGGCGGCGGGGTCGAATGCGGGGCGGCTCATCGGTCACTCGTGGGGCTGGGAAACGGGTCGCCATTGTAGCGGCTCCCGGGCGCCGTGGCGTCCTGCATGAAGTCCACCAGGGCGCGCAGGGCAGGGGACACCATGCGGCTCGGGTAGTACAGGTGGAAGCCGGGAAAGGTCGGCGTCCAGGCATCCAGCAGCGGCAGCAGCCGACCCGTGGCGAGCGGTTCGTCGACCAGTTGGCTGAACAGGTAGGCGATACCGCCGCCCTCGACGGCGATGCGCACCAGCAGTTCCGGGTCGTTGACGATCAGTGGGCCGGCCACGGCGATCTCCAGTTGGCGACCGCCCCGTGCGAACTCCCAGCGGTAGGGCGTGCCGCTGGTCGGCCAGCGGTAGCTCAGGCAGCGGTGCGCGGTGAGGTCGGCGGGGCTGCGCGGCTGGCCGTGGCGTTCCAGGTAGGCGGGGGCGGCGACCACCCGCAGGCGCTGTGGGGGGCCCAGCGGACGGGCGATCATGTCGCGTTCCAGGCATTCGCCCAGGCGGATGCCCGCGTCGAAGCCCTCGGCGACGATATCGACCAGGCGTTCGTTGATCTCGAGGTCCAAGTGGATGCCCGGGTAGCGTGCCAGGAACGGCGCGAGCAAGGGCGTCAGGTAATGCTGGGCAGCCAGGCGCGTGCTGTTCAGGCGCAGGCGTCCGCTGGGCTGGGCGGCCTGGCTTAGGGTGTCTTGGAGGGCGCCCTCGATGGCCGCCAGGGCCGGGCGCAACTGCCGTAGCAGGCGCTCGCCGGCTTCGCTGAGGGCGACGCTGCGCGTGGTGCGATGCAGCAGGCGCGCCCCCAGACGCGTCTCCAGGGCCTTGACGGTCTGGCTCAGGGCCGACGGCGAGACACCCAGCCGGGCCGCCGCGCGGGCGAAATTGCGCTGCTCGGCCACGGCGGCGAAAGCATGCAGTTCGGCGTATTCGCGCCCCGTCATTGTGTAGTCCTGCTTCATGAGGTATGCCAATTACCAGGGATTATCCACCGTATCCGATCCTGGCAGGCTAGGTTCTCTGGTGCAACGAGAGGAGAGGACCATGCAGGGCTTTCAGGGGCAACGGCTATTGATCACGGGCGGCACGCGGGGCATCGGCCTGGCCGGCGCGCAGCGTATGCAGCACGAGGGTGCACAGGTGGCGGTGACCGGCCGCGACCCGGCGGGCCTGCGGGCGGCGGCCCAGGCGTTGGGGCCAGGGGCGGTGGTGATCGACAACGATGCGGCGGACGCGGCGGCGGCGCAGGCTTTGGCGCAACAGGTGCAACGCTGGGGAGCGCTCGATGGCCTCTGGCTGAATGCCGGGCGCGCCGAGCTTGGTGCGCTGGAAAGCGTGGACGCCGACGCCTTCGAGCGCATCATGGCGACCAACGTGCGCGGGCCGGCGCTGCAGCTCGCCCGGCTTTCACCGCTGTTGCGCGATGGTGCGGCGGTGCTGGTGAGCGCCTCCTCGTCGGCCTACGAGGGGGCGCCGCAGACCAGCCTGTACGCGGCAAGCAAGGCGGCGCTGATCGCCATGGCGCGTTGTTGGGCGAGCGAGCTGGCGCCACGTGGCATCCGCGTCAACGTACTGGTGCCCGGTCCGATCGAGACCGGCTTGCGCGACTTCATGGCGCCGCGGATGCAACGTGAATTCGAGGCGGCCGTGCTGGCGCGGGTACCGCTGGGGCGCAGTGGGCGTGCCGACGAGGCGGCCGCAGTGGCGGCCTTCTTGCTGTCCGGGCAGGCCAGCTTCGTCACCGGTGCCCAGTTCGCCGTGGACGGTGGGTTGCTGCTGCGCTGAACGGCCCGTCCGTTGCCTGCGGCGGACGATCAGGGCCGATCCAACGGCTTCAGAACAGCGCCAGCTTGATCACGCAGAACACCGCCAGCGCCACCAGCATGCCGTTGAGTTCACGGAAGCGACCGGCCAGGGTCTTGGCGGCGACCCAGGTGATGAAGCCGAAGGCGATACCGGTAGCGATCGAGTAGGTCAGTGGCATCGCCAGGGCGGTGACTACCACGGGGGCGGCCACGGTGATGTCGCTCCATTCGATCTCGGCCATGCCGGAAGCCATCAGCACGGCGACGAACAGCAGCGCCGGCGCCGTGGCGAAGGCCGGCACGCTACCGGCCAGGGGAGCGAAGAACAGGGCGAACAGGAACAGCACGGCGACCACGATGGCGGTCAGCCCGGTGCGCCCGCCAGCGCTGACGCCAGCCGCCGACTCGATGTAGCTGGTGGTGGTCGAGGTACCCAGCAGCGAGCCCCCCAGGGCTGCGGTGCTGTCGGCGATCAGGGCGCGGCCCATCTTCGGCAGGTGACCGTCCTTGCGCATCAGCCCGGCTTTCTTGGCTACGGCGATCAGGGTGCCGGAGTTGTCGAACAGGTCGACGAACAGGAAGGCGAAGATCACGCTGATCAGGCCGACATCCAGCGCTCCGGCGATATCCAGCTGCATGAAGGTCGGCGCCAGGGAGGGCGGCATCGACACCAGGCCGCCGAACTCGCTGACCCCGAGCAGAATGCTCAGCCCGGTGACCACCAGGATGCTGATCAGCACCGCGCCGGTGATGCGCAGCGCCTCCATGCCGATGATCAGAAAGAAACCGAGAATCGCCAGCAGCGCCGCGGGCGAACCCAGGTTGCCGAGGCCGACCATGGTCGCCGGATTGGCGGCGACGATACCGGCGTTCTGCAGGGCGATGAGTGCCAGGAACAGGCCGATACCGGCGGCGATGGCCGAGCGCAGCTCCAGCGGAATGCTGTTGATGATCCACTCGCGGATCTTGAAGATCGACAGCAGGAAGAACAGGCACGCCGAGAGGAACACTGCACCCAGTGCCACCTGCCAGCTATGGCCCATGCCCATCACCACGGTGTAGGTGAAGAAGGCGTTTAGGCCCATGCCCGGCGCCAGGGCGATCGGGTAGTTGGCGATCAGGCCCATCACCGCGGAACCGAAGGCGGCCGCCAGGCAGGTGGCGACGAACACCGCGCCCTTGTCCATGCCCGTCTCGCCGAGGATGCTCGGGTTGACGAACAGGATGTAGGCCATGGTCAGAAAAGTGGTGACCCCGGCGAGGATTTCGGTGCGCACGTTGGTGTTGTGTGCTTTGAGTTGGAACAGTCTTTCCAGCATGCGGGGGCTCCCGGGGCGGCGAACGTGCGTTGACAGAGGCAGAGGGCAAACAAAAGCACATCACGTGCCATCCGGGCCGGCTTGCGCGAGCGAAGGTTGACCCCGGGGTGTTGTCGATCCGCGAAAGCGCGGCATCATAGCAGCTTCACTGCGCGGCCTGATCAAGCACTTTTGGCGGGCACGGCGTCCGTTGGAGGCGGATTCAGGGCCTGTCGTCACCCACCAGGGGATCATGCAGGCGGTCGCGGCTCGACAGTGCCGGGAACAGTTTGATCCACAGCACGCTGATGGCGATGGCGCCCACACCGCCCATCAACACCGCCGGCACGGTACCGAACCAGGCGGCGCTGACCCCGGCGCGGAAGTCGCCGAGCTGGTTGGAGGCGCCGATGAACAGGCTGTTGACCGCGCCGACCCGGCCGCGCATCGCGTCTGGCGTCTGCAATTGCACGAAGGCGCCGCGGATCACCATGCTGACCATGTCCGCGGCGCCGAGCAGCACCAGCGTGGCCAGGCTGAACCACAGCGAGGTGGACAGGCCGAAGCCGATGGTCGCCACCCCGAAGATCGCCACCGAGCCGAGGATCACTGGGCCGACCCGGCGCTCGATGGGGTGGCGCGCCAGCCAGATCGACATCAGCAGAGCGCCCACCGCTGGCGCCGAACGCAGCAGGCCGAGGCCCCAGGGGCCGGTGAGCAGGATGTCCTTGGCGAACACCGGCAGCAGCGCCGTGGCGCCCCCGAGCAGCACGGCGAACATGTCCATGGAGATGGCGCCGAAGACTTCCGGGCGGCTGCGGATGAAGCGGAAACCGGCCAGAAGAGACTCCACCGAGATCTTCTGTTTCAACGGCTTCTGCTGCGACGGCAGGCTGAGCATCATGGCCATGGCGATCATGTACAGCACCAGTGCAGGGCCGTAGACCCAGGCCGGCGCCACCGCGTAGAGCACGCCGCCGAGGGCCGGCGACACGATGGTGGCGGTCTGCATCGCCGAGCTGGACGCCGCCACCGCCGCGGGGAACAGGCCTGGCGGCACGATATTCGGCAGCAGCGCCTGGGTGGTGGGCATCTCGAAGGCCCGTGCGGTACCCATCATGAAGGCGATGACGAAGATCATCTCGCGGGTCAGGCTGCTGGTGCTGCTGCCGACCAGCAGGGTGATGGCCACCACGGCCTGGCCGCACTGGCACAGCGCCGCGACCTTGCGGCGGTCGAAGCGGTCGGCGACATGGCCGGTCAGCAGGATGAAGAGCACCTTCGGCAGGAATTCCACCAGGCCCACCAGGCCCAGGTCGAGGACGTTGCCGGTGAGGCTGTACATCTGCCAGCCGATGGCCACGGCGAGCATCTGGAAGCCACTGGCAGTGAACACCCGCGCCAGCCAGAAACGAATGAAGGGGGTGTGATGACGCAGCAGTAACTGACCATGAACGGACATTGGAATACTTAGGCGGCTAACGACGGCCGGCCAGACTAGCATGTCCCTTGTAACATTTGGATGCGAAACCCGGCGCGGCGCGACGAGCTACCGCCGCCCTGGCGCGCTCAGCGAATCAGGCCACTGAGTAGCCACAGCCCGAGCAGCAGCCAGATCAGCCCGCCGATCACCGAGCCGCGCATGAACGAGCGCACCGCGCTGTAGAGCAGCACCAGGCCGAGCAGCAGCACGGCGATGCTGAGCAGCGAGGGGGTGACGCCCAGTGCGCCGGACATGCCGTCGATGAAGCTGGCGACCGCACCGCCCAGCAGGCCGATCACGCCGCTCAGGGCGTCGACGATGAAGCGGATGAACGAGCCGAACGCCTCACCGAGGGATTCGAAAAAACCTTCTACGCGCATGGACACATTCCTGGAAAGCAAGAGAGGCGGTCAACAAATGGCCGGGAGCGATTCTCGACGTCGATCGCGCCGGCCCACAGCGGTGGCGGGCCGGAAAACCGACGTGCTGGCCTATTGGGCTGCCTGGCGCAGGCGGAGTTCCCGCCGTTTGCGCGTGGGCCTGTGGCACCGGTTGCCGGGGTCATGCGTCGAGCAGTGCCCTGATGGTGGCGGCCAGCGCTTCGAACGAGAACGGTTTGGCGATCATCTGCGTGCCGTCGCCCGAGACGGCGTCGCCTGCTACTGCCGCCTCGACATGGCCGCTGCTGAACAGCACCCTGAGGCCGGGCTGTCGATGCCGCGCGGCATCGGCGAGCTGGCGGCCGTTCATGCCGGGCAGGCCGACATCGGTGAGCAGCAGGTCGAGCGGCGCGTGTTGCTCCAGCAGGCTCAGGGCACTTTGCGCGTCGCCGGCCTGGATCAACTGGTAGCCAAGTTCTTCCAGCGCCTCGACGACCAGCATGCGCACTACCTTGTCGTCCTCCACCAGCAGAATCCGTTCGCCTTTACCCCTTGCCGCCGCTGGCGCGACGCTGTGCAGGGGAGGCGTGGGCGCAGGGTCTGTTGACGTTTCACGCACGGCCGCGCCGGAGCCCGTTTTGCCGCGAGGCAAGGCACGAGCCGCGACGTTTAGCGGGCTAAATGAGCCGGCGAGAAACGCCGCATCGCGGCAAAACGGGCCCGGCCCTGAGGGTTGCGCGGGAAATCTCGCCATGCGTCGTTGGAGGACTTGGCAAGGGAACAACCATTCCCTGCGTCCTCCGCCTAGCCTGGCGAGATTTCTCGCGGCAACGCGGCTCGCGCTGAAACGTCAACAGACCCTAGGTGCAGGCGCGGCAGGTAGAGGTCGAGGGTGGTGCCGAGGCCGACCTGGCTGCTCAATTGCAGGTAGCCACCGGTCTGCTTCACGAAGCCATAGACCATCGACAGGCCCAGGCCAGTGCCCTGGCCGATGGGCTTGGTGGTGAAGAACGGTTCGAAGGCGTGGCCAATGATCTGCTCGGACATGCCACTGCCGGTGTCGCTGACCGACAGCAGCAGGTAGTCCCCGGCCGGCACCTGGTAATGCAGCGCGTCCGCCTCGCGCAGTTGCGTATTGCGGGTCTCGATGCGCAGCGTCCCGCCCGCCGGCATGGCGTCACGGGCATTGATGACCAGGTTGAGCAGCGCATTTTCCAGTTGATGGCCATCGCTGCGGGTCGGCCACAGGTCGTCGGCGAGCCGGATCTCCAGGTTGATCTGCTCACCCAGGGTTCGCACCAGCAGCTCCTCGATGGCGTGCACCAGGGCATTGACCTCCACTGCACGCATGTCCAGCGACTGACGCCGGGCGAACGCCAGCAGGCGGTGGGTCAGGGACGCGCCGCGGTTGGCCGAGGCGATGGCGGCGTCGATGAATTTCATCAGCGATGGGGCGTCGGCGGCCGGCAGCTTGCGCTGGATCAGCTCCAGGCTGCCGAGAATACCGGCCAGCAAGTTGTTGAAGTCATGGGCGATGCCCCCGGTGAGCTGGCCGATGGCTTCCATTTTCTGTGCCTGGCGCAGCTGTTCCTCGGCCTGGGTGCGTTGCAGCACGGCTTCGTCGACGCGTTCCTCGAGGGTCTGGGTCAGTTGCCGCAGGGCCAGTTCGGTCTGCTTGTGCTCATCGATATCGATCAGTACCCCGGGCAAGCGCAGCGGCGTGCCGTCGGTTGCCCGTTCGCAGCGGCCATTGGCTTCGATCCAGCGGTAGCCGCCGTCCGCCTGGCGCAGGCGGTAATGGGCACGCAGCGCACCGCCGGTCTGCAGGCTCTGGGCGATCGACGCCTGCAGGCCGGGAAGGTCGTGCGGGTGGATGGCGGTCGTCACGCGCTCCAGCGTCATCCCCGTGCTGGCCTCCAGGGTGCCGATGGAGAAGGCGCGGGCGAAGCGTTCATCGCCGGTCACCCGGTCGTTGGCGATGTCCCACACCCAGGTGCCCATTACCGCGCCGGCATTGAGCGCCAGTTCGATGCGCTGGTTGGCGCTGCGCAATTCGGCTTCGGCCTGCACGCGTTGCTGGGTGGCGGTGACCTGGCTGGTGGTTTCCACCACGATGCACATCATGCCGTGGGAGTTGCCCCGGGCGTCGAGCAAGGGGTTGTAGTACAGGTTCATCCAGGCGTCGTCCGGCAGCCCCGGGCGGCGTAGCGGCAGGTGAAGGTTTTCCTGGGCCATCGATTGGCCGGCCAGGCCGGCGCTGATCACCTGCCGGTTCCATTCGGCGATTTCCGGCCACGCGCGTTCGGCCGGCAGGCCGAAGATGGCCGGGTGGCGCTGGCCGGCAAAGGTGGCATAGGCATCGTTGTAGATCAGTACACCGCTCGGGCCGCAGAGCAGCACGATGGGCGTGGGCGAGGACAGCATCAGGCGGGTGGCGCCGAGCAGAACCTCCGGCCATTGGCTGATCGCGCCGAGTGGGGTGGCGGCCCAGTCGAAGCGGCGGATGAGGTCGACGGTCTCGCCGGATTGGCCAGCGAACAGGCAGGGTTCTAGGGGCATGATCGGCATCGCGGGCAAGGAGCGTGATGGGCTGGCGCAGCGCTGCCGCGCCCGGTCCGGGTTGCTCGGTGGCAGCGGCCTGCCAGCTGTGGCGCGGCAGGCATTCAGCCGGGTTTGGCGGCGGCGAGGGCGTGATGCAGTTTTTCCGCCAGTTCTTCGCTGCGGTACGGCTTCTGCACGATGAAGGCTTCATCGGCGTCCAGCCCCCCCAGCTCGGCATAGCCGGTGACGAACACCACCGGCAATGCCGGGAAACGCTGACGGGCGACCTGCGCGAGCTCTGCGCCGTTCATGCCGGGCATCGCGAAATCGGCCAGCAGCAGGTCGATGTCGCCATCGAGCTGGCTCAGCGCCTGGGTACCACTACCCGCTTCGCGCACCTGGTAACCCAGGGCGTCCAGGGTCTGCGCGGTGACTTCGCGCACCCGTGGGTCATCGTCGACCAGCAGAATGGTGCGCTGCGCACCATGCTCGGCCACCGGCAGTGGCTGGCTGGAGATTTCATCGTTTGGCTGGACGATGTCGCGCAGGCCCGGCAGGTACACCTTGACGGTGGTGCCGATGCCCATTTCCGTGAGGATGCGGGCGCCGCCGCCGGACTGCTTGGCGAAACCGAAGACCTGGGCCAGGCCCAGGCCCGAGCCCTTGCCGATTTCCTTGGTGGTGAAGAAGGGCTCGAAGGCCTTGGCCAGCACCGCCTCGCTCATGCCGCTGCCGGAGTCCTGCACCGATAGCACCACATAGTCACCGGGCTCCGGGTCTTCGGCGCGGCGCGCCGCCTCGCTGATCACCTCGTTGCTGGTGCCCAGGCGCAGGCTGCCACCGCCGGCCATGGCATCGCGGGCGTTGATCGCCAGGTTGAGAATGATCAGCTCGATCTGCGTCGGGTCGACCCGGGCGTGCCAGAGGCCGGGCTGGGTGGTGGTTTCTATCAATACGCTGCCGCCCAGGGTGCTTTTCAGCAATTCCAGCATGCCAAGCACGGTTTCGCCCAGGTTGACCGCTTCCGGCACCAGGCGCTGGCGCCGCGAGAAGGCCAGCAACTGGCCGGTCAGCTTGGCGCCGCGCTCGCCAGCGTCGGTGATGTTCTGCAGGCGGCTGCGTGCCTTGTCCAGCGTGCCTCTCTCCAGGTCGCGGATGAGGAAGCTGGTGCTGGTCAACACCACGGTCAGCAGGTTGTTGAAGTCGTGGGCCACGCCGGCGGTGAGCTGGCCGATCGCTTCCAGTCTTTGCATCTGTTGCAGCGTCGCTTCGACGCGCTCGCGTTCGGCGATTTGCTCGCGCAGTTGCTGGTTGGTGGCAGCCAGTTCCTCGACCACCGTCCTTTCGTGGGTGATGTCGCGCACGGCGGCGTAGAGCAGGTCGTCTTCGCGCACCAGAATCCATGACAGCCAGTGATAATCGCCGCTGGCGTGGCGCAGGCGATTGACGAAACGCACCGAGACGTTTTCCGAGGTCACCTGCCCGATCTGTTCCAGCGTGTCGTCGAGATCCTCGGGGTGCACCAGTTCCCACAACGGCCCCTTGAGCAGCTCCTGGCGCGACCAGCCGAGGGTCTGTTCCCAGGCCGGGTTCAGTGCGCTGGGGCGCATGTCGAGACGCAGTACGGCGAGCAGGTCGCGGGACAGTTCCCAGTTGCGGTCGCGCTCGCGGGTGCGCTTTTCGACACGTTCACCGAGCATGTCGTTGAGCCGCAGCAGGGCTTCGTTGGCCTGTTTCTGTTCGGTGATGTCATGCAGCACGCCGAGGAAACGCGCGCAGTGGCCGTTTTCGAAGAAGGCCTGGCCACGAGCGGAAATCCAGCGCTCGCTGCCGTTGCTCAGGGGCAGGCGGAATTCGGCCTGGAACTCGTTGCCGGTATCCGACGCCAGGGCCTCGCCCACACGCTGCTGCAAGTGCGCAAGATCGTCCGCATGGCAGCGGCTGTAGAACATCGCCATGTCGACCTCTGCGCCGGGCGGCAGCTCGTAGAGTGCCCGGCAGCGCTCGTCCCAGACCATGGTGTCGGTCGCCGGCAGGTAGTCCCACATGCCCATGCGCGCCGCGCCAATGGCCAGCCGTGCACGGGCTTCGACCGACTGCAGCGTGTCTTCGACGCGGCGCCGCTCCCGTCGCTCGTGAACCTCGGCCATGGCGCGGTCGACGGCCTTGGGCAGAAACGGCAGGTTCTGCTTGAGCACGTAGTCGACGGCGCCCAGGCGCATCATCTCCACCGCGTGTTCTTCACCGAACATGCCGGACAGGAAGATGAAGGGCGTCTCTGGCGCCAGGCGGCGAGCCACCTCCAGTGCCTGAGCCCCCGACGAGCCCGGCAGCAGGTAATCGGACAGGATCAGGTCGAAGTGGTCCTTCTGCAGTGCCTGTTCGGCAGCCAGGTGGTCGTAGACCAGCGTGCAGGCGACCGACAATCCGTTGCGTTCGAGGGTGAGCAGGGCCAGTTCCGCATCACGCGGACTGTCTTCGATGAACAGCAGTCTCAAGGGGTCGAACGGCATGTAGAAAGTCGTCGGTTACTGTCTGTGGTTGCCTCGCCCGGCAGGCGAAGCGTTGTGTCTGTCAGTCGTTATCGGATGGTGCGTCTATATCGGCTACGCGCCGCTGCAGGCGCAGCGAGCCGGGAGGCGGCTCGTTGAGCACCGCCCAGAATATACCCAGGTCGGAAATCGCCGAGACGAACGCCTTGAATTCGACTGGCTTGACGACGTAAGCGTTCACGTTCAATTCGTAGGCACGATGCAGGTCAGGGCCTTCGCGGGAGGACGTGAGCATGACGATCGGCAGGCTGCGCAGCTCGGGCGTGTTGCGCACCACCTGCAGCACCTCGAGGCCGTCGACCTTGGGCAGCTTGAGGTCGAGCATCATGATCGCCGGGTTGCCGGGCAGCCGGTCGGCGTGGTCGCCGCGGCGGAACAGGTAGTCCAGCGCTTCGGCGCCGTCACGCATGATGATCACATCATTGGCCAGTTGGCTGCGTTCCAGGGCTATCAGGGTCAGCTCCAGGTCGTGGGGGTTGTCCTCGACCAACAGAATCGGTTTGAGCATTCAAGTCCTCGTCCCGTCACACAAGAGCGGGTTGGTGGCGTTTGGGCAACGCGAAATAGAAGGTAGCGCCCTGGTCGACAACGCCCTCTGCCCAGACACGCCCATCGTGGCGCTCGATTATACGCCGTACGCTGGCCAGGCCTATGCCGGTGCCCTCGAATTCCTCCATACGGTGCAGGCGCTGGAAGACCCCGAAGAGTTTGTCGACGTAATCCATGTTGAAGCCGACGCCGTTGTCGCGAACGAACACCACCACTTCGTCGGCGGTTTCCTGGGCGCCGATGACGATGACCGCCGGGTTGCGCTCGCGGCTGTACTTGATGGCGTTGGCCAGCAGGTTACGCAGCGCCAGGTGCAGAAACGCCGCATCGGCGACCACCGTCGGCAGTGGCTGCACGTGCCATTCCAGGTTTCGACCCTGATAGTCGGGTTTCATTTCCTCGCGGATCGAATCGAACAGGGCCTGCAGATTGACCTCGCACATGCGCAGCGCCGAGCGGCCCATCTGCGAAAAGCTCAGCAGGTTGTCCACCAGGGTGCCGGCGAAGCGTGCCGACTCTTCGATGTGCTCGAGGAACCGCAGGCCGCGCTCCGACAGCTTGGGGCCCTCGAAATCGCCGAGCAGCTCGGCGTAGCCGGCGATATGCCGCAAGGGCGCGCGCAGGTCGTGGGACACGCTGTAGGAAAAGGCTTCCAGCTCCTTGTTGGACTTTTTCAGGTCGCTGCTCAGCTGGGCCATTTCCTCGGCCTTGCGTAGCACGATGCCGAGTACCGCGACACGCAGCTCGAGGGCGCTTTCCGCCTCCTGCGGGTGCCAGGGTGCGGAAAAGCCGGCGACCCGTTCCTGCCAGCGCGCGAAGCTGTTGCGTGGGTTGAGCACGCCGCTGGCGGCGATGGACTTTTCCGGTTTGCCGGCCCAGTCGACGACGCGCGTCTGCTCCGGCTTGAACCAGATCAGGTAATGGGAATGCAGTTCGGAAATCGCCACCGACAGCACGCCGCCGACATGCCTGGCGAGCTCCGGCAGCTCGGCGATGTCGCGGCCGACATTATCGGTCTGGAACAGGTCTTCGCCGCGGGCGCCCAGCCACTGCGCCAGTGCGTTGACCAGGTGCCGCGGCGGGGTGTCGCCGAGCAGGTCGCAGTGCGATGCGCTGATGATCGCCGCGCCGCTGGCCTGGGCGAAGCCGAGGAAGGTGTCGGGCATCGACAGCAGGCCATCGCTGACGCTGTCGCGATCGGCCATGGCCGAGAGCATCTGCACGATATGCCGGCGCAACTGCAGCAAGTGCTGGGTGCGCGCCTGGGCGATCTTCGCCTCGATCTGCAGCGACAGCATCCGTCCCAGCAGTTCGCAGGCAGTACGGGTCTGGAAACCGACCGGGCGGGCTTCGGCGTGGTGGCAGGAAATCAGCCCCCAGAGCTGCCCCTCGACCACGATGGAGATCGACATCGAGGCGATGGTCTGCATGTTGCGCATGTATTGCAGGTGCACGGGCGACACGCTACGCAACGCGGCATGGCTGAGATCCAGCGGTTTGCCGGTCGTCGGGTTGAGCGGGGGGCACAGCGGCGAGGGCTGGTAGTTGGCATCCTCGATCACGCGGATGCGGTTGCCGATGTACAACGCGCGAGCCTGGGTCGGGATGTCCGAGGCGGGAAAACTGAGGCCCAGGTAACTGGGGTACCCCGGGTCGAGGCACTCGGCGAGCACCAGGCCGTTGCCCTCGGCATCGAAGCTGTAGGCCTTGACCCGGCCGAAACCGGTGATGCGCTTGACCTCGTCCACCGACAGGCGGCACAACTCGTCGATGTCCTCGGCACTCTGCAGGTGGCCGATGAAGGTGCGCACCACCGGATAGAGGTTGTTGTAAGCCGCGATCACGTTGCTGGTCGGTTCGAACTCGGCGATCAGCACGCCATCGTAGTGGTGCGCCATCATGGCGATCAGTTGGTTGCTGCGCGTGCCCTGCAGGAAGCGCACGTCGCCGATGTGCAACGGCGCGGTTTCATCCGGTGAGAGCTGGGCCAGGCGCTCGGCCAGCGAGGCGCTGTCTTCGAACAGCGCGTCGAGGTGCTGGCCCAGCAGTTGCTCTGCAGCGAGGCCTAGCCACTCGGCGACGTTCGCACTCACCTGCAGCACCGTCAGCGCCTGCTCGTCGAGCACCATGAGGAATCCCTGGGGCTGGATGCTGCCGGGAGTCTGGATCGGCTCCTTGGCGCAGTTGGCGATCGCGCTGCTCAATGAGGTGATGGTTTCGCTGGACGCCAAGACGTTCTCCTTCGGTTCCAGGCCGGTCTGCATGAACGGTCTCGAGGGCGGGTGCGGTGGGGCAGGCACGCCAGTCCCCGTGGACGTTCGCGTTGTGCGGTTCTGCCCGACAGTCGCCCTGCGCGGGCAGTCTGCACGCTCTCAGGGGCTGGGTAAACCGTAATACGGTGTAATCAGTGGAATGCAGCGACTCGCCCCGACCGCCGGGTAGCGAGGAACTTCGCAGCGCCGCAGGTCTCTCAAAACGGTCCGTCGTGTCGACGGATTGCAACATTTCCCAGGCAGGCTGCCTGCATCCGCCAACACGAGAGCCCCCATGATATCTGTTGCCAAACGGGCCTTTTCCCGTCTGCCCGTCCTGCGCCCATGGGCGTGGCTGCTGTTGCTGATCCTGCTGGTCGCCGGTTATCAGGTGCGCGCCCTGCATCTGGACGACCGTTTTTACTACTGGCTGACCACCCCGGCAGTCTCGCAGTGGGCGCCGAACAGCCTGCTCTCCCATCGCTACCAGGTCCAGGTGGATGCCAAGGTGGTCGCTGGCGTCGGCGACAACCTCTCGGGCCTGAGCTACGACGACCAGCGCGACCAGCTCTGGGCGGTGCTCAACAACCCTGAAGAGCTGCTGGCCATGAGTAAGGACGGCGAGGTGCTGGCACGCTACCCGCTCAGCGGTTTCAGCGATGTCGAAGGGGTGACCTACCTGGGTGACGGCATGCTGCTGCTCGCCGAGGAACGTGAACATGCGCTGGTGGTGGTGCCGGTGCCAGAGCGGGCCGGCGCCCTGTTCCGCGAGGATTACCGCGCCCTGACCCTGGGCATCCAGCGGGACGGCAACCAGGGTTTCGAGGGGGTGGGTTACGATCGTACGCGGGACCGGTTGTTCGTGATCAAGGAGCACTCGCCCATGAAGCTCTATGAAATCCGTGGTTTCAAAGCCAGCGTGGGTGGCGACTTCGGCCTGGAAGTCATCGACCACGACGACTGGATTCGCGATTCGGTGTTCGCCTCGGACCTGTCGTCGGTGCATTTCGACGAGCATACCGGTCACCTGGCACTGCTCAGCGACGAGTCGAAGCGGATCATGGAACTGGATGCGGACAACGGCGAGCTGATCGGCTTCCGCACCCTCGACAGCGACTTCGCCGGCCTCGGCAAGGCGGTGCCCCAGGGCGAAGGCATGACCTTCGACGATCAAGGCAACCTTTATATCGTCAGCGAACCCAACCTGTTCTATCGCTTCGGGCGCGGTTAGCAGAGCGCGGCCGGAGCCGCGAGCCATGTTCGCCGGCTAGCCGGCTCCTACAGATTCGAGGGAGCCTGGCCGTAGGGTGCAAGACGCTCTGTTCTTACACCATCGCCGCACCGCCCTCTATGGATACTGCCGCTGCGGCCCTAGCGCGGCGGATACTGGCTCAGCACCCGGCCGACGGTTTCACGGATCACCGTCTCGCGTTGGGCGGGGTTGCCCTCGTCATTGCGCATGATGCGTTCGTCACTGCCGCGCCAGACCAGCTTGCCGTCCTTGCCGTCGAGCAGGTCGACCTGCACGGTGGCGACCTTGTAATCGAGGGTGCGGGTCTCGTTATAGGCCGGGCTGCCCCAGTAATTGCCCCAATAGCCGCCGAAGCCGCCACCAAAGCCGGTGCTGACCTGCTGCTGGCGCTGGTCGACGATCAACCACACCTGCACGCGCAGGTCTGCCGAGGTGCCAGCCGCGGCGGGGCGAAGGCCGCGCTGGTCGAGCTGCTCGCTCACCGCGCCGCGCAGGCGCCGCTCGGTCAGGTCACTGCGAATACGTGGATCGTTGGGCTTGTACTGCACGGCCGGCTCCTGCCAGCTCCAACTGCGGTAGCCGGCGAAGTCGCGACTGGCATCGAAGTCACGGTTGACCTGCTGGCTCTGGCAGGCGCCGAGCAGCAACAGGACGGGGATCAACAGCACAGGCAGGCGGCGCATAAGGGTTCTCCTGAATCGGTCAGAAATCGAGGGTCATGCCGGTGGGTATTCGCCAAGGGCGTTGCTGACCGCCTTGCGCAGGGCCTCGGCGCGTTCGGATTGGCTGCCGCTGCTGCGCATTTCTGCCTGCCCGCTCCACACCTGTTCCCCGCTGCGGCCGTCGAAGAAGTCGATACGCACCACCACGACCTCTTCTTCGTAGGTACGAGTCAGCGGAACGCGGGTACCCACACCGACACCATTGCCGTAATAGCCGCGGTTGCCGTAGCTGCCGTAGCCACCTCCATAGTAGGGGTCGTAGCGGTCGGCGACCTGGCGGACGCGGCGTTCCAGGCGTGTGTCGGTGCGCACCTTGAGATCGGCCGCAGCGCTGCCCTGGGCGGGGCGCAGCCCCCGCTGATCGAGGGCATTGTTGAGGGCCTCCTGCAGCAGGTCCGCGCTGGCCCAGGCGTTGCCCGCCGGGCGTTGCTGCCAGGTCCAGCTGCGGTAGGCCGCGTAGTCGCGGGGGGCGGCAGGGTAGGCGCTCTTGTCGAAGTGGCTGGCCGCACCGGCCGGGGCCGGGGCCGGGGGCAGCGGCAGCGAGTCCGTGCGGTACGGGTTCTGGCTCTGGCAGGCCGCCAGGGCGGTGGTGAGCAGCAACAGCGCGATGCGTTTCATGCGGTTCTCCTGGCAGAGCAGGCGTTCAGCGCGGCCGGCAGATCCAGTGCAGGTAGCGTCCGAGTCCGGCGAAGGCCGGGTGGCGGCGGTGGGCCAACTCCATGTCCAGCAGGTCGGCGAGTTCCGCCTTGGCCTGGAACTCCCGTGGCATGTAATCATGAAATACCCGCACGCCGCTCTGCTGTTCGACCTGCCAGTGCTCGGCAAGTTGCGCTGCCAGCTCCCGGGGATCGAGGGGACGCTGCGGCGTGAGGCTTTGCTTTTCGCCAGCGAACTCTGCCCTGCGCAGCTTGCGCAGGTGGCCCTTGAGCAGGTTGCGGTAGATCAGCGCATCCTTGTTGTAGAAGGCCAGCGACAGCCAGCCATCGGCCGCGGTCAGGCCATGCAGGGCGGGCAGGATGGCGGCCGGCTCGGCCAGCCATTCGAGCACCGCATGGCAGACGACCAGGTCGAAGGGGGCCTCGAAGCGTCCCGGCAGCTCCTGCCACGGCGCGTTAATGAAGGTTGCCGCCACACCGGCCTCGGCGAAGCGTTGGCGTGCGCCGGCGAGCATGGGTTCGGCGGGTTCTGCCAGGGTCACCTGATGACCACGTCGAGCCAGCCACAGGGCCATATGGCCGAGCCCGGCGCCGACGTCGAGCACCCGCAGTGGGCGCTCGGGCAGTGCCTCGCTGAGGTCGGCCTGCAGCACGGCGAGGCGGATAGCGCCCTTGGCGCCGCCATAGATCTTTTCGGCGAAACGGGTCGCCAGCTCGTCGAAGTGACGGTCACTCATCGGCTGAACCGCCGTTCGCTGTCGGCCAGCTTGGCGCGAACCACTTGTTCCATGTCCAGGCCCAGCTCGCTGCACAGCAGGAGCAGATAAAGCACCACATCACCGATTTCCTGCCCGGCATGCTCGAGCTTGTCAGCCGGTAGGCTGCGCGACTGCTCCTCGCTGAGCCACTGGAAGATCTCCACCAGCTCGGCCATTTCCACGCTGGCCGCCATGGCGAGGTTCTTCGGCGCGTGGAATTGTCGCCAGTCGTTGCGATCACGAATGGCGTGCAGGCGAGCGGTGAGTTCGGCGATGTTCATGCGGTGGCCCTAGGCATTAGCCACACATTCTTTCACGACGCTTATATGACCTGCCAGTACCCGGTCAAATGCGGCACGTCCTCTTTGCCGAGCAGGTCGAACTGGCCCTCGGCCGCCGGCAGGCTGGCACGCATGCGGATGCTGCTCGGCAGCAGCACCGGCTTCTGGAAGCGTACCTCGACGCTGTAGCCCGAGGGCGGCAGGTGCGCCTGCAGTGCTGCCAGGGCCCGCGCCTTGTTCCACAGGCCATGGGCGATGGCGCGCGGGAAGCCAAAGGGCTTGGCGCTCAGTGCCGACAGGTGGATGGGGTTGTAGTCGCCGGAGATCCGCGCATAGCGCCGGCCGATATTGGCCGGTGCCGGCCATTGAGTCAGCTCGTCCATCGGCAGGCTGGCCGGTTCGCTGCGGCCAACCGTCGGGCCGTCCAGCTTCATGCCCCGGCAGAGCAGGCGGCTGTCACCTTCCCATAGCAACCCGAGCTGGTCCTCGAGGCGGGTGATGACACTGAATACCGCGCCCTTGTCGTGGGGTGCCAGGTTGCTGGCCTCCACGCTGAGGGTAAAGGGGCCGAGCCCGGCCAGCTGGCGAATCACCCGGATACGGTTTTCCAGGTGTACCAGGCCGAGCAGCGGAAAGGGAAAGTCCGGCTCGCTGAGCAGTTTCATCTGCAGCGAGAAGGCCAGCACATGGGGATAGGTGGCCGGTAACCGGGCTTCGTCGCTGAAGCCGCACAGCGCGCGATAGCGGGCCAGGTGGCTGGCATCGACGCTGACCTGACAGCGCAACCCACGATGCGGCAACACCTTGCCGGTGATGCCACGGCGCAGCGCCGCGCGCAAGAGCAGGCCGGGCAGGGCCGGTGGTGTGTGCAGATCGAGCCATTCGGTTGCCATCGTGCGCTCCGGTGCGAAATGAGTATCAGCCTGCTCCTGCCAGTATCTAGGACAGTCGCCAGCCACTATTGGTGCCGCTGCCCACGCCATCATGCCCCGCGCATCGCCGCGACGGTGCCGCTGGCGGGGCGATTCGCGTTTCCATGCCTGCGTTCGGCTGCCGATCAGGCGCCCAGCAGGCTCTGACCGCACACCCGCAACACCTGCCCGCTGACCGCGCCGGAGCCGGGCTGGGCGAACCAGGCCACGGCTTCGGCGACATCCTGGGGCAGGCCGCCCTGATTCATGGCGTTCATGCGCCGACCCGCCTCGCGAATGGTGAAGGGGATGGCGGCGGTCATGCTGGTTTCGATGAAGCCGGGTGCCACGGCGTTGATACTGATGCCGCGCTCGGCCAGCGTCGGCGCCCAGCTCTGCGCCAGGCCGATCAGCCCGGCCTTGCTGGTCGCGTAGTTGGTCTGGCCGACGTTGCCGGCGATGCCACTGAGCGAGGCGATCAGCACCACTCGGCCATTGTCGCGCAGGGTGCCGGCCTGCAGCAGGGCATCGGTGAGCCGCTGCGGCGCGCGCAGGTTGACGTCGATCACCGATTCCCAGAGCCCCTCGCTCATCTTCGCCAGGGTCTTGTCGCGGGTGATGCCGGCATTGTGCACGACGATATCCACACCTTGCGGCAGGGCCTCGACCAGTTTGCCGGGGGCGTCCTCGGCGCAGATGTCCAGCGCCAGGCTGCGCCCGCCCAGGCGCGCGGCGAGGGCATCGAGGGCATCCTTGGCCTGGGGGACGTCCAGTAACAGTACCTCGGCACCATCGCGGGCCAGGGTCTCGGCGATGACTGCGCCGATGCCACGGCTGGCACCGGTGACCAGGGCGGTCTTGCCGGCCAGCGGGCGCGTCCAGTCGCCGACCTGTTGCACGCAGGGTTGCAGGCGCAGCACCTGGGCCGATACGTAGGCGCTCTTGGGCGAAAGCAGGAAGCGCAGGGCACCTTCGAGTTGGCACTCGGCACCCCGATCGACATACAGCAGTTGCACGGTGCCGCCGCGGCGGATCTCCTTGGCCAGGGAGCGGGTGAAGCCTTCCAGGGCCCGTTGTACGCCGGATGCCTGGGGGTCGTCCAGGGTCTGCGGCGCACGGCCGAGCACCACGACGTGCGGGCAGCGGCCGAGGTTCTTCAGCGCGGGCTGGAAGAACTGGCGCAGGGCATCCAGCTCCTCGAAGCGGCTCAGGCCGCTGGCATCGAACACCAGCCCCTTGAGCTTCGGGCCGTGCTCGGCAGTCCAGCGTGGCAGGCCGTGCTGCTCATCGCGTGCGACGAAACGCTCATCGGTCAGGCGCGTGGCGAAGCCCGCCACCGCAGCGCCCAGGTCGCCGTCGCCGCCGATCAGCAACGCACCGTCCAGGGGCCGGTTACGGCCAGCCACCCAACGTTCCAGCGGCAGCGGAGCGGGCAACCCGAGTACGCCGACCAGGCGGCGTCCGGTAGGCGTGTTGGCGAAGTTGAGGTAGCGATCGGACATGGAACAGACTCCAGGGCTGAAACTCAAAGAGGTTGACCACTGTACGCCATCACTCGTTTCATGCATCGACAGGGGCCGGCTGACCGGCCAATTCGGCGGTGATCAGCCACATTGGTATCTCTAAAAACGTTGGCGAGGCAGTCAGCGCAAGGCAAGAACAGGCGAAAAAGCGGAGTTTACGAGCTGTAAATGAGCATTTTGAGTCTGTTCTTAACGCAGCGATGACAACGCAGGTAGTTTTTAGAGGTGCCAATTAAAGTGCCGCACAATATTACCTACAAGGAGCCGTACATGAGCCTGCCGCGCCGGGTCGCCATCGTTGGCGGCAACCGTATTCCCTTCGCCCGCTCCAACAGCGCCTACGCCACCGCCAGCAATCAGGCCATGCTCACCAGCGCGCTGGACGGCCTGATCGAACGCTACAACCTGCACGGCGAACGCCTCGGCGAGGTGGTCGCCGGGGCGGTGCTCAAGCACTCGAGGGACTTCAACCTGACCCGCGAATGCGTACTCGGCTCGCGCCTGGCCCCCGAAACCCCGGCCTACGACCTGCAACAGGCCTGCGGCACCGGGCTCGAAGCCGCGCTGCTGGTGGCCAACAAGATTGCCCTGGGGCAGATCGAGAGCGGTATCGCCGGTGGCGTGGACACCACCTCGGATGCGCCCATCGGCGTCAACGAAGGTCTGCGCAAGATCCTGTTACAAGCCAACCGCGGCAAGGGCGCCGGCGACAAGATCAAGGCGCTGTTGCAGATCCGGCCATGGCATCTGGCGCCGTCGCTGCCGCGCAATGGCGAGCCACGCACGGGTTTGTCCATGGGCCAGCATTGCGAGCTGATGGCGCAGCACTGGGCCATTGCCCGTGACGAGCAGGACCAGTTGGCGGTGGAGAGTCATCGCAAGCTCGCTGCCGCCTATGCCGAAGGCTGGCAGGACGATCTGCTGACGCCGTTTCTTGGCCTGACCCGCGACCAGAACCTGCGCCCCGATATCGACCTGGGCAAGCTGGCCACCCTCAAGCCGGTGTTCGAGCGTGGCCAACGCGGTACCCTGACAGCGGCCAACTCGACACCGCTGACCGATGGTGCATCCCTGGTGCTGCTGGCCAGCGAAGAATGGGCCAAGGCCCGCGGCCTGCCGATCCTTGCCTACTGGCGTGATGGCGAGGCGGCAGCGGTGGATTTCGTCAAAGGCCACGAAGGGCTGCTGATGGCGCCGGTGTATGCGGTGCCGCGCTTGCTGGCGCGCAACGGCCTGACCCTGCAGGACTTCGACTACTACGAAATCCATGAAGCCTTCGCCGCCCAGGTGCTGTGCACGCTCAAGGCCTGGGAAAACGCCGACTACTGCCGCACGCGGCTGGGGTTGGAGCAGCCGCTGGGCAGCATCGACCGCGCTAGGCTCAATATCAAGGGCAGCTCCCTGGCTGCCGGCCACCCGTTCGCTGCGACCGGCGGGCGCATCGTCGCCAACCTGGCCAAGCTGCTGGCGGTGGCTGGCGAGGGCCGTGGCCTGATCTCCATCTGCGCCGCAGGCGGCCAGGGCGTTACGGCGATTCTGGAACGCTGAGCCGGGCGGAAAGCAGCCCGGGTCGAGCGCAGCGAAACCCGGGAATCGCTGCCCCGGGTATCGCTGCCCCGGGTATCGCTGCGCTCAACGCCAGGCTACGGATGCAGAGTCTGCGCGATCAATCCTCGCGCCTCGTCGTCTCGGCTTCGGCCTCGAGCAAGGCGGCCTTGCGCGCCACGCCCCAGCGATAGCCGCCGAGGCTGCCATCGGCGGCGGTAACGCGGTGGCAAGGTACCAGCAGGCCGAGCGGGTTGCTGGCGCAGGCTCGGGCGATGGCGCGCGGGTGGCTGCCGAGGCCGGCGGCCAGTTGCCCATAGGTGCGCGTCTGCCCCGAGGGGATGGCCCGCAGGGCCTGCCAGACCTTCTGCTGAAAAGCCGTGCCCCGCAGATCCAGCGGCAGGCTGGCGGCGCGTGCCGGTTCCTCGATCTGCCTAAGCACCTCCTGCAGCCAACCCTGCAATGCCCGGTCATCGCGCTGCAGTGTCGCCGCCGGAAAGCGCTGGCGCAGCTCCGCTTCCAGCGCGGCTTCCGATTCGCCGAACAGCAAGGCGCACAGGCCCCTGTCGCTGCCCGCCAGCAGCAGGTAGCCGAGCGGGCAGGGCACCACGGCCATGCACAGCCGTTCCCCGGCGGCACCTTTGCGTCGGCTGGCCGCGCTCACCCCGTCGGCCTGCTCATAGAGCACTCGGGTGCTGGAGTAACCGCTGTTCAGGGCGGCATCGAGCAGCGAATTCGCCTGGGGCAACGCGAGCGCCAGACGCTCGTGCCGACGGGCATTGACCCAGGTCTTGGGGGTCATTCCGGTGCGTGCCTTGAAGGCCCTGGCCAGGTGCGACGGGGACAGGCCGATGCGCGCGGCAAGCTCGCTCAGCGTCGGCGCTTTGTCGGCCTCATCGAGCAGGCGACAGGCGGCGGTCACCAGGGTGTCGAGTCGCTCGGCCGCGCTGCTGCCTTGCGGCGTACAGCGCCTGCAGGGGCGATAACCCGCGGCCTCGGCCTGCGCAGCGGTGGCATGGAAGCTGACGTTCTCGCGGCGTGGCCGGCGTGCCGGGCAACTGGGGCGGCAGTAAATGCCGGTCGAGCGCACGGCGAAGACGAAGTGGCCGTCCTGCGTGGTGTCGCGCTCGCACACGGCTTGCCAGCGGCGTTCTTCCGACATGTCGATCTCCTGTGGGCGTACGTCGATTGTCGGTATCCGCCAGGTTGTACGCCAGTGCCGATCGCGCTTTCAAAGTCTTTGCGCCGGCACATTTGTCATAGAGGCTGTGCGCTGCCCGAGGATTGCCGTATAAAAGGGCCGCATAGCCCATTGAGGACCCTAATAAAAGCTGATGAAGACGCCAAAACGCATTGAACCCCTGGTCGAAGACGGCCTGGTGGACGAGGTGATTCGCCCTTTGATGAGCGGCAAGGAAGCAGCGGTCTACGTGGTGCGTTGCGGTACCGAGTTGCGTTGCGCCAAGGTCTACAAGGAAGCCAACAAGCGTGGTTTCCGCCAGGCTGCCGAATATCAGGAAGGTCGCAAGGTACGCAACAGCCGTGACGCACGGGCCATGGCCAAGGGCTCCAAATATGGCCGCAAGGGGCAGGAGGATGCCTGGCAGAACGCCGAGGTGGCGGCCCTGTTTCGCCTGGCCAGCGCTGGTGTGCGGGTGCCCAAGCCTTATGATTTCCTCGAAGGCGTGCTGCTCATGGAGCTGGTCACCGACGGCGAGGGGGGCGTCGCGCCGCGCCTCAACGACGTCGACCTGCACCCCGAGGACGCCCGCGAATTCCACGCGTTCATGATCGACGAGATCGTCAAGATGCTCTGCGCCGGCCTGGTGCATGGCGACTTGTCCGAGTTCAACGTGCTGCTCGGCCCGGAAGGCCCGGTGATCATCGACCTGCCCCAAGCGGTGGATGCGGCGGGCAACAACCACGCCTTCAAGATGCTCGAGCGTGACGTTGGCAACATGGCCGCCTATTTCGGCCAGTTCGCCCCGGAACTCAAGTTCAGCAAGTACGCCAAGGAAATGTGGGCGCTCTACGAGGAAGGCAAATTGACGCCGGACAGCGTGCTGACCGGTGAATTCGATGACCCCGAGGACGATGCCGACGTCGATGCGGTGCTGCGTGAGATCAAGGCTGCCCTGGCCGACGAGGCGCGTCGCCAGGCCGCGCTCAACGCCGAGGACGAGCCCAAGGATAAGGAACCGCCGCCGCCCTGGGAGCGCTGAGATCCTGTTCACGGTCTGCTCGCTTGCCTGCAGATGCCTGATGCACGACCGCAAAGTGGCGAAAGCAGCCGTAGGGTGGATGACGCTCTTTTCATCCACCATCGCGATCTCAGAGCGGTGGACGGATGAAGCGTCGTCCACCCTACAAATGACTGCTTCCGCCTTGTAGCGTCTCACGGTCCAACGCTTGGCTCTGGCTGGTGAGCGTGAACGGATTCCACGACTGATCGATCAGAGCCGCTCGCTGCCATGTTGGGAATTGCGGCATGCCCCGAAACAGTGAGCGGAGGGGCGATGTGCTTGATTTTGGTTCGTAGCATTGCTGTGTTGCATGCCGCTTGCGTTCTGTTCGCCTGCCTGGAAAGCCTTGCCATTCCTGCGCTTTAGCGTTGATCCAGGCGTTGGCATGCAACATGCTGCTCATTCTGCGTGACCTGCCATTACCCCGCAGGTGCCCTTGCGGCTTAGGCTGCCGGGGTGATGAGCCTGGGCGGCTTAGCCGGCCATCCACCCAAAACTACATCACTGAATCCAAGGCAAAGACGCCTGAAGCTGACAACAGCTCCAGGCGTCTTTTTTTTGCGTTGCAGAAAACCGTTATAGCGCCGCAGACAGAGGGCAGGCTATGAATTCCATCGTTACATCGATCAAGCGCGAGAACCTGATCGTCATCGGCAACGGCATGGTCGGCCACCACTGTGTGGAGCAGCTGATCGCCAGCGGCGCCCTGCATCGCTATCAGGTGCACGTGTATGGCGAAGAGCGCCAGCGCGCCTACGACCGTGTGCACCTGTCCGAGTATTTCTCCGGCAAGGATGCCGAAGCCCTGGCCCTGGGCGAGCCTGATCTGTACGCCCGCAACGGCGTGCACCTGCACCTCGGCGAGCAGGTGCTGGAGATCGACCGCGAGCACCGCGAAGTCGTCACCAGCGAGGGCCGTCGCGGCTACGACCGGCTGGTGCTGGCCGCCGGTTCCTACCCCTTCGTGCCGCCGATTCCGGGCGCCGAGGGCAATTCGCGCCTGGTCTACCGCACCCTGGACGACCTCGACGGCATCCGCGCTGCCGCGACCGGTGCCCGGCGTGGCGTGGTGGTGGGCGGCGGTCTGCTCGGTCTGGAGGCGGCCAATGCCCTCAAGTCCCTGGGCCTGGAAGCCCACGTGGTGGAATTCGCGCCGCGGCTGATGCCGGTGCAACTGGATGCCGACGGCGGCGACGCACTGCGGGCGCGCATCGAGGCTCTTGGGGTTGGCGTGCACCTGTCGCGTGCCACCCAGGAAATCGTCACAGGTGAACAATACGCCTACCGCATGACATTCGACGACGGCGAATGCCTGGAAACCGACCTGATCGTGTTTTCCGCCGGTATTCGTCCGCAGGACGCCCTCGGCCGTGCCGCCGGGCTCGACATCGCGACCCGCGGGGGCGTGGTGGTCGACAACGACTGTCGCAGCAGCGACCCGGCGATTTTCGCCATCGGCGAATGCGCGTCCTGGAATGGCAGGGTCTTCGGTCTGGTCGCGCCCGGCTACAGCATGGCCCGCGTCGTGGCCGCGCAACTGGCTGGCGAGCCGCACGAACTGTTCACCGGCGCCGACATGTCGACCAAGCTCAAGTTGCTTGGCGTCGACGTCGGCTCCATCGGCGATGCCCATGCAATTACGCCGGGTGCCAAGAGCTACCGCTACATCGACGAAGCCAATGCCAGCTACCGCCGTCTGGTGGTCTCGGCGGATGGTCAGCACGTTATCGGCGCCGTGCTGGTCGGCGACAACAGCTATTACGACACCCTGCTGCAGTACGCCCAGAACGGCATCAGGCTACCGGCCGATCCGTCCAGCCTGATCCTGCCGCTGTCCGAAGGCGCGCCGACCCTGGGCGCCGATGCGCTGCCGGACAGCGCGACCATCTGCTCCTGCCACAACGTCAGCAAGGGCGCGGTGTGCTGCCAGGTCGACGCCGGCATCACCGACCTCGGCGAGCTGAAGGCCATCACCAAGGCCGGCAGCGGTTGCGGTGGCTGCAGCGCGCTGCTCAAACAGGTCTTCGAGCATGAGCTGAGCGCCCGCGGCGTGGCGGTGGACAGGAGCCTCTGCGAGCACTTCGCCCATACCCGTCAGGCGCTGTATGCCATCGTCCGGGTGGAGGGTGTGCTCAGTTTCGAAGAACTGCTGGCCAGGCATGGCCGCGGCCACACCGGCTGCGATATCTGCAAGCCGGCGGTCGGCTCGATCCTCGCCTCCTGCTGGAACCAGCCGATCACCGACCCGGCGCTGATCCCGCTGCAGGACACCAATGACACCTTCATGGCCAACATGCAGAAGAACGGCACCTACTCGGTGGTGCCGCGTATTCCCGGCGGCGAGATCACCCCGGATGGGCTGATCGCCATTGGCGCCGTGGCCAAGAAATACGACCTCTACACCAAGATCACCGGCGGGCAGCGTATCGACCTGTTCGGCGCCCAGTTGCACGAGCTGCCGGAGATCTGGAGCGAGTTGATCGCCGCCGGCTTCGAGACCGGGCATGCCTACGGCAAGTCGCTGCGTACCGTGAAGTCCTGCGTGGGCAGCACCTGGTGCCGCTACGGCGTACAGGACAGCGTCGCCATGGCGCTGCGCCTGGAGGATCGCTACAAGGGCCTGCGTGCGCCGCACAAGATCAAGTTCGCAGTCAGCGGCTGCACCCGTGAGTGCGCCGAAGCGCAGAGCAAGGACATCGGTGTGATCGCCACCGACAAGGGCTGGAACCTCTACGTATGCGGCAACGGCGGCATGCGCCCGCGGCACGCCGAGCTTTTCGCAACCGACCTGGATGACGAAGCGCTGATCCGTACCATCGACCGCGTGCTGATGTTCTACATCCGCACCGCCGACAAGCTGCAGCGCACCTCGGTATGGCGCGAGTCGCTGGAAGGTGGCCTGGATTACCTCAAGGCGGTGATCCTCGACGACAGCCTGGGCCTCGGCAATGAGCTGGAAGCGCAGATGCAACGGGTGGTCGAGCGCTACGAGTGCGAATGGGCCGGTGCCCTCAAGGACCCGGAGAAGCTCAAGCGCTTCCGCACCTTCGTCAACGACCAGCGCGCCGACCCGGACATCCATTTCGTCAGGGAGCGTGGCCAGCGTCGTCCGCGCGCCGCCAGTGAGTTGAACCTGCCCGCCGTGACCGAAGAGGTGCACTGATGAGCCAGCCCAGTACCGTGCCCGCCCCATCGCTTGCCGCCACGCAGTGGCAACCGCTGTGCCGCAGCCAGGACCTGGTCGCCAACTCAGGGGTAGTGGCCTGGTTCGATGGTGCGCAGATCGCCCTGTTCCACCTGCCCGACAACGAGGTCGGCGAGCAACTGTTCGCGGTGGAGAATCGCGACCCGCAATCCGGCGCCAACGTCATCGGCCGTGGCCTGATCGGACGCATCAAGGGCGACCTGGTGATCGCCTCGCCGCTCTACAAGCAGCATTTCCGCCTGGCCGACGGCACGTGCCTGGAGGACCCTGAACAGCGCCTGCGCACATGGCCGGTGCGGCTCGATGGCGACAGCGTGGAAATCGGCCTGGCAGGCTGATCGCCCGTCAGCTGGGGGATGGCTGGGCGGGCAGCCCCAGGCGCTGCCGCACACAGCCATCAGGCGGCGTGCCGTGAGCGGCTGTAGCCATGCCTGGGTGGTCCCATGCGCGCACATTGTTAGGGCGCCTTGGGTGGGGCAGTGCCATGAAATAATTTGTCATAAAATGTCACATTTGTTCGCCAGACAACAAGACAGAATGCGGCCTCTGTTCAGCCATAAAGTGCGTGATCGTGGACTATCTCCTGCAATTGACTAGCGACCCCACTGCCTGGGTCGCCCTGGCTACCCTGGTGGTCATGGAAGTGGTACTGGGCATCGACAACCTGATTTTCATCTCCATCCTCACCAACAAGCTGCCCGAACATCAGCGCGACAAAGCGCGGCGCCTCGGCATTGGTGCGGCACTGGTGCTGCGCCTGGGGCTGCTCGGTACCGTGGCCTGGATCGTCCAACTGGTCGAGCCGGTGATCGAACTGTTCGGCCAGGCGTTCTCCTGGAAGGACATCATCCTCATCGCCGGTGGCCTGTTCCTGCTCTGGAAGGCGACCAAGGAAATCCATCACTCCATGGACCCGGAGCCGGAAGGCGACATGTTCGTCGGCCGTGCCGCTTCCCTGGGTTTCGGCGCCGCCATCGTGCAGATCCTGCTGCTCGACCTGGTGTTCTCGGTCGACAGCATCATCACGGCGGTGGGCATGACCCCCCACGTACCCATCATGGTCATCGCCGTGGTCGCAGCCGTCACCGTGATGCTGCTGGCCGCCAACCCGCTGGCGCGCTTCATCGCCGCCAACCCGACCGTGGTGATGCTGGCCCTGGGCTTCCTGATCATGATCGGCATGACGCTGATCGCCGAAGGTTTCGGCGCTCACGTGCCAAAAGGCTATATCTACGCCGCCATGGCATTCTCCGCGATCATCGAAGGGCTCAACATGCTGTCCCGTCGCGCCCGCCGCAAAGCGGCGGCCAAAACCGACAAGGCACCTTGAGGCCAGGCCCCTCACCCCCGTTGGCCGGGGGGGAGGGGCCCCGCAACGCATCCCTGGCCGGCGGCTGTCCTTCGGATGGCCTGCGCGTCCTGCCCCCTGCCCGTATCGAGCCCGGCAAGCTTTCGCCCTGACCTACCCCGACGCACGCGCCCATGGCCTTCGGCCCCGGCGGTTCGCCAGCGCCGCGCAGTGCCTGCGCATTCCGGGCATGAGCCCGCCACTGTGACGGACGTCACCAATCTCCATGTTCGCTGGGCGGATAACCGGCGAAGGCGTCATGGCAGCACGTCAACGACGGGCGTATGGACTAGAATCAACCACCGCTGGCGTCGGAATGTTGGCAGCTCCGGCTGCCACCGTGCGCCAGTCGTCACCTGGGTCGACCCTCGCTGCTCACGTCGCGCTGCTGCGCGGTCAGTGGTTCGTCGGGGGCGCCCCTCCAGAGCGTATTGAGGATATCGAGTTGATTAAACGTTGCATGGGAACGCTTCTGCTGGGCCTCAGCCTGATCAGCTTCGCCAGCTGGGCCGAAATGAAGCCGCTGGAAGCGATGAACATGGCTGGCCTGCAGCGCAGCCTGGGCCAGATCATGGCCAAGGATTACCTGATGATCGGCTCCGACGTGAAGGTCGACGATGCCATCAAGCAGCTCAACACCAGCATTGCACTGTTCGAAGACCACCACGCCCAGCTCAAGGCTCACCCCACCAACGACGAGGTGCGTGCTGCCCTGGCCCAGGTCGAGGTGATCTGGAGCGCCTATCGCGGCATGATCACTGCCACGCCGGACAAGGCCCAGGCGAGCGCGATGCTCGCCAAGGCCGAGGAACTGGTGAAGCAGTGCCAGCACGTCACCGACCTGTTCGAAAAGCACAACGGCGACGCCGCCTCGCATGCGATCAACCGCAGTGGCTGGAACCGTGTGCTGACCCAGCGTACCGCGATGTTCTACATGGCCCGCGCCTGGGGAGTTCAAGCCCCCGACCTGGATGCCAACTTCGACGCCTCGGTGAAGGAGTTCGACAGCATCATGAAGGAGCTGCAGGCCGCTGGCGCACCGAATGACCAGATCGCCGCCGCGCTGCGCAAGGCCGATGCGCGCTGGCAGTTCGCGACCAAGGCCTTCGCCTCCAAGGACTTCGTGCCGACCATCGTCGCCGTGAATGCCGAGTCGATGTTCCGCCAGCTCAACGAGATGACCCGCCTTTACGCCGGCCTGCAGGGCGACCAGCTCTGACCCGGCGGTGCTCATCCCGCCCGGGATGAGCACCGGCTCGCGCCTCGACTCGCTGCACCTTCAGAACGACTCGATGATCCGCCCCAGTGTCGCCATGGCCTGCTCGCTCTGCGTGCTCCACGGGTGGCCGTGGTTGAGCCGGGCGCAATGGCCGAAGCTGCGGGTGGCCGAGAAGATCGGCCCCGGCGCCAGGCTGATGCCCTGGGCCAGGGCCAGCCGGAACAGTTGCAGCGCATCCACCCGCTGGGCGAATTCGAACCAAAGAAAATAACCGCCGCTCGGCTGGGTCACCCGGGTGTCCGCCGGAAAGTGCCGCGCTGCCGAGGCCAGCATCGACGCCTGCTGGGTTTCCAGATGATGGCGCAGCTTGCGCAGATGGCGGTCGTAACCGCCGTGCTGCAGGTAGTCGGCCAGGGCCGCCTGGGCCGGCACCGAGGGTGAGATGGTGGTCATCAGCTTGAGCCGGGCGATGCGCTGGGCATAGCGGCCACCGGCGACCCAACCGACCCGATAGCCCGGCGCCAGGCATTTGGAGAACGAGCCGCAGTGCATCACCAGGCCCTCGCGGTCGAAGCTCTTCACCGGTTTTGGCGGTTGGGTGCCGTAGTACAGCTCGGCATACACGTCGTCCTCGATCAGTGGCACCTGATGGCGTTGCAGCAGCTCGTAGAGGCCGCGTTTCTTGTCGTCGCTCATGCTCGCGCCGAGCGGGTTCTGCAGGCTGCTCATGAACCAGCAGGCGTTGATCGGCAAGCGTTGCAGGCTGTCGGCCAGGCTGTCCAGATCGATGCCTTCGCGTGGGTGCACGGGAATTTCCACTGCCTTGAGCTTGAGCCGTTCCAGCACCTGCAGGGTGGCGTAGAACGCCGGGCTCTCGATGGCCACCAGATCGCCCGGCTCGGTCACCGACTGCAGGCACAGGTTGAGTGCCTCCATGGCGCCGGTGGTGATCACCAGCTCTTCCAGCGGCAGCCGCACGCCGCTGACCATGTAGCGCAGAGCGATCTGCCGGCGCAGGTCGGGATTGCCCTCGGTCATGTCGGCGATCACCGCATGACTGGGCATGTCGCGCACGCTCTGCGCCATGGAGCGGGCCAGGCGCGGCAGCGGGAACAGGTCCGGGCTGGGGAAGGCCGAGCCGAAAGGCACGGTGTGCGGATCCTTCAACGAGCCCAGCACCGAGAACACCAGTTCGCTGACATCGACATCGGTGGTCTGCGCCGTGCCTGCGCGCACCTCCGGCTCGTGCAACGGACGTTGGGCGTGCTCGCGGACGAAATAGCCGGAACGTGCACGGGCGTGGACAAGGCCACGGTCTTCAAGCAGGTAGTAAGCCTGGAACACGGTCGACGGGCTTACCCCGTAGGTGCGGCTGGCGTGGCGCACCGAGGGCACCTTTTCGCCAGGCGCGAGAACGCCGGTGCGGATCAGCCCGGCTATTTCATCGGCGAATTTCTCGTAGCGCTTCATGCTGTCCTGACTTGGCGGATGGGAGCAGGGCAGCACCGCTGCTCGCCATGGCGTGGGCGCGGATGATGGCCCGCTGACGACTCTGGGAACAGATCCAGAGATCTCGATAAAATACGGATCAGAGCTGGGAGCGCGCTGCCATAAGGGGCTTTCGGGATGAAAAAGGTAGCAGTTTCTGCTTCTGATATGGGTTTTTCAGTTTTATCTGCGTCTGTTTCGAAATGCCCCTGTTGTCCATAGTGCAGGCCTGTATGCCGTGTGTGGCGGCAATGAGGGCCTTGTATGTATCACTACGACGAGTACGACCACGCTCTGGTGCGCGAGCGCGTTGCGCAGTTTCGCGATCAGGTGCAGCGGCGCATCAGCGGCGAGCTGAGCGAGGAGGAGTTTCTCCCGCTGCGCCTGCAGAACGGCCTGTACCTGCAGAAGCACGCCTATATGCTGCGCGTGGCGATCCCCTACGGCACCCTGTCGGCTAGGCAACTGCGCACCCTGGCGGCCATCGCGCGGGACTACGACCGCGATTACGGGCACTTCACCACACGAAGCTTCGTGCGTGCGGCCGAAGCCCTGGGCATTACCCAGGCTGGCGTGAGTAATGCCATCAAGCGCCTGGAAACCCAGTTGGCGACCGCGCTGCTGGTGCGCACCACGCGCAGCGTCAACCTGACGGTCGATGGCGAGGCCTTCTTCCATCGCTGTCGGCAGGTCATCGCCGATCTCAACGACGCCAGGCTGGTGCTGTGCCGCGCCCAGCGCCAACCGACCGGTACCTTGCGGGTGAGCCTGCCGGTTTCCTTCGGGCGCAACCGGGTGGTGCCGCTGCTCGGCGCCTTCCAGGCCCGTTATCCACAGGTCGACCTGGCCATCGCCATCACCGATCGCTACGTCAACCTGGTGGACGAAGGCATGGATGTCGCCGTTCGCTTCGGCCCCCTGGAGGACTCCAGCCTGATCGCACGGCCCCTCGCTCGGGTGCGTCGGCGCTTGGTCGGCACGCCAGCCTATTTCGCGAAGCACGGGGTGCCCGAATCGCTCGATGAGCTGGCGCGGCACAACTGCCTGGCGTTGACCTATCACGAAACCGGGCGCGCCCGCTCCTGGGTCTTTCAGGAGGCTGGCGAGTCGCGCAGCTTCCGGCCCAAGGGCTCGATGACCTTCAACGACGGCTTCGCCCTGCATGCCGCCGCGCTGGCCGGCTTCGGCCTGGGGCAGATCCACGACTACCACGTCGCAGCCGAAATCGCCGCCGGCCTGCTGCTGCCGGTGCTCGAAGAGTTCCAGCCCGAGGCGGACGTGATGTCCATCGTCTATCCCCAGTCCCGGCACCTCTCGCCACGGGTTCGCGCCTTCGTCGACTTCATGGTCGAGGCGTTGCCGTAGGGGAATGGAGATCGCTGTACCACTACCTGCCCCGCTTACTTACAGCGCGAGCATGGCGGCGGTCCACTCATTCACCGAGAGCCTGTGCGTTCAGCTCGCAGAGACGACGGTAAGCGTGATCAAAGTGGCCCCACCAGGTGTGCGTATCACCATGTTCGGCCAAGAAAACGCTGAACAAGCCACGCCCTCGGACGATATCCTCGACGCAGCGCTTGGCCTTCTGCATGCCGAGGCCCCGCGAAAAGACGTCATCGTGAACAATGCCAAGTTTGTCCGCTATTCGCAGGCGGATGGTACCTATGACAGTGTCTTGAACAGGCTGCCGGGCCGCCGGTCGAGTAAGGCTCAGTTTGGCGCTTTTCTCGCGTTGAAAAGGTCTGCGCAGAAGAGGGGCGCAGCGGGGACATCGAAGCCTTTGAGTGGGTCGAGATACCACGTTCACGCACGAGGCCAGACAGCCTTGCACGGCCTGGCCATTTGATAGGAGGGCTTACCGGTGGATGCCGGGTTTGTTTACCCAGCCGACCACGAGGCAAAGGGTTAATACGACCAGCGGCGCGATAGAGTGGGTAAGCTCCCCGTGCCACAGCACCGTGGCCGCAGCGCCGACCATTGCTGCTGCGCCGATTGCTGCCCCCCAGAATCGTAACGACTTGATGGCCAGCAGGATGGCCGCACTCAACTCCAGCAACCCCGTTACATAGTGAAACCAGCTTGGATAACCCCACCGCGCATAGTCAGCGACGACTCCCGGGGGCGCGATGATGTTGCCGCCAGCACCGATCAGGAAGAAGGCCGCAAGCAGCAAGGCCAGAATGGACTTCCAAGGGAAATTAGTCAGGGTCATGCGAGCTCCTTATTGCCTGCGCGCCGTGAAGGAAAGTGGTTACGGCGCTGTTGACGATGGTGTTCATCCGGTCTGCCGACAGTGGAAGCTGGTCGAGCCCGGCAAGGGCACGCAACTGGGCTTCCATCACCACAATGTTGACGAACTGCTGTGCGAGCGTTTGCGCTGGCAGCCTTGTTGAAAAACCGTTTGAGGGAGTGGCTTGGTGGGCTTCGATCCACGGTGCCAGGATGTCTGCGGCCCTGAAGTGGCCCGCTTGCAGTACGGCTTGGGAAAGCGCCGGAAAGCGTTTGCCTTCAGCCAGCATCAGGCGATGCAACTCCAACGTGCGTGGCTGCAAGACTGCTTGCAGCAACTGATGTCCGAAGGCCGACAAGGCTTCCTGAACAGAGCCCTCACCGAGGTTTAAAGCTTCAAGGGGCCGAGCCAGTTCAGCGCAAAGCTGCTCCACCGCCTCAATGAACAATCCCTCTTTGCCGCCGAAATGGCTGTACACGTTGCGACGCGAACCACCTACGCGAGCAATCAGGTCATCTACCGCCACCGACGCAAAGCCGCGTTCCAGAAATAGCTCGGCGGCAACCGCAGTGAGGTCTCGAAGGCGCAGCGCGCCTTTGCTGGTTCTGTTGCCGGGCGGTGCTTCGACTTGCTGTTGTGGCATACGCAATCCGCCAATCGACTAAAAGGTACGCAATTGTACCATTTGTTCGGCTACTGGCTAGCGTGGATGAACCGAGGGGCTCCATAAGCACAAAACGTAGTTGTGCCAAACAGCGCGCCCGCTGTGAATGCCTGGTTTCGGTTTTCTACTTTGTTTAGAGTCCGGGCTTGAGCCGAAGAAATGCCCTGGGTACTGTTTAAGTCATCACCCCGTCTGCTTTCGACCGATCTTAAAAGCTGGTCGCGAGAGGCAACTTCTGAGCCGCAAGCAGCCCTTCCCAGCTGAGATAAAGGACTCAAGCCCCGGCCAGAGGCGGGCGCCTGGGAGGTTTGTTGGAGCGGGCCGACGTTGCAGGCTCACGAGGCATTCATGGCTGCCGCCAGCAAGCTCACTGCTGCTTCAACACCAGCGTCGTCCCAGGCCCCGGCACATGGATTTCGGATGCGCTGATCACTTCGATGGGTTCGCCGGTTCCCGGAAACAGCACGGCATCGCCCTGCACCTTGCCGAAGGTCATCACCGAGCCCACCCAGTCATAAGTTGCCGAGCCCGTGAACTCGTAGGTCTTGATGTGGGCCTTCTTGGTGATGACATGGTTCTCGCCGAAGTCGAAGCTGATGGTCATCGGGTAACCGTCCTGCTCAGCGGTGCCGGTGTACAGCCCGCGCGGCCGTGGCTCGGGCGTTGGTTTTGCCTTGTAGGCGTCGACGATTTCCAGCTTCGCCGCGCTCACCGTTGGTGGTCTGCTTCGGAACTCGTCCATCGATTTCTTGTGTTCGTAGGGCACGTAGATAGTCACATAAGCACCCCAGGCAATGAGCGCGATGACCATCAGGCTGAACAGGTGGCCGGATCCGCGCTGTAACTTCTTCATCGTATTTTTCCCAGATTGCTGACACGCCGCCCTCTGCATGCCGAGGGTTGCTATCGTTTCGAGCCGACGGGCTAGGATATCAAGCGTTTTCACTCGTTGCAGGCGTCAGCATGGCGTCTTCCCCTTATCGAATACCAGAGGCTGCGCTGACCATTGCACCCGCGGGAAACCGCTCTGGAAAGCGTTCTGGCTGGTGCATGTCCTTGGGCGCGCACTCTTCTTCGCCATTCTCCGTTTTGGCGTACTGGAGCACTTCGCTGCCTCGATCTTCGACCTCGTGCATCGTTGGGACGAGCAGTTGCTGCGCAGGAGTGGGCTGCACGTTTTTGCGCTTATCGCGCTTGCGCCGCTGTTGATATACGTCTGGTGGTGGTCTGGCGTTGCGGCCATGACACCCGCTGGGCTGCCGGATGATTCTGGCGCGTACCGTGGCGGTGATGACTGCACTGTTCCTGGTCTGGTTGCTGGTGGCGTGCGTCTGGGAGCTTTTCTGAGTACCGGCGCCTTGTCCATCAGGGGGCTGGAGCCACCTGCATCATGCGTGAGATCCCCGTTTGCGCAAAGGCGTAGGCGTCAGCCTTGAACGCCAGGCAGGCGATGGAGACGCAGAGGCTGGCCAGTGCTGGCAGCGATAGTCCGCTCACACCGCACTACGCCGACACGACCGGTAGATGAACCGTGAAAACGGCACCGCCTCCGGCGGCGTCGTTGATCGTGATACGGCCCCTGTGAGCGCGCACGATCTCCTCCACCAGATGCAGCCCGAGGCCGTGACCAGGGACGTCGGTCTTGCCGCGGTAAAAGGGTTGGAAGATGTGCTCGCGGTCCTCGCTCGCCACGCCCTTGCCCTGGTCGGCGACAGCCACGGTTCCGCGTGGTGCCACGGTGATGCCAATGGTGCCGGTGCCTTCACCGTGGACGAGCGCGTTCTGCACCAGGTTGGTGATCACGCGGCTCAGTGCACTGGCCTGGCCGAGTACCCACACGGGCTGATCGGGCGCATTCAGTACCAGGTCATCGCAGCGGGAGAGGGCCACAGGCGCGATATCGGAGACCAGGTCGCGGGTCAGGGCCACGAGGTCGACGCGAACGAACTCGACCTGGGGAGACTGCAGCCGCTGCAGGTCCAGCAACTGTTCGGCGACGGTGGCCAGGCGGCTCAGGTCGATGAGCAGAACCGGCTTCAGTGGGTGTGAGGGCATGCCATCGAGACGCGCCATCAGCACGGCGATGGGCATGCGTAACTCATGGGCCGCGTCACGCAGGAAGCGATCACGGGCGTGATACGCCTTGCTCAGGCGCTCCATGGCGGCATTGAAGGCGCTGACCAGCGGGCGAATCTCCCGAGGTACGGAGTCCTCTGTCAGGTGCGCATCCGGGGTGGAGATATCCAGCGCCGATGCCTCTTTGGTCACCCGCCGCACACCTCGCGTCGCATGCAGCACGACCATGGGGGTGGCGAGCAGGGTGAACAGAATCAATGGCGTCAGGAAGTAGGGACTGAGCAAACCCGTCGCCTGGAGAATCAGGCTCTTGAAGTCGGACATTGCCACGCCGCCGACCATGATGTGGATCTGCTGGTCCTGTATCGGCTTGACCTCGATGCGCATCGTCAGCTCGTTCTGCTCCGGCAGCGCACGCATTTGCGAGACGCCCAGCAAGGGCAGGCTCCGTTCCAGCGCCTGATACGCGGACGGCACGTTACCCAACTGCTGACGATGGCCGTTGGCGTCGCGAATCACCACCCAGAGCTGCGGGTTGTCCGCCTGCAAACTGCGCAGCTCATTGGTACGTTCGAACGCCAGGCCATCCGGCTGCACGGCAATGGCACTCACCAGGGTGTCGATGACCGAATCGCTCATGAAAGTGAAGCGGTCGTCGATGATGTAGTACAGGGTGCCGGCGATCGAGGTCACCAGTACCACCACCTGCATGAGGCACAGCGACCACAGCAGGCGGCCGATGAGCGAGGGGCTGTGCAGTGCTTTCATTGGCCTTCCTTGAGCAGATAGCCGACACCACGAATCACCGCGATCTCGACCCCGGCCTCCGCCTCTTTCAACGCGCGCCGGAGCTTGGAGACATGCGCGTCGAGCGCATTCGACTGGATCTCGTCTGCCAGGCCGTAGACCGCTTCATGGAGGTTCTCTCGCAGTACGGTCCGCCCCTGGCGATAGATCAGGGCTTCCAGAATCAGCAACTGACGCCGCGGCAGATGAAGCGGCTGGCCATCGACGATGGCCTCACCGGCGGTGAAGTCGAAGGACAGCGCGCCAAGGGTAGCGGTGGGCAGAATGACCGTGGCCGGGCGCCGAGCGATGGCCCTTATGCGGGCCAGGAGTTCGTCGGCGGCAACGGGTTTGACCACGTAATCGTCCGCCCCTCCATTCAGGCCATCGATCCGTTCTGCGACCTCCCCGCGGGCGGTCAGCAGCACGATGGGCAGGGCGGGCGTCAGGCGCCGGGCGGTGGCAATGAAGTCGAGACCATCGCCATCGGGCAGGCCGCGGTCGAGGAGCAACAGATCGTGCACATGCAGGCGCAAGGTCATCGCCGCTGCGGCGAGCGAATGAACCATGTCCACGATCAAGCCATGTCGCCCCAACGCTGCCTGCAGAGCCTGGGCCATAGGTAAGTCATCTTCGACCAGAAGGATTCGCAAAGCCGCTTCACCGCACCGTTTCACCGAGGCGCCATAGTAGCGGAGCGCAAAAGTTTGCGACGCAATGTTCAGGCAATGTTCGGCGGTGACTATGCCAGGACAACTGCTCCCAGGGATCGGGGCTTCATGCGACGCAGCGGCTTTCTCTGCCTAGCCGGTGCACAGATCCTGCCGGGACATGTGCTACCTGCAGATCTTTACCAGCAGAGCACCGCAACTGTTAGGTAGGGCTGATCATGAGTCGGACTCTTGTGGTATTCGGTGCGCAGAACAGCGCAGGTGCATTGGCCGCTCGCCAGTACGGCAATGACGGCTACGACGTGGTGCTGGTGGCCGATGACGCGCAGTGCGTGCGCGCGCTGACGACCGTGCTGGAAAGCGAAGGCATCTCGACACGAACCTTCACCGGCGACGTCTCCAGCCCCGAGCACGCCAAGGCGATGATCCGCTCCATCCGCAGCACGGTGGGCCCTATCGATGCGGTGTACTACGGCCTCGATCCGCTCAATACAGCTGACTACGCCGCCGCATTGAACCCGGACAGCGCCACCGAAACATGCGCGCTCACCTACCTGAGCATGACTGCCGTGGTGGACGAAGTGCTGCCGGAGATGCGCTCGCGCAAGTCGGGTGCCATTTTGGTCGAGCGCAACGACACTACAACCTCAGCGCAACCCAGCCTTGGCGGTGCAGATCCGGCGGCTGCCGCGTGCAGCTATCTGCACGGTCTTCAGCAGGAGCTGGCGTGCGACGGCGTGCATATCGGCATGCTCAGCATCGGCTCGCTGTTCTGCCGGCATAACGTGGGGTTCGCTCAGCAGAGCAGCGGGCCTTTCACCAAGGCCTGATCCACTAGCCTTGCGAGCGACCCGGTGCCTTCTCCACCGAAGGTATGAGCGCCGGCATATCCCGCCATTTGACCCAGGCCTCGTTCTGCCAGTGCAGCAGGCTCACGGACAGGCCTGCCCACTGCAGTGAACTCAGGCTGGGTGCTTGGTCGGGCGTGGGTGTGCAGGCCGCCCGCAGCGTGGGGATCACTTCATGGGTGAGCCAGCGGCGCAGGTTCTGGTTCTCGGGAATGTGGTGATACACCATCAGCGCATACATGCCGGATTCGCTGACCATCAGGGTGGGCCGGACATTGCCGTGATGATTGAGGCTGATGATGCGGTGCTGGTCGTCATCGAGTTTGCGGATTAGCCGTTCGTTGAGGTGGCAGCCCATCAGGCGGCCGAGATCGACGACGCTGAACCATACCTGGGATTCGAGCATCAGGGCGTGCAGGAAACGGTTGTGACGGGTGAAGCGAAGGGATTCGAAGTGTTCGTTCATCTTGATATATCCACTAGTGGTGACATGCCGCCTCCTGACGCCAATCAGGGTGGGCGGAACCGTATGGGTTGGCGTACCGGCTAGTGGATCCGGCGCATCCGAAGATGCCCACATACGGCCCGCCCATAACGCAGGCAGCCACACGCAGGACACAGCAAAGCCGCGACAGCAGCTGATGTGTCTTCCACTTTCCAGGACGCCAATCCTGTATCGCCGATATGCGGCGACGGTCGAACCTTACTGCCTGCTCGGGCATTGAACAAGCGCAATCGTATGTCTGGCCCGCGGTTGTAAGCGAAGCGCTCTATGCTCGAAATAACAGCTGCCGGCACCACCCATCTTTCAAGATTTTCAGCCACGGGCCGATGCAGTGATACCTACTCTGGAGTCCTTGTCGTGTTCAACTCTCGCCTCAAACAAATCAACAGTGAGCTGGAAGCTCGCTTAGCGATGCAGGAGGAGGTAAGGGAGAACCTCGAAAAGGAAATGATCATCATCCAGCTCAGCGCGGATGGCCGCATCGAGCGTGTCAACGAGCTGTTCCAGAACGAACTCGGCTACCGGGCCGGGGAAGTCGAGGGGCAGTACCTGACCCAGCTATCGCCGTCGGAACTGGCCCGTGACCCGCACCAGTTGCGCGCGCTCTCCGCGATCAAGGAGCGCCGCCATTTCAACGGCGCCTTGCGCTTGCTGGGCAAGGATGGCCAGCACGTGTGGCTGCGTTCTGTGGTCATTCCCATGAGCGATCACTTGAGTGGCACAAAGCAGGTGGTCATCCACTCCAGCAATCTGACGCGCACCATCGAGGCGTCGCTGGAGAACGAGAGCCTGGTCAAGGCACTGCTGCGCTCGACGGCGGTGATCGAATTCAGCCTGGACGGTACGGTCATCACCGCCAACGATTCCTTCCTGCGCGGCATGGGCTACAACCTGGCGCAGGTTGTGGGCAAGCACCACCGCATGTTCTGCACCGCCGAGGAGAGTGCCTCGGAGGGCTATCGTCAGTTCTGGGAGCGCTTGCGCCGCGGTGAATTCGTCGTAGCCCGCTTCCGCCGCATCGACAGCAGCGGTCGAGACGTCTGGCTGGAAGCCTCCTACAACCCCATCACCGATATCCACGGCAAGCTCTACAAGGTGGTCAAGTTCGCCACCGTGATTACCGACCAGGTGAACATGGAAAAAGCCGTCGCCGACGCCGCCAACCTCGCCTACACCACATCGCTGCAGACCGATACCAGTGCCAGCAAGGGCCGCGAGGTCATTCGCGACACGGTCGAAGTGCTGCACCGGCTGGCCAACTCCATGGAAAACGCCACCCATGGCATCCAGGCGTTGGATCAGCAAGGGCAGATGATCGAGGCCATCGTCAAGGCCATCAGCGGTATCGCCGACCAGACCAATCTGCTGGCGCTCAACGCCGCCATCGAAGCCGCGCGTGCGGGCGAACAGGGGCGTGGTTTCGCGGTGGTGGCCGATGAAGTCCGTCAGCTCGCGTCGCGCACCTCCAAGGCCACCCAGGAAATCGTCGGCGTGGTCAAGCAGAACCAGGAACTCGCCTCCAATGCCGTCGACGTGATCAACCGCAGCCGCGAACTGGCCGGCGAAGCACTGACACTGGCCAACGAGTCCGACACCGTGATTCAGGATATCCAGAAAGACGCGGAGTGCGTCGTCGCTGCCGTGAGCCAGTTCTCCAGCCAGGTCTCGAGCTGACTCGAGGCGCTCGGCAGGGGCCGGCGGCTACCTCGATCGAGCGCTCTGCATTTCATCCACGGCTGATCCGCCCGAGCCTGCTTTGCCACGGCTCGCAGAGCATGGCGAGCTTTAGGCGCCGTGCGCTCGGGATGCACGCGCGACTTTCCTGTCGCGTGGACGTCTTGTGGGCGCTGCATCAGCAATCGCCATAAATGACAAAGCCCCGCATTTCTGCGAGGCCTTGTTTTGTAGGCACCAGGAGTCGAAAAAGTTTTTAACTATTTGATCTATAATTCTTTAATTCATACGTGACGAGCCATCTATCTCTAAAACTATCCCGGCACCCGGGGCTTGCTAAGCATTGAGAGAGGGGGTAGAAAGCCAGAATGGGACCGACTGCCCTCCGTGCATGGCTGCCTCTCATGCTTTCCTGAATCTGGGGGCTCGTTCTACAACTACGGTAAGCGACAGCTAACGACGAAAGGCTTCCGTTGCTAGACGGGCGTTATCGGCCAAAAACTGCCATATACGATCCGCAGCTTTTGGTCGAAAAGCGGTCAGGCCCGACCGGCTGATTTCGACCCACTCCATCCTCTCACCGCAGGTTCGTATGGGTAGAATCCCGCCAATTATGGACACGAAGTGTGCTGGTCAAATCCGATGCAGCCGCTTGGTGAGGTGGGATGTAACTGACCGGTCAAGTCCATGCAAGCCACTAAAAGGTGTAATGTAGAATTACTGGTCCGCTTACTCGGACAGGCTTCCTATTTCACTCTCTTCTACCCAATCACCGTACGCTTTATCACGCGTCCATTTCTCAACCATCCATACGTATCGAAGAGGCGCGCCCGCATCGGCTTCACAGGTTTGCGCGGCTTCAGCACGGAGCATGGAATAGCACGCCATGGGGCTTGCCCAACCCATGGGACGACTCGGCTGCCATTCCCAATACCAAGAATTGAACTCCCCCACATGCACTCCCTGCGACATAAGTGGTAAGCGTCCTGCGGCCGGAAGTAGCTCTAGATCGGGCATCGACGGTGTGGAAAACGGAACGTATGGAAAGCATTTGACGTAATCAAACTGCAGATACCCCACACTGGAGCCCATCAGGGGTAGAACCGCTGGCGAGAAGTCCAGATCGTCGTTCTTCTGCCAGGATGGCGAGGTCAATGATCGAAGGCCGTTCTGTTTGGGGGAGAGGCGTCCTGCCAACCACTTATGAAATCTCACCCCAGTCTTAGCGTCTGCGACACCGACCGGACTGGACACTCCAAACACCGTGAGCTCGATGTGGCGTAGCTCAGTATCGGAAACTGTCGCGCAGAGGTGCAAAAGCCTGCCTTGCTCTTCTCGCTCGATCAATCTTAAGCAGTCCCGAACAGCTATTTCTGGTGGAGTTGAATCATCATCAAAGCTGTGGTGCAAACCTTGAGCCCATTGAGGAGCAGGGCCGGGCTGAAGCTTTAGATAGATGGGATCTGCCGGTAGTGCCTTGCGCGCATATGAAGCCGCGAGCTTCTCTGGCATTCCCCATAGCTCGACCGCACAAGCCAGTGTCCGTAGAAACGCTGATCTAGCCAGTTGCCCTTGACCAGCCACAAATTGGCCACCCGTGCTTCGATCTCTCGATAGAAAATAACTCAGGTGCCCATCTGTGATGTCCTTGAAGCGGTCACTCAAGACATCGAACTCATAAGCCCATTGTCGGCTCATCGGGCGTCCGGAGATTTCTTCGAGGCGCTCGACTGTATCCTGAAAAATAGGGGGTAGAACTGCACCGCTGCTCAACAACTCCTCAGAAGCGCGTACATCCACATGATGAGGAGCTTTTCCGGAATAACATCCCTGCCAGTCACGAACGATCGCTGGGGCTCCTGAGGCGAGCGCCACCAGGTACTCCGACGCCAATGAAGGTCGGCTTACAGCTGCCCTGACACGACTCACGAATTCCGGACGTGCTTGTGCAATCAGCAATACCGACAGTGCCTCCAGGCATTCAGACTCCAGGCGTCGGGTAGCGGTCCAATCAACCAAGGCGTCTTCGAAGTCTCCGGCAGTTTCCGGCACTGCCAATGCCTCCGCTATGGCATGCATAACCACCAGCTTCCCTGTGGGAACTGGGAGGCCCAAACGCGCCACGCTAATATCTGCAATTTGCCTAGGAGTCATTTTTCATCCTCTCGCCACCAAGCTGGCTGTACCAATGGCTGACATTCAAACTCAGCCACTGTGGTGTCGATCAGGTTGCTCAGAATTGACAGGGCCCGGGCAGTTTGCCCCACCTCCAGTAACAGATACACCAACCTAGCATCGGGAATGGCTCGCTTCTTTTCTGGGTAGTGTGGGAGGGGCAACGTGGAAAGCTGAAGAAACTCTTCCCAACGTTTAGGATACAGAGAACCTACCAATGCCAAGCGCCGCTGGGATTCCACATGCCCGTAATAGTATTCGCTCCATCCATATCGGTACTGATGGGCACGTACCAGCCAAACGAACGCGACTTTAGGTCCCTGAAGTCTGCGTGAGAGTTCGAATGCCAGATCGAGCAGCTCGGTTCCTCGAAATAGCGAGATAGAGCTCTCTAAGACATCTGCGAGAGAGCTCAAAAGCTCAACCCCTTTCCCTTTTGCCTCCCAGAAACTGAACCATTCAACCGTTCGCTTGGATGTGGCAGTGAATTCGCGTGTCTCATCCAGCGCTTTTAAGAACTCAGCCAGCTTTGAGGGCGGGTAATCCTCGGGTTCAGGCATCATGGGCTGCTGGCTATCCGAGTCGTCAAAAGCGTCTTTCTCTCGACTGATCGCAGGAGGATTGTCACGCACAGATTGCTCCGGCACGTCCCACAGGCGGACCATTTCGGAGATTTTCTGACTTGCGTCCAACTGGCTGCGAGCTCGCAAGGCAGTGACCGCTTGCTCTCCCGAAGCATAAGCCAGGGCAGCCGCCACCCCTGGTGCATTGATGTCAGCATTTCTGGCAAACGCCGCAAAGGTTTGATCGGCGTAGTACCACTGACTGTGAGCAATCCAATGCTGATAAAAATGCACAAAGATATCTGGCCGCAATTGCAGCAGCAGGTCCGCTAAGTCGCTAGGACTGGTACCGGAATCTTCCGTCATTTCATCGATTTGGTTGTAAATGGGAGCAAGCCTGGCGAGTGCATGACGGACAAATTCCGGCTCAGTCGGCGCAACAGCTGCAATGACATCCAACAGATGACGAAGCCCAGGATCTTTGCGCCAACCAAATCCAGTCACATACTCGTAGCTCCCTTGCAGCAGCTCACGAGCCGTATCTTCGAGCCCATACGCTGTTGCCCAGCCACAAAGCTCACAAAGCGAATTAGCTTTTTCGTTGAAGGGGCCAACGGTCTGTCTGATCTGTTTTGCCTCGGTGCGTATCTGGAGCTCTGCCGTATCCTCGCTCAGCAAATGGCACTGACGCATAAAGTAAGCTTCGCGAAGGCGATCAGGAGCAAACAATTTCGACCGCTGACACTCAGCCCAATCTGCTGCCGAGATGTGTTTCATCTCACTGCGAAGCCTACCCAACAAAAAAAGGTCAGCGGTGATCAACGCTAAAGCCTCTCGCAGAGCGCGATATTCTGCCCAGGCGTCATGATCGTGTTGGGCGGGTCGATCCCCGGCGATGAACCGATAAACGATCGGTACTGGCGGGGTCTCACCTCTGGCCAATATTGTTGCAGTGGCGTTAGCAGAAGCAATCAATCGATGAAGCAGGGGCAACAGCCACTCACGTTTTGCATTCAGTGCCACCTTTTCGAGCGCTGGTGCGCCATTTAACTGAAGGCTGCTGGCAACGGCGGCAAAAAAGATTGAATGCAGATGATTCGCTAAGGTTGTCTCACTATTTCCGTCCAGGATCGCAAGCCTATCCAGCGGTATGTACCGAATGTACGCATCGTTCGCAGGCTCCCCATACAACATGGCCCAACAGGCAGACAAGGGGTGTTTGGTAAAACGTTCAAACCCGGCCCAAGAATGCAACGCGGCCTGTGCCCAGCCGGCCACTCGGATGGCTTGCAGCTCCAGCACTCGACGAAGTCGAGCAGGCATTGGAATCGATGCAAATGCCATGACCGGGGTCAGATCTGAGTAGCCGCTAGCTTTCTCCAGAAATGCCGCAAACCACGCCTCACCGCTTTCATGATTCAAAAAAACGTTTATCAGCTTATCCGGCGCATAGCGGCCAGTCCCCCCTACCACATCCAAATAGACTTTGATTGCGCGCTCGTGCTCATGGCTATTCAGGGTTCCGGCGTCCAATCGATCCTTTATCTTTTGTCGAATTCGCTCCTGTACGTCAAACGCACGACCAACTTCACCAAGGGATAGGTAGAGATGAGCTAAATCTCCCAGCGCTTGCAAGCTGGATTGATTAACACGGGAGGCCGTCAGCAGCGCAGGATAAGGGTCGGACGCCAGCTGAAGCGCCGATTTGAATAGCAGACTTCCATCCTCTATCTGGAACTCCGGACCATTCTGGATTCGATGTTTGAGGGCCCGCTTACGAAGTGCGAGCTCGTAGTCACCCAAGACAAATGCGACCTCTTCGGCGTCTTCGAGGATTCGGATAATCTGATTAATATCGAAAGCTTGGACCAACGCATGCAGCATCCACCCTTTGGTCGTACCAGACAGCAGGCCGGAATGATCGCCTCGACGGGATTGGTACAGCCACAGCCAACCCCACCGCAGATAAGACGGAGCTTCAGAATCCAACCATTCTTCGACCCGTGGCAGGAGTACGTTCGCCCGGCCCTGATGAGAGGGTTGTTGACGAATGAACACATAGAGGCTGCCGTGAAACGCCTTGACACCGACATCGACGGTTGCCAGCAAGTGACCAATCTCAGCCTCTAAATTGACCTTCTTCAACTGGAGGCACTGCTCCAAAGCTCCAGAAGGCCAGATGAAATTATCCTCTGCTATGAGATGCAGAGCGTCCTTTGCATCCCAGGAAAGCCGTTGCCACAGCGACGTGTAGTAGGCAAGTGCATCTCCATGGGGAGCTGAATCACTCTGGCGAACAATCTGCGCAGAAAGCACGCGATGATGGCGGATCATCTTCATGAACGTATATGTGAGCACCAAAGGGTGCCCTTCGCTTAGCGATAGGAATGCCTCGGCCAACGACCCCATTGTTTGATCGGGTGTAACGCCTGGAGGGAGTTCAAATGCGTTCGAATCGTAGTGAGCCGCCAGCCAAGCCGATATCGAGGGCACCTTCATTCTTGGAAGCTCTATCCAACACTCAGGCTCCACGAACTGATGCAGCTTTGGTGGCAATTGTTCGTCACCAACGCGCTGAGTGCCGAGCACGATCGTAACCCCCTGAGGGATTGGAAATAGCAGGGAAAACAGCGAACTGAGTGGCGAAATGCGCTCGTCATTCTCTCGCCAAACATGGTCTAGCCCATCGACAATCAATACCAGGCGTGTACCCGCACGAGCACAAGCCGCGCCGCAATGGGTTAGCCAAACTCTCAAGTTCTCAGGGCGTCTATCAAGGGAAACGGCCACCTCAGGGAGCTCTGACTCCATTTGGGACATGAGCGACCGAGCAACGCTTGCCAAACTGAAGCGCTCAGAGGCGTCTTGAAGATCGAGAAAATAGTGATGCCGAATCGTGACGACACCTAAAGACTGGATCTGCTCGCAAAAATGGCTAAGAAACGTGCTTTTACCTTGACCTGGCGATCCCCAAAGTACGCGGCAGTTCCAATCGCCCTTCATGGCTTGCTCGATGAAGTCGGTCGCAAATGCCGGATCTGGAGGCCGATAACCCGCTGGCACTCTGAACTCCTGATCCAAGGGCCTTGGCTGCATTTCAGAAATGGTGCTGCGCAAAATGCCCAGCGTAATCCGACCATCAGGCGCAGGGGCATTTTTGAACATGCTCCACTCGAAGGTCGCTCGGTAGAGGGCCAACCAGCCTTCATGATTGGTATGCTTCGCCTGAAGCTGTGCCGATACCTCCCCGGTCAGCGTTTGATGACCTGCGTAGCTGTGGTTGAATTCAAACCTTTCGAAAAACACTCGTGCCTTTTCTTCACCACCAGCATGCTGCGCCAGCGTTTGGCGCAGAGAATCGTCAAGCCGCTCCCATATCACCCTCCCGCCGGAGAGAGAGGACGCAAACTCGGCTTCTGGCCTGCGGTTCGTGATGAGCTCAGTTCGTGCTGCTCTGTCAGGGCCTACCCGGAAAAAGGCTTTCGTCCACTTTTCGAGAAGAGAGGTGCCCTTCTTTCCTTTGCGATCCGTCAACCAGTGCCATGACAACGCGTAATCGGGCTTGAACTCGTTGACGGTGAACTTGACTTGGATAAGTTCCATCTGGCCGTCCGAACGCTGGATAACGATATCGTCAAGGCCACGAGCTTCTTCCTCGTCGTCCGCCTCGAACTTAACCCACTCGTACAAAGAAGGGGTGTCCAGCCATTCGCAAAGCGCCTTGATGCCCACCAGGTTTTGGAAAGCGTAACCGCTAGCAGGTATGGCGCTGCGTTTGATAGAGCTATTCATATCGAGCCGACTCCCTGACAAACGCTGTCAGCACGCTGGGAATGTGTAAGGTGTGCGCAAGCGATGCTTCAATGAGGTTGCACGTCATACTCATTCAGCGTCGGCCTCCAAAGCCAGCAGGTGCAGCGTCCATCGCACCCTTTTCACCTGTGCGGGAAGCTATGGGATTGCCTCAAATTCGCCTTTGGCAAACCAGTTGCTGTCCTTGATTCTAGCCAGTGCCGCTGCAGGGTCGGACGACCAGAGCACAAGGGCAAGCGACTCCTGCGCGCGGCTGCAGGTTACGTAAAGCAGCCGCAAGGTGCGGTCGATAGTCGTCTCTTTGCCCAGCTCTACGTTCTCTTTGTCCCGCTTGCTAAGCTCCACACCACCAAAAATCTTGTCGTAGGATATAAGAAACCCACCGGCAAGGGCGTCATCCATCACAACCATGACGTGTATAAACTCGGAGCCCTTGACCACCTGATGCGTTGCGAGAACTGAATCCCCTGCGAGGTAAGTTCGGTACAGTCTGAGTTGCTTCCAGGGTGCGGCGAACAGCGCACACCACCCGCGACGCATCCTGGCCTGTTTGGATTCCTCCTCACCTCGACCCGGCGCCGGAAGTTGTGGCGACTTGTCGGCATGAGCTTCCGAGAGGCGATGATCGATTTCAAACAAATTTGCGCTCAAGACCGGTGCGAGCACTTCCGCAACAGTTGACTTCGGATTGGCGCAGGCGGTGGCAAATGCTGTGATGGCCGTCAGCATCTCCTCCACGCGACTCGCTCGCGCGGCACATTCTTCCGGCATGTTGTCGAGGCTTCCGGACCGACGAAATACCTCGGTGGCCTTGAACTCGTTCACCGCACCGTTGATACCTAGGCACGCCTCTAATTGAGCAAGCTCGTTGAGGAGAACCTGTACGGCAGAAGGCCCCTTGTTATCACCACTGCCAGAAGGCGCTGCGGCGTCAGGATCTAGCAGGACCATTGCCTCATATACATCGAGAAACGAGCCGCGAGTGGCAACGAGCTTGTGCTCCAGCGCGAGCAATTGGTATTGACCTTGATTCCAGGCGGCTGCCCCAGTAGCTTCGTGCATCCGATCTGAGCACCAACGTTCGCCGAGCACTTTGTCCTCAGGAGAGCGCGAGGTATCCCCCACGAATAGCCGAACCACGCCTCCGGCCTTTTCAGTTCTAGGGTGCTGTTCCACACCGTTTGTAGGCTGCGTTCGACCTTCAAGCTCAGCTTCCCAGACTTTGTTAATGAGCGTAACGATTCGGCGCTGGCTGCGATGGTTCATCTGCAGCTCTGGCGTTGCCCAGTTCTGCGGGACAAGACTTGGAAGATCGGCGTGCCCGTGCGCATAAATGCGTTGTCGGTGATCACCGAGCAACCCAAGAGTCAAGTCGCTCCCCCCCTGCTCTGCAAGCCCTATCAAGGCGTCCAGCATGCCTTTCATTGTGTCCTGCGACTCATCAATGAGAACTATGGGGTGACGATCTTTGAGAATGGTTTGGAGCGTAGGTTTATTTCGGAGTAGCCACGCTGTCGCGTCGAGGACGTAGTTGTGCGCAAGCGCGCCGGGGCCGTACGTGTTGCGATCGGGATGGTAGATGAACACATCGGTCGCTCTGAAGGCCTCGATATCATCTTTGATTCCGTCAAGATCTCTTTGTTTAGCTGGCGTGATGCCTTTCGGCTTCGCTTGCGCCTCGGCGGTCTCTTTCGCGAGTTGAGCTTCTTTTACGGCAATAAGGGCCTCTCGAATGTCATCGTTGAACCCATTGATGAGTTCCCAGCAAAACGAGTGAATCGTCGATACGCTGACTAAGTCGTTGTCGCCTAGGCGTCCGTTGATGACCGAGACGGCATTCTTGGTGTATGTCACCACCCTAATCGAACGCCCGTACATTCGCATACGTCGTGCTAGCTGCTCGCCTTTATCGTGCTCGATGACACCGGTAAGCCGCCGAAGAACTTCAACCAGAGTACGCGTTTTACCGGAACCGGCACCCGCAAAAAGGAAATAGCTACGCGGTGGCTCTTTAGTGAGATAGCCGCAGATTTCCTCAACTACGCCGGCATCGCGGTCGTTGTCGCCAAGGATCGGCACCGAGGTCATGACATCAATTCCGGGTTGGGATCCAGCTGTGTTTGAAGCCATTCCAAGGCATCCGTAATGTACTTAGGGCAGGCTATTGGTTCGCCCGTCGCGACCATCTCAAAGATGCTTGCGGCGAAGTCTCCTTTCTTGAACGAGCCGTGCATGAGTTTGTGCAGAGCTGCGAGCAAGTCCGAAATATTTTCATGGTCGGCAACCCGTCGAGCTACGGAGCCAAGCGCGCCTTTTGGCGGCTTTATTTTGTTGCCATCACTGTCGACCTTCTCATCCTTAAGGCCTTTGAACCAAGGAATGTTCTTGAGAATAAGAGAGTCCTCAAAGGTGCTAGGCCAATGGTCACCCGCTTCAGCCACGGGCAACTGCCAAGCAAAACGCACTAGGCATTCAGCGACTTCTTTCCAAACAAGTTGTACCTCTGCCGGGTTCTTGAAATCTTCGAGCTGTAGCAGTTTCGGGTGCCATCCGCGCAGAGTCGGGTTCCCGCATTGCAGCCCGACTTGGCCAGTATTAGCTACTGCAACTAGAGTGGTGGTTGGCTCACCATCCTTAGCTGGCTTGCCAGCTCTCTCCTCAACGGGGTCGACGTCGGTGATGATGACCGTGGGAATACGAAGTTTTTCCACGAGCGGCTTAAGCCGATGAGCGTGACTACCGCCAATGTCCAGGAAGGACAGATAGCGGCTGTTGAGCATTTTGAAATCTCGTTCGATGAAAAGTGGTACCAGCATGCGCTCAGCAACTCCTTCAACGAAAATTGCAGCGTTGGCAAACAAAAGATCAGTATGCTGAACGCGGAAATACCGCTCTGCGAATTGACGGGTCTTTTTGTCATCACCGAAAATTTGCCCAAGATTGACCACCTCGGTGGTCGGCATGAGATTTTCTGCGCTCTTCGCTATGCGGCGGACGTACCGTAATCGGTCAAAGCTCTCCGCATGCGCGAGATGGCTGGAATGAGTACTAATAATTAACTGACTTTTAAGCCTTGATGCGTCTTTGTCGTTTGGGCTGATCAGCTTGTGTGCTTTATCTGGGAAGATGCGCTGCACTTGGACATGGAGATGCGCCTCAGGCTCCTCAATCAATACCAGATGAACGGGTACCGGTGCGCCCTTTTCGGGCTTGAGTCGGGCGGCTTTGAAAGAAACCAGTTGATAGCTGAGCGATTGGAGATTTTGGTATCCGAGCCCAATGGAGTATTCGGGGAGAAGCTCTTCCAGTGAGTCCTTCTGCATGCTGTATTGAACAGCGGTTCCATGGTCGAGCAAATCAGCTGTCTGTATGCGCGTGCGGAAGCGAATCTCTTGGGGATCGTGCAACCCTGGATACCCGAGCTCTTTAACCTCTTCCACCGACGGAGCGATCGCCTCGTGAATCTTCTTGTCCAGCGCCTGCTGCGCCTCAGCGACTGCCTTAATAAGATCTGCGCGATGCCCATGACCTGTTGTAGCAACATTTAGATGCTGTCGAGCAAACTTGAGAAGTTGATTGGAGAACATGCCGACACGGTGGGGACCAGAAGCAGAGCGAGAATCAGCTTCCTCACTGCCAAGACCCCGCTGCGCGGCAACGAAGTCAACGCGAATCAGTTTCTGTAAATTTTTTCGCTCAATTGGACTGGAGTCTGCTGGCAGAGTCTGAGTCGCATAGGTCTCTAGCCCTTCCAGAGGGTTGTTATCGGCATCCAGTTTGTATGCACGGACTTGACCCAACTTGTGCGGCTCGCGCAACCAAAAGTCGAGGAGGTCAATGGGCCAGGCAAGCGAATCCGCACCCATATCCTTCACCGGCAGTCGCGCCGTGTAGTATGCCCAAGCCAACTGCTTCAACTCGTCAACGCTTGCAGCGGGCTCCAAACGCAACCGTACCCCAACGGCTCCGCCTTTCCAGCTGAATTTGGAGAGAAATGGGGCGACATAGTGGAACATGCCAGCCCCCGCATCGAACCAGAGGTCCAACGTCGGCATAGCCGAGTGGATGATTCCGAGCTGCTCCATCCATTGCTCTTCGGACCCGGTCACTGTCGACGGGTCTTCCTTTAGCACCTCCCAAGCTTTACCAAGCGCTCGTAACTTTGGCCACTGCGAAAGACTGATATCGAAAGCACCAAATGGAGAGCCATCTGAAAGGAAGTGGCGTAGCGCTGCAAGAACCGATGTTTTGCCGCTATTGTTGGCGCCGACAAGAATAGTAGTCTTCTTGTCGACGTCGAGTTGGACCTTACCAAGTCGACGGAACTGACAAAGCTCTAGGAATCGAAGTGTGATGTTTCCGGCTACCGGCGTGGTAACGACCGCTTCTGTCATTGTGGTTCCTCTCTATCCATGGGGGGCGCGCCAATTCAAAATAGTATATCTGATCGTCCGTTTCTGGCCGATTGCACCCGGTCATGATTATCAGGATTTCGTCCCCTTCAGAGCTTGAAAACCCAAGACGTTTCTAGACGTCGAGCTAGCAGCCGGACCGTCAGCACGTAGTAATACTGCGTTGCCTGACTGTGTTCGCTCAAGCGATTCTCAAGAAACCACACCACATGCTTCTTTTGCCAAGTCCATGGATTTACCCGCTGCCAGCGCTCTGCGATTGCGACCTGGATGATTTTTGCCTGGCGCACATGACGTTGCCGCGTTGCATGCGAACCAGTTAGCACCCCAGCCAAGAACAGCTCCATATCGAATGACTTACTCATATACGTCCTCCGATGTAGGCAGCGACCACATCGACCCGGCCGTGCCCCAGCTCATAGCCGATTTGGACCCGGGCCGCTCGATCAAGGAGCTGATTTAGCCGGTAACATTCGCCACCGTTTATAGGTGCTCGATGCTGGGTGATTTGTTCGTAGCGCTCACATGCATACGCCGCTCGTAGCTCATGGAATCCTTTGAGGTTATATGCATGAATGGTGTCGCGTGCGGGGCGGACGATTTCCTGCAGAATGGTCAAGTAGCTTTCGTTCGGAGCAATCAGGTTTCGGCTACCAGCAGGCGACACCTGCTTCGCGAACTCCAGCGCGCCACGAATATGGTCGTCCACCGTAATCCAGCGATGCGCTGATGCACCGGCGCGGCCGCCTTTGGTGCCGTCCTGAATGTTTATCTTGGCTAAGCTTTCAGCCTCGCGGCTCAACCGTGGCAGGTCAGCCAAGATGGCCTCACGCAAACGCATGCCGGTGGCTCGTGCCAGCTGCACGATCGCTCCGGCCCTTAGATGTTGGCGGCTGCAAAGCGCCTCGACTATTCGCTGTACGTGTTCGCGATCTTGGCCCTGCGGCACCGATTGACGAACCCCGGTGCGCTGCAGACCCAACGCCTTGCTCGGACTTGGCACTTTCACATACTGATCACCGCGAAGCGCAGCCATTGTCCTATTAACGCTAGATAGCCGGTTTTGCGCAGTGCTGATAGCTAGGTGGCGGTGTTCAACCAGGCCGCGAAGGTATGCGGCATAGTTCGACAACACCTCGCTGTCAATCTGCCGCGCATCGTTCACCCCGGGCCCCGCTTCAGACCGGCACCACTTCACGAATGCCCGCCACCGGTCACTGTGCGCCTTGACCGTGCCGTAGTGGCCGCTGCCAAACATGTCTTTCAGGGCCTGCGGTCCCGCGTAGCTCAATTGTCTGCCGTAGCCGAAATTACGACCATGGCGTCTACCCACTAATGCCATGCCGCACATCTCCTATCCGTTTCTCCAGTTCTGCCCCACGTCATCCCGCCAAGAATGCTGAGTGTTATCAGGGATCGAGGCCCCTGCGGCCTGTGGGGATGTCCTCTAACGCGGGACTAGCGGCTCCTTACGACCGGGAGATTGGGCAGCTCATGATCTGGCCTCCTGAGCACTTCCGAAGGAGTGGGCGGGTGGAGGCTGCATTGGCTGACGAAACCAGCGCCGCGAGATCTTGAGTCGGGTGAAGGCAGCAATGCGATGACCGGGGCATGCCTGGCTGTCAGCCAGGTGCAGTCCAACCCTTGGTCTGCGGCACCATCATCTACATCGCTGTTGCTGGTGATTTCGGTTTTTGTCACGCCGATTGTCACGAGGAGGATTGCGGCAAAGCCACGTTCTATATGGGCTGCAGCAGTGGTCTGAGCGCCCGTCTCTTTCCTGGAGAAAGAGACGGGCAAAGGGTTGGCGCACACGAAATGGCCAAGCGGGGAGGTTGCTGCTGGGCAGAAGGGTAGGGCGGTTGCCGCAGTGGCAACGATATTAAGTAGGCATCCATCACATGGGTAGTGACCGTACGAGCTACCGGACGCGAATCGTACTTGGGATGAACCGCCTCACGAGGGGCGTGACCTTTCAGGTTTCTGGCCACATTTGCTGCCTCGGCAGCGCTTGCAATGTCTGGTTTACGCCTGTGGACAAAAGTCGTCAAGCGGCCTGATTTCAGATAATTAGCGCCTGTGGATAAAACTATCCTCCGGTGGACAATGTTGGATTTCGACAGACGCTTAGCTGTGCCAGCCGTATTTTTTCAACGGTCGGTCCTTTTAAACGGGGCGGCTTTGCAGCCCCGTTTAAAAGGACCCGCGCGGAGGAGCTTCATGCGGCGCGGCGTGTAACTTCAGAGCGAGTTTGTAGCGGTGGGGCGGCGGGCTACTTGGCCCACCTGGCACTGCCAATGCGCGTGACGTTCTCACCCGACTGCTTGGCAAATTCATGCGGCGTCACATGGTCCTCGCGGTTTGCCTCCAGAAACCGGCTCCACCAAGTCATGATCATCCGACGCTCCTCAAGGAACTCGGCCTTGTGGATATACGCGGCGCGCACATTGTTGCGCTCCTTATGGCTCATCTGGCGCTCGATGGCCGTCTCCGACCACAAGCCGGACTCGATCAACGCACTGCACGCCATGGAGCGGAACCCGTGGCCGCAGATGTCTACCTTGGTGTCGTAGCCCATCGTCCTCAAGGCAGCGTTCACCGTGTTCTCGGACATCGGTTTCCATGGTTTGGCGTCTCCGGCAAACACTAGGTCGAATTTGCCGGTGATCTTGTGGATCTGCTCCAGCAAGGTCACCGCTTGCGGGGATAAGGGTACAAGGTGAATGTCTCCTGCCATTTTTGTACCCCGTGTGGAAAAGGGTACGCCGTCCAGCGCTGGGCGGGTGTCGGGGATCTCCCAGATACCGCGCTTGAGGTCAAATTCATTCCAGCGAGCGAAGCGCAATTCGCTGGAGCGCACGAACACGTGCAAGGAGAGCATCACCGTCAACCGCGTTAGGGCCCTGCCGCGATAGGTGTCTATGAGTTCCAGCAGTTCTGGCAGGCGAGCCAGTGGCAGTGCTGGCCTATGTTTTACGCGGGGGGCCTTTATTGAGCCTTCGAGATCGTGCGCCGGGTTCTGGGTGATCAGCCGGAGCCGTTTGGCTTCCCGCATGATGCTCTGGAGGTAGTTTTGTACCCTTAAGGCAACGTCGATCGTGCCGCGCTTCTTGATTGCCTCAAGCGGCGTCATCAGGTCGTGGGTATCCAGATCGACGATGGCTCGGGCGCCAATCAAGGGAAAGACGTGAGTCTTGAGTCGTCTCAGCACGGTTTTGGAGTGGCCGGGCGCCCACTTGGCAGACATTTCCCTGTGCCAGTCCAACGCTACGTCTTCGAATGTTCGGCCGTTAATAGCAGCCGTAGTCTTGGCGTCTCGCTTTGACTCAATGGGATCAACGCCATTCGCCAGCTGCCTTTTCGCCTCAAGCCGTTTCCGTCGTGCATCGGCGAGGGTTATCACCGGGTAGTTGCCGAAAGAGGTCAGGCCCTCTCGCCCGTCTGGCTTCACATAGCGAAGACGCCAGCCCTTGCGGCCATTCGGTTGAACCAGGAGGTAGAGCCCGTCGCCGTCGAAGAGCTTGTAGGCGCGGTCTGTAGGCTTTGCCGAGCGGCAAGCGGTGTCGGTAAGAGGTGCGGTTGTACGCGACATAAGGGTACTCCTTATTATCGAATTGAAACCTACCCTAATCTTTACCCTTAAAAGCGCTGGCTGCCACCGGAATCCGACGGAACGCCAAAACGAAAAAACCCGCCAGAAGGCGGGTTTTTCAAGGGTTCCAGAGATTTTTAAAGCCTTCTCTGGAACCTCAAATGGTGCCGGCACCAGGAGTCGAACCCGGGACCTACTGATTACAAGAAATCTCGTCGTTGCATATAAATCATGCACTTACGCGATTCCTTGTTACGTGCAGGCAGCCGTAAGGGCCAGGTTCCATGCGGTACCTGGCGCGCTTGTTACGTGGTGTGGGAAGGGGTCAGATGACCGAGGGATCGACCGTGGGAACGCTCAGGTCGTAGATATCGAGCATGGCGGCGTCGCGGTGGCCGCTGGCTTGCTGCTTGTCGGCACGGGTGCCGGCGGTGTCGGTGATGCCCCGGCGCTTGAGGTCGTGCAGGCCGAAGCGCTGCTCGGCGGTGATGTCGCCTTCCTCGATCGCTCTCCAGATGAAACGCTGCCAGGCGGTGTCCAGGCCGCTTTTCTTCAACTGGCGGCCGTGGGCGCCGATGATCAGGAAGCGCTGCTCCGCGCTGATCGGTATCGGGATCTTCCGCTTGTTCCATACCTTGGCCCGATAGGCCTTGGCGCCGTCCCAGGCCGCGCGTAGGCGAGGTGTCCAGCGCACGATGTTGTCGCGGCTGCCCTTGCGCCGGTTGGTGATGATCCCCTCGGGTGTCTCGTTGGCGTCGGTCAGCGTGACGGTTTCGATTCCGCGCAGTCGGCACAGATAAGACAACTCGATCACGTGTACCAGGTACTGTGGGCATGCTCCCGGCACACCCCTGGCGAGTCGGCCCATGTGCTTGGCACGGTCGATCAGTACCTCCATGACGGCATGTGACGGCAGGCGCCGCCGCTTGCGCTCTTTGGGGGCCTCGATGCCAATCGCTGGGTTCACTTCCAGGTAACCGCGGTTGCGGCCCCACTGCATCACCAGGCGCAGGTAACGCAATGCATGGGCGGCCTTGGATGGTTTGCCTTCCTCGGCGATCAGGTCGATGACACGTTGCACCAGGGCTGGAGAGAACTTGCGAACAGCCAGGTCGCCCAGCGGCTTGCCCAGCTTCGTGGGCAGCTCAAGCAGTACGTCGCGGGCGTAGGTGTAGCTTTCCTGTGTCGATGCAGCCAGACCAGCAAAGCGAGTGCTGGCGTGGTACTGCTCGCACAGGAACCGCAGGCTTTCACGATCCGCGGCTGCACGCACGTCCATGATGGCGTGCAGATCGGCCAGCGAGGCGTCGGCCGGCGCGATGTTCTTGCGGCGCTGCTTACCTGCCCCTCCATCGCGGTAAAGCGTGTACCAGACGCCGCTGTCTCGCGGGTCAAAAAAAACGGCCGCTGGAAGAGCGGCCTGATCGATGTGTGGGGGAATGTGCGGATTGTGCTTCCGCTTTCTCGCTCGCCTCATAGGATGTCGACGCCGTACTGTTCCTGTGGTGCTTGGCCGATACCGCCGGCCTGGTTGACCAGATCCACCGTCGTCCATGGGCCGGCGCGGCCCCGGAACAGGTGGATACCCTGTTGCTGCAGCGTGCGTTCCACGTCAGCGCGCCGGCGGTAGCCGGTGATGCGCTTGAGGTCATCGAAGGTCAACATGCCGGTTGGCCCTGGTTGTGGCGGGTGGCCGAGGGTAGCACCGCCCTCAACCCCCGCAGTACCAGAAACGGCAGCGCCAGTTTCTGGCTCACCCATGCATCACCTCAGCCGATCGATCTGCCCTGACCAGCATGGCCAGGGCGTTGCGGTAAGCACGCCAGTCGCTCGGCGTGCTGCTGGTAAAAACTGGCGTGCAGCCTGGCTTCTGGAAGCGGACGTGACCGCCGCGTGTGCGACGAGCTGTCCAGCCGTTGTTAGCGGCGTAAACCAGCAGGTGCAATAGTGACTTGCCGCAGCGCCGGCCAGTGCTCAGGATGATCTGGCTCATTCCCCGCGCCCCTGCCCCTGTTGTGCCACGCTCAGGCCAATCGCCACCGGGCGCACCCATACCGGCATGTTGCTGAGCATGAAGGTTTCGCCGGCGCCGGCCAGCAGCAGGGTGGTGCCCATCACGTGGGCGATGGCCTCGGCCGCATGGGGAGGGACAGCATTACCGATTCGCTCGCGCCACGCTTGGTCGCTCAGCCCGTCCAGTTCGAGCTGTTCTTCCGGGTCAACCAGGCTCTGCAGTGCAGCCAGCTCCAGGGTGGTGAATGGGCGGTGCCAGGTGCCGTCAAGGCTGGTAATGATGCAGGTCAGGCGCTCTGCGGCAGCAGGCATGCGTGGGTCGGCGATGCTCCAGCGGCCATTGTCCTGGCGCGCGCTGGCCGATACCGCGCCGGCCTGGCCATTCCAGTCCACTACACCGTAATGCCCGCCGGTGAGGTACGGGTCACCTTTCACCTTCGCCATGCCCGGGCGCGGATCTGCAACAGCGAAAGCGCCCTGCCCGGTGGTGCTGCCGGCGATGACGGTGCCGGCAGCTTCCTGATAGCCAGTTACCAGGTATTTGCCGAAGCCGTCCCCCGCGCGGCGAGGGTCGGCAATGCATTGGCCAGTGCCGTGGGCGCTCGTTACGGTGCGGGTCTCACGGTCGTAGGGAACGATGCGGAATTCGTTGGAGTGCTTGGCTTTGCCGTGGTGACGTGGATCGGCAACGCTGAAAGTACCTTGCCCGGGCGACTTCACGCCGATCACTGCTCCGCTAGTGTCTTCCCAGCGGCGCACGCCGTACTGCTGGTATTGCAGCGCCCCGCTAGGCGCCCGCGGATCTGCGACGGAGAACGCACCATTGGTGGGGCCTGACTCGCCGGCGATGACGCCGGTTGATTGATCCCAGCGGCGCACACCCAGGAATCCGCCACGGTACTCAGGCACGATCAAGAAGTCGCGCAGATAGCCGTCCTCGATCGCCAGGCGGTTGAGCGACCGCCAGTCCTTACCGGCTTCGACCAGGGCAAGGCGCACCCAGGTTTTCCACTGCAGGGCTGGCACGCGGTGCATCGGGCCGGCGGCTTCGACATCGCCGGCCAGCGGCATGCGGCCGAGGATGTCGCCAACAGCGCGCAGCGTCTTCTTCTCCGGCTCGTACAGGAATGGCGGCACCTTCTCGACGTGGCGAGCCACCAGCAGGAAGCGTTTGCGGCTTTGCGCCAGGCCGCCCAGCTCGCCGCAGTCGTGAGTGGTCTCGGCTACCGCATAGCCGTAGTACTCCAGCAGCTTACCGATCTGGTCGAGCAGGTGCCGGCCGCGGGTGGCCAGGCGCGGCACGTTCTCGAACACGATGAGCGACACCGGGTTGTGCTTCCAGGCCTCACACATGAGCCAGACACAGCGCAGCGTCAGCTCGTTGAGGGCCTGATATTTGGGGGTGAGGCTCATGGTTTCGGACAGCAAGCCCGACGCGCCTTTGCATGGGCTGCTTATGAACACCGCATCAGGGTCTTCGTTTCCGGCAGCTCGGCGCACGTCCTCGGCCGTGGCTTCCTTCCAGCCCGCGAGCGGCTCAGCGCCGTGGAATCGGGTGTACTGGTCACGGGTGAACAGATCCATCAGGGTGCCGGGCACACCTGCCAGGCGCTCGAAGTCGCGCAGGCCAGCCGGGTCGACATCGATGCCGCCTACACAGCGCCACTCGGCTTGCATGTTGCCTACTACCGGCTTTGCCCGGTTAAAGCCCTTGGCACCGCCGCCAAGCCCACAGCAGAAGTGGAAGTGTTTGAGGGTGTGCTTAACGAGCATAGCGGCGGCGCTCCTGCAGGGCCTGTTTCTTGGCGGCTTGTTCAGCCATGTAGGTCTGCCACTGGGCGTCTTTCATTTTCTGGCGGATGCGGCTGCACTTGGCGTGTTTGCGGGTGGAGCGGGCGGTGTGGCAGATGTCGCAGATGCTGGACATATCCAGGCGGCTGCCGGCGAGTGGGGGCCTGATGCGGGCTGGCGGTGTGGTAGGCTCTGCGCCGCCGCCTTGGGGTTGATTCACTTGCATGGTGCTTCTCCTTTGGGGTGGTTGGCGTCGGGGGTTGCAGCCCCCGGCGCCGTCTCTTTCCGGGTATTCCCGTGTCACTCGGGCCTTGGGCCCCAGTCTTTTTTCAGCTGCGACCAGACCGCGTCGCCGTCCTCGAAGTACTCGTGCACCTCTTGCTCCGGCCGGCGATCCAGGCGCAGCAGGGTCATGCAGTCGTTCCACAGTGCTGTGTCCAGCCCGCGCAGGAAGGTGAGCGGGAAGGGGAACGCCTGGCCGTTGTAGAGGCTGAGCAGGAACATGCCGACGATGCGGCTCTGGTTGGTGTCGCGCTGGGCGACCGGTACCAGGCGTTTGAGCGCCTCGATGCCGGCGGCCTGGATGGCCGGGCGCTCGGCTTCCTCGGCGGCCAGCGCCGCCAGGGCATCGCGGAACTGCTGCGGTAATTGGGGTGAGGGCTTCTGCATGTTGCTTCTCCTTCGGGTGTCGCCCAGGCGTTGCAGCGCCTGGGCGGTTGGGTCAGTGGGTGAGGTGCAGCAGCAGGTCGGGGGTGGCGTTGGCGCCGGCGGCGAGCAGCAGCAGGGCGATGCCGCTACCGATCAGGGTGGCGATGACGCTGGTTGGGGTTTCGTCGTTCATGGCTCAGTCCTCGACCGGGCCGCGGGTGCGGCCGACGGTGTGCCACGCCATGCCGCGCACCACGGCCTTGGCGGATTCGAGAGCGGCGGCTGGGACGTGGAACAGGGTGTCGAGGAAGTCGAGCAAGGCGATCAGCTGGGCGTGGTTGCGGGCGTCGCGGATGTTCAACTCGGTGCTCACCTGGTCGGCCAGCTCGAAGGCCAGCGCCTCGGCCTTGCCCATGCAGAAGACGGCCATGTCCTGGTGCGCCTTGACGGTGGCCAGGAAGCCTTCCAGCTCGCTGAGGTGCAGGTCATACAGGGCCTGCACGGCGGCGCTGCGCTCGGGCGCCTGTTCGGCGCGCTTGAGCTGCACCTCGACACTGCGTTGCTTGAGGATGTTGGGCCCGGTGCCGACGATGACCAGGGCGCCACGGAAGCGCACTGGCTGACCGAAGTCGGCGCGCATGCCCAGGGATGTGCTGTAGCACTCGCGCAGGGCCTCCCAGTCGAAGCGCTCGCCGCCGTCATCGCTGGCCACGTCGTCGATCACCACCGGTTCGCTCACCGCCTTGGCCAACTGGGCCAGCAGGGCGCTGAACGTGTGGTTGCGGTTGGTGACGCCGTCCGGTTCGGCCACGCCCGACAGCTTCCACAGGTTGCTGACCAGGGTGGATTTGCCGCTGCCCGCGTCGCCGTTGATCTGCAGGATGGGGTAGGTGCCCTGCAGGTTGCGGATGCGCTCGGCATGGTAGGCGCCGGCCCACCAGGCCAGGGCTACAAGGCCCTTGGCGCCGAACGCGGTGGTGAACAGTTCCAGCCATTTGGGGGTGGGTTGTTGGTTTTGCATGGTGCTTCTCCTTTGGGGTTGTTTGCCTGGGCGTTGCAGCGCCTGGGCGGGGGTTACGCCTTGAACAGCCAGCACTTCACCGATGGCGACTTGAAGGTGGTCAGGTTGTGTTTCTTGGCCTGATGCACCCGCACAGCGCTGGATACGGTGACGTTGCTGTCGATGAACTTGTGGCTGCGCGAGTCCTTGAGCAGGGTGCGCAGCGTGGCGATGTCGGCGAGCTGCTGGCGGTGTTCGCCGGCGAGCTTCACGAACTCGTTGAGGTGGATGGCGATGGTTTCGTCGGGCTTGTTCGAGTGGTTGACCGTTGGGCCGTCGGCATCCAGGCCCTGCAGGTACTCGTACACCTCCCAGAATTCCGCCACGGCCGGGTGGTCGGCGCTGATCGAGGCCTGGCGCTCGATGGCCATGGCCACCAGCTTGCGCTGGGTGACGGCGACCTGGTGCTCGGTCAGCGGCACTACCTGGCCCAGGCAGTTGAGCAGGGCCAGCATCTGTGCGTGGTTCTTGGCGATACGCTCCACGCGGATGTAGCCGCGCAGCGTGTTGCCGCAGCTCGCGCAGGCTTTCTCGGCGCCGGCCGGGTAGGCGGTGTCGCATTGCACGCAGTGGCTGTGCAGGCGGCGCAGCCGGGCTTCGTGCACGGGCATGCGCTCGAAGAACTGCTTGAGCACGTCCGCTTCCTTGCGCAGGGCCAGCAGCATGAAGTGGCTGAGGTGCTCGCCTTCCAGGGTGTTGAGCTTGTCGGCCGCGGCGCGGCTCTCGGGCGTTACCTCGGGGCGCACGAAGTGCAGCTTGCAGATGCGCGTCATGATTGCCTCATGCGCAACCACCGCCGCGTTCTGGCTGATGGCGATGGTGCCGCGGAAGGGCGGCTCATAGGTCTCGTTGCCCGCTGTTTTCACGCCCTTGGTGGCCAGGGTGCCGCCGCCGTAGAAGTCCTTGAGCTCGTCCCATTCGAAGGTTTTGGCGTGGCTCTTGTCGTCGCCGTGGCGGTCGGCTTCCAGGAACACCACCGGCATGCCGGACACCTGCCCCATCAGGCGCGAGCGGCCTGCCTTGGTGGACTTCATCGGGTCGAAGCCCTCATAACCCTCGCGGCCGAGCAGCTTCCACAGCAGGTTGAGCAGGGTGGTTTTGCCGGCGCCGGCTTCACCGGTCGCCTCGAGGAAGGGGAACGACTGCTGGCGGGCGCGGATCTGCTCGCAGAACAGCGAGCCGAACCAGAAGGTCAGGGCCACCACGCCCTGGGCGCCGAAGCACGTCCATAGCAGGCTGAGCCACTCGTTGCTGTAGCCCTTGCTGTCGCGGGCGAGGCGGATGGCCACACCCTTCTGCAGGCTTTTCAGGCGCAGCTTGCCGAACTCGAAGTAATCCTCCTCGTTGACCTGGAACACCTGGCCACCCTTGATGGCCAGGTCGCCGTAGACATAGGCCTGGTATTCCTTGCTGTAGCCCACGTAGTCGATGGTGGATACGGTCTTGATGCCGAACAGCTGGTTTTTCAGGATTTTGTCCAGCTGCTGGCCACTGCCTGTGAATACTGCGCCGGCGGCCATGCCGAGCAGGCGCTTCTTGAACTCACTGGCCGCAGCGACCTGGCCGCCGGTGAAGGTGTTCTTGACGCTGTCGCCGTCGTGCGGGAAGTCAACGCGGAAGTAGTACCAGGATTCGTCCGTGACCTCATTGCGCTGGAAGTACAGCGCCTGGGGGTAGCAGTTGGCGATTTCCACCACACAGCCGGACATGCGCAGCGCCTTCTCGCGCACGGCCTTGTCGTTGAGCTTCTGGTCGGCCTCGCTGTCGCTTTCCTCCATGGCCGTGCGGGCCTTGTTGTACTTGTCCAGGTCGAGCTTCCACCAGTACAGGCGGGAGTCGTAGCCGAAGTGGAACTCCTCGCTTTCCTTCCACTGGTACATGAGCAGCGCCTTCTCGCTGGCACTCTCGGCGATCAGCAGGGCGCCGTGGTGGCGGATCTCGCGCAGGTCGTCCTCGCGGCGCTGCTCGCGCACGTCTTCTTCCAGGAAGGTCCAGCGCTGGTGCAGGTCGTTCCAGTCCACCTTGCGGCCGTCGCGCTGGGGGATCTGCGCCGCCTCGCACACGAAGCCCAGCTCGCGGGCCTGCTTGACCCACATTCGGGTGTAGCGGTGGCCGCTCGGCTCGTTGTCCAGCGCCCACACCAGCTTCGGCAGCCGCTTGCCAGCCTCGGCGCGGGCCTTGATCAGCGCCTTGAGCGATTCCTCGGGAAACGCGTTGCTGCTCATGGCGGCGACGGCGTCAATGCCTTGGTGCAGCTGCGCGATGGCATCGAAGATGCCCTCGACGATCCACAGCTCGGTGACCTCGAGCAGATCCACCGCCGGCGGGCACCACCACACGCCGCGGTAGCTCTGGCCAGGCTGGAAACGGGCCTTCTTCTTGCCGAAGCGCGATGGCTTGTCGATCAGGCGTTCCCAGTAGCCGCCTTTGTCCAGGGCGAAGCGGACGGTGGCCGAGCCAATACCGAGTTCACGGTCCCAGTAGTTTTCCTGGGTGTACCAGCCTTCGATCAATTCCAGGCGAAAGCCCCGGGCGAACTCCAGGTAGGCGCGGGCCGTGGCGGTGGGCTGCTGCTCGGTTGCGGGCGCTCGCTCGCTCCAGGCCTCGAACAGATCGGGGTACAGCTCCTTTACATGCCACTGCTGGCCGCACTTGCTCTCGCGGCCGCACTTGATGAACCAGGGTTCGTCCGGCCGGGCGTAGAGCTCTTTCTTGTTGCAGGCCGGGCACAGGCCCTTGCGCATGTAGATCGATTTGGCGCCGGGGATGGGCCGCAAGCCGTAGTCGTTCTGCAGGTTGCGCAGCACGTCGGCGCGGATGGATTGATCCATGGATTTCAAGCGTGTTTCTCCGGCATGGCCAGGGCGGCTTTCAGCGCGCCGATGGTGCGTTTGTGCCCGGCCAGTGCCGGGTGGTCTTCCAGAATGCGGGCGCTGCGCAGGCCGGCCGGCACGGTGCGGTAGCGGTCGTCGTACCAATGCAGGTCGAAGCCCTGGCGCAGCTCACTGCGCAGCTGCTGTAGCCAGGCCTCGGCGATGGGCTTGGGCAGGTCGATGCGAATGGCGATTTCAGCTTGCATGGCGTGCTCCGGGCGCAACTTGCCCAAACCCACGGCGTGGGCTGGGGATTCAGGGGTTAGGGGTGCTGCTGATCGGGGCCGTTGGCCATGTCCCAGCCGATCCATGCCCGCTGGTATGGCAGCAACTCGCTCATGGCCAACTGGGCCAAGCGCGGGGCCATGAACAGGGGCACTTCCAGGGCATGCACCAGGTGGTTGCAGGTGCGTTCAAATAGCTGCGGGTCGCCACTCAGGTGCTCGGCCTGGTGCTGCTCGATGAAGGCCTGGGCGCAGCCCTGCATGCGGGTGCGGTAGTCCAGGGCGTCGATGGTTTCGGGCTGTGCGTTCATGCTGTGGCCTCGAGCAGGGTGTCCAACAGATCCGGTTGGCGGTCGTCCTTGCGGTTGTCGCGCAGGGCCTTCATGCGTTCCACCGCCGGGGCGACCGGCAGCACCATCAACGGCTGTTCAAGGCCGGACGGGCTGAGCTGGTAATCGATCGTTACCGAGCCGCTGAACGTGGCGCCGCAGGCCACGTTCTGGCACTGGTAATACGTGGAGCGGAAGCAAGGTGTTTGCCCCACGCTGGTACGGATGCGCATGCAACCGTGGCATGCCGGGCATACCAGTTTGTACGTGCTCAAGCTGTCTCCCCGCCGCTAGTCGCGGCACCGGCCGGGCCGGTTAAGTGGCGACGCATCCAGCGCCTAAATCGTTTCCTGGTGCTCGCCCTGGATTACCCAGGGTCGGGCGGTTATTCGCTTGCTTTGCTGTGCAGCACGATCACGGCGGTGACTTCGCTGTGGCGTGCGGCGATGTGCTGGCGGTGGGCGGCGAGGATGGCTTGCACCTCGGCTTCGCAGATAACGCCGTCGTCCAGCGACTTGGCGATCAGCTGGTCGACCAGGCCGCGCAGTTGGCTGGTGCTCAGGCCACGGGCGTACAGGTCCAGGTTGTCGAGCTCGCCCTGCTCGGGCATGGGCACGAATACGCCGCCGTAGAGGTGGCAGATGTAGTCCGGCAGGTGTGCGGTGCCTGCCTGCTGCTCGAGCTGGTGCACCTGGGCGTCGGTCAGCGGTTGGCTGCCGGCGTTCTCGTACAGGTGGTTGTCCAGCTTCTTGAGGGGCAGACCCAGGCGGGCAGCGGCGGACTCACGGCCGCCCGGGAAGGCGGCGATTACAGCGCTCATGACCTGGCGGCGTGTTTCTAGAACGGGGGCCTGGCGCTTCTGGTTTTTGCTCGGGGAAGTTGCCATTACTGTGTCACCACGCCGTCTTTGATGCCGAGTAGCACTGCTGCTCGGTGCGACTCTCCACGGCGCCCCTTCTTGCGACCGTTCAACAGGTCGCTGACCAGATTTCTGTTCAAGTCATGCTCGCGGCAAAAGTCGGCGAGGCTTTTACCTTGGCGCTCAAGGTTGGCGCGAGCTTGCTCGGGAGATAACGGGCCGTGCATAGTGTTCATCCGTGTTTAATCGTGTTTGCTGACAGGGATTCTTGGGCAGAAAACTGTTCAAGTCAAATTATTTTGATCAAAAAAATGCTCATTGCTTCGGGTGTGGGTGAACGCCTGAGGGAAGAACGCGAGCGGCTGGGCCAAAACCAGACTGATTTTGGTCAGGCAGCTGGCGTCAGTCGTGGCACTCAAAAAGCCTACGAACTTGAAAGCAGTTCGCCGGATATCCGCTATCTGAGCGGGCTCCAAGCGCTGGGCGTTGATGTCACCTATGTGCTGACTGGCCTACGCGAGACGGCCGAGGCGGGCGATCTATCGTCCGAAGAATCGCACCTGCTGACGGACTATCGCCGTCTGTCGGATGCTCAGCGCGCGTCCTCGTTTGAAATGGTTCACGCACTGGCTGAAATGGCCGGGCGGTATGAGGTGAAGAGCGACAAGTAGATCGCCGCACCGGAGTTTGCTCGCTGGCCATGGGGGCCAGCGTTTCAATGGAAGAAGGGGAGGAACCCATGAAGAAAATTATTGCCGCGCTAGCGCTCTCAAGCACAGCCGCAATGGCTGCTCCAGCGCCTGACGTCATAACCCGCAATTTGCAAGCCTGGGCACCTTTAGAGGTGACTCTAACGAACGGCACGCTGCAGATTATCACCGACGAGAATCGTGTTACCGATCAGATATATCAGGCTGTGCTTGGTACTGGCGTGTGCGGCTCGTTGTGGATGAATAAGGGCAGTTGGTCGGGTGTTAAGGAAGTGAAAGTGTTGAATCGCCACGGACGCCAGGGATATGTATTCGAAGGCGGAGAGGCGGATTGTGTCGAGCTGGGGCAGCTCAAAGGTGATGCATCGAGTGCATTTATCTTAGAGCGCACTCGCTGGAATTAGTCGCTCTACCAGCGTTATTAACTGACTGATAATTAAAAAGCCAAGCAGCAAGGGGCGGGTGAGATGCATCGAACAGCGACTTTTTATGATTTGAGGATCACGGCAAGGGGGATGTCTCGTGCTGAAGGAAAGGAGGACGACTACGAAGCAGATCCTAAACCACTCCGTGAGTTGGTTGGGTATATAGAGCAGCTTTATAATGGCGGTGATCGTATTGTGAAGAAGGGGCAGTCTGATAAAACTGCCCGGATATATATCTCAGATTTTAAGTATGAGGGCGAGCGAGCCGTTTTTCTGATCAATCGCAGCGACCCGAATGCGCCTGATGCTGTGTCGAGCGATCCCGATATTAAGAGCCGTGTAGTGCACGAAAAACCGCCAGGCCATGGCGGTGATTACTCGGCGCACGTAGTCATTAATTTAGACCCTGTGAAGGGTGATAATTACTACCTTTGCGTTCTAGAGACTGTGTATGGTTCAGGCCTTCATGCCAGCAGTATGGCTGAGTACCTTCGATATTTGATTCGCCGCTGCCGCCTGGAATTTAAGGATAAATTTCAAATCGCCCACAGTAGTAGAGCTAAGACTGCTAAGGGTGAAGAAATAATGGTTAATTGGAATCACTTTGTTGAGTTGCAAGGGCACCCTTCAGAGGATTTCGAACGCGATATTAACGCGGGTACTTTATCTGGTATGGAGCTTGTCAGCTTTTCGGAGGTTGGCGCAGCTTGGGACGAGCGGGGCGGAATTGTTGAGCACAAACGCTCTATCCAGCTCAAGCCGGCCCCCGATAAGTTGGGTGATATAGCGGCTGCTATCCGGCAGGTTCGTAATAAAGTTTATAAGAATGGTAAGGAATACGATCATATTCGTATTAGTTTCAAGAATGAGGCTGGTGAACCTAGAGATGCAACTATTGCATCGGATACTGGTCAGTTGGTAGATTCGCACAAATATGTAAAGCGACATATTATTCACGCTCCGATGGTTAATACGACTAGTCTAGAGCGTGTGAGTCCGTTTATACTCAAAGAAGTTCTCGCGCTGATGGGGTAATTTATGCTCTTGGATCAGTTGTTGCGCCCATTTGGATACTTGGCCATCCGCCATCCTTATAAATGGATTGTGGATTGGCTCTATCCAGTTATGTTTACGGTGCTAATACTGTGGTTTATGGGTGCCTATAATGGCTTCAGAGGCGTTATGGGAAGTGATGGTGTGATTTCTCTAGTGCTCTCTTTTATACAATCCTTGCCAGGGTTTTATATCGCTGCTCTGGCGGCAATTGCAACATTTGGGCGGGCGGATATAGATAGCGTGTTGCCTGAGCCTACGCCCAAGATATGGATTAAATTCCGTGGCTCAGAGAACTTGGTAAGTCTCACGCGTCGCCGGTTTCTCGCGATGCTGTTTGCGTTTTTAACAGCAGAAAGTTTACTGCTAATAGTCTATTCAATTTTTCTGATTTCTTACGGTACTGGCCTGGTAGGTACGTCGTTTTATCGTGTGAGTTTGGACTCCGTCATTGGTGTGTCTCTAATTGGAATTTATTTTTTGCTTTTATGTCAGATGGTGATCTCCACTTTTTGGGGGCTCTACTATTTGGGATATAAGCTGCACGAGTAGCGCAAACACCAATGGCAGCTACTGCCGCGTGCAAAATGGATTGCGAATAAAGGGCGTGAGTGTCCGGCGCTTGTAACTATGGAAAGGGAATTCCTATGACATTGACCACACTATTCGCCTGCCTGCTCACCGCAGGTCTCACCGCCAGCCTGACCCTTTGGCTGACTCGCGATAGCACGCCCCCCGAACCCAATGTGTTCATTCCCGAACGGCTGGCTGACCAGTCTGACGGCTTCCTGATGATGTTGGGGGGCTGGATCACCGAGGAGGGCTACCAGCCGCCTGGCCGCAGCGCGGTGGAGATCCGCTGTTACCCCGAGCAGCAGCTCTGCACCGAAGCGGTGGCAACTATCTTCCACCACACCGAAGGCTCCGACCTCGAGGCGCAGACGTACCTGTACCAGGTGACGGATTGGACGGATGCACGCGTGCAGGCCGTGGCCATCGGTGCGATGGGCGAATGCCGCGACCGGCATCTGCAGCTCTACCTGCACGACACCGATGCGCGCGTGGAGTGGGGGCCTGGCGAAGGCTGCGAGGGTGATAGCGGCTCGGCCGTGTTGATTGGCGAGGTGTGGGCCGAATAATTTCACCAATGTGTGGAGAACCTGGACCCGGTCGTTATGTTGAATCGCTCCACTGCACAACATGGAGCATGCAGAGAATGAGCGATGGGAACGAGGCTGTGTGTAGTCAACCTGGTGAGCGGGTTGCGCAGCCTGATAGGGAACCGCTGACGTTACTTGAGCGGAGGCTGATTCGGTTTTACCGGGATCTGGACGAAAGGCAGCAGGCTTTCGTGCGGGAGGCGGTGGAAAGCTTGGCGTTGCTTAAGAAGCGAGAGTGACGAGAACCCCGGCCATGTGCCGGGGTTTTTTATGGCCGTTCAATCCTCTTTCGGCACCGTCCAGAACAGCTGCACACCATCGTCGCGCCAGGCGATGGTGACGTTGTCGTTCTCGCTGATCTCGTCGAGGATGCGTGACCAGTCGTCCGGGCTGTCGCCCTCGGCCCGGAGCAATACCGCTGATCGGGATTTTTGCGCGGCCGGTGAGTTGATAACCCGCTGAATTCGGGCTCCGAGCAGTTCGTAGGTGCCGGGAGCGGCTGCCGCTCGGGAATTGCCTTTTGCCATGATGCAAATGCCTCGATTACTGTATGTGTATACAGTAAATCGAGATTCACCCCCATGTCACTCACCATTCTGGGCCGCAATCAGCGGCTTGCTCACCTGTTGCCCGAAGCCAAGGAACTGCGCATCACGGGCTTTCAATCCCCCGCCGAAGACGAGAAGGAAGAGGGCCTATCGCTCGACGCGCTGACCAGCCTGGGGGCGCCCCACGTGTGGGTTGTGCGGGTTGAGGATGACAGCCTGATCGGCTTCGGCATGTACCCCGGCGACCGGCTCGTAGTCGACCGCGGCACGATGACCAAGCGTGAGCAGTATGTGGTGGTCGACCTCGAGGACGACGGTTGCTACCGCGTGCGCCTGATGATCGTTGATGACAACGAGAACCTGGTGCTGCGTGCCCCGAACCGTTTCACCGCCGACATCAACCTCGAGTACGAAGAGTGCGTGCAGATCTGGGGTGTGGTGCGCTGGGTGATCAGCTACGTGGGGCGCTGAGCATGCAACAGGTATTCGCATTGATCGACTGCAACAGCTTCTACTGCAGCTGTGAGCGCATCTGTCTGCCGGCCCTGAAGCACAAGCCGGTTGTGGTGCTCTCGAACAACGACGGCTGCGTGATCGCACGCACCGCGGAAGTAAAAGCCCTAGGCATTCCCATGGGCGCGCCGTACTTCAAGGTACGGGACCAACTGCGCGCAGGCGGCGTGGTGGTGCGATCGAGCAATTACACGCTGTATGCGGACATCAGCAACCGGGTGATGCGCACCATCCGCGATATGGTGCCCGGGATCGAGGTGTACAGCGTGGACGAGTGCTGGGCCGACCTGACCGGCATTGCTGATCTCGACGGCCTCGGCCGCCAGGTGCGGGCACGACTGCTGCGCGATATCGGCATGCCTGTTGGCGTGGGCATCAGCACCACCAAGACCCTGGCCAAGCTGGCCAACTGGGCCTCAAAGAAGTGGCCGGCCACCGGCGGTGTGGTCGACCTGACCGACCCGGCCCGCCAGGCCAAACTGCTGCGCATTGCGCCTGTGGACGAAGTGTGGGGCATTGGCCGGCGCCTTGCTCCACAGCTGCAGGCCCTGGGCATCGAAACGGCCTGGGACTTGGCGCATTTCGATGTGGCCACCCTGCGCAAACAGTTCGGGGTGACCCTGGAGCGCACCGCGCGCGAGCTGCGCGGCGTGAGCTGCCTGGACTTCAACGAAGGCCCGCCGCCGAAACAGGCCATCTGCTTGAGCAAAATGTTTGGCGAGAAGCTGGAAGACCTGGCGCCGATTCGTGAGGCCCTGGCTACCTACGTGACGCGGGCGGCCGAGAAGCTGCGCAGCCAGCAGAGCCTGTGCGGTGCCATTCAGGTGAGCATCAAGACGCAGATCCACAACCCGGAACTGCCACGCTATTCGAACGCCCAGACCGTGGCGCTGCCGGTGCCAACCGACGACACGCGGGACATTCTTGCGCCGGCGCTGCGCGCCCTGGATGCGATCTACCGGGCGGGCTTCGCCTACTCGAAGTGTTCGATTCTGCTGATGGACTTGAGTCAGCGCGGCGAGGTGACGGCGGATCTGTTCGCCCCAGCGGCCCGGGCCGGCGGTGACCGGGTGATGGCGGCGCTGGATGCGATCAACAAGCGGGAGGGCGCCGGCACCCTGCGGCTGGGCCGGGTGCCGGTTGATCCCTGGTGGGGTATGAAGCGGGAGATGAAGAGCCAGTGTTTTACGACTCGATGGGATGAGGTTATTGGAGTTCGAGGTTAGATTTATCAGCGACTGAATGAAGTTGAAGAGTCACAAAGCAAAGGAATGAAAAGGCTTTGAAGGCATTAACCTCTGTTCCGTAGTTCCAGACTTCGCCATGCAGTATCTGGTGTCTATTGAGGGCTGTAAATGTACTCCCCGACTTTTCAAATTCCTCTCGTTGTTTTCCTCCTATCAAAAGGTCGTATTTGTCTATATGGAAAATAGGATAAATGGAGGCTTTAGATATCTCGCCTGTAATGGTGTTTGCCCATTTTTTAGCGCCTTCTGCATTTCGTTGCAGCGGCGAATTTGATTTGGTAATTTCTGCGAGTATTCCATCGGCCTGGGCGAGCAAAACCGGAATTGAAAGATAATAATCTTCCGCGTTCGCGCGTTGCAACGCTGAAAATGCCGCGTTTAGAACCGCTTCTCTATTTGGGGTGGCTGAGATAATACTTTTGGTAAGAAAGTCAAAGTTATTTCTGTGAAACTCAACGAAATACGAATCTATATCTTCATCCTCGAGTTGTTCTAACTCGCTGAGCAATTTAACAAGGTTGGCAAGGCTCATATGCCAGCTAAAGAACCATCCTTTCTCTGCGCATCGTTGCATCGTTGCCTGAGCGCGCGATGGCAAAAGTTCGCTTGCTCTATGAACCTTTTTCCAATCGATTTTCGACAGAGTTTCGGCAAATCTTTCTATAAAAGGCGTGGCTATCGCCGCAACCTTAGTAAGATTGTCGAGGAACTCCACTGTGAATGGAATCAATGGCTCTACGTCCGGGCTGGTCTCAATGACATCTGTCTCTACAGAGTTATGATCCATAATAATTATCCAGTTTTCAGATTGCTTTAATTTAGTCTACCCGAGGTATAAGTTACATCAGAGTGTGTTGGCATTAACTTTATATTTGTTCCACTCCCTGGCTACCGCCCGCTTGGCGCTGGCTTTACTAGCGTACAGGTGCGTGAGCCGCTTGGGCTTGGTCTGATCGCCTTTGGTCATTTTCACCTGTTTCCCCGTTTTTCCATCTCGGTACCAGGCGAGCACGCCGGTGTATTGCTCGGTGCCTTCGGCTAGGTCGGCGATATCGCTCTCGGGCAGCTGGGATTCCAGCTCGAGGCTGGTGGTGTAGGCCTCGGGTGTGAAGGCGTGTTGCACGTTGCCGCCGAGCCAGATGATGGCGGCGATTTCCTGTTTGATGCCGACCAGGCTGTAGGTGAGCTCGGGTGTAAGCTCCGGCCGGCCCTTGGCGAGGGTGTAGCTGAGGGTGGCTGTGCCGCGCTGCAGGCGTGCCCATTCGGCGCGGGCGGCGGCCAAGGCAGTAGCCTGGTCGGTGTAGGTGTGGCGCAGGTCTTTGAGGTTGTCGCCGCCGCCGGCGATGGCCTCCTTCTTGGCGGCGCTGTTGACCTCGTAGTAGTAGGCGCGCACGCCGGTGTAGGCGTCGCGGTCGGCTTCCAGGAAGCGGTGCTGGTCGCCGTGTGCGCGGGTGAGGGTGATGTGGGGCAGGGCCAGGCCGCTGGCGGTGGTGTTGGCCCCGGTGGGCATGAACAGCAGGCGGCCGGCCTTTACGGTGGCGATGGCGTCGTGCTGCTGGCCGAGGCGGGTGAGCAGGTTGGCGTCGGACTCGTTGGCCTGGTCGAGGTGCACCAGAGGGATGCCCGCCAGCACGCCAGCGACGATGGCCTGCAGGCCATTGCCGGTGGCCAGGGCGGTGATGACGGCGCCGAGGGTGGCGGCGTTCCAGCTGCGTTCACGCTTGACCTTGAGGCCCTTGCGCAGGTCGGCGCTGCGGGCGCGGATGTTGAGCACGTCCGGCGCGCCGCTGTGTTCGGTTTCGTCGACAGTGTAGCTGCCCTTGTCGATCAGCCCGGTGTCGCTCCAGCCCAGCCACAGGCGCACCACGGCGCCACGTGGAGGGATAGCGAGCAGGCCGTCGTGGTCGCTGAGCTGGATGTCGAGCGTGTCGGCCTCGAGGCCTCGGTTGTCAGTGAGGTTGATGCTGATGAGGCGCTGGGTGATGGCGGCGGTGATGTCGTTGCCGTCGACCACCACGCGGCAGATCGGTGTGGGGTAGCCGGCCGCTTCGCGGTAGGACTCGGCCGCCTCGCGCAGGTGCCCGCCGGCATAGGTGAGCGCGCGATCGATCACAGCACGCTCCTGAGGATGTTGCCGAGTACACCGGTGAGGCTGCCGAGCAGATCGGTGCGGCCGTCGTCGACGCGTTTGAGCACCAGGTTGAATTCGATGCGGCGGGCGGCGCCGTCCGAGAAGAACAGGGAGCGGGTTTCGCTGAGGCTCTCGATGACCCACAGGCCATAGACGCGGCCGGTGCCCTCGACCAGGGGCCATGCCTTGCCGGTGTCGGCCATCTGGCGCAGCACGTCGAGGCTGATGGGCGTGCCGGCCAGCTCGGGCAGCAGGGTGCCGGGCAGGGTGATGGTTTCATCACCGCGGCCCAGGTACTGCAGGGCGGGGTTGGTGCCGATGCGGCTGGTGCTGCCGTGGCGCCAGGCCGTTTGGCGCTGAAACTCCTGGTAGGCGAGGGTTTGCAGGCTGAACACGAACATGCCCAGGGACATCATCATTTCTCGACTCTCCGTTGTAGATCAGTCCATGTCGCGCAGGCTGCTGCGCAGGCGCGTGGCTTTGTTGCGCTCGCGCTCGTCGAGCAGACGGTTGAGCATGCGCTGCAGCTCGGCGGTGTCGGTGCCCGGGCCCGCGCTGATGTTGATGGTGATGGTGTCGCCCTGGATGACAGTGGGGCTGCCAGCATTGGCGGTGAGGGGCGCGCGGCGGTCGAACTGCAGGGGCTGCTGGTCGGCCAATGCCGGCAGGGCAAAGCCGAGGCCCAGGGTGGCAGCGCCGGCGGCGGTGAGCTGCTTGGCGGTGCTGGCCACCTGCTTGAGCACCTCGCCTTCGCCCTTGGCCAGGCCCTGGCCGAGGCCGGCCATGGTGAAGCCGCCGAGCTGAGCGAACACGCGCGATGGCGAGTGGATGCCGAGCTTTTCCTTAAACCAGCTGATGGTGCTCTCGCCGGCGCCGGTGATAGCGCTTTTCACCTTGCCCAGGCCGGCGGTGATGCCGTTCACCATGCCGTCCATCAGCATGCCGCCGAAGTCGGTGAACTTGCTGGGCAGCTCGACGCCCAGGTAGCTGAGCACGCCGGCGAAGGCGCGGTAGATCAGACCCAGGGGGCTGAAATTGACCAGGGTGGCGATGATGCTGCCGATACCGCCGCTGAAGCCCTCCTTCAGCTCTGCCCACAGGCCGGCCATGTAGGCCTTCACGGCGTCCCAGTTCTTATAGATGAGGTAGGCGCCGCCGGCGAGCACGGTGATGAGCAGGCCGATGGGGTTGGCCATGGCGATGCGGCCCAGCCAAAGCAGCACGCTGCCCACGGCCTTGATGCCGGTGACCAGGCCCAGGCTCTTGATGCCGAGCAGCATCATGGCGAAGCGCACCATGGCGAACGGGCCGAGGATGCTGGCCAGGGCGAGGGTGATGCCGCCCATGACTGCCATGAGCAGGCCCAGGCCGGCGACCGTCTTGGTGATTTGCGCGGTGAGCACTGGGTTTTCACGCACCCAGGCGCCGATGCGGCCGACCATGACGGTGAGGCCTTGGACGAATTCGCGCAGGGGGCCGTTCTGCTGGTCGAACAGCTCGATGCGCACTTCGTCGAGGCCGGAGAACAGTTCGTCCAGGTCGCCGGTGAGGTTGTCAGCCATGACCTTGGCGGTGCGGCCGGCGGCGCCGGCGTGGTCTTTCACCACGTCCAGGTACTTGAGGATGCCACCGGCGCCGGCCTGGTTGATCAGCTCGGCCATGCCGGCGGCGGGTTCCTCGCCGAAGATTGCCTTGAGGTATTCCAGGCGATCCCCAGTGCCCATTTTCTCGGTGGCCTTGGCCACGTCGCCAAGCACGGCGGTGATGTCGCGGATGTTGCCGGCCGAGTCCTTGGCGCGGATGCCCAGCTTCTTCATGGCCTTTTCCGCCGGCCCTACCGGTGCAGCCAGGCGCAGCAGCATGGCGCGCAGGGTGGTACCGGCCTGGCTGGACTGGATACCTACGTTGCCGAGCAAGCCAGCCATGGCGGCTGCCTGTTCCAGACCCATGCCGGCGGACGCGGCCACGGGGCCCACGTACTTCATGGTGTCGCCGAGCATCTCCAGGCTCATGTTGGAGGTGGTGAACGCCTTGGTGAGCACGTCGGCGACCATGCCCATTTGCGCCGGGTCGATGCGGAAGCCGCCGAGGATGTTGGAGGCGATATCGGCGGTGCGGCCGAGATCCATATCGCCGGCCTTGGCCATGTCGAGCAGGCCGGGCATGGCGTCCTGGATGGCCTTGGGGGTAAAGCCAGCCATGGCCAGAAACGCCTGGCCGCTGGCGGCGTCACCGGCGCTGAACATGGTTTCGGCACCCAGCTTGCGTGCCTGGGCGCGCAACGCGGCGAGTTGCTCGTCGCCCTTGGCCAGGCCGGTGAGGGCCTGCACCTTGCTCATGGTGGTGTCGAACTCGACGCCTGGCGCGAGCAGGCGCTGCATGCCGAAGAGGATGCCGGTACCGGTGGCGACGCCGCCGGCGCCGCTGGCGGCCATGCTGCCAGCGTGGGCCTGGGTGCGCTGGTACTGATCTTTGGTTCTGGCCAGGCGCTGCTGTTGCTGAGTGATGCGCTTGAGGCGCGTCTCCTGCTTGAGCAGTTCACTGTTGGTGGCGGCGATCTTGGCCTTGAGCGCCTGCTCGCCGGCGCCGAGGTTGCGGGTGCTGATGCCGGCAGCGTTGAGCTTGTTGCGCAGGCCCTGCAACTGGATCTGGTTTTGCTGGTGTTCGCGCTTGAGCTCTGTTGCTCCGCGTATGGCTGCCTTGAGGTCGCGCGTCATCTGCCGGGTGGGCACCCCGGTGGCCTGCATTTGATCGCCCAGCGCCTTGACGCGATCACGTGCGGCCTGCAGGGCGTCTTCGGTCTGTTTGGCGGCGGTGCGCTGGGTGCGCCAGGCGCTGATGTCCTTCTGCTGGCCGTTGAGTTCCTTGAGGCGGTCGCGGGCTTCCTTGAGGGCGCGGCCGGCACCGAGGCTGCCGCCCTGGATCTTTTTCAGCGGGGCGGTGACGCGATCAAGGGCGGAAAGGATGACCTGCAGTTTTAGGTTACTTGCGGCCATCCGCTTGACTCCGTACTCGGGCGCGCTCGCGCCACTCCATCAGCTCTGTAACGGTGAGGGCGTCCATGTGCTGGGGCGCCCAGTGGAAAACGATGGCCAGGTCGGCCATGGCGTTCTCTACGCAGTCAGGGAGGCGTTGATCTCCTCCCGCTGCGCCTTCTTCAACAAAAAATTGCCCACCGTGCTGCCCAGGTCGAGCAGGTCGGCCGGATCCAGGCGGCCGATTTCATAATCTGTCAGCGCAGGGGTGGTGATGCGGGGCAGCACCTTGCGCAGGGCCAGTACGTCCATCTGTGCCAGGTCGACGAGGGAAACGCCGCGCAGCTCGCCGGCCATGGGCTTGCGCACGGTGATGCTGCTGATGGTGGTATCGCCGCGGACGACTGGGGTGTCGAGCGTGACGGTGGCGGTGTTGGGATCCTTGGCCGGGGAGGCTGGCTCGGCGGCGGCAGGTTTGGCTTTGGCTTCAGGGGTGGCCATGGGGTTGCTCCTTTACTGGGGTAGTGCCGCCGGCGAGCCGGCGGGATATGTACGGATTGTTTACAGGCCGATGGCGCGGCGCATTTCTTCGTAGCGGTCGACGCCGTCGACGCGGAAGATCATGTTGAGCAGGTCGATTTCCAGCTCCTCGCGACCGTTGACCACCAGCTTGTAGTAGCTGCAGGTAGTGACGACCTTCTGCTCGGTGTCTTCACCTGGTGCGGCGTCGCCGAAGTCGATTTCTTCGTGCCGGCCGCGCACGACTACTTCGATGGCCATGATTTCGCCGGTGTCGTCGCGCTGGGCGCCGCCGGCCCATCGCAGCATCACGCCACTGGCCGAGGTGATGCCGTATTGGCGTATGGCGATCAGGTCGTAGCCGCCAATCGTCCACTCGATCTGAATACCGTCATCGCCCATGCCAAGGTCGGCCTTGACGGAACCGTCCATGCCACCGCCGCGCCAGGCTTCGAGCTTGCGGGTGAGCTTGGGCAGGGTGACGGTGCCGCATTGGCCCTGGTAGCTGTTGCCCTCGTTGAAGAGGTTCATCTGTTTCAGTTTGCGAGGCATGGCCATGTCGGCGCGCTCCTATGTGCGTGGGCTGGCCCCGCTTGGCGGGGCGCCGATGATCAGGCGTTGATGCTGCTGGCGAATTCGGCCAGGTAGCGGTCGGTGATGCGCTGGCGAAGGCTCAGATCCTCGAGGGGCGGCACGGGGGTGTAGTCGTAGTCGATGAACAACTTGCCGGCCTTGAGGGTGTCCTTGGTGTTGGCGTCGGGGTCGTACCAGCACTGGCCATCGATGATGTAGCCGCCGGCCTTTAGCTCGCGGAGCTTGGCGTTGATGCCTTCGATGATGTCGCGCACCAGGGAGGGATGCAGGGGCTTGTCGATGGCCCAGAAGTGACCCTCGGCCATGGTGTCGGCCAGCACCTGGGCGGTGCGGGTGTAGTTCTCGAAGGCGAACAATGGATCTTCGCTGCAGGTGCGCGAACCCCAGAAGCGGTAGCCGCTGTGGTTGATGAGGGTGGTGACCTCGGCGGCGTTGAGCAGGCCGGCGTCGGTGGCGGGGTTCTGCAGATCCCAGAACACGTCGGCGCTGATGCCGGTAACGCCGTCCACGGCGACGTTGGACAGGGTTTTGTGCCAGCCCTGTTCCTGGTCGAGCTTGGCGCGCAGACCAAGGGCAACGGCCACCGCTGGGGCGGTGACGGTGGCATCCGCTGAAGTGCTCCAGCGTTTGAAGTCCGGCCAGATGACCATGACTTCGCGGGCGCCGAAGCCGGCGCGGTAGGCAATGGCCTCGGTGACGGATTTGCAGCCATGGGCACTGACGTAGGCGAAGGCGCGCAGCTGTTTGGCGATGCTGACCAGGGCGGTGGCCACCGGCAGCGGGTCGAGGCCCGGCACGCCGAGGATGCGCGGGGTGACGCCCAGCTGCGATTTGGCGGCCAGCAGAGCCTTCATGCCCGTGTATCTGCCTTCGGCGGTGGTGGTACCGACGATGTTGCTGATGAGGTTGGCGAGCTTTTCCTCGTCGGTTGCACCCACGCCATCAGCCACGCGAACAACCACGGTCACGGGTTTGGTTTGGTCGGCAATGGCCTGCAGGCTTGCGGCAAGGGTGCCCTTGACGCCGGCAGACTTGATGGCCGCCTGGACGTTGGTGACCAGCACGGGGGTGTTGAGCGGGAAGGCGATAGCGTCAGCGTCTTCTGCGGTGCAGACCATGCCGACGATTGCGGTGGAAATGGTGCGGATGGGGCGCGTGCCTTCGTTGATTTCGAGGACTCGGATGCCGTGGTGGTATTCGTCGGCCATGACTGGTGCCTGCAGTGGGAAATGACAGTGCTGAGCCTGACGCGCGCGCGGCAACGCGGCGAGCGGTGGGCGTTGTAGGCAGGCGCGCTACAGCGTGCGGGCATAAAAAAGCCCGCCATTTGGCGGGCAACCCTCCCCAGGAAAGTCAGTTCGGTGGTGTGGGCCATTCGATGGCGTTGGGGTAAGCGTCTTGCAGCGACACTCGGTTCAGGGCGATGCGATAGCGCTTCCAGGCGTCCAGCTCAACGCGCTCGGCCTCGGTGGCGTCCTCGAGGTCGGCGGCATCCTGGAGCGGTGCAATGCGTGCGGAGGCTTCGGCCTGCAGGCGGTTGCGCTCGAGCACGGCGGCGCTGATGAACGCGGTACGGGCCGACTCTTCGTCAAAGGCCCAGGTACCGCCCTGCCAGGTGTGGTGCAGGGTTGGCCGCGGCTGAGTGGTAAAGCCTTCAGGCAGCGGCCCAAGCTCGGCGTGCTCGCGTGGTTGGCCGGAGTCGGTGCTGTAGATGGTGCCGCGGTTGTCCTCGAGCAGCTCCCAGCGGGTGTGCTCGATGCGGCACGCCACGCAGCCCTCGACAGGTGCGGGCGGCTCGACCAAGGTCGCCAGGCCTGGAACCAGCCATTTGTCGGGGTTCACGGGATCAGGATCGGCGAAGCCGGTACCCAGCAATTCGCCGGTGTGACCGTGGTAGTGGTAAACAAGGGGGGCGGTAGTCATGGGCGACCTCAATAGCGGATGCAGACAAGCGGGTTAATGTTGCGCGGGCGTGTGACGCCGCTGGTACCGACGACAGATGCCGCGCCTGTTGCGTTGGTAAGGCCCTGCGCAGCCGGCCCACCGATGCCGCCGGCACCGGACTGCAGAAAGGCGGTTGAGGTGAAGCCAGAATGGGTGTGGCCCTGGATGCTCTGATCCTGCCAGCTGGCCCATTCACGGCCGGAGTCACGATTTGCACCGTCGTCATAGCCGCGGCGAAACTCGCCACGGGCATCAGGCAGGACGAGGTACACGCCGCTAGGGCTACGGGTGCCGGTGGGGTTACCTGGATCGGTGCAGCGGTAGCCCCAGGCCGCGGTGGCATTTAAGGCATCACCCACATAGATCGCCGCGTCCAGGTCTGGGTAGCCAGCACGCCAGACCGCCGCGCCGTTGGCTTTCAAGGTTCCGGGCGGGGGCGTCCGGCTGAAAGTTTCGATCAGCGTGCCAGGGGCTTCCAGATCGAGGACGGTACGCATACCACGGGCACTACCGCCAGCCAGAACAAAATTCTTGAATACAGCGCCGGTGTTGGCTGTGCTGAGGACGGTGTGGGAGCTGGCCAGCACCTCGCCGCCAATAGCGGTTTCCCTGCTCCAGGGCACATGCCCCCAGCCCGTGTACCAGGCATAGTTGCCGCCGTAGCCGGCACTTTTATAGGCCGTGATGGCAAGGCGCGGGATGTACGTGATGCCGCCGAAGTCGAGCCGAATGTTGACCAGCCCGTTTTCGTGGCTCAGGAACACCCGCACGCCCCCGCCGCCAAGCGGCGAGTAAAAGCCGCTGATGAACACGCTGGGAAGGTAGAACGCCCCTTCGTAGAAATACCAGCTCAGGTGCATTTCGAAGGGCGAGGTGTACCCGTTGATGCACCCTTTGATGGTCAGGTGTGGCATCACCGTCGAATCGATCGGGATCTTCGTCCTAACCAGGATGCCGCTTTCCTGGCCGGACTGGGTGATGTCCAGACATTCGACGGTGAATTTGCCGGTGAGCGGCTCGGTGCGCCATTGCAGGTCGTCGGTGATGCCATAGCCAGCCAGGGTGGTGGCCTTGTTGGCCTTGGTTTCCAGCGCTGACAGCAGGCCACTCACGCCGGCAAGCGGGATCCCGGTCAGCCCTGCGCCATTACCGTGCAGCACGCCTCCAATGACCACACCGCCGCCATTCCTCAAAACCTGCACGGCCCAGTTGCCTTGGTCATTGACCATGCCGAAGCCGTTGCCGTCGTGATAAACCCAGCCGCGACCGTTGATGCCGATCACGAGGTTGGAAACGCTTTCAATCGCTCCGGTCATTGAGCCACCGGATAGCGCCAATTTTCCGGCCAGTGCTGCGATCAGACCAGGAATGCCAGACATGGGCACATTGCTGAGCCCGCCGCCGTCGCCACGCAGCTCCCCTGTGAAGTCGATATAGCCTTCGTTGGAGATCCTGAGCGCCCATTGGCCGAGCTTGTCCAGCAGTCCGAAGCTGGTGCCGTCGTTGTAGAGATGGCCGACCACCGCGCCGCTGGCATTGAGGGCACGAATGATCGAGTTGGCACGGCTGTCGATGTTGCCGGTCATTGTGCCGCCGGCCAGACCCAGCTTCTGCGCCAGGGCGTTGAGCATGGTGGTGGCGAAGTTGGGGTCGTCACCCAGGGCTTTGGCCAGCTCGCGCAGTGTGTTGAGGGACTCCGGCGATGAGTCGATGACCGCCGAAATGGCGCGCATGACGAATTCGGTATTCGCTGCCTGCTGGTTGCTGACAGCCAGCGGGGCCGTGGGCACGGTGGGGGTGCCAGTGAGGGCCGCGTTGTTGATGGGGGCAGCGCCGAGCACCTGGCGTGCGGCGGCGCCATCGGTTGCGGCCAACAGCAGCCTGGCGAAGGCGGTGAAGTCGGTGATGTTGAAGCTGTCCGCCCCGGTGGCGTAGATGAGTTTGTCCGCCAGGACATTGAGGGCGCCGAGCGCGGTCAGGGTGGCGTCGAGCGGCTGCTTGCCGGCCAGGGCTTTGCTGACGGTTTGGGAAAAGGTGATGTCGTTGCCGATGGCGTCGAACAGGCGCTTGCCTTGCAATGCGGTGAGCGCTTTGGTGCGGCTTGAGCTGGTGAGGCTGTCCTCGAGCATGACCACGCCGGCGACCGAGGTGGTGGCCGGGGGATTGATGAACGCAACGTCGCCGAACTGGATGGCGGCCGTGCCCAGCGATTCGAGAATGATGTCGGTGGCCAGCAGCAAGGTGGAGGCGGGCGCTTTCTGGATGATCCAGCCCTCGGGCGGCAGGTGAGAGTAGACGGCGAGCAGGGTGCCCTTGTCGGTGATGAGGCCGAATTCGCCGACGTTGTAGGTGTCGGTCGATTCATCCAGGGCGACGACGTGCAAGGTGTCATCCGCCACGGCCTGGCCTGCGATGCTGGATACGCGCTTCACCTCGGCCTGCAGCGCGGTTTGACCCTTGGTGGGTGTATAGCGAGCGGTGCCGAACGCAACGGCCACGATGGTGACTTTGTTGGTACCGGTGTTTTCGGCGGCGATGATTTCGGCCCGGCCGGCGTTGGTGATGGTGACTTGTAGTGCCATTAGGGGGCCTCGGTGCATTGGATGCGGCGGTAAATGACGGGGCGTGCTGCCCCGGCTAGGCCCAGGCCGCCAGACGCAGCCAGGCCCAGGGTGAACGAGAAGTGCGAGCGAACGGGCTTGGTGCGCTCAAGCTCGGCGATAACGTCGTTCTGGTATTCGATGGTTTTGGGCACGCCGCTGCCGAGCGTGAGGGTGACGTCGAAGGTATGGGGTTCGCCCATGGGCTCGGTTTGCCACCATTCGCGCAGTGCCAGGCTCGAGCCGAAACTACGGACAACATCGCGCACGGACTTGGCGGTGCCCTTGCGGCGCTGGATCTCGACAGCCATGCGAATGCGCGACCGTTTGATGGATTCGGGCCAGTAGGGCTGCCAGCCGTCGAGCGAGAGCGTCCAGGCGAGCCAGGGCAGCAGCGCCGCGGGGCAGGTGTCGGGGTTCCACAGCTCACGCAGCGGCACGGCCACGGTGGCAGAGCGCGCCTGCAGCTGCTCGACCGCGCGCTCCAGTGCGGTGGCATTTGGCGGCAGCAGACTGGGCAGCTTATTCATCGAGGCCACCGTCGGTCAGCTCGATAGCCGTGCAGAACGTCGCGCCCTGGCGGCTGACCACGATGTTGGCAGCAGGGCTCTGCAGTTCGACGCGCTGGACGCCGGGCTGGTGTAGTGCAGCGTGCAGGCCGGAAATGGTCACGTCGCGGCCCAGGCGATGTTGAGCGGCGGCATAGGCCGTTACGGCAGCCCTGGCGTTGCCCATGACCACTTCGCGGTCAGGCCCGGCGTAGAAGTACAGGCGGGCGTTGATGGCGTAGTCGGTGATGGCGGCTGCTTGCACCTGGACGAAGTCCGTAAGGGGGCGTACCGACTCGTCCGTCAGCGCGCTGTTGACGGTGGCGAGCAGCTCGGCGCTGGGCACACCAGCGCCGGCGCGCGATAGCACGGTGACCAGAACAACACCTGGGGTGGGGCTGATGGCGGATGCGTCGAGTACTTCGCCGCTCGCGCTTAGGGCGTGAAAGACGTAAGCACCCTCGGGCCCGGCGGTGCTCAGGCCTTCGAGTGAGAGCTGGATGCGGTAGCGCAGCTCGCTGTCGCTCTCATACTGAGGCGGCACAGGCGGGAAGGCGGTCGGGTCGCCGGGGGCTGTGACCAGGCGCTCGACGCCGAACAGGGCGCCGAGGTTTTCCAGATCCTCGCCCAGGGCGTAAGGCAGCATGACGGCCTTGGCTGCTTCGTTGATGCGCTGGCGTAGCAGCAGCTCGCGGTAGGCGAAGACCTCGATCAGCTTGATGGCTGGGTCGGACTCGAGGAACTGGTCCATGGCCGGGTAGCGCTCGGCAAATTCGGCGAGCAGCTCGCCGAGGATCTGCTCGTAGTCCAGCGCCTCGACCACGTTGGGCGCTGGAACGCGGGAGAGGTCGATAGCGGTGAAGCTCATGTGGCGGCCCCCATGGCGAGCGGAATTTGCAGGTTGTAGGTCTGGTTGCCGTCGATGGGCGTGCCTTCCAGATCGATGACGATTGCCCCGGGTGTTTCGCCCAGGGCGATGCTGACGTGGGTGAGGCGCACGCGCGGTTCCCAGCGCATGAGGGCCATGGCGGTGGCGGCGTAGCAGAGCATGCGGGTGTGGGCGTTGAAGGGCTGGTCGATCAGAAAGGGCAGGTTGCTGCCGTATTCACGGCGCATGACACGCGAGCCGATTGGAGTGGTGAGGATGTCGGCGATTGACTGGCGCAGGTGTTCGAGGCCTTCCAAGGCTGCGCCGGTGGTGCGTGATAGGCCGGCCATGGTCAGCCCCCTGCGAACACGTTGGGGCTGCCGACGGCGACACTGGAGCCACACGCCACGGGGTCGCCTACGCGGCCGAGCTGCTTGCCGTTGACGAAGACGGTACCGCTGCCGCTGGCCAGGCTGCTGGCATGGGTTTGCGGGATGCTGGGGCAGGTGTGGGGTGCCCAGGCGTCACCCTGGCGGTGGGCGGGGATGCCGTTGATATTCACGTTGGGGCTTGCCGCGGTGTTGGCGCGCGGTGGCCAGCAGCCGTGGCCGGTGCAGGTGTCGCCGAGGCGGGCAATGGCAGGCATGGGCGGCCTCAGTTCAGGTCGATACGGCTGCCGTTGATGCTGACGGCGCCGGAACATTGGATAGACAGGCTGGCGGCCTGGATGCTGACGTGCCCGCTGACCTTGAGCGTATATGCACCTGTTTCGGCGTTGTGCTCGACGTAATCACCGTTGGCCCATTCCACGCGGTGAACGGCTGGGTCGCTGCTCTTGGCAGGGTTGACCTCGGAGTAGATGCCGGCCAGGACGATGCCGACAGCCGGGTCGCCACTTAGGCAGAACACCACGCACTGTTCGCCGACGCTGACTGGATCCCACTCACTGGTGCTACCGGCGCGGCGGGAGAAGAACGGCAGCCAATTGGTGGTGATGCCGCCGGTGGTGACACGGCAACGCGACTTTTCATGGTCGACTTCGGCAATGGTGCCGAAGCGGATCATGTTTTCGAGGCGGCGGACGATGTCGGCGATATTCATGGGGCCGATGCTGACGGCCACGCGCGCGCAGGGCACGCGGTTGGCGTTGTAGGCAGGGTGGCTACAACGGCCGGTCAGCGGGTGAGGTGTTCGAGCAGCTGGTCGCGGATGCTGTCCAGCTCGGCAGGGGTGAAACCGAGCAGCTCGCGGCGTTCGTACTGGACATCGCGCTGGCCTCGTTCGGGGCGGTCTTTCAGGCCGTACTGGTGAATGCGGGCGATGCGAGCGGTGCGGCCGAGGAAGCCAATGGCGATGGCGTTTGGGTTGCTCTGCATCTTGAGCAGTTTGGCTGTGCGCAGTTTGGTGAACATGCGGCGGCGGATACGGCCCTTTTTGCCTCGTAGGGCCTTCTGGCTCCTGCGTGGTGCGAAGGGGGTGCCGTCCGGGTTCTGCTGCTGGGCAATGCGCTGCTGCTGGCTGCGGCGCAGGTTGCGGGCTATGCCTTGGTTGAGCTGACGGCGCTCGGTGGGGCTGAGCTTGGCCAGCAGGCCGCCGGCCCAATCTTCCAGGGCGTTGAGGTCAGCCACGACGGGGCGCCGGGTGTGGGGTTTCGATATCGACGCCGACCGGCTGGCCGCTTGGCCACTGGGCCAGCACCTGGCCTTCGCCGATCAGCTGCACCGTGGTTTGCGGCAGGTGCGGGGTGAGCTGTGGCTCGTCTGGGTGGCTGATATGCAGGGTGCCGTCCTCCTGCCGCTTGACGATGATGCGCTCGGTCAGCGGCAGGGTGAGGGACAGGTCGACGGTGGCGCCGTCAAGCACGTCGACTTCGAACTGGATTCCTTCTTTGCTCTTCTGCAGGTTGGTGAGCAGCTCGGATTGGTTGACCAGCAGCCAGGCGAGCAGGGGCACGCTGACGGCATCCGGCGTGCCGGGAAAGTCGGTGATGATGACGTTGAGCTGGTACTCGTATTCAAACGACAGGCCGGGAGCGCTGGTTGCGCGGATTTTGCCGCCGTCGACGAACACCATCAGGCGGTCGGGGTTGTGTTGCAGGTCTGGGATGCTGGCGAGCAGGTGCGCGCGCAAGCTGTTGGGCTTCTTCACGGCTCGGGCCTCTGCTGGTTGTGCTCGTACACAGCATCGACCTGGGCAGCGCAATCGGCCCAGGCGGCGAGCAGGGCGTCGTTGTCGTCGCTGAGCTCGCCGTTAGCGATCGGCGCCGCCGGCGGCAGGTTGCAGCGTGTTACGACTGGACAGGAATGCACGGTAACCAGCGGTTCCGGTGATGGCGGGGCGCTGGTGCAGGCGGCGAGTGAGAGCAGGCAGAGGCTGAGCAGCCCAGTTCTGTGCAGGCGGGTCATTGCGGACGGTCTCCTTTTTTAGCATCTGGTGCACGGCGTTGGCCTGCTGCAGGTCGGCGCGGGTGTTCTGCAGGCTCTGCTGGGCCAGGCGCTGGGCGGCGATGTCCGCGCCCAGGGTGATGATGGTCTGGGCTTGGCGGGCGCTGCGCTGTTCGAGAGTGGCAATGCGCCCGGCGTCGGCCTTGGCGCGGGCCTGGGCGGCCTGGCTCTGCTGGTAGCTGCCCCAAATGAGCAGGGCGATGGCGACTAGCAGGGCGAGGCCATAGGCGGCCTGGCGCAAGGTGCTCACGCGGCCGCCTGCTGGCCGCAGCCACAGCCGGCGTGCCGCTCGTAGGCCCGCTGGAGCTTCACGTCGTAGAGGTTACGGGCGTAGCTGGGGCCGTTGTAGGTGGCGGCGAAGTCCTTCCACTTGCGGGCCTTCAGGGCCTTGTGCAGCACGGGGTCGGCCTCGATGAACGCCACGAAGGCGTCGAACTGGGCGTTTTCATCCTGCGCCATGGCCGCGGCGAAGGCTTGCACGTTGTGGTAGCCGAGGCGGGTGGCGTGGAAGCCCATGATCTGGAAGGCGCCCCAGCTGGCTGACTCCAGCGCGGCGGTGTCGTCGAGCTGGCGAGCCTGGGCCAGGCGCTGGTGCTCGGCCACGCCGCCCGCGTAACCACCGGGGCGCACGTTGACCAGGTTGGGAAACTCAGTGGCGAGCAGATCCGCGCGGGCCTTGAGCTTGCCGGCTACCTGGTCCGGGCTGCGCGGGGTGCTGAGCTGGCGATGCATGATGTGCCGCTCGTACAGGATGGCGGGCTTGGCGTTGGCCAGGAAGCCAGCGCCGGCGGACTCCACCTCGTTGACGGCGTAGACGGTGGCCAGCTCGACGCCGAGGCGTTCGGCAGCAGCCACCAGGGTGGCGTTGCTGAGCAGCTTGGAACAGTCGGCGCCGGCGAGGGCGGCCAGGGTTTTCGGGCCGGCGGCGCCGTCGACGACCAGACCCACCTTGAGCTGGAAGGCGCGGACGGCGGCCTCGGTCTTGTCGCCGAAGTCGCCGTCCGGGTAGAGCTGGTAGCCGCGGGCGATCAGGGAGCGCTGCAGCTGCTGGACGGCCTGGGAGCGGTCGCCGTGGCGTAGTGTTTGGCTCATAGCGTTTCTACCTTGCGTTCGAAGAAGCGTTTGGCCGCGGCGCGCGTGCCTTCTACGCCAAGCAGGCCGATGGCGCCGCCGAAGAAGGGGGCGGTGGTAGCGGGGATGCCGAGCAGCTCGATGCCATGGCTGGTGGCCATGGCCAGGAAGCCGCACAACGGCGCTTCCAGGGCGACACGGCGCAGGTTCCCGCCGCCGTAGATGATGCGCAGCGCGGCGATGAAGAACGCCAGGCCGCCGCTGTAGATGGCGGGCCAGTTGTGTTCGAGCCAGCTGGCGAGCCAGGCCCAGGTTTCGGGACGGTCAGGCATTTTCATAATTCCTTTGCCCTGCGGTGGTGGTCAGTCCCATAGGGTTACCGCCTGCTGCTCGGGCTGCGGCGCGGCCTCGGGCAGGGTGACGGGGTGGCCTTGTGGAAGGTTGGGGCCCAGGTCGGCGAGACCGGGGTTTGCCTCGAGCACGGTCTCTACGACGCCGGCGGTGCGGCCGTAGTGCCGCCAGCAGAGGGCGTCGAGGGTCTCGTTTTGGTGGGCGCGGAGGATGGCCATCACAGCAGCTCGACGGTGGTACGGCTGACGCCGAGCAGATCGCGGATGGCGAAACGGCTGTCGCGGCGATAGTCGTCGACGGTGGGTTCTTCTTCCTCGGCCTTGGCGGCGCCGCTGTTGGTGGCGTCGAAGCTACGGTAGCGCTCGGCTACCTCGGCACTGGCGGCGCTGTAGACGGCGCGCTCGTAGAGAATGGTGAGGACGTTGCGCTCGGCGATCTGGTCGGCGGGCACGGCGTCCAGGTGGGTGTGCCCCTCGGCCTGGTACCGCAGCTTGCGGGTGCTGAGCTCGCGGTTGACGCTGATCATGGCCGCCACCACGGCGGTTTCCAGTCGGCCATTGGTGACGCTGCTGGCGATGCGCTGGGCGTCGCGCAGGTCGGCAAGCTCGATGTCCGGCCAGAAGCCGTCGTTGCTGAGAGTGAGCGGCGCTGCAACGCCACCCGCTATGAATGCGCTCATGGTCAGGGCCTCAAGTCGGCGGTGGTCGGGGCTTCACAGGGCAGGGAAGGAGGCACCCTGTCTGATCCACCCCGAGCCGCCGGGCGCGTGGGGACGCTCGGTTAGCCGGTGGTGCCGGCGTGTTTCTTCAGGAGGCGCTCGACGCGTTCCAGATCCTTTTTGCCGCCGCAGTTGGTGTGCAGCTCGATAGCGCGGGCCAGGTCCTGCTTGGCCATGAGCAGCAGGGGCAAGGCGTCGGGCGCTTCGGCGTCGTCCGGCACCAGGGCGGATGCTGCTTTGCCGATGGCCAGGTGGAGCTTGGCGCGGGCTTCGTCGGGCATGTCTTCGTTGGCGGTAGCCGCCTCGGTGCGAAGCAGCAGCTCCAGGTCAAACGAGCCGCTGGCCTTCTGAAGCTTGATGGCGACGTTGGCGATTTCCTCGGCTACGACGCAGCCCAGGGAACGCTCGAACTTGTCGGGCATCTTGAGGCCGTAGGGCAGCGCGTATTCGGCGATGTCCAGGGCGCCGGCGTAGTCGCCCACGTCGATGCGCCACAGCATGATGGTGGTGAGCACGTCGTCCTGGGCGCCCTTGCCAGCGCTGAGCACGCCCTCGACGTAGGGGGCATAGTCCGGCAGCAGCTTGCGCTTGGTGTCGGCTTTGCCTTCCTGGCTCTGGATTTTCTTCAGCTGCTGTTTGTGCTGGTGGAGTTGGGCCTGGTAAAGCTCGTAGACGCTGGCACCGGCCATGGTGATGGCCGGGCCTACCGCTGCTGCCTGGACAGCTGCGCGTTTGCGCAGCTGGGTGCGTTGGGCGAGGGTCAGTGCCATGGCTTAGCCCTCAGCGGCTTCTGCGGCGGGCTCATCGTCCGGCTCTGGGGCTCGCTCGATGTTCTCCACCAGGGCAACCAGGCCGAAGTCTTCAACGACGTAGGCCTCGTTGACCGATTGGTAGTCGGCAATGCGGTCGTAGTCCGGCTCGTCGCGGACGAGGCGGCGACGGGTTTTCTCCTGCCAGTAGATGGACAGGTTGGCCAGGGTGGTGATGAGAATGGTGCCTTCTGGGAAGAAGGGCGCATCCACGATGGGCAAACCACCCAGGCGAGCGCGACTGACCACTTCCTGGGCCGCATTCTCTTCGACGTTGGAATCGCCACCCTTCTCGACAGCCTTGAGCAGCTTGGCGTGCAGCAAGCCGCGAGACACCAGTACCACCAGGTCGGGATGGTTGCGGTGCCAAGGTTCAAGGAGCTGCACAGCATCGAAGACGATGCCATCCAGCGTTTTGTAGTCACCGCCTTTGCCTACGACGATCTTGCCGCTGCCGGCGACGCCTTCTTCGAGCACGCGATCTGGCGCCTTGGTGCGGATTTTCTCCAGCCAGCCGATGTTGACGTCCTCGAGCATCGGGTTGGCTTCGATGTCCGTGTCCACGGCTACTTCCTTGCCATGGAAACCGATGGTGATGCGATCCAGGCCCTGGCGGGTGACGATGGCATTGCTCAGGCGCACCTGGAAGTCGGGGAATTTGGCCCACTGATCTACGGTGGCGTAGAGGAACGAGGTGTCGAAGTTGGTCTGTACGCAGGCGTAGCTGTCTTTGGTCAGCTTGTGGCGCTCGCCAGGGTTACGACGCTTTCCGCCTTTGGTATTGGTGCGGCTGGCTACCGGGCCATTCACGCCGATCTGCAGCGCTTCGCCGGTTTGCTCGTCAACGCCGATGATGTTGATGCGGCCGAGCAGAGCGTTCGACTCTTGGATAGCAGTCTCCAGCTTCTGATGGACGCTGGGTTCGACGTTGAACTTCTCGGTTGCATCGTCGGCACCGTTGAGCTTGGCAACTTGGGACTGATAGGCCCGGAAGGCCTGGCGGGTTTCTTTACGCATGGTGTTGCTCCGAAGCTGGGTGTGTTGATCAGAACTGGGCCAGTTGCTGCTTACCGGCGGCACCGGTTACCGGCGGGCGCTGGCTGTGCTGCTGGTCAGGGGTTTGTTCCAGGCGCTTGAGCAGTTCGGCGAACTCGCCGGCCAATTTGGTGTGGGCGGCCTGGAGCTTTTCGTGGGCGGCGGTGGCAGTGGCGAAGGCTTCGGCCTGTTTGGCACCGTGCTCGGCGAGGTCGCCGATCATTTCGCCCAGCTCGGCGAAGTGGGCAGCGTCCTTGCCTTCCTTGTCCTTGTTCAGTTTCAACAGCTCAGTCATGCGCCCCTTGAGGGCTGCGAACATGCTGGGGGTGTCGTCGATCTCATCGAAGTCGAGGGCTGTTTCGGCTGCGGCGGTGAACAGGTTGTCCGCATGCTGTTTGCGGCTGGCCAGGGTGCCGTGCTGGGCGCTGAAACTCAGGGCCTCAGTGCCCAGGCTGGCCGGGGTGTCGGTGACGGCCAGGCCGACCAGATACGCCTTGCCGGTGTCAGCGAACTCAGGCTGGACCTCGATTGAGGTGTAGATCTTCTGGCCCTTCTTGTTGAGGGCGATCAGCGCATCGTTGGGTTGCAGCTGGGCAAACAGGCCGAGCTTCTTCTCGCCATTGAGCTCGACCTCTTCGGCCTTCAGGGCGACCACGTCGCCATAGGCGCCGAACTCGCTGCCAGGAAAGGACGACTTGATGTGCTCGCAGTTGATGCGGGCGCCGTAGGTGGAAGGGCTGTACTGAGCAGCCATCTGTTGAATCCAGGTGCGCTCGATCTTGCGGCCATCGGTGGTGGCGCCTTCAGTGGCGATGCGAGTCCATTTGGAGCGGAATTTCTTGGCGGTGGCGGACATGCTTGGGAATCCTCGGTGCGGGTTTCGCGTTGAGGGCATGGTCGGCAGTGGGCGAGGCGGCGGCAACGACGTGAGGTTGTAGAGCGGCGCGCTACAACGCCCGCCGGTAGGGGCTTACGCGCGCGGGCGGCAGCATCGGCGCCATGAACACTACCGCCCCCTACCAGCCGACCACCGACTCCCGCCGCCAGGCCAAATTTCTGTACTGGACGGGTTGGCGCATCACCGATATCGCTGACTACCTGGGCGAGAAGGAAAAGACCGTCCACAGCTGGAAGACCAGGGACGAATGGGACAGGGCCGATAACGTCGAGCGCATCGGCGGGGCGCTGGAAGCGCGGCTGGTGCAGCTGATCCTGAAAGAGGGGAAGACGGGCGGCGATTTCAAGGAAATCGATCTGCTGCACCGGCAACTGGAGCGGCAAGCGCGCATCCAACGCTTCCAGGATGGCGGCACCGAGGGTGAGCTCAACCCGAACCTAGCCAAGCGCAACGAAGGACCCAAAAAACAGGCGGTTCGCAACGAGCTGAGCGAAGAGCAGATCGAGACGTTGGTCGAGGCGTTCAAGGATGGGTGCTTCGACTACCAGCTGGACTGGTACCGCGCTGGCAACCAGCGCACACGGATGTTGCTCAAGTCGCGCCAGATCGGCGCCACTTACTACTTCGCGCGGGAAGCGTTGATCGACGCGATCACGACCGGGCGTAACCAGATCTTCCTATCGGCCAGCAAGGCGCAGGCGCACCAGTTCAAGAACTACATGCAGTCGTTCATGAACGAGGTGCTGGGGGTGAAGCTGACGGGCGACCCCATCGTGTTGTGGAACAACGCCGAGCTGCACTTCCTGGGCACGAACTTTCGCACCGCCCAGGGGCGCAGCGGCAATTTCTACTTCGACGAATTCTTCTGGGTGCACGGCTTCGTGGAAATCAACAAGGTCGCCTCGGGCATGGCGCTGCATAAGCACTGGCGCAAGACGTACTTTTCGACGCCCTCGAGCATGGCCCACCCGGCGTACGTCTACTGGACGGGCGAGCGGCACAACAAGGGCAAGCCCACGGCCCAGCACCTGAACATCGATGTGAGCCACGACGCACTGCAGCAGGGGCGCCGCTGCGAGGACGGGATCTGGCGGCAGATCGTGACCATCCTTGACGCCGAGGCACGGGGCTGCAATCTGTTCGACCTGGAAGAACTGCGCCTCGAGTACGACGCCCAGGCCTTTGAAAACCTGCTGATGTGCCAGTTCGTCAACGATGGCGACAGCATCTTCCCGCTGACGATGCTGCAGCCGTGCATGGTCGACAGCTGGGAAGTGTGGGAGGACTACAAGCCGTTCGCGCCGCGACCGCTCGGCGAGCGTCAGGTGTGGGTGGGCTACGACCCTGCCGAGACCGGCGACACGGCCGGCCTGGTGGTGGTGGCGCCGCCGCTGGTGCCGGGCGGCAAGTTCCGGTTGGTCGAAAAGCACCAGTTCCGCGGCATGGATTTCGAAGCCCAGGCGCGGACGATTCAGCAGATCACCCAGCGCTTCTGGGTGACCTATATCGGCATCGATACCACCGGCATGGGCGCCGGTGTGGCGCAGCTGGTGAAGCAGTTCTTCCCCGGCCTGCGCACGTTCAGCTACAGCCCGGAGGTGAAAACCCGCCTGGTGATGAAGGCCTGGGACGTTATCCGCAAGGGGCGCTTCGAGTTCGACGCCGGCTGGACGGACGTCGCTCAGGCGCTGATGGCCATCCGCAAAACCATGACGCCCAGCGGGCGCCAATTCACCTACACGGCCGGGCGCAGTGATGCGACCGGGCATGCCGACCTGGCGTGGGCGCTGTTCCACGCGTTGATCAATGAGCCGCTGGAAGGGCAGACCACCAGCAATACGGCCATCATGGAGTTCAGCTGATGAGCGATAACCTAAGGGCGCAGGCCCAGCAATTGAGTGGCCAGGGCGCGCGCGCTGAGGCGTTTACGTTCGGCGACCCGGTGCCGGTGCTCGATGGCCGGGAGATCCTGGATTACCTGGAGTGTTGGGCCAATGGGCGGTGGTACGAGCCGCCTATGTCGCTGGACGGCCTGGCCCGGTCGACCAGGGCGAGCGTCTACCTGCAGTCCGGACTGAATTTCCGCCGCAACATGCTGGTGCGCACCTTCAAGCCGCACCGGCTGCTGAGCCGGCAGGCGTTCGAGCAGTTCGCCACGGACTGGGGCACCTTCGGCAATGCCTACCTGGAGAAGCAAGACAACATGCTGCGCAGCACGCTGGGGCTCCGGCCGGTGCTGGCGAAGTACATGCGGCGCGGTACCGACCTGGACCAGTATTACCAGGTGCGCGGCTGGAAGGATGAGCACGAGTTTCGGCGTGGCACGGTGTGCCATGTGCGCGAGGCCGACATCAATCAGGAAATCTACGGCCTGCCCGAGTGGCTGGCGGCGCTGCAGAGTGCGCTACTGAATGAATCGGCCACGCTGTTCCGGCGCAAGTACTACCAGAACGGGTCGCACGCGGGCTTCATCCTGTACATGACGGACGCGGTGCAGGACGAGTCGTTCGTCACCGATCTGCGCCAGGCCATGAAGGACAGCAAAGGGCCGGGCAACTTCCGCAACCTGTTCATGTACGCACCTGGTGGGAAGAAGGAGGGCATCCAGCTTATTCCGATCAGCGAGGTGTCGGCGAAGGATGACTTCGCCGCCATCAAGAACATCAGCCGCGACGACCTGCTGGCGGCGCTGCGCATTCCGCCGCAGCTAATGGGAATCGTGCCGCAGAACGCCGGCGGCTTCGGCTCGATCAGGGATGCCGCCGAGGTGTGGGCGATGAACGAGCTGGAACCGATCCAAGCCAGGCTGCTGCAGGTGAATGAGTGGCTGGGGGAGGAGGTGGTGCGGTTTGCAGAATTTTCAATCAATCCCATGACATGAGGAGATTTCAAGGTCTGATACCCTTGCGTTTCGGTTTTATAAAGTGAGGAAGTTTTGCTATGGACGGTCTTCAATTCACATCGATCTGCAAGCATAACTGCCTAATTATTTTTGATGCGCTTTCTCCAGGGGAACTTCAGACGGGAAAGCATCTTTATTCAAATGTCCAAGACCATGCGTTTGCTATTGACCGCCAGGGATATTGCACTCGGTATGAGATTTCGAGTCGGTCTGTTTTATATGCTCGGATTATGCAGGTCCTACAAGAATGTAAAGCTGGTGTCTCTAAGCCAGTTTTGCATTTTGAGGGCCACGGCGACGCTGCTAGAGGGTTATATATAGCAGCCTCATCTGAGTATATTGCGTGGGCTGACCTTCAAGATCTAATTGCAGAAGTGAATGAAGCAACTCGCAACAATACAGGAGTCGTGGTGGCTGCGTGTCACGGATTTGCATTGGCCGAGAGGCTGCAATGTAATACTGCAAGCCCATTCAATTTTTTGATTGCCCCTGACAATGAAATGTCAGCAGGGGCTTTTCGCGACACAATGAGCGGCTTTTACAAGATCATGGCGGTGTCGGGCGATCTCGCTAGCGGGCTGCAAGTGTTGCCTCCCACCATGCAGCTTCGGGTTGCGGGAGAATGGTTTTATCGTGAGCTAGCGGCCTATTTTATCCATCATTTTACGCAGGCGGATCGCCAAGTAATCATAGAGGAAGCGGTCACTCAGGTGATGCTGAGATATAAAGCTATAGATAGAAATAATAGACGAATTCTTATCAAGGCCGCGCGTGCTAGTGTAAGGAAAAAGTTGAAATTCTCAGATATTGCTAGGTACTTTTCTCAAATATTCTTTCATGGATCTCCCCCGGTCACTGATGCCGATTTTACGGCGTTCGTCGACGGCGCTAAAACTTTCCACTCTGCGCGTCAGGCTCTACGTCGAATCAGGTAACAGGCGCCACTTTTGCTGTATCCACTACGAGACGATCACCTAGAGTGATCCTGATCTACATCCAACGCTTTAATCATGATTGGCATCTTGCCTTGCCTTGCCCGCGACTTCTCTAGCGCCCTCCCGTTCTCCTTATAACGCGTCGCGATGAATCACCGCTTCACGGCCTCACTTATCTCAGAACCTCCCAAGCACCCACGACGGGCAGCTTTGTGCTTTTCCTGAACTGGCGCGCGCAGTCGTCCCCCCACCACACCTGGCCGCTAAATGGGTCGCTTTTTCTGCAGCCCTGCGGAGGCCTCTACGCGGCCCTGATTGGGGGCTGGCTGAGGCGTTTGGAAGTGAGGAATGCCTGCGTATCCCTGCACGGAAGCCTGCTTTTAACGGCCTGTCAGGGGGCTTGATAGCCGGTGGGATTTCAGAGGCGGTTTCGGGAAAGGGTAATTTCGGTAATCGCCCTGTGAAACATTGCTGCAGCCCGCATGGTTACTGGGGTTGAGCGGTTACCTACTGAGGTAATTCGAGGTAATCAGAAAGGTAATTTTTCTCTAACTTGCTGATTTTATTGAGTTTTCTTTTCACAAAAAATCACCATCCAGAGAGGTAACGAAATCACCTGATGGTTACCCTATTATTACCTTCAAGAAAGCTTTCTAAACCATTGATAGGAAAGGGCTTTGCGTCATCGGTATGGAAAAATTACCGAAATTACCTTTTTCCCAGCCCTGAACATAAATTCAGAGCATGGCTAGGGGGGTAGCGCTTGCTGAAGTGGTCCACGCACTCGCCTTGTTACGTGGCTTGTTACGTGGAAGGCCTTCAAACGAAGGCCCGCATCGCTGCAGGCCTTGTTTTGTATGGTGCCGGCACCAGGAGTCGAACCCGGGACCTACTGATTACAAGTCAGTTGCTCTACCAGCTGAGCTATACCGGCATTTAGGGGCCGCCATTATAGCCATTGGCAAACCCTTGTAAACCGGCTTATAGCTTGTTTTGCTTAAATTTTTGTCCGTTTGCCGCTGTTGCGCGGACGAATTCTTCAGGGCGGAATCTGCCAACGAATCAGGCTTTGATGCCTTTTGTCGACCTCACCACATTCGGCGCGTCGAGGCTGCCGCGAAGCGGGCACAGCAACCAGCAGCCGGACGTTGGGGAGGCGTCAGGCTTCGATCCTGAAGTCGGCTTGCAGAGCACGCCAGTGGGTTTGCAGGGCCTGCTTGTGCGGCTCAGCCATCGGGCTCGCCGCGAGCGCCTGTGGCCACAGCGAACGGGCTGCATTGATTGACTGCCTGAGGCTGTAGTTGATCGGTGATTTCGGCAATTCTGCCCAGGCCATGAAGTGCTCCATGGTTACGTCGTACCAGGGTCTGGTGCCTGCCATCGATAAGCCGAAATCATGCTCGTCTCCCATGTATGTCCTCGTGAAGAGGATGTCATAGGCCGGTGACAGAGAGGGCCCTTCAGCTCCCGTTGCTTGTGGCGCTGTCTGATTTGTTCAAGAAGGGTCGTTCTCATCGAGTATTTCCAGCGGCAACATGAATCGCCCCTAGTTTCGTAGACACCTCCAAGCCTCATAATGAGGCCCACTAGGAGGTGCCATGAGCAACCAGCGTTACCCCGAAGAATTCAAAATCGAAGCGGTCAAGCAAGTGACCGAGCGTGGCCTTCCTGTAGCCGAAGTGGCAGCGCGGTTAGGTATGTCGGTGCACAGCCTGTATGCCTGGATCAAGCGCTACAGCAAGCCCCAGGAAAAGCGGCAGCAAGAGAACGATCAGCAGGCCGAACTGCGTCGTCTGCGTGCTGAACTCAAGCGAGTGACCGAAGAGCGAGACATCCTAAAAAAGGCCGCCGCGTACTTTGCCAAGGAGTCCGGCTGAAG
>NZ_FNDG01000001.1:0-196687 GCF_900100535.1 Phytopseudomonas flavescens
CGCTGCGCTACTACCGCGGCCTGGGCATACGGATTACTCGCATCATGACCGACAATGGCGTCTGCTACCGATCCAAGCGCTTCCGGCGTTTGGTGCGCAGGCTTGGCTTGCGTCATCTGTGGACCAAACCCTACACACCGCGCACCAACGGCAAGGCCGAGCGATTCATCCAGACCAGCTTGCGCGAGTGGGCGTATGCCTGCAGCTATGACACTTCAGAGCAACGGGCCGCCCACCTGCTACCTTGGCTTCATCATTACAACTGGCACCGACCTCACGCCAGCCTAGGCTACCTACCACCCATCAGTCGCGCGCCACTTCCACTGAACAACGTACTGGGTTTACACAGCTAGCGCTGAACGCCCCGCCTGGGCCCGGGCGAGCCGATACCGCGGTCCGGCACGGCGGCCATGCCGGCAGTACGCCTGCAGGCCGTCGCCCGGCTCATAAATCGGTGGAACGGAAATACCCGCTCACCGCTCTTACAGAACCACACGCCACGCGTCCCTCACGTGCAGCACTCGCCTTGATGATATGGACCAGTTGACCCGCATCGCTCCCGGAAACAGTACCGCCCAGCCCCTCGACTTCCTGGCCAGCGGCGGCCGAGTCGGCGAATTGCTGAGCGGCATGGGGGCGGACTCGCCACTGGGTACGCCCGCCGACTGGCCACCCAGCCTCAAGACCCTGATGGCCACCGTGCTGCCGGTGAAGGCGCAGATCGTGCTGTTCTGGGGCCCGCACTACATCGCCCTGTACAACGATGCCTATGCGCCGACCATCGGCAACAAGCACCCGCGCGCCCTCGGCCGCCCGGCCGTGGAAAGCTGGACGGAGCTGTGGGACGATCTCGAACCGCTGCTGCGTGGCGTGCGCGAAACCGGCGAGACCTTCTCGGCGAAGGACCGGCCCTTCCGCATCGAACGCCACGGGCGTAGCGAGGCCGTCTATTTCGATGTCTCCTACTCGGCGGTGCGCGACGCTGATGGGTCGGTGAGTGGCGTGCTCTGCGTGGTCAGCGAAACCACCCAGCGGGTCCAGTTCGAGCGTCGCCAGACATTCCTGCTCGAGCTGGATCGGCTGCTGCCAGCGCTGCGCGAACCGGACGAGGTGCATGCCCTGGTTCTGCCGAAACTGCGTGAAGAGCTGCACGCGTCGCAGGTGTACTTCGCCCGGCCGCACGCTGGCGACGCGACCTTCGCCCTGCACCAGGACGCGCCTGCGCAGCCACGCGACGGTATCCACGGCCTGCGCTACAACTCATCGGAAAGCGACCTTCTGCTCGGCGGCCAGCCGCTGGTGCGCCAGGGCGCCCAGGGCCAACGCACGGGGCTGCATGTGCCAGTGGTTCTCCAGCAAAGGCTCGAGTCGGTACTGGTGATCGAGCACGAATACGCGCACGCGTACTCGGAGCACGAAGTGCAACTGGCCGAAGAAACCGCCAAGCTGGCCTGGGCCTGGGTCGCGCGGGCCCAGGCCGAAGCCGCCTTGCGAACCAGCTCCGCGCAGTTGTCAGCGATGTTCGACCAGGCCAGCGCCGGTATCGCCGTGTGCGATGACGACTGGACGCTGACGCGGGTCAATGACCGCTACTGCGAGATCGTCGGGCGTAGCCGTGCCGACCTGCTCGGTCGCGGCTTGCATGACCTCGGCCCGTCAGATGAAGCCCGCGCCCGCGAGCGCAGCCTGCGCCACGGGCAGCAATTCGAGAGCACCAGTGCTCACCGTCGACCGGACGGCACTCTGGTCTGGACCCAGAATCACGTGACGCCCCTTCTCGATGAGCAGCGCACCATCACCGGGACGATCTGCGTCTGCGTGGACATCAGCGAACGGGTGCGGGTCGAGGCCGAACTTCGCGCGCTGAACGAGGGCCTGGAAGACCGCGTGGCCGACATGCTCACGCAACGCGAGACGGCGGTGGCGCAGCTTCACGAGACGCACAAGATGGATCTCGTCGGTCAGCTCACAGGCGGCTTCGCCCATGATTTCAACAACCTGCTGACGCCCATCATGGCGTCGATAGAACTCACCCGCCGGCGGCTACCAGACGACCGCTGCAGCAAGCTGCTGGACGGCGCCCTGCAGGCGGCGGACCGGGCACGCAGCCTGGTCGAACGGCTGCTTACCTTCGCCCGGCGGCAGACGCTCAAGCCCCAGGCGGTGTCGCTTGCCACGCTGATCGGCGACATGCGCGATCTGATTCAGGGTTCGGTCGGCCCCATGGTCGAGGTGACCACCGCCATCGCGGATGACCTGCCGACCGTTTTCATGGACGCCCATCAACTGGAACTCGCCCTCCTCAACCTGGCAGTCAATGCCCGCGACGCCATGGTCGATGGCGGCCGCCTGGAAATCGTCGCCAAACTGGATGAACTCGAGGACGGCACCGTGCAAGGCCTGGGCGGCGGTCAGTACGCATGCCTGATGGTCACGGACAACGGCAGCGGAATGGACGAGGAAACGCTACGCCGCTGCATGGAACCCTTCTATTCCACCAAGGACGTCGGCAAGGGCACCGGCCTCGGCCTGCCCATGGTTCAGGGGCTGCTGGTGCAATCGGGCGGCGGCTTCGAGATCGCCTCGCAAGAAGGGCAAGGCACGCGGGTGAGCCTGTGGCTGCCGATCACCGACGCCCCGGCCAGGCGCGACGGCAGCCCGCGCGAACAGGACGTGCCGCTCGCCATACGGCCCACCCACGTCCTGCTGGTCGACGATGAAGACCTGGTGCGCGACACCACCCGCCTGCACTTGCAGGAGCTCGGCTACGAGGTGAGCGACACCCACTGCGCGGCAGCAGCCCTGGAGCTGATCGACGCCGGACTCGAGCCCGACATACTGGTGACCGATCACATCATGGCGAACAAGACCGGCGCACAGCTGGCTCAGGAGCTGCGGCAGCGACTCCCCGGCCTCCCGGTGTTGATCATCACGGGATACGCCGACCTGACGCCGCAACAGATCAGCCATTTCGAGGTACTGGCCAAACCCTTCCGACGACGTGACCTGGCCACCCGTCTGGCCCAACTGGTGGAGGCGAGATAGGCGCCGAGGGTAGGCGGTTAATTGTTCGGTCGCCAACTTGCATGACGCGCATTCATTGCCTTGGCTGTTATAACACCGCTCAACTCGCGCAAACGCCAACTTATTGCCGCCAACAATGCCTACATATACATCAACACTTATCATTGCCGGTAACTAACTGCACGAAATGCAGATAAGTTGGCGCTGCTTTTTTGTCTATTCAATAACCCCTGACGACGGATCGACTGCGCCACCCCTGCTCTAAGCGTGCTTCCGGGCACGCGTCGAGTGCATGCAATCGACGCCATTGAACAGGGCTGGCGATAATATTCCGTTACACCTATACCGTCCGTCTTTTATAAAAAATTTTGCTAGAACCAATTCGATAAAAGTTGCTTAGTATTGCCGAGGCCAAGCCTCGCATGCCCCCTTCATCAGGAGATGTAAAATGCCCGAAAGCAATCCTCGACTCTTCGTCAACGATCGTGCAAAAGCATTGGAAGCAGGGCTGGAACGAACCGCGCAAGCCAGGCCAGGCGGCTGTCCTGGGTAAGAGGCAATACCCCCATGGTTAGGCAGCCTGCCTAACTTCCGTTCGTTCCAGAACGGCGACAAGTGCATCAACGAGGTTATCAACACGGTTTACCGTCTACCTCGCTATCACGTTACCGATCTCTTTCTGAATTCAGGTCACTGGACCTCAATCAACTCCTTACCGTGGCCGTAACCGAAGAATAAACAACATGATCAAGACACTATGTTTGGACGCAATCAACGCCCTGTACAACTTCATCAATCCGATCGTTGAACAACCACCGACTGAAGTTCCCTATCTGATGACCATCGAGCTCAGCCACCCGTTGGCCAAGGACTCGCTCGTCATCACCGGGACGCCCTGTTATGAAAACAAGAGTGCCCTGGAGATTCTCGAAACTCTAGAAGTCAAGCCTGTTCCCGACAACCAACCTTGCGAAACGCCGTCCCCCATTTTTCAGCTTCACTGTTTGAATCAAGCCATGGAGCGTTGAAAAAGGCTGTATCCAACCGACACCAGACGCCACCCAGGCCGTGTGTCGGGGGGATCCTGTTGACGATGCTGCACACACCACACAGGCCTCGGTAGCGGCCGCCTCTCCCACGTCCTCTCCAGCAGCCAGGCGACAGGCGCAAAAGCACCATTTGCCCTGGCTGCATCGCCTTGCCAGGGGCGCGCCACTTGCAGGCGCGGCCCCTTGCCGAGCCGTCGTTTGGTCGGCTGCAGCGCCTCAATCAGCAGCGACCGGACGAGCGGCGCGATGCACTCGGCACGAATGTCCGAAACTGTGCTGGCATGCGTCTGCCACGGGGTTATCGCCGTGGCGAATCGACGGCTGCGCGGGGTAATAAAGTCCGAACTTTTCGTCGTTTCGGCACCCTGTATGTGCAACTGCAACGACGTCTGGAACCCGCATGATCAAATCCGCCAAGCACCGCGCCACCGTTATCTGCCACCAGCAGGGCAAAGTCCTGCTGGTGCGCAAGGCCGAGGCGAAGTGGACACTGCCCGGTGGCAAGATCGAGGCGAACGAAGGTCCGGCGCAAGCGGCGCTGCGCGAGCTTTTCGAAGAAACCGGACTGGACAGCGGAGCCATCGAGTTCCTTGCCCTGCATGAATTCGACAGCCGCCCCCACCACGTTTTCCGCGTGACCGTGCCGGATTCGTTGAATGCCAGGCCGCAGAACGAGATTGCCGACTGCCGCTGGTTTTCCTCGTTCGACCTGGACGAGGACATCAAGAAGCCGGCGCGTAAGTTGCTCGAGCTGTATTTCGCCGAAATCTGCCCGCGACCGGCGTGACCGCCTGCCTTCAGGACCCGCCGTGGCTGGTCATCTGGGCCAGGAACGATGCCAGCGGCCTTCACCGGCTGGCGAGCGCATGCCGAACATTGCTAGGAAAACGCAGCCGGCCGATACCCTCAGTCCGCTTCGTCAGCGGTGATCATCGGGTGGATAGGGTTGGGTTTCCCCGGCAGCTGCAACGGCGCGACCTGTCGGCAATCCGCTCAGCCTGCCGCACGCCCGGAAAAGCCTGCATGCTGGGCGCATTCGACGAAGCGTCGGTTGGCCAGCGACAGGTATTCGTTGGCCCGCCAGCACAACCTGAAGCTCAGGTTCAGCGCTGGCTCGAAGGGCACACCGACGATACCGGGTTCGCCCTGCTGCACCGAGCGCAACAGGGTAGAGATGCCCAATCCATCGAAGGTCGCCCTGGTGACCAGCGACACGAAGTTGCTTTGCAGGGCGATGCGGTAGGTCACCCCGCCCTCAGCGCAAAAGGCATCGAGCAGGTGGCGCTGCAGAAAGCTCTGGTCGAACACCACCATATCCGCGTCCTGCAGACGCGCCGCCTCCAGTCGGGCCTCACCGGCCAGGGGATGCTGCTGGTTCATGCACAGCACCATTTCGTCAGTGCCGAGCAGCACCGATTCCCAGGCGCTGCCCACCCGCCGTGATTCGAGCAGGGCGAGGTCGATCTGCCGCGCCTCGAGCAGCCGGCCGATCTCGTCGGCACTGCCTTCGAATACGCTCATGACGATGCCCGGATACGCCTGACGAAAGGCGCTGAGCAGCTCCGGCATGTAATGGATGCCGAACATCGGTGGCACGCCGAGGCGTATCTCGCCGCGCTGCAGATCGGCCATGTCACCCAGCTCCTGATGCGCCATATCCAGTTCCAGCAGCGCCTTGGCGACACGCTCCAGAAACACCTGGCCTTCGGCGGTAACGCTGATCTGCCGGGCCGCGCGGTTGAACAGCACCACGCCCAGCTCCTCTTCGAGGCGGGTCACGGCCATGCTCAGCGCTGGCTGGGCGATGTGCATCGCCTCGGCCGCTCGGGTGAAGCTGCCCAGCCGGGCGATTTCCACACAGCACTTCAATGCTCTCAGGTTCACGGCACGACCCATAACAATTTGTGATGCAAAGCATCATAACAATATATTTCTCATGATGACCCGACGCGCCTAGCATGCCGCCACCCCATCGGTCAGGAGTCCCCGCCATGCCTATCGCCTTTATCGGTCTCGGACAGATGGGTCGGCCGATGGCCATCAACCTGCTCCACGATCACCCCGGCCTGCTGGTCAACTCCGCCAGTGGCCGCGCCTACCCCGAGTTCACCGGCCTGGGTGCCGAAGCCACCGAGGATCGGCGGCGCCTGGCAGGCTGCGACAAGGTGTTTTTGTCGCTACCCAATGCCGCGGTGATCAGAGAACTGCTGTTCGCCGCAGACGGCCTCGCGCAGTGGATGCGCCCGGGAAGCATCGTCATCGACACCAGCACCGTCGACTATCAGCAGACCCTGGAGATCGAAAGCGAACTGGCGACGCGTGGCATCCACTTCATGGATGCACCGGTGTCCGGCATGCCGTCACGGGCCGCCGACGGCACCCTGACGATCATGTGTGGCGGCAATGCAGCAGTGTTCGCGGATGTGCAGCCGTACCTGCAGAGCATGGCCACGACCATACTGCACATGGGCGCAGCGGGTAGCGGCCAACTGACCAAGCTGATCAACCAGCTGCTCTACGACATCAATTGCGCAGCGCTGGCGGAAATTCTGCCGATGGCGGTCAAGCTCGGCCTGGATGCGGAGAAGGTCAGCGCCGTGATCAACAACGGCACCGGGCGCAGCCATGCGTCCAGCTATTTTCTGCCGCACATACTCGCTGGCCGCTTCGACAGCGCCTACCCGCTCGATCACGCCTACAAGGACCTTACCAGTGCAGCACGCCTGAGCGCCGATCTGGGCATTCCCCTGCCGCTGCTCTCGGCCGCCACGGCGATCTACCAGACGGCCTTGCTGCAAGGCCATGGCAGCGACGACAAGGGCGCCATGATCAAGGTCTACGAGCGGCTGCTGGGCGTGGAGTTTCGCGCCGCGCCGCCAGCCAGCCTGCCAGCACCAGTCCATCCCCACTGATCCGATCATCCACCAGGAACCACCCTGCAAGACGATGCGTTCGACCCTGCGGCTACCGCCGCGCTGCTGCTGACAACCTGGCGCGCCGCAACGCTGCTCGACAGCCTGCCCGTCGCGCTGCGCCCGCATACCCTGCAACAGGGTTACGCCGTGCAGGACTGCCTGTTCAAGGCAGCCGGCGGTAGCCGAGCCGGCTGGAAGCTGGGCGTCGGCAGCCCAGCGGCCATGCGCGCTGCGCAACTGTCGCGGCCGCTGATAGGCCAGCTGGAAGCGGCTCGCTGCCACCCCAGCGGTGCACGGCTGCATCTCCCCATGAACGGGCCACTGACCATCGAATGCGAGATCGCCTTGGTGCTCGCCCGGGATATCGAACCGCTGCCGGGCCGTGGCGTACAGCCCGATGACATCCGCCACACCTGCCTGACCTTCGAGGTGGTGCGCTCACGCTTCATCGACCGCAAGCGTGTCGGCTGGCCGAGCTTCACGGCGGACAACGTCGGCTTCGAAGCACTGATCATCGGCCCGCCCGCCTGCACAGGCCTCGACCTGCAGGTGCTGCGCGAACTCGCGCAAACGACCCTGGTGCACCTGGATGGCGAGCCCGAAGCGCGCACGCTGCACGGCGATGCCGCCACCGATCCGCTGAACTCACTGGCGGCCCTCTACGCCCACGCCGCTGAACGGGGCGAGACGCTGCGCGCCGGCGACATCGTGTCCACCGGCGCGCTGTGCGAACCCTTCGATATCAGCGGCAGCGGCCACGAACTGGCGGTGCGTTACCCGAGCGGGGAATTGACGCTGCGGTGCTGATCAGCCACGGCGGATCAGCGCCACCATCGCTTCGATGCCCTGCTTGAGAAACTGCCTGGCTGCTTCGTCCTGCAAGCGGCCCTCGCCAAGCTTCGCACCTACGCTACCGATGACGATCTGCGGATAAGGCACCAGCAGCGCCTGCAGCGCCCAGAAAGATTCGTTGAGTTGCTGCTGGGCACGTACGCCACCGGTGAACGCCGGCGAGGCGGTGAAGGCGAGCACCGGCTTTTCCTTGAGAGGCGAGCGACCGTGGGGGCGGGACAGCCAGTCCAGGGTGTTCTTAATCACCCCCGACATGCCATGGTTGTATTCCGGCGAGCCAAGCAGCACGCCATCAGCCCGCCGCGCCGCCTCGCGCAGCGCCCGGACGGCATCGGGCGTGGCGTCGCCATCGTGGTCTTCGTTGTACAGCGGGATGTCGTGCAGCGGCTGCAGGTGCAACCGCACACCGGCCGGGAGCAGTTCCTCGGCTGCCGTACGCAGGATGATTTCGTGGCTGGAGGCGCGGCGCAGACTGCCGCACAGCCCAAGCAGATGAAGAGTAGTCATGGTCGTTGCACCTGATCCCGTTGTATGGCCAATGCCACGCCCTGGCCGCCACCGATACACAGGGTAGCGAGCCCACGGCGCAGGTCACGCCGCTGCATCTCGTGCACCAAGGTGACCAGCAGCCGGCAGCCGGATGCGCCCAGTGGATGACCCAGGGCGATCGCGCCCCCGTTGACGTTGACGCGTTGCAGATCCCACCCCAACTCACGCTGCAAGGCCAGGGCCTGCACGGCGAAGGCTTCGTTGGCTTCGATCAGATCGAGTTGCTCCAGGCTCCAACCTGCCTTGTGCAGGCACAGGTCGGTGGCGAACACCGGGCCGATACCCATCACCGTCGGGTCGACACCGGCACTGGCGCACGCGACGACGCGCGCCATGACCGGCAGCCCCAGGGCTCGGGCCTTTTCCTCGCTCATCAGCATCACCGCTGCGGCGCCATCGTTCAGCGGTGATGCATTTCCAGCGGTCACGCTGCCGGTGTCCAGGAAGGTCGCACGCAGGCGGGCCAGGCTTTCCAGCGAGGCGTTCGACATCGGTTGCTCGTCGCTGTCGACCAGCAGCCGGGCACCGCGCTTGCCCTTCACGCTGACCGGGATGATCTCCTCGCGCAAGCGCCCATCGTTCTGCGCACGGACAGCCCGCTGCTGGGACTCCAGCGCGTAGGCGTCCTGCTGCTCGCGGGTGATGCCGTACTGCTCGGCCAGGTTTTCGGCGGTAATGCCCATGTGATAGTCGTTGAAGGCATCCCACAGACCGTCGTGGAGCATGCTGTCCAACAACCGTGCATGGCCCGAGCGCAGACCGGCCCGTGCGCCATGCAACAGATAGGGCGCATTGCTCATGCTTTCCTGCCCGCCGGCAATCACCACCTCGGCATCGCCACAACGGATCGCCTGTGCCGCCAGCTGTACCGCTTTCAGGCCAGAACCGCAGACCTTGTTGAGGGTCATCGCCGGCACCGTGTAGGGGAGCCCACCGCGAATCGCGCTCTGCCGCGCCGGGTTCTGCCCGGCACCGGCAGTCAGCACCTGGCCCATGATCACTTCATTGACCTGATCGGCGGCCAGCCCGCTGCGTTCGAGCACGGCGCGGATGACCAGTGCCCCAAGCTCCACCGCCGATTCGTTGGCCAGAATTCCCTGAAAACGGCCGATGGGGGTACGCGCTGCTGCCACGATTACCGCGTCGCTCATAACAAGTCTCACGGGCACAGCGAACCGACATCCGCAGGCGGATGGGTCGGTGTGCCATCGAAGGGGTTGAGTCAGCGAGCGGAAGGAACCGCGCCCACCATGAAAAATACTGCTTTGGCGACCGTCTGCGAGCGGTTGCGCCAAGCGTGGCGGGTGCCCTGCTGGATCACTACATCCCCTGGCCGCAGCAGACGCTGCTCACCGTCATCCAGTTCGAGCCACAATTCACCCTCGAGCAGTAGGCCATAGTCCAGGGTTGCGGAACGGTGCATGGCCGGGTCGTCAGGCTCGAAGATGTCGATCAACCCGGGCATGGCGCGGCTCATCTCGGCCGCAGCCCGCTGTGCATCCAGAGGCGCCGCCATGACAGCATCAGGGGGGAGATGAACGACCAGCAGCGAGGTTCCCCCTGGGCCGGGGATCATCGAGCCACCCTCGCGGGTGAGATCCTCGCTCATGGCGCATTCGGGCCGGGTAGCCCAGACCTGGGAAATGGAGTATCCCGGAATGTCCTGAAAACTGTTGGCACGGGGTGCCTGGCCATCTTCAACGAACACCGAACGACCCTGCTCGTCGTGCCCGGTAACGATTCTTCTGAGCTGCATGTATAGACCCCTCCAGCGTGCGCCCCATGGGCACCGCTAAAAAACACCTCGGCTTTGGCTTCCCGCGTCGCTCCACCTGCATCCATGCAGCCGCGCACTGTCATCGCTGCCCTGCATTTCGCCGCGGCGCCCGGGGTGTTTTTGCCGTGACCAGCAGCGGCCTCGTGCTAACGGCCTCGCCGCGGTTTTGCAAGTTCCCCCGAGCAGCCGGGCGAGCCGGCCAGGCCCGCCCGGCTCGCGGTTCAAGGACAGATGACGTAGTTGCCAAAGCCACCGTTGCGATTCTCGATGCCACTGATGGCCTGGTTGATTTCATCGAGGGCGAACACGCTGTGCTCGAAGAACGACAGATCGAGCACGCCCGACTCGACCATGTCGACCATTTCCTGGCCCTGCCCGGCAGTGAACCAGACCGAACCGCTGACCTGGATGCCATTGTCCATCATCCAGTGCAGATCCAGCGGCACCGGCCCGGCTACCGCTCCGATATTGACCAGGTGACCACCGCGATGCAGGCCATTCAAGGCATCGACCAGGCTCTCGGCGGGCGCCCCGGGACCCAGTGCGTCGATCACCACATCGGCTCCCTCGCCCTGGGTCACCTGCCTTACCCAGTCGGCGGTGGAGCCCTTGCCCAGGGTGTGGATCTGGATACGGCCCGGTGCCGCCAGATCCTTGACCCGCTGGAACAGCGCCTCGTTGCGTGCGGTGCCGAGGATGCGCCGTACACCTATGGCCAAAGCCAGGGCGACCGCCCCCAGGCCCAGGGTGCCACTGATGCCGTTGATCAGCACGGTGCTGCTCGGTCCCACGTTGGCCTGGCGCAACGCACGGTAGGCCGTACCCAGGTAACCCAGGCGCGCCGCCGTCTCGAAGCTCAGGTTGTCGGGCAGTCTGACCAGGCTGTATTGAGGAGCCGGCATGAACTCGCAGAGCCCGCCGTAAGGGTAATCCTCGAACATGCGCGGGCTGCGGGTGGTGAACCCGAAATAGCCGTTGAAGGTATAGGCGGTGCAGCCGGTAGAGTTGCCCGACCGGCAGGCGCGGCAGGAACCGCAGTAACGTGCCGGGTTGACGTAGACGCGGTCACCGGGCTTGAAGTCATAGACCTGGTCGCCGACCTGCTCGACGACACCTGCCGGGTCGAGACCGAAGATCGCCGGCAGTTTGGGCAGCGGCAGGTGCGGGAACCAGGTGGTCCAGTTGGTGAGGATGTTGTGCAGATTGGGCACGATGCCGCAGGCCTTGACCCGCACCAGTACCTCGGTAGGACGGATGGAGGGCATCGGAACCTGTTCGATCTCCATCGGTTTGCCGCCCTCGTACATACGTGCGGCACGCATCATCTTCGTAGTCATGCTGTTTCTCCAACTCTTGTTCTTGTTATTTGCCGGCCGCCCGCACCCTGGCACGGGCGGAAAAAGCGCTGAATCAGCGCAGACCGTCCTCACCCTTGACGTCCGCGGCGGCGAGCCCGCCCAGGCGTGCATGGATACGTCCACCGCTGGCCATGGCCAGACCGAAGGCGATCTCGTTGCGCCGTGGCCCGTCCCATAGCGTCATCTCGGCCACGCCGAAATGGCTACGTACATAAGCGGCATGAATGTGCCCCAGCGGCACCATCAGGCGGCAGCCCGGCCCACCGATGGTCTTGGCGGCCGGGACGATGGCCCTGGGTTCGCCGAGCAGCGCGCGCATGGCCCAGCCGCCAGCTTCATGCCAAACCGCAGCGTGTTCCAGCTCGCCATCTTCTCCGACGATGGCCGCCTTGCCATAGGCTTGCACCCTGTCCGCCCCTCCCAGCGCCTCCACCAACCGCTGCGAGAGCTGCGTACCCAGCGCCCGCAACGCCTGCATGAAGGGCAGCAGGTCCTCTTCATAACGCCCGGCGTAAGGGTTCTCGATCACTGCGGCCGCCGTCGCGACCCTCAGCGGCTGGGCGGCCAGCGGCCCCCCCTCATGCAGGACATCTTCGATATCCAGTTTGAACTTGCGGACGTTCACCAATCCCATGCTCGCTCTCCTGACGCCTGAGAAATTTTTATTGGCGTGTTTTCATTATGCATCTTGCGATTTATTGTGCAAGAACTTATGTTTTATGCACAAAACAACAGAGAGGTCTCACCATGAAACTCGTTTCCTTCCACCTCAACGGTCGAGCCGGGTATGGCGCCGTCGTTGGCGAGCGGGTCGTCGACCTGGGCAGCCACTTCGCCGACATCCCCGACCTGGCCAGTCTGCTCGCCGCACCGGCGAAGCTGGCCCAGGCACGCGAACTGGCGGCCGGTTCGAACGGTGAACACGCACTCGCCGACCTCACCCTGGATCCGGTCATCCCGGCCCCCGGCAAGGTCATCTGCGTCGGCATCAACTACGTCGCCCATGCCGAAGAGGCCGGCCGCAAGGTTGGCAAGCATCCGGTGATCTTCCAGCGCTTCGCCGAAACCCTGCTGGCCCACGGCGCGCCGCTGATTCGGCCGAAGGTGTCCGAGGAATTCGACTTCGAGGCCGAGCTGGCAGTGGTGATCGGCAAGGGCGGCTCGCACATCGCGCCGCAAGACGCCATGGACCACGTTGCCGGTTACACCTGCTTCAACGATGCCAGCGTACGCGACTGGCAGTTCCACACCCACCAGTACGGCATGGGCAAGACCTTCCGCTCGACCGGTGCGCTGGGCCCCTGGCTGGTGACCGCCGACGAGATCGCCGACTATCGCGAGCTGCAGGTTCGCGGCATCCTCAATGGCGAGCAGTTGCAGCAGGGCCAGCTGTCCGAACTGGCATTCGACATTCCACACCTGATTTCCTACGTCTCCCAGGCACTCGACTGGAACCCCGGCGACATCCTCGCCACCGGGACTCCCAGCGGTATCGGCTTCAAGCGCAACCCGCCAATCTTCCTCAAGCCCGGAGACGTATTCGAAGTGACGATCAGCCAGATCGGCACCTTGAGCAATCCGGTCGTCGACGAAGCCTGAGCCCGTCATCCTTACAAACACAACAAAAGGAATCCGCACATGGCCACCCTGCCCCGCATCAACTTCACCCACACAGGCACCTTCTGCAGCGACCTGGACAACATGGTCGAGTTCTACTGCAGCAAACTGGGCTTCGTCATCAGCGACCAGGGAACGGCCTCGACCGGCCACCGCCTGTTCTTCATGACCCAGAACCCGGAAGTTCACCACCAGCTGGTGCTGTTCGACGGCAAGCCCACCGACCTGCCGTTCAACCCGATCAATCAGTTGTCCTTCCTGCTCGATAGCCTGGATGACCTCAGGGCCTACTATGCCTTTGCCAAGGCCAACGGCCTCGGCCCGCTCGATCAGGTCGACCATGGCAACGCGTGGTCGATGTATTTCAAGGACCCGGAAGGCAACCCCATCGAGATGTACGTGGACGCGCCCTTCTATACCAACCAGCCCTGCCGTGAACCACTGGATCTCGAGCAGAGCAGCGAGCAGATTCTCGCCACCACCGAAGCCATGTGCCGCCGTCGGCCCGGCTTCCAGCCCCGTGAACAATGGATCGAGTCGACCCGCCAGCGCATCGCGCAGCAACGCGTCAGTTGGTGAGCAACCCAGTGCGGCCCACAGGGCCGCACGCCATCTCGGGTAGAAGCACATGCACAAGAATTTCATCAACGGCGCCTGGTGCGAAGGCCAGACGCTACGCGAAAACCTCAGCCCCTCGGATCTCACGGATCGTGTCGGCCTGTACGCCCAGGCCGACGCTCGGGACACTCGCAATGCCATCGAAGCCGCCGAGGCCGCCCAGCCGCTATGGGCGGCCGGCGGTTCGCAGCGCCGCGCCGAGGCACTGGACTTCATCGGCCATGAGCTACTGGCGCGCCGTGAGGAACTCGGCCGCCTGTTGGCCCGCGAGGAAGGCAAGGTGCTGGCTGAAGGCATCGCCGAGGTCGTCCGTGCCGGGCATATCTTCAGGTTCTTCGCCGGTGAAGCCGTGCGGGTGTCCGGTGAACATATCGAATCGGTGCGCCCCGGCATCGATGTCGATGTCTTGCGCCAGCCACTCGGCGTGATCGGCATCATCACACCCTGGAACTTCCCCATCGCCATACCGGCCTGGAAGATCGCCCCGGCCCTGGCGTATGGCAACGCCGTGGTGTTCAAGCCGGCCGACCTGGTGCCGGGCAGCGCCTGGGCACTGGCCGAGATCATCAGCCGTGCCGGCTTGCCGCCTGGCACCTTCAACCTGCTGATGGGCCGCGGCAGCGTGATCGGCGAAGCGCTGGCCGAATCCACCTCGGTACGGGGGATCAGCTTCACCGGCTCGACCGCCACCGGCCAGCGCCTGATGCGCAGCGCCGGGCAGCGCTTCGCCAAACTGCAGTTGGAAATGGGCGGCAAGAACCCGCTGGTGGTACTGGCCGACGCCAACCTCGGGCAGGCCGTGGAATGCGCCGTTCAGGGCGCTTACTTTTCCACCGGGCAACGCTGTACCGCGTCCTCAAGGTTGATCGTCGAAAAGACCCTCCATGGGCGCTTCGTCGAAGCGCTCAGCGAGCGCCTTGCCGGGCTGCGCGTCGGCCATGCCTTGCAGGCGGACAGCCAGATCGGCCCGGTCGCCGATATGGCCCAGTTCGGCCAGAACCTCGATTACGTCGACATCGGCCAGCGCGAGGGCGCGGTGCTGGCTCAAGGTGGGCAGGCGCTGAAGCGTGATACCGAGGGCTACTACATGAGCCCGGCGCTGTTCATCGATGCCCAGTCGAGCATGCGCATCGCCCAGGAAGAAATTTTCGGCCCGGTGGCCTGCGTGATCGCCGTGGACGACTACGAGCACGCCCTGGAAATCGCCAACGACACCCCCTTCGGCTTGTCGGCAGGCATCTGCACCACATCGCTCAAGCATGCCACTCATTACAAGCGTCAGGTACAGAGCGGCATGGTGATGGTCAACACACCGACTGCCGGCGTCGACTACCACGTGCCATTCGGCGGAACCAAAGCCTCCAGCCACGGCGCGCGGGAACAGGGACGCCACGCCATCGAATTCTTCACCAGCGTGAAAACCGCCTATACCCAGGCCTGAAGCAGCAGCTCGACCCCATGACAATAACAAGATGGAGAGCATTATGGATTACCACCTGATCATCGTCGGCCTGGGCCCGGTGGGCGTTACCGCCGCCAACCTCGCCAGCCAGTGGGGCCTGCGCACCCTGGTGCTCGACAAGAGCGAAAGCGTCTATCAGAACCCCCGCGCGATGGGGATGGATCACGAAGCCATGCGCACCTTCGACAATATCGGCCTTGCCGACTCGATCGCCGAATACGTGATGCCCTATCGCGCCTCGCACTACCTGAACGCCGAAGGGCAGTTGATCAAGCATATCGATGCGGCCAAACCGCCATTCCTGCTCGGCTGGGCTCCCAACTACGTGTTCTCCCAACCGCCGCTGGAACGTGCGCTGCGCGCCAACCTGGATACCCAGGACAATGTCGAGGTGCGCCTGGGCCGCGAGGTACTCCAGGTCGACGATCACGACGGCGCGGTCAGCGTGCGTTTCCGCGACGCCAAGGGCAACGTCGAAGAGGCCAGCGCGACCTACCTGCTGGCCTGCGACGGTGGCACCAGTCCGATCCGCACCAACCTGCAACTGCACATGGAAGACCTGGCCTTCGACGAACCCTGGCTGGTCGTCGACGTGATCCTCAAGGAAGGCGCCGGCACCGCGCTGCCGGAAACCAACGTGCAGTACTGCGAGACCGGTCGCCCGAGCACTTTCGTGGTCGGCCCGGGGCGGCACCGGCGCTGGGAGTTCATGATCAACGACGACGAAACGCCCACCGACATCATTCGCCCCGAGTCGATTCAGAAGCTGATTTCACGCTGGCTGCCCGCCGAGGGTTACGACATCTGGCGCGCCTCCACCTACCGTTTCCACGCGCTGATTCTGGAGCGCTGGCGGGTTGGCAATATCTTCTTCCTCGGCGATGCCGCGCACATGACGCCCCCTTTCCTCGCCCAGGGCATGTGCCAGGGGCTGCGCGATGCCATGAACCTGATCTGGAAGCTGGCTCTGGTGGAACGTGCAGCGGCCTCGCCCAGGCTGCTCGACAGCTACCAGGTCGAGCGCGCCCCTCATGTGAAGCGCACTACCGAAGTGGCCAAGGAATTCGGCCAGACCATCTGCGAGCGCGACCCGGCGCGGGCTGCCGAACGCGACAGAGTGCTGCTCACCACCCGGCAGGGGACAGTTGGCTGCACCATTCGCCAGTCTCTGATACCGGGCCTGCAACGGGGCTTCATCGATTGCCGCGCGCCAGCCGGCGAGCTATTCCCCCAACCGAGGGTGACCGCCCACGACGGTCGCGAGGACCTGCTCGATCGCTTTACCGGGCAAAGCCTGCGGCTGGTGATCGCCGACGGTTTCACCGCCACGCACGAGCTGCTGGCCACGCTCGACGACGCACTGGCCGGCGTGCCACTGCCGCTGCACGTGGTGCAACTGAGCGCGCACCCCGTGGCCCGAAACCAGTACCGCGAACACGACGGGCTGCTGGCTGCCTGGCTACGGCAGCATGGCTGCCAGGTCGCCCTGATTCGCCCGGATCACTACGTATACGGCGGGGCCGCCAATTTCGAGGAAGCGGTGCAGTTGATCCGCCGGTGCCTGAGCGAATTGCGCGGCTGAAGGACAGCAGGCCAGCCTGCCGGCCTGCTCATCGATCGTTTGCGATACCCATAGCGGACACCAAACGCCCGCCCGCCGGAACGGCGGAGCGGGCGTTTGCCTGTCACTGCAGGGTCGAGTGCTGCTGGCGCAAAACGTCGGTGACGTGGCTCAGGGTGCCGCCGATGTGGTTGCCGAGCAGACCAACCGACACGTCGATATCGCGCGACAGTACCGCGTCGATCAACTGCTTGTGCTCGTCGCCCTTGTGTCGCTCGACCTTGCGGTGCAGCGCGGAGAAGCGGCGATAGCGCTCGGCCTGGTCGAACAGCGAGTCGATCAGGCGCAGCAGCATGGCCGACGGACAGGCGGAAAACAGCGCGAAGTGGAACGCCTTGTGGCGCACCGACCAGTCGTCGTCAAGGGCCACGGCAATGCTGCCAAGGCGCTTCTCGACCACGTTGAGACGGTGGAAAGCACCGAGCACGTCGGCTTCCCAGGCGTCATCACCATGGCGAATCGCCTCGGCCAGCGCCTCGCATTCCAGCAGGCGACGCAACTGGGTGATCTGCTGGAAGTCGTCGACCGACAACCGCGCGACGCGAAATCCCTTGTTCTCGTTGGCCTCGACTATGCCTTCCTGGGCGAGGCGATTGAGTGCTTCGCGAATGGGCGAACTACTCAGGCCATAGCTTTGGGAAAGCTGCGCGACCTTGAGTTTTTCACCGGGCGACAGCTCGCAGCAGATGATCGATTTCTTCATCTGCTGCAAGGCCACCTCGATGAGGGAGCCACCTTGGGGATTCGACATGTCACGGTTATCCATCGAGGTTACAGGCGAGTTAATTTTATGCATAAAAAGTTCTTTATGCAATTTATACAGGATCGGAGCCGCTTGGCCGCGCAGAGGTTCCCGGTTTATCGCCTCGACAAATGGCAGCAGCGTCACAACCTGATCGTCGGCCGGGCTGCTCCCCTTGACGGCACTCTTCTACACACTCTATTTTATGCATTAAATAAAAATAATGCACAAAAAAGAGCGTCCTATCCATGCAGATCCACAATCCGCTCCTCTTGCTTCCAGCAAAGCCATTTTCCCGGTCGGGTGAAACCGACATGTCCACTACCCGCACGCCGGCGGCAGGAGGGCCACTCTCCTGCAGCTCGCCTGCCCATCCGCTCGCTCGGCCTTCCCGCACAACCGTGGTCAGCTCGTTGCGCTTATCACCGAGCCCAGCCAGGAGGCCCAGCCATGTCCTTTGAAGCCTTGGGCAAACACCTGAAGATCGTCTTCGGCGAATCCCTGGTGGCGGCATCGGCGGCCACGTTCAGCGTTCTGGTGCTGGAGATGCCGGTATGGGCGATGTTTATCGGCTGGATCGCCTTCTTCACCCGCGGATTGAACCTGCACAGCGGGCTGATCAACCTCGGCTGCGTGCTCATCGGGCTGCTGCTGGGCATGCTGGCCGCCCGCACCCATGCGGCCCTGGAGCCGCTTCTGGGCGCCTACACCATCACCCTGGTGGTGACCATCATCACAGTGATCGCGCTGTCGCTGGCCAGGCTGCCGGTCTTCAACAACCTGCTTGGTTTCTTTCTCGGGTTGGCGGCGTTCTTCGCCTCGCAGTTGCCGCCCACAGTGGGCACTTTCGCCGCTCTGGGGCTGGTCACCGGTGTCGGCAGCAGTGCCGGCTTTCTGGCCATTTCCTGGCAGAGGCGGGTCAACCGTGGCCCCGCAAGGGCCGGTAGCTGACGCGGTGGCGAAGACGCCGAGCATTCTTCTTGACTTCTGTCCGGTAAGCGGACTAATTTTTGTGCACAAAAAGCAAAATAAAGCATATAAATATAAAAATGCACCAAAAAGAGAATTCTGCGATGCAGCCACGACTCGCACTCAGTGACACGGACATCAGCGCCATGCTCGACGCGGCGATTGCCCAAGCCCTGCACAACGCATGGCAGGTATCCATCGCCCTGGTCGATGAAGGTGGGCATCTGCTGGCGTTCCGCCGCTTGCCCGGGGCCACCCCGTCCTCCTCCCAGATCGCCATCGACAAGGCTCGTAGCGCGGCGCTGACGCGCCGCCCCACCCGTTTCTTCGCCGAGATGCTCGCCGCCGGCCAGGCCGGCACGGCGTCGCTGCACGGGGTCATTCCCATGGGCGGCGGTCTGCCGCTGCTGCATGCGGGGCAGTGCCTGGGCGGCATCGCCGCCAGCGGGGTGAAGTCCGAATACGACGAACAGATCGCCGGCGCAGGCCTGGCGGCACTCGACCATCCTGCCGACGACTGACGCGAGGAGTGCCGGCACAGCGACGACCGAGGCATCCGTACTTGCGGATGGAACCACCTGTAACAACAACAATAATGCAGAAGAGGTATCCATGAAGATCCAGCAACGCCATTCGGCAGCGCCGGCGCTCGTCGCCCGCGTCAGCACCCTGGCCATCGCCCTGTGCTCGGCCAACGTATCGGCTTTCCAGTTCGACAGTGGAATCGAAGGCCTGACCACCAGCTGGGACAACACCCTCAAATACAGCAATGCCTGGCGACTCAATGAGCGCGCGGACAACGTCATGGCGTCATCGACCAATCCCAACGTGGACGACGGCGACCGTAACTTCAGCACCGGCCTGATCTCCAACCGAGTCGACCTGCTGTCGGAGCTGGATGTCCGCTATGGCGCCGTCGGCGCCCGGCTGAGCGGCGCCGCCTGGTACGACCAGGTCTACAACGACGGCAACGACAATAACTCCCCCGCAACCGCCAACCCGGTGAGCGTCGACTACGACAACTTCACCGCCAAGACCCGCGACCTGCACGGCCGCGATGCCGAGATCCTCGATGCCTTCGTCTATGGCTCGCGGGATATCGGCTCTACCCGCCTGTCGCTGCGACTCGGCCAGTTCAACCAGATCTACGGCGAGAGCCTGTTCTTCGGTGCCAACGGTATCGCCAACGCGCAAAGCACCGTGGACCTGGTCAAGCTGCAGTCGGTGCCCGGCTCGCAGTTCAAGGAAATCCTCCTGCCCACCGAGCAGTTTTCCTTCAACTGGCAACTGACGGACACCGTCAGCGTTGGCGCCTATTACCAGTTCGAATGGAACAAGACCCGCCTGCCCGGCTCAGGCAGCTACTTCAACGTCGGCGACTTCGTCGGTGACGGCGCCGAGCGGGTGTTCTTCGCCGGCGGTCCGCTGTTGCACGGTGACGACATCGAGGCGCGCGACTCCGGCCAATTCGGCGGGCAGATCCGCTTCGCCCTCGACGACTGGGAGTTCGGCCTGTATGCCGCGCGCTATCACGACAAGACCCCGGTCTGGTACTTCCGGCCGACCTTCCTCGGCGGCGACGGCACCTTCGCCAACGTCTACCCGGAAGACATCAAGGTCTACGGCGCCAGCTTCAGCACCCTGGTCGGCGAGGCCAACGTGGCCGGCGAAATCTCCATGCGCGTCGATACGCCCCTGGCGCCGAACGGCGGCGTGGTGGTGACCGGCGACATGAACGCAGACAACAACAGCAACCCGCTGTACCCGATTGGCGACTCGCTGCATGCGCAGTTGTCGATGGTCAACGTCTACGGCGGCTCGGCACTCTGGGACGGTGCCTCGCTGGTGGGCGAGGTGGCTTTCAACCGGCGCCTGAAGGTCAAGCAGAATGCCCAGAACCTCGACCCCAACACAACCCGCGATGCCTATTCGCTGCGTTTCACCTTCGAGCCGCAGTACTTCCAGGTAATGCCTGGCGTCGACGTACAGGTGCCGATCACCGTCGGCTACACCCCCTACGGCCGCTCCTCGGTGACACCGCAGGCATTCTCTCCGGAACACAGCGGCGACTTCACCCTGGCACTCAAGGCCGACTACCAGAAGCAGTGGTACGCCTCGCTCAGCTACACCAACTTCTTCGGCGACGGCGGCCCCGTCATCGGCGCGGACAACAACTACACCTTCGAGCAAACCCTGAAGGACAGGGACTTCATCGCCTTCTCGATCCAGCGCACTTTCTGATCCACGGAGAACAACAAGATGAAAAGACAAGTTCTGCTGCTGACTGCCCTCGCCGCCGGCCTGCTCGCTGGCCAGACGCCCGCTGCGGTCTCGCCCCAGCAAGCCGAGGCGCTGAAGAGCACCCTCACGCCCCTGGGCGCCGAACGCGCCGGCAATGCCGATGGCAGTATCCCCGCGTGGACGGGCGGGCTGACCGGCGAAGTCGCCGGTGCCACATTCGGCGATGTACCGGCCGACCCCTTCCCGGGCGAAAAACCCCTGCTGCGCATCACGGCAGCCAACGCCGGCCAGTACGCCGACAAGCTCAGCGAAGGCACCCAGGCACTGCTGCAGAAGTACCCGGACAGCTTCCACCTCGATGTCTATCCGAGCCACCGCAGCGCGGCGGCGCCGCAATGGGTCTACGACAACACCCAGGCCAACGCCACACGCTGCCAACTGACCGAGAACGGCTTGTCGGTGCAGGGCTGCTACGGTGGTATCCCGTTCCCGATGCCACAGAACGGCAACGAACTGATCTGGAACTTCCTGCTGCGGGTCGAGGCCGAGTCCATCGAGATGGGCTACACCAACGTGATCGGCAATGCCGACGGTTCGCGCACCCTGGCCAGTCGCGGCGTGGAGAACTGGCAGTACCCCTACTATTACAAGGATGGACGCGTCGACGCCTGGTCCGGCCAGTACGTATTGCTGCGCTTTCTCACCAACGAGCCGCCGTTCAAGGCCGGTGAATCGCTGGTCACCCACGACAGCATCAATGCCGCCAGCCCGCGCGACGCCTGGCAGTACCTGGTCGGCCAGCGCAGGGTGCGGCGGGCACCGACCGTGGGCTACGACACCCCGGACTTTGTCGCCTCCGGCGCCAACTACTTCGACGAAGTGCATGGCTTCATCGGCCACCCGGATCGCTACCAGTGGAAGCTGATCGGCAAGAAGGAAATGTACATCCCCTACAACCTCAACAACTTCCATGCGCAGAAGTCCGAGGATGTCTACACCAAGGACGTGCTCAACCCCGAGAAGATGCGCTGGGAACTGCACCGCGTCTGGGAAGTGGAAGCTACGGTGGCCCCTGGCAAACGCCACGCGGTGCCGAAGCGCCGCTTCTACATCGACGAAGACAGCTGGACCATCTCCCTGGCCGACGGCTACGACGCCCAGGGCAAGCTGTGGCGGGTCACCCAGGCGCTACCCTTCGCGGTGCCGGCCATTCCAGCCGTAGTGGTCAAGCCGGTGGTCATCTACAACCTGCAGGCCGGCACCTACAGCGTGGTGCAAGGGCTCAACGGCGAGCGCTATTCGGTAGTGCCGCGCAAGCCGGAGAACTTCTTCACTGGCAACGCGGTGGCATCGGACTCGGTGCGCTGAGCCCCCTGCAGCAAGGCGGGCACGCCGTGCCCGCCCCTCTTCGAGGTAACCATCGATGCAACGAATCCTACTGGGCGGGTTGGCCCTTGCCCTGTGTCTGAGTGCAGCCGGTGCCAGCGCGAACGATCAGGCAGTACCGACCGAACCGCTGCAGCAACCGGCACTGCACAGCCCGTTGGCAAAGCGCTCGCTGATGCTCGACGTGACCCATGCTGGCGACGCGCTGGTAGCGGTTGGCGAGCGCGGCTTCATTCTGCGCTCCAAAGACGGCGGGCAATCCTGGCAACAGATGGAGGCACCGGTCAGCGTCACGCTGACACGTGTCACCTTCCCGACTGCCGAACAGGGCTGGGCGGTCGGCCACGCCGGTGTGGTGCTGCACAGCCGTGATGGCGGGCGCAGCTGGCGCTTGCAACTGGAGGGGCGGCAGGCCGCGCAACTGATCCAGGACACTGCGCAGAAGCGCCTAGACGCCGAGCCAGGCGCCGCCAGCGAAAGACGCCTGGCAGATGCGCGCAACCTGGTCGCGGACGGTCCGGACAAACCCTTGCTCGCGGTGCATTTCTTCGACGACCAGCGCGGCATCGTCGTGGGTGCCTACGGCCTGGCATTCGCCACCAACGATGGCGGCGCCACCTGGCAGCCCATCGACGAACGCCTGGACAACCCCGGTGCCCTGCACCTTTATGACATCCAGGCGAGCGGCGACAAGCTGTTCATCGCTGGCGAACAGGGCCTGCTGTTGCGCTCGGACGATAACGGCGCCAGCTTCCAGGCCCTTCAGTCACCGGCCAGCGGCACCCTGTTCGGCCTGGTCGCCAGCGGCCAGGGCGACCTGCTCGCCTTCGGTTTGCGCGGCAAGAACTACCTGTCCAAAGACGCAGGCGAGAGCTGGCAAGCCATCGCCAATCCCCACCTCACCACCCTCACCGCCGGTACCCGGTTGAGCGACGGCAGCGTGCTGCTGGTCGACGAGTCCGGCCGCTTGCTGGCCAGCCAGGATCCGCAGCACGGCTTCGTCGCCACCACCCTCGACGAACCGACCTACCTCACCGGCCTGGTCGAGCTGGCCGATGGCGGGCTGCTCCTCAGCGGTGCCCGTGGCGTGTCTCGCCTTGAACTCGAAGCCCTGAAGCGGAGCGCCCCTCGTGAACACTAAAGCCACCCTCCCCCAGAATGGCAGCGAGAACGCCACCGGCCTGTTCGACCCCCGTTCGGGCGGCCTGCCCGAGCGACTGCTGTTCAGGTATCGCCGGGCCATCGTCGTGCTCTGCCTGCTGTGCAGTGCCCTGCTTGCCTGGCAGGCCCAGGATCTACGGCTGAGCGCCGCCTTCGAGAAGATGATCCCGGTCGGTCACCCCTATATCGAAAACTACTTCCAGTACCGCGGCCAGCTTGGCGAAGGCGGCAACACCCTGCGCATCGCCGTACGCAGCAACAGCGGCAGCATCTACGACGCGGCGTACCTGGAAACCCTGAAACAGCTCAACGACGAGCTGTTCCTGATAACCGGGGTGGATCGCCCCTACATGAAGTCACTGTGGACGCCGGCCACCCGCTGGATCGGCGTGACCGAAGAAGGCTTCGACGGCGGCCCGGTGATTCCCGAGGACTACGACGGCTCGGCGGCGAGCATCGAGCAGGTACGCCAGAACGTCGAGCGCTCGGGCGAGATCGGCCGCCTGGTGGCCCCCAACCTGCGCTCCAGCGTGATCATCCTGCCGCTGCAGGACGCCGCCACGGCCGGCTCCGACAACGCCCTGGACTACCGGCCGCTGTCCAGACAGCTGGACGACTTGCGCGACAAGTACAGCAACGAGCAGACCAGCATCGCCATCACCGGCTTCGCCAAGGTGGTCGGCGACCTGATGGATGGCCTGGCACTTATGCAGCTGTTCTTCGCCGGCACCCTGCTGATCTGCGCCCTGGTGCTCTACTGGTACACCCGCTGTGTACGCAGCACCCTGCTGGTGCTGCTCTGCTCGGTGATCGCCGTGGTCTGGCTGCTCGGCCTGCTGGCGACCCTGGGCTACGATCTCGACCCTTACTCGATCCTGGTGCCCTTCCTGATCTTCGCCATCGGCCTGTCCCATGGCGCACAGAAGATGAACGGCATCATGCAGGACATCGGCCGTGGCGCCGACAAGCTCACCGCGGCACGGCTGACCTTCCGCCGTTTGTTCCTGACCGGTGCCATGGCGCTGCTGGCCGATGCCGTGGGCTTCGCCGTGCTGATGATCATCAACATCCCGGTGATCCAGGACCTGGCCGTGACCGCCACCATCGGCGTGCTGGTACTGGTGCTCACCAACCTGGTGCTGCTGCCCGTGCTGCTCTCCTACACCGGCGTCAGCAGGACCGCCGCACGCCGCGAGGCACTGGCCGAGCAACGCGCGATCAGCGACGAGCTGCATGACCGTCAGGCACTGTGGGCCTTTCTCGACCGCTTCACCCGCCCCGGGCGCTGGAGCAACGGCGCACTGATCGTCGCCGCGGCACTGGCCCTGGCCGGCTTCGCGGTCAGCCTGCAGCTCAAGGTCGGCGACCTCGACCCGGGCGCCCCGGAGCTGCGCGCCGACTCGCGCTACAACCAGGACAATGCCTTCATGGTCAGCCACTACGCGGCCAGCAGCGACAAGTACGTGGTGATGGTGAAAACGCCGCCTTACTACTGCGCCAATTACCAGACCCTGGTCAAGGTCGACGCCCTGGAAGCGCGGCTGCAGCAACTGCCTGGCGTGGTCTCCACCACCTCCCTGGCGGCGCTCAGCAAACAGGCCGCGGCCGGCATGAACGAAGGCAGCCTGACCTGGTACGAGATCCCCCGTAACCAGGGCCTGCTGAACGCGATCATCACCCGCGCGCCGCGCGAGCTGTTCAACCAGAACTGCGACCTGCTGACCCTCAACGTGTTTCTCGCCGACCACAAGGCCGACACCCTGACCCGGGTGGTCGATACCGTCGAAGCCTTCGCCGCGGCAAACGACAGCGACAGCCTGCAGTTCATGTCCGCGGCCGGTAACGCCGGTATCGAGGCCGCCACCAACATCGTGGTGAAGAAGGCCAACGTGCAGATGCTGCTGATGGTCTACGCGGCGGTCACCCTGCTCTGCTACATCACCTTCCGCTCCTGGCGTGCAGTGATCTGTACGGTGCTGCCACTGATGCTCACCTCGATTCTCTGCGAGGCGCTGATGGTGGGCCTGGGCATCGGCCTGAAGGTCGCCACGCTACCGGTGATCGCCCTCGGCGTAGGGATCGGCGTGGACTACTCGCTGTACATCCTCAGCGTCACGCTGGCCAACCTGCGCCAGGGCATTGCCTTGTCGCGCGCCTATTACCTGGCACTGCTATCCACCGGCAAGGTGGTGGTACTGACGGGCGTGACCCTGGGCATCGCCGTGGCCACCTGGGCGTTCTCGCCGATCAAGTTCCAGGCCGACATGGGCATCCTGCTGGCCTTCATGTTCATCTGGAACATGCTCGGCGCCCTGATCCTCACACCGGCTCTGGCGAGGTTGCTGCTTTCCCGGCAGGCCGTTCGAGCGACCTGAGCGATACGATGCCGAATCCGCTCGCTGACATGGACCAGCGAGCGGATTGATCATTTCTTGCAGGAAGTTGATCAGCGCTCGGCCAGCGAGCGCCGCACCTTGTCGAGCAGTTCGTTCATCTTGAAGGGCTTGGTCAGCAGCTCCATGCCACTGTCGAGGAACACCTGGCGATTGATGGCGTTCTCGGCATAACCGCTCATGAACAGGATCGGCAGGCCAGCCCGCAGCTTGCGTGCCACCTCGGCCAGCTCGCGCCCGTTCATGCGAGGCAGGCCGACATCGGTGAGCAGCAGATCGATCGGCGTATCGCTGCGCAACCGCGCCAGGGCGGTTTCCACATCCCCCGCCTGGATGCAGCGGTAGCCAGCTTCCTCCAGTACTTCGCAGACGAAGGAGCGTACCGTGGCCACGTCCTCGACGACCAGCACGTGCTCGCCTGCGCCGCGCAGTTCGCCGTGCTGCGCATCCTGCTCGACGGCCACCGGCTCACTGCTGGCGGGCAGCATGATGGTGACTTCGGTGCCACGCCGGGTGCTGCTGCGAATGCTCGCGTTGCCCCCGGACTGGCGAGCGAAGCCATAGATGGTCGACAGACCGAGCCCGGTGCCCTGGCCCACCGGCTTGGTGGTGAAGAAGGGATCGAACACCTTGTCGAGCAATGCGTGGTCGATACCCGTGCCATCGTCACGTACCGACACCACGACATACCGGCCATCGGCCAGGTTGGGGTCGCCACTGGAATGCGCGGTGTAGGTGTTGACCCAGATATTGCCGCCATGGGGCAAGGCATCCCGGGCATTGATCACCAGGTTGAGCACGGCGTTTTCCAGTTGGCTGGGATCGACCAGGGCGATCGCCGGCTTGCCGGTCAGCTCCAGGCTCAGGGTGATCTGCTCGCCGATGGTGCGAACCAGCATTTCCTGCAGGGAGCGCACCCGCTCGTTGACGTCGACGGCACGGTTGTCGAGCGGCTGCTTGCGGGCGAATGCCAGCAATCGATGGGTCAGGGCGGCCGCACTCATCGCCGAGTTCAGCGCGGTCTCGGTGTACAGCTGCACACGGTCGAAGCGCTGTTCGGCGAAGCGTTTCTGGATCAGCTCGAGGCTGGTGATGATACCGGTGAGCATGTTGTTGAAGTCGTGGGCGATACCGCCCGTGAGGTTGCCCAGCGCCTCCATTTTCTGCACCTGCAGCAGTTGCGCTTCGGTACGGGCGCGTTCGGCGACTTCCCTGGACAGCTTGCTGGTCGCATCGTCCAGCTGGGCCAGGTGCAGGCGCTCGCGCAGGCGATGCTCGGTGACATCCTCGACGAACACCAGGCTCAGTTGCGCGCTGCGATAGGGTGACACCTGCCACTCGGTTTCCCGGGTTTCGCCCTGCACCCGCATGTTCAGCGAGGCTTTCCAGCGCTCGCCCGCGCCGAGGCGCAGGCGCAGCTCGCCGAGCAGCCCGGCCTGGTCCTCGGCGAAGCATTCGTTCAACCCCTGGGGATCGGCGTTGTCCTGGACCAACTGGGCGAAAGCCTGGTTACACTCGTGCACCTTGAGGTTCGCATCGAGTACCGCGATGGGGGCCGATACCTTGACGAAAATTTCCCGGAAGCGCGCCTCGCTCTCGCGCAATGCCTGCTCGGCATCGCGTACCCGCAACAGGGTGCGCAAGGTGGCCAGCAACACGTCCGGGTCCACGGGATGCACGAAATAAGCGTCGGCGCCGGCGTCGAGGCCAGTGATGATGTCGCCGGTCTGGATCGACGCGGCAGACACGTGGATCACCGGCAATAGCGCCGTCGCCGGCGCGGCCCTGAGCGTGCGAACGATGTCGAAACCGCTCATGTCCGGGAGGTTGACATCGAGAATCAAGGCGTCCGGGGCCTGGCTGTCGATCAACGTCAGGCCCTCGCCCCCCGTGCCGGCCTCCAGCACCCGATAGCCGTGCCGCTCGAGACGCCGGCGCAGCGCATACCGGGTGGCGACGTTGTCATCGACGATCAGCAAGCGGGTATCAGGTTTCATCGCAAGGCTCCTGGGCGATCGCCAGGGGGATGACCACGAAAAACATCGAGCCAACGCCGGGCGTGCTCTGCACACCGACCTCGCCGCCGAGCAGCGCTGCGAAACGCTTGCACAAAGATAGCCCGAGCCCGGTGCCGCGCAAGCGCTTCTGCAGCGGCGAATCGATCTGCGAGAAGTCCTCGAACAGGGTGCCGTGCAGCTCGGCGGCGATGCCGATACCGCTGTCCCTGACCGCGAAGCGCACCCGATCCGGGCCTTCCAGGCGGGCGGACACCCGGACTTCGCCGCGCTGGGTGAACTTCAGCGAGTTGGCGATGAAGTTGCGCAGGATCTGCGCGAGCTTCTTGTCATCGGTGAACAGCCGCGGCAAGCCGGCCGGCTCCTCGAAAATCAGGTCCACGGCACTGGCATCGACGATCGGCCGGAACATGCCGCGCAGTGCCGAGAAGAGGTCCAGCATGTCGAACCAGGCTGGCGAGATGGTGATACGCCCGGCCTCGATCTTGGCCAGGTCGAGCAGGTCATCGGCCATGTCGCTGAGCTCGCGTGCAGCATGACTGACGAATGCCACCTGGTGATGCTGCTCCGCGCTCAACGGGCCATCGAGTTCATCGGTGAGCAGGCTGGTGATGCTCAGGATGGAACCCAACGGGGTGCGGAATTCGTGGCTCATGTAGGACAGGAAGCGGCTTTTCAGGTCGGACGCCTGACGCAACGCGTCGGCCTGGCTGTCGAGCTCGGCATACAGGGCGAGTACGCCCTGGTTGGTTTCATCCAGTTCTTCGCGCAACGCGGCGCTTTCGCCTTGCAACCGGGCGATCAGCGCGGCCTGCTCGGCATGGGTCAGGTCAGTGGGCTCAGGCATCAACGGCCTCCAGGGCAATCACCACGACCGTGACGTCGTCACGGCCGCGACAGAAATCACGGTGCAGCACGGCGGCGATCACAGCCGGGTGGCAGTGCACCAGGCCGGGATAGTCGTTCAGGTTCCAGCGCGACTGCAGGCCGTCGCTGTGCAGAATCAACAGCTGCCCGTTGATCTCGTCGTAGTCGAACGGCTGCGCCTTGCGGTACTGCGCGCCGACGATGCCGGGGAGCGAGGCCAGCCCCCGGGGCTTCTCGACGCTGACCAGGCTGGCGCTGATGTTGCCGACACCGACGAAACGCAGGTGGCCGCTGTCGAGGCGTGCCTGGGCAATGGCCACCGCGCCGCCTCGGGTACCGTTCATCGCGTGATGCAGCTCTTCGAGCAGCATCACCGCATCGCTGCAGGGCGCCAGCGCGAAGGCCCGTTCACCCGCCAGCGCAGCCCGCTCGGCGTCCTCGCCATGGCCGAGGCCGTCGATCAGCAGCGCGCTGATGGTGCTGCCCCGGGTTGCCAGGTGCCAGACATCGCCACAGGCTGGGTCGCCGTGCAGCGAATGCTGGCTGACCCCGAAGCGCCAGTCCGCCTGCGTGTCGCTGCGCGAATGGAGGCGTGCCAGCAGAACCGCACCGCGGGTGTCGGCGTAGGCGTCGAATACCTCGGCCTGCCGCGACACCGCGCCAAGGCCTATGCCCTGCGTGCCTCCGGTGGAATAGCCATCGGCCAGGCAGGCATTGAGGTCGAAGCCCTGGGCGCGGTCCACGGCCAGCACTTCGATGCCGGCCCCCGTTGCCCGCGGCCACACCCGCAGGTGCAGTTCGCCGTGCCCCGCATGCTTGAGCAGGTTGCTCGCCAGCTCGGTGGTGACCAGGGCGACGCGACCGGCATCGCGCTCATCGAAGCCATGCCGTTCGGCCAGCTTCTGCGCGACGCGCCGGGCATGACCGACCTGGCTGCTGTCATCGATGGGCAGCACCTGGGTCAGGCTGCCGCTTATGGTCATGTCCATCGGGTGATGGTGATACGCGTGCCCTGGCCAGGCGTGGTGTCCAGTTCGAACTCGTCGACCAGGCGCTTGGCACCGGTCAGGCCGAGCCCAAGCCCGTTGCCGGAGGTCCAGCCGTCGGTCATGGCGAGCTTGATGTCGGCAATGCCCGGGCCTTCGTCGCGAAAGGTCAGGCGCAGGCCGGCCCGGGCGCTGTCTTCGAGGATCTGCCAATCCATGTCACCGCCGCCGCCATAGACCATGGTATTGCGCGCCAGCTCGCTGACCGCGGTGACCAGCTTGGTCAGGTCGATCAGCCGCATGCCGCACTCGGTGGCCAGCTTGCGCGCGGCCTGCCGGGCCAGGACCACGTCCTGCTCGATGGCGATCGCCTGGGTGCCGCTGCTGCGCACGATCATCGCCGGGCCACTCGCTCGCGCAGCAGTTGCATCCCACGGTCGACGTTCAGCGCCGTACTGACCCCCGGCAGGTTCATGCCCAGTTCCACCAGAGTGATCGCCACCGCCGGCTGCATGCCGACCAGCATGGTTTCGGCGTCCATGATCTTCGACAGGCCGGAAATGGTGCCGATCATCCGACCGATGAACGAGTCGACCATGTCCAGCGCGGAAATATCGATCAGCACACCGCGCGCCGAGGTCTTGCTGATCATTTCGCAGAGGTCGTCCTGCAGGGTCAGGGCAAGCCGGTCATGCATGTCGACCTGGATGGTCACCAGCAGGAATTCGCCCATGCGCAGGATCGGGATACGTTCCATAGGCTCAGACCGCTTTGCCGAGGGTAACGCCCAGGCGGCCCAGGGCCAGCTTCAGGGCATCGGCCAGGTTGGCCTTGGTCACCACGCCCTGCAGGTCGAGCCCCAGGTGCACGATGGTCTGCGCGATCTGCGGGCGTACGCCGCTGATGATGCAGTCCGCCCCCATCAGGCGGATGGCGGTCACGGTCTTCAGCAGGTGCTGGGCGACCAGCGTATCGACGGTGGGCACGCCGGTGATGTCGATGATGGCGATTTCCGAGCCGGTGTCGACGATGCGCTGCAGCAGCGACTCCATCACCACCTGGGTGCGCTGCGAATCGAGGGTGCCGATCATTGGCAGGGCCAGCACACCGTCCCACAGCTTGACCACCGGCGTGGACAGTTCCAGCAGCTCTTCCTGCTGGCGCTTGATCACCGATTCGCGGGACTTCTGGAAGGTACGGATGGTGTGCAGGCCGAGGTTATCGAACAACTCGGAAACCTCCCATTGCTGCTGGGCCAGCAGTTCCGGCTGCGTGCCGTACTGACGGTGCAACAGGGCGAACAGCGGGCCCTTGAGGGCAAAGATGAAGCTGGCGGCCTGGTGCGAATCATGCCCCAGCAAGGCACGGCTGGACGACAGGCGCTCGAGGAACTGGCGGACGCCTTCCCAGCTCGTGGCGGAAATGCTCGAGCTGTCGCCGCTTTCCAGTGCGGCGACGGTCAACTGCAGAAACTCCGAGGTCTGTTGCTGCAGCTCCTGCTCCTTGAGGTTACGGGTGGAACCGCTCGCCTCGAGGCCACGGATCCACTCACCCAGCAATTGCGCCTGGTTGTTCTTGATCGCCTCGACGGTACCGATCTGCAGTGCAGCCATCTGTGATTAACTCCTGAACGAATACGTGTCGATCCTGGATCGAATTGTCTGAGACAGTGACCCTGGTCGCCGGGAATAGTTGGATATAGTTCCGCGCGCGCATAGTACGGGCAAATCGCCCCGGCGCAGAAGAGGTGCAGCGCCCGCAATGGCGTGATTTCCGGCTCTGCCGACGGACGTACAGTCTGGCGCAGGAGCCCCGCACGACGGGTGCCGGCGAGGCCCCGGCAGGACTCGCCAGCAGTCGCCCCATGCGGATTCGGCAATGGCAGCATGAAATCATCGCTGGCCGTATACTGGCGCCACTCCAATGACATGGAACCACACCCATGCGCCTCGACACCCTGACACTCAAGACCCGCCTGATCATCGCGGTGAGCATCCCCTGCATCGCCCTGCTGCTGGTCGCGGTGACCAGCCTCACCAGCATGTCCAACATGCAGCGCGAAGCCAGCGCGCTCTACCTCAACACCTCCGCCCCCATGCGCGCCATGGCCGAAGCCGCCTCACGGATTCCACGCATGCGCGTCGGCATCGACATGATGCTGCTGCAGGACACCGCCCTGCGGGACGAGCGCGGGGTCAAGACCCGTGTCCAGGAGGCGCTCAACGAAGACATCCCGGGCATGCGCGAAGCGATGCGCAACGCGGTCGAGGCCCAGGTCAACCCGGAGCGCCGGGCGCAGGCACAGCGGCTGCTCGACCAGTTCGAAAGCATGGTCGGCAGCCAACTCATGCCGATGCTGCAAGCGCTCGACGGCGGCGACATGGCCAGCGCCCAGCGGATCTACCGCGACCAGTACGCGAAAAGCTACGGGCTGATGCGCCAGGGCGCCAACGAATTGCTCGATGCCCTGCTGCTGCAGGCCGAGCAGCAGAACCAGCGCAGCACCGACAACTACAACGAGGGTCGCAACCGCCAGGTGCTGATCATCGCCCTCGGCCTGCTGGTGTCGTTCATCGCCTCCTGGCTGATCATCGCCAACCTGCGCCGCCGCGTGTCCATCCTGCAGAGCGGCCTGGGCAGCGCCGCCGACAACCTGGCCCTGAATGCGCCCATCGCCTTGGCCGGCAACGACGAACTAAGCGATATCGCGCAGCGTTTCAACCGCTTCCTGGCCAAGGTCCATGGCGTCATGCAGCAACTGGCCGGCAACTCGCGGCAGCTGTCCGACATGGCCCGCGAGGTGGCCGAGCGCGCGCAACTGACGCAAAGCAACTGCACCGCCCAGAGTGACCGCACGGTACAGGTGGCCACCGCCATCCACCAGTTGGGCTCGACGGTCAATGAAATCGCCGGCAACGCCGAGAATGCGGCCAGGGTGGCCCGCGAGGCGACCGAGCATGCCAATGGCGGCCGTGAAGTGGTGGACCAGGCCAATCAGCAGATCGACGCCCTCAGCGGCGAGCTGCAGCAGGCCGCCGACGTGGTCGGCGCGCTGGCGGGGCAGATCGACGCGATCAGCGCGACCCTCGGCACCATTCGCAGCATCTCCGAGCAGACCAACCTGCTGGCCCTGAACGCCGCCATTGAAGCCGCCCGTGCGGGTGAACAAGGCCGTGGCTTCGCCGTGGTCGCCGATGAGGTGCGAACCCTGGCCAGCCGTTCAGGGGCCTCGACCGAGGAAATCCAGAAGGTCATCGACCGCTTGCAGAGCGAATCCCGCTCGGCCGTGGATGCCATGGCCAAAGGCCGACAGCAGAGCGAACGGGTGGTCGAGTACGCCGCCAGGGCCTCTCAGGCCCTGGCGCAGATCAACGGCCACATCAGCCAGATCAGCGACCAGAACATCCAGGTCGCCACGGCCACCGAAGAACAGTCCTGCGTGGTCGAAGAGATCAATCGCAACGTCGAGCAGATCAACCGCTTCACCCAGGAAACCACGCAGATCGCCGATCAGTTGAACAGCGCCAGCGGCAACCTGCAGAGCCTGTCCAGGGAACTGGACGACCTGGTGGGCCATTTCAAACTGTAGGCGCGCCGCGATGAGCCGCCACCCGCTGCCGGGCTGGCGGATGGCTGCGCCAGCGCCGAAGCCTCACAGCCTGGCAGTGGATGAAAGCTGCAGCCATAGCGAGAACAGGCCAAGAACCGCCCAGAAAACGGTGAACAGCCAGGGAGAGCGCAGCGAGAATCGCAGCGACTTGCGGTATCGCTCTTCGCTGGACTCGTGTTCGCTGAACAGCGGCGACTCGTCGTAGGCGTGACCGAACTTCGGTTCGCTGTTCAACAACTGATCCTGCTTGAAATGCCAGTGGCCGATGATCGCCGCCGAGGCCCTGATCCCCGGCCAGGCATTGAGCGAGCTGACGATTCCCAGCAGCGCCAGCATGCCCGGCACCACCAGGGTAAACAGGTCGCCCCAGGAAGGATTCGAGTTGGCCATGGATGAGGCGTAGGCGATGACCAGAAAGGACTGCGCAGCCAGGTAGGCATTGGTTCGATCGGCCAGCAGGTTGGTTTCGTAGTGGATCTCCCGGCGGTAGAAATCCAGGCGCTCCTTCGGCGTACCGAACATCAGCGAGTCGGATACATCGGTCGCTTCTGCTTCGCTGGTCGATCCCGCCAGGGAAATGATTCTCGACACGTCAGTTACCACTCCATCATGTGCGTATGGGCAAGGCGCTTGCCGGGCAGGCACAGAGCCTGCGCGAATTCGGCGCCGGGTGACGATACCCCGGCCCGGCCGACCGCAGCGGCCCTGCCGGGGTCGATCACCGCCCATGCTGCGTGGGAACAGGCACCCGGGGTATCGGTTCGGCAGTCGGCACGGATGGTCGACGAGGCCGGCTCGCAGCGGACTCGCCAGCGGCAGTGAATGGCTTTCACGGACGCAGGATGACCTTGCGGCAGTCGTCTTCCTGCTTGTCGAACAGCCGATAGCCCTCTGCGGCATCGGACAGGTCGAGGCGGTGGCTGATGATGATCTCCGGCTTCAGCACACCGCTCTGAATACGACCCAGCAGATCCGGCAGCAGGCCGTGGACATGGGTCTGGCCCATCTTGAAGGTCAGCCCCTTGTCGAAGGCGTCGCCGATCAGGAAGCCATGGATGAACCCCGCATACACGCCCGGTATGCTCACCGTGCCGCCACGCCGTACGGCGGCGATGCATTGACGCAGTGCCTTGCCGCTGCTGCCTTCCAGCTTGAGCTGGGTCAGCAGGGTTTCGGTGGTGCTGCCCTTGGCTTCGAAGCCGACCGCATCGATGGCGGCATCGACGCCTCGATAGCCGTCGGTCTGCTCGATGATCGCCTCGGCGGGGTCATCGACAACATGGAAGTTGATCGGGATCACCCCATAGGTAGCCCGGGCGTATTCGAGTCGATAGGGCTGATCGTCGACCATGAAGATCTGCCGCGCGCCGAGCATGCGCGCACAGGCCGCCGCCATGAGGCCGACCGGTCCAGCGCCATAGATCGCCACGCTGCTGCCTTCGCGCACGCCGGCGTTGATGACGGCCTGGTAGCCGGTGGGCAGGATGTCGGTCAGGAACAGGACGCGCTCGTCATCGAGATCGTCGGGAATCTTGAATGGCCCGGCGTTGGCCTTGGGCACCCGCACCAGTTCGGCCTGCCCGCCGGGCATGCCGCCATAGAGGTGGCTGTAGCCGAACAACGCGGCGCCCGAGGGAATCTGCTTCTTGTTGAGGATGGCGCCACGGCCGTCATTGGTGGTTTCACAGGCCGCGTGCAGGTTCATCTCGCAGAAAAAGCAACTGCCACAGGCGATCACGAACGGTACGATCACCCGGTCGCCCTTGCTCACCGCCGTCACGGCACTGCCGACTTCTTCGACGATACCCATGAACTCGTGGCCGAACACGTCGCCGTGCTTCACCTGAGGGATCTTGCCACGATACAGGTGCAGGTCCGAACCGCAGATGGCGGTGGCGGTGACACGCAGGATGATGTCGTCCGGCTGCTGGATGACAGGATCCGCCACGTTGTCGACGCGAACGTCGTTGCTGCCGTGATAAGTCAATGCGCGCATGCTGGTCTCCAGGTAATTGCCGATGTGTGTCAGGGCTGTTCGCGGTGCTCATGGCCCGACGGTGAACGAATGAGTATCACCCCATCGCTGCTTTCACCTTGTTGCCGCTGTAGATACCGAGAAGCCCCCGGCCCTGAAGTTCAAGTCCGAAGATGAGTGGGGCCGCGCGCCTTTCCCCATCACGTCGCCATGGCCAAGCGCTTGCGCAGCGTGACGAAGCCAGCCATGCAAATGGGCGCGCATTGCGGCGGGAAACTTGGCCGTCATCTTTCCATCCTGAATCAACGGCTAGACTGAAGCGTGTCCATCGCCGATGGCCGGCGTACTGATGGTCCTGGCACGCCGCAAGCACCTGTTTCGGCGATGTCGTTGAGTTGCATCAGCTTGCCGGTCAGGCAACTGGTCTAGCCTAGGGTCCATAGCCATTCAGAGGACGTCCAGGAGCCTTTATGTCCACACCTGCGATCCAGGTCACCATCAACGGCGAGTTGATCCAAACCAGCGCCATGCGTTCTATTCTGGAGGCGGTCATCGATTCTGGGCATCCACTGATCGACGATGTCGGCTGCATGGGCCAGGGCGTGTGCGGCTCCTGCCGCGTATTGATCCGGCGTGCAGGCGAGCGTGAGGTGAGCACCGCCCTGGCATGCGAGACACGCGTCGAACCGGGCCTGCAAATCAGCTTCCTCGACCACCTGCCGATGAATCGTCACCACACCTATGACACCGATGACTGGAACGACACCTGGAGCATCCTCGAACGTATCGATGCGACCTTTCCCGAGGCCAAGCACTGTCGACACTGCGGGGGATGCGACCGGGCCTGCCCCAAGGGCCTGGAGGTGCAGAAAGGCGTCAACCTGGCGGCCAAAGGCAACCTGGCGGCCAGCCAGGTGTTCGACGAATGCATCATGTGCAACCTGTGCACCATCGCCTGCCCCGAGCACATCTCGCCGAACCATCTGGGCATCTATATCCGCCGCATGTCCTCGTCCGTCGGTTTCCGGCCGGCGGACCTGATGCAGCGCCTGAGGCAGATCGACAGTGGCGTGATGCAAATCGATCCCAACGTGGTACTGAGCTAAGGAGTTCGGCATGCCCGGCATACCCTATCCGCAAGCGCTGGCCCACCTGCGCGCCAGTGCCTGCGAACCCGCGTCCGAGACCTTCGACAAGCAGGCGCTGCTGCAGGCCTTTCACCCGGACTACCAGGCCGCCGCCAATACGCCGCTGCAGGTCGGCGTGAACCGTGGCGACCCTTGCCCCCGCGCGCTGGCAAGGCGCCTGCAGAGCAACGCACAGATCGACGATGCCACCCTGGCCGGTGCACCGGTGGTCAACACCGGCGTGCTGATCATCGGCGGCGGTGGCGCTGGTTGCGCTGCCGCGCTGACGGCCGTGGAACACGGTGCCCGGGTGATCCTCGCGACCAAGCTGCGCCTGGGCGACAGCAACACGGTGATGGCCGAGGGCGGCATCCAGGCGGCGGTGGGCGAGGACGACTCCCCGCAGATCCACTTCGAAGACACCCTGCGGGCGGGCCACCTGTGCGCTGACCGCAGCCTCGCCGCGCAACTGGCCCGCTCGGGGCCGGAGAGCATCCGCTGGCTGATCGAGCGCGGCATGCAGTTCGACCTCGCCGAAGGCGGTCCCATCGGCGGCAAGCTGCTGCGCAAGAAGCCGGGGGGCGCGACCCGCGCGCGCATCCTGTCGTTCAAGGACTACACCGGCCTGGAGATGATGCGCGTGCTGCGCGAGGCCGTTGAACTCGAGGAACGTATCACCCTGTGGAACCGCTGCCCGCTGGTGGAACTGCTCTCCGACGAGAACGGCACCTGCGTGGGTGGCGTGCTGTACAACCTGGAGCGGCACACCTTCATCCTGGTACGCGCCAGCCGGGTCGTGCTTGCCACCGGCGGCGCCGGGCGCCTGCACCTGAACGACTTCCCCACCTCCAACCACTACGGTGCCACCGCAGACGGGCTGATCCTGGCCTACCGGATCGGGGCGCGCCTGCGCGAAGTCGATTCCTTCCAGTATCACCCCACGGGCCTGGCATGGCCGTCGCACCGGGTCGGCGGGCTGATTTCCGAAGCCGCGCGCTCGGCCGGCGCCTACCTGGTCAACGGCCTGGGACAGCGCTTCATCCCCGAACTGCAACCGCGTGACGTGGTGTCGTCGGCGATCCTCAGGGAATGCGCCGAAGGCCGCGGCGTCGAACGCGACGGCCAGTTGGGCGTGTTCCTCGACACCCCCGGCCTGGAACGCAACAACCCGGGCATCCTCAAGGAACGCCTGGTGAGCCTCGGTCATGCCGCCCACCAGTGCGGCATCGATCCGGCCGTGGAGCCGCTGATGGTGCGCCCGACCCTGCACTACCAGAACGGCGGCGTGGCCATCGACGAGAATGGCCAGACCTCGGTGAGCGGCCTGTACTGCGTGGGCGAGATCAGCGGCGGCATCCATGGCCGCAACCGCATGATGGGCAACGCCCTGGCGGAAATCATCACCTTCGGCCGGCGCACCGGCGAGCACGCGGCACGCACCGCCGAAGCCACCCCGGCGCCGAAAGTCGGCCTCTGGCACCTGTACGACTGGCAGCGCCAGTTGATCGGCGCCGGCCTGCCGCTGGACGTGCACGGCCCCGAGCTGTTCCCCGGCTACGGAAATTTCGACCTGCGCCAGCACAGCGCCGTGCGACGCCGTGCCAGCGCCCCGCTGCCGACCGCCCGCAGCGATGCAACACCTTACTGAGGAGCCCGAAATGAACGCTCGACCTGTATTGCTCGCCCCTTGCGTACAAGTGGGCGCCGACCTCGACGCCTGGTTCGCCAGCGGCGGCGGCGAAGGCTTGCGCAATGCGCTGGACAACCCTGCCGGCATCATCGCCACCCTCGACCAAGCGGGTTTGCGTGGCATGGGCGGCGCCGGCTTTCCGACCCACCGCAAGTGGCAACCCATGGCGGAGCAGCCTGCCGAGCTGGACAAATACGTGCTGTGCAACGGCAACGAGGATGAGCCGGGGACCTTCAAGGATCGCGTGCTGCTGGAGAAATCCCCCCACCAGGTCATCGAAGGTGCGCTGATCGCGGCCGTGGCCACCGGCGCCAACCACGTCTACCTGTACGTCAACCCGCACCAGCACCTGGCGCTGGCGGCCGTGCGCGAAGCCATCGGGCAATGGCGCGGCTGCGCGCTCCTGGCGCGGATCGCCCGCCAGCAGAACCGACCGATCGACCTGGCGCTGGTGGAGAGTTCGGGCCTCTACATCGGCGGTGAGGAAACCGCCGTGATCGCCAGCGTGGAAGGCGGCTTCCCGTTCCCCCGGCGCAAGCCGCCCTACCCCGCCCAGAGTGGCGTGCAGGGTAAACCGACACTGATCAACAACACCGAGACCCTGGCCCACGTCAGCCACATCCTGCGTCACGGCGCGGCCTGGTATCGCGGCCTGGGCCTCGGTGAGGCCTGCGGCACCAAACTGTATTCGCTGTCCGGGGACGTGCTGAAACCCGGCCTGTACGAGCTGCCGATGGGCACCTCGCTGCATGCGCTGATCTTCGAACACGGCGGTGGCATGCTGGGCGACCGTGCCTTCAAGGCGGTGTTCACCGGCGGGCCTTCCAACACCCTGTTGCGTGCCGATGACCTGGACGTGGCACTGGACTTCGAGGCGCTCAAGGCCCGCGGCTCGAGCCTGGGCACCGGTGCCATGATCGTGATCTCCGAGGGCACCAGCATCGTGCGCAAGGTCGCCGAGTACGTGGACTTCTTCGCCGCCGGCTCGTGCGGCCAGTGCCCGCCGTGCAAAACCGGCACCTACCAGTTGTCCCGGCTGCTGCGCCGGATCGATACCGGCGAAGGGCTGCCCAATGACCTGCGTGCCCTGGAAAGCCTCTGCCACCTGCTGCCCGGCAGCGGTCGCTGCGGCCTGATCGACGGCGCGGCCACGGTCGTGCTCAGTTCCCTGAAGCAGTTCCACGACGAGTACGCCGATCAGGTCATCGCGGTAAGCTGAGTGATCGCCTCTCCCGAACTCCGTACCGACCACCCGGCCCTGCTAGGAACCCGATGATGCGTAACACCTGGAAATTTCTCCTCCCGCCCTGCGTGACGCTCCTGCTCGCCCTCCTGCCGGTCCCCGAAGGCCTGGCGCCGCATGCCTGGTATTTCTTCTCGCTATTCGCCGGCGTGGTGGTGGGGCTTATCTTCGAACCGCTGCCCGGCGCGGTGATCGGCCTGATCGGCGTGGCGATCGCCGCAGCGCTGGCGCCCTGGGTGCTGTTCAGTCCCGAGCAACTCGCCACGCAGGGCTTCAAGGCACCGTCGGAGGCATTGAAATGGGGCCTCTCCGGCTTCGCCAATAACACCGTCTGGCTGATCTTCAGCGCCTTCATGTTCGCACTCGGCTACGAAAAGACCGGGCTGGGCAGGCGCATCGCGCTGCTGCTGGTCAAGCGCATGGGCGGCCGCACGCTGACGCTTGGCTACGCGGTGCTGCTAGCGGACCTGCTCCTGGCCCCCTTCACGCCGTCCAATACCGCGCGCAGCGGCGGCACCATCTACCCGGTGATCCGCAACCTGCCACCGTTGTACGACTCCAGGCCCAACGACCCCAGCGCACGGCGCATCGGCTCCTACCTGATGTGGGTCGCCATCGCCTCGACCTGCGTCACCAGTTCGCTGTTCATGACCGCCCTGGCGCCCAACCTGCTGGCGTCGGCGCTCATCGAGAAGACCGCCGGCATCCATATTTCCTGGGGCCAGTGGTTCATCGCCGCGGCCCCGGTCGGCCTGCTGCTGCTCGCCGTACTGCCACTGCTGGCCTACTGGCTGTACCCGCCGCAGATCAAGAGCAACGCCGAGGTTCCGGCATGGGCCGCCCGGGAGCTGGCCGTGCTGGGGCCTCTGTCACGCAACGAAAAGATCCTGCTGGCGCTGGTGGCGGCTGCGCTCGGGTTGTGGATCTTCGGCAGCGCCTGGTTCGATGCCGCCCTGGTGGGCATTCTGGTCATCGTGCTGATGCTGCTGACCCGGGTCATCACCTGGGATGACGCGCTGGGCAACAAGGCCGCCTGGAACACTTTCGCCTGGTTCGCCACGCTGGTGGCGCTGGCCGACGGCCTGACGCGGGTGGGCTTCGTGCCCTGGTTCGGCCAGTTCGTCGCCGCCCACCTGGGCGGCTTCACGCCAACCACGGCCATGGTGCTGCTGGTGGTGGTGTTCTACCTGGCCCACTACCTGTTCGCCAGTTCCACCGCCCATACCACCGCCTTGCTGCCGGTGATGCTGGCGGCGGGCATGGGCATCGGCGGCATCGACCTGCAAGCCTTCGCCCTGCTGCTCGGCACCTCGCTGGGGCTGATGGGCATCATCACCCCCTACGGCACGGGGCCCAGCCCGGTCTATTACGGCAGCGGTTACCTGCCCAGTGCCGATTACTGGCGCCTGGGCTCGATCTTCGGTGCGCTGTTCCTGCTGTTGCTGCTCGGCCTGGGCGTACCCTGGATCCTGGCGCTGTCGTGAACCGGCCAGGCGGACGACGCTGGGGGGAGGTCTTACCCGCGGCGGCCCGCCGTCATGCCTGGGCGCGGGCAGCCGCGCCTGCGTTCGGATCGGGCGACGCAGCCGAAAATCCCGTTCACCATTAAAGCTTCCCGACCGCCGGTCGAATCAATAGAACCCCAAGGATATTTTCTCTGTCAGGAGCTGCGGCATGCAGTCGTTGAAGTCGCTGTACGATTCGATAGAGATGCACTTTTTCGATAGCCTGACGAAGAAGCTGTCCAGCCTGTTCCTGCTGGTGGTGGTCAGCGGGCTGCTGTTCTGGGTCGCCCTCGGCCTGCGTGCCGACATTCTTCAGCAACTGCACGCCGCCCAGATAGACGCGGCCCTGCTCGGCCAGATCGACGCCAAGCTCGACACCCTCGGCAACGCCCTGTTGCTCAGCGCCCTGTTCACCCTGGGCCTGGTCAGCTTCATGGTCTGGTACTTCCGCCACCTGATCGTGCGCCCGGTCAACAACATGACCCGCGCCCTGGAGGAGATCGCCAATGGCGAAGGCGACCTGTCCCGCGACCTGCCGCTGCTGACCCATGACGAGATCCGCACCCTGGCCAGCACCTGCAATCGTTTCCTCGCCCGGCAGCGGGACATCATCAGCAATGTGCAGGCGCTCACCGTGCAGATCGCCGTGGAGTCCGCGCGTTCGTTGAAGAACATCAGCGACTCCAGCGACAGTGCTAGCCACCAGGCACGCTTCGCCAACGAAGTGATGAGCGAGAGCAACAATGCCGTGGGGCGCATCGACGAGGTGTCGCAACAGACCCAGGCGATCTCCCGCACCACCGCACAGAACCTCGACATGGCCCGGGATTCCTATGCCGAGTTGCTGCAGGTGACGGGCAACATCGGCGCCATCGCCAATAACCTCGACGAATTCGGTACCCTGGTTTCCGCGCTCAACGAACGCTCTTCGAACATCAAGTCCATCGTCGGCCTGATCCAGCAGATTTCCTCGCAGACCAACCTGCTGGCCCTCAATGCGGCCATCGAGGCCGCCCGCGCAGGGGAAAGTGGACGAGGCTTCGCGGTGGTCGCCGACGAGGTACGCACCCTGGCGCAGAATGTCAGCCAGGCAACCGGTGACATCTCGCAGAACATCGACGCCATGCTCAAGGAAGTCAGCTCGACCCACGAGCAGACGGCGCGCATCAGCCACAGCGCCCAGGAAACCCGGGTAGTGGTGGAACGTGCCAGCGGGCATTTCGAAAGCATGATCGGCGACTTCGAATCCACCAATGGCAAGCTCGCGGAAATCGCCGAGCACATCCAGCAGGTCGCGGATGCCAACAGCGGCATCAATGAACGGGTCACCCAGATCCATGCCGACAGCCAGGCCATCGAACAGCGCATGCAGCGTTCCGCGGCCGCCACCCGCGATCTGTCCGGGGTCGCGGAGCGGGTGCAGAGCCTACTCGGGCGCTTCGTCCTGGGCCAGGGCGAACTGGACAGTGCCATCACCCGGGTCAGCCAATGCCGGGACCTGCTGCAGGTCCGGCTGGCGGCGTTGCAACGCGAGGGGGTAAACCTCTTCGACCAGAACTATCGCCCCATTCCCGACACCGATCCCAAGCAGTACATGACCGGCTATACCGAACGTTTCGCGCAGATCTGCCAGGAGGCGATCGACACGCTGACCAGAGCCACACCGGGTGGCATCGTCACGTTCATCGTCGACAACAAGGGCTACTGCCCGGTCAACAACAGCTGGGTATCGAAGCCACCCAGCGGCAATCGCGCCGTGGACCTGCCGGTGTGTCGCAACAAACGCATGTTCTCCGACCCCGTAGGGCTGCGGGCGGCGACCAACAACCAACGTTTTCTGCTACAGACCTACCTGCGCGACACCGGCGAGATCATGACGGAGATCGACGTACCGTTCGTTTTCGACGGCCGTCATTGGGGCAACATGCGCATGGGCTTCGACGCCTCGCGCCTGCTGGGCAACAGCTGAGCCGTCGAGGGGCGACCCTGGACGGCTGCGGACTCATCCGCCAGGCGAACCCTGGCGTCGGTTCGACGTTCAGGCACCCGGACGCGAAGCGCTGCCCAGATTGCGGCGTGACCACATCATCTTCGCCGCGGTCGGATTGACCGGCGCGCCAGTGAAGGTCGGCAGCGCACGCGACACCCAATGCGCCCCGGCGCCCTTCCAGTTCACCTCGCCACTGACCAGCTTGCGATCACGGATGATTTCACGCTGCAGCGCATGCACGCCGTCGTTGCTGGTCACCGCATGCTCATCCACCGCCTTGACGAAGATATTCGTGCCATCCTTGCTGATGGTCAGCAGGTACATGCCATCCGGGCGCGGCTTGATGGAGATCTGGTGGTCGGGCAGAGCGGTAATCAGCTGATTGAAAGCGGCGAGGGTCATTAAATAATTCCTTATTGGCAGAAGTGGCGCATTTATCTATTCCTTGCCAATAGAACAATGCATCACGTATGCCAACTTTCCCGGACCGGGTATTACCCGATTTGCGCCGCCCCCGCGTCAGTTTGGATATATCGACCAATGCAAAATGCATGAACGGCAAGTTTACCGGCAGGCATCATGCACGCCTGGCCAAAGCCAGGTGATATCAAGGTGCGATTATATACTTCTATATAATCACTATTCATACGACCGACGATCCTTTCATGCGAACTTAATATCGTCGGCCACTTCTTAACTCCATGGTGTCGATCGATTGCCGCTGCATGCATGAAGCCCCATGCGATCTAACCTGCCGGCGGTCATTCCCTGAAGCCCTCCCAGTCAAGCCAGTCGCACACCACGCGGCCTCATGGAGCCCCGTCCAGCGGGCTCCGCCATCCGAACAGGCGTTCTACCATGAGCGATTTCCCGTTGTATTTCTGGCTAGCTGCAGTGCTCGTGATCGCCTTCATCGATTTGGTGGCCATCATGAACTTGTGGCGCAGCGATAAAAGTCTCGTCACTCGGTGGGTCTGGGCAGCGTCGATAATACTGCTGCCCGTTGTTGGGATAATCGCCTGGGCATATGCCGGGCCACGCGGGATGCCAAAACCACCCTCTTCGCCGGAACATAGCAAATAGCTCGTTCGCGACTTCGATTGACATGGTTGTTTACGTCGACAGTATGACGTCCCCTTCGAGCAGTAACGTCGAGATCAACTGTTGTGGCGATAATGAGATTTCTGGACGCAATGGCACGGGTGCACCACTATTTTCCCACAGTGCTTGTACAAGCGTACCCGGACGCTCCCGCCAGCATGAGCGTCATCCTCGAATATCGCGATTCATGCACCTTTCTGCGTGTCAATGACGTCACCGGTATAAACGTCACTGACACCCATGCAAGCGTTCGAGATCATTCAACCGATATAAGACCGGGTTCGCGCCTAATTTCCAGAGGTCTTCGAACGACACTGCACGAACGCTATGCTGCGTCAGTAATGCCCGGCATCAGCTCTACGGGCAGGTGTCTGGCTGGGCCTGGTGGATAGCCTCCAGCAACACGACCAACTCCGCCGCCGAGGGCACCGTACGCCCGCCCAGGTCATCCTGCACCGAGCCTTGCACGCTATCGGTCTTCAAGCCGAAGCGATTGACGGCGGCAGTCAGCGCCTGGTCGTCCAGCCCTTGCCGGGCGAACAAGCGCAGCAGGCTGTCCCACACGTCCCGCAGGTCCGCCTGGTGATCACGGCCGTCCGGCCAGGGATGCCCCACGCGAGGTTCGGGGCGCATTTGCGCGACCGTGACTTCGCCTTCGTAGGCGCGCACCGAGCCACCCGCCTCGGCGACGGCGGCGTTGCGCGATGCACGGTGCCAGGCCGCCTGCGCGAGGACAGGTGAGGGGGTCGCGCATAACAATTGGTCATCGAGGTAAATCCTGAATTCGCCCATGTCGGTTCTCCCGCATCGTGGTTATCGAGCAACTGCCCTTTAGGATAGGTGTCACGGGCGAGAGATTCCCGGTTTCTCTTACCGGCAGGCCACGGCGGATCGCGGCGCGATAGCGGCGCAACAACCCTGGCAACCCCGCAAGCGGCCAACGGGAAGCCTCATCCGCCCGAGGGGCTCAGCCCAGAGCGCCCAGCAACCGGGCGACCACTTCAGCTTCCACGTCGCCATCCCGGGCGCCTGCCTGGAACACCGCAGCGCTGGCCGTGGCATTTTCCGTGGCGCAGCGGTAGACCGCAATCACGCTGCCCGGCCCTCCCCCTGTGTGGCCGCCGAGAACGATGCCGCCCTCGATATCGCCCTGCATCAAACCCAGGGCATAGCCAGCCACCGTCCACGGGCGCCCGGCGATCGGGCCACCCAGCACGCGGCGAGCCTGCATCTGCGCCAACAGTTCGGCAGGCAGCAGATCGCCGCCCAGCAAACGCTCCAGTAGCAAGGCGGCAGCGGACACGCTGCCGACCAACAGGCCGTGGTATACCCAGCCAGGGTGATAGCTGGCAGCGCCGCCCATCTCGACATCGCGCAGCTCGGCAGGCGTCTTCGCCAGGCGAACCTGGGGCACGCCAAGGGGCTGCAGCACCCGCTGCCGGATGGCGTTTTCGAGGGCGGTACCGCTGCGTTCTTGGATCAACCGGGTGACGTACAGGTAGCCGACATTGGAATATCCCCAGCCACCCCCGGGTGGATAACGCAGACGCGTTGCATCGAGGCGTTCGAGCATTTCGCTGGCGGGCCAGGGCTGGTCGCCACGGGCAACGGCGGCGTGGTAGTCGGCGAGTTCGGAGTAATCCGCCAGGCCGCTCTCGTGTTTCAGCAACTGGCGCAGCGTGAAGGGGCCGCCCAGCACGGCCTCGTCGAGCGATACCAGACCATCGCGCACCAGGGTCAGGGCCGTCGCCGCCAGCACGGTCTTGGTGAAACTCCACCAGGGGACGAGGGGGCCCTGGCGATCAGCAGCCGAGGGCAAACCATTCACCACCAGCGAGCAAGCCACTGTCGACATCCGATTCACCTCTGATAAATCCAAATACACAAGCACGCCGTCACCCGCCTCACCCCTCCACCTGACTCCACTGCTTGCTCAGGCGCTTGTCCGACACGGCCATCTTCGTGCCCAGTTGCTGGGCGAACAGGGACACGCGGTACTCTTCGAGCATCCAGCGATAGAGCACCAGGTTGACGTCACGCTTGCCTTCCTGCAGGTGCTTGCCGAGGCGCGCCTGGTACTGCTCCCAGTAGCCGGCCAGCTCGCCACTCCACACCCGGTCGCGCTGCAGCTGCGCGGCGATCTTGTCGAAGCGTTGCTCGATGGCCTTGAGGTAGCGCGGCACGTCCTTGAGCCATTCGGCAGGGGTTTCGCGGACGAAACCGGGATAGACCAGATTGCCCACCTGCGCCTTGATGTCGTTGAGCGCCACTGCCTGGGCCAGGTCGATCTTGCCCTTGAAGCGCTTCTGCAGGCCATGCCACAGCTTGAGCACGTCCAGGGTCAGGCGGGCCAGCCGCTCGGCGTGGTCGGCCCAGGCACCGCGTTTTTTCTCGGCCAGGGCGGCCAGGGCGGCGCCGTCACGGGGCAGCGACGGCTCGCCTTCGAGGATGCAGCTGTCGAGGCTGGCCAGCAGAATGTCTTCGACCAGCCCATCGACCCGGCCCAGCTCGCGGTGCAGCAAGCCCAGCTCGGTCAGCCCGGGCAACTTGCCGCGCAGGAACTTGGCTGGCTCGGCCAGCTGTTGCAGCAGCAGGCGCTGCAGGGCACGGCGATGCTGGAACTCGGCTTCGGCCTGGGTCGGGAAGCGCCCCTCCTTGACCACCCCACCCTCTTCCACCAGCGCCGGGAACACGGTCATCGACAGCCCGGCGACCTTTTGCTGAGTCTTCTCGGCGACCTGGGCGAAGCCCTTGGCTTCCACCGGTTTCTGCACCTTGTCGGTCTGAGGGATGGCCAGCGCGGCCTGGCTGGCCTCGGCGAAGCGTGCGGTCAGCTCGGCGAGGTCACGACCTTCGCCGAGCAGCTTGCCATGGGTATCGACCACTTCGATGTTCATCTTCAGGTGGGTTTCCAGCTGACGAGTGGCGTCGACCCACGCCTCGCTGTCGATACGCGCGCCGGTCATGCGTTGCAGCTCGCGGGCCAGGCTTTCCGGCAGGCTGCCCTGGCCGAAGGTGAGCTTGCCCAGGGCCGCGCCGACGAAGTCCGGCACCGGCACGAAGTTCTTGCGCAGCGCCTTGGGCAGGCCACGCACCAGATCGATGGCCTTGGCCTCGATCAGCCCCGGCACCAGCCATTCCAGGCGCTCGCCCGGCAACTGCGGCAACAGCGGCGCCGGCACGCGCAAGGTCACGCCGTCGCGCGGGTGATTGGGTTCGAAGTGGTAGCTGAGCGGCAACTGCAGCTCACCGATATGCAGGGTATCGGGATACTGGGCGGCGGTAACTTCCAGCGCCTCGCGGGCCAGCACGTCTTCCTCGCGCATCATCAGCAACTGGGGATCTTTGCCGCTCTCGCGCTTGTACCAGCTCTCGAAGGTCGCCGCCTGGTAGATATCCTGGGGAATGCGCGCCTCGTAGTAGGCGAACAGAGTTTCCTCGTCGGCAAGAATGTCGCGACGACGGGCCTTGGCCTCCAGTTCGTCGAGCCTTTCCAGCAGCACACGGTTGGCGTTCAGGCACTTGGCGCGGCTGTTGATTTCGCCGCGCACCAGCCCTTCGCGGATGAACAGCTCGCGGCACGCCTGCGGGTCGATGGGCCCGTAATGCACCGGGCGGCGCCCGACCACGATCAGGCCGTACAGGGTCACCTGCTCGTATGCCACCACCTGGCCGCGCTTCTTCTCCCAGTGCGGCTCGAAGTGGTTCTTCTTGATCAGGTGACCGGCCAGCGGCTCGATCCAGTCCGGCTCGATCTTGGCCACCTGGCGGGCGAACAGCTTGGTGGTCTCGACCAGCTCGGCGGCCATGATCCAGTTAGGCTTCTTGCGGCCGATCACCGACGACGGATGCACCCAGAAGCGACGCTGACGGGCGCCGAGGAAGTCGCCCTCCTCGGCTTTCTGGCCGATCTGGCTGAGCAGGCCGCTGAGAATCGCCTTGTGCACGGCCGCATAACCCTTGGCGCGCTGCGCCGCTTCACTGGCCTCGGCCTGCTCGCGGAGGATCACATTGACCTTGGTGTCGGTGGTGGGCGCTGCGCGCTCGGCCTTCTCGTAGGCTGGACGGCCGGAGCCGTCCAACTGGGTGGACAAGCCTGCGGCGTTGTCCACCCTACCCACGTCATGAGTTTGGGAAGCTGATGGCTTGCCGGGCGCCAGTTGCAGGTCCCTGGCCAACAACACCAGTTGCCGATGCGCATCGCGCCACTCGCGCAGGCGCATGTAGTTGAGGAAGTTCTTCTTGCACCAGCTGCGCAGCGGATTGGAACCCAGCTCCTGGCGTTTTTCCTCGAAGCCGCGCCACAGGTTGATCAGCGCGGCGAAGTCGGAATCCACATCCTTCCATTGCGCATGGGCCTGGTCGGCCGCCTGCTGGCGGTCCATCGGCCGCTCGCGCGGATCCTGCACCGACAGCGCGCTGGCGACGATCAGCAGCTCCTGCAGGCTGCCCAGTTTGGCGGCCTCCAGCACCATGCGGCCCAGGCGCGGGTCGATGGGCAGGCGCGCCAGTTGGCGACCCAGCGGGGTCAGCTGCCCTTCGCGATTGACCGCGGACAGCTCCTGCAGCAGGTTGAACCCATCGCTGATGGCCTTGCCATCCGGCGGCTCGATAAAGGGGAAATCCTCAATGCTGCCCAGGCGCAGGTGCAGCATCTGCAGGATCACCGCCGCCAGGTTGGTGCGCAGGATCTCCGGATCGGTGAATGCCGGCCGACCGAGGAAATCCTCTTCGCTGTACAGCCGCACGCAGATGCCCGGCTCGACCCGGCCGCAACGGCCCTTGCGCTGGTTGGCGCTGGCCTGGGAAACCGCCTCGATGGGCAGGCGCTGCACCTTCGCGCGATAGCTGTAGCGGCTGATCCGCGCCGTGCCGCTGTCGATCACGTAACGAATGCCCGGCACCGTCAACGAGGTTTCCGCGACGTTGGTGGCCAGCACGATCTTGCGCCCGGCCATGGGCGCGAAGATCTTCTGCTGCTCGGCAGGCGTCAGCCGCGCATACAAGGGCAGCACTTCGGTGAAGCGCAGGTTGGCCTTGCGCAGCACCTCGGCGGCGTCGCGAATCTCGCGTTCACCCGGCAGGAAGATCAGTACATCGCCCGGGCGCTTGCCCTCGGCATGCTCATGGGCAGCGATCTCGTCCAGTGCGGCGAGAATGCCCTGATCGACGGTGAGGTCGTCGAGCAGGCGCTCGCCCTCCTCGTCCACCTCGGCAGCCAGCGGCCGGTACCAGGTTTCCACCGGATAGGTGCGGCCTGAGACTTCGACGATCGGTGCATCCGGAAGCCCGGCCCCGCCGAAATGCTTGCTGAAGCGCTCCAGGTCGATGGTCGCCGAGGTGATGATCACCTTGAGGTCGGGCCGACGCGGCAGCAGGGTCTTCAGGTAGCCGAGCAGGAAGTCGATATTGAGACTGCGTTCGTGGGCCTCGTCGACGATCAGCGTGTCGTACTTTTCCAGATAGCGATCATGCTGGGTTTCGGCGAGCAGGATGCCGTCGGTCATCAGCTTGATCAGCGAACTGCCCTTGCTCTGATCCTCGAAGCGCACCTGATAACCGACCAGCTCGCCCAACGGCGTGCCGATCTCCTCGGCCACCCGCGTCGCCACACTGCGCGCAGCCAGACGCCGCGGCTGGGTATGGCCGATCAGGCCGTGCTGGCCACGACCGATCTCCAGGCAGATCTTCGGCAACTGGGTGGTCTTGCCCGAACCGGTCTCGCCGGCGATCACCAGCACCTGATGCTTGGCCAGCGCCGCCTTGATCTCGTCGCGCTTGGCCGCGATGGGCAACGCGTCGTCATAATGCATCACCGGCACACTCAAGCGCCGCGCCTCGACCTTGGCGCAAGACGCCTGGAAACGCTCCAGCCACTGCGCCTGCTTGGCTTCGTCGGGCTTCTTCTGCAACTCATGCAACTGCCGACGCAAGCGATGGCGGTCGGCGATCATGGCGTGGTCGAGGTTGTTCTGCAGGGCAGCGAAATCGAAGGGGACGTCGGTCATCAGGCTCGGGGGGTCGCGGAAAAGGTGGGATTGTCGCAGATTACGGGCTGGGGCGTGCAGGGTGGGCTATTGACGGAAGTCGGCGCGATGGATGCCGGGCGTGCGACGATTGCCCAAGCAGGCGCTGTAATTTTCAGGCAATCGCTACGTCGAGAACTTCTTCGCGCCAGCGACGCAAAGAATGACAGCAACTGTCACACCCAGCATCCCAATACTCACGCTCTCATGCAGCAGGGTCGCGGCGAGTGCGAGACCGAAGAACGGCTGTAACAGTTGCAGTTGACCAACCGCCGCGATGCCCCCCAAAGCCAGGCCGCGATACCAGAACACGAAGCCGATCAGCATGCTGAACAAAGATACGTATGCAAGGCTGATCCAGGCGGGGGCCGAGATGCCCGAGAGGTTTGCCGGCATCCTGTACACCGTCAGCGCAACCATTGCTGGCAGCGATAGAACCAGAGCCCAGGAAATCACCTGCCAGCCGCCAAGAACTTTCGACAGTTTAGCTCCTTCGGCGTACCCGAGCCCACAGGCCACTATTGCAAGTAGCATCAGAACATCGCCCTCGGGTGAAGCGGTCAGTCCCTGAGAGACTGCAAAGCCGACAACAAGCAGGCTGCCCAGACTGGAGAAAATCCAAAAGGCCAAACGTGGGCGCTCACCTCCACGTAATACGCCAAAAGCCGCAGTGGCAAGAGGTAACAATCCGAGGAAGACAATGGAGTAGGCAGAGGTGACGTACTGCAAAGCCATCGCCGTCAGCAGCGGGAAGCCAACAACCACTCCAAAAGCTACCACAGCCAATGGAATGAGTTGGCTACGTATTGGGCGCTTCTCCCGAAACAGCAGGAGCAGCGTCAACCCCAGCAGGCCAGCAATGGTCGCGCGTGCGACTGTCAAAAACACTGGGTCAAATTCCAGGACAGCGACTCGAGTAGCGGGCAGCGAACCGCTGAAGATCAGCACGCCTATGAGTCCATTGATCCAGCCACTGGCGCTCTTGTCGTTGAACTGTCCGGATAAGTTGGTTGTGTTGCTCACGACTCGTACCTCGCTGCCTGGATGGAAGAAGAGTACGATCCGCCTTGCACTACAATCAAAAAATTGTAATGGATACATGTCCCATGCCTCGGTCGCGTTACAAAGCCATAGTTGACGCCCTTGCCGCTGACATACGCGCCGGAAAGCTCTCCCCCGGCACTCGCCTCCTCACCCACCGTGAGCTCTCGAAGAAAGAAGGGGTCGCGCTGGTAACCGCCAGCCGCATCTACGCAGAGCTTGAGCAGATGGGGCTTGTGAGTGGAGAAACTGGCCGCGGCACCTTCGTTCGCGAGACGTCCCTGCCGCAGGGCCATGGTGTCGACCAGCAGAACGTCGTCGCAGGGATGATCGACCTCAACTTCAACTACCCCTCACTTCCCGGGCAAGCCGAATTGCTACGCACGGCACTCCGACAATTGGCTCTGTCAGGTGACCTTGAATCGCTCCTGCGCTATCAGCCGCATGGAGGACGATTGCATGAGCGCGCAGCTGTAGCGCGCCACCTCAAAAATCTAGGTCTCGTCATCGAGCCATCTCTAGTCATGTTGGTAAATGGTGCTCAGCATGGTCTGGCAATAACGCTGATGGGGTTGTTCCGGCCAGGCGACGTTATTGCTGCCGATGCATTGAGCTATCCGGGGTTCAAGGTTCTTGCCGAAACCCTGCACCTCGAGATTGTCGCGGTTCCCTTATCAGGAAACGGCCCCGATCTCAGTGCACTGGAACGTCTTTGCAAAAGCAGGCCTGTTCGCGCGATCTACACGATGCCGACCCTGCATAATCCGCTTAGCTGGGTGATGGAGCTGAGCGAGCGGGAGCGCCTGACGTCCATTGCCAGAAAACATGACCTGACAATCATTGAGGATGCAGCCTATGCCTATCTGGTTGAGGCCGCCCCAGCGCCTTTGGCGCAGCTTGCCCCGGAGCGCACGGTGTATATCTCCGGGTTTTCGAAGAGCGTCGCAACGGGGCTGCGCGTTGGTTTTGTCGCGGCGCCAGCTAACCTGATTCCAAGCCTGGAGCGGACAATCCGCGCGACAACCTGGAATACGCCTGGCATCCTTACCGCTATCACCACCGCCTGGCTGGATGACGGTACGGTTGCCAGGCTGGAAGTTGAAAAGCGCCAGGATGCACAATCACGACAAGCACTGGCTGCGACAGCACTCAAAGGCATTCACTACGTGAGCCATCCGTCCTCTTACTTCCTGTGGCTACCCTTGGCCGAGGAGGCACGTGCCGACAGAATCACGGTGGCGCTGATGCAGGAGCGGATATCCGTGTCCACGGCAGAGCCATTTTCCACTTCGCTGCATGTACCACATGCGATCCGACTGGCACTTGGGTCAGTTGATATACAGTCGCTGGAGCCTGCGTTGAAACGAGTGGCCTCGGTTATCCGCTTCTACTCGTGACTTCTTGGGTCAACGGCAGCGATTGGCGGCGATAGAAGCCCCGCGGTTCCCCCAGCCCTCAAACCTTGCCCATTCCCTCCCCACCAAGTTACAGTCCCGCCCGTCACGGTAAATCCCGTGACCGGGTGTAGGAACCCGTTTCCCACGAAGGCGCGGTAGCGCCATAGCCGAGAGCAGGCGCTTTTTTTGTGCCTGCTGTTTTCTCGCGCATTTATGGCGGGCCGTGTGAGGCAGGCCTCGGCCTGGCCGGCGTCCTTCGTGGCCGGTATTCCTACCCTTGCACGGTCCGCCACCCATACCCGTAGGAAGGTTGGTCGGCGGCTCCTTAAATTCACGAAGGAGCATAAGGAAAATGCACTATCCCCCTTTTACCCAAGGGCTCCGCCCTGGGCTGCTGGCTGTCGTGTCGACTTCCGTTCTGGAGGTGCTGCATGAGCCGCTCTAAGTCCGTCATCGTTCCTTTCCCTACGCCGCCGAATCCGTTGCAGCGCCACGTGGCCGATGATGGCTGGATCCTGGCTGCGGCCGAGTACCGGGCGGCGCTGTTGGCCAAGCTGCTCAGGCGTATACCGCAACAGGAACTGGCGGACACCTCCAGCGTGCTGCTCAGCGAGCTGGTGGTGCTGTACCGCCAGGCCATCAACCAGACGCACGGGAGGGCCGGGCCGGAGTAAGTCGGCGGCGGGTCATCGCATCTGCAACGACTTGACCTTGGCTGGCGTGGTCAATGCCACGCGCTTCGCCCCTGCCCGGCCGAATGCCGACGATTTCGCGGCGAGCGTGGCAGCGCCTGGTGCCGGCGCAGCGCTCCGCAAAATCGGTGCGCGTGGCGAAGAGAGGGCAAAAGCGAGCGCCGATGCGGTAGGCTTGCCGCTCCAGGCCGGCAGGCAGTCCTTGCCGGCCGCCGCTGCCGGGGCTCACCCACAGCGTTCGACCGCCACCGACTCCAAGCAAGGGGCAATATGGGCCAGCGCCACACGCAAATACTGAAGAACGATCTCAAGGCAATCGCGGAGGACCTGAAATGGGCTTCGGTGGACCTGGTAAAGATCGCGGAGCGGCTCAGGGGCACGGAAAGCGAGGCGGATGCCTGGGCCATCCTGCGCATGGTCGGGGTGCTGATCAATGGCGAGGAGCGGTTGAACAAGTATGCCAGCGAGATCAAGTCCGGGCGGATCATCCGCTCCAAGGGCTGAACACCCTCCTGTGAGCACGCCATGCGCGCGATCACGGGCATGGAACGTTCGCACGGAGACAGGCTGGGCTTCGACTTCTGCCTTGTCGCTGCCCATTCCTCGCAAAGCGCGCAGAGTAATCAAGGACAGACCACGATGTATTCGCAGTGCTCTGCACGCCGGCGCATGACGTATGAACTCGTATTAGAAGCTCTGCAGGCTCACCGGGATATCAGCCGCCTTCGCCAGTTCGATGAGGTGCGCGATCTGTGCCTGACCGACGATAAAACCCGCGTATTCATCGCCGCCGGTGTCCATATGCAAGTAGCGCAGGCCGTGGGGCTGGAGCCAGCAGTCGAACTCGCTCAGGATTTCATTCAACGGCAAGCCATTGGCATTCGAGTAGATATAGGGAATGGAGATGCCGGCGGCCCGGACGAGATAAGGTGCCAGGTACTCGAACGTATCGAGGCCTCGGATATCGCAGGCCATAAGGGTCAGGTGAGCCAACTTCTGCCCGCGATGGTCGTCGATCAGCCCCTGGTAAACGGCCGTGCTGGTGCACTCGCCTTTATTGAGTTTTCGTATGATGCGCCGCACCAACCTGTCGCGCTCGGCCTCTGGCAGGCGGCCCAGTAGTGCTTCGACGAAGGCCTTCAAGGCACGACGCTGATCAGGCAGATCCGGCCGCAGTGCTTTGAAACACTCGCTATCGCTGAGATCGGTTTGCTCCGGTGCTGGCATGCTGAAACGCCCACCGAAAAGCCGATTCCACAGTCCCATTTGCTAAACCTCGCGCGCGTTCGTGCATACAGCCTGGTATTCGGATACGGAAACATCCTCGCTGAAAAGCAAACGAAAAAGAGACAAATTTTTAATCTGTACCCTACGCAGATGTTCACTCTCTCCTATACGGTCGCCGCCGTTCTACCGCGCCAGGCGAAGCCCAGCACCATCAACAGCCCCAGCGCCGCCATCGCCGCACCCGCCAGGGAGATCGCCGGGTAGCCTAGCCCTGCGTTGATCACCGCGCCGCCCAGCGCCGCACCAATCGCGTTGCCGAAGTTGAAGGCGCCGATATTCACCGCCGAGGCCAGGTTGGGTGCGCCTTTGGCGGCGTCCATCACGCGCATCTGCAGCGGCGGCACAATGGCGAAGCTGGCGATACCCCAGATCAGGATGGCCAGCGCGGCCGGCAGTGGCCAGCGCATCAACACGGTGAACGCCAGCAAGACGATAATCAGCACGCTCAGCGAAACGATCAGGGTGCGGTCTATCGAACGGTCGGCGGCCTTGCCACCCCACATGTTGCCCAACGTGAGGCCCACGCCATAGAGCACCAGCATGGCGGTGATAAAGGCGGTGGAGGCATGGGTCTCGCTGTTGAGGATCGGCGCGATATAGGTGAACACGGTGAACATCGCACTCGAGCCGACCACGGTCAGGGCCAATGCCCCCAGGACCGGGCCACGGCCCAGTGCGCGAACTTCGGCCATTACACCGACGCTTTTCGGCGCCGGCAGGTTGGGCAAGGCGAACCACAATGCGGCCATGGCCAGCACGCCGAGGCCGGTAATCCCCCAGAAAGCGGTGCGCCAGCCGAACAGCTCGCCAAACCAGGCGGCCAGCGGCACACCGCCAATGGTCGCCAGGGTCAGGCCCATGAACATCGCCGCGACCGCCCCGGCCCGTTTCTCCGCGGCGACCACGCTGGCGGCGACGATGGAGCCAACGCCGAAGAACGCGCCATGGTTCAGCGAGGTCACCACCCTGGCGACCAACAGGCTGGTGTAATCGGTGGCCAGGGCGGACATCAGGTTGCCCAGGGTGAAAATCGCCATGAGACCGATCAGCAGATAGCGCCGGGGAATCCGGCCGGTGGTCAGGGTCATCAGCGGCGCGCCGAGCAGGACGCCCAGGGCGTAGGCACTGACCAGCAGGCCGGCAGCGGGAATGGACACGCCGAGATCCGCGGCGATGCCCGGCAACATGCCCATGGGGGCGAACTCGGTAACGCCGATGCCGAAGGCGCCCATGGCGAGTGCTACGAGGGGTGGATTGATACGCATGGCAAACTCCTTATCTATGCTGCGAATGCTACGATCCAGCCTTTTCAGGCGCTAGGTGGCATTTCTGGCATGCACCTTTGCCCAAGGAGCACAAATGGACGTCAACGGCAGGTCAGGTGAAATGGGCGTGTTCGTCACGGTGGCGCAACAGGGCAGCCTGTCGGCCGCCGCACGTGCACTGGGGCTGACACCCTCGGCGGTGAGCCGGATCATCGCCCGCACGGAACAACGTCTCGGCACTCGCCTGCTGCTGCGTACCACCCGGGCGATCACCCTGACGGCCGAAGGCGAGGCTTACCTGCGTGGTGCCAGGCGCATCCTCGCCGACCTGGCCGAGGTCGAAGACGCCATCGCCGATCAGGGCATGCCCAGGGGCCGCCTGCGGGTCAGCGCCGCCCTCGGCCATGGGCGACTGGCCATCGTGCCCCTGGTGGCGGCCTTCAGCGCCCGCTACCCGAACATCCTCGTCGACCTCACCCTCGGCGACGAAGTGGTCGACATTCTCGGTGGCCAGGCCGATGTCGCCCTACGCTTCGGCCATCTGCCCGACAGCCCGTTGACCGCGCGCAGGATCGGCGACACCGGCCAGGTGGTGGTGGCCTCGCCCGACTACCTGAAGCGCCACGGTACGCCCCAGGAACCGGAAGACCTGCTGCGGCACAACTGCCTGCGCTTCAACTTCCGCCGTGCCGAACCCAACTGGCCGTTCGTGCGCGACGGCGTGGCGTTCTCCCTGAAGGTCGGCGGCACTATCGAATGCAGCAGTGGCGAGGCGCTGGCGCAGCTGGCCCGCGTAGGCGCCGGCATCGCGCGCATCGGCGCATTCAGCGTGAGCGACGACCTGCAGCGCGGCGACCTGGTGCCGCTGCTGGAAGCCTGCAACCCCGGCGACCGGGAGCCGATTCATGCGGTATTCGTCGGTGGCGCGACGATGCCGGCACGGGTGCGGGCGTTCGTGGATTTCCTGCTGGAACAGCACCGGCTGTAGGCCCTGGCGGGCCGCCATGGGCCTCACCACGCCTCAACAGGAAACCGCGCAGCGTGGGCTGCAACCGGGGTTCCATCCCCGTACGGCGAAATCAGGCCCGCATCATATTGGCCGCCTGCTCGGTGGCCTCGGTGGTTCGTGTCGCCAGCTTGCGCACCTCATCGGCGACCACCGCGAACCCTCTCCCCGCTTCACCCGCGCGGGCAGCCTCGATCGCGGCGTTCAGTGCCAGCAGGTTGGTCTGGCTGGCAATGCTCTGGATGGTGCCGACGATCTGGGTCAGCTTGGCGATGTTCGACTCCAGCGTGCGCTGGTGAGCCGCCTCGACCTCGCGCATGGCGTTCTGCTGGTGCTGCAGGTCGATATCCACGAGCGCCCCGACCACCCGCAGCGGTGCTCCATGGGCATCGCGTTTGGTCTGGCCGCGTGCCCTGAACCACCGGTACTCGCCGCTCTTCATCTTCAAGCGATACTCGATGTCGAATGGGGTCTTGCCGGAGCGGTCACCCAGGTGTGCCTGGAACGCTTCGATGCTGTAGGCCTTGTCCTCGGGATGCAGGCGCGACGCCCAGCTGTCGAGCACGTCGGGGAATTCCTCGACGGTCTCGAAGCCCAGCAGACGGCGGAACTGCGGAGACCACCAGAACGGGTTCTTCGGGTTGACCGGATCGCCCGCAATCACCTCCATATCCCACAAGCCGTCCGACAGCATCTCCCGGGCCAGTTCGAAGCGGGTGATGATCACATCGTGCTGCTGCTCGCGTTCCAGCTCATCGTGGATGTCGCGCAGTGCCCCGGCGACGCGCAGCGGCATGCCGCGCCCATCGCGCAGGGTTTCGCCCTGGGCAAAGAACCAGCGATAGCTGCCGTCCTTCATGGCCAGGCGATTCCTGACCCGGTAAGGGGTCATGCCGGACTTGTCGTTCAAGTGGCGGGCGAACGCGTCGAGCGTGGCGGCCTTGTCGTCCGGGTGCAGGCGATCAGCCCAGCTGGCCAGCACATTGGGGAAGTCCTGCTCGTTGCGAAAGCCGAGCATCTCCCTGAACTGTTGCGACCACCAGAACCGGTTACGAGGGTTCACCGGGTCTCCCGCGACCACCTCCATATCCCAGAGGCCTTCACTCGAGGCGCGGTTGACGAGGTCGAAGCGGGTTTCCGAGGCCTTGGAGCTGGCGTCGGCTTCAGCCAGCAACAGGCGCGCAGACTCCAGTTCGCGCTCCAGCTCGGCGAGCCGTGCCTCGTTTCGTGCTGCTTTCTGTTCCCGTGAGATCCATTCACGTTGCACCTCTGCCCAGTTGGCCGGGCCACGGCCGGCAGCGCCGTGGGAGGGGCCTGGAAGCGAGGCGGTCAGTTGCTTGAGAGCCTGAAGCTCACTGCGTTTGCGTAATAGATGCAGCATGGTTCGATACTCGGAGTGAAGACGGAAGATGCCGAATCCATGGCAACAAAGTACTTGGCAGGCAGCTGGCTACGCAGGGGCCACCGTAGGCGAGCAGCCAGCGCAGACGGTTCGACCGGCGCAGCCCGGGAAAGGTTGCGGTTTTTCTGACATCATTGTGACATCTGTCATGGGGGCTGTAGCGTGACGCCCGTCGGATCGCCGTCGGCAGCCTGCGGATCACGGCCCGATCACCTGGCGGATCCACGAGGCAGCAGCCACCACCAGGACGATCAGCACCACCAGCAACAGGAAACCGACGAAGCCTGGAAAAAAATACAGGTAGCTGTTGGTGTCGTTGTAGCGCCCGCCGGTGAGGCATTTCAGCACCCATAACCCCAGTGCCCTGAAAACAACCTCGACGATGAAACCGGTGATAGTGGACAGCACTTCCATGACATCTCCTGCTCACCGCGCTGACGGGGCTCGGCCTGTCACCCACGCTGTGCGCGGCGTGCGATGAGCACGCCTGACGGGGTTTCGGCCCGACGACAACGCCCTATCGCCCCCCCTGCTCCAAGCCAGCCAGCAGCTTGCCGGTCAGCCTGTGCAGCTGCTGCTGTTCAGCGACGGTCAGCGCTGCCAGCACCCGCTGCAGGTTGCCGACATGGGCCGCGAGCAGGCCGTCGATCAGTTCGAAACCCGCTGGGGTCAGGGCCACCAGGATGCCACGGCGGTCGCTCGGGTGGCTACGTCGCTCGATCAGGCCGGCCTTTTCCAGGCGGTCGATACGGCTGGTCATGCCGCCGGAGGAGATCATCGCGCTTTCGTACAGCGCGGTGGGCATCAACGCGTAGGGCTCGCCGGAACGGCGCAAGGTCGCGAGCAGGTCGAACTCGCCGGCCTGCAAGCCGTGCTCGGCGAAGAACGGCAGCAGATGATCACGGCTGATCACCTGGGACAGTTCGCCCAGCCGACCGATCACCGCCATGGAGAAGCCGTCCAGATCCGGGCGTTGCCGTTGCCACTGCTCGGCGGCCAGTTGTGCACGATCTTGCATGTCGCCCTCGATTTATCTTGCTATCAAGATACTTTTCAAAAAGAATGTTGCCATCTTAGCGTATTCACCGGATGAGACCAGCCATGCCACCTGCCAATTCACGCCCGCTACTGGCACTCATGCTGTTGCTCGCCATCGGCGCGCTGATGGGGCTGACCAGCAATCTGGTGAAGCTGGCCAGTGCAGCCGGCTGGGCGCCGCTGGCCTACCTGTTGTGGAGCCTGCTGGGGGGCGGCCTGCTGCTGCTGGCGTTCACCCGCCTGCGGGGCGAGCCCCCAGGCCTGAGTCCCCGCCTGCAACGCTACTACCTGGCCTCCGGCCTGCTCAGCATCGCCCTGCCCAATGGCCTGCTGTTCAGTTCGATTCCCCAGGTCGGCGCCGGCTTCGCCTCCATGTGCCTGGCGTTTCCGCCGCTGATCACCTACCTGCTGGCCCTGGCGCTGCGCATGGAGCCGCTGAGCCGCGTGCGCCTGCTGGGTATCTGCATTGGCCTGGGCGGCAGCCTGCTGCTGGCACTCGACAAGCTGCGCAGTGGCGACAGCCCGCTGCTGTGGATCGCCGCCGCGCTGGCCGTGCCGGTGTTCCTCGGCCTGGGCAATATTTACCGTTCGCGCTATTGGCCGGCGGGTGCCAGCCCGCTGTCGCTGGCGCCCGGCATGCTGTTCGGTGGCGCGCTGCTCCTGCTGCCGCTGGCCCTGTTCGAGGTCAGCCTCGCCCCGACCCTGGACAGCGTGCTGGCGATCAGCCTGCTGGTGGCGCAGATGGCGCTGTTCGCCATCGTCTACGCCCTGTACTTCGTGCTGCAGAAACTCGCTGGCGCGGTGTACCTCAGCCAGATCGGCTCGGTGGCGGCGATGCTCGGGGCGGCCATGGCGGTGACGCTGCTGGGCGAACGCGGCAGCCTCCCCATGCTGCTGGCAGCATTGTGCATCGTCGGCGGCGTGCTGCTGGTGGCCTGGCGTGGTGCCCAGGAGAACAAACCATGAAACGCCAGTCATTGCTGTTGTTCGCCATCGTGCTGCTCGGCCTCAACCTGCGCCCGGTACTGGCGGCGGTGGGCCCGTTGCTCGACCGCCTCCAGCTCGACAGCGGCCTGGGCCATATTGGCGCCAGCCTGCTGACCAGCTTGCCCGTGGTGATCATGGGCCTGGGTGCCCTGGCGGCCAGCGCCCTGCGCCGCTACCTCGGCGAGCGCACTGGCATCTTCCTCGGCGGGCTGCTGCCTGAGGCAACGCCGCTGATCGCCAGCGCGTTGCTGGCCGGCGCCGGTATCGCCTTCGTGCAGGCGTTGTTGCCAGGGTTGATCAAGGCGCGCTTCGCCGCGGACAGCAGCCGCCTGATCGGTTTCTACAGTTGCGCGATCATGGGCGGTGCGGCCTTCGGTGCGGCGCTCACCCCCTTGTTGGCGCAATGGCTGGGGTGGTCCTGGGCGCTGGCGGCCTGGGGCCTGCCTGCCCTTGCAGCCGCCGCGTTGTGGTGGCGCGCCGCACCTGGCGAAGCGCCTGCGACAACGGCCAACCTGCCGCATCTGGATCTCTGGCGCTCGCCGCGCGCCTGGCTGCTGCTGAGTTTCTTCGGGGTGGGCACCGCTGGCTACACCCTGGTGCTGGCCTGGTTGCCGCCCTACTACACCGCCCTGGGCTGGAGCGCCCAGTCCAGCGGCCTGCTGCTGGCGGCGCTGACGCTCTGCGAGGTGACCGCCGGGCTGTTGGTATCGAGCCTGCTGGCGCGCTTCGCGGACCGCCGCATCCTGCTCGCCGTGGTGCTGGCGTCACTGCTGGCGGGGCTGCTTGGTTTGCTGATCGCGCCGCTGCAGTGGGTCGTGCCGATCTGCATCCTCGTGGGTATCGGCATCGGTGCGCTGTTCCCGCTGTCGCTGGTGGTGGCCCAGGATCATCTCGACGACCCACGCCAGACTGGCGACCTGCTGGCCTTCGTGCAGGGCGGCGGCTACCTGATCGCCGCTTGCGCCCCGCTGCTGGCGGGCCTGCTGCGCCAGTACACCGACGACCTGCGCCTAAGCTGGCTGGCCATGGCGGTGGCCACCCTGGCGCTGATGGCCATGGCGACGCGCTTCAAGCCGGGTAGCGGGCATTTTCATACGCGAGGCGGTCGAGCTTCATCCACGGCATAATCGAAACACTGAGTGATCCACCGCCACGCCGGTCTGAGCGCGCAGCGCTCTCCTGTTTCCGAGGTTCCACATGTCGTCACCCCGCGTCGGCTTCGCCTGCCAATACCGCCACCCTGATCGCAGCCTGCCGGCAGGCGAGTTGAAAATCATCGAGGCAGCGTTCAACCCGCGCACCACGACCCTGCGCTGGATGGACAGCGTCGCCCAGCCGCTCGCGCACGCCAAGCTGATCGAGATCGTCGAGCACAATCTGCAGGCCCAGCTGCGCCTGCTCGCCTATGTCGCCAGCCTGCCGAAGCCGTTGCAGATGCTGCGTCTGAGCAGCGACCTGCTGCCGTTCTACAGCCACCCGAAGGTCAGCGCCTTCTACCGCGCCCCGACGATCCAGCGGCGCCTGATCGAAGGCTTCGCGGCGATAGGCGCGGCTGCCCGCGAGGCGGATATCCGGCTGTCCATGCACCCCGGCCAGTACTGCGTGCTCGGCTCCGACCGGCCGGACGTGGTGGAGAACAGCATCGCCGAGTTCGAGTACCACGCCGACATGATTCGCATGATGGGCTACGGCAGGCGTTTCCAGGATTTCAAATGCAACCTGCACATCGCCGGCAAGCTGGGCGGTGAGGGTATCCGCGCGGTGTGGCCGCGTCTGTCAGAGGAAGCGCGCCACTGCATCACCTTCGAGAACGACGAAAAGACCTATGGCGTCGACGCCTGCCTGGCCCTCGCCGACCTGGCGCCGGTGGTGCTGGACGTGCACCACTGCTGGATCCATGAGGACGACTACATCGACCCGCACGCCGAGCGGGTGGCGCGCATCATCGACAGCTGGCGTGGCGTGCGGCCGACCATGCACCTCTCGCAGCCGCAGGAACGCTTGCAGGAGCTGGGGCTGAGCGCCGAGCGCAAGCTGCAAATGCCCGAGGTACTCAAGGTCGTGCCGAAACGCGAGCTCTACGGCCACAGTGCACGCATGTGGAACCAGTGGACGAACGCCTACGTCCTGCAATTCCTCGACCGCTTCGACATCATGTTCGAGTCCAAGGACAAGAACCTGGCGACCCTGGAATTTCATGAGCGGTACCTGAACGCCGACTAGCCGAATGCGCTTAAGCCGCTTCACATAGCCTCGGTCGAGCGCAGCGACACCCGGGGCTTTTTCCTGGGTATCGCTGCGTTCAACGCCAGGCTACGTCGGGTTTTCATCCCCCTGCCAGCCGCCGCCCAGGGCGCGGTAAAGCGTCACCAACGCCAGCGAGGTGGCCTGGCTGCTATCCACCAGTTCCTCTTCGTTGACGAGCAAGGCGTGCTGCACCGATAGCACGTTGAGGTAGTCCACGGTGCCCTGGGCGTATTGCTGCTCGGCGTTGTCCAGGGCTTCGCGGCTTTGCGCGACGGCTTCGTGCAGGTGATCGTGACGGCGTTGCTGGGCCTGGTAGGCAGCCATGGCGTCGTCCACTTCGTGCCAGGCGCCGAGTACCGTGCGCTGATAGGCGATGGCCGCCTCCTGCTGCTGCGCCTCGCGCAACTGCAGCACGCCTTGCCGTCGGCCGCCATCGAACAATGGCACGCTGACGGACGGGCCGATGGCGAAACGGTGCGCCGACCAGCCATCCAGATCGCTCAACTGCAGGGCCTGCAGGCCGAGGTCACCGGACAGGGTGATGCGTGGATAGAAATCCGCCTGGGCCACGCCGATGCTGGCGGTCGCGCCATGCAGTTGCGCTTCGGCCTGACGAATGTCCGGGCGACGGCTGGCCAGTTCGCTGGGCAGCCCGACCGGCACGCGCAGCGGTCCCTGGGGAATCGCCGCCGGCTCGGCGAGCTCCGGCAGGCCACCGGGTCCCTGGCCGAGCAACAGGCCGAGTGCGTTGATCAGTTGTCGCTCACGCCATTGCAGGGGCTCCAGGCGGGCCTCGAGGGAAGCGACCCTGGCAGCGGCCTCGGCCACTTCGAGGCGCGTGGCCACGCCGTCGGCCAGGCGGGTTCTGTTGAGCTCCAGGCTACGCCGGGCGATCTGCAGGTTCTGCTCGGTAATCACCCGCACCTGCTGCGCCGAACGCAGCTGGATGTAACCCGTAGCGGTCTCCGCCATCACCGCGAGGGCGGCGCCGTCGCGCAGGGCTTCGACACCTTGCAACCGGGCATCGGCGGCTTCTACCTCGCGGCGCACCCGGCCCCACAGGTCGAGCTCCCAGGTCGCGCCCAGGCCCGCCTGCCAGAGGCTGTAGTTTTCCTTGCCGGCATTGCCGGACGGGTCGTTGAGCCCCTCCTCGCTATTGCGCGAACGGCTGTAGCCGCCATTGCCATCGAGCTTCGGCCCGGTAGCCGCGGCGGTACTCTGGCGCATCGCGCGGCTTTGCTGCACGCGGCTGGCGGCGAGCTGCAGATCCAGGTTGCCCGCCAGCGCCCGCCTCACCAGCGCACTCAGTTGCGGGTCGGCGAAGCTGTCCCACCAATGCGCATCGACCGCGCCGGCAACTGGCAGGCTGCGTGCGGCGGCCTCGCTCGCCTTCGGCCAGCGTTCGGGCAGCTGCGCCCTGGGCGCCTGGAAGTTGGGGCCGAGGGTGCAGGCGCCGAGCAGCAACCCGCTGCCGATCAGGCCGACACGAAGGATTCGGTTCATCTCAGTGCGCCTGCGCCAGCTTGTGATCGTCGAGCTCGTGGGTGTCGATGCGCGCCTCCACCGACATCCCCACGCGCAGGTAACCCACCACCGGCTGATCGGCATCGAGCACGATCTTCACCGGAATACGCTGCACCACCTTGGTGAAGTTGCCGGTGGCGTTGTCCGGCGCCACGGCGGCGAAGGTCACCCCGGTGGCGGGCGCCAGGCTCTCGACGTGCCCGCGCAGTTGCAGGTCCGGGTAGCTGTCGACGCTGATGCTCACCGGCTGTCCGGGGCGTACGCGATCGAGCTGGGTTTCCTGGAAGTTGGCAACCACGAAGGCACGCTCCAGGGGCACCACGGCGAGCAACTGGTCGCCAGGGCTGACATAGGCGCCGATGCGCACGGCCCGGCGCCCGACCATGCCATCCATGGGCGCGCGCAGCTCGGTATGCGACAGGTCCAGCTCGGCCCGTTGCAGCTCCGCCCGGGCGCGCTGCACTGCCGCCCGGGCGCTGTCGCGCTGGGCATGCAGAATCGCGGTCTGCTGGCGGGTCGCTTCCAGCGCTGCGTGGTTCTGCAGCTTGCGGGCCTGGGCGGTATCGAAACGGCTCTGCGCCTGCTGGGCATTCTGCAGGGTGCCAGCGCCCTGCCCGGCCAGGTGCTGGTAGCGCTGCAGCTCGCGCTCGGCGAACAGCACTTCGGCCTGATCGGCCTTCACCGTAGCGGCGGCCTGATCGATCAGCGACTGCTGGCGGTCGACGCTGGCTTCGGCGTTGGCCAACTGCGCTTCGGCACTGGCGACGCCGGCGCGGGCCACGTCGAGCGCCGCGCGATAATCACGGTCGTCGATGCGTGCCAGCAATTGGCCGGCGCTCACCCGCTGGTTGTCTTCGGCCAGCAGTTCGTTGATGAAACCGGCGACCTTGGGTGCGACCAGGGTGTAGTCGGCGCTGATGAAGGCATCGTTGGTGCGCTGCTCGAAACGCTCGGCGAACAGCACCTGCCAGGTGCCCCAGAGCAACAGGACGGTGACGGGCAGGCCAATCGACAGAACGGGTTTGCGAAGGATGTTCATGGTCTCGTCCATCGTCAGGTGGCGGCACGCGGCGGATAGATGCGCGTGGGCACGAAGGGAATGATCAGGATCAGGGCGAAGGCCACGACGGCCACGCACAGGTAAAGGTCGGCATAGGTGAGTACCAGCGCCTGCTGATGCAGACGCGTCGCCAGGTGCGCGTGCTGCTCGTCGGGGAGCAGCGGCTGGTTGCCCAGGCGATCCACCAGATTGCTGGAATGCAGGTGCAGGCGCGCGGTGGTGAGCAGGTCCAGCACCGCCGTGGCGACCACTGCCGAAAGGCCCTTGACGGTATTGAACCAGGCCGAGGCGAACGGCCCCTGGATCGGCGCGATGCTGCCGGTGGCAAGCATCAGCAGCGGCAGCACCGACAGCGGTTGGGCGAAGATCTGCAGCAGTTGGATGACCAGAAAGTCGTCACGGATCCACGCCGAGGTCAGCTGCGAACCCAGCAGGCACGACAGCCCCATCATGCCCAGCCCCGCAGCGAGGACATACCGGCAGTCGACCTGGCGCAGGTTGCACAGCGCCGCCACCAGGGGCAGCGCGAGCAACTGTGGCAAGGCCACCCAGAGCAGCATGGGGGCGGTCTGCAGGGGGCGATAGCCCTGCACCTGGGCCAGGTAGGAAGACGGGATCAGAATCGACGCCAGCATCACCAGCAGCACACCGGTCAGGGTGAACAGCGCGAAGCTGAGGTTGCGCAGCTTGAGCAGTTGCAGCTTGAAGAACGGCAGCGGGTGCTGCCACTCGTTGATCAGGAACAGCACCATCAACAGGCTGCCACCGGCCAGCAGGCTGACGATCAGCGGCGAGTGCAGCCAGTTCAGCCGCTCGCCCTGCAACAGGCCGATCACCAGCAGGCAGATGGCGGGCAAGCCAAGCAACAGCCCGCGCCAGTTGAACTGCTCGAAACGCTGCAGACGCAGTGGGTCCTGAGGCAACCCCCAGCCCACGGCGAGCATGGCCAGCAGGCTGCCGGGGATGATCTGCCAGAACGCCCATTGCCAGCCCGCGTACTCCACCCAGAAAGCTGCCAGAGGAGTCCCCAGGCTGGGGCCGAAGGTGGCTGTCATGGCGAAGGCTGCCAGGCCGTAGAGCTTGATGTGGGGCGGTAGAAAACGCAGGGCGACGGTCATCAGCATCGGCGGCAGCGCGCCGCCGGCCAGCCCCTGCAGGGCACGCAACAGCATCAGCGCACGCTCGTTGGGCGCCAGCGGCGAGAGCAGCCCCAGCAGCATGAAGGCGGCGATGGCGCAGAGGGTGAAACGGCGCAGCGACAAGGTCACCGCGAACCAGGGGGCGAACGCCATGGCGCTTACCGAGGCGGCCGCATAGAGCGCCAGCAACCAGCTGCCTTCATCGTGCCCGATGCCCATGGCGCCGCGGATGTCGACCAGGGCGATCTTGGTGACGTTCTCGTTGAAACCCGAGACCAGCACCGCCAGCAGCACGCCCAACAGGCCGACGACGATGCGCAGCCCGAAAGGGGTTGCCTGCATCGGGGCAGCTTGCGGAGCGGGTGCAGCGCAGAGGGGCGAAGGCATGAGCGTCGGCGCATTCATGAAGATGCGCCGCTACCCGAGTAGCAAGGGGAAGGCATGCGGGAATATCCGGTAACGTGCTTGACCGGGGGCAGTCTAGGGAAAACGACGATTGCAGAAAACTGCAATGTTTCTAATTAATGATTGCGCTCAGCGCAACTATAAGCCACCCGGGGGATGCTCTTCGCAGCAACCCTTGACCAGCCCCCGCAGCCAACGATGCGCCGGGTCGTTGTCGAAGCGCGGATGCCAGGACTGGTGCACCCGCACCGGTGACAGCGGCAAGGGAATCTCGAAACTGCGCAGGGCCAGACCAAGCTGCTTGCAGACCGCGACCACGGGATTGGGCATCGGCAGGATCAAATCCGAATCACGCAGCGCCAGCAGCGCCGAGAAAAAGCTGGGGGAGACGGCTACCACGCGGCGCGACAGGCGCTGCTGCTCGAGCACCTGATCGATGGGGCCGCGCGCCAGGCCGCGACGCGACACGCTGATCTGGTCATAGGCGGCGAAACGCTCGGCGTTGATCATTTCGGCGAAGATCGGGTGATCGACCCGTGCCATGCCCACGAAGCGGCTCATGAACAGGCCCTGGTGCTTGATCTCGGGCGGCAACTGGGCCGAAGCGCCGATCGCCAGGTCGATACGCCCGGCACGCATGGCATCGTCGTCGCCATCGATTTCCGGTACGAAGCGCAGCATCACGTTGGGCGCCTGCTGGCGGATCAACTCGACCAGTTGCCCGCCGTAACAAACCATGAAGATGTCGTTGGTGCGGATATTGAACGCACGATTGAGGCTGGCCAGTTCCACGTCCCGGGAGCGGAACACGCCACTGGCCTGTTCGACCAGATCGCGCACCTGCTCGCGCAGCTCCAGCGCCCGTGGCGTCGGCACCAGACCGCGGCCGGCGCGCACCAGAATCGGATCACCCACCGCCTCGCGAATGCGCGTCAGGGTACGGCTCATGGCAGGTGGGCTGAGGTGCATGCGCCGTGCGGCGCCGACCACGCTGCCCTCCTCGAGCAGGACATCGAGCGCGACGAGAAGATTCAGATCAGGCAATTGCATCTGTGGTACGCCTCCGGCGGATCGGTGCATGAGGCGCAAGTGTAGGCCAAGCCGGGACGAAAAAGGCCCCGCAGTGCAGGGCCTTTCGTTACAGCGCGTAGGGTTACTTCTTGCCGAGTTTCTTGAGTTCCTCGTCACGCAGCTCGCGGCGCAGGATCTTGCCGACGTTGGTGGTCGGCAGGCTGTCGCGGAACTCGACCTGCTTGGGTCGCTTGTAGCCGGTGAGGTTGTCGTGCATGTGCTGCAGAACGTGCTCCTTGGTCAGGGTCATACCCGGCTTGACCACCACGAACACCTTGATCAGCTCACCGGAACGCTCGTCCGGCACACCGATGGCGGCACACTGCAGCACGCCCGGCAGGCCCACCAGCACCTCTTCCAGCTCGTTCGGATAGACGTTGAAGCCGGACACCAGAATCATGTCCTTCTTGCGGTCGACGATGCGGATGTAGCCATCCGGCTGGATGATGCCGATATCGCCGGTCTTGAGCCAGCCATTGGCGTCGAGCACTTCGTCGGTGGCGTCCTGGCGCTGCCAGTAGCCCCTCATCACCTGCGGGCCCTTGATGCACAGCTCGCCGGTCTCGCCCAGTGCCAGGTCGTTGCCCTGGTCGTCGATGGCCTTGAACTGGGTGGAGGGTACCGGAATGCCGATGCTGCCCATCTGGATATTGGTAATCGGGTTCACCGAGGCCACCGGACTGGTTTCCGTCAGGCCGTAGCCTTCGCAGATGGCACAGCCGGTTACCTGCTTCCAGCGCTCGGCGGCCGCCTGCTGCAGCGCCATCCCTCCGGACAGGGTGACCTTCAGCCTGGAGAAGTCGAGCTTGTGGAAGCCTTCGTTGTTGCTCAGCGCCACGAACAGGGTGTTGAGGCCGACGAAGCCGCTGAACTTGAACCTGGACAGGTCCTTGATCATGCTCGGCAGATCACGCGGGTTGGTGATCAGCAGGTTGTGGTTGCCACAGTGCATCATCGCCATGCAGTGAAAGGTGAAGGCGTAGATGTGGTACAGCGGCAGCGGCGCGACCAGGATCTCGTTGCCTTCGTTGAGGTTTGAGCCCATCAGCTCGCGGCACTGCAGCATGTTGGCGATCAGGTTGCGGTGGGTCAGCATCGCCCCCTTGGCCACGCCGGTGGTGCCGCCGGTGTATTGCAGCACGGCGATTTCCTGGGCAGCGGGGTTGGCTTCGCTGACTGCTTTGCCACGCCCCCGGCCCAGGGCATCGGTGAGCTTGATGGCGGCAGGCAGGCTGTAGGCCGGCACCATCTTCTTCACGTACTTGACCACCGCGTTGACCAGCAGGCGCTTGAGTGGCGACAGCATGTCGCCGACCTCGGTGATGATCACCGTCTTCACGCCGGTCTTGGGTACCACCTGCTCGGCCAGATGGGCCATGTTGGCCAGGCAGACCAGCGCCTTGGCGCCGGAATCCTTGAACTGGTGTTCCATTTCACGGGCGGTGTACAGCGGGTTGGTGTTGACCACCACCAGCCCGGCACGCAGCGCGCCGAACACCACCACCGGGTATTGCAGAACGTTGGGCAGTTGCACGGCGATGCGGTCGCCAGGCTGCAGATCCGTGTGCTGCTGCAGATAGGCAGCGAAGTGACCGGAGAGCTCGAACAGCTCGCCGTAGGTCAGGGTCTTGCCCAGGTTGGTGAAAGCGGGCTTGTCGGCGAAACGCTGGCAGGACTGCTTCAGCACCGCCTGAACGTTGGGGTACTGATCGGGATCGATCTCTGCCGCGACCCCCTCGGGATACTTGTCCGTCCAGAAGTTTTCGGTCATGGACACCCACTCCTAAGCAACTGCTTGTCTTCACCGCTATGCGGTTGTTTGTTGTCTGTGTGCCTGCGTGTTCGCCCCAGAGAGGCGCGAAGCGGGCCGAGAGTAGCAGAGTTGCCAGATAGCGGCCAGAGCCCGCAAAGCCCATCAAGCTCAGAAAGTGACCATAAACCACAAATAGTCACGAATCGCTCCTGGCCGCTGACTCCGGCCAGTGACGCCGCATCCGCTGGCGCCGTCATGGCGCGTCGCGCAGCTCGCGTCGGAGGATCTTGCCCACGGGCGTCATGGGCAGCGAGTCGCGGAACGCGATATGCCGCGGTACCTTGTAGCCCGTGAGGTTGTCCTTGCAGTACGCCTTCAGTTCCTCGGCCGTCAGGCTGGCGTCGCGCTTGACCACGAACAGCTTGACCGCCTCCCCTGACTTCTCATCCGGCACGCCGATGGCCGCGCAACTGGCCACCTTGCCGTGGGCCATCACCACATCCTCGACCTCGTTCGGGTACACGTTGAAGCCGGAGACGATGATCATGTCCTTCTTGCGGTCGACGATGCTGACGAAGCCCTGCTCGTCGATCACCGCGATATCGCCGGACTTGAACCAGCCTTCGGCATCGAGCACCTCGGCGCTGGCCTCCGGTCGATTCCAGTAGCCCTTCATCACCTGCGGGCCCTTGATGCACAGCTCGCCACGCTCGCCCAACGGCAATTCCTGGCCGTCGTCGTCGATGACCTTGAGGGCGGTGGCCGGTACCGGAATGCCCACAGTACCCAGCCGCGCGCGCTCGCCATAAGGATTGGCACTGACGATCGGCGAGGTTTCGGTCAGGCCATAGCCTTCGACCACCGCACAGCCCGTGAGGCTCTGCCAGCGCTCGGCAGTGGCCTTGACCAGCGCGGTGCCGCCCGAATTGGTGACCTTGAGGTGGCTGAAGTCGAGCTTCTTGAAATCAGGGTGATCCATCAGCGCCACGAACAGGGTGTTGAGCCCCAGCAACGCGGAGAACTCCCACTTGCCCAGCTCCTTGATGAACGCGGGGATATCACGGGGATTGGTGATCAGCACGTTGTGGTTGCCGTTGACCATCATGCACATGCAATTCACGGTGAAGGCATAGATGTGGTAGAGCGGCAGCGGCGCGATCATCACCTCCTGGCCGCGCTTCATCAGCGGTGTGCCGTCGGCGCCGTGCTGGGCCATGCAGGCATCGGCCTGCAGCATGTTGGCGACCAGGTTGCCATGGCTGAGCATGGTGCCCTTGGCGACCCCCGTGGTGCCGCCGGTGTATTGCAGCACGGCGATATCGTCCTGGGTGGCGGTGACCGGGCGAGCCGAGAGGCTGGCACCGTCGCGAAGCACCTGCCTGAACGACAGCGCCTGGGGCAACTGGTAGTCGGGTACTTTCTTCTTGACCGTCTTCACCAGCGTATTGACCAGCCAGCCCTTCACGGCGGGTAGCATATCGCCCAGGCGCGCTTCGATCAGGTAGTCGATGTCGCTGTCGGGCAGCACCTCCTGCACCAGCTTGCCGAACAGGTTCAGGTACACCAGGGCGCGCACCCCGGCGTCCTTGAACTGGTGGCGCATTTCCCGGGCGGTATACAGCGGGTTGGTGTTGACCACGACCAGCCCGGCCCGCAGCGCGCCGAACACCGCGATGGGGTACTGCAGCACGTTGGGCATCTGCACGGCGATGCGCTCGCCAGGTTGCAGATCGGTGTGCTGCTGCAGCCAGGCGGCGAAGGCCGCAGAGTAGGCATCGAGCTCGCGATAGCTCATCGTCCTGCCCAGGTTGCTGAACGCTGGCCGCTCGGCGAAGGCCCGGCAGGCGTGTTCGAAGACCTCGACCACCGACTGGTAGCGCCCGCTATCTATGTCATTGGGCACGCCGGGGGCGCGCTTGTCGTTCCAGAAATCAGCCTGCATTGTTGTTATTCCTTCAGCGTCTGGTTCGATAACAGCCTTTTCCAACTTAGCAGCCGCCAGGCACCTCGCAAATCCACAATCAATACCGTGAATTTCAGTCCCTGGGCTACAATGCGCAGCCTGCGCAGGAGCGGCCGCCGCCAAGGCACCGGGCGCCCTGTGCGACCACCACTGAAACCGCCGGGCCAGGCGGGCCGGCCAGGTCGCTGCCCGTCAATAACATGCCCCATAGCCACGCAACGCGCTGAACCGTGATTCGATCGCCAGGCAGGAACGCGCCCTGCAGCAGTCCGCCGGCGAGCGCCCTTGCCCAGGAACCGAGAACATGACGCAAAGCAGCAACACCCCTTACGACAGCCTCGCCGTCGGCCAGACCGCCACCTACAGCAGGACCGTGGAAGAACGCGACATTCTGCTGTTCGCCGCCGTATCAGGCGACCACAATCCGGTGCACCTGGATGCCGAATATGCGGCCACCACCCTGTTCCGCGAACGCATCGCCCACGGCATGTTCAGCGGCGCGCTGATCAGTGCGGCAGTGGCCTGCACCCTGCCCGGCCCGGGCACCATCTACGTCGGCCAGCAAATGAGCTTCCAGAAACCGGTGCGGCTCGGCGACACGCTCACCGTGCGCCTGGAAATCCTCGAAAAACTGCCGAAATTCCGCGTGCGCATCGCCACCCGCGTGTTCAACCAGAACGATGAACTGGTGGTCGACGGGGAAGCGGAAATCATCGCCCCACGCAAGGCGCTGACCGTCGAACTCGCCACCCTGCCGGCGATCAGCTTCGGCTGAAGCCACGCCCACGACGCGCCGCCAGCCTGGGGTCTGTTGACAGATTCGGGGGTGGACGACGCTTGGTCCGTCCACCATCGGCAACCGCAACGGTGGATGAAAAGAGCCTCGGTTGCGCGCCCCGACCCTCCCTGCAGGGCTGGCAACGGGCCGCGCGCCAACACGGGGCACAGTGCACCAGGTCGGCCCGCGATTCATTCATCAGGCACAATGAAAAGGCCTGCAGGCGACCGAAAAGGCCCTGATGCTTGTGCATAACGCACAATCGCCCTTGTGAGTTCGGACAGCAGATCGGCCACAGGCGCACCTGGCACGCCGCCTGCTATGCACTGGGCCTTACCCTCCCACGTAGAGCCAGACCATGACCCAAGACAGCGACTACCCCCTCAGCGAGGTGCCCGCAGGCGCCCGCAAGGGTCTGTTCTCCACCTCGATCATGCTGTTCTCCTTCACCTTCTTCACCGCCACCATGTTCGCCGGCGGCAAGATCGGCATGGCCTTCGATTTCACCACCCTGATCTGGGCGGCCGTCATCGGCAATCTGCTGCTCGGCGCCTATGCCGCGGTACTCGGCCTGATCGCCTGCCGCAGCGGCCTGAACTCGGTACTGATGGGCCGTTTCTGCTTCGGCGAAGCGGGCAGCAAGCTGTCCGACGTGCTGCTGGGCTTCACCCAGATCGGCTGGTACGCCTGGGGCACCGCGACGGTCGCCATCGTGCTGGTGAAGATTCTCGGCCTATCGGAAAGCCTGACCATCCCGCTGATGGTGCTGTTCGGCTTCGCCTTCTGCATCACTGCGTTCATCGGCTACAAGGGCCTGGACATCCTGTCACGGATCTCGGTACCGGCGATGCTCGTCCTGCTGCTTTGCTCACTGTGGATCGCCACCGACGACATCGGCGGCCTGAGTGCGCTGATGGCCATCGAACCGACCCAGAGCATGACCCTCAGCGCCGCCATCACCCTGGTCTTCGGCACCTTCGTCAGCGGCGCCACCCAGGCCACCAACTGGACGCGCTTCGCCCGCACCGGGCGTATCGCGGTGATCGCCAGCATGGTCGGGTTCTTTCTCGGCAATGGCCTGATGATCGTTGCCGGTGCCTATGGCGCCATCGTCTACCAGCAACCGGACGTCGTCGAAGTGCTGGTTTTACAGGGGCTGTCCATGGCGGCGGTGGTGATGCTGTTCCTCAACCTGTGGACTACCCAGGACAACACCATCTACAACTTCGCCGCAGCCGGCTGCAACCTGCTGCGCACCGGGCGCCGCAAGACGGTGACCGTGATCGGCGCCGGGATCGGCACCCTGCTGGCCATCGGCGGCATGTACGAGCTGCTGATTCCCTTCCTGATCCTGCTCGGCTCGATCATCCCGCCGATTGGCGGGGTGATCATGGCGGACTACTTCTATGGCCATAAAGGCAAGTACCCACTGCTCGCCGACACCCGCCTGCCCGCCTTCAACTGGGTCGGCCTGGGCGCCTATGCCGTCGGTTCGCTGTGCGCCTACTTCTCGCCCTGGGTCGCGCCGCTGGTCGGTATCGCCGTCGCGGCGCTGGTGTACGTCAGCCTGTTCGAGGCGAAGAAACTGTTCGCCGCCCGCGGTCAGGTCGCTCGCGCATGAGCCTGAGCGTTGCCGATGTACTGGCCCTGCCCGGCCTGCATGAGCTGCGCCTGCGCGCCGGCCAGCCGGCACTGGGCAACCCGGTGCGCTGGCCGTACGTGGCCGAGAACGCGGAGATCGCCGACTGGGTGATGGGCGGCGAGCTGGTCTTCGTCACCGGGATAAACCATCCCCGTGACGAAGCCAACCTGCTGCTTCTGGTGCGCCAGGCGGTCGAGCGCGCCACTGCCGGCCTGGTGATTCTCACCGGTGCCGAGTACATCCAGAGCATCCCGGCAAGGGTGGTGGCCGAAGCCGAGCGCCTTGGCCTGCCGCTGCTGGAACAGCCCTACCAGTTGAAGATGGTGGTGGTGACCCAGGCCATCGGTACCGCGCTGGTGCAGCAACAGATGCTCGGCAGCTCGCGTCAGCACGTACTGGAGCAGTTGCTGGAAGGCGACTATCAGTCCCTGGATATCCTCCTGCAGCGCGCCGCCAGCCTCGACCTGCCGCTGGGCGTGCCGCGCCAGATCGCCCTGCTGCGCCTGCAGCACGGCGAGCGCCTGTTCGACGGCGAGGCTGCCGACAGCGGCGAGCGCCTGCTGCGCGACAACCGCCAGTGCCTGCAGCAACACCTGGAGCAGTGCCTGCAGCGCCTCGGCGACGCCCTGCCACTGATCGTCCAGGGCGAGCACTGGATCGCCCTGCTGCCCTGTGCCAGCAATCAGGACGAACAGCGCAACCGCCGGCTGCTGATGGAGCTGCTCGGCGAGCTGCAACAACGCTTGCAGCCACAATCCGCCGTGCTCGGCCTGAGCAACGGCAGCCATCGCCCCGAGCGCTTCTCCCATGCCCTGGGCCAGGCCCGTCAGGCGCTGGTCGCCGCCCAGGCCTTTCCCGAACGGCTGGGGCTGTGCAGTTTCAAGGAGCTGGGGGTGATCGAACTGCTCGCCGCCATCGGCGATCGCAGCCTGCTCGAACGTTTCGTCGAGCGTACCCTGGGGCCACTGATCGGCGATGATTCGCGCCATGAACCGGTGCTCATGCCGACCCTGGAAGCCTGGTTCCACGAGAACGCCAACCTGGCCCTGGCCGCGCAACGCCTGGGCGTGCACCGCAACACCCTGAGCTACCGTATGCAGCGTATCGAAGCGCTGACCGGCTGTTCCTTCGATGATCCCCACGACCGGCTCGATATCAGCATCGCCCTGCTGATCCGCCGCCTGTCGTCCCATAGCCTGCCAAGGAGTACCCCATGAACATCGTCAACGCCCGCCTGCGTGGCCGCGAAGGCCTCTACCGCATAGCCCTGGACGGCCAGAGCATCGCCGCCATCGCTGCACAGCCGGACAGCCTCGGCGCCGCAGAAGGCGATCTGGATGCCGCCGGCAATCTGGTGGTGGCGCCCTTCGTCGAGCCACACATCCACCTCGACGCGACGCTGACCGCCGGTGAGCCGGCCTGGAACATGAGCGGCACGCTGTTCGAAGGCATCGAGCGCTGGGCCGAGCGCAAGGCGCTGGTCACCCATGAGGACACCAAGACCCGGGCGAAGAAGACCATCGATATGCTGGTCGACCATGGCATCCAGCACGTGCGCACCCACGTCGACGTCACCGACCCGACCCTGGCGGCGCTAAAGGCGATGGTCGAGGTACGCGAGGAAACCCGCCAGCTGATCGACCTGCAGATCGTCGCCTTTCCCCAGGAGGGCATCGAGTCCTACGCCAATGGCCGCGCGCTCATGGAGCAGGCCGTGGAACTGGGTGCCGACGTGGTCGGCGGCATCCCGCATTTCGAGAACACCCGCGATCAGGGCGTCAGCTCGATCAAGTTTCTGATGGACCTGGCCGAACGCACGGGCTGCCTGGTGGACGTGCACTGCGACGAAACCGACGACCCGCAATCGCGTTTTCTCGAAGTGCTGGCCGAAGAAGCCCGGGTGCGTGGCATGGGCGAACGGGTGACCGCCAGCCACACCGTGGCCATGGGCTCCTACGACAATGCCTACTGCTCGAAGCTGTTCCGCCTGCTGAAAATGTCGAAGATCAATTTCGTCTCCTGCCCGACCGAAAGCATCCACCTGCAGGGGCGCTTCGACAGCTACCCGAAACGCCGTGGTCTGACCCGCGTGGCAGAGATCGACCGGGCCGGGATGAACGTCTGCTTCGGCCAGGACTCCATCGTCGACCCCTGGTATCCGCTGGGTAACGGCAACATCCTGCGCATCCTCGAAGCCGGCCTGCATATCTGCCACATGCTCGGCTACGCCGACCTGCAACGCAGCCTCGACCTGATCACCGACAACAGCGCCCGCACCCTCAACCTCGGCGAGCGCTATGGCCTGGAAGTGGGCCGCCCGGCCAACCTGCTGATCCTCTCGGCACCCGACGATTACGAGATGATCCGCACCCAGGGCTACGCCCTGGTATCGGTACGCCACGGCGAGGTGCTGATGCGCAGGACCCCGGCAAGCGTGCAGCGTGGCTGATCGGCGAGCGCCATCGAAAAAACCCTAGGTGCTGCTACAGAGGGGCGCCAAGCCAGGCCGACACCAGCAACAGCAGCGCCATGGCTCGATTGAAGCGACCCATGGCCCCGGGCCGAGCTGAACAGCCTGGCGGCACCGCGCCCGAGCACGGCCCAGCAGCCCAGGCAGGGCAGCGAAATGGTCAGGAAGATCGTCGCCAGCAGGGTAACCCGCATGGCCTGCCCCGGGCCCGGGCTGGCGAACACGCCAACCACCGCCAGGGCCATCATCCAGGTCTTGGGGTTGACCAGTTGCAGCGCAGCGCCGGCGACCAGCCCCAACCGCCGCTCGGCCGCTCGCAGGTCCGCGGTTTCCAGGGCGGCAGACGGGCTGCTGAAGATGCGCCACGCCAGGTAACTCAGCCACAACACGCCGAGCCAGGCCATCGCCCATTGCAGACGTGGCTGGCGTTGCAGCAACTCGCCCAGGCCCAGGCCCAGGCCCACCGCCACGACGATGGCCGCCGCGCCGCTGCAGGCACCGAGAACCAGCGGCAGGGTCGCCGCCAGGCCATGGCGGGCACTGCTGCCAAGCACCAGCAGATTGGTCGGGCCCGGGGTGATGGATGCGACGAAGGCGAACAGCATGAAGGGCAACAACTGACTCATGAACAGGCTCCAGACAGACCGAACGTGGAGGATCGGCCGGACAGTCTCAGCCGTCTGGAAGGTTTGAGCAGCGTCGCTGGTAATGGGCCGGGGTGATCCCATAGGCACGTCGGAACCAGCGCCCCAGATGGCTCTGGTCGGCGAAGCCGAGCACAGCCGCCACCTGCGCGGGCGGCTCGCCGCAGGCCAGCAGATGCCGGGCACGGGCCAGGCGCAACTGCACCAGATAGGCATGGGGTGCCAGGCCGAAGGCCGCCTTGAAGGCGCGGCTCAGCCGAAACCGGTCCACCCCGCAGACAGCGGCCAGATCATCCAGGCCGATATCGCGGCTGTGCTGATCATGCAGGAAATCCCGCGCCCGTTGCGCCACCAGCGGCAAGCGTGGATCCGGGTCGAGTCGCCTGCGCCAGTGCAGGTACTCGGTGAGGCGCGCCAGCAGCCCGTCCAGGGCAGATTGCCTGACCATGCGCAGCTCCTGGCGATGCAGGGCGCCGAACGCTTCGACCACCGAAGCCAGCAGGTGCGGGTCATTGGCCAGGGTGACGCTGAAACCGGGCAGGCAGTCAGCGGGCGCCTGCTCGAACAGGCCGCGCAACTCGCGCTCCAGCCACTGGGCATCTAGGTACAGCATCGAATAGGTGAAGCCTTCCGGCTCCGGTGCATGGCCGTCATGAAGCTCGCCGGGTTCGAGCAGAAACACCTGGCCGGCCAGGCTGCTGTTCAGTCGCTTGCGGCAATGGAACTGCTGCACGCCCTGTTCGGTGAACCCGACCAGGTAGGCGTCGTGCCAATGGGGCACAGGGTCTGTTGCCGTTTCAGCACGACCGCGCCGGAGCCCGTTTTGCCGCGAGGCAAGGCACGAGCCGCGAGGTTTGGCGGGCCAAATGAGCCGGCGAGAAACGCCGCATCGCGGCAAAACGGGCCCGGCCCTTCGGGTTGCGCGGGAAATCTCGCCATGCGTTGTTGGAGGACTTGGCAAGGGAACGACCATTCCCTGCGTCCTCCGCCTAGCCTGGCGAGATTTTTCGCGGCAACGCGGCTTGCGCTGAAACGGCAACAGACCCTCGGCATGCCCGCAAAAATGCGCGCGGATGGTCTCGATACCGGTGTCTGTGTCCTGGGCCAGGTCGACCCAACTCTGCGCGCTCATGCCTGCTCCAGCGCCACGCTCTACGGAGCTGTCATGCTAGCCGAGCCGCGAGACGCATTCTGGAAGTTTTGTGCAGCCCGTTATCTGGCTCGCGCCATGCAACGCTGGTGGCGCGTGTCCACGCGCTCGGCGAACCAGGCGGTGGTCAGGCGACGGGTGATCTTCGGGCTTTTCAGCACGATGCCCGGCAGCAGCGCCCGCGGCAGCGGCTTGCCTTCGGCCTCGTCGGCCAGGGCGAAGACCCGCTCGTACAGGCGGCTTTCCTCGAACGCCAGGGTATCGCCCTCTTCCAGCGCGCGGCGGATCGCCCGCTCGCTCATGTCCAGGCGCTTGCCCAGGGAGCGCACGGCCAGCTCCGTGGAGCCGGCCTTGCTGCTGCCATGAATGATCAGGTCGCCGTCCAGCGCCAGGGCAATGCCCGACGCGGTGCTCACCGCATGCTGGAAGGCCGCGTTGCGGCTGGCGTACCAACCGGCATTGAAGTCGGCGAAGCGATAGAGCGGTGCCGGGTAGTTGGCGGGGTAGCCCAGCAGGTGGGCGATGCCGAAGTACATGCCGCCACGACGGCTGAACACTTCGCGGCGAATAGAGCCGTCGGGCGCATAGGGGTAGCCCTCGGCATTGGCCTGGGCGAAGGCGATGCTGACCTGCATCGGCCCGCCGGTGCGTACCGGGTTGAGGGTGCCGAACAGTTGCCGGCCGAGAGGGACCATGCCGGTGAAGTCGTCGAAGATGGCGCTCAGTTGCTTTTCCGTGCGCACGCCATCCAGGCGTTGCTGGTAGGTCTTGCCGGTGGGCGACTCGATGTTCAGCGCGGCGTTGACCAGAAAGCGGGGAATATGCAGGCCGGCTGCACGACGGTCGATTTCCGCCCGGGCGATCTTCGCCAGGCCCGGTACCTGCGGGTCGGCCTGGAAGGTCGACTCCTGCTCGGTCACCGCCAGTACCGCGCAGATGTTCTCGGTGGTCGGCGCGATCTGCTGGGCGGCGAACGCCGCGTAGATGTCGGTCGCCCAGCCCTGGCGATCAGCGGTCTGCGCCGGCAGCAGGCGGACGATCTGTGCGCGTACCTCGGCCGGCTTGGGCGCAGGCACCCGGGGCTGACTGGAACAGCCGGCCAGCAGCAGGATCAACAGCGCACAGGGCACATGCAGGAAAAATGACTTCAAGCCGAAACCTCGATAGACAGACACCAGGCTGCTCAGACAACGCCAAGGCGCAGCCTATCCGCAATATCGCCAACTGTTCGAACCGACGCACCGGCATGGCGGTCTACCGGGCACCTACGGCCTGAATCGACGGGCCTGCGGACGTGGAGCGCCCGTTGCTCCTGGATCGACATACGCAAGGAGATCCATCCATGGTTACCCATTACCAGGTCGATGGCCACCTGGCCTGCGGCACCCACGGCGAGAACCTCACCGCCAGCAACGAGCTGAATCGGGTGAAATGCCGCAATTGCCGTAACACCGACGCCTACAAGCAAGCCCGCCGTGACAGGCGCAATGCAGCCCGACGGTCCGCTCGGCAGACCGCGAGTGCGACGCCGTCCCGCGACTGGCGTGGCGCATGGCAGCAGCGCCTCGCCGCGCTGCCGGGCAGCAACCGCCTGCCACGTGGCTTCGCCGGACAGCCCTACGTCTGACTGCCCCCTGGCGGCCTCGCCCGGCGCCGTAGCGGCGCCTACTGCGGTTTGATCACCAGCGTGGCGAGCGGCGGCAGGTCCAGCAACAGCGAGTGCGGCTGACCGTGGCTGGCCAGCGCCTCGGTGTGCAAGCCACCCTGGCTACCCGCGGCCGACCCTGCGTAGCGCTCGGCATCGCTGTTGAGCAACACATGCCAGATGCCTTCGCACGGTACCCCGATGCGATAGCCGTTGCGCGGTTGTGGCGTGAAGTTGTGCACCACCAGCAGCGGCGCACCGCTCTCGTCCTGGCGCAGCCAGGCGAACACGCTGTTGCCGGCATCGTCGCCGATCAGCCAGGCGAAGCCTTCGGGCTGTCCATCCAGACGGTGCAACGCCGGTTCGTGGCGGTACAGCGCGTTGAGGTCGCTGACCAGTTGCTGCACGCCCTTGTGCTCGCTGTAGCGCAGCAGGTACCAGTCCAGTTCATGATCGTGGTTCCACTCACGCCACTGGCCGAACTCGCAGCCCATGAACAGCAGCTTCTTGCCCGGGTGGCTCCACATGAAGCTCAGGTACAGACGCAGGTTGGCGAACTTCTGCCAGCGGTCGCCGGGCATCTTGTCGAGCAGTGAGCGTTTGCCATGCACCACTTCGTCGTGGGAAATCGGCAGCACGAAGTGCTCGGAGAACGCATACAGCAAGCCGAACGTCAGTTGGTGATGGTGATGCTGACGGTGCAGCGGATCCTCGGCGACGTACTTGAGGCTGTCATGCATCCAGCCCATGTTCCATTTATAGGCAAAGCCCAGGCCGCCTTCCTGGGTCGGCTGGCTGACACCAGGCCAGGCGGTGGATTCCTCGGCGATCACCAAGGCCCCGGGCACCTCCTGCGCGACGACGTCGTTGAGGTGACGGAGAAAGTCGATGCTCTCCAGGTTCTCGCGCCCGCCATGGCGGTTGGGAATCCATTCGCCCTGCTTGCGCGAGTAATCGCGATAGAGCATCGACGCCACCGCATCCACGCGCAGGCCGTCGATGTGATAGGTGCGCAGCCAGTGCAGCGCCGAAGCGAGCATGAAACCGTGGACTTCGTTGCGACCGAGGTTGTAGATGTAAGTGTCCCAGTCCTGGTGGAAGCCTTCGAAAGGGTGCGCATACTCGTACAGGGCCGTGCCGTCGAACTGGCCGAGGCCATGGGCATCGGTGGGGAAATGCGCCGGCACCCAGTCGAGGATCACGCCGATCCCCGCCTGGTGGCAGGCGTCGACGAAGGCGGCGAAATCCGCCGGGCTGCCATAGCGCGAGGTCGGCGCGAACTGCGAAAGCAGCTGGTAGCCCCACGACCCTCCGAACGGGTGCTCCATGATCGGCATCAGTTCGATGTGGGTGAAACCCAGCTGTTGCACGTAGGGAATCAATTGTTCGCCAAGCTCTCTCCAGCTCAGCAGCCGCCCCTCCTCGCCGCCATCACGCCGCCACGAACCGGCATGCACTTCGTAGATCGACAGGGGCGCCTGGTAACCCTGGTGGGACTGGCGACGCTGCATCCAGTCCGCGTCGCGCCAGTCGAACTGCAGCGGCGCGGAAACCACCGAGCCGGTGGCCGGCGGCAGTTCGCTGGCCAGCGCCATGGGGTCGGCCTTGAGCGGCAGCAGGCCATCACGACCGAGAATCTCGAACTTGTAGACCTCGCTCGGTCCGAGGCGCGGAATGAACAGCTCCCAGACCCCGCTCGGCTGGCGCAGGCGCATCGGGTGGCGGCGACCGTCCCAGCCGTTGAAGCCGCCGACCACCGACACACGCCGGGCATTCGGCGCCCATACCGAGAAGCGCACGCCCTGCACGCCTTCATGGCTGGCCAGTTGGGCGCCGAGGCTCTTGCCGAGCTCACGGTGATTGCCCTCGGCGAACAGGTACAGGTCCATTTCGCCGAGCAGTTGCCCGAAGGCATAGGGGTCTTCGGTTTCCTGGACGCCAGCGCTCCAGGTGATGCGGTAGCGATAGGGAACGCGTTGATCCATTCGGATGCTGAACAGCCCTGGGACACTCGATTGCTGCAGAGAGCCAAGGGCTTCACCACTGACGGCGTCGATCAGTTCGACGCCAAGGGCGCCGGGCAGGTAGGTGCGAATCGTCAGGCCGTGAGCGAACTCGTGTGGACCGAGAATCGAAAACGGGTCGCCATGCTCACCCCTGATCAGGGCCTCGATGGCAGCGCGGTCAACACCCGCCACCTGGCGATCGGTTTCTCCATTGATCATCGTTTGCCGCTCCCCAGAAGGTATTTGGTCAGCTCTATCAGCCCTTGTACCGGAACCTCCAGCCAATCGGGACGATAGCGCGCTTCGTACAGAATTTCGTAGGCCGCTTTCTCGATGCAGAACAGCGCCAGCGCCGCCACCTCACCTTCACGGTCGTGCCAGGCATGGGGCAGATCGGCCGCCGCCAGCCGATAGGCTTCGTTGAACGCCGTTCTGGCCTGGCTGCGATAGAGCCCGGCGATATGCTGGCGCGCCCGCTCGGCCTCGGCTGTCACGTCGGCGCTCTGGGCATTGCGCATGGCCATGGCGGCGGCATAGTCGAAGGAGCGCAACATACCGGCGACATCCTTGAGCGGGCTGTAGAACCCGCGGCGCTGGTCCAGCGTGCGGGTCGGCTCACCCTCGAAGTCGATCAGGTAGGCATCGCCCTGCACCACCAGCACCTGGCCGAGGTGCAGGTCGCCGTGCACGCGCATGCGGATACCGCCCGCCGAACGCCGCGCCAGGTCGTCCACCAGGGCGATGATCTGCTCGTGGCGGGCAGCCAGCCAGTCGGCCTGGTTGGCCGCCTCGCCCGGCAGGTGCCCTCTGCCGTCGGCCACCACTTCCAGCGCCTCGCGTACCTGGGCAGCGATGTGCTGCGACCACTCGGCCACGTCCGCTTCGCTGGTCTGCCGGTAACCGAAGTCCGGGTTGTCGCTGGCCTGGCCGAGCGCCACGTGCATTTCGCCGAGGCGTTGCCCCAGCAGCCCGGCGAAGGATTCCAGCTCGGCCAGCGCCGAGTGCTGGTTCTCCTGCTCGGAATGACCGCCCGCCAGTTCATCGCGGATGGCCCGCTCCAGGTTGTTCTGCGTCCACTGCCAGGCGTCGCCCTGATTGTTCAGGTAGCCCTGAAGAATCATCAGGGTATGCGCTACGCCCTGCTCGTCGACCCGACGCACTTCGCCCAGCAGCGGCGCGATGTGCTCGAAGCCGGCGGCGGTCAGGTAACCGCCCACTTCCGCTTCCGGATGGATGCCGGGCAGCACGCGGCGGATCAACTTGAGCACCGCCTGCTCGGCGATGATCGCCGAACTGTTGGACTGCTCGGCAGAGATCAGTTGCACATCGGCGGCAGCCAGGTCGCCCAGGGCTTCCAGGCGTGGTGTCGGCACGAACTGGATCTCGCTGCCCTGCCAGCCCAGCACGCTGCGCTCGCGCAGGTGGTGCATCACCTGTCGCACGAACCCGGCGAGGGTGAAGCCATCGGTCAGCAAGCCCACCTGCCGGCCGCGACGCAAACGTGCCAGGGCCAGTTGCTGCGGCACGCTGCTGCCCGCCTCATGTTCGCCGACGAAACCCAGCGGCACCTGATAATGCTCGTTGGCCCCGGATGCACGGCTGACTGCCACTTCACTGAGCACATAGAGCTCGTCGGCGGTGCCAAAGGGAATCGCGTAGAGCAGCTCGACCTGACGCAGGTCCTCGCGCTGCCCGGAGAACCAACGACGCTTGGGCAGGTAAGCCGGCAACGACTCCTGCTCCAGGGTCGCCCGGGCCGGCAGCTGCAACAGCTCGCCCAGTTCGTTCTTGATCACCAGGGTGGTCAGCTCCGGCAGGCGGTCGACCGGTGGTACGTGCCAGCTGGGCATTTGCGCCTCCTCGGCGAGCAGAAACCAGTAAAAGCCATAGGGTGGCAGGGTCAGCAGGTAATTGAGTTGACCGATGGGCGGGAACGACGAGCCGCCGACCATTTCCACAGGCACCTTGCCATCGTGGGCCGACAGTTCCAGCTCCACGGCCTGGGCGGCGCGGGACAGGTTGGCCACGCAGAGAACCAGTTCCGGGTTGCCGTCGGCATCGCTCGCCTCGCGCAGGTAGGCCAGTACCCGGCGATTGTTCGGCGTGAGCATCTTCAGGGTGCCACGGCCAAAGGCCTTGTGCTGCTTGCGAATGCTCAGCATGCGCCGCGTCCAGTTGAGCAGCGAGTGCGGATCGCGGGATTGGGTTTCCACGTTGACGCTCTGGAAACCATACAGCGGGTCCATCACCGGCGGCAGCACCAGGCTGGCGGGATCGGCGCGGGAGAACCCACCGTTGCGATCCGGCGACCACTGCATCGGCGTGCGCACGCCGTCGCGGTCGCCGAGGAAGATGTTGTCACCCATGCCGATCTCGTCGCCGTAATACAGGGTCGGGGTTCCCGGCATCGACAGCAGCAGGCTGTTGAGCAGTTCGACCCGACGCCGATCGCGCTCAACCAGTGGCGCCAGGCGGCGGCGGATGCCCAGGTTGATGCGTGCGCGGCGGTCGGCGGCGTAGTAGTTCCACAGGTAGTCGCGCTCGTGGTCGGTGACCATTTCCAGGGTCAGCTCATCATGGTTGCGCAGGAAGATCGCCCACTGGCAATTGTCCGGGATGTCCGGCGTCTGGCGCAGGATATCCGTGATCGGAAAGCGATCCTCCTGGGCGATGGCCATGTACATGCGCGGCATCAGCGGAAAATGGAAGGCCATGTGGCATTCGTCGCCGGGGCCGCCCTCATGGCCACCGAAATACAGCTGGGTGTCCTCGGGCCACTGGTTGGCTTCGGCCAGCAGCATGCGATCCGGGTAATGGGCGTCCAGCTCTGCACGGATTTTCTTCAACACCTCGTGGGTTTCCGGCAGGTTCTCGTTGTTGGTGCCGTCACGCTCGATCAGGTACGGGATGGCATCGAGGCGCAGGCCGTCGACGCCCATGTCCAGCCAGAAACGCATCACCCCCAGCACTTCCTTGAGCACCTGGGGGTTGTCGAAGTTGAGATCCGGCTGGTGCGAGTAGAAGCGATGCCAGTAGTACTGCCCGGCCTCGGCGTCCCAGGTCCAGTTGGACTTTTCGGTATCCAGGAAAATGATCCGCGTACCGTCGTACTTCTGGTCGCTGTCGGACCACACGTAGAAGTCCCGCGCCTTGCTGCCAGGCTTGGCTGCCCGGGCGCGCTTGAACCAGGGATGCTGATCGGAGGTGTGGTTGATCACCAGCTCGGTGATCACCCGCAAGCCGCGCGCATGGGCTTCGGCGATGAAGCGCCGGGCGTCGGCCATGCTGCCGTAGTCCGGGTGCACGCCCCGGTACTCGGCGATGTCGTAGCCGTCATCGCGACGCGGCGATGGATAGAACGGCAACAACCACAGGGTGTTGACGCCGAGATCCGCGATGTAATCGAGCTTGTCGATCAGCCCTGGGAAATCGCCGATGCCATCGTCGTTGGCGTCGAAGAACGACTTCACGTGCACCTGGTAGATGATCGCGTCCTTGTACCACTGGGGGTCCTCGAGAAACGCCCCGCGGCGAACCTTGCGTGCCATCGGTACCCCCCCCTCAGCCAGCCACGCGGATGCGCCAGATACCGAATGGCTGGTGCCAGGGCTCGATACGCATCCATTGCACCTTGCCGTGCCACTGCCAGGTATGCCCGGTCATCAGATCCTCGCCCAGGGTGGTGGCGTCGTCGTCCAGGCCCAGCTCCCACAGCGGCAACTCGAAGTTCGCCTCCTGGGCATTGTGCGGGTCGAGGCTGACGGCTACCAGGATGAAGTTCTCACGGTCGGCGGTGCGCTTGCCGAAGTACAGGATATTGTCGTTCCAGCAGGTGTAGGCCTGGAACCCCAGGTGCGTCTGCAACGCCGGGTTCTGGCGGCGGATGCGGTTGAGCTGGGCGATCTCGGCGACGATATTGCCGGCTGCCTGGTAGTCACGCGGGCGGATCTCGTACTTCTCCGAATCCAGGTACTCTTCCTTGCCCGGTACCGGCAGGGATTCGCAGATCTCGAAGCCCGAATACATGCCCCACAACCCGGATCCCATGGTCGCCAGCGCGGCACGGATCAGGAAGCCGGCACGACCGTTGTGGTGCAGGAAGTAGGGGTTGATGTCCGGCGTATTGACGAAGAAGTTCGGCCGGTAGCAGTCGCGCCATGGCGCCTCGTTGAGCTCGGTCAGGTAGCTCTCCAGCTCGGCCTTGTTATTGCGCCAGGTGAAATAGGTGTAGCTCTGGGTGAAGCCCAGTTTACCGAGGCGTGCCATCATCGCCGGGCGGGTGAACGCCTCGGCGAGGAACATCACCTGCGGGTGGGTGCTGCGGATATCGGCGATCAGCCATTCCCAGAACGGCAGTGGCTTGGTGTGCGGGTTATCGACGCGGAACTGATAGACGCCCAGTTCGACCCAGCCGCGCACCACGTCACGCAATGCCAGCCACAGCTCGGGCACGGCGTCCCTGGCATAAAAGTCGACGTTGACGATGTCCTCGTACTTCTTCGGCGGGTTTTCCGCATGGCGGATGCTGCCATCCGGGCGCCAGCTGAACCAACCGGGGTGCTGCTGCAGCCAGGGATGATCCGGCGAACACTGGATGGCGAAATCCAGGGCGATCTCCAGGTCGTGCTCACGCGCTGCCTCGACCAAGGCGACGAAATCCTCGCGGGTGCCGAGTTGCGGATGAATCGCTTCGTGCCCCCCCTCATGGCTGCCGATGGCGTAGGGGCTGCCAGGGTCATCCGGGCCGGCGCTCAGGGAGTTGTTGCGGCCCTTGCGGTGGGTGGTGCCGATCGGGTGGATGGGCGGGAAATACAGCACATCGAAGCCCATGGCCTGGATGGTCGGCAGCCGGTCCACGACGTCGAGCAGGGTGCCGTGGCGGGCCGCATCATCGGTCACCGAGCGCGGGAACAGCTCATACCAACTGGCGAAACGCGCCAGCGGGCGCTCCACGTCGAGCAAGTAGACGGCGCTGCGGGTGCGATGCGGATGCCCTTCGGCACGGCGCAACAGATCCTGGGTCTGCGATGCCAGCAACAGCGCCACGCGCTCGTCGAGGCTCTGCGCATCCTGCAGTTCGTCGAGCAGCGCGTTCAGGGCCGCGGCCAGCTCGCCCTGGACGCGCTCGGCAGCCTGGCGCAGCAGCAGCTCACCCTCCTGCAACTCCAGGTTGATGGTGACACCGGCGCCGAACTTCTTCGACAACTCGTAGCAGTAACTGGCGTAGATGTCCCACCAGGCCTCGATGAGAAACTCCACCTCGGCGACCCGCTGCGGGGTGATCTGCGCCTGCCAGCGGTCGTTGCCGATGAAGTGCAGCGGTTCACGGTGCCAGTCCTCGCTGCCGACGTCGCGCCACAACACCTCGCCGGCCAGCTTGTCATGGCCGTCGGCGAAGATCAGCGCGCTGACCGTCAGCTGATCACCGGCTATCGCCTTGACCGCGAAGCGGCCCTGCTCGATCTGCGGCTGCACGTCCTCGATGGCCAGGCGCGGCAGTTCGAGTGCCTGTTCGAGGGACAATTGGCCATGGCCCAGTCGGGCAGGCTCTTGCAGATAAGGGGTTTGCAGATGAGCAGACGGCATCGAAACGGGCTCCTCACGCCTGGCAGGCGTATAAGCTGTTGCCCCTTGGCAGTCGCCACGGGCCGTACGCGAAGGTGCGTACCTAATGCGGGTTTGCCACGACTTCTGGCGGCATTTCCGCAGCGTTTGCCTCGACCTGCCGCAGCGCAGCGGCGGCGCTGGCGTGCACGCGCGTGAAACGTTCCCAGGCGCCATGACCTGTCTACTTCCGAACCTGCCGGCTCTGGCAAAGTTCAGAGTTTCCGAAGTGCTGGAAGCGGCCTTGGATCGGACTGGCAACAAGCTATCAGGGGGCATCCGCACCCAGCTTCTTCCACATGTCCCGGCTAATCCGCTGACGGTTGGCGTAGCCCGCCCAGGGGTCGGCCTGCAAGCGCGACAGCCGCTGCTGAAGGTTGCCGATATGCCACTGCGCCGAGCCATGCAACTGCGCCAGTTCGTCGCGGCGGATCGGCACCGATACCGGCAGCCCCGGCCGCGCGCGCACCGAATAGGCGGCCACCGTGCTGGCACCACGGCCATTGCGCAGGTAATCCAGGTAAACCTTGCCGACACGGTTCTTCGCGCCCATGCGGGCACTGAAACGATCAGGCAACTCATCGGCCATGAACTGCGAAAGGGCCTTGCCGAAGGCCTTCAGGGTCTCCCAGCCGACATGCCGGGCCAGCGGTACCACCAGGTGCATGCCCCTGCCGCCGCTGGTCTTGAGAAACGTCTCGAGCCCCAGCTCGTCGAGCACCGCCAGGCTCAAACGCGTGGCGTCGACCACCGCGCGCCAGGGCAATGCCGGATCGGGGTCGAGGTCGAGGATCAGCCGATCCGGGCGCTCGATGCTGGCGTACCCGGCATTCCAGGAGTGCAGCTCGATGGCGCCCATCTGCACCGCACCGACCAGCGCCGGCACGCTGTCGATGGCCATCAACCGGTCGTGACCAGGGTCCAGCGCCGGATCGAGCTGGCGGATATTGGGGATGGCCAGGCGCTCGGCATGCTTCTGGAAGAATTGCTCACCGTCCACGCCATCCGGCGCGCGCAACAGCGATACCGGGCGGTTGCGCAGGTCCGGCAGCAGCCAGTCGGCGATCCCCGCGTAGAACCGCGCGAGCTCGACCTTGGTCGCCCCGCTCTGCCCGTCGATGACCCGATCCGGGTTGCTGATCGACACCTCGCCAACCTCTTGCCGACCATTGCGGCGCTGGGCGCCGGGCGCGGGCTCCTCATCGAGCGCCTCGGCGGGCACTGGCCGCTCCTCGACGATCTGCTCGACGGTTTTGTCGCCGCGTTCGGCGATGAAGGCGCCCTGACGAACCAGGCCGTCATGGGTCCAGCCGGCGAATGCCACCTCGACGACCAACCGCGGTTCGACCCACTGCACCCCGCGGCGCAGGGCGGCGCTCGGTTGTTTGCTCAGAGGCGAATCATCACGACCGAGTGCCTTCATGCGCTTGTGCAGGCCGCTCAGCAGCGCATCGTTGAAGCCGCTGCCGACGCGCCCGGCGTAGCGCAGCCCAGCGGCATCGTTGACCGCCAGCAACAGCGCGCCGAAGCCGGAGCGACTGCCTTGCGGCCGGGTGAAGCCAACCACCACGAACTCCTGACGCTGCCGGCACTTGAGCTTGATCCAGTCGCCACTGCGCGCGGATCGGTACGGGCTGCCGACACGCTTGCCGATCACGCCCTCCAGCCCCAGCGCGCAGGCGCTCTCCAGCACACTCCGAGGGTCGACCTCGAAGGCGTCGGAAAAGCGCAGCAGACCGCGCTTCGCCGGCAATCTGTCGAGCAGGGCCGCACGCCGCTCCTGCACCGGCAGGCTGCGCTGATCCCGGCCAGCGAGCCACGGTGCATCGAAGAGGACATACAGGATGTCGCCACTGCGCTGTTCCTCGAAGGCATTCTGCAGGGCCTGGAAATCCGGCATGCCCTGATCGTCGAGCACCACCGCTTCGCCATCCAGCCAGCTGTCGCCCAGCCCTAGCTTGGCCAACGCGGCGGCCTGGGGCGTCATGTGCCGGGTCCAGTCGTGGCCGTTGCGGCTGAACAGCGTCACCTCACCGCCCGCGATACGCGCCATGATGCGGTAGCCGTCGTACTTGATCTCGTAGCTCCAGTCGCCTGCTGGAGCATCGCTGACCAGGGTGGCCAGCTGTGGCGACAGCAACTCGGGCATGGCTTCGCCCTTGGCGCTCACCGGTTTGCCCTTGGTCGCGCGCCTTGTCTTGGCCGCCGCCGGCGGCGATTGGTTGGCCGCAGGCTTGTGCATACCGCCGACCAGATTGCCGCTGATCACGCTGGCCGGCAGCGCGGCGAGGATGTCGTAGTCGCCCGCCGGCCTGGCCACCTCGTCGCGTTCCTTGATCAGCAGCCACTGTTGCTTGTCGCCACTGCCCTTCAGGCGGGTGCGCACCAGCGTCCAGGCCCCCGTGAGCTTTTCGCCGACCAGGGTGAACTTGAGCTTGCCTGCCTGGTAGGCCGCGACGGGGTCGCCCTCGGGTTGCCAGAGCCCCTGATCCCAGACGATCACGTCGCCCGCGCCATAATTGCCCTCGGCAATGCTGCCCTCGAAGCCGGCGTATTCCAGGGGGTGATCCTCGACGTGCACGGCCAGGCGCTTCTGGGTGGGATCCAGGCTCGGGCCCTTGGGCACTGCCCAGCTCTTCAGGGTGCCCTGCAACTCCAGGCGAAAATCGTAGTGCAGGTGGCGGGCATCGTGCTTTTGCACCACGAAACGCAGGGCCCCGGCCTGGGCGCGGCGGTGCGTCGTCGTTTCGCGGGGCTCGCTGGTGGACTCGAAGTTGCGCTTCTGGTTGTAGACGCTGGTGGCCCTGGCCATCTCCGCTCACCTCACTTCGACGTGCGCTTGCGCGCCGGCCTGGCCGCGTTACCTTCCAGGCTGCGCTTGAGCAGATCGGTCAGGTCGATGACATCGGCGCCCTTGCTTGGCGGCTTGCGCTCGCCGCTGTCATCGACCGCCTCGATCTTGCCGGCCTTGGCCTTCTTCTCCACCAGCGCGACGATCTTGTCGCGAAAGGTGTCGTGGTACTGCTCGGGTTCCCAGTCCACTGCCATGTCGCGCACCAGGCGCTTGGCCATGTCACGTTCACCCTTGCTCAGCTTGGCGCCGGTCACCGCCTCGCCGAGCTCCAGGGTATCGGTGCCACGCACCTCGTCGGGCCAGCGCAGCATCACCAGCAGCAAGGCCGAGTCGTCGACCATCAGCGCGGCGAGGTGCTGTTTGACGTGCAGCACGACGTGGGCCAGGGCGACCTTGCCGGTGTCCTTGAGGGTCTGTTGCAGCAGGGCATAGACCTTCTCGCCGCGCTTGTCCGGCGCCAGGTAATAGGGGCGCTCGATATGCTGCAGCGGAATGGCCTCGGCATCGAGGAAGCCGAAGATGTCGATGGTCTGGGTGGACTCGGGGTGCGCGGCGCGGATCTCGTCCTCGCCGATGATCACGTAGCGGCCCTTCTCCACCTGCACGCCCTTGGCGATATGCGCCTTGTCGACTTCCTTGCCGGTGGCCTTGTTGACGCGCTTGTAACCGATCGGCTGCATGCTGCGCGAATCCAGCCAATCGAAATCGATGCCCTGGGTCTCGGTCGCCGATAGCAGCGAAACCGGGATATGCACCAGCCCGAAGCTGATCGCCCCCTTCCAGATTGCACGCGCCATGAACTCAGTCCCCGCCGTATGAAGGTCAACGGGTGACTCGAGCGCGAAAACAAAAGTTTCAATCATCCGCCAGAGGGGCGGCATTGGCCGCGGTCGGCAGGACGCCCACGGGGCGATGCACGGCCCCATGGAGACGCGCTGCGGCAATGGCGCAGCGAACGGCGCTCGCTACAGGGCGACGCCGTCGCGGTAGATCACGCTGCCGTCGATGGTGATGTCGCGGATCTCACGCAGCATGTTGTCAGCCGCGGTTTCCGCCTCGCTCTCGCAGATGCTGCCGGGAGCGGCCACCCAGAGCATCTGCACGGCTGCGCCGGCGCACTTGGGCTGGTACTCGATCAGGCCAACGTACTGCTGGCCATCCTTCATGGCATCCGTCCAGGCGATGCACCCTTTGAAGTTTCTGAACATACCAGCCTCCGCGTCTGGCTCGACACCTGATGACACCTACCCCTATCAGAGTGCTTGCGCGTCCAGGCGTTCCAGCGCGTTCAACGGGCCCGTCTTTCCAGCCAACCGATGAAGTGCGGTACGGTGTTGAAAATGAACAGCGCCAGCAGCGTTCCCAGCACTGCCGTGGCCTCCCGGCCCATACCCACGGTGATGCCGATGGCGGCGGTCAACCAGATACCGGCGGCGGTGGTCAGGCCCTTCACTTCGGCCATGGAGTCGCCCTTGATGATGGTACCGGCGCAGAGAAAGCCGATACCGGCCACCAGGCCCTGGATCACCCGGCTCATCGCATCGCTCTCGGCGCCCATCTGCGCCGGCACCAGCACGAACAGCGCCGAGCCCATGGCCACCAGCATATGAGTGCGAATGCCCGCTGCCTTGCCACTGGTTTCCCGCTCAAGCCCCAACAGGCCACCCAGCAGCGCCGCCAGCAGCAGGCGCAGGGTGACCTGGGTGAACTGCTCGGGGGTGTTCAGATCGGAAAACTCGTTGGCCAGCGTGGCCAGTACTTCGTCCCAGAAACTCAAGATGATCGCTCCCAAACCACACTGATCCAGACCCACGCACCCGACTTGGCGCTTGGCCTGGCTATCGACCCTGCGGGCAGCGATAGGTTTGGCTTTTCTGCGCCCTGCCGTCCCCTGGCGGCCATCCTGCGGACCCTGGCGAGCGACGCCAGAAATCGCTTTCGCCGCCGACCGTCTGGCGAAAAACCTGAACGTGGGCGAACGCCGTCCAGTCTGCTGCTTTACCAGCCCCAGCGTGATCGCGACTCGCCACGCTGCCCGTTGACAGGAGGTTCGAATGTCCAGAAACCATTACTTTCTCGTCAGCTACACCCTTGGCAAGCAAAAGAAATCGACCGAGATCCAGGCCACGGCACCGGCATTGACACCCGAGCAGGCGCGCCACCATATCGAGTCGCTGCACGGCAACGAGCTGCCCAGCGAGATTACCGATATCGACGTGAAGCCCCTGGGCGACACCGGCCATCAGGAACCTGGGCACGTCAGACAGAGCTGAGCAGGCATCATGAGCACACCCCATCTGATCGAGAAAATCGCCCTGTACGGCGCCCCCGAGAGGATCACCGACGCCCTGCTCGACGCCATGTCGAGCAGGGGGTTGCGGGCCATCGTGATTGTCGACGATCCGACCGACATTGCGGCACGCCCGGCCATGAGCGCCAAGAGTGGTGATCCGTTCGACGCGGCCAGGGTGGCACGCAGCGTTGCCGGCGTGGATGCGGTGATTGCCGTCCTGAGCAGTCGGCACCTGCGCGCCGGCAGCGATACCCATGGCTTCGAACGCACCTACGGGGCGATCATCGCATTGCTCGAAGGGCTGCCCGCTGCCCGGGTGCAGCGCCTGCTGCTGGTCGGTGATCATGCCTGGCTCGACCACCCCGAGGCGTTACCGGCGGAGAAGGTCGAGCACCTGCAGCACAGCCTGCACAAGTCTCCACTGGCCTGGACGATGGTGGAAGCACCGGGCGGCGACAGCCACCTCGCCGCCGCTGGTGGCGAACATGCCGCACTCATCGACGACCTGCAGCAGTATGCCGGCCGCGTGCTGGATCATTGCCTGCAGGAGACCGGCGCCAGGCAGCGGGTACGGGTCGATTCCCGGACAGCGGCCGAGGAGGCACGATGAGCGCTGAAAGCTATATTCTGCTGGTCGTCTCGAGCTGGCTGCTGGTCTCCGCCGCCATGCTCTGGGGCATGCTGCGCCTGGTCAACCGCTATCAGCTGGAAGCCCAGTTGGCCGAGGCGTTCCCTGCCCTGCCCACTTCGCCGACCAGCCAGACCTGGCGCCGCCGCCATGCCCTGCGCCGGGCGCGGCTGCGCGAGCGGGCTTATCGCAGCTACCAGCGGCACCAGCACGCGCTGGCCGCCTTCAACCTGCCGGCGAACCGCTGCGCGGCTCGGTCGGGCCAGCCCTGAGCGCAGGCCTGGCGCTCGGCAGAAGCGCGCTCGCCCGCGAGGGGCCCAGCGACAAACAATCGCCGGGAGAGAGTGACGACGTGACTCGCGACGGCCCCGCAGAGGATCGCAGCGCACAAAAAAACGCCCGTCTCGTTGCCAATGACGGGCGTTCTTCAGCCAGCTTCCGATCAGTCGCCGACGCCTGACACCTTCCAGATCTCCTTGGCATATTCGCGGATGGTGCGATCCGACGAGAACCAGCCGGTACGTGCCGTGTTCAGCACCGCCGCCTGCCACCAGCGATCCGGAGTACGCCAGAGCATGTCGACCTTGCGTTGCGCGTCCCAGTAGGACTGGAAGTCGGCGCAGACCAGGAAGCGGTCATGGGCCAGCAACCCGTCGATCAGCCCGGTATAGCGCCCGGGATCGTCCGGCGAGAATACGCCGGAGCGGATCGCCTCCAGGGCACCCGCCAGACGCTCGGACGCCGCCACCTCGGCGCTCATGTTCAGGTCACGACGCGAACGCGCCGCCACCTGTTGAGCGGTCATGCCGAAGATGAACATGTTCTCGCGACCGATCTGCTCGGCCATCTCCACGTTGGCGCCGTCCAGGGTGCCGATGGTCAGTGCGCCGTTGAGGGCGAACTTCATGTTGCTGGTACCGGAAGCTTCGAGCCCCGCCGTGGAAATCTGCTCGGACAGGTCGGCAGCCGGGATGATCACCTCGGCCAGGCTGACGTTGTAGTTGGGGATGAACACCACCTTGAGCAGACCACGCAGGGTCGGGTCGACATTGATGGTGCGGCTGATGTCGTTGGCCAGCTTGATGATCAGCTTGGCCTGGTGGTAGCTCGCCGCCGCCTTGCCGGCGAAGATCTTCACCCGCGGTGCCCAGTCAGTGGCCGGGTCGTTGCGCATCGCCTGGTACAGCGCCACGGTGTGCAGCAGGTTGAGCAGTTGTCGCTTGTACTCGTGGATGCGCTTGACCTGCACGTCGAAGATCGCCTGGGTGTCCAGGCTGATGCCCATGCGCTCGCGAACCAGCTCGGCGAGCTCGCGCTTGGCGTGTTGACGCTGGGCGGCGAACTGCTTGCGGAACGACGCCTTGGCAGCGAACGGTTCGAGCTTGCGCAGGGTGGTCTCCGGCGCATCGAGCAACTCGTCGCCCACCGCGCCGACCAGCAGCTCGGTCAGTGGCGCGTTGGACTGGTACAACCAGCGGCGGAACGTCACGCCATTGGTCTTGTTGTTGATGCGTTCCGGGTAAAGGCGGTGGAAATCGCTGAACACGCTCTTGCGCATCAGGTTGGTGTGCAGCGCGGACACCCCGTTGATACTGTGCGAACCGAGGAACGCCAGGTTGCCCATGCGCACGCGACGGCCGTTGTCCTCGTCGATCAGGGAGATCGAGCGCAACAGGTCGAAATCATGGATCTCCTTGGCCCGCAGCGAATCGATGTGATACGCGTTGATCAGGTAGATGATCTGCATGTGCCGGGGCAGCAGGCGCTCCATCAGTGACACCGGCCAGGTCTCCAGGGCCTCGGGCAGCAGCGTGTGATTGGTGTAGGACAGGGTGGCGACCGTCAGCTTCCACGCCTCGACCCACTCCAGCCGGTACACGTCGACGAGCAGGCGCATCAGTTCGGCCACGGCGATCGCCGGGTGCGTGTCGTTGAGCTGGATGGCGACGCGGTCGGGCAAGGAATGAATGTCGAGGTTCAGTTCCAGGTGCCGGGCGATAAGATCCTGCAGGGACGCGGACACGAAAAAGAACTCCTGGCGCAGCCGCAGCTCCTGACCCGCCTCGGTGCTGTCCGCCGGATAGAGAACCCGGGAAATGCTCTCGGCCTTGACCACGTCGGCCACCGCGCCGAAATGGTCGCCGGCATTGAAGCGTTCCAGCTTGAGGTCTTCCTCGGCGCGGGCGCGCCACAGCCGCAGGGTATTGACGCTGGAATGACGCCAGCCGACCACGGGCGTGTCGTAGGCGATGGCGCGAATCTGCTCGTTGGGCAGCCACTCGTGGCGGGGCATTTCGCCGGATCCGGCGAGGTCGGCGACACTGCCCCCGAAACCGATCCGGTAGCTGACCTCGGGGCGCTCGAACTCCCAGGGGTTGCCGAAATCCAGCCAGGTCTCGGTGTGTTCCTGCTGCCAGCCATCGACCACCACCTGGCGAAAAAGACCGTGCTCGTAGCGGATACCATAACCGTGGGCGGCGATGTTCAGTGAGGCCATGCTTTCCATGAAGCAGGCCGCCAGACGCCCCAGTCCGCCGTTGCCGAGTGCCGCGTCCGGTTCCATATTGCGGATCTGCTCGAAATCCACATCCAGCTGAGCCAGGGCCTCTCGGGCGGTGTCGAGCAATCCCAGGTTGCTGAGGTTGTCGACCAGCAGGCGGCCGATCAGGAACTCCAGGGAGAGGTAATAGACCCGCTTCTGCTCCTGGCGATCGACCTGCAGCGAGGCATCTTCCCAGTGCTCGATAAGGTGGTCGCGGGCGGCCAGGGCGACCGCCTCGAACCAGTCATGACCACAGGCATTGCCCGGGTCCTTGCCGACCGAATACCTGAGCTTGGCCAGGATCAGTTGTTTGAAAGTCTCGACGTGGTCTGTTGCTTTCGCTGCTTCCTCGGCCATCGCAGGTTCACTCCCTGAATTCAGTTATAGACGTGCCCGTTGCGGCCCTCGTCGGTGCCGCGGTTGGCGGCGAACAGCATGGGATCGACGGTCGGTGCGTTCTTCAGGCCCTCATAGGTGATGCCACCGGCGCGTGCCTGCAGAAAGGCCTTCTTGGCTTCCCACAGCGCGTCTTCGCGAATGCCGTCAAGCAGGTCATGACCGGTGAGGGTCAGGCCATTGGCAATGGCGATTGGCGCGCCGTTCCACGGATTGTGCTGGGAACATTCGATCAGGTTGGCCTGGCACATCAGGTGGATATGATAGCTGACGGCTTCGGCGCAGTGCCGGCCAATGCCCTGCGGATAGAAATGATGGCCGCTTTCCAGTGCTTCGATCTGCAGCAGCAGTTCACGAATCAGTTCCCAATCTCGTTTCATGTCGTCGATTCCTCTCAAGTTGTCAGCGGCTCACCGGCATTGCAGAGCGGCTAGCGCCCTGCCCGCCAAGCACTAAGCAATGAGTACCCCACGCGCGACAGAGTTCAATGCATAGATGGATTTGTGGACGACCACTCATCCATCACCGTGAACTCAGCCCATGCACCGCCCTTCACAACCCTACCGGCTCTTGGCCGGCTTTTGCTGCCCAACGCCAAAGGAGCCCCCCATGCCCCGTGGAAGCAAAGACAGGTACACACCGGCCCAGAAACGCAAGGCGGCCGCCATCGAGGCCACCTATGCAGAGCGTGGCGTACCGGCGGACGAGGCCAGCGCCCGGGCCTGGGCGACGGTGAACAAGCAGTCCGGTGGTGGCGAACGGGCCGGTGGTTCGGGGCGTACCACCAGCGCCGCGCAAAAAGCCCGCGCGCGCCAGGACTCCGCCCGCCAGGCCGCTTCCACCCGGCACGGCGAGGTACGCGCCGACCGGCCATTGCAAAGCCAGAGCAAACAGGAACTGCTGCACCTGGCCCGCGCCCGGCAGATCGGCGGCCGCTCGACGATGCGCAAAGCCGAACTGATCAGCGCACTGGAAAATGCCTCTTGATGACCAAGCCCCTGAAACGGAGTAGCCCATGACCGAACCGACCGAACGCAACGCTGCGACCAACCTGGCGCCTATGGAACGGGTGATTTCCATCGCCGGAGGTGTATTGCTGATACGCAAGGGCCTGGCTGTGCGCGGGGTAATCGGCCTGGTGGACATCGCGGCAGGGGCGCTGGGCCTGTTTCGCGGGGTGACGGGCATCTGCCCGGCGAAGCGGCGCATGGCCGCCGCAAGAAAGCCTGCCGGCACGCTGAAGCAGCTACCCGCGCCGCAGCGCCTGCTCGGGCAGCGTTGACCTGACGAGCGTGCCGAGGGGCGCGCCCGCTTCGGTCAGCGCAGGGCGTTCAACGGTAGGAACAGATCATCGCCAGAAACTGGTTTTCGGTGCTGGTGCCATGGGGCGCAGCTTCGTCCCAAAGCAGCAGTTCACCGTTGTAATAGGCGAAATACAGGGCCCCCTGCTGCTCGTCGCGGCTGGCGAAGCCGCATACGGCCAGGTCATCGCCGGCGGCGCTGGCGGCGGTACCGAACAGTGAGTCGAAGCCGATGCCACGCGGGTCGATCGCCGTGAACAGGCTGGCCTTGGCCGCCTCGGTGTCGGCATCGGACGGGGTCACCAGCACGCGCGTCGGGTTGATCTTGCCGGTGACAGGTACTTGAGGCACTGGCGGCCTGGTGTGGCTGCAACCGGCCAATATCAATGCCGTGGCGAGGCCGGCCATCAAGGTTTTCATGCGCTTCACTCCCGTGAAATCCGATCAGGGCTGCCAGCACGCCTGCCCCATGCTGCAGGAAGCTGGTCAGCGACGCGGCATTGTATGACGGATACAGGGCAGCTCGTCTGCGCGGGGTCACGCAAACAGCTGGTACAGGTGCTGCGGGCGCGATAAATTGCGCCAATCGCCCTGCCCCCCTCATCCCGGAGCTTTCATGACCACCGACGACACCTGCGCCGATCTGCTGCTCGACAACCAGGTGTGCTTCGCCCTGCATTCGACCTCCCTGGCGATGACCAAGGTCTACAAGCCGCTGCTCAAGAAGCTCGGGCTCACCTACCCGCAGTACCTGGCCATGCTGGTGCTGTGGGAGCGTGACGGCATCACCGTGGGCGAGATCAGCGCTCGCCTGCTGACCGACCCTGGGTCGCTCACGCCGTTGCTCAAGCGCCTGGAGGCCGAGGGCCTGATCACCCGGACGCGCAGCAGCAGCGACGAGCGCGTGGTGCACCTGCAGCTTACCGACAAGGGCCGCGCCCTGCATGCCGAAGCCCGGCAGATTCCCGGCTGCATCATCAACGCCAGTGCCCAGACTGCCAGGCGCCTGGCCAGCCTGACCGCCGAACTCACCGCGCTGCGCAGGCAGTTGCAGGAAAGCCTCTGATAGCAACGGCTGGATTGCCACGCTCAACCACAGGTCTACACTCAGACCAGTCTGCTGGCCACGAACGGAGCTTTCGAGCCAGATACGGCGAGCCGCGGAAAATATCTTGCGCACTAACTAAATCAGGAATAGAGTCCGAATCAGGCAAATAACTTGCGCACAAGTATTTATCACGAAAGCTAAACCCCACGATCAGAGGATTCCACCATGTCTATCGAAACCGTTGCCTACCGCGCCTACGCTGAAGCCACTGGCGGTCGTGAAGGCCGTGCCATTTCCTCCGACGGCGTGCTCGATGTCGCCCTGGTCACTCCCAAGGAGCTGGGCGGTGCAGGTGGCCAGGGCACCAACCCGGAGCAGCTGTTCGCGGCCGGTTACTCGGCCTGCTTCCTCGGTGCAATCAAATTCGTGGCTGCCCGTGACAAGCACAAGGTCTCGCCGGATAGTTGGATCGAAGGCATCGTTGGCATCGGTGCAGTGCCCACCGGTTTCGCCATCGAGGTGGAATTGAAGATCACCCTGCCGGGCCTGGACCGTGAAGAAGCCCAGGCGCTGATCGACAAGGCGCATATCGTCTGCCCTTACTCGAACGCCACCCAGGGCAACATCGACGTGACCCTGACGCTGGTCGAGTGATCGCCCGGGCGAATGCTTGCAGTTGAACGACAACGCCCCGCAATGATCCGGGGCGTTGTCGTTTCAGACCGCATGGCTGTGCAGATACTGGATCGCCCCGCTGCGCCAGGCGCTGTCCAGCACCTCTTGTAGCAATGGTGTACGGAAGTAGCGATCCAGATCGGCTGAAGAACGCCAGCTGCTGCGCAGTTGCCAACGCTGCCGCTCCTGCTGCAGCTCGAATGCCACGCAGCCTTGCAGGCCACGCACCGGTTCCAGCAGGTCACGCAGGTAGCTGCCCAGTTCCTCGCAACGGCCAGGTGGAGCTTCGAGCACGGTGATGTGGGTCTGCATGGGCATGTCTCTGCTCACCGATGAATACCGCGGCTGGCGCCAGTGATCAATCCGACTTTTTCCTGGACAGTGGACATGACGCACTCCTCGAGAGAGCGGCTGGCTGCGCCGCGACAGCTGCAGAGACTAGGGCAACGAGCCAGTCCCGCGTTAGTCGATTACTGGAGCATTCTTGCCTGATTCTGCGAAGCCGCTTGTCCATGTACGGCAAGCGCGCCGGTTAACATCGCTTCACGGCTGCCCGATTGCCTATTAGTCCATGATGATTGCCCATTCCTGCGAACTACGACTGGCACACGGGACGTCGGGGCAAATCCCGGATAGTCTGCGCCCAGACTCAGGAGTGACCCCATGATGCAATCCGACCAGCTCGATGAACTGGCCACCCGGCAACGTGAACTATCCAGCCTGATCGAGCGCAAAACGTCCTCGGAAGGCATCCACGATACCTTCATCGAGGGCCTCAGCCTCGCCCGCACGACAGCGCCGAGCCTGCCGATGCCGACGCTCTACCGACCGTGCCTGTGCATCATCGCCCAGGGCCGCAAGGAAATCCGTCTCGGTGCGGAGCGGTATTTCTACGACCCGCTGAACTACCTGGTGGCCTCGGTTACCCTGCCGGTCACCGGGCAAGTGGTCGAGGCGACTGCCGAGCTGCCGTACCTGAGCCTGAAACTGGATATCGATCCTGCGCTGATCAGCGGCCTGCTCGCCGAAGCCGGTCCCATCGGCCTGCCCAATCCCGGCCCCAACCGTGCACTGTTCGTCGACCGCCTGGACCCGTCGATGCTCGATGCGGTGATCCGTCTGCTGCGCCTGCTCGACGCTCCACGCGATGCCGCCATGCTGGCGCCCCTGGCGCTACGCGAGATCTTCTATCGGCTGCTGCACAGCCCGCAGGGACAGCGCTTGCGCGAGCTGGTCATGGCCGACAGCCAGAGCCATCGCATCGCCCGGGCAATCGAGTGGATCAACCAGCATTACGACCAACCGCTGCGCATCGAGGAGCTGGCCCGCGAGGTCAACCTCAGCGCCTCGACCCTGCACCACCGCTTCAAGGCCGTCACCGCCTTGAGCCCCCTGCAATACCAGAAGCAGCTGCGCCTGCAGGAGGCCCGTCGGTTGATGTTCAGCGAAGGCCTGGAAGCGGCGTCGGCGAGTTTCCGCGTCGGCTACGAAAGCCCGTCGCAGTTCAGCCGTGAATACAGCCGCCTGTTCGGCGCGCCACCGCTGCGTGACCTGCACAGATTGCGCAACGCGGGCTGAGCAGCGGCCTGAAAGGCCTCGGCACGAGCCATTGCTCGCGCCAACGCGGATCGCGATGAACAGCACCGTGCGAATGCCAGGCGGCGGTTCCAAGACGGGAGCAGACGTAGGTGGACGGCCGCTACTGGCTTCATTCTGCCCGCCATGACCGCACCATGCGCTCGGCTGAGGCATGGTGCGATACCTGAGGTTCAGAAATCGTAGGAAACCGTGCCCATCACGTTGCGCCCCTCACCGTAGTAGCACTGCAGCAGCGAGTTGCACGCCGCCACGTACTTCTCGTCGGTCAGGTTGTTGACGTTCAGGCGCAGCCCGACCCCGTCCAGGCCGACCCGCGCCATGTCGTAGGACACCGAGGCGTCGAACACGGTGTAGGACGGCAGGCTCAGGGTGTTTTCCGCATCGGCCCAGCTCTTGCCGAAGTAATGGGCCCCGCCGCCGACTTGCAAGCCGCCCAGCGGGCCGTCCTGAAAGCTGTAGTCCGCCCATAGGGTCGCCATGTTGCGGGCCACCACGTTGGGGCGGTTGCCACGGTTATTGACACCGGACGAGTTGATCACGTCCTTGCTGTATTCCACGTCCATATAGGTGTAGCTGGCCAGGACATTGGTGTTCTCTTCAGGCTTGAAGCGCGCCTCCAGCTCGACGCCTCGGGAGCTCACCTCGCCGACGGAGCGGAAGAAGTACTCGTTGGAGTCCTTGCTCGCCAGGTTGGACTGGGTGAGATCGAAGTAGGACAAGGTGAACAGGTTGTCCGTGCCAGGCGGCTGGTACTTGATGCCCAGCTCGGTCTGCTTGCCCTTGGTCGGGTCGAGCAGGCTGATGTCGTAACCGCCGCTGGCATTGAGGTTGTAGGCGCTGGTGGTATTGGGGTTGAACGACTCCGAGTAGCTGACGTAAGGCGACAGGCCATTATCGAAGGCATAGAGCACGCCGACGCGGCCGGTGAACTGCTCCTGCTTGGCGTCATCGGCCTGGTCGCCGTAGGTCGGGTCCTGGGTATGATCGAACGACACCTCGACCCAGTCCTGGCGTACGCCCAGGGAGAAGCGCCAGTTGTCCAGGCTGATCAGATCCTGAAGGTAGAGGCCGGTCTGTTCCAGGCGCCGCAGTTCGTCGTACTGGTGGTAATAGTCGTAGCTCGCCGCCGGACGCTGGCCAGTGTAGGGATTGCTCAGGCTGCTTTCGGTGCCCAGGCCACCACTGTAGGCAACCTTGGCCTTGCGTCGCTGGTAATCCAGGCCGGTGACCAGGGTGTGGCCGAGCGCTCCGGTGGCGAACTCGAACTGCAACTGGTTATCCACGCTCCAGGCGTGCAGCACCTCGTCGCCACCGGAAAACGGACGGTGCAGGTCGCCCTCGCTGCCATAGGGCACGTATTGATCCAGGGTGTAGCCGTACTGATAGACCTGCCCCGACTTCACCGTCGAATCGAGGTACTGGAAATTCTGCCTGGCCGAGACTACATCGTTGAAGCGATGCTCGAACTGGTAGCCGAACAGTTGCTGGTCACGCTCGAACTTCTCCAGGTCGTCGTCGCCCTCGAAGAAACTGCGGGAGATACGCTGGCCGTTGTACGAGGTCACCGAACCGGCGGCTGGCAGCCCGCCGTGGTAGCCGCTCTTGGGATCGTGCTGGAGCATGGCCAACAACGTCAGCCGGGTGTCTTCACTGAAATCGATACTCAGAGACGGCATCAGCGCGTAGCGCTGCTCCTCCACCCCATCGACCTGGGTTCCGGCATCCTTGACCACACCCGCCAGGCGATAAGCGAGGTTCTTCTCGTCGCCCAGCGGCCCGGTGAAATCGAAGGCGGTCTGTTTGTAGTCATGCGAGCCGTAGGACAGCTGGATGTGCCGGCGGGTCTCGTATTCCGGCTTCTTGCTGGTCAGGGCCACCAGGCCACCCGGCTGGCTGCGCCCGTAGAGCACCGAGGATGGGCCCTTGAGCACGTCCACCCGCTCGACGAAGAAGGGATCGACCTGCAGGCTGCTGTAGGTGCCGCTGTCACCCAGCAGTTTCTGACCGTCGAGGAACAAGTTGTCCACCGAGCCGTCATTGATGCCGCGCATCGCCACATAGTCGTAGCGGGTGGTCGCCCCGTACGGGGTGCTCATCAGACCCGGCGTGTAGCGCAGTGCCTGGGCAATGCTGCGCGATCCCTGATCATCCATCTGCTGGCGCGTGACCACTGAAACGGTTTGCGAGGTTTCCAGCAACGGCATGCTGGTCTTGGTCGCCACACTGCTGTGGGTGGCGTTATAACCGTCCATGCTGCCCAGCGCATTGCCCAGGGCGAAGGCCTTGATGTCGGTTCCTTCCAGTTCCAGCGAGCGGCCGCCGGCCTGGTCGGCACGCAGGGAATAGCCACCCTTGCCATCCGCAGCGGCCTGCAGCCCACTGCCACGCAGCAGGCGGACGAAGCCCTCGTCGACCCCGACCTGCCCCACCAGGCCCGGACTGGTCTTGTTTTCGGTCAGGCGCGCATCGACCGACAGCAGCACACCGGCTTCCGCAGCGAACCGGCTGAGCGCCGACGACAGCGGACCAGCCGGAATCTGATAGCTACGTGCGCTCTGCTGGTAAGCCGTGCCGCTCGGGGCGACCGACTGGGCGGATGCCAGCACCGGGGCCAACGCAGTCAGTGCCAGCGCGGCCAGGCGGATCGAGCGACGCAGGCAGAGCGGCGGCGCGTTGAAAAGGGATCGACTCGGGTGCATGGATAGTCCTCATTGCAGGGGGCCGTGCAAGACACACGGGCCGGATGCACTGAAGCCAAGCGAGATCGGAAAAAGGGAACCGCTGCGGTGAAAAATAATGGCGCGCGTGTGCACGCCAGGCTCCCGGCCTATCCTTCGAGAGGCTCCAGGGTCACCCACCATGGCAACCGCCGATTGACCCGGATCGGCAGGCTGCTCTGCAAGGCATCGAGGATGCGCGGCAAGTCGCCGAGGGGATAGGCACCGACCAGGCGGAGGTCGGCCACGCGCGGGTCGCACCCCAGGTAACCAGGCACGTGGTCGGCCAGTTCCTCGACGAAATCCCCCAGGCGTCGATCATCGGCCAGCAGAATCCCTCGGCTCCAGGCCTGCCTGGCCGGATCCACGGGTTCTTGCGCTGAGCTGCTGTCCTGTTCGAAGCGCACCTGGAACCCGGCCTTGACCACTTGTGGCTGCGCGCGCCCGAACGGGTCGATACGCACCGCTCCCTCGAACACGCTGAGCTGCGTATGGCCCTCGCCCTCGCGCACGCTGAAGCGGGTCCCCAGCGCCCTCAGGCGACCATGCACGCTATCGACCACCAGTGGCCGCGGATCACGAGCCGTTTCGATCAGCACCTCGCCCCGGTACAGCTGCAGACGACGCAACGCCGCGCCAAAGTCGACATCCAGTGCGGTACGACTGCTCAACCACAGATGGCTGCCATCAGCCAGTTGCCTGGCTCGGATCTCTCCGGTTGCGGTCCGCTCGCTGGCGACCCAGGCGCGCCACGGCAGGCGACCAGCGAGATCGACTGTCAGGGCACCGGCGCTGCCCAGCAGCAACAGCCCGAGCACCTGGCGCCGGTTTCTGCCGGAACTGCGCAATGCCTGCCCCGCGGCCTGACGACGCTCGTCGCCGGGCAGCCGGTTGAACTGCCCGCTGATGGCCTCGACCCGTTGCCAGGCCACGGCGTGCCGGGGGCTCGCCGCCAGCCATTGACTCCACGCCTGCCGCTGGGCTTCGCTCACGGGTGGATCGGTCAGTACCGCGAACCACTCGGCGGCCTCCTGCAGGGTACGATGATCGGTATTCATCGCTCAGTGCTCGACCAGCATCAGGCAATGCAGCATCGCCTGGGCCATGTACTTCTTCACCATGCGCTCGGACACCTGCAGGCGCAGGGCGATGGCCGCGTAGGTCAGGCCGTCCAGTTGCGAGAGCAGGAACGCCTCGCGCACCTTGACCGGCAGGCGCAGCAGCATGGCGTCGATGGCCAGCAGGGTTTCGATGATCAGTTCGGCCGCTTCCGGCGAGGGAGCATGCTGCTCCGGCTGCAACGCCAGGGCGTCGAGGTAGGCACGTTCGATGGCCTGGCGCCGCCAGTGATTGACCAGCAGCGAATGGGCGATAGTCGACAGGTAGGCCCGCGGCTCGCGCAACGCCGGCAGCTCGCGCTCCTTGCTGAGCACGCGCAGGAAGGTGTCCTGGGCCAGATCCGCGGCATTCTCGGCACAGCCCAGCCGCCTGCGCAGCCAGCCATTCAACCAGCTGCTGTGCTCGCGATACAACTGTTGCAGGGACTGCTGGGAGGAAACAAGCGACATCGAGCACACCATGACCGCACCTGGATGAGGCATGAATGGTAATGCTTCTCAGAAGCGAATTACAGGAATTCGTAGCTTGCTGACTGCTGCTTCGAGCGAGATCGCCAATCGGCTCAGAGATTGATGGGGCGCCGTCCGGCCAGCGCATGGGCCAGGGTGCCGCCGTCCACCAGTTCCAACTCGCCGCCCAGGGGCATGCCATGGGCGATGCGCGACGCCACCAGCCCCTTGCCGGCCAGCAACTGGGCGATATAGTGGGCAGTCGCTTCGCCCTCCACGGTCGGGTTGGTGGCCAGGATCACCTCGCTGAACTGGCCAGCATCGATGCGCAGCAGCAACTCGGGAATGCCGATGGCCTCCGGGCCCAGGCCATCGAGTGGCGACAGGTGGCCCTTGAGTACGAAATAACGGCCGCGAAAACCGGTGTGCTCCACGGCATAGACATCCATCGGCCCCTCCACCACGCAGAGCAGGCTGTCGTCCCGGCGCGGGTCGAGGCAGATCTGGCAGACCTCGTCTTCACTGAGGCTGCGGCACGATTTGCAGTAACCGACGCCCTCCATGGCCTGGTTCAGCGCCTGGGCGAGCCGCACGGCGCCGTTGCGGTCGCGCTCGAGCAACTGCAGGGCCATGCGCTGGGCAGTCTTCTGGCCGACACCGGGCAGGATGCGCAGGGAATCGATCAGTTGGCGGATCAGGGGGCTGAAGCTCATGGTGCGCGGCTCGACGATGAAAGCGGAGAGATAAGGGAAAGCGTCTTTACGGAGGCTTCGAGGCTATAGAAGTCTTCCGTAGGGTGGACGACGCTTCATCCGTCCACCGCACTACCATCGCAATGGTGGACCCAAAGAGCGTTGCCACCCTACGGGGAATGTCAGCTATCGCCCTGGAGCCGCCTCAGAACGGCATCTTGAAGCCTGGCGGCAACTGCATGCCGGAAGTCATGCCGGACATCTTGTCCTGGCTGTTGGCCTCGATCTTGCGCACCGCGTCGTTGACGGCGGCGGCGATCAGGTCTTCGAGGATTTCCTTGTCTTCCTGCATCAGGCTGTCGTCGAGGCTGACGCGCTTGACATCATGACGACCGGTCATCACCACGCTGACCAGGCCGGCGCCGGACTGACCGGTCACCTCGGCGTTGGCCAACTCTTCCTGCATCTTCTGCATTTTTTCCTGCATCTGCTGTGCCTGCTTCATCAGGCCGGCCATGCCACCTTTCATCATGATGTTGTCCTCGGTAGTCAGGGGTTAACGACGGTATCGACGGGTTCGATGCTGCCGGCACGCACGGAGGCGGCAAACTGCGAAATCATCTGTTGGATCAATGGATCGTTCTGGATCGACGCTTCAGCCTCGCGCTGGCGATTGGCGCGCTTGCGGGCGGCAGCCTGGGCAGGCGTTTCCTGTTCGGGCTTGATCAGCTCGATGTCCAGTTGCAGCTCACGGCCATGGTAGGCGTTGAGCGAATCGTTCAGGCGGCGCTGCTGGGTCGCGTTGAACAGTGCGCTATGGGCAGGATCCAGGTGCAGCAGCCATCTGTCACCCTCGACGGCGATCAGGCTGCAGTTGGCGGCGATGCTGCCCGTCATGCCGCCCAGACCCAGTTTCGGGAACAGCTCGAGCCAGTCCGCCGCCAGACCGGTAGCCGGCAGCGAGGCAGGCTCGGGTTCGGCTTGTGGCTGCTCGTCGGAGAGCGCATCGGCGAAATCGTAATCCAGATTCTCGGCATCCATCGCCACGTAGTCGTAGTCACCGGGTGGTGGCTCGTCATCGCTGTCCGGTGGATTCAGATCGTTGCTGTCGATCACCGGCACATCGGCCAGTTCGGGAACGGGCAGCGCCACTTCTGGCTCGGGCTCTACCGCCTTGACCGGCTCTTCGACCTTCGGCTCAGGCTGCGCCTGCACGGCGACCGGCGGCGGAGGCGTGTCGTCGACCGGTACTGCGGGTTCGGCGACCTTGGCCTCGACCGGCACCTCTTCCCACGGCGGAGTGACCAAAGGCGCAGGGGCAGCAACGGCCACGGGCGCAACTGCCGGTGGCGTGACGGCAGCGGCAACAGGTGGCGCTGCTGGCGGCGGCACGGCTGCGGCCGGCGTCGGCACACTGGGGGCGACGCTGGCCTGAGGCGCGGCACTGACAACAGGGGCTGACGCAGCAGGCGCTGCGTCGGCCACCGGCGTTGCCTGGGGATCAGCCTTGGCCTGGCTGACCCCCAGTGGCTTTAGCGCCACCTTCGGCGTATCGCCCTCACCCGCCGGCCTGAACGCCAGCATGCGCAGCAGCACCATCTCGAAGCCACCACGCGGATCCGGCGCCAGCGGCAGGTCGCGTCGGCCGATCAGGCCCATCTGATAATAGAACTGCACGTCTTCGGCCGGCAGCGCCTGAGCAAGGCCGAGAACACGGTCACGGTCGCCCTGGCCGTTGTCCACGGCATCCGGCAGCGCCTGGGCGATGGCCACGCGGTGCAGCACATTGAGCATTTCCGCCAGTACGCCACTCCAGTCCGGGCCCTGCTCGGCCAGCTGGCGCACCGCGTCGATGACGCCACGGGCGTCGCCTTCGATCAGTGCATGCAACACACCGTACACCTGGCCATGGTCGAGGGTACCGAGCATGGCACGCACGTCGGCGGCGAGCACCTTGCCCTCGCCGAAGGCGATGGCCTGGTCGGTCAGGCTCATGGCGTCGCGCATGGAACCGTCGGCCGCGCGGCCGAGCAGCCACAGGGCATCGTCTTCGAAAGGAATGTTCTCGGCGCCCAGCACGTGGGTCAGGTGCTCGACCACGCGCTCTGGCGGCATGTTCTTCAGGGAGAACTGCAGGCAGCGCGACAGCACGGTAACCGGCAGCTTCTGCGGGTCGGTGGTGGCGAGCAGGAATTTGACGTGGGGCGGCGGCTCCTCGAGCGTCTTGAGCAAGGCATTGAAGGAACTGGTGGAAAGCATGTGCACTTCGTCGATCAGGTAGACCTTGAAGCGTCCGCGGCTCGGCGAGTACTGCACGTTATCGAGCAGCTCGCGGGTGTCCTCGACCTTGGTGCGGCTGGCGGCGTCCACTTCGATCAGGTCGACGAAACGGCCTTCATCGATCTCCCGGCACACCGAACAGGTGCCACAGGGGGTCGAGCTGATGCCGGTTTCGCAGTTCAGGCACTTGGCGATGATCCGCGCGATGGTGGTCTTGCCCACACCCCGGGTGCCGGTGAACAGGTAGGCATGGTGCAGGCGCTGGCTGTCGAGTGCGTTGATCAGCGCTTTCAGCACATGGGTCTGCCCGACCATTTCGCGAAAAGAACGCGGGCGCCATTTGCGTGCAAGAACCTGATAACTCATTGAAAACCGTCGCCAGAGGAAAGCAAAAGAGGCCTAATGCTAGCTTAAATCGGCCTATCAGTGCGACGCCGATTGGCGGACATGAAAAAGATCGGAAAAAGGGCTGGCTAAATTTTATACAGCCACGTATAGTCCGTCCCGTTCGTACCACGCTGCAAGTCATCCGGCCTCAAGGCCTTCCCGATGGTTTCCTGGCAATCGGCATCCACAGGATGCACGCACAACCGCCAAGACCCCCTCCGCTGACTGATCTGGCCGTCCCGCTCACGCGTCGACCTTCGCCAGTCTTCCGACGTACAGACCCGCTCCAGCTTTCACCTCAGCAAATAGGTGGAACTTAAAAGCGCGCAGTCCGCTCCGACAAACAATCCCATTGGCCCAAGCCAGTGCCCGGAGCCCTCTTTATATGGCGCGATCATGCGCCCGTAGTATCAGGAAACACCCAAATATGAATACCAACCAACAAATCCAGACCGCTATCCATACCCTGTCCAACGCTTTCGCCCCGCTTGCCTGCCATATTCTGGCAGCGCGCAAGGGCAGCTTCAGTTTTACAGTGGTGGACCACACCGGTGTCGCACAGCACAGCCAGCGCCTTTACCCCGGCCAATACTGCGACGATTCCCTGAAAGGTGTGATCGAACGTGCCCGCCAGGCGCTGCGTCGCTGATCCCGACAGGCGAATTTGCAAACAACGTCACTATTAAGGGAGCGAAATAGTAGCCATCGTCGAACTAAATGAATCCTGGTCACTCATAGGTGTTCATACTTCAACTGGAGTTCGTCAATGGAAAATAGTAATCGACAGCTCGTCGACCAGCTATTCGCCCCCCTACGCGCCACCTTCAGTCGGCCTCGCCCGGACGGCAGCATCGTTCTTTCCCTGATCGATGAAGCCGATACCACCGCCTACAGCCGGGTGCTGCAGAAGCTGCAGCTGAACGACTCGAACGCTTTCGCCCGAAGCCTCGAAGACATCCGCCTCGAGCTCGCCGTCAGAGCCGGCAACATCCCGGCCGAAATGCGCAAGATGCTCAAGGAACAGGACAGCGTGATCAACTATCACCACGCCTGACAGGTGTCCGAAACGAAGCCCCGCAGCCTGACCGGCACGGGGCTTCGTCGTTTCTGGGATTAGCCAGCCGGAAAGCGGTAGTGACCCGTGATGGTAAAGCGAAACAGGATGGCCTCCTCCCGGGTGCCAGCGCCAATGTTGTGCAGGATCAACGGCTCTCCCGCGGCCGAGAGGCGATCGGAAACGATGCCGATATGGGTGAGGCCGCGCCCCAGATCCCAGGTGACGATATCGCCCGACCGATAGTCCCGGGCGTCCCGACTGACCTGCAACGCCATGCCCTGGCGCCGGAACCAGGTCATCAGATTGGGCACCCGGCGATGGTCGATATTGCGATCGGGGCGGCTTAGCCCCCAATGCTTCGGATATGCGGAAAAATTCGCCGCCATGTCCACATGCACCGCTTTCTGCAGATCCAGGCCCTGCAAACGCAGTGCGCGGATCACCACATCGGTGCAGACACCGGTCTCCATCGGCACATCACCGCCGGGGTAGTCGATGTGCCGGTAAACGGGATCGTAGGCAAGGGTCACACCGACCTGCTGACGAGCCCCATCCGCCAACTTCGCCGGCTCCACGGCAAATACGTGCAGGCTCAGCAGGCAGCTCAGCAGCAATAAGGATGATCTCGGCACGCCATGCTCCCCTCTCAAGCTGAAACCGTTCGCCGGACTCTCTTCTTTATCCGGTAATTTTTTGCGACAGTATGGGTGGGCAAGGTTGAAGCCATATCGGGATGCCCACATCACCAGATAACGTCGCCAAGCGTAGATGCCCGGTAGACAGTGCGAACACCTGATGAGGAAACCACGATGAGCAGCCCTGACGAGCAACACGCCAATCGAGCCAGTGCAGAGCCGGAGAATACCCATGGTGCGGTGATCGACCTTCGCGGCCGGGAAATCCCGATCACCGAAAGCATGATCCAGCAAGCCTGCAGCGAGCTGGACAAGCAGTGGGTCAAGCCTGGGGACGAAAATCCTTCCTGACCACCTCCGCCTGTCAACGCGTGCTGATCACGCGCGCCCCCAGCGCCGTGATCAGCGCGTGCAGCCCCTGGTCACTGCCACGTAGCTCCACTTCCAACCCTTGTATTTCGCGCCGCATCGGATACTGCTTGCGCAGCAGATCGAAGCCGGCCTTGCGTGCCTGCACGTCGGCGACCAGGCTGCGACGCAGGTCAGCGTCATCGCGGCGTGGGTCGTAGACCGCACGGCACAGCGTCGCCAACGCCCAGGCCGGTTCGCTTCCGGCGCCGATGCTGAGGCGCGGCAACCAGCGCCCGGGCGTCAGGGCGTCCAGTTGCACCTGCGGCGAGATGCCCTGGTGTCGGCAGAACGCGTCATGGATCTGCGCAGTGCCACGCAGCTTGCCGTCCAGGCTGTAACCGGCGATGTGCGGGGTGGCGATATGGCACAGCGCAGCCAGGGCTGGCTCCACCAGCGGCTCGCCTTCCCAGACGTCCAGCACCACGTGCAGATCGGCCCCTTGCTGCAGATGCTCACGCAACGCAGCGGTATCCACCACCGCACCGCGACTCGCGTTGATCAGCCAGGCGCCGGGGCGCAGCCGCCGCAAGCAGTGCGCATCGATCAGATGCCGGGTGGCGAACTCAGCGTCGCGCGTCAACGGCGTATGCAGGCTGATCACGTCGCATTGCTCGACGATCTGCTGCAGGTCGACGAAGCCCCCGCCTTCGGCGCGCTGGCGTGGCGGATCGCAGACCAGCACCCGCCAGCCCAGGCCGCGCAGCACACGCACCAGCCGCTCGCCGACCTGGCCTGCGCCGACCACCCCGTAGGTGCGCTGCGCCAGGTCGGCGCCCAGGCGTTCGGCGAGCACCAGCAGGCTGCCCAGCACGTAGTCCACCACGCCACGGGCGTTGCAACCCGGTGCGCTGCTCCAGGCGATGCCGGCTTCGGCCAAATACTGCAGATCCAGATGGTCGGTGCCGATGGTGCAGGTGCCGACGAAGCACACCTGGCTGCCTTCCAGCAGCGCGCGGTCGACGTTGGTCACCGAACGCACCAGCAACAGCTCGGCATCGCCAAGGGCGGCACGGTCGATGGCACGACCGGGAAAGCGGCGAATCTCGCCGAAACCGGCGAAGAACTCATCGAGCAGGGGTATGTTTTCGTCGGCGACTATGCGCATGGGAATCTCCGCAATCAGGCAGGCATTATAACCGGATGCACTGCCCGGGCTCTGCATGAAAAACAACCGGGCTTCGGCTGTGCAGCGCCGGAAACAGTGCTCCGGCGCCTTTCCTGACCGAACCGTCAACGCGTAGACTGTGCGGTTTTCCATGGATCACGGAACCCCGATGCCTGTCCCTTCCCGCCTGCAGCGCGTGCGCACCGAGTTGCGCACGCTGCTGGCCCTGGCCACCCCGATCATCATCGCGCAACTGGCGTACACCTCCATCGGCTTCGTCGATACGGTGATGTCCGGCCGCTTCAGTGCCCGCGATCTGGCTGCAGTGGCATTGGGCAACTCGATTTGGGTGCCGGTGTTCCTGCTGATGACCGGCATCCTGCTGGCCACCACGCCGAAGGTGGCGCAACGCTTTGGCGCCGGGCAGCACGGGGAGATCGGCCCGCTGGTGCGCCAGGCACTGTGGCTGGCCCTCGCGGTGGGCTGCATCGCTGGCATCGTGCTGTGGAATGCGGAGTTCGTCCTGCGCCTGATGAAGGTCGATCCGGACCTGATCGAGCCTGCCATGGGCTACCTGCACGGCGTGGCGTTCGGCTTCCCCTGCGTGGCGCTGTTCCATGTGCTGCGCTGCTACAGCGACGGCCTGGGCCGTACCCGCCCGGCCATGGTGGTGGGCTTGTTCGGACTGTTGCTGAACATCCCCCTGAACTACGTACTCATCTACGGCAAGCTTGGCTTGCCGCCACTGGGCAGCATCGGCTGCGGCTGGGCCACGGCACTGGTGATGCTGTTCATGCTGTCGGGCATGATCTGGTGGATTCGCCGCGCAGCGGCCTATCGAGACACCACGCCGCTACAGCGCTTCGACCCGCCGAGCTGGCCGCTGATCAAGCGCCTGCTGGGTATCGGCTTGCCAATCGGCATCTCGGTATTCGCTGAATCGAGCATCTTCGCGGTGATTGCGTTGCTGATCGGTGGGCTGGGCGCCACGGTGGTCGCCGGGCATCAGATCGCCCTGAACTTCGCCTCGCTGGTGTTCATGATCCCCTACTCCATCGGCATGGCCGCCACGGTGCGCGTGGGCCAGGCCCTCGGCCGTGGCGAGCCGCGTGAGGCGCGTTTCGCCGCCGGGGTTAGCATGGTTACCGCGCTGGCTTATGCCTGTGTGTCGGCCAGTTGCATGCTGCTGATGCGCGAGCAGATCGCACAGATCTACACCCCCGCACCTGAAGTGATCGCCCTGGCCGCGAGCCTGATCGTCTACGCCGCTCTGTTTCAGTTCTCCGACGCCCTGCAGGTCACCGCCGCAGGCGCACTGCGCGGTTATCAGGACACCCGGGCGACCATGGTCATGACCCTGTTCGCCTACTGGGGCATTGGCCTGCCGGTGGGCTACCTGCTGGGCCTGACCGACCTGTTCGGCACGGCCAGCGGCCCGGCTGGACTCTGGGAAGGATTGATCGTCGGCCTGACCTGCGCCGCCCTGATGCTGACCCTGCGCCTGAAAAGCAGCGCCAAGCGGCGGATTTGGCTGGCCGAAGCACCGCGACGCGAAAGCCGCCAGGTGTGAATCGACAGCAAGAAGGCGGTAGCAGCCATTCGTAGGGTGGACGACGCTTCATCCGTCCACCGCTCTGCGATCGCGATGGTGGATGAAAAGAGCGTCATCCACCCTACGGCTGCTTTCATCTTGCACCGCTCAATCAGCTTTCTTGCGAATCCAGTACAGATAGGTCTCTGCATCCTGGGCCTGACCCACCAGCTCATGCCCGAGGAATACGCAGAATTTGGGAATATCGCGGCGAGTCGAGGGATCGGTGGCGATTACCTTGAGCAAACCACCCGCCGGCAGATCGCGCACCTTGTTGTGCAACATCATCACCGGCTCCGGGCAGAATAATCCGCTGGCGTCGAGGGTGTCATCGGGTGTTGAATCCAGCATCAGGGGCTCCGCGAATATCGAATCGTCTAGTCAGTAGCGCGTAGGCAGCGCGGCGTCCTATTTACCCAGCCGGCGCAGGTGGCAGGTCACTTCCTCGCGGTCGTGGTATAGCTGCTTGCAGGCGATGGAGACCTTGATCTTGCGCGCCGCCAGGCCGTCGGCAATGCGCTCGAGCAGGCGCCGCACTTCGGCGTAGCGCTGCTTCATCGGCAGTTTCAGATTGACCACCGCTTCGCGGCAATGTCCCTCGCCGATCCAGGTTTCCAGCAGTGCGGCGCTGCGGGCAGGCTTCTCGACGATGTCGCAGACCATCCAGTCCACCGGCTGCCTGGGCTTCCAGGTGAAACCATCGACCATCAGGTGCTGTACCAGGCCGGTTTCCATCAGGCTCTCGGCCATCGGCCCATTGTCGATGGCGGTCACTAGCATGCCACGGCGTACCAACTGGTAGGTCCAGCCGCCGGGCGCGGCGCCCAGGTCGACGCCGGTCATCTGATCCGACAGGCGCTCGTCCCACTGCTCACGGGGGATGAAGGTGTGCCAGGCCTCCTCCAGCTTCAGGGTCGAGCGGCTCGGTGCCTCACGGGGGAACTTGAGGCGCGGAATGCCCATGGGCCAGATCGCCGAATTGTTCGCCGCGGCCATGCCCAGGAACACTTCACGGCCACTCTTGAAGGTCAGCAGCAGGCGTGGCGCCCCGCCGTCTTCCACCAGCTTGCCAGCGGCTGTCAGGGCCTTGCGCAGCGGGCCTTCGAACTTCTTGCAGAAGCCGGACAGTTCCTTGCCGTCATTGGTATCCAGCACCTCCAGCCACAGGCTGCCGAACACCGGCAATGGCGCCAGGTGCTCGAGTAGCACGCTGATGCGATCCTTCTCGGGCAGTTCGATGAACGCGCCCCTGGCCCACTGGCGCACGAAGATCAGTTGGCTGAAGCGCAGCCCGGCTATCAATCGTTCGGCGCCCGACTCGTCGCCACAGATGAACTCGGCGCAGGCCGTATCGGGCTTGGCCCTGGCGTAGCCGGGAACGTCAAGACGTGCAGCGTGCTCGGAAATTTCCGCACACACTTCGTTCTCGAAACCAGGCCGGCAGTGCAGCAACAGCGTCTTCATGGGGGCTCTCCTTGGGCCGCGCATGATAGCGAAAACTGGAACCGCCGGCGCCTGCTCCCTGTCCAGTGAAGATAATCCCTGCAGCCAGAGGCTCCTTCGGCCAAGCGCGTTGACGCCGACCCTGGGGCCGGCAGACGGCTCATCGCAAGCCGCCGCCGGGAATCAAGTGCAGAGCCGGAGAGAGCTTCTGCCACAACCAGAATGGCTTGTACCGTGCAGGCCACAAGGAGTTGCAAGATGCCTTCCATCGATAGCCTGAATTGCCGCCGGACCCTGGACGTCGAGGGTAAATCCTACGCCTACTACAGCCTGCCCGAGGCCGCCAGGCACCTGGGCAATATCGACACGCTACCGGTTTCGCTGAAAGTGCTGCTGGAAAACCTGCTGCGCTGGGAGGACGACAAGACCGTTACCCGCGAAGACCTGCAGGCCATGAGCGACTGGCTGCAGAAACGCGGCTCGGACCGCGAGATCCAGTACCGCCCGGCCCGGGTATTGATGCAGGACTTCACCGGCGTACCGGCGGTGGTCGACCTGGCCGCCATGCGCGACGCCATGGCCAAGGCCGGCGGCGACCCGCAGAAGATCAATCCGCTGTCCCCGGTTGACCTGGTCATCGACCACTCGGTGATGGTCGACAAGTTCGCCAGCCCCGACGCCTTCGGCGAGAACGTCGAAATCGAGATGCAGCGCAATGGTGAGCGCTATGCGTTCCTGCGCTGGGGCCAGAGCGCCTTCGACAACTTCAGCGTGGTCCCGCCAGGCACCGGTATCTGTCACCAGGTCAATCTGGAATACCTTGGTCGCACCGTGTGGACCAAGGAGGAAGACGGCGTGACATTCGCCTACCCGGACACCCTGGTCGGCACCGACTCGCACACCACCATGATCAACGGCCTCGGCGTACTCGGCTGGGGCGTGGGCGGCATCGAAGCGGAAGCGGCGATGCTCGGCCAACCGGTGTCCATGCTGATTCCAGAAGTGATCGGCTTCAAGTTGACCGGCAAGCTCAAGGAAGGCATAACCGCCACCGATCTGGTGCTGACCGTCACCCAGATGCTGCGCAAGAAAGGCGTGGTCGGCAAATTCGTCGAATTCTACGGCGACGGCCTGGCCGAATTGCCCCTGGCAGACCGCGCCACCATCGCCAACATGGCACCCGAATATGGCGCCACCTGCGGGTTCTTCCCGGTCGACGAGATCACCCTGGGCTACCTGCGCCTGTCCGGTCGCCCCGAGGACACCGTGAAATTGGTCGAGGCCTATTCCAAGGCCCAGGGCATGTGGCGCAACGCTGGTAGCGAGCCGGTGTTCACCGACAGCCTGGCATTGGACATGGCTGAGGTGGAGGCCAGCCTGGCCGGGCCGAAACGCCCGCAAGACCGCGTCGCCCTGCCCCAGGTCAGCCAGGCCTTCGAGGATTTTCTCGGCCTCCAGCTCAAGCCCAGCGGCAAGGAAGAAGGCCGCCTGGAAAACGAAGGGGGCGGTGGCGTGGCGGTCGGCAACGCCGCCCAGAACGAAATTCACTACGAGATGGATGGCAAGCGACACCCGCTGAGCGATGGCGCCGTGGTGATCGCGGCGATCACCTCCTGCACCAACACCTCCAACCCGAGCGTGATGATGGCCGCCGGCCTGCTGGCCAGGAAGGCCGTGGAAAAAGGCCTGCAACGCAAACCCTGGGTAAAGACTTCACTGGCGCCGGGCTCCAAGGTGGTGACCGAGTACTTCGCCGCAGCCGGGCTGACCGAGTACCTCGACAAACTGGGTTTCGATCTGGTCGGCTACGGCTGCACCACCTGCATCGGCAACTCCGGACCGCTGCCCGATCCGATCGAGAAAGCCATTCAGGAACATGATCTGACCGTCGCCTCGGTGCTGTCCGGCAACCGCAACTTCGAAGGCCGTGTGCACCCGCTGGTGAAAACCAACTGGCTGGCCTCGCCACCCCTGGTGGTCGCCTACGCCCTGGCCGGCAGTGTGCGGATCAATATCGCCGAAGAGCCGCTGGGCGAAGACCGCGATGGCAAACCGGTGTATTTGCGCGATATCTGGCCAAGCCAGAAGGAGATCGCCGACGCGGTACAGAAGGTCGATACCGCCATGTTCCGCAAGGAATACGCCGAAGTGTTCGCCGGTGACGAACAATGGCAGGCCATCGCCGTTCCCGAAGCCGACACCTATACCTGGCAGAACGATTCCACCTATATCCAGCATCCACCTTTCTTCGAAGCCATCGACCAGGCGCCACCTGCCATTACCGATATCGCCAATGCGCGCATCCTCGCCCTGCTCGGCGATTCGGTGACCACCGACCACATATCCCCTGCCGGCAACATCAAGACCGACAGTCCTGCCGGCCGTTATTTGCGCGAGCAAGGGGTGGAGCCGAGCGACTTCAACTCCTATGGATCGCGCCGCGGCAACCACGAAGTGATGATGCGCGGGACCTTCGCCAATATCCGTATCCGCAACGAGATGCTCGACGGTGAAGAAGGCGGCAACACCCTGCACGTGCCCAGCGGCGAGAAACTGGCGATCTACGACGCATCCATGCGCTATCAGGAAGAAGGCACGCCGCTGGTGGTGATTGCCGGCAAGGAATACGGCACCGGCTCGAGCCGCGACTGGGCCGCCAAGGGTACCAACCTGCTTGGGGTGAAAGCAGTGATCGCCGAGAGCTTCGAACGTATCCACCGCTCCAACCTGGTGGGCATGGGCGTGCTGCCGCTGCAATTCACCGAGGGCGCCGACCGTAAAAGTCTCGGCCTTACCGGCAAGGAAACCCTCGCCATCGAGGGCCTGGACGGCGTGGAACTGCGCCCGCACATGCCACTGACCCTGGCGATCACCCGCGAGGACGGCAAGCAGCAGAACGTCGAGCTGCTCTGCCGCATCGATACCCTCAACGAGGTGGAATACTTCAAGGCCGGCGGCATCCTGCACTACGTGCTGCGCCAACTGATCGCCAACTGATCAGCAACCTGCACGGTGACCGCAAGGATGCGCGCCATCGTGCAGAAACCTCGTCTCTCCTCGTTTGTCCGCGTCTCGCTCCGCGTGCCCGCAGCCGCCGGACAACGCCATTACACCAATGGACTGTCGCTTTACCGGCGTCAAAATGTGATCCGCGTCTAAATCCAGTTACACTCCCAGGTCTGCCACGCGTACGCGACACATCAGAAAATCATCAGGGTAGATGCCATGCGTAACAACCAGCCGATCACCGGGAGTGAGCGGACATATCCGCCCCAGCAGCGTTTGATCTCGACGACCGACCTAAAGGGCCAGATAACCTACTGCAACGATGCCTTCATCGAAATCAGCGGTTTCTCGCGAGACGAGCTGATACGCGCGCCGCACAATCTGGTACGCCATCCCGACGTACCAGCCGCCGTGTTCGAACACATGTGGACCACCCTGAAAGACGGCCGCCCCTGGATGGGTATCGTCAAGAACCGCTGCAAGAATGGCGATCACTACTGGGTCAATGCCTATGTGATCCCGATTCTCGACGCAGGCCAGGTCACGGGTTACGAATCGGTGCGAAGCAAACCCACCGTCGAACAGGTCGAAAGGGCGCAAGCGCTCTACCAACGAATAAACGCGGGCAAGGCGGCGGTGCCAGGGCGTGATCGCTGGTTGCCCGTGCTGCAGGCCTGGCTGCCATTCATCCTGGTCAGCCAGATCGGTTTTCTGGTAGGCGCCTGGCTCAACAGCCATTGGGGCTTCATTGCGGCGGCACTGCTCTCGGTACCCCTCGGCCTGCTCGGCCTGGCCTGGCAGAACCGGGGCATCAAGCGCCTGCTGCGCCTGGCCGAGCAGACCACGTCCGACCCTCTGATCGCACAGATGTACACCGACAGCCGTGGCGTCGAAGGGCGCCTGGAAATGTCCATTCTCAGCCAGGAGGCACGTCTCAAGACCTGCCTGACCCGTCTTCAGGACAGCGCCGAAAACCTGACCAGCCAGGCCCGGCAGGCTGATGCGCTGGCCCACAACAGCTCGGCCGGCCTGCAGCGCCAGCGCGAGGAAACCGATCACGTCGCCACCGCCGTCAACCAGATGGCCGCCACCACTCTGGAGGTGGCCAACAACGTGGCGCGCACCGCCATCGCCACCCAGGAAGCCAATCGCCTGACCCAGGAAGGCCGCGGCATCGCCAGCGAAACCCGTGCCGCGATCCAGCGCCTGTCCCTCTCGGTGGGAGAAACCGGCGAAACGGTCACCCGCCTGGCACGCGACAGCAACGAAATCGGCGGCGTAGTGGACGTGATCAAAGGCATCGCCGATCAGACCAACCTGCTGGCCCTCAATGCCGCCATCGAAGCCGCCCGCGCTGGTGAGATGGGCCGTGGTTTCGCCGTGGTCGCCGACGAAGTGCGCTCCCTGGCGCAGCGCACCGCGCAGTCCACCGGGCAGATCCACGACCTGATCGCCAAGCTGCAACGCACCGCCGACGAAGCGGTACTGACCATGGACATCGGCCGCAAGCAGGCTGACGAAGGTGTCGAACGCGTTCAACAGGCCGACCATGCCCTGGCCGGTATCAGCGATGCCGTCGCCAATATCGCCGAAATGGCCGACCAGATCGCCGCCGCCGCCGAACAGCAGAGCACCGTGGCCGACGAAATAAGCCGCAACATCACCACCATCGCCCAACTCTCCGACCAGACCGCCGGCGAGGCGCACAATACCGCCCTGCTCAGCGAATCGCTGACCAGCACGGCGCAAGGTCAGTATTCGTTGGTGGCAAGGTTTAACCGGTGAACAACTGAGGCGCGGCGTAATGCTGCGTCTTTTCGCTGGCCTTACGCGCAGGCACCTGTCAACGTATTGAAAGTGTTGTGTATAACACGCCAAACACCCCAGCACCTCGCCGTGTTCCGCGCACTAGACGGAATCGGCCAAAAGGCATGGAATGTTTACACCACGCCCGTCCGGGGAGTTATGCACCACTTGGTGTCTATTTATAGTTACAACCAAGCCGGGGTGGTTCCAGAGATGAAGTTAAGCAATGATTTTAGTGGGGCACTACGAACGTTTGCATACTTCATGGCAAGCGGAAGCCACTATATGCTTGAGGATGTAGAGTACTTAGACCTGTACGGCACAGAGCCAAGCGCAATTGAAATGGCATTCGCAATATTCGCAAACGTGATTGAACTTGACAACGAAGGAAAAGTTCAAAACTTCACGCATGCTCAAAAAAGAGCAACTGACTACCTTAGATCTTACTGTGACCCATCCCTTGAAGTCATACCGCCCCTTGAGGATTGGGAAATGAAGCTCTATGGGCCACCAGACAAGAGAGACCGAGTTTAGGGTAATAACAAAAAGTTCAAGTTACCCACTTCGTTCGTTGGGACGGGCTAAAGCCCGCCCACAACCAAAATCCAGCATTATGCCAATTATATCTGCACACGTTTTCTCTCTTACTGTCTCCATGTGCGATGTTCTTACGTGGCCCGGTGAAAAAGAAAATGTTTTCAACCAAAACGAAACGCTTAAATCCACCCTGAATGCTTTAAGCATAGCGTTAGACCTGCGTGATTTATTTACTCTTTATTTCGACAAAACTTCTGTAGGCACTGGCGATGTTTATGTCTATCAGCAAGTAGGGTGGATGACGCTTTTTCATCCACCATGGCGACTCAAACGGTGGACGGATGGAGCGTCGTCCACCCTACGAACTAAAACGCTAAAGCAGACAGATGAAGACGCTTGCCATCTAGTTAGGTGATGCGCTGTGGTTTAAGGCCGTTCTGAAAGAGCAACGCTCAACAAACGGCGCATCGGCCGCCGATAGTTAGCCAGATATAGCCACCTAACTACTGCCAATGCACTCACCCTGCACACCATACGATCAATGATTTTGCGTTGACTCACCGTTAGAGAAACATATGAAATTCAAAGTATCTGAAAACTATAAACGCCGCGACAGAAGAAACGCAGTACTTGCAGCACTGCTGGTGGTGATAATTTTCGTCGGATGCATCTGGATGCTCATCAGTAGCGACAGCCTCCTCAATAAGGGCATTGCAGCGCTAACAGCTTTCCTCATGGGCAGGTATCTACCTGCTGCTTACAGACGTGTTTTTACGGGCGAAGCATCATATCCAGAAGTCGAAATAAGCGAACCTGATAATGAAATCCGGATAAAGCACAACGACACAACCATAAGCATGCCGCTTTCGGGTATAGAAAAGCTGATCATCCAGAAGCTAAAGGGCAAGGTGACGTCAATCCTGCTAACGAACGAATCATTCAGTGACCTTCGCTTCGAAGGGTACAAGGAGCTCGAGCAGATGGCATCCTTGCTGCAAAAACACAATCCAGACGCAAAATCGAAAACCGCAAACTGGTATCACCGCTAAACGTTAAGCGCGTAGGGTGGATGACGCTTTTTCATCCACCATAGCGATCTCAAACGGTGGACGGATGGAGCGTCGTCCACCCTACGAAACTTCGAATAACGACAGCGCTAAAAATCGCCTGTCAGTCCTGTCCAATGCACATCTCTCCACTCACAGGAGCGTCATCGTGACCGAAACGCCACAAACCTATTCCGTCACACACGCCCCCCTCGGTAGAGACCTATCGCCATCTTCGCATCGCTGCAGGGCTAAGCGCCAAGACCATCGAAGCAGCGGAACGTGGCTTGCCGAATACCCTGTTCGCTGTGCAGATCATCTGCGAAGGCGTTCCTATCGGCATGGGCCGCGTGATCGGTGATGGCGGCTCGTTCTATCAGGTGGTGGATATAGCAGTGCTGCCAGCCCATCAGGGGCGTGGCCTGGGCAAGCGGATCATGGCCGCGATCAGCGACTTCATCGCCCGCGAGGTGCCAGAATCCGCGTACGTCAGCCTGATAGCCGACGGAGAGGCGTATCGCCTCTATGAGCAGTTCGGCTTTGCGCTGACTGCGCCAGCAAGCCAGGGCATGGCGCTGAAGAAAACCGCAGGCTGAAACGCTCCCCAATTACCGTGCTACAGGTACCCACATGAATCGCCGTAAGAAGATCAAGCAACTGCTGGAGGCCCACGCCAAGAAGGCCAATACCAAGCTGGCGCCCAAGAGCAGCAAGCCCAAATACATCAGCAAGGCCGACCGGGCGAAGCTGGAAGCCGAGGCCGCCGAAAGCCCGAGCAGCGTCGCCGAGTAACACAAACTGCTTCATTTTTTTTCCATCAGGCACATGGCTGCGTAACTGAAGCCACACTGGCAACGGCACCCTGATAACAAGGACGCCCGGCCATGGACCAGAACACTTACAACCGCCTGCGCAAACAGGTGGATTTCGTGAAATCCCTGCTCGCCGTACTGGTGATCGCGCTGTTCGTGCTGGCGCTCTTAGGGCCCCATGACGCGCTGGTGACTGCGCTCGCTGTGGTGATCGGCGGCGGCCTGCTGAACCTCTATCGCCAGCATCGAATTCTGCTGCGCTACATCTGCCCCAATTGCGGCGAGTCGCCCCACCACAAAGTCGACGACCGAGCGGGTGAACACCACGATCCCGGAACAGCCAGCTGTTTGCATTGTGGGCAGCGGCTGATGGAGTGAGCGTATCCCACTAGAAGTCGCTAGCGGGATACACGATAGAAAGCTGGCTTACCCTTCCCTCTTCGAGGGTTACCACCAGCGAGCTGTGCCTCCAATCCCAATGACACTGGCCAAGACGGAAGTGAAGTTGATTGAGAAGCACGGTGTCTGCCTCACCCAGCAGCTCCATCACCGACGCTTGCGGCAGACCGCCTAGGCTGTGGTTATTCGATAGAAATAGAGCCATACCTCCGCGTACGCATCCGGGGTCATTAAGCCTTGCTTCGTGACTCAGGCTGCGCCACTGCACGGCATTGAATGGCTGCTCCCGCTCATGCATCGCCGTGAAGTTCACATAGAGGAATGACGCGCAAATCACCAGCGCGATACCCCAGATACAGGTCCACGGCCTTGCCATGTAATACCAAACCATTCGAGAGATCCGACAATTACTTAGATTAAAGACAGCGGGCTGCCTTCACAAAATCAAGGCGCCGACCGCGGCCCGGCGCAGCGGCTCCTGTTCCACTCGTCCGTCAACAGGCTTGGCGCCACGCCCTGGCTGGGAATGGCGACGAAGCCCACGGGCGCCGTGCGTTTTCCGTCTTTATCGATATAACTGAACCTGCCGCAGGTGCCATGGTGATCACTGAGGATCAGCGTGTCCGGATCGGCGCCAGCGCCGCGCACGTATTCTTTCATCATCTCGACGGATTCCGGATCCGCCGGCACGCCGGCCAGGTACCACGTGGTCTTGCCCAGCAACATGATCAGGCACAGCAGGATGGCCGCCCACAGGGCCAGACGCTTGAAGCGCTTGGCGCTTCGGTGAATCTGCAGCACGTCGTGGTAATGCATCCCTGATCTCCTGCTCCACTCCCAGCCGCCGATGGTAACCAACCAGGTGCGTCAAGGCTGCGACACAGACCCGCTTTCAGCGCTTCTTGGCGTGCTCGCGCAAAAAGCCCGCGACCGCATCCGCCGCCGACTCCAGGTGCTGCTCATGGCTATAACCAGAAACCTTCAATGGTTTGAGGTCATGATCGCCAGCCGTCAGCCAGAACAGTTCGATGGCGCGTGACAGTTGGTAACTCGCCACGGTATGGCGGTCGCCCATGGCGTCGCGTTCGCCCTGAACGATCAGGGTCGGGGCCTTCAGGTCGGCAAGGTGGACGGTGCGGGGCTTGTCGGCCTTGCCGATGGCATGGAAGGGGTAGCCGAGGCAGACCAGCCGATCGGCGCCCAGCTCATCAGCCAGCAGGCTGGCCATGCGCCCGCCCATGGATTTGCCACCGATGGCCAGCGGCCCCGTGACCTGTTGCCGCACGGTGGCATGTACCGCGCGCCAGCGCTCGAGCAGTTTCGCCTGGGGGTTGGGGGGACGTTTCCTGCCATCCTGGCGGCGAGCGGCCATGTAGTCGAACTCGAAGCGCACCACCGTCAGCCCCCGGATGGCGAGCATGTGCGCCATCCGCTTCATGAAGTCGCTGTCCATCGGCGCACCGGCGCCGTGGGCGAGGATCAGCGTGCCCAGGCTGTCGCCGACAGGCCGATCCCACAGCAGCCCCACGGGCCCATGTCCCTGTGCGAATTGACCAGCGTCAATACCGGCATTGTGCCCTTTGCTCATGCTTGCCTCGCTCATAAAAAAGCCCTCAATAACCGTGCGGTCATGCGGATTCGCGGGAGGGCTGAAGATGATCTGCCCATAACCGTGGATGGAAAGCCAGACATGAACACAACAACCAGCTCCGCCTATAACTACAAGGTGGTCCGCCAATTCGCCATCATGACGGTGGTATGGGGCATCGTCGGGATGGGGCTCGGCGTGCTCATCGCAGCCCAGCTCGCCTGGCCGTGGCTCAACTTCGATCTGCCCTGGACGAGCTTCGGCCGTCTGCGTCCGCTGCACACCAACGCAGTGATCTTCGCCTTCGGCGGCTGTGCCCTGTTCGCCACCAGCTACTATGCCGTACAGCGCACCTCGCAGGCCACGCTGTTCGCCCCCAAGCTGGCTGCCTTCACCTTCTGGGGCTGGCAACTGGTGATCCTGCTGGCAGCCATCACCCTGCCAATGGGCTACACCAGCTCCAAGGAATATGCCGAGCTGGAATGGCCGATCGATATTCTGATCACCATCGTCTGGGTCAGCTATGCGGTGGTGTTCTTCGGCACCATCATCAAGCGCCACGTTCGCCACATCTACGTCGGCAACTGGTTCTTCGGCGCGTTCATCCTCACCGTCGCACTGCTGCACGTGGTCAACAACCTGGAAGTGCCGGTGACGCTGACCAAGTCCTATTCGTTGTATGCCGGCGCCACCGACGCAATGATCCAGTGGTGGTACGGCCACAACGCCGTGGGCTTCTTTCTCACCGCCGGCTTCCTGGGGATGATGTATTACTTCGTGCCCAAGCAGGCCGGGCGCCCGGTCTATTCGTATCGCCTGTCCATCGTGCACTTCTGGGCGCTGATCACCGTGTACATCTGGGCCGGCCCGCACCACCTGCACTACACCGCGCTGCCGGACTGGGCGCAGAGCCTGGGCATGGTGATGTCGCTGGTGCTGCTGGCGCCGAGCTGGGGCGGCATGATCAACGGCATGATGACCCTCTCGGGTGCCTGGCATAAGTTGCGCACCGACCCGATCCTGCGCTTCCTGGTGGTCTCCCTGGCGTTCTACGGCATGTCCACCTTCGAAGGGCCGATGATGGCCATCAAGACCGTCAACGCCCTCTCCCACTACACCGACTGGACCATCGGCCACGTCCACGCCGGCGCCCTGGGCTGGGTCGCCATGATCACCATCGGCTCGCTCTATCACCTGATTCCCAAGGTATTCGGCCGCGAACAGATGCACAGCATCGCCCCGATCAACGCGCACTTCTGGCTGGCCACCATCGGCACCGTGCTGTACATCGCCGCGATGTGGGTCAACGGCATCGCCCAGGGCCTGATGTGGCGTGCGGTGAACAGCGACGGCACCCTCACCTACTCCTTCGTCGAAGCACTGGAGGCCAGCCACCCGGGCTTCGTGGTGCGGGTGATCGGCGGCGCGATCTTCTTCGCCGGCATGCTGCTGATGGCCTGGAACACCTGGCAGACCGTGCGCACCAGCAAGCCGGCCGAACGGCAAGCCGCCGCGCAATTCTCGGTAGAAGGGGCCCACTGATGAAACACGAAATCGTCGAAAAGAACGTCGGCCTGATGGCCCTGCTGATGGTCCTGGCCGTGAGCATCGGCGGCCTGACACAGATCGTCCCGCTGTTCTTCCAGGACGTGGTCAACGAGCCGGTCGCCGGCATGCAGCCCTACACCGCGCTGCAGCTCGAGGGCCGCGACGTGTACATCAAGGAAGGCTGCGTCGGCTGCCATTCGCAGATGATCCGTCCGTTCCGCGCCGAGACCGAGCGCTACGGCCACTACTCGGTGGCCGGCGAAAGCGTCTGGGACCACCCTTTCCTGTGGGGCTCCAAACGCACCGGGCCGGATCTGGCCCGTGTCGGCAGCCGTTACTCGGACGAGTGGCACCGTGCGCACCTGTACAACCCGCGCAACGTGGTACCGGAGTCGAAGATGCCGGCCTACCCCTGGCTGGTGGAGAACACCCTCGACGGCAAGGATACCGCCGCCAAGCTCAAGGCCATGCGCCTGCTCGGCGTGCCCTACAGCGACGAAGACATCGCCGGTGCCGCGGCTGCGGTGAAGGGCAAGACCGAGATGGACGCCCTGGTCGCCTACCTGCAAGTACTCGGCACTGCCTTGAAAAACAAGAGGTGATCCCATGCTTTTCGACCTGATCGACATCGGCATGCTGCGTGGCATCGGGACCGCTCTGGTGCTGATCGCCTTCACCTGCGTGACCCTGTGGGCCTACAGCGGCAAACGCACCAAGGCCTTCGACGAAGCGGCCAAGCTGCCCTTCGCCGATGAACCCAACACTGCAGTATCGAGGAAAAATACCCCATGAGCACCTTCTGGAGCTGGTACATCACGCTGTTGACGGTTGGCAGCCTGGTCGCATTGTTCTGGTTGCTGTTCGCTACCCGCAAAGGCGAGCGCAAGAACACCACCGATCAGACCATGGGACACTCCTTCGACGGCATCGAGGAGTACGACAACCCCCTGCCACGCTGGTGGTTCATGCTGTTCCTCGGCACGCTGATCTTCGCTGCCGGCTACCTCGCGCTGTATCCAGGCCTGGGCAACTTCAAGGGGTTGCTGCCTGGCTATGACGACGGCTGGACGCAAGTGGCCCAGTGGCAGCATGAGGTGGCCAAGGCCGACGCCCAGTACGGGCCGATATTCGCCCGCTACTCGGCCATGCCCCTGGAGCAGGTGGCGCGGGACGAGCAGGCGCTGAAGATGGGCGGCCGGCTGTTCGCCACCTATTGCTCGATCTGCCATGGCTCGGACGCCAAGGGCGCAGTGGGCTTTCCCAATCTGACGGATCGGGACTGGCGCTGGGGCGGCGAGGCCGAAACCATCAAGACCACCATCCTCAACGGGCGCATCGGCGTAATGCCGGCCTGGGGCCAGGTGCTCGGCGACGACGGCGTTCGCAACGTGGCGGCTTATGTGCGCAATGGCTTGGCCAAACTGCCGTTGCCGGAAGGCAGCAATGCCGACCTGGCAAAGGGCAAGCAGCTGTACGACAGCACCTGTGTGGCCTGCCATGGTCCGACCGGCAGCGGCATGGCCCTGCTCGGTGCACCGAACCTGACCCACCCGGGTGGCTGGATCTACGGTTCGAGCCTGGCGCAGTTGCAACAAACCATCCGCTACGGCCGCAATGGCCAGATGCCCGCCCAGGAGCACTACCTGGGTAACGACAAGGTGCACTTGCTGGCCGCCTATGTGCTGAGCCTGAGCCGCACGCAGGAAGCGCCCAAGTAACGCGTTGGCCAGAGCAGCCGTAGCCTGACGTTGAGCGCAGCGATGCCCAGGAGCAATCCCGGGTTTCGCTTCGCTCTACCCAGGCTACAAAAAGCCAGCCCCATGCCCGGCGCCCGTCCGTAGCCTGGCGTTGAGTGCAGCGATACCCAGGGAGCAATCTCTCGGTTCCTGCATCTGCAAGCCACCATCAGCAAGTCCAGCCCCCTCTCCTGCCGGCACGCTGCCCGCCAGAAAGCTTGCACCACATTTCCCACGCATTGCACCGCCCGAGCTCGTCGGGGGATACTCGCGCCGCCCAAAATATCTACCGCCCCATCGGCAGCACCCAGCCCAGCGTGGAACCCAGCATGAGCCCAGCAAGCAGCCCGGCTGCGTATAACTACAAGGTCGTCCGCCAGTTCGCCGTGATGACGGTAGTCTGGGGGGTGGTCGGTATGGCGCTGGGGGTGTTCATCGCTGCGCAGCTGGTATGGCCACAATTGAACCTGGGCATGGAGTGGACGAGCTTCGGTCGCCTGCGCCCCCTGCACACCAATGCGGTGATCTTCGCCTTCGGCGGCTGCGCGCTGTTCGCCACCAGCTATTACGTGGTACAGCGTACCTGTCAGGTTCGGCTGCTGTCCGACCGCCTGGCGGCCTTTACCTTCTGGGGCTGGCAGACGGTGATCGTCGGCGCGGTGATCAGCCTGCCGCAGGGCTACACGAGCAGCAAGGAATACGCCGAGCTGGAATGGCCGATCGACATCCTCCTGGGCATCGTCTGGCTGGTGTACATGGTGGTGTTCTTCGGCACCATCGCCAGGCGCAGAACGCGCCACATCTATGTCGCCAACTGGTTCTTCGGCGCCTTCATCCTGGTTACCGGCATGCTGCACGTGGTCAACAGCGCGGCGGTGCCGGTCAGCCTGTTCAAGTCGTACTCGACCTACGCCGGGGCCACCGACGCGATGATCCAGTGGTGGTACGGCCACAACGCCGTGGGCTTCTTCCTGACCACCGGCTTTCTGGGGATGATGTACTACTTCGTGCCCAAGCAGGCCGGGCGCCCGGTCTACTCCTATCGCCTGTCCATCGTGCATTTCTGGGCGCTGATCACCCTGTACATCTGGGCCGGCCCGCACCACCTGCACTACACCGCGCTGCCGGACTGGGCGCAGAGCCTCGGCATGGTCATGTCGATTATCCTCCTGGTGCCGAGCTGGGGCGGCATGATCAACGGCATGATGACCCTCTCGGGCGCCTGGCATAAGCTGCGCACCGATCCGATCCTGCGCTTCCTGGTGGTCTCCCTGGCGTTCTACGGCATGTCCACCTTCGAAGGGCCGATGATGGCCATCAAGACCGTCAACGCCCTCTCCCACTACACCGACTGGACCATCGGCCACGTGCATGCCGGGGCGTTGGGCTGGGTGGCGATGATCACCATCGGCTCGCTGTATCACCTGATTCCCCAGGTCTTCGGCCGCGCACAGATGCACAGCTTGGCGGCGATCCACGTGCACTTCTGGCTGGCCACCGTCGGCACCGTGCTGTACATCGTCGCGATGTGGGTCAACGGCATCACCCAGGGCCTGATGTGGCGAGCGGTGAACGAGGACGGCACCCTCACCTATTCGTTCGTCGAGTCCCTGGAGGCCAGCCACTACGGCTACCTGGTGCGCATGGTCGGCGGCGCGATCTTCTTCAGCGGCATGCTGCTGATGGCCTGGAACACCTGGCTGACCATCCGCGCCGCCCAGCCTGAACAGTACCAGGCCGCCGCACAGATTCCCGCCGCCCCCCCAGGGAGTGCCAACCGGTGAAGCACGACCTCATCGAAAAGAACCTTGGCCTGATGACCCTGCTGATGGTTCTGGCCGTGAGCATCGGCGGCCTGACGCAGATCGTCCCGCTGTTCTTCCAGGACGTGGTCAACGAGCCGGTCGCCGGCATGCAGCCCTACACCGCGCTGCAGCTCGAGGGCCGCGACGTGTACATCAAGGAAGGCTGCGTCGGCTGCCATTCGCAGATGATCCGTCCGTTCCGCGCCGAGACCGAGCGCTACGGCCACTACTCGGTGGCCGGCGAAAGCGTCTGGGACCACCCCTTCCTGTGGGGCTCCAAGCGTACCGGACCGGATCTGGCCCGGGTGGGCGGCCGCTATTCGGACGAGTGGCACCGCGTGCACCTGATCGATCCGCGCAACGTGGTGCCGGAATCGAAGATGCCGGCCTACCCCTGGCTGGTCGAGAAGAAACTGGACGGCGCGCTGACCGCCAAGAAGATGAAGGTCATGCGCGGCTTCGGTATTCCCTACAGCGATGAAGACATCGGCAAGGCCAGGGAGGCGGTCGAGGGCAGGAGCGAACTGGACGCTCTGGTGGCTTACCTGCAGGTGCTCGGCACCGCTGTCGAGAACAAACGGTGACTGCATGCCTGCCTTGCTGACCGATATCGGCACTATCCGCGGCATCGGCACCGCCGTGGTGTTCATCGCCTTCGTCGCGGTGGTGTTCTGGGCCTACGGCGGCAAGCGCAAATCGAGCTTTGACGAGGCGGCCAACCTGCCCTTCGCCGATGAGCCGGAAGCCCGCAAGGACGGCAACGACAGCGCCGGGAGCGACAGGTCATGAGTACCTTCTGGGGCGTCTACGTGGCCCTGCTCACTCTCGGTACGCTGCTGGCCGTGACCTGGCTGATATTCGCCACCCGCAAGGGCCAGCGTTCCGACAACACGGACCAGACCGTCGGCCACAGCTTCGATGGCATCGAGGAATACGACAACCCGCTGCCTCGCTGGTGGTTCCTGCTGTTCGTCGCCACCCTGGTGTTCGCCTTCGGCTACCTGCTCCTCTATCCCGGCCTGGGCAACTTCAAGGGACTGCTGCCTGGCTACCAGGCCGGTTGGACGCAAGTCGCCCAATGGGAGCGTGAGATGGCCCTCGCCGATGCACGCTACGGCCCGCTGTTCGCCAGCTACGCCGCCATGCCGATCGCCGACGTGGCCAAGGACGAGCAAGCGCTGAAGATCGGTGGCCGCCTGTTCGCCAACCATTGCTCGGTGTGCCACGGCTCGGATGCCAAGGGCGCCTTCGGCTTTCCCAACCTGACCGACGATGACTGGCTGTACGGCGGCGATCCGGACACCATCAAGACCAGCATCATGCAGGGTCGCCAAGGCGTTATGCCGGGATGGCAGCAGGTAATTGGCGACGACGGCGTGCGCGACGTCACGGGTTACGTGCGCAGCCTTTCCGGTCTGCAGAACCCGGCAGAGGTCGCCGTGGACCTCGACCGGGGCAAGCAGTTGTACGCCACCAGCTGCGCCATGTGCCACGGCCCCGCGGGCAAGGGCATGCAGGTGCTCGGCGCCCCCGACCTGACCGACAAGGTCTGGCTGTACGGCTCCAGTTTCACCCAGGTGCAGCAGACCATTGGCCATGGCCGCAACGGCCAGATGCCGGCGCAGAAGGACTTTCTCGGCAACGACAAGGTACACCTGCTGGCCGCCTACGTGTTCCAGCTGTCGCAGCGCAAGCACGAACCGGCGGCGCCACGAAGCCAGGAGAAACAATGAGCGCACTGATCTGGGTCAGGGCGGGACGCCGGTGCTGCGCCTAGGATGGTGGTGCCTGATCCCTGCGACCGGTAGCCGCAAACCCTGCCGGGATTGCTGGCGTACCATCGGCGCAGCGAACGATTGCGACCGGCACGTATCGGTCGCGACATGCCCGACCAACCGTTGTGGTAGCCACCGATGAGTGAACAGATTCCCGTCAAGAACGTCACGCCCGCAGCCGCTGGCGAGACCATCGACCTCTATGCCAGTCGCGAGAAAATCCACACCCGTGCCTTCAGTGGCTTCTACCGCAACCTGCGCCGAGCCGGTGGCGCCCTGTTGTTCATCCTCTACTTCGGTACCGTGTGGCTGAACTGGAACGGCCATCAGGCGGTGTGGTGGAACCTGCCGGAACGCAAGTTCCACATCTTCGGGGCCACCTACTGGCCACAGGATTTCGTGCTGCTCTCGGCGCTGCTGATCATCGCCGCCTTCGGGTTGTTCTTCATCACCGTCTTCGCCGGCCGCGTGTGGTGTGGCTACACCTGCCCGCAAAGCGTCTTCACGTGGATTTTCATGTGGGCGGAAAAGGTCACCGAGGGCGACCGCAACCAGCGCATGAAGCTCGAGAAGGCGCCCATGAGCGGGACCAAGTTTCTTCGCCGCCTCGCCAAACACGGCATCTGGCTGGGCGTTTCGCTGATCACCGCGCTGACCTTCGTCGGCTACTTCTCGCCGATCCGCGAACTGCTCGGCGAGCTGGTCACCTTCGACGCCAGTGGCTGGGCGCTGTTCTGGATCGGTTTCTTCACCCTGGCCACTTACGGCAACGCCGGCTGGCTGCGCGAGCAGGTATGCATCCACATGTGCCCCTATGCGCGCTTCCAGAGCGTGATGTTCGACCAAGACACGTTGATCGTCTCCTACGACCCGCGCCGCGGCGAAGCCCGCGGGCCGCGCAAGAAAAGCGCCGATCACAAGACCCAGGGCCTGGGTGACTGCATCGACTGCACGCTGTGCGTGCAGGTCTGTCCCACCGGCATCGACATCCGCGATGGCCTGCAGATCGAATGCATCGGCTGTGCCGCCTGCATCGACGCCTGCGACAGCATCATGGACAAGATGAACTACCCGCGCGGGCTGATCAGCTACACCACCGAGCACAACCTTTCCGGGCAACAGACCCGCTTGCTGCGCCCACGGCTGATCGGCTACGCCGTGGCGCTGCTGGCCATGCTCGCGGTGTTCGGCTGGGCGCTGCAGGCACGCTCGCTGGTGGAACTGGACGTGCTCAAGGATCGGGTACTCTACCGGGAGAACGAGCAGGGCCGGATCGAGAACGTGTATACCCTGAAGATCATGAACAAGGCGCAACGGGACGTCGTTTACCGTATCGAGGCCGACGGCCTGGATGGCCTGCTCTACGAGGGTCGCCGCGAAGTCCGCGCGCTGGCTGGAGAAGTGCTGGCGATCCCGGTGGAGCTGTCCGTCGATGCGGAGAAACTGCCGGCCAGCACCAACGACATCACCTTCCGTATCCATGCCACGGATGACGAGCGCATCCACAACGACGCCAGCAGCCGGTTCATCGGCCCCAGCGTCCGCTGACAGAACAGGCCCGGCCATGACTGAAGACCTCCCGCCCACCCCCTGGTACAAGCAGTTCTGGCCCTGGTTCCTGATCGCCCTGCTGGGCTATTCGGTGATCCAGGGGCTGACCCTGCTGACCATCGCCACACGCAATCCGCCGGGGCTGATCGCCGACGATTACTACGACGTCGGCAAGGGCATCAACCAGTCGCTGGAACGCGAGAACCTGGCGGTGCGCCTGCGACTGCGCGCCAGCCTCGACCTCGATGACCAGCGCGGCATCGCCGAGCTGCGCCTGCGGGGCAGCAGCGCACCGGCGCAACTGGTACTCAACCTGGTATCGCCCACCCAGCCGGAGCGCGATCGCCGCGTGGTGCTCCAGCATCAGGGTGAAGGCCTGTATCGCGGCAACCTGCAGGACAGTGTGCAAGGCCGACGCTTCGTCGAACTGATCGGCCAGGAAGGCGGCCAGGACTGGCGCCTGTTCGAGGAAGAAACCCTGCAACCCGGCCAGAGCCTGCAACTCGGGGATGAACACTGATCGACGCTTCAGCCTCCGGGGCGGCGCATGCCGCCCCCACGCCCTGCTACCACTGTGGCCTGCCGGTAGCCGCCGGCACGCATTTCCAGGCCGTGGTGCTGGGGCAGCCCCGCGAGATGTGCTGCCCCGGTTGCCAGGCGGTGGCGCAAACCATCGTGCAGAGCGGCCTGGAGCACTACTACAGGCACCGCAGCGAGGCTGCCAGCAATCCGCGACAATTGCCTCAGGTACTGCCAGATGAGCTGGCGCTGTACGACCGCAGCGACGTACAACAACCCTTCGTCGAACGGCAGGGCGAGCTGAGCGAGGCGAATCTGCTCATCGAAGGCATCAGTTGCGCGGCCTGTGGCTGGCTGATCGAGAAACACCTGCACGCCCTGCCGGGCGTAGCCGAAGCGCACCTCAACCTGTCCAGTCACCGCCTGCTGGTGCGTTGGGACGCGACCCTATTGCCGCTCAGCCAACTGCTCGGTGAAATCCGCCGTATCGGTTACGCCGCCCACCCCTGGCAGGCCGATGCCGCTGCCGAGCAGTTGACCCGAGAAAATCGCCGGGCCATGCGCGAGCTGGGGATGGCCGGGCTGCTGTGGATGCAGGTGATGATGGCAAGCATGGCCACCTGGCCGGAATTCAATGTCGACCTCAGCGCTGAGCTGGACAGCATACTGCGCTGGGTCAGCCTTTTTCTCACCACCCCCATCGTCTTCTATTGTTGCGGCCAGTTCTTCCGCGGCGCCCTGCGTGCCCTGCGCACCCGCCACCTGAGCATGGACGTCTCGGTATCGCTGGCCATCGGCGGCGCCTACGCAGCGGGTATCTGGTCAACGGTCAGCGGCCACGGCGAGCTGTATTTCGACGCGGTGGGCATGTTCGCCCTGTTTCTGCTCAGCGGGCGCTACCTGGAGCGGCGCGCCCGCGAGCGCACCGCAGCGGCGACCGCGCAACTGGTCAAGCTGTTGCCGGCCTCCTGCCTGCGCCTGGACCAACGCGGCCAGAGCCAGCGCATCCTGCTCGACGAGCTGCGCCTCGGTGATCAGGTGCTGGTACCGCCCGGCGCCTTGCTACCTGCTGACGGCCAGGTTCTACAGGGCCATTCCAGCATCGACGAATCCCTGCTCACCGGCGAATACCTGCCGCAACCCCGTACCATCGGTGATGGCGTCACCGCTGGTACCCTCAACGTCGAAGGCCCGCTGACCGTCGAGGTACAGGCACTGGGCGACTCCACCCGGCTGTCGGCCATCGTGCGCCTGCTGGAGCGCGCCCAGAGCGAAAAACCGCGCCTGGCGGAACTCGCCGACCGGGTCGCCCAGTGGTTCCTGCTGATCGTTCTGCTGGTGGCCGCCATCGTCGGCCTGCTCTGGTGGCAGGTCGATCCCGCCCGAGCGTTCTGGGTGGTGCTCGCCCTGCTCGTGGCCACCTGCCCCTGCGCCCTCGCCCTGGCCACGCCAACCGCTCTGACCACCGCCACCGGCACCCTGCACAAACAGGGCATGCTGCTGACCCGAGGCCACGTACTGGAGGGTCTGGAGCAGATCGACACGCTGATCGTCGACAAGACCGGCACCCTCACCGAAGGCCGCCTGACCCTGCGTGCCGTGCAACCGCTGGGCCCGCTGAGTGGCGATGCCTGCCTGGCCCTCGCCGCCGCCCTGGAAAGCCACTCCGAGCATCCCATCGCTCGCGCTTTCGGCCATGCCGCAGCTCCCGCTGAAGCCCTGGAGAACGTCCCCGGCCTGGGCTTGCAGGGCGTGGTGGACGGTCGTCGGCTGCGCATCGGCCAGGCTGCGTTCGTCAGCGCGCTCAGCGCCAGCCCGTCACCCGACATCCCGGGTGATCAGGGCCAGTGGCTGCTACTCGGTGATGAGCACGGCCCACTGGCCTGGTTCGTGCTCGATGATCGCCTGCGTGACGATGCCCCTGCGCTGATCGAGGCCGTCCGGGCTCGTGGCTGGCAGATTCTCCTGCTCAGTGGCGACAGCTCGCCGATGGTCGGCGAAGTGGCCGCTCGACTGGGTATCGAGCACGCCCAGGGTGGGCTGACGCCGGATGCCAAGCTGGCCATGCTGCACGACCTGCAGAAACAAGGACGGCGCGTACTGATGCTCGGCGACGGCGTCAACGACGTTCCGGTACTCGCCGGCGCGGATATCAGCGTGGCCATGGGCTCGGCCTCCGACCTGGCCAAGATCAATGCCGATGCCGTGCTGCTCTCCAATCGCCTGGGCAGCCTGGTCGACGCCCTGCGCCTGGCCCGCCGCACGCGCACCATCATCGTCGAGAACCTGGCCTGGGCCGGGCTGTACAATGGTTTGGTGCTGCCTTTCGCGGCCCTCGGCTGGATCACCCCGATCTGGGCCGCGCTGGGCATGTCGTTCAGTTCGTTGCTGGTGGTGCTCAATGCACTGCGCCTGGGGAAATCATCATGACCGCACTGTACATCCTGATTCCCGTTGCCCTGCTGCTGGTCGCCTTCGCCGTGTGGCTGTTCTTCTGGGCGGTCGACAGCGGCCAGTACGACGACCTCGACAGCCCAGCCCACCGCATCCTCTTCGATGACGATGACCCACGCCACAAGGCTGCCCTGCAGCAGGCCAACGAGCCGGACAAGCCGCGCCATGACTGACCTGCTGGCGCAGTTGCTGTCCGCGCTGATTCTCGGGCTGCTCGGCGGCGGCCATTGCCTGGGCATGTGCGGCGGGCTGATGGGCGCCCTGACCCTGGCCATTCCCCCCGAACGACGCGAGCAGCGGCTGCGCCTGTTGCTGGCCTACAACGCCGGCCGCATCCTCAGCTATGCGCTGGCCGGCCTGTTGCTCGGCCTGGCGGGCTGGGCGTTGGCCAGCGGCCCGCTGGCGAACCTGTTGCGCGCCATCGCTGGCGGGCTGTTGATCGTCATGGGGCTCTATCTGGCCGGCTGGTGGAGCGGCCTGACGCGCATCGAAGCGCTGGGCCGCGGTCTCTGGCGACATCTGCAACCGCTTGCCCGCCGTCTCATGCCGATCACCAGCCCGTCTCGCGCGCTGCTCTTCGGCGGCCTGTGGGGCTGGCTGCCCTGCGGCCTGGTCTACAGCACCCTGCTGTGGGCAGCCAGCCAGGGTGACGCCCTGCACAGCGCCGCCTTGATGCTGGCATTCGGCATCGGCACCCTGCCCGTGCTGCTGGCCACCGGCCTGGCGGCCGAGCGTATGGGCAGCCTGCTGCGCCAGCGTGGTGTGCGCATGGCCGGCGGCCTGCTGGTGATGCTGTTCGGCCTGTGGACACTACCCGGCCCCCACCAGCACTGGCTGATGGGGCACTGAAGCCCAGCCTACGCAGAAGCCAGCACACATCGGCGTAGACCCAGCGGTCGCGCCACCACTGCGACCCCATGACTCAGATCAAAAAGACCAGGCCAGGCGCGCCCTAGACTGCTGAGCATTCAACGCTGAAGCGGAATTCACCATGCTCGACGCCATCCAGTGGGATTCCGACCTGATCCGCCGCTACGATCAAGCCGGCCCACGCTACACCTCTTACCCCACCGCCGTGCAGTTCCACGATGGCATCGGCTCGTTCGACCTGCTCCATGCCCTGCGCGAGAGCCGTCGTGCCCTGCGTCCATTGTCGCTGTACCTGCACCTGCCGTTCTGCGCCAACATCTGCTACTACTGCGCCTGCAACAAGGTCATCACCAAGGATCGCGGCCGCACCCAGCCTTACCTGCAGGAACTGGAGCGGGAAATGGCGCTGATCGGCCACCATGTCGACCGCCGCCAGCACATCGAACAACTGCACCTGGGCGGCGGCACGCCGACCTTTCTCAGCCACGCCGAGCTACGCCGGCTGATGAGCGGCTTGCGCGAGCATTTCACCCTGCTCGACGACGACTCCGGCGACTACAGCATCGAGATCGATCCTCGCGAAGCGGACTGGTCGACCATGGGCCTGCTGCGCGAGCTGGGCTTCAACCGCGTCAGCCTGGGCGTGCAGGATCTCGATCCCAACGTGCAGCGCGCCGTCAATCGCCTGCAGAGCCTGGAGGAAACCCGCGCCATCATCGAGGCCGCGCGCACCCTGCAGTTCCGTTCGGTGAACATTGACCTGATCTATGGCTTGCCACAGCAGAAACCGGAGAACTTCGCCCATACCGTGCAGCAGGTCATCGCCCTGCAACCGGATCGCCTGTCGCTGTTCAATTACGCTCACCTGCCGGAGCGCTTCATGCCCCAGCGGCGCATCGACAGCCAACAGTTGCCCAGCGCCGCAAACAAGCTGGCCATGCTGCAAGGCAGCATCGAGCAATTGACGAGCGCCGGTTACCGCTATATCGGCATGGACCACTTCGCCCTGCCCGACGACGAGCTGGCCAGCGCCCAGGAAGACGGTAGCCTGCAGCGCAACTTCCAAGGCTACACCACCCACGGCCACTGCGACCTGATCGGCCTCGGCGTGTCGTCGATCAGCCAGGTCGGCGACCTGTACTGCCAGAACAGCTCGGACCTGGCCACCTACCAGGCCAGCCTGAGCAACCAACAGCTGGCCACCCAGCGCGGCCTGCTCTGCAATGACGACGACCGCGTGCGCCGCGCGGTGATCCAGCAACTGATCTGTCACTTCCACCTGGATTTCGCGTCGATCGAACAGCGCTTCGCCATCGACATGCGCAGCTACTTCGCCGACACCTGGCCGGCTCTGCAGCAGATGGGCCGCGACGGCCTGATCGACTTGACGAACGACGGCATCGACGTGCTGCCGGCAGGACGGCTGATGGTACGGTCGCTGTGCATGCTGTTCGACCGCTACCTGAGCGGACAGAACCTGCAACGCTTCTCGCGGGTGATCTGAAGTACCCCAGCCCCGGTCTGGGGCCAGGGCTGGCTCAGGCGCTCATCAGCGCGGCGACAGCGGCTCCCTGTTCGCTGCTCACCCCCTGCTCGCGCATGACCTTGGCCAATTGCGCGTTGGCACCGCTCAGCGCACTGCTGATCGAGCCGACCTCCGTCTGCAGGGCCTGGGCCTGTGCCTGGCGAGCCTCGGGAGCGAGAGACTGGTCGGTCATCATCGCCTGCAGTTCAGCCATCTTCTCAGCCAATTGCGCCTTGAGCTGGCGGATCATCTTGAGAATCTGCTTGACGACGTCCGGCAGGTTACTGTCGTCGATGTCCTTGCTCTTCTCCTTGTCCGTATTGGCCGCCCGTGCCAGGCCATCGGCCGACAGGGTGACCCTCACGCCCTCCTGTTGCACGACCTCGCCATCGGCGGATTCGTTGGCCTCCACCAGCGTATCGACCACTGCCCCGGTACTGGCCACCGATACACTGGCGCCACTGTGCAGCGAAACGGGAACATCCACACGCATATCACGTACTCCTTCCATGCTCTTTGATCGACGCCAGGTTATCGGCGACAACCCGCGGCACTTGAGCAGCGAACCGCGGCTGGCCCCTTCGTGCTCAGTGGGGTACCCTTGAGCCTTCTGTCCGTCTCCCCTAGGATCCCTGCCGATGTCCGAAAGCATCAAGCTGCGTACCCCTCATCAGGCAAACTGCAAGGACTGCAGCCTCGCCAGCCTGTGCCTGCCCCTGTCGCTGGACCTGGAAGACATGGATGCACTCGACGAGATCGTCAAACGCGGACGGCCTTTGAAGAAAGGCGAGTTCCTGTTCCGCCAGGGCGACACCTTCAACTCGGTGTTCGCCGTACGCTCGGGGGCACTGAAGACCTTCAGCCTGAGCGATGCGGGCGAAGAGCAGATCACCGGCTTTCACCTGCCCAGCGAGCTGGTGGGCCTTTCCGGCATGGACACCGAGCTGTACCCGGTGTCGGCCCAGGCCCTGGAAACCACATCGGTCTGCGAAATCCCCTTCGAACGCCTCGACGAGCTGTCGGTGAACCTGCCGCAGTTGCGCCGCCAGCTGATGCGCATCATGAGCCGCGAGATTCGCGACGACCAGCAGATGATGCTGCTGCTTTCGAAGAAGACCGCCGACGAGCGCATCGCCACCTTCCTGGTCAACCTGTCGGCGCGCTTCCGCGCCCGTGGCTTCTCCGCCAACCAGTTCCGCCTGGCCATGTCACGCAACGAGATCGGCAATCACCTGGGCCTGGCGGTGGAAACCGTGTCCCGGGTATTCACCCGCTTCCAGCAGAGCAAACTGCTCGAAGCCGAGGGCAAGGAAGTGCATATTCTCGACCCGATCGAGCTGTGCGCCCTGGCCGGTGGCAGTCTCAACGGCTGACAGGGCCCTGAGAACCAACTCATGATCTGCTGCGCGTCGGCCCTGCGGCGCTGAAAACACGCTGGATCGCCAGCGCAGTCGGGGTGCTCATTTACAGCGTGTAAAGCCCCGTCCGCCTCCTCGCCTTTTTCTGTGGTGCCGCCCAGGCCTTGCATGGCTCTAGCTCGCGAGATCATGAACGGGTTCAAGGCTCAATTGACCGCTGCAAGGATTACCGATGATTTTCGACGAATTCAGTATCAAGACCCTCATTCGCCCGGTTAGCGACTTCCCGAAACCGGGCGTGGTGTTTCGCGACATCACCCCGCTGTTCCAGTCGCCACGCGCCCTGCGCATGGTCATCGACAGCCTGATCCAGCGTTATGTAGAGGCCGATTTCAGCCACGTCGGCGCTATGGATGCGCGCGGTTTCCTGATCGGCTCGATCCTCGCCTACGAGCTGAACAAGCCGCTGGTGCTGTTCCGCAAGCAGGGCAAACTGCCAGCGGACGTACTCAGCCAGGGCTACCAGACCGAATACGGCGAAGCCTTTCTGGAAGTCCACGCTGATAGCCTGTGCGAAGGCGACAAGGTACTGATCGTCGATGACCTGATCGCCACCGGCGGTACCCTGCTCGCGGCTGTGCAACTGGTGAAACGCATGGGAGCCAGCCTGTACGAAGCAGCTGCGATCATCGATCTGCCCGAGCTTGGTGGCTCGCGAAAACTGCAGGACATGGGCATTCCCACCTACAGCCTGACGGCCTTCGCCCTCGATGAGCGCTAGGAGCAGCTAAAGCGTCAAGTAATCTGCGCGCGACCAGAACCTCTTGTGCCTGGCTGATGTGCCCGGTTCATGCGTAGGGGGCGGGGCGCGTAGCTGGCGCTTCATCTGTCCACCAGCCTCGAGTGCGCCCTACTGCCCCCCTGAAAAGCGATCGCCGAATCAAAAGCCCCGGCACTTGGCCGGGGCTTTTGATTGCATCTCGGGCAATCAGCGCAGTGCCGGGCCCTGGAACCCCATCCACATCGCCAACTGCTCCGCTACGCTGGCCCCCAGCTTCTTGGTGAAGCGATCCAGCGGGCTTTCCTGCACGGTGAAGTCCACCAGCTCTTCCTGACCGACCACTTCACGGGCCACGTAGCTGGTGCTGCCCAAGGCATCGACCAGGCCCAGGCTCAGCGCCTGCTCGCCCGACCAGACCAGGCCGGAAAACAGCTCCGGATGCTCGGCATCCTTGAGGCGATCGCCACGGCCCTTTTTCACGCTGTCGATGAATTGCTTGTGAGTGGTTTCCAGCACGGTTTTCCAGAACTCGGCCTCCTCGGGCTTCTGCGGCTGGAACGGATCGAGAAACGCCTTGTGCTCGCCCGAGGTGTAGACGCGGCGGTCGACGCCCAGCTTGTCCATCAAGCCGGTGAAACCGAAGCTGGCCGCCGTGACCCCAATGGAACCCACCAGGCTGGCCTTGTCGGCATAGATCTGGTCGGCGGCGCTGGCGATGTAATAGGCCCCCGAGGCGCCCAGGTCGGAAATCACCGCATAGACCTTGGTATCCGGATGCTGGCCACGCAGGCGGCGGATTTCGTCATAGATGTACCCCGATTGCACCGGGCTGCCACCTGGGCTGTTGATGCGCAGGATCACACCTTTGGTATTGGGGTCCTTGAACGCCGCACGCAGGCTGCCAACGATATTGTCGGCACTGGCCGCTTCCTTGTCGGCGATCATGCCGCGCACGTCGATCACCGCGGTGTGCGGCGTGCTGCTGGCACCCTTCTGCAGGTTGAGCAGCGGCGAGAACAGCGCCAGTGCGCCGAACAGGTAGATAAAAGTCAGCAGTTTGAAGAAGATTCCCCAGCGCCGCGACCGGCGCTGCTCGTGCACGCTGGCCAGCAACGTCTTCTCGAGAAGCCTCCAGCTCTTCGGGTCGCTTTCGGCAACCACTGGCGTCTTTTTATCCCCCCACATGCTCAGTCTCCTCGGTTCGGGGCTCGGCCACACTCTGGTTCAACCAGGCCCCCAGTTCCATGAAATGGTTGATCGACAGCGTCGGCCGATAGGCGCCCAGCGCCGCCAGCGTCTGCGCACCGTAACCCACTGCCACACAATCCATACCCGCGCGCTGCGCCATCAGCAGATCGAACGAAGAGTCACCAACCATCAGTGCCTGCTCGGCGCCAACGCCACAATGCTGGAGAATTTCATGCAGCATCCGGGGGTCTGGCTTGCTCGCCGTTTCATCGGCGCACCGCGTGATATCGAAATATTCCTGCCAGCCCAGCGTGTCGAGAATCCGCTGCAGGCCACGGCGGCTCTTGCCGGTGGCAACGGCCAACTGATAACCCTGCGCGCGGAACTGCGCCAGGCTCTGCTCCACATGCGCGAAGAACGCCGAAGGCACTTGATCCATGGCCACATAACAGTCGCTGTAGCGGGCACGGAAGCGTTCGACGTGTGCGGCTTCGACGAGTTCCGGATAAAGCGTAGTGATCGCCTCGGGCAGCGCCAGGCCAATGATGCCCTTGACCGCCTCGTCACTGCGCCGCGGCATGCCGCACTGGTCGGCGGCCTGGTGCATGGCCGCGACGATGCGGCCAATGGAGTCCACCAGCGTACCGTCCCAGTCGAAGATCAGCAGCCGGTAGTCACGCACTCAGGCGCTCCAGCGTGCGCGCCCACATGTCGTCGACCGGCGCCTCGAGCTTCAGCACGCCCCCCTCGGGCAACGGCACGTTCAGCTCGTAGGCATGCAGGAACAGGCGCTTGCCGCCCAGTTCACGAATCTCGCGGGTGAAGTCGTCGTCACCGTACTTGCTGTCCCCGGCGATACAGTGCCCGCCATACTGGGCATGCACACGAATCTGGTGGGTACGGCCGGTCACCGGCTTGGCTTCGACCAGGGTGGCGAACTCGCCGAAACGGCGCAGCACGCGGAACAGGGTGAGCGCGTCCTTGCCTTCGGGGTTGACCTCGACCATGCGCTCGCCGGAACGCAGGTTACTCTTGAGCAGCGGCGCGTTGATCTGCTTCCTGGCCGTCGCCCAGTGGCCACGCACCAAGGCCATGTAGCGCTTGTCGACGCCGTCACCGCGCAGTGCTTCATGGAGATGACGCAGCATGCTGCGCTTCTTGGCGATCATCAGCAGCCCGGAAGTGTCGCGGTCGAGGCGATGGACCAGTTCCAGGTCCTTGGCATCCGGGCGCAACTGGCGAAAGGCCTCGATCACCCCGTAATTGAGGCCGCTGCCGCCGTGCACGGCGATGCCGGCCGGCTTGTTGATCACGATCAGCGCCTTGTCTTCGTGGACGATGGCCGCCTCCAGGCGTTGCAGCAGCCCCTGGGCCAGCGGCTCGGGCTCGTCACGCTCGGCCAGGCGCAGCGGCGGTACGCGTACGATGTCACCAGGCTGCAGCTTGTATTCGGGCTTGATCCGACCTTTGTTGACCCGCACCTCACCCTTGCGCAGGATGCGGTAGATCAAGGTCTTGGGCACACCCTTGAGCTGGGTGCGAAGGAAGTTGTCGATGCGCTGACCCGCGAGTTCAGGCGCGACCTCGAGCAGCTGAACGCCGGAGGTAGGGGGAATGGGTATCGTCATGGCCGCGATCATACAATTTTTATGCATTTGAAGCACTTAATCATTGCTGCTATAGTCGCGAATGCCGCCAAAAGCGGCCTGATTCGCGGATGTTGCCGAACCGCCATCGCGAATCAAGCAACCCATTCAGGACGTAAGGCCGTCCGACGGGCGTCTCGGAGAGCGATAGGCCTGCATGGCTGCTCGAGAAACTCGGAAATAAGGCCTGAGACACAGATGCGCGACTGCCCCTATGGACAGTCGCGGTAATGCCAACCCGCTGCGGATTTTTCGTGAGCGGCACCCGATTTTCAGCCATACGTGTAGGGTGGAGATGCACAACGGTCGGCCTGCGTAGCAAACAGCTTTATCAGAGACGCTTCATATCGTCCGCTACCGACCCTTGATTCCTCCTCCTGACTGAGAACCTGTTTACGGTCTCGCAAGCCAGCGCCACGCAAGACGCTACGTTAGCAACAGCCTCCGATCCGGGGCATGCGAAGAAGCAGAGCTTACTTAGGTAAACGAGACTTCCTAGCCGGTTTTAACGCAGCACGGCCGATGCTTAGCCGATCGCCAGCGAGTTCTGAGTGCTTTCTGTCACATACAGCAAGCAGGAGACGTCCGTCGCGGCCCAGCAAAACTGGCTGCTGCCGCTCGACAATGAAACGATTTACGCCCGTTTCTGACGCGCCTGACACCGACCCTGAGCGTCGTGGGTGCCTAACGCGGCTTCCGGCAGCACCGGAAACCATTGGTACCACATGAAAAGAATGTTGATTAACGCAACTCAACCCGAAGAGTTGCGTGTTGCGTTGGTAGATGGCCAGCGCCTGTACGATCTGGACATCGAGTCCGGCGCCCGCGTACAGAAGAAATCCAATATCTACAAAGGTCGCATTACCCGCGTAGAACCCAGCCTCGAAGCCGCATTCGTCGACTTCGGCTCCGAGCGTCACGGCTTCCTGCCCCTCAAGGAAATCTCCCGCGAGTACTTCAGCAAGGCCCCCGAAGGTCGCGTCAACATCAAGGACGTGCTCAAGGAAGGCCAGGAAGTCATCGTCCAGGTCGAGAAAGAAGAGCGTGGCAACAAGGGCGCAGCCCTGACCACCTTCATCAGCCTCGCCGGCCGCTACCTGGTGCTGATGCCCAACAACCCGCGTGCCGGTGGCATCAGCCGCCGCATCGAAGGCGAGGAGCGCAACGAACTGCGCGAAGCCCTCAACGGCCTCGACATCCCCAATGACATGGGCCTGATCGTGCGCACCGCCGGCCTGGGCCGTTCCAGCGAAGAAATGCAGTGGGACCTCGATTACCTGCTGCAACTGTGGAGCGCCATCAAGGAGGCGTCCCAGGATCGCCCTGCGCCGTTCCTGATCTACCAGGAAAGCAACGTCATCATCCGCGCCATCCGCGACTACCTGCGCCAGGACATCGGCGAAGTGCTGGTCGACAGCGTCGAAGCCCAGGAAGAAGCCCTGACCTTCATCCGCCAGGTAATGCCGCAGTACGCCAGCAAGATCAAGCTGTACGAAGACAGCGTGCCGCTGTTCAACCGCTTCCAGATCGAAAGCCAGATCGAAACCGCTTTCCAGCGTGAAGTGAAGCTGCCGTCCGGTGGTTCGATCTACATCGACCCGACCGAAGCCCTGGTGTCCATCGACATCAACTCGGCGCGCGCCACCAAAGGCAGCGACATCGAGGAAACCGCGCTGCAGACCAACCTGGAAGCCGCCGAAGAGATCGCCCGTCAGCTGCGCCTGCGCGACATCGGCGGCCTGATCGTCATCGACTTCATCGACATGACGCCGGCCAAGAACCAGCGCGCCGTCGAAGAGAAAGTGCGTGAAGCCCTGGAAGCCGACCGTGCCCGCGTACAGGTCGGGCGCATCTCGCGCTTCGGCCTGCTGGAAATGTCCCGTCAGCGCCTGCGCCCGTCGCTGGGCGAAAGCAGCGGCATCGTCTGCCCGCGCTGCAACGGTCAAGGCATCATCCGTGACGTCGAATCCCTGTCCCTGGCGATTCTGCGCCTGATCGAAGAAGAAGCCCTGAAGGATCGTACCGCCGAGGTACGCGCCCAGGTGCCGATCCCGGTCGCCGCCTTCCTGCTCAACGAAAAACGCAACTCGATCACCAAGATCGAACTGCGTACCCGTGCGCGCATCGTCATCCTGCCGAACGACCACCTGGAAACCCCGCACTTCGAAGTGCAGCGCATCCGCGACGACAGCCCGGAAGCCCAGAGCACCCAGACCAGCTACGAAATGGCCACGGTCGAAGTCGAGGAAGAGAAGCCGGCAGCCGCCACTCGCACCCTGGTGCGCCAGGAAGCGGCGATCAAGGCCGCCCCGCCGCGCAGCGCTCCTGCTCCGGAAGTTGCCGTAGCAGCGCCGGCTGCCGCACCCGTCGCCGCCGCACCGCAAACCGGCCTGTTCAAAGGTCTGGTGAAGTCCCTGGTGGGCCTGTTCGCCAGTGCCGAAGAGCAGAAACCAACCGTGGTCGAGAAGAAGCCAGGCGAGCGTCAGCCGCGTGGCGACGAGCGTCGTAACGGTCGCCAGCAGAACCGCAACCGTGGCAACCGTCGCGACGAAGAGCGCAAGCCCCGCGAAGAACGCGCCCCACGTGAAGATCGCGCAGCCCGCGAGGAACGTGCGCCTCGTGAAGAGCGCGCACCGCGAGAAGAGCGTCAGCCTCGTGCTCCGCGTGAAGATCGCCAGCCCCGCGAGAACGTGGAAGTTCGCGAGCCGCAGGAAGTGCGTCAGTCCCGCCCGCCGCGTGAACCGCGTGAAGGCCAGGAGAATCGTCGCGAGCGTCGTCCACGTGAAGAGCGTCAGCCGCGCGAGCTGCGCGCCCCGCTGGACGCCGAGCCGCAGAACGAAACCGCAGCCGTAGCGGGTGAAGAAGCTCGCGCCGAACGCCCGCAACGTGAGCCGCGCCAACCACGCCAGCCTCGCGAAGAGCGTCAACCTCGCGCCGAACAGGCTCAGGCAGAGGCCGCTGAAGACGACGTGCTGAACAACGACGAGCAGCAAGACGACGATCAGGAAGGTAACGAAGGCGGCGATCGCCCGCGTCGCCGCTCCCGCGGTCAGCGTCGTCGCAGCAATCGTCGCGAGCGTCAGCGTGATGCCGATGGCAACCCGATCGAAGGCAGTGACGACAACCCGGAAGAGCCGGTAGACAACGGCAGCATCGCTGCAGCCGCTACCGTGGCAGCCGTTATCGCTGAAACCGAGAAACCAGCCGAACAGCCGGTCGCTCAGCAAGCAGAGACCTTTGCCACCACCGAAATCGCAGCACCTGTCGCCGCACAGGACGTACAGGCAGCGGTCGAGACCGAGCAGCCCGCACAAGCTGCTGCCGTTGTGGTCGAAGAAGCGCCTGCGCCAGTCGAAGTGCCGGCAGAAACAGTTGCCGAACGTGCCGATGCAGTGATCGAGCCCTTGCCTGAAATCGAACGCCCGCGTGCTTCGGCAGCGGAATTCGAAGCAGTGCAGCAGGAAGCTCCGGTCGCGGCCGAGCCAGTCAGCGAAGCGCTCGTCGTCGAAGCACCTGTTGCCGAGACGCCAGTGTTCGAAGCGCCCGTGGTCGAAGCCCCGGTCGCCGAGACCACCTTCACCGCCGCCCCCGAGACCGCTCCGGCAGTCGAGGAAGTTGCAGTCGAAGCGCCCGCGGTCGAAGAGCAGGCTGCACCCGCAGCACTGGTTGCAAGCAACGGCCGCGCACCGAACGACCCGCGTGAAGTGCGTCGCCGCAAGCGTGAAGAAGAGCGCCTGGCCCGCGAAGCCGAAGAGGCCGCCAAGGCCGCTCCAGCCGCAGCGGTGGTGGAAGCTGAGCCCGCTGCTCCGGCAGTCGAGAACGAAGCCGTCGTCGACACTCAACCGGCCAGCGAGCCAGTCGAGCAAGATGACGTCATCGTCACTCCTATCGACGAAAGCGCTCAGCGCGATCAGGACGCGCCCAAGCCGCACGCCTGATTAGGTAACGCGCAAAAGAAAAGGGGATGCTTCGGCATCCCCTTTTTATTGCCTGCGATTTCCAGGGCCTGCTGACGTTTCAGCGCGAAACGTCATCAGACCCTATGCAAGCGCGGAGCGCAGTGATGCCCGGAAACGAACAGGATGGAGAGATCAGGCCTGCACAACCCCGCCAGCATGGCAAGGCTGCGTGGCAACAAGGATCAGAGCACGTTCGGCTCGATGTCCAGGCTCACGCCGAAGCGCTCGGCGATATCCGCCTGGATACGCTGCGCCAATGCCAGCAGTTGCGGCCCACTGGCCTGCCCATGGTTGACCAGCACCAGCGCCTGCAGACGGTGCACGCCGGCATCGCCATCGCGAAAGCCTTTCCAGCCCGCCTTTTCGATCAGCCAGCCAGCCGCCAGCTTCATCTGGCCGTCGGCCTGAGGATAGGCCACCAGGTCTGCATGGCTCTGCCGCAGACGCTGGGCCAGCTCGGCCGGCACCAGCGGATTCTTGAAGAAGCTGCCGGCGTTGCCGAGCACGGCAGGATCCGGCAGCTTCTCGCTGCGAATGGCGCAGATGGCCCGACTGACATCGCTGGCATTGGGTGCCTCGATGCCCTGCTCTGCCAGGCGCTGACGTACCGGGCCGTAATCGAGGTGCAAGGGTGCATTGCGGCTCAGGGCAAAGCGCACGCGCAGAATGATCCAGCGCCCGCTTTCACGCTTGAAGAGGCTGTCGCGATAAGCGAAGGCACAATCCTGCCGATCGAACTCTCTGATCTCACCGCTGTGTCGATCCAGAGCCGTCAGACCAATGAAACAGTCCTTCAGCTCGACGCCATAGGCACCGATGTTCTGCACCGGCGAGGCGCCGACGGTACCGGGAATCAGACTGAGATTTTCCAGGCCGGCAAAACCCTGGCGCAAGGTCCACTGCACGAAGCCATGCCAGGGCTCGCCCGCCTGCGCCTCGATCTCCACCCGCTGGCCATCATCGACCAGCAGGCGAATACCGCGACTGGCCATGCGCAACACCAGCGCCTCGACATCCGCGGTCAGCAGCAGGTTGCTGCCACCGCCCAGCACCAACAGTGGCACCTGCCGCTCGCGGGCGGCGTCCAGTGCCTGGCGTACCTGCTCATCGTCGTGCGCCTCGGCAAAGTAGCGCGCCGCCACGTCCACGCCAAAGGTGTTGTAGGCCTTGAGCGAAACGCCAGCCTCGACCACCACACTCATAAACGCCCCTTGAGTTCGATCAGCAGTGCGTCGCTGGCCTGCTCGAGCAGATCCAGCACCTGCTCGAAACCTTCGCTACCACCGTAATAAGGATCGGGCACCTCATCCACCGCCAGGTCGTAGCGGCGTAGATACAGATCCAGCTCGCCCCGCGCTTGAGCAGGTCGCAGGCGCTGCAGGTCGCGCAGATTGGCGGTATCCATGGCCAGCAGCAGATCGAAGCGCGAGAAATCGTCGGCAGAGACCTGACGACCGCGCAGGCCGGACAGGTCATAGCCGCGTCGGCTGGCAGCCTCCTGGGTACGCGGGTCCGGAGCCTTGCCCACGTGCCAGTCGCCGGTTCCCGCGGAGTCGACTTCGATACGCTCAGCCAGCCCCGCCTGCTGCAGACGCTGACGCAATACCGCCTCGGCAGTAGGGGAACGACAGATATTGCCCAGGCAAACGAACAGAACGCGCATCAGGCGCCCAGCAACCGACGGACGCGATCGAGGTCTTCCTGGGTATCGACGCCGGCGGGTGGTGCGTCCAGCGCATCGGCGACATGGATACGCACGCCGTGCCAGAGCGCGCGCAACTGCTCCAGGCACTCGGTATTTTCCAGCCAGCACGGGCCCCAGGCGACGAAGTCCTGCAGGAAGCCAGCGCGATAGGCGTAGATACCGATATGCCGGCGATAGGGAACATTGGCAGGCAAGCTGTCGCGATCGGCTGCAAAGGCATCACGCGCCCACGGCAGCGGCGCACGGCTGAAGGTCAGTGCCAGACCGTTGAGATCGCTGGCGACCTTGACCACATTGGGGTTGAACAGCGCGGCGACATCGTCGATCGGCTCGGCCAGGGTGGCGATGGCGGCCTGGGGATTGGTGGCCAGATTGGCAGCCACCTGGTCGATGATCGCGGGCGGCACCAGCGGCTCGTCACCCTGCACGTTGACCACGATGGCATCGGCAGCCAGGCCCAGCGCAGCGGCCACTTCGGCCAGGCGGTCGGTGCCGGAGTTGTGATCGACGCGGGTCAGCAGCACCTGTGCACCGAACCCCTGGCAGGCCTCCACGATGCGCGCATCGTCGGTGGCTACCACGACCTGCGTCGCACTGCTCTTGCAGGCCTGTTCCCAGACATGCTGGATCATCGGCTTGCCGGCGATGTCCTGCAGCGGCTTGCCCGGCAGGCGGGTGGACGCGTAACGCGCCGGGATCACCACGGTAAAGGCGTTGCTCATCTACTTGTCCAGGCGTTCGTCATCGTTGAGGGTGCGGGCTTCGCTTTCCAGCATGACCGGAATGCCATCACGAACTGGATAGGCCAGGCCGGCACCTTTACTGATCAGTTCGGTCTTGTCCTGGCTGAGCTTGAGTGGGCCCTTGGTGATCGGGCAGGCCAGGATATCGAGCAGTTTCGGGTCCATGGGGAAATCCTTCAGAGCAAGAAGAGTGAGCGCGTGACGCGGTTACTGCCGTTCGCCGAGCAGACGATCCAGGCGCACCTCGAACCAGGCACGAAACGCTGCAGACGGCTGGGCATCGACGGCCAGATACCACCAGTCGTCAGCCGCGAAGGCCCGGCATTTCACCGCGTCCTTTTCCGTCATTACCAGCGGCAGCGCCGGCGAGAAATTCAGCAGCTCGGCGCTGTAGGTAGCATGGTCGGCGAAGGCATGCGCGACAGGCCGCCAGTGTAGCGCCTCGAGGGTCGTGAAGAAACGCTGCGGATTGCCGATACCGGCCACGGCGTGCACGGCCTGGCCGGGGCGGAAGTGGTCGAGTGGACGGCGCTCGCCGCTGCACAGGTTGATCAGGGCGCTGGGCACCAGGGTCACGGCATAGCCGCCCTGGGGATCGCTCGGCGCGCCGTTGTACAGACAGGCATCCACGTTCTGCAGGCGCTCGGCGGGTTCGCGCAACGGCCCGGCAGGCAGGCAGCGGCCATTACCCAGCCCCCGCGCGGCGTCGATCAGCACTAGCTCCAGATCACGGGCCAGGCGGTAGTGCTGCAGGCCATCGTCGCTGAGCAGCAGGTCCAGCGGCTCTTCGGCCAGCAAGGCGCGAGCGGCGCGAGCGCGATTGGGATCGATCATCAGTGGCACGCCACTGCGTTGCACGATCAGCAGCGGCTCGTCGCCAGCCTGCTCGGCACTGTGTTCGGCCCTGACCCGCCAAGGCAGGCTCGGCGGGTTGGCGCCATAGCCGCGACTGATCACGCCAACGCGCAGGCCGCGGGCCTGGCACTGCTCGACCAGCCAGAGAATCAGTGGGGTCTTGCCGGTACCGCCGACGGTGACGTTGCCCACCACGATCAGCGGCACCGGCGCGCGGTAGATGTCACCAGCGCCAGCGAGAAAGCGTGCGCGCTTGCGCTGCACCACGCCACGGTAAAGGGCTTCCAGCGGACGCAGCAACGCCAGTGCCGGATGCCCCTGGTACCAGGCCTGCAGCAGACGCTCGGAAAAGCTCGCCATCAGGGCGCGGCCTGGGTCTCGACGGTGGTGATGCGCAGGTGCGCGAAGCCCAGCTTGCCGGCGGCATCCATGGCGGTGACCACGGACTGGTGGCTGGTCTTGGCGTCGGCACTGATGGTCAGCGGCAGGCTGCTGTCGCCAGCGGATTCCTTCTGCAGGGCCGCCATCAGGTTATCCAGGTCATTCTTGATCAGCGCCTGGCCGTTGAGGGAGAAATCACCCTCTGCCGATATCACCACCTCCAGCTGTTTCAATTCGCTCTGTTCGGGCGGCGTTCCGCTGGCAGCCTCGGGCAGGTCGACCTGCATGCGGGACTCACGGGTAAAGGTGGTGGTCACCACGAAGAACAGCAGCAGGATGAACACCACGTCTATCAGCGAGGCGAGATTGATCTCGACCTGCTCGCGCCGTCTACGTCTGAACTTCACGCCTTCTTGCCCCTCTTCGCCGGCTTGGGCTGTTCGGCCAGGTCGACATCGCGCTCGCCCTGCACCATTTCCACCAGTTTGATCGCCTCCTGCTCCATGCCGACGACCAGCTCATCGACGCGGCGCTGCAGGAAACGGTGGAAGAACAGTGCCGGAATCGCCACGGTCAGGCCCGACGCCGTGGTGATCAGCGCCTTGGAGATACCACCGGCGAGCAGCGCCGGGTTGGCCGTGCTGCCGCCCATGAACGAGCCGAAGATATCGATCATGGCGATCACCGTACCGAGCAGGCCGAGCAGCGGCGTGATACCGGCGATGGTGCCCAGGGCGTTGAGGTAGCGCTCCATCTCGTGCACCACGCGGGCCGCAGCCTCCTCGATGCACTCCTTCATCACTTCCCGACCATGCTTGGAGTTGGCGAGGCCGGCGGCCAGGATTTCCCCCAGCGGCGAATCGGCGCGCAACTCCTTGAGCTTCCCGTTGTTCAGTTGCTTGTCCTGGATCCAGCGCCATACCTGGCCCAGCAGGTTGGGCGGCGTGACCCGGCTGACACGCAGGGTCCACAACCGTTCGGCGATGATGCCCAGGGCCGCGATTGAACACAGAATGATCGGCAGCATCACCCAGCCGCCCGCTATAACCAGTTCCCACACAGTGGCAGATCCCCTTCGCAAAAGTGGCGTCACTCTAGGGTCTGTTGACGTTTCAGCGCAAGCCGCGTTGCTGCGTTTCTCGCCACTCATTTGGAACAACCGAACTTCGTGGCTCGTGCCTTGCCTCGCGGCGAAACGGGCTCCGGCGCGGTCGTGCTGAAACGTCAACAGACCCTAACCGAGGGCCGTGATGTCGCCGACGGCTGCGGTTCTCATTTTTCCCGCCAGAAACGCGGTATTTCACGCAGGGCACGCGGCTCGCCGAATGTCCCGAGATCGATACGCAGCGCACCGCGCTCGGCGCTGTCGTAAGCCCTGGCGTCAAATGCCGCGTAACGCGAGACGACCGTGGGGTGGGGATGGCCGTAGGCATTATGTCGACCGCGCGAATACAGCACGGCCTCGGGCCTGACCGCCTTGAGCAGCGCCCATGAGGACGAACTGCGGCTGCCGTGGTGTGGCGCCAGCAGCCACTGGGCCTGGAGATCACGCCCGGTATCGATCAGCGCACGCTCGGCTGGCCCGTCAATATCCCCGGTGAACAGCATGCGCTCCCCCGCCGCCTCGATCATCAACACGCAGGATGACTGGTTGCTGTCTCGCGCCTCGGCCCAGCGCCAGGTGCTGAAGTGTACGCCGTCCCAGATCCAGTTTTCCTCGATGCAAGGCTCCGCCCCCAGCACCTCTGGCAACGCGGGCGCTTCGCCGCTGACCACGCGGGCCACCGGCATGCCTCCCGCCACGGCTTGTGCTCCGCCGGAGTGATCGTTATCCGCATGACTGAGCAGCAACATATCCAGTGCACGCACATCCAGCGCCCGTAGCGACGGCAGCACCACTCGCTCGCCACTATCGAAATCGTCGAAGCGCGGGCCGGCGTCATAGAGCAACGCGTGCTCGCGGGTCAGCACCAGCATCGACAGGCCCTGGCCGACATCGAGCATCCACACCTCGGCGTGTCGTTCGGCCGGCCGCTGCACCGGGGTGAACAAAAGCGGCAACAGCAGCACCAGGCCAAGCCCGCGCAACGGCACCCCGCTGGGCAGAAGGATCAGCAAGGCGCCCAGCGCCACCAGCAGCCAGGCCCAGAACGGCAGCGCGCTGGGTATCCAGACCGGTAGCCAGGCGGCTATCAGCGCCAGCAGGCGAAATAGCCATTCGAGGGCGAAGCCCGCCCACCAGAGCAAAGCCTCGCCCAGCCAGGGAACGGGCAGCAGCAAGGTACCGAGCAATGCCGGCGGCACCACGGCGAACCCCACCCAGGGTACGGCGATCAGATTGGCCAGCGGACTGCTGGCACTGATGGGCAACCCGAGGGCCAGCAACATCGGCAGCAAGCCCACGCTCATCGCCCATTGCGCGCGCCCCAGGGTGCGCCACCAGGCCCAGGCCCCAAGGCGGGCAGCGAAGATCAGGACCAACAGCCCAACGGCGCCGAACGACAGCCAGAACCCCGGCTGCAGCACCGCCAGCGGCTCGAACAGCAGTACCGCGACCAATGCCACCAGCAGCGGCAGGGTGATACCCAGGTGGCGCAAACGCCAACGCCACAGCAGCACCAGGCCGATCATCGCACAGGCGCGCTGCACCGGTACCTCGAAACCGGCCAGCAGGGCGTAGCCCAGCGCCGAGGAGAACGCCAACAGACAGGCCGTCGGCAACCAGGGCAGCGACCCTGGCCAGCAGCCCAAGCGCGCCAGCCAGAACACCAGGGCATAGAACAGGCCGGCCACCAACGTGACGTGCTGGCCGGAAATCACCAGCAGGTGCACCGTACCGGTGTCCTGCAGCACACGCCAGTCGGCCACCGATAGCCCGGAGCCATCGCCCAGCACCAGCGCAGCCAATCCTCCGGCCCGTCCATGAGGGTCCTCGGCGAGCATGCGCTGACGCAAACGGTCTCGCCAGGCACTGCCACCGTCTGCTTCGCCGAGGCGCTGCCCGGACTTGATCGTGCCGACGCCACCGATGCGCTGTGCCAGCAACCAGGCTTCGTAATCGAAGGACTGCGGATTGACCAGACCATGGGGGCGCTTGAGGTTGACCGCCAGCCGCCAGGTCTCGCCAGCGCGAATCTCCGGCCCGCCATACCAGGACAGCCGCAATAGCTGCGGCAGCTCGGCCCGGCGCGAATATGGCTGAGCCAGATGGAAGCGCACCACACCCTCGCGCACATCCGGCAGATCCACCACCCTGCCCTCCAGCCACAGCGTGCGCCCATCGAGGGCCGGATCGAGACGATCATCCAGCGCCCATTGCGCCGAGCTGCAGGCCCAACTGAAGCCGAGCAGAAACAGGCCAACGGGGTAACTGCGAAACGGTAGCAGGGCCAGCCCGGCCAGCGTGGCCACCAGCAATACCGAGATTGGCGGCAGTTGCGGCAAGAAGCGCAGCAGCAACAGCCCCGCCGCCAATGCCAGCAACCCGCTGCGCAGGTTGCCTGATCGAGTCCCGTCCATGGGTGCCCTTTTGGTTGCAGAAACGAAAAGGCCGCTATTTTCATAGCGGCCTTTCGAGCCTAGCAGGCGGCTGACAGAGCGGCAGCGGCCATCACTCGTAACGCAGCGCCTCGGCCGGCTGGGTACGCGACGCACGCCAGGAGGGATACAGCGTGGCGAGGAAGCTGAGGATCAGCGCCGCACTGCAGATCAGCACCACGTCGCCGACCTGCAATTCGGACGGCAAGGTGCTGATGAAGTACACGTCGGAGCTGAATACATGCTGCCCACTGATGCGCTCGAGCCAGCCCACCAGTTCGCTGACGTTGAGGGCAGCCAGCACACCGAGCACGCCACCGATGAGGGTACCGATCACCCCGATCACCGTGCCCTGCACCATGAACACCCCCATGATCTGCCGCGGCGTGGCGCCCAGCGTGCGCAGGATGGCGATGTCGGCGCCCTTGTCGGCGACCACCATGATCAGCGTGGCGATGATGTTGAAGGCAGCCACCGCGACGATCAGCAGCAGCAGCAGACCAATCATGGTCTTCTCCATCTTCATGGCGCTGAACAGGCTGCCCTGGGTCTGCGTCCAGTCGCTGGCGTGGTAACCCTCGCCCAGTTGCGCGGCGAGGGCGGCGGCGACCTGGGGCGACTGGTACAGGTCTTTGAGCTTGAGGCGGATGCTCTGCACCGAACCTGGCTCCAGGCGCTGGATCTGCGCGGCATCGGCTACGTTGATCAGGGCCAGGGAGCTGTCCAGGTCGGCGCCCACCTTGAAGATGCCGACCACGTTCAGGCGCTGCATGCGCGGCGTGATACCACCCGGCACCGAGCTGATTTCCGGGACGATCAGGGCCAGGCGATCGCCGACCTGCAGCTGAAAGCGGCGTGCCGTGATCTCACCGATGATCACCCCGTACTCGCCTTCGCGCAGATCACTCAGGCGGCCCTGCACCATATGATCGCCGATGATCGAGACCTTCGGCTCCAGCTCGGGGTCGATGCCGTGCAGTTGAATCGGCTGCATCACACCGCGGTAGGACAGCATGCCTTCCAGCTCGGCGAAGGGCACGGCCGCTTCCACCTGGGGATTTTCCAGGGCGACCCTGGCCGGCGCCTGCCAGTCGGCCAGGGCTGGCGAACCGGCGAGGGTCGCATGGGGCACCATGCCGAGAATGCGCGAGCTCATTTCCCGGTGGAAACCATTCATCACCGAGAGCACCACGATCATCGCCAGCACGCCCAGAGAGAGGCCGATCATCGAGGTCAGGGAAATGAACGAGATGAAGTGGTTGCGGCGCTTGGCACGGGTGTAACGCAGGCCGATGAAGACACTCAGCGGGCGAAACATCAGGCGTGCACCAGCTTGCCGTCTTCCAGGCTCAGCACCCGGTCCATCTGCCGCGCCAACTGCAGGTCGTGGGTCACCACCAGAAAGGCGGTCTGCGACTGCGTACTGAGTTCGCGCATCAGGTCCTGAATGCCTTGAGCGGTGTGGTTGTCGAGGTTGCCGGTAGGCTCGTCGAGCAGCACCAGCCCCGGGCGATTGACCAGCGCCCGGGCAATCGCCACGCGCTGCCGCTCACCACCGGACAGCTCGGCAGGCTTGTGGCTCAGGCGATGGCCAAGGCCGACCCGCTCGAGCAACTCGCTGGCACGCTGACGCGATTCGCTGATCGAGGTCTTGCCGATCAGCAGCGGCATGCACACGTTCTCCAGCGCGGTGAATTCGGCGAGCAGGTGGTGGAACTGGTAGACGAAACCCAGCGAGCGGTTGCGCAGCAGGCCACGCTGTTTCTCGTTGAGCGCCGACAGCTCCTCACCGGCCAGCCAGACGCTGCCGCTGCTCGGCGTATCCAGGCCGCCGAGCATGTTCAGCAGGGTGCTCTTGCCGGAGCCCGAACTACCGACGATGGCCACCCGCTCACCGGGCAACAGCTCCAGTTGCAGGTCGTCGAGTACCACCACCGACTGCGGGCCTTCTTCGTAGCGCTTGCTCAGGTTGCGGCAACTGAGCACGGCGCTTGCCTGCGCCTGCACGACCGGATCACTCATAACGTAATGCCTCCGCGGGCTGGGTGCGTGCCGCGCGCCAGGCCGGATAAAGAGTAGCGAGGAAACTCAGGACCAATGCCGCAGCGCAGACCTGCACCACATCGGCGAGCATCAGCTGCGACGGCAAGTAGTCGATGAAGTACACATCGGCATTGAGAAACTTGAAGCCGAGCAGGCGCTCGACGCCGGCGATGATCGAGCTGATGTTGAGCGCGGCGAGAATGCCCAGCAGCGCGCCGATCAGGGTGCCGATCACGCCGATCACCGTGCCCTGCACCATGAAGGTGGCCATGATCTGCATCGGCGTGGCGCCCAGGGTACGCAGGATGGCGATATCGCCCTTCTTGTCGGTGACCACCATTACCAGGGTGGAGATGATGTTGAAGGCCGCCACGGCGACGATCAGCAGCAGCAACAGACCGATCATGGCTTTTTCCATGCGGATGGCCTGATACAGGTTACCGTGGGTGCGCGTCCAGTCGCGGGCCAGGTAATCCTGCTCGCCGAAGCTTTGCGCCAGTTGCCAGGCGGTGCGCGGCGCCTGGAACAGGTCGGCGAACTTGAGGCGGATGCCCTGCACCTGATCGGCCTGATGGCGCTGCAGGCGGGCCAGATCCTGGATGTGGGTCATGGCCATGAAACCGTCGATCTCGCCGGCACCGACATGGAAGATGCCGACCACGGTGAAACGCTTGAGACGCGGAAACATGCCACCGGGGGTGACGGTGACTTCCGGCGCCACGAAGGTCAGCTTGTCACCCAGGCCAACGCCGAGCTTCTCGGCCGCCTTGTCACCGATGACGATGCCGAAGGTACCAGGCTGCAGATCCTCCAGCCGGCCCTCGCGGAAGAAGTCGCCAATGATCGACACCTTGGGCTCCTCGACGGGATCCACGGCATTGATCAACACCTTCTGCACCTTGCCATCGTTGGTCAGCAGGCCCTGCATCTGGCTGAACGGCGCCACTGCGAGCACCTGGGGATTGTGCAACGCACGTTCGGCCAGCCGCCGCCAATCGCTGATCGGCTGGGAACTCTCGACCGTGGCGTGGGGCACCATGCCCAGCACGCGGGTGCGCATCTCGTGGTCGAAGCCGTTCATCACCGACAGCACCAGGATCATCACCAGCACACCGAGTGCCAGCCCGATCATCGAAGTCAGAGAAATGAACGAAACGAAGTGGTTGCGACGCTTGGCCCGCGTGTAGCGCGTACCGAGAAAAACGGACAGGGGTCTGAACATGTGGGGCGCTTGTTCGAGGGAAAGAGAAACGTCCTTGTGGCGGGGTCTGGCGAGCGGCCTTACACTCTGACCACCACCGCTGCCATGGGTTCGCCATGTCGACTCAAGACGAAAATGATCGCCGCGAATACTACCGTATCGAGGACACGATCGCACTGGATTTCACCCCACTGGCGGGTGCCGATGCCCTGGCCAGCGACGAGCTTCACGAGGCTTCACCGCTGTTCAATCTGCTCAGCGAACTGCATGTGATGGACTTCGAGTCCCAGCACCTGCTGCGCAATATCAGCGAACGCGACCGTACCCTGGCCAGTTACCTCAAGGTGGTCAACAAGCGCATCGACCTGCTCGGCCAGGCCATCGCCCAGAGCCTGCTGCGCGATATCGGCCCACCCAAGCACGTCACCCTGTCGGAGGGCGGCATCAGCTTCTTCAATGCCCAGCCCCTGCCGGTCGACGCCCACCTGGCGCTGAAGATGGTGCTGATGCCCCAGGCGCTCGGCCTGCTGTTGCGCGCCAGGGTGCTGCATTGCCAGGAACACGAGGGGCAGTTCGAGATCGGCGCCGAATTCGAAGCGCTGACCGACGCGCAACGCCAGCTGCTCGCCCGGCATATCCTGCAACGCCAGGCGCAGGAGCGCCGTCAGGCCCGCGAGGAACTCACGTGACGCCATTGCGCCCGCTGCTTGCGCTGGTCCTGCTGCTGCCGCTGGCAGCCCAGGCCGACACCCTGAAAATCCCCATCGGCCAGCAGGGCGCCGACCTCACCGACCTTCCGCAGATGGGCCAGTCCAAGCGTTCGGTGCTGGAGCGCTTCGGCCTGGCCGACGAGGAGCGCGCCCCGGTCGGCAAGCCGCCGATCACCCGCTGGGACTACCGCGAATTCAGCGTTTATTTCGAATACGACCATGTGATCGACAGCGTGCGCCACCAACAGCCACGCGCGACAAGCACCCAGTAAGGAGCAACCGTGACCCTGATCTACGGCCACCGCGGCGCCAAGGGCGAAGCCCCGGAAAATACCCTGACCAGCTTCCAGCAGTGCCTCGAGCACGGTGTTCGCCGCTGCGAGCTGGACCTGCACCTGTCCCGCGACGGCGAACTGATGGTCATCCACGACCCGACGCTGAAGCGCACCACCGGCCAGCGTGGCAAGGTGGTCGAGCACGACGCCGCCGACCTGGTGCATTACGACGCCCGCCGTGGTGGCCCGGGCTGGCGCTACCCCTGCCCCATTCCACGCCTGAGCGAGCTGTTCGAGCAGTGCGATTTCGAGCACTGGCAACTGGAGGTCAAGAGCGCGTCCAAGGTTCGTGCGGCTCGTACGGTGGAAGCCATCGCCCTGCTCAGCCGGCGCTTTGGCCTGGACGACAGGATCACCATCACCTCCAGTTCCCGAGAAGTGCTGAGTGCGGCCCAACGCCTGACCCCACACCTGGCCCGCGGCCTGGTCGCCGAATACGCCTGGCTGGATCCGCTCAAGGTCGCCCGCAACTACGGCTGCGACTTGCTGGCCCTGAACTGGACGCTGTGCACCCCGGAACGCCTGTTCAAGGCCCAGAAATCCGGTTTGCACGTGTCGGTATGGACGGTCAACGAACCCGCCCTGATGCGCCGCCTTGCCGACTTCGGCGTGGACAGCATCATCACCGACTTCCCTGGTATCGCCGTGAGCACATTGCGCGGCTAAGCGCAGTAGCGCGGTGACTTATGCAACATGTGGGAGCGCGCCATGCGCGCGAAATCACGGGCATGGACTGGGCGTCCCCGCCCGCTCCCACATAAGCCTGAGTGCTGCTCAAGAATCAGAAGGATCGAACATGCTGATCGTCTTCAGCGGCCTACCTGGCACCGGCAAGACTACACTAGCCAAAGCCCTGGCCACTCATCTCGGCGCCGTCTACCTGCGTATCGACAGCATCGAGCAGGCACTGCGTAACAGCGGCGCGCTCAGGCAGGACGTCGACGCCAGTGGCTACCAGGTTGCCAACGCCATCGCGCTGGATAACCTCAAGGCTGGACTCAAGGTGGTCGCCGATTGCGTTAATCCGGTATCGGAAAGCCGCGAGGCCTGGGCTGACACTGCAGCACACGCGGGATGCCGGTTGCTGAACGTGCAGATCATCTGCTCGGACGCGATCCAACATCGACAGCGGGTGGAGTCGAGAGTCAGCGACGTACCCGGCCTCGTGGCACCCCATTGGCAATCGGTCGTAGCTCATGAGTACGAGCCCTGGGGACAGGCACCGCTCACCATCGATACTGCGCTGACTACACCCGAAGCGGCGCAGGCGTTACTGGCAGAGTATGTAGCCACGTCCCAGCAAAAAGACGGCTAAACAGCCGAGCGCATTATAAGAACCGACACGTGATGAGCCCATAAAAAAACCGACCCACAAGGGATCGGTTTTCGGGCCTGCTCAGACGCTCTCGCGGTTTGGCCAGCGCCAGTCGCGGGAGTCGGCGAAAGGATCCCCGACCGGCTCAGGCCGCCGGCCGGAGCCGCTCAAAAAAGCCGGTTGAGCCCGTCGAACGCCGCCACCCGGTAGGCCTCCGCCATGGTCGGGTAGTTGAAGGTGGTGTTGACGAAATACTTCAGGGTATTCGCCTCGCCCTTCTGGTTCATGATCGCCTGGCCGATGTGCACGATCTCCGAAGCCTGGTAGCCGAAGCAGTGCACGCCGAGCACTTCCAGGGTTTCGCGGTGGAAGAGGATCTTCAGCATGCCCACCGGCTCGTGGGAGATCTGCGCGCGGGCCATGCTCTTGAAGAACGCCTTGCCCACTTCGTACGGCACCTGCGCCTTGGTCAGCTCGTGCTCGTTCTTGCCGATCGAACTGATCTCGGGAATGGTATAGATACCGGTGGGAATGTCATCGACGATCCGCCAGCTGCCGTTGTCGACGATGCTGCCGGCCGCGGAACGACCCTGGTCGGCCGCGGCACTGGCCAGGCTTGGCCAGCCGATCACGTCACCGGCAGCGTAGATGTTGTCGACTTCGCTGCGGTAATGCTCGTCGACCTGCACCTGGCCACGGCTGTTGACCTTGATGCCGATGTTTTCCAGGCCCAGCTTGTCGGTGTTGCCGGTACGCCCGTTGCACCACAGCAAGGCATCGGCCTTGATCTTCTTGCCGGACTTGAGGTGCAGGATCACACCGTTGTCCAGCCCCTCGATGCGCTCGTACTCCTCGTTGTGGCGAATCAGCACGTTGTTGGTGCGCAGGTGGTAGCTCAGGGCATCGGAGATTTCCGAGTCCAGGAAGCTGAGCAACTGGTCACGGTTGTCGATCAGGTCGACCAGCACGCCCAGGCCGCTGAAGATCGACGCGTACTCGCTACCGATCACTCCGGCGCCGTAGATGATCAGCCGGCGTGGCGTATGGCTGAGGGTGAGGATGGTGTCGCTGTCGTAGACGCGCGGATGGTTGAAGTCGATATCCGCCGGGCGATAGGGGCGCGAACCGGTGGCGATGATCACCTGCTTGGCCGACAGGGTTTCCAGCACGCCGTTGGGGCACACCACTTCGATGGTCTGGTCGTCGGCGAAACTGCCGGTGCCGAAGAACACGTCGATGCGGTTGCGGGCGTAGTAGCCGGTTCGCGAGGTGACCTGCTTGGCGATTACCCGCTCGGCGCTTTTCAGCACGTCGGGAAAGGAGAACCAGCGCGGCTCGCCGATCTGCCGGAACATGGGATTGGTGTTGAACTGCATGATCTGCCGCACCGAATGGCGCAGCGCCTTGGACGGAATGGTGCCCAGGTGGGTGCAGTTGCCGCCGACTTCACGGCGGTCGTCGACCACCGCCACCTTGCGACCGGCCTTGGCCGCGTTCATCGCCGCCCCTTCCCCCGCCGGGCCGGAACCCAATACAACGACATCGTAGTTGTAGACCGCCATGTTCTCTCCTCAGATCACGCCGGAACGCTTATGCCACGTCCTCGGCAGAACCAGGCCCGACAACTGGCCTGGCACGCAACATTTCGCAACAACGCATAGCCTACCGGGCCAGACCGCAAATGGCGATCAGCGCTTGCTGGCGTCGTAGGTTTGCACGCCGGATTCGCCATCACCCTCGGCCTCGCGCGTCACCTCCACGCACTTCTCGCGGTCGTCGCCGCAGATCGAGCATTTCTTCTCGATCCCCAGGTTGGCGATGCCGCCGCAGGAGCCGGCGATGGGCTTGCGGCCCATGATCACCCCCACGGCCATCAGGCCGACGACGGTGAGCATGATCAGAAAAACCATTACGAATGTCATTGCTTGCCTCCCGCAGCGAAAAGCTGCTCGAACGTGGCGGTACTGCGTGTGACGAAACCGTCTCCCTCACGGGTGACGAAAAACGCCGCGATGCCCTGGCGCTGCGCGTAGTCGTAGCCCTTCTCGGGGCCGAGCACCAGCAGCACGGTGGACAGCCCGTCGGCCATCAGCGTAGTAGGGGCCGCCACGGTGACCGCCGCCAGCCGGTGCTGAATCGGCGCAGCGGTCTGTGGATCGAGGGTGTGGGAATAACGCACGCCCTGCTCTTCGAAATAATTGCGGTAATCACCCGAGGTGGAAATGCCGTAGCCATCCAACTCGATGACGCGCTGGATGGCCCGCTGATCGTCACGGGGCGCCTCCAGGGCGATGCGCCAGGGCTGGCCATCGGGCTTGCGCCCTACTGCCTTGAGCTCGCCGGTGGCCTCCACCAGGTAACTGCGCACGCCCAGCCCGACCAGACGCTCGATGATTCGATCGACGGTATAGCCGGCAGCGATGCTGTTGAAGTCGACCTGCAGGTCGAGATCCTTGCACAGGCGATCACCCTCGATATGCAGATGCGCCTGGCCGATACGCCCGCGCACCTCTTTCAAGGCCCCGGCGTCCGGAATCTGACGCTCGCCATTACCACGCGGGCCGAAGCCCCACAGGTCGAGCAATGGCTCCAGGGTCAGGTCGAACGCTCCGCCACTGTCACGGTGCAGCTCGTCGCCGGTGCGCACCAGTTGCAACACACCTTCCGGCATGGGCATGCAGGTGCCCGCCGGCGCGCGGTTGAACTGCTCGATCAGCGAGTCGTCACGGTAGGTGGACACCTGTTCGTCCACCTCGGCAAAGATCGCCTCGACCTCGGCCTTGAGCGCCGCCTTGTCGGGAACGGATGCCGTGCTCACGTACTTGACCGAATAGGTACTGCCCTGGGCGGGGCCGCCGAACTCTTCGACACGCTCGGAAAAGCCGCAGCCCACGAGCGTAGCAGCCAAGGCCACAACAAGGGCGGGCTGCAGCAGCGCGGGCAGTGGCATCATCCGCCGAAGTCGTCGAGCAGGATGTTGTCCTGTTCGACACCCAGGTCGGTGAGCATCTTGATCACCGCGGCGTTCATCATGGGCGGGCCGCACATGTAGAACTCGCAGTCTTCGGGTGCCGGGTGGTCCTTGAGGTAGTTCTCGTACAGCACGTTGTGGATGAAGCCCTTGAGACCGGTCCAGTTGTCCTCCGGCTGCGGATCGGACAGCGCCAGGTGCCATTCGAAGTTCGGATTCTCCGCCTGCAGCTGGTCGTACTCCTCGGTATAGAAAGCCTCGCGCATCGAGCGCGCGCCGTACCAGAAGCTGATCTTGCGGGTGGACTTCAAACGTTTGAGCTGGTCGAAGATGTGCGAACGCATGGGCGCCATGCCGGCCCCCCCGCCGATGAAGACCATCTCGGCATCGGTGTCCTTGGCGAAGAACTCTCCGAACGGACCGTACACCGTGACCTTGTCACCGGGCTTGAGGCTGAACACCCAGGAAGACATCTGGCCTGGCGGCAGGTGGTCCTTGCCCGGAGGCGGCGAAGCGATGCGAATATTGAACTTCACCAGACCGACTTCTTCGGGGTAGTTGGCCATGGAGTAGGCACGGATCACCGTCTCGTCGACCTTGGACACGTACTTCCACTGGTTGAATCTGTCCCAGTCGCCGCGGTACTCCTCCTGGATGTCGAAGTCCTTGTACTGCACGGTGTGCGGTGGGCACTCCAGCTGCACGTAGCCACCGGCGCGGAAGTCGACGCTCTCGCCTTCCGGCAGCCTGAGGGTCAGCTCCTTGATGAAGGTGGCGACGTTGGGGTTGGACTCCACCGTGCACTCCCACTTCTTCACGCCGAAGACTTCTTCGGGCACTTCGATCTTCATGTCCTGCTTGACCGGGGTCTGGCAGGACAGGCGCCAGCCGTCACGGGCTTCACGCTTGTTGAAATGCGACTCCTCGGTGGACAGCATCTCGCCGCCGCCGCTTTCCACGATGCATTTGCACTGTGCGCAGGTACCGCCGCCGCCACAGGCGGACGACAGGAAGATCTCGTTCTCGGCCAGGGTCTGCAGCAGCTTGCCGCCGGCCGGGACGGTGATGGTGCGCTCGCCGTTGATCTCGATGTTCACGTCGCCGGCGGAAACCAGGCGCGCACGTGCCATGAGGATCACCGCCACGAGGAGGATGATCACCACGGTGAACATGGAGACGGCTACTAGAATCTCGAATGCCATTGGCAACTCCTTACAGCTGTACGCCGGAGAACGACATGAAGCCCAGCGACATCAGGCCAACGGTGATGAAGGTCAGCCCCAGCCCGCGCAGACCGGCAGGTGGATCGCTGTACTTGAGTTTCTCGCGGATCGCCGCCAGCAGCACGATGGCCAGGGCCCAGGAGACACCGGCACCGGCACCGTAGACCACGCTCTCGGTGAAGTTGTAGTCACGCTCGACCATGAACAGCGTGCCGCCGAAGATGGCGCAGTGCACGGTGATCAGCGGCAGGAAGATGCCCAGCGCGTTGTAGAGCGCCGGCAGGTACTTGTCGAGCACCATCTCCATGATCTGCACCACGGCGGCGATCAGGCCGATGTAGCAGATCAGCCCGAGGAAGCTCAGGTCGACTTCCGGCAGGCCGGCCCAGGCCAGCGCGCCATCCTTGAGCAGGTAGACGTAGAGCAGGTTGTTCAGCGGCACGGTGATGATCATCACCACGATCACCGTCAGACCCAGCATCAACGAGGTTTCGACCTTCTTGGAAATCGCCAGGAAGGTACACATGCCCAGGAAGAACGCCAGGGCCATGTTCTCGATGAACACCGCACGGACGAACAGGCTGATGTAATGCTCCATTTAGTAGGCCTCCTCGTTCTTCACCTGGGGCGCCATGCGGTACTCGACCTTCTCGACCTGCTCGGTCTTGAAGCTGCGCAGTGCCCAGATGAACAGGCCGATCAGGAAGAACGCCGACGGTGGCAGCAGCAGCAAGCCGTTGGGCTGGTACCAGCCGCCGTTGTTGACCGTGTGCAGGATCTGTACGCCCATCAGCGAACCGGCACCGAACAGCTCGCGCACGATACCCAGCGCCACCAGCATGGCGCTGTAACCCAGCCCATTGCCCAGGCCGTCGACGAACGACGCCACCGGCGGGTTGGACATGGCGAAGGCTTCGGCGCGACCCATGACGATGCAGTTGGTGATGATCAGGCCGACGAACACCGACAGCCGCTGGCTCAGGCTGTAGGCATAGGCCTTGAGGAACTGGTCGATGACGATCACCAGGGACGCGATGATCACCACCTGGGCGATCATGCGGATGGAGCCCGGAATCTGGTGGCGCACCATCGAGATGAAGAAGCTGGAAAACGCCGTGGTCACGGTCAGCGCGATGGACAGCACCAGCGCCGTGCTGAGGCTGGACGTGACCGCCAGCGCCGAGCAGATGCCGAGGATCTGCAGACCGATCGGGTTCTTGTTGAGAATCGGATCGAGCAGCAGCTCTTTCATGGTGGATTTGGACATGGATCAAGCCTCCCCTGCGCCGAGCTTCTTGATGAACGGGCCGAAGCCGTCCTCACCAAGCCAGAAGTGAATCATGTGGGTCACCCCGTTGGCGGTCAGCGTCGCGCCAGCGATGGCGTCGACCTGATAATCGGCCTGCGCGCTGTCGGGATTGACGCTGCCCTTGATCACCCGCAGAGCCGGTTCACCATTCTGGTAGACCTTCTTGCCGACCCACCTGGCCTGCCAGTTGGGGTTGTCGATCTCTCCCCCCAGCCCCGGGGTTTCGCCATGCTGGTAGAAGCCCAGGCCGGCGACGGTTTCCAGGTCGCTCTGCAGTGCCACGAAACCATACATGGTCGACCACAGGCCGTAGCCACGGACCGGCAGGATCAGGCGCCCCATCTGCCCGTCATGCTCGATCTGGTAGACCACCGCGTAGTGCTCCCGACGACGAATCGAGGCGATGTCGCGCTCTTCCGCAATCGGGCTGGACAGGGATGCATCGGCGATCGACTTGTTCTGGTCGAAGGTATGCGGGTCGAAGGCATCGCTGTACTCACCGGTGCGCAGATCGACCAGGCGTGGGGTGACGCGGGAGGAGAACACTTCCCGCACCTCATCGCTGGACATGCCCGGCTGCCACAGCTCGGCGATCACCAGCACCGCGCGCTGGCGGTCGACCAGCGCATTTTCCTGCTGGGTCGGACGCAGGATCAGTGCCGCGGCCGATACCGCGATCGAGCACACCAGGCACATCACCAGGGTCACGACCAGCGTACGTGCCGGGGTTTCTTTGATCTTAGACATTACGCGTCAGCCTCCGCTTGATGTTGGCCCGCACCACGTAGTGGTCGATCAGGGGCGCACACAGGTTGCCGAACAGGATCGCCAGCATCATGCCTTCCGGGAACGCCGGGTTGACCACACGGATGATGGTCACCAGCAGGCCGATGAGGATGCCGAAGATCCACTTGCCGGTATTGGTCATGGACGCCGACACCGGGTCGGTGGCCATGAAGATCATGCCGAAGGCGAAGCCGCCGGTGACCAGGTGCCAGTACCAGGGCATGGCGAACAGCGGATTGCTTTCCGAGGCGATAGCGTTGAACAGCGTGGCGGTGGCGATCATGCCGAGCATGACCCCGGTGACGATGCGCCAGGAGGCGATCTTGGTGATCAGCAGCACGGCGCCACCGAGCAGGATCGCCAGGGTACCGGTCTCGCCGATGGAGCCCGGCATCAGACCGATGAACGCGTGGGTCCAGGTCAGGCCGTCGTTGACCAGACCATTCACCCCGCCGTCCGCGATAGCGGTCAGCGCGGTAGCACCCGCGTAGCCGTCCACGGCCGTCCATACGCCATCACCGGAGATTTGCGCCGGATAAGCGAAGAACAGAAAGGCACGACCGACCAGAGCCGGGTTGAGGAAGTTTTTGCCGGTACCTCCGAACACTTCCTTGCCGATGACCACACCGAAGCTGATGCCCAGCGCCACCTGCCAGAGCGGAATGCTCGGCGGCAGGATCAGCGCGAACAGCACCGAAGTCACGAAGAAGCCTTCGTTCACTTCATGGCGACGGATCGAGGCGAACAGCACTTCCCAGAAGCCCCCGACGATAAACGCCGTGAGGTACACGGGCAGGAAGTACGCCGCCCCCTGGATGAAGTTGTCCCACAGGCTGCCCGGGTCGAAGCCGCCCAGTGCACCGATCAGCGCGAAGCGCCAGCCGTCCTGAGCGGCGAGCAGTTCCGGGCTCTGCGCGTAGACCAAGTTGGCCTGGTAGCCGGTGTTCCACATGCCGAAGAACATCGCCGGGAAGGTACAGGCCCACACGGTGATCATCATGCGCTTGAGGTCGATGCCGTCACGCACATGGGCGGTGGTTTTGGTGACGCTGGCAGGACGATAGAAGAAGGTGTCCACGGCCTCATAGAGGGCGTACCACTTCTCGTACTTGCCGCCTTTTTCGAAGTTGTGTTCGATCTTGTCGAGGAATTCACGCACGCTCACGGGTCAACCCTCCTTCTCGATGAGGGCCAGACTATCCCGCAGGATCGGACCGTATTCGTATTTGCCGGCACACACGTAGGTGCACAGCGCCAGGTCTTCCTCGTCGAGTTCCAGGCAGCCCAGCTGCTGGGCCATCTCGGTGTCGCCGACGATCAGCGAACGCAGCAACTGCGTTGGCAGAATGTCCAGCGGCATCACCTCTTCGTAGTTGCCGACCGGCACCATGGCACGCGGGCTGCCATTGGTGGTGGTCGAAAACGCGAAACGTTTTGCGGCGTTGAGCTTGGATACGAAGATATTGAGGATCGAGTGCTTGTTCACCCCGGCACGCAGGTAGTGCAGCATCTCGCGGTCATTTCCCTCGGCCAGGCAGGACACCTGCAGATGGTAGCGACCCAGGTAGGAACAGGAGCCACGGGACGTACGCCCACCCAGCACGGAGCCGGAAACGACCCGATTCTCACCAGCGGCGAGTTCACCCGCGGTCAGCTCATCGAGGTTGGCGCCCAGGCGGGTGCGCAGCAGACGCGGGCGCTCGACCACCGGGCCGCCCAGGGCGACGACGCGCTCGACCCACAGCTGGCCAGTGATGAACAGCTTGCCGACGGCGATCACGTCCTGGTAGTTGATCGTCCAGACGCTCTTGCTGGCGCTGACTGGATCGAGGAAATGGATATGGGTACCCGGCAGGCCCGCCGGGTGCGGGCCGGCGAACGCCTGGCTGCGTACGCCCTCGGTTTTTTCACCGGGAAGGCTCACACCTGGCGCCTTGCAGAGGAACACCTGGCCCAGACGGGCCAGCACCTTGAGGCCATTTTCGAAATCGGCGGCGTGGTCGGCGATGATCAAGGCAGGGTCGGCCGCCAATGGCTGGGTGTCGATAGCGCTGACGAAGATCGAGCTCGGTAGCGCATCGATGGCCGGCACCTTGCTGAACGGCCGCGTGCGCAGCGCCGTCCACAGGCCGGAGCGCTGCAGATTCTCGCGAACCAGCGATCCGTCGAGCGTATCGAGCTGCGCCTGCGGGTACTGCGCGAAGGTTTCCTGTTCATCACCGTCGAGGTCGATGACCACCGATTGCAGCACCCGCTTTTCACCCCGGTGAATGGCGCTGACCACACCGGCGCCAGGGGCGGTGTAATGGATGCCTTCGGATCGTTTGTCGGAAAAGAGAATCTGGCCCAGCTTGACCCGGTCCCCCACCTGAACGGACATGGTGGGTTTCATACCGTGATAATCGAAGCCTATGACAGCGACGCTGCGCACCGGCCTGGATGCTTCGATCTGCTGAGCCGGCGCGCCTGTTATGGGCAAATCCAGCCCACGTTTTATTTTGATCATAGGTCTGCCTAACCACTGAGCTTATAAATTTTGGATTACGCCCGACAAACGCCAATCGAATAGCACCACGCACGCCAATATCACTATTGCCGTGGAACGACGTCGAACGCAGGTAAGAAATCGTCGTGATTATAAAGTTGTGCGACAACCGGACGCCACCCAAGCGCTTGCTCTTTTTAGGTTTTCCGTTACAGGACGCGACAAGAGCGATAAGCGCAGAGGCCACGGACACCCGACAGGATCCATGAAAAACCGGCAGTCGTGGCTGTCATGGGGCAAAGCCCGGCACTTGCCATCGCGATGATTGCGGATCTGTCACGCAGGCTCCAGCCCGCTGATAACGGGCCACGGAAACAAGCCTGAAAGCACCCGCGGAACAACAAAAGCAGGGCAAAAAAATGGGAGCCCGAAGGCTCCCATTGTCATGTCCAGTCGAACGACTGGCGATCAGCGCGGGAATGCAGGCGGATTGACACCGGCCATGTCTTCCATCACGCGGACAACCTGGCAGCTGTAGCCGAACTCGTTGTCATACCATACGTAGAGCACGACGCGGTTGTCGTTGGCGATGGTGGCTTCGGCATCGACCACACCGGCATGACGCGAGCCAACGAAGTCGGTGGACACCACTTCCTGGGAGCTGACGAAATCGATCTGCTTCTGCAGGTCGGAGTGCATCGCCATCTGGCGCAGGTACTCGTTGATTTCTTCGCGGCTGGTGGCCTTCTCGAGGTTCAGGTTGAGAATGGCCATGGACACGTTCGGCGTCGGAACGCGGATCGCGTTGCCGGTCAGCTTGCCCTTGAGCACCGGCAGCGCCTTGGCGGCAGCAGTGGCCGCACCGGTTTCAGTGATGACCATGTTAAGCGCAGCACTGCGACCACGACGGCTGCCCTTGTGGAAGTTGTCGATCAGGTTCTGATCGTTGGTGTAGGAGTGAACGGTTTCGACATGGCCATTGACGATGCCGTACTTGTCATTGACGGCCTTGAGCACCGGCACGATGGCGTTGGTGGTACAGGAAGCGGCCGAGACGATCTTGTCCTCGGCGGTGATTTCGCCGTGGTTGATGCCATGCACGATGTTCTTCAGGGCACCCTTGCCCGGAGCGGTCAGTACGACGCGGTCGATACCCGGGCACTTGAGGTGCTGGCCCAGGCCCTCGGCATCACGCCACACGCCAGTGTTGTCGACCAGCAGCGCATCCTTGATGCCGTACTGGGTGTAGTCGATGGCCGACGGATCCTTGGCATAGATCACCTGGATCAGGTTGCCATTGGCGGTCAGGGTGCTGTTTTCTTCGTCGATGGTGATGGTGCCATCGAACTTGCCATGCACCGAGTCGCGGCGCAGCAGGCTGGCGCGCTTGACCAGGTCATTCTCGGCACCCTTGCGCACGACGATGGCGCGCAGACGCAGGCCATCGCCACCGCCGGTGTGCTCGATCAGGATGCGTGCCAGCAGGCGGCCGATACGACCGAAGCCATACAGCACGACATCGGTGCCTTTGCGCGGCGCGGCGTTCTGCTGGTTGGCCACGTCGGCCAGTTCGTCGGCGACGAACTGCTCGATGCTGCGGCCCTGGCCTTCGGCCTTGAACTTGCCGATCATCTTGCCCAGGTCGACGGAGGCGGCACCCAGCTTGAGCTCGCTCATGGCCTTGAGCACGGCATAGGAATCATGAACGGCCAGGCCATTCTCGTCAGCCTGGCGGTGACGGGCAAAACGGTGCGCCTTGAGAATCTCGATCACCGAACGGTTGATCAGCGTGCGGCCGTGGATCGACAGCACCACATTGTTGTTGCGGTACAGCTGACCAATCAGCGGAATCATCGCCTCGGCGAGGGCTTCACGGTCAATCCATTCACCAAGACACTGGTCGGGCTTCTGAGTCACGGCAATACCTTCCACATGTAGGGGCTGAAAAAAAGGGCTACATTATGACGACACACAGATTGCTCGGCAATCTGCAGCGGTCGAAACACTGACAGCCATCCTCGCGGATAGTTACAATCGGGGGCCAAATCGTTACCCATCGCGAGCCACCCGTGCCTGTACTGCGTCTGCCGTCCTTGCCGGCCACCGCCGGTAAACAACACTGGGGCAACCTGCCCGGTGCCGCACTGAGCCTGGCCATCGCCGAAGCGGCCAGCGCCGCGAAGCGCTTCACCCTGCTGCTCACTGCCGATAGCCAGAGCGCCGAGCGCCTGGAACAGGAACTGAGCTTTTTCGCCCCCGGGTTGCCGGTGCTGCATTTCCCTGACTGGGAAACCCTGCCCTACGACCTGTTTTCGCCACACCAGGACATCATCTCCCAGCGCATTTCGGCGCTGTATCGCCTGCCCGAGCTGAAGCACGGCGTACTGGTCGTGCCCATCACCACGGCCCTGCACCGCCTGGCACCGACCCGTTTCCTGCTGGGCAGCAGCCTGGTGCTGGACGTCGGCCAACGTATCGATGTCAACGACATGCGTTCGCGCCTGGAAGCTTCCGGCTATCGCTGCGTGGATACCGTCTACGAGCATGGCGAATTCGCCGTGCGCGGCGCGCTGATCGACCTGTTCCCCATGGGCAGCAAGCAGCCATTTCGTATCGACCTGTTCGATGACGAGATCGAAACCCTGCGCACCTTCGACCCGGAAACCCAGCGTTCCGTCGACAAGGTCGAGTCGATCAAGCTGCTGCCGGCCCGCGAGTTTCCCCTGGAGAAAAAGGCCGTCACCGATTTCCGCGGGCGCTTCCGCGAGCGCTTCGACGTCGACTTCCGGCGCTGCCCGATCTATCAGGATCTCTCTACCGGCATTACCCCGGCCGGTATCGAGTACTACCTGCCGCTGTTCTTCGAAGAAACCGCCACCCTCTTCGACTACCTGCCCCAGGACACCCAGGTGTTCTCGCTGCCCGGTATCGAAAAGGCCGCCGAGCAGTTCTGGACCGACGCGCGCAACCGCTATGACGAACGTCGCGTCGATCCCGAGCGTCCGCTGCTGCCGCCGGCGGATATCTTCCTGCCGGTCGAGGACTGCTTCGCGCGCCTGAAGGACTGGCCTCGCGTGGTGGTCAGCGCCGACGACATCGAGCCGGGCGTCGGCCGCACGCGCTTCGAAGCCAGCGCCCTGCCCGATCTGGCGATCCAGGCGAAAACCAGCGAGCCGCTGGCCACGCTGCGACGCTTCATCGATCAATACCCGGGCCGCGTGCTGTTCTGCGCGGAATCCGCCGGGCGCCGTGAAGTGCTGCTCGAGCTGCTGGCGCGCCTGAAGCTCAAACCCAGGGAAGTCGATGGCTGGCCACAGTTCTGCGCGAGCAAGGAGCGCCTGGGCATCACCATCGCGCCCCTCGACGAAGGTCTGCAGCTCGAAAACATCGCGCTGATCGCGGAAAGCCCGCTGTTCGGCCAGCGCGTCATGCAGCGCCGGCGTCGTGAAAAGACCCGCGACGGCGGCGACAACGTCATCAAGAACCTTACCGAGCTGCGCGAAGGCGCGCCGGTGGTGCATATCGATCATGGCGTGGGCCGTTACCTGGGCCTGGTGACCATGGAGTTCGATGGCCAGGCCGCGGAGTTCCTCGCCCTGATGTACGCCGAGGAAGCCAAGCTCTACGTGCCGGTCGCCAGCCTGCACCTGATCGCCCGCTACACCGGCAGCGACGATGCCCTGGCGCCGCTGCACCGCCTCGGCTCGGAAGTCTGGCAGAAGGCCAAGCGCAAGGCCGCCGAGCAGGTCCGCGACGTCGCTGCCGAACTGCTCGACATCTACGCCCGCCGGGCCGCCCGGGAAGGCCACGCCTTCGTTGATCCCAAAGCGGACTACGAAACCTTCAGCGCCGGCTTCCCGTTCGAGGAGACGCCGGATCAGCAGAGCGCCATCGAAGCGGTGCGCGACGACATGCTCGCCGCCAAACCGATGGATCGCCTGGTCTGCGGCGACGTCGGCTTCGGCAAGACCGAGGTGGCCATGCGCGCCGCCTTCATCGCCGTGCATGGTGGTCGCCAGGTGGCGATCCTGGTGCCCACCACCCTGCTCGCCCAGCAACACTACAACAGCTTCCGCGACCGTTTCGCCGACTGGCCGGTAACCGTCGAGGTGATGAGCCGCTTCAAGAGTGCCAAGGAAGTCAACGCGGCCATCGAGCAGCTCGCCGAAGGCAAGATCGACATTATCATCGGCACCCACAAGCTGCTGCAGGATGACGTCAAGATCAAGAACCTGGGCCTGGTGATCATCGACGAAGAACACCGTTTCGGCGTGCGCCAGAAGGAAGTCCTCAAGGCGCTGCGCAGCGAGGTGGACATTCTCACCCTCACCGCCACGCCGATTCCGCGCACCCTGAACATGGCGGTCTCCGGCATGCGCGACCTGTCGATCATCGCCACGCCCCCTGCCCGCCGCCTCTCGGTGCGCACCTTCGTCATGGAGCAGAACAAGCCGACCATCAAGGAGGCGCTGCTGCGCGAGTTGTTGCGCGGCGGCCAGGTGTACTACCTGCACAACGACGTGAAGAGCATCGAAAAGTGCGCCGCGGACCTCGCCGAGCTGGTACCCGAGGCGCGCATCGGCATCGGCCACGGGCAGATGCACGAGCGCGAGCTGGAACAGGTGATGGGCGACTTCTACCACAAGCGCTTCAACGTGCTGATCGCCTCGACCATCATCGAGACCGGCATCGACGTGCCCAGCGCCAACACCATCATCATCGAGCGTGCCGACAAGTTCGGCCTGGCCCAGTTGCACCAGCTACGCGGCCGCGTCGGGCGCAGCCACCACCAGGCCTATGCCTACCTGCTGACCCCGCCGCGCAAGCAGATGACCGACGACGCGCAGAAGCGTCTCGAAGCCATCGCCAACGCCCAGGATCTCGGTGCCGGCTTCGTGCTCGCCACCCATGACCTGGAAATCCGTGGCGCGGGCGAGTTGCTTGGCGACGGCCAGAGCGGGCAGATCCAGGCCGTGGGCTTCACCCTGTACATGGAAATGCTCGAGCGCGCGGTCAAGTCGATCCGCAAGGGCGAACAGCCCAACCTCGACCAGCCACTGGGCGGCGGGCCGGAAATCAACCTGCGCGTGCCGGCACTGATTCCCGAGGATTACCTGCCGGACGTGCACGCCCGCCTCATCCTCTACAAACGCATCGCCAACGCCGTCGACGAAGACGGCCTCAAAGAACTGCAGGTGGAAATGATCGATCGCTTCGGCCTGCTCCCGGAGCCAGCCAAGCACTTGGTGCGCCTGACCCTGCTCAAGCTGCAGGCCGAGCGCCTGGGCATCAAGAAGATCGACGCCGGGCCGCAGGGCGGACGCATCGAGTTCGCCGCGGAAACACCGGTGGATCCGTTGACGCTGATCAAACTGATCCAGAGCGCGCCGAACCGCTACAAGTTCGAAGGCGCCACGCTGTTCCGCTTCTCCATCCCCATGGAGCGGGCGGAAGAACGCTTCAATACGCTGGAAGCGTTACTCGAGCGTTTGCTGGCCACGGTGAAAAGCTGAAGCAATCAGGGCCGCACAAGCGGCCCTGATTGCATGCGGCCTGGCCCGAGCGAAGCGTACGCCGGAGCCTGCTTATTGCCGTATAACGGCCGCTACAAGGCGTAGCGGTCATTTGTAGGGTGGACGACGCTTCATCCGTCCACCGCTCTGCGATCGCGATGGTGGATGAAAAGAGCGTCAGCTACGCGCCCCGATCCACCCTACGGCTGCTTCCGCCTCTTTGCAGTCAGCCCGATAAAACGAGACGAACGCTCTCGGCTCACTCCACCAACTGCGCTGCTCGCAACGCCAAAAGCGCCTGCGCCCAGCGTGGATTCTGACGATAGTCGACACCGGGGAAAGCGCGACGGCGCATGCGTGCCAAGCCCTTTGGTGCCACGACCCGTAGGCGCTGCGCTGCCGAAAGCGCCAACTCGGCGGCCGCACGATCATTGCACACCAGCCCCATGTCACACCCGGCCGTCAGCGCTGCCTCGATACGGCTGGCGGCATCGCCAACCACATGGGCGCCGGCCATCGACAGGTCATCGCTGAAGATCACGCCCTGAAAGGCCAGTTCACCACGCAGGATGTCCTGCAGCCAGCGCCGCGAAAAACCGGCTGGCTGGCTGTCAACCTGCGGATAGATGACGTGGGCCGGCATCACTGCCGCCAGGTCACGACTCAGGGCCGCGAAGGGTCGCAGGTCGTTCTGGCGGATTTCATCCAGGCTGCGTTCGTCGGTTGGGATGGCCACATGGGAGTCGGCCTCGGCCCAGCCATGGCCGGGAAAGTGCTTGCCGGTCGCGGCCATGCCCGCCTCCGCCATGCCGCGGATGAAGGCGCCAGCCAACTGAGTGGCACGCTCGGAGTCACCCTCGAAGGCACGGTGCCCGACCACAGCGCTACGCTGGTGATCGAGGTCCAGTACCGGAGCGAAACTCAGATCCAGGCCCACCGCCAGGACTTCGGTGGCCATCAGCCAGCCGCACTGCATCGCCAGGTTTTCCGCATCGGCGCAGCCGGCAATGGTACGCATCGCCGGCAAGCGCACGAAGCCCTCCCGCAGACGCTGCACGCGGCCACCCTCCTGGTCCACGGCGAGCAGCAGATCCGGGCGTAGCGCACGGATGGCCTGCGACAGCTCGCGCACCTGACGCGGATTCTCGATATTGCGGGCGAAGATGATCAGGCCGCCGACCTCGGGCTGACGCAACAACTGCCGGTCTTCGGCAGTCAGCCAGGTACCGGCGATATCCACCATCAGGGAGCCATACAGGGGGGTAGTCACAACGGGTAATCCTTACTTGAGTGGCCGCCTCGCTCGACTGGAGCGAGGCGCTTCATCGACCGGTGCCACGCACCGAGCGCACACCGGGGGAAGGTTTGCAGCAGCTGCACAATTACAGTATGCGCGCGGCCATGGGACAGTCGCCCGACAGCCGCAGCGATTGGCTGGTGGCTCTGCCGAGCCGGGCAATGCAGGAAACCGCAGCTGACAAGGGCGGTAGCTTAGGGGCAGCGACGAGCCCCCCGCAAGCCGGGCGCGGTCAGCCCTTGCCGATGGCCGCGCCCTTGCTGCGCGGGATGATCTGCGCGGCCGCCAGGCGCTCGTCGGTCACGCCACTTGCGGAACGCATGCCTGCGGCCAGAAACGGCACCATCAGGCGCATGACCTGCTCGATGGAGGTATCCACGCCGAAGTCGCTCTCGGCCATGGCGCGCAGTGCCTTGATGCCGGACATGCTGAACGCCGCGGCGCCCAGCATGAAGTGCACCCGCCAGAACAGTTCCAGCGGCGGAATGCCCGGCGCGGCCTCGTGCACCAGCAGCATGTAGCGACGGAACACCTTGCCGTAGACTTCTTCGAGGTATTTGCGCAGATGGCCCTGGCTCTGGCTGAACGCCAGCCCGAGCAGGCGCATGAAGATCGACAGATCGTTACCGCTGCGCGGCTTCACGGACAGCGTCTGTTCGACCAGCAGTTCGAGCAGTTCCTCGAGGCTGAAGGTGACGCCCGGCTTGCCCTGGCGCTTGTCCAGCTCGCGCTCGAGGCTGGCACAGAACGGCCCGAGAAAGCGCGAGAAGACCGCCTGTATCAAGGCCTTCTTGGAGCCGAAGTGGTAATTGACTGCGGCAAGGTTGACTCCAGCCTTGCTGGTGATCAGGCGCAACGACGTCTCGGCGAACCCCTTTTCCGCGAACAACTGCTCCGCGGCATCCAGAATACGTTCAACGGTTTCCGATTGCGCCATGACATCCATCCGACAAACAAGTGTTTGAAACATACGTTTCAGCCCGCGCGACTGTCAAGTCACGCAGGCCGTATTCTGGATGCTCAGTCACCATTTGGCGATAGCGTCGCAGCCCCTGGCGCAACCTGCCCGCACAAGCTGCCTGCCCACAGGTTTATTCGCCATCTGGCAAATAACAGAGGTGCAACGCGCATCGGTGGATTGCCAAGCGACGCTTACTGTATATAATCCCAGTCACTGTATAAAAAGACAGAGCCAACCTCCCATGATCAAACTGACGGCCCGCCAAGCGGAAATCCTCGCCTTCATCAAGCAGTGCCTGGAAGACAACGGCTACCCGCCGACTCGTGCAGAGATCGCCCAGGCGCTCGGTTTCAAGTCACCGAACGCCGCCGAGGAACACCTCAAGGCTCTGGCGCGCAAAGGTGCCATCGAGATGACGCCCGGCGCCTCCCGGGGCATTCGCATTCCCGGCTTCGAACCCAATCAGCTCGAGGAAGAAGGCCTGCCGGTGATCGGTCGCGTGGCTGCCGGCGCGCCTATTCTGGCCCAACAGCACATGGAGGAAGCCTGCCGGATCAACCCGGATTTTTTCCGCCCGAAGGCCGACTACCTGCTCCGGGTACGCGGCATGAGCATGAAGGACATCGGCATCATCGACGGTGATCTGCTTGCCGTGCATACCACCAGCGAGGCGCGCAACGGCCAGGTGGTGGTCGCACGCCTCGACGACGAGGTGACGGTCAAGCGCTTCAAACGCGAAGGCAATACCGTCTGGTTATTGGCGGAAAACCCTGAATTCGCCCCGATCGAAGTGAACCTGGAAGAACAGGAGCTGATCATCGAAGGCTTGAGTGTCGGCGTCATACGCCGCTAATGGAGGCGTTATGCAGTTCCCTCAGTCGCTGAGCCGTACCCAGCTCCCCCTGTTCGATGCCTTTCTGGCCTCGAACATCGCGGTGGTCGAGCCCGAACCGATAGTCCAGGAAAACACGTTCAGCGAGGTATCGCTGAGGGGTGCTGCGGGTCACTGCCTGACACTGCTGGCGCCCATGCTGCGGGAATTGAGCGAGAAGGATGACGAGCGCTGGCTGGCCCTGATCGCCCCACCGGCCAGCCTGACCCAGAGCTGGCTGCGCGATGCCGGCCTGAATCGCGAACGGATTCTGCTGCTGCAGCCTCGCAGCGGCCAGAGTGCCCTGCAACTGGCTCAGGAAGCCTTGAAACTTGGCCGTAGCCATACGGTGGTCAGCTGGCTGCATCCCCTACAGCAGCACGCCCGCCAGCAACTGCAGGCGGCGGCGCACCTCGGTCAGGCACAAAGCCTGAACATCAGCCTGGGTTGATCCGCAGGTTAGAGAAATGCTCAACACTGGAGTGTACTTTCTGCCTGCTCGCCCCTGAGGGCGCGCGGTAGGAAACCGAATCAATGCAGGACGCGGGGCTGCTCGTCTTCCTGATCGAAATCGCCTTCCGCCATTTTGCCGGCCATTTGCACGCCGACATTGAGCATCGCCTTGGCGACTTCCACGTGCTGGCCCTGGAGAAAGGCCTTGGCATCTTCCGAGAAATCCAGCACCACCAGCGCTTCCTCATCATCGGCTCGACGCAGGGCGATGCGCCCATCGGGCAGTTCGACGATTTCAAGGAAAGCAGTAGGCATGACTCGGATTCTCCACACAGGGCCGCGTAGTGTAGCAGTCGCTCGGCCCTATGGCTTGGCGAAAAACTGCCAGGTGCTGAACGGACGTTCAATCACCGGCAAGTCTGACGCTCACCATTCGCTGAGGCCGACGCGAAAACGCTGCGCCAGCGACTTGAGTTCCTGCCGCCAACTCTCCAAGGTCTCCCAGGCGAGAAGCGGCAACTCCTGGTCCAGGCTCAGCGCCTCGATCAAAGCCGTGGCGCCAGGGTCGCCCTTGGCTTCCCGTGGCGGACGCGGCGGCTTGAACAATTGAGCGTGAGCAGCCAGCAGTTGCCCAAGCCAGGTGTGCGGGTTTTCGGACAGTTCCACCAGCTCGGCCAACTCGGGACTCGGCGCAGCCTCCAGGTTCCGGCGGTCCAGCACCACCTCGGCACGCGCGGCATTGCTGCCCGGCAAGCGATAGAAGCCGGCGATTTCATGACAAAGGCCCAGTAGCGCCCCGTACAGGTGAAACAGCGTGGCCTCTCGCTCGGCCTGCACCAGCGCCTGGGCGTTCATCGCCCGGCCTTGTTCGGCCTTGCGCCAGGACTCCAGCGAGAGCCCGGCATAGAAAATCTTCTGATTGGTGCGGGTGTACAGTTCGCCAGCCATATGCACTCTCCAGAGAGCCCCAGGCACGCTCCACGAAAGCGTGCCTGGCGCAGATCAACGCTTGTCCTCGACCTTCCATTTGCCGCCGTCGAAGAACGCCTTCCAGCCTGTGGGCTTGCCGTCCACCTCGGTCTGCACGTACTGCTCCTTGGTCTTGCGGCTGTAGCGGATGACCGCAGCGCGACCCTCGGGGTCCTTGGCCGGTGCATCGATCAGGAAGTGATACTTCGGATCGATCTCGTCCTTGTGCGGAATCAACTCGAGCACCAGCGGCGCACGGGTCTCGCGGTTCTTCGGGAACTGGCTGGCAGCCAGAAACAACCCCGAGGCGCCGTCACGCAGCACGTAAGTGTCATCGACCTTCTCGCACTTGAGCTCCGGCATCTTCACCGCATCCATCTTGGGTGGCGCGGGCTCACCGCTACGCAGCAGCTTGCGGGTGTTCTTGCATTCGCTGTTGGTGCAGCCGAAGAACTTGCCGAAGCGCCCGGTCTTGAGCTGCATCTGGCTGCCGCACTTGTCGCACTCCAGGCTCGGCCCTTCGTAGCCTTTGATGCGGAACTGCCCCTGCTCGATTTCGTAACCCGCACAATCCGGGTTGTTGCCGCAGATATGCAGCTTGCGCGTTTCGTCCAGCAGGTAGGCGTCCATGGCCGTCGCGCAGATCGGGCAGCGGTGCTTGCCGAGCAGCACGCGGGATTCGGACTCGCCCTCGTCATCGGCGGCTATCTCATCACCCGGCACCAGGTTGACCGTGGCCTTGCAGCGCTCCTTGGGCGGCAGGGCATAGCCCGAGCAGCCGAGGAACACGCCGGTGGAAGCGGTACGGATCATCATGTGCCGGCCACATTCACGGCACGGAATATCGGTCGGCGTCGGGGTATTGGCCCGCATGCCGTTGTCGCCTTCGGCCGCAACTTCCAGCTTTTTCTTGAAGTCGCCATAGAACTCGTCGAGCAGGTGTTTCCACTCGCGCTCGCCCTGGGCGACGTCATCGAGGTTCTCTTCCATGCCGGCCGTGAAACCATAGTCCATCAGGTCGGAGAAGCTCTCGGAAAGGCGCTCGGTGACGATGTCGCCCATTTTTTCCGAATAGAAGCGGCGGTTGTGCAACGCCACGTAGCCACGATCCTGGATGGTGGAGATGATCGCGGCATAGGTGGACGGTCGACCGATGCCGCGCTTTTCCATTTCCTTGACCAGGCTGGCCTCGGAGTAGCGCGCCGGCGGCTTGGTGAAATGCTGGCTCGGATCGAGCTTGATCAGCTTGAGCGCCTCGCCTTCTTTCATCTCCGGCAGCACGGCGTCGTCGCCCGGCTTGCTGATTTGCGGCAGTGCCCGGGTGTAGCCATCGAACTTGAGGATACGGCCCTTGGCCCGCAGCTCGAACTGGGCGGCCTTGACCGTCACGGTGGTCGACAGGTATTCGGCCGGCAGCATCTGGCAGGCGACGAATTGGCGCCAGATCAGTTCGTACAGGCGCTCGGCGTCGCGCTCCATGCCCGACAGCTGGGTCGGACGCAGGTTGACGTCGGAAGGACGAATCGCTTCGTGCGCCTCCTGGGCGCCCTCCTTGCTGGAGTAGAGATTGGGCTTTTCCGGCAGGTATTTATTGCCGTACTCAGCGTCGATGAAGGTGCGCACCATGCCAATGGCGTCAGCCGACAGATTGGTCGAGTCGGTACGCATGTAGGTGATGTAGCCCGCCTCGTAGAGACGCTGGGCCATCATCATGGTCTTCTTCACACCGAAGCCCAGCCGCGTGCTGGCGGCCTGCTGCAACGTGGAGGTGATGAACGGCGCCGACGGCTTGCTGCTGGTGGGCTTGTCCTCACGCTTGGCAATGCTGTAGCTCGATGCCTTGAGGGTCGCCAGCGCGGCCATGGCCTGTGCTTCGTTGAGCGGCTTGAAGGCAGCACCGTTCTCGCGGGCCACTTCGAAGCGCACGTTGGCACCTTTGACGGTGCCCAGGTCGGCATGTACCTCCCAGTACTCCTCGGGCACGAATGCACGGATCTCTTTCTCGCGCTCGACCACCAGCTTCACGGCAACCGACTGCACACGGCCGGCGGACAGGCCGCGAGCGATCTTCGCCCACAGCAGCGGCGAGACCATGTAGCCCACCACGCGGTCGAGGAAGCGTCTTGCCTGCTGGGCATTGACCCGGTTGATATCCAGCTCGCCCGGAGCGGCAAACGCCTCCTGGATGGCCTTCTTGGTGATTTCGTTGAACACCACGCGCTTGTAGCGGCTGTCATCGCCACCGATGGACTCGCGCAGGTGCCAGGCGATGGCCTCCCCCTCTCTATCCAAGTCAGTCGCGAGATAGATGGTGTCGGCTTCCTTGGCCAGGCGACGCAGCTCCTCGACCACTTTTTCCTTGCCGGGCAGGATCTCGTACTTGGCCTTCCAGCCGTGTTCCGGGTCGACCCCCATGCGGTTGAACAGCTGACGCTTGGCCTTTTCCTTGGGCGACAGGGCCGGGGTTTCAGCGGCTGCGGCCTTGCCGCGCTTGGCAGGTTCCTTGGCGGCCGCCCCACCGCTGGTGGGAAGGTCGCGGATGTGGCCGATGCTCGACTTCACCACGTACTGGTTACCCAGGTACTTGTTGATGGTCTTGGCCTTGGCCGGGGATTCCACGATGACCAGCGATTTACCCATGGATTGGAAAATTCCTGAATTGCGGTAATTGAAAGGCGAGCGGGTGCATGAAAAGCGGTTGGGTGTATCGGTTCGACGCATTCCGCATCGATGGTGAAAGCGCCCGCTCGACAAAGCGAACACTGGAAAAACTCTGCTGCCGCCGCTTTTCCGACGGCGGTCTCGCCGTTACTCGAGGGGCCAGCGGCACCCTGCGCCCTACTTTGGCCCCGCTATATATAGTGGCGGTCAAGGCAAGGTCAAGGGCGAGTGTCTATTGGAACCGCCTCAGGGACGACGCAAAACGCTTGCCTCGCCCTCGATAAAAGCAAAGCGCGGAACCCGCTTGCCGTCCAGTTCTACCTCGCCCCGGAACATCTCCAGCGGCCTCACCCACAGGCCGTAGTCACCGTAGAGCGCCTGATAGACCACGACGTCCTCTTCCGTTTCGGAATGCCGGGCGACACCCAGCACGCGGTACTCGGGGCCTTTGTAATGACGGTAGAGACCGGGCTGCAGCGACATCATTCAATTTCCTGGAAATATTTTTCGTTCGATAAAAAGGGTCGGGCTGCATGTCAGGCAGCGAACCGAACCCGAATGACCTGCATCCTGGGCGCAGGACCAAAAAACAAAAACCGGGGCAGAAGCCCCGGTTGTGCAACCATTACAGCGAATCCGTTCAAGGGCTCGCGAGCTAGAGCTATGCAAGAGCTGGGCGCCCCCACAAAAGCAGGCGAGAAAGCGCAGTTTACTGATGTAAATGAGCATTTCGAGCCTGCTTTTAACGCAGCAGAGCCGACGCGCAGCAGCCTTTGGCGGATTCTCAGATGCGCTCGAACACCGTGGTGATACCCTGCCCCAGGCCGACGCACATGGTCGCCACGCCGAAGGTCCCGTTGTTCTGCTTCATCACGTTCAGCAGGGTACCGGAGATACGCGCCCCGGAACAACCGAAGGGGTGACCCAGCGCGATGGCGCCACCGTGCAGGTTGACCTTCTCTTCCATCTTGTCGAGCAGCTTGAGGTCCTTCAGCACAGGCAGGGCCTGGGCGGCGAAGGCTTCGTTGAGCTCGACGAAATCGATGTCGTCGATGCTCAGGCCGGCACGCTTGAGGGCCTTCTGGGTGGAGGGCACCGGGCCGTAGCCCATGATCGCCGGATCCACACCGGCCACGGCCATGGCGCGAACCACCGCCATCGGCTGGATACCGAGATCCTGAGCGCGCTGGGCGGACATCACGATCATGCAGGAGGCGCCATCGGTGATCTGCGACGAGGTGCCCGCCGTGACGGTACCGCCCTTGGGATTGAATGCCGGCTTGAGGCTGGCCAGGCTTTCCAGGGTGGTCTCGGGACGAATGGTTTCGTCGTAGTCGAAGACCTTGAGGAAGCCGTTCTCGTCATAACCCTGCAGCGGGATGATCTCGTCCTTGAACTTGCCTTCGACGGTGGCCTTGTGGGCCAGCTGGTGCGAACGCACGCCGAACTGGTCCTGGGCTTCCCGGGTGATGCCGTGCATCTTGCCCAGCATTTCGGCGGTCAGGCCCATCATGCCGGACGCCTTCGCAGCGTACAGCGACAGGTGCGGGTTCGGATCGACGCCGTGCATCATGCCGACGTGGCCCATGTGCTCCACGCCGCCGACCACGAACACATCGCCATTGCCGGTCTGGATCGCCTGCACGGCGGTGTGCAGCGCGCTCATCGACGAGCCGCACAGGCGGCTGACGGTCTGCCCGGCACTGGTGTGCGGGATCTGGGTCATCAGCGACGCCATGCGCGCGATGTTCCAGCCCTGCTCCAGGGTCTGGTTGACGCAACCCCAGATGACGTCTTCGACTTCCTTGGGATCGACCTTGTCGTTGCGCTCCAGCAGTTTGCTGATCAGCTGCGCCGACAGGGTCTCGGCACGAGTATTACGGTGCATGCCGCCCTTGGAACGCCCCATCGGGGTACGGCCGAAGTCGACGATGACTGCATCTCTTGGATTCAGGCTCATAAATTCACTCTCGCTCCAATCGTTGCGCGATTAACCAAAGAAGGTCTGGCCGTTTTTGGCCATTTCACGCAGTTTCTCGGTCGGCTGATACAGCGCGCCCAGATCGGCGTACTTGTCGGCCAGGGCCACGAATTCGGCGACCCCGACACTGTCGATGTAGCGCAGCGCGCCACCGCGGAACGGTGGGAAACCGATGCCGTAGATCAGGCCCATGTCAGCCTCGGCGGGGGTCTCGACGATACCGTCTTCCAGGCAGCGCACGGTTTCCAGGCACAGCGGGATCATCATGGTGTTGATGATGTCCTCGTCGCTCAGCTCACGCTGTTCGACCACGATCGACTTGAGCAGCTCGTAAGCCTCGGGGTCGCTGACCTTGTTCGGCTTGCCGCGCTTGTCGGTCTCGTAGGCGTAGAAGCCCTTGCCGTTCTTCTGGCCCAGGCGGTTGGCTTCGTACATCACGTCGACCGCAGTGCGACCTTCCACCGCCATGCGATCCGGGAAGCCTTCGGCCATCACGTCACGGCCGTGGTGGCCGGTGTCGATGCCGACCACGTCGGACAGGTAGGCCGGGCCCATGGGCCAGCCGAACTTCTCCATGACCTTGTCGATGCGCGCGAAATCGATGCCGAAGCTGAGCAGCTTGGAGAAGCCGCCGAAGTACGGGAACAGCACACGGTTGACCAGGAAGCCCGGGCAGTCGTTGACCACGATCGGGTTCTTGCCCATCTTCTTGGCGTACGCCACGGTGGTGGCAACTGCCTTCTCGCTGGACTTCTCACCACGGATGACTTCGACCAGGGGCATCATGTGCACCGGGTTGAAGAAGTGCATACCGACGAAGTTTTCCGGGCGCTTGAGGGCCTTGGCCAGCAGGCTGATGGAAATGGTCGAGGTGTTGGAGGCCAGGATGGTGTCCTCCTTGACCGCAGCCTCGACCTCGGCCAGCACCGCCTGCTTGACCTTGGGGTTCTCGACCACGGCTTCGACGACGATGTCGACATGGCCAAAGTCGCCATAGGACATGGTCGGGCGAATGGCGCTCAGCGATTCGGCCATCTGCGCGGTGGTCATGCGACCTTTCTCGACGCGTTTGCCGAGCAGCTTGGAGGCCTCGCCCAGGCCCATCTTGATACCCTCTTCGCGGATATCCTTCATCAGGATCGGCGTGCCCTTGGACGCCGACTGGTAGGCGATACCGCCGCCCATGATGCCGGCACCCAGCACAGCGGCCAGCTTCACGTCCTGGGCGATGGCGTCGTGGGCCTTGGCTTTCTTCTTCAGTTCCTGATCGTTGAGGAACAGGCCGATCAGGCTTTCGGCGACCGAGGTCTTGGCCAGCTTGGCGAAACCGGCGGCTTCGACTTCCAACGCCTTGTCACGGCCGAAGTTGGCGGCCTTCTGAATGGTCTTGATCGCTTCGACCGGCGCCGGGTAGTTCGGGCCGGCCTGGCCAGCCACGAAACCCTTGGCGGTTTCGAAAGCCATCATCTGCTCGATGGCGTTGAGCTTGAGCTTTTCCAGCTTGGGCTGGCGTTTGGCCTTGTAGTCCAGCTCGCCGGAAATCGCGCGTTTGATCAGGTCCAGGGCAGCGGCCTGCAGCTTGTCGGCACTGACCACGGCGTCCACCGCACCGACCTTGAGGGCTTCATCGGCACGGTTTTCCTTGCCGGAGGCGATCCATTCGACGGCGTTGTCGGTACCGATCAGGCGCGGCAGGCGCACGGTGCCACCGAAGCCCGGGTAGATACCCAGCTTGACCTCGGGCAGACCGATCTTGGCGTCTTCGGCCATGATCCGGTAGTCGGCGGCCAGACACATTTCCAGGCCGCCACCCAGGGCGATGCCGTTGATGGCGACCACGGTGGGCACCGCCAGGTCTTCGAAGTCACTGAAGATCCTGTTGGCTTCCAGGTTGCCGGAGACCAGTTGCTCTTCCGGCAGCTTGAAGTTGTCGACGAACTCGGTGATGTCGGCACCGACGATGAACACGCCCTTGCCGCTGCTGACGATCACGCCTTTGATCGAGGCATCGGCCTTGATCGCATCGACGGACTGACGAAGCTCGCTCAGGGTCAGACGATTGAACTTGTTGACGGACTCACCCTTGAGATCGAACTTGAGTTCGACGATGCCGCTTTCAAGAGCCTTAACCGTGATGGCTTTACCTTCGTAAATCATCAACTGATCTCCACGCTAGGGAATCTGAACAGTACACACCGGAGTCAATCCACAGACTCACGCCACAAGACACCGTAGCCGAAATTCCGCTACCCACCGATGCGATATTCGGACTGAATCGGGCACTGCCGAAGCGGCAAACACACAATTCATACGCCCGTTTGATTTGGGTGGGCACACATTCACGGAAAAGCCAGTGATTGTCAATTGGCGTTCTGTAGTCATGTTCCACGGCCACTACCCGCTCACCATGAGCGATCCAGCCGGCGGCGAAAAGCAGATCAGTGGCGCCGATAAGGCATCATTCGCTGGGCATGCCTGCACAGGTCGCCACCCTAAGCGGGGCCGGCCTGAACGTTGTCGCACCGCTGCGGACGACCGATAGTCTTTCGGCCCTTCCCCAGCCATACAGGGAAGCGCGGGTGCTCCCAGGCACTCGGTACGCCCCGTTGAAGCCTCGCGAGAATGTCACCAGCCTGCTCCGGCCTTGGCGGCTCGAGCCGATTGCCCTGCCACCCCACTTCTCGCTGCCGCACGGCAACATGCTGGGTGATTGGCGTTGTGGGTGAATCTTCGACGGTTCCCCATCGGGCACGACACCGCTGCATGCGAGGGGCTTCAAGCCAGGGCCGGGGGGGCAAGCCTTCGAGGCTCAAGGGAACGGATCAGCGCACGGCTATGACCGCCAGGCTACTCAGGCGCGCGCCTTGAGAAAGGCCACGATGGCTTGCAGGGATTGCCCCTGCGAGCGCTCTCCCCAGCACAGCGCGACCATCTGCGGGCTGGCCTCGACCTTGTAGACATCCCCCGGTAGTGTGCCGAGCTGCTCGGCCAGTGGCCTGTCCGCACAGGGCTCCTGCCATTTGTTCAGCCACTTGCCTGGCTCGCTTTGCCAATAGCACCAACTGTCCTGGCGCCCGCGAGGCCGTGGATGGTGGTATTGCGGGCAGGGGCTCGGTGGCGTGGGGACCATCCAGTACGGCCACTCTTCGCGGGACAGCTGCATGGCCAGGCCGAGACGTCGCGCCTGCAGGCGCACATCCATCTGGCCGCGCTGGCGGCGCGATGGCACCAGCCAGACCATGGGGCTAAGGGCGACTACCAGTAGTGCGACAACGATCCAACCCGTCATAATTTCTATCTCGACCGCGCAACCTGTGGTAAATGCTCAAACCAGCCACACTTGAAATCATTGTTCACCCTTGAAAGGAGACAATCTCATGTCTTACCAGCATATTCTGGTCGCCGTCGATCTCACCGAAGAGTGCGACCCGGTCATGAAGCGCGCCCAGGCTCTGGCCAGCAGCACCCAGGCGAGACTCTCCGTGGTGCACATCGTCGAGCCCATGGCCATGGCCTTTGGCGGCGACGTGCCGATGGACCTGTCGATGCTGCAGCAGCAGCAGTTCGAGCAGGCCAAGGAGCGCCTCGACACCTTCGCACTCAAATACCCGCAATTGGGCACGGAGAGCCGTCACCTGGCTTACGGCCAGCCGCGCCAGGAAATCCACCGACTGGCTGCCGAGCAGCACTGCGACCTGATCATCGTTGGCAGCCACGGTCGTCACGGCCTGGCCCTGCTGCTCGGTTCGACCGCCAACGACGTGTTGCACGGCGCCCCCTGCGACGTGCTGGCCGTCAGCCTGAAGAAGCCGTCGGCCTGATCGACCCGTCGTGAACAGCGCCGGGCTTTGCCCGGCGCTGTAGCATCAGCCAGCCGGCAGTGGCCGAGCGCTGATCAGCCTTCCAACTCGGCCCAGCGCTCGACCAGGCGTTCCAGTTCTTCCTGCTGCGCCTGCAGCTGTGCCAGCATCGCCGCCGTGTGTTCAGCGGACTGTTGATAGAACGCAGGATCGGCGATCTGCCCTTCCAGCTCGGCGATCTTCCGTTCCGTGGCATCGATCTGCTCGGGCATGGCGTCCAGCTCACGCTGATGCTTGTAGCTGAGTTTCTTCTTGGCTGCCGGCGCGCTTTCCACCGGCGCGGCAACGGGTGCGGCGACAGGCGCCTCGACCACCGCGGAACCCAGCTCGGCCTTGCCCGACTTGGTCTCGCCAACGCCCAGCAGGCGTGGCGAACCACCCTGGCGCAGCCAGTCCTGATAACCACCAACGTACTCGCGCACCTTGCCCTCGCCTTCGAAGACCAGGGTACTGGTGACCACGTTGTCGAGGAATGCCCGGTCGTGGCTGACCATCAGCACGGTGCCCTTGAAGGTCAGCAGCACTTCTTCGAGCAGCTCGAGGGTTTCCACGTCGAGGTCGTTGGTCGGCTCATCGAGGACCAGCAGGTTGGCCGGCTTGCTGAACAGCTTGGCCAGCAGCAGGCGCGCACGCTCGCCACCGGACAGCGCCTTGACCGGCGTACGGGCACGCTGCGGGCTGAACAGGAAGTCGCCGAGGTAGCTGAGCACGTGGCGGTTCTGCCCGTCGATCTCGATGAAGTCGCGACCTTCGGCGACGTTGTCGATGACGGTCTTTTCCAGCTCCAGTTGATGACGCAACTGATCGAAGTAGGCGACATCGATCTTGGTGCCCTCTTCCACCGTGCCGCTGGTCGGTTGCAGACCATTGAGCATCAGTTTCAGCAGGGTGGTCTTGCCGGTGCCGTTGGCGCCCAGCAGGCCGATACGGTCGCCGCGCTGCAGCACCATGGAGAAATCGCGAATCAGGAACGGGCCACCCGGGTGCGCGAAGCTGACGTTCTCCAGCACCATCACCTGCTTGCCGGATTTCTCCGCAGTGTCGAGCTGAATGTTGGCCTTGCCGGTGCGCTCGCGACGCTCGCTGCGCTCCACGCGCAGGGCCTTGAGGGCACGCACACGGCCTTCGTTACGGGTACGCCGGGCCTTGATGCCCTGGCGGATCCACACCTCTTCCTGGGCCAGGCGCTTGTCGAACAGCGCGTTGGCGGTTTCCTCGGCGGCCAGCGCGGCCTCCTTGTGCACCAGGAAGCTGGCGTAATCGCCATTCCAGTCGATCAGGCCGCCGCGATCCAGCTCGAGAATGCGCGTGGCCAGGTTCTGCAGGAAGGAACGGTCGTGGGTGATGAACAGTACGGCACCCTGGAAATCCTTCAGGGCCTCTTCCAGCCAGGCGATCGCGCCGATGTCCAGGTGGTTGGTCGGTTCGTCGAGCAGCAACAGGTCCGGCTCGCTGACCAGCGCCTGAGCCAGCAGCACGCGGCGGCGCCAGCCCCCGGACAGCTGGGCCAGGGTCTTGTCGGCCGGCAGTTGCAGGCGGCTCAGGGTGCTCTCGACCAGTTGCTGCAGGCGCCAGCCATCACGGGCCTCGAGGTCCTGCTGAACGTGCATCAGCTTGTTCAGGTCGTCCTCGGTCACGCAGTTCTGCGCCAGGTGATGGTATTCGGCGAGCAACTCCCCCACGCCATCGAGCCCCTGGGCGACCACGTCGAACACGGTACGCCCATCGGCCACCGGCAACTCCTGGGGCAACTCACCGATTTTCAGGCCCGGGGCGCGCCAGACGGCACCGTCGTCTGGCTTCTGATCCCCCTTGACCAGTTTGAGCATGCTGGACTTGCCGGTGCCATTGCGGCCAATGATGCACACCCGCTCGCCACGGGCGATCTGCCAAGACACCTTGTCCAGCAGCGGCATGGCGCCATAGGCCAGGGAAACATCGGTGAACTTGAGCAGGGTCATGGAGTTGCCTCGACAATACGCAGGGGTGATGGGCGATAAGAATGCGCGAACGCGGCCAGTGAGCACGCCGCGTGGTCGACCACCACGAAACTGATCTGGCTGGCGCATGCGCCAGCCAAAAACGGGCGCGTATTCTAACCGAGAAGACCTCTGGCGTCTGTCAGGCCTTGGACGCCGGCCGTCGACGTGACATAAACAGACATGCGCCAGGCTGCGACGGCCCTTTCGCGCCAAGCGGGCAAAAGGCTAAGCTAGCGCCCGTTGTCATCGCCGCGCCCGGCACCGCCGCTATCGCCTGCTACGCTGACCGGCAACCGCCCCAAGGGCGCACCGAGCGACCGGCATCAGCCAGATCGCGCCCGCTCACGAGACGATCCCGGAAGTGCCATGCGCTGTCGTTTGCCCAGTCTGTTGTCCTGCCTGATTCTTTGCGCCACCACGGCAACCCTGAGCCAGGCGGCGAGCCTGACCCAGCAACGCCAATACTACGATGAGGCCAAGGCCGCGCTCGCGAAGGGCGACAAGGGTCCTTATCAGCGCTATGCCAGCGCCCTGCGCGACTACCCGCTGACGCCCTACCTGGCGTATGACGAGCTCACGGCGCGCCTGAAAGGCGCCAGCAACGCCGAGATCGAAGCCTTCCTCGCGGCCCACGGTGACCTGCCCCAGGCCAACTGGATGAAGCTGCGCTGGTTGCGCTGGCTGGCCGAGCGCGGCGAATGGCAGACCTTCGCCAAGTACTACGACCCGAACCTCAATTTCACCGAACTCGACTGCCTCAACGGCCAACGCCAGCTCAACCAGGGTCAGACCGCCGAAGGCTATGCCAACGCCGAAAGGCTGTGGCTGGTTGGCAAGTCGCAACCGGAAGCCTGCGACCGCCTGTTCGACCGCTGGGCAGCCGAGGGGCAACTCACCGAGCAGCGCCGCTGGCAACGCGCCAAGCTGGCGGCCGAGGCGCGCAACTACAGCCTGGCCACCTTCCTCAGCAAGGATCTGCCGACCCTCAGCAACCACGGCAAGCTGCTCGTGGAAGTCGCCCAGAAGCCGCAGATCCTTACCCAGACCGCGCGCTTCACGCCAACCGACGATGCTATGGGCGACGTGGTCAGCCTCGGCCTGCGCCGTCTTGCCCGTCAGGATCCGGAGCAGGCGCTGAGCCTGCTTGAGGGCTATTCCCGACGCTTGCAGTTTTCCGAGCAGGAGAAGGTGTCCATTGCCAACGAAATCGGCCTGACCCTGGCGCGGCGCTTCGACCCACGTGCCCTCGAGGTGATGGCCAAGTACGACCCCAACCTGAGTGACGACACCGTCAGCGAATGGCGCGCGCGCCTGCTGCTACGCCAGGGCCGCTGGGACGAGGCCTACAAACTGATCAGCCGCATGCCCGAATCCCTGGCCAGCACCAACCGCTGGCGCTACTGGCAGGCGCGCAGCCTGCAGCTGGCCCAGCCCAACGGCAAGGGCGCCCAGCCGCTGTTCCACAGCCTGGCCAAGGAGCGTGACTTCTATGGTTTCATGGCTGCCGATCAGGTCAAGGAACCCTACTACCTGAAAAACGCCCCATTGCCGCTCAGCGCCGCGGTGATCAAGAAAGTACGCAACGCCCCGGGCATCCGCCGCGCCATGGAATTCCATGACCGTGGCCAGATCGTCGACGGCCGCCGCGAATGGTACCACGCCAGCCGTCATTTCGACCGTGACGAGCTGGTGACCCAGGCGAGGCTGGCCTATGACATGGCATGGTATTTCCCCGCCATCCGGACCATCAGCCAGGCGAAATACTGGGACGATCTCGACGTGCGCTTCCCCATGGCCCACCGCGAACCGCTGACCACCGAAGCCAGGAAACGTGGCCTGCACTCCAGCTGGGTATTCGCGATCACCCGTCAGGAAAGCGGTTTCATGGCCGATGCCAAGTCCAACGTCGGCGCCATGGGCCTGATGCAGGTCATGCCAGCCACCGCCAAGGAGACCGCACGCAAGTTCGGCATCCCGCTGAGCAACCCCAACAATGCGCTGCTGCCGAGCGTCAACATCCAGCTGGGCACCGCTTACCTGAGCCAGATCTACGGCCAGTTCAACGGCAACCGCGTGCTGGCATCGGCCGCCTACAACGCCGGTCCAGGCCGCGTTCGCCAATGGCTGCGCGGTGCCAGTCACCTGTCCTACGACGTATGGGTGGAGAACATTCCATTCAATGAAACCCGCCAGTACGTACAGAACGTGCTTTCCTACGCGGTGATCTACGGCGACAAACTCAATGCTCCGCAGCCGCTGGTAGGCTGGCACGAGCGTTATTTCGACCAATAAAGCAGCGGCAATCGGCAAGAACGATCGCGCAGCGCTCCCCCCGTAGCCTGGGTTGAGCGCAGCGATAACCCAGGGCGACCCCCGGTGTCGCTGCGCTCGACCCGGGCTACGTCAGCGGTGAATGCCTCAACCTAGGCCAGCACCTCCACCGGCATGCCGACCTGCAATTCGCCGCTGCCGTGGTTGATCAGGTTCTGCCCGAAGAGAATCTCGCCTTCGCGCTGGCGGTAGCTGCGCAAGGTGGTCAGGGGCTCACGATCCGCGCTGCGTTCGCCGGTCTGCGGATCGATGGTGGTGATGATGCAGCGAGAGCAGCCCTTGGCGACGGTGAATTCGACATCGCCGATGCGAATGCGCTTCCAGCTGTCCTCGGCATAGGGCTCACAGCCCTGCACCACCAGATTGGGACGGAAACGCAGCATTTCCAGTGGCCGGCCGACCCGCGCCGCCAAGTCGTCGAGCGATGCCTGGCCGATCAGCAGCAGCGGAAAGCCATCGGCGAACCCGACCTTCTCGTTGCCCGTCACATTGCCCTCGATAGAGCGCGCTCGCTCGACAGGTAGGTGCACCAGCCGACAGGGCTTGCCGATGAACTCGCTGACCCAGGCCGCCGCCTCGTCGCCGGCATCCGGCACGCGCAGGCTGTCACGCCAGATGATCACCCCGCGCAATGCCTCGTCGGGATCCGGCAGCCCCACATCGAGAGCGGGTCTGTCCGGCGCCTCGAGGGTCAGGCCGCCGCTTTGATTCCAGCGCGCCGTCAGGCGACTCATCCCGGGGAAGGTGCGCTGGGTCAGAAAGCGGCCGTTCTCCGCATCCGCCAGCATCCAGCGACGATCACCCGCCACGCCCAGGCCATCGAGCTGCAGGCTGGCCAGCGACTCGCCGATGGCGGACTTGAGCGGAAAACGGTACAGCGAGGAAAGGTGCATGGCCGGCGTCCCCAGTTGAGCGAAGCGGCGGTTATACGCAAACCGCCGCCGCCGCTCAAGCCAGGCGCGTGGCGTTGAGCGCTTACTGCTCGTCGAGCGCCAGGCGCTCGCGAATCACATCGACCAGCTTGTCGGGCTGGAATTTGGAGAGGAAGTTGTCGCAACCCACTTTCTTCACCATGGCATCGTTGAAACTGCCGGACAGCGAGGTGTGCAGCACCACGTAGAGCTCGCGCAGGCGCTGATCCTGGCGGATTTCGGTGGTCAGCCGATAGCCGTCCATTTCCGGCATCTCGGCATCGGTGAAGATCATCAGCAGCTTGTCGGTCATCACCTGGCCAGTGTCCGCCCAGGCCTTGAGCATGTTCAGCGCCTTGAGGCCATCGGTGGCCACATGCATCTTGATGCCCAACTGCGACAGGGTATCGCGCAATTGCGAGAGGGCCACGCTGGAGTCGTCGACCAGCAGCACCTCGCGGCCCCGGGCTTTCTCCAGCAACGGATCGGCCAGACGGTCGCTGGAAATGCGCGTGTCGTACGGCACGATCTCGGCCAGCACCTTTTCCACGTCGATGATTTCCACCAGTTGGTCGTCGACCTTGGTGATCGCCGTCAGGTAGTGATGGCGCCCCGCTCCGCCAGGCGGCGGCAGGATGGATTCCCAATTGAGGTTCAGAATTCGGTCGACACCGCCGACCAGGAACGCCTGAATCGAGCGGTTGTATTCGGTGACGATGATGGTGCTGCGCTCATCGGGCACGATCGGTCGCATGCCGATGGCCTGGGACAGGTCGATGACCGGCAGGGTCTGGCCACGCAGATGAATCACCCCGCAGACAAAGCGATGCCGTTGCGGCATCAGCGTCAGCTTGGGCATCTGCAGGACTTCCTGCACCTTGAATACGTTGATCGCGAACAACTGCCGGCCAGCCAGGCGGAACATCAGGATTTCCAGGCGGTTCTCGCCTACCAGCTGTGTCCGTTGATCAACGGTGTCGAGAATACCGGCCATTATTCGCTCCTGTGAGGCGTGATGTTCATGGGAAGCTATCGGCCAGTCGTTGCATTACTGAAGGCGGCATGGCGTAACGCCATCTTGCCCCAGCGGCCGGCCGGACACCAGCGCTGCCGCACTCAGTCGTGCAGCAACGGCGACTGCTGGCTTAAATGCACGCGCAACGCCTGGGACCGTGCGCAGAAACGCATGCTGCGACCCTCGCGCGGCTCGCCGTCGAGGTTCAAGTCCAGCCCCTCCGGCGCCTCGATTTCCAACCAGGGCAAACGGGCACTGACCGATACTCCCTCGATGCCCTTGAAACCGCCTGAAAACAGTGTGCCCAGGGTGCCGACCACATCGGGCGCGGCCGGCACGATGCAGACATCCAGCAAGCCGTCATCGATCCGTGCATGGGGGCACAGCACATGCCCCCCACCCGCCTGCCGCCCGTTGCCAATGCCCAGGGCGAGAAACTCGCCTTCCCATTCGAAGCCCGGCCCCTTGAAACGCCCGAACGCCGAGCGAACTTCGGCGAAACGGGTCAGCCCGGTGAGCATATAGGCGGCACCGCCCAGCACCCGCTTGAGCTCTTCGGAGGTATTGGCGGTGATGTTGGAGCCGAAACCGCCTGTGGCCATGTTGAGGAACAGTTGGCCGTCGACCTCACCCAGGTTGATCGGCTGAGCTGGGCTATCGAGCAGCGTCAGGGCCTCGGCAGGCGCCAACGGAATACCGGCTGCATTGGCGAAATCATTGGCGGTCCCCAGGGGCAGCAGGGCCAGGCTGGCGTCCGTCCCGGCCTTGGCCATGGCTTCGGCGACATCGCGCAGGGTGCCGTCGCCGCCACCGGCGATCAGCGTCTGGTAGCCCGCCTGCAGCGCTTCGCTGACCAGGCGCTGGGCGTCGCCCGCCTCCCAGGTCAAGCGCACGGCCAGGTCCCAGCCGCGCTCGCGCTGGCTCTTGACTGCCGCACGCACCTCTTCGTTGAGAGACTGCTTACCATGAAGGATCAACAGCGCTTTACGCTCTTGCATGACGGCTCCGGAAACGGGATTGAAAACGACTGCCTATGCAGACAACGGGCAAGCGAAATAATCACGCCCGCCCATCGTCGACTCTACACCTCAGCCGAGCAGCTCACTCATGGGGATGAAGTGCAGGCTGTCGCCTTCTTCCAGGGTGCTGCCTTCGAGCACCTGTGCCAGCCCTTCGGCCCATGCGGCGCTGCGCAGCACCCCGGAACTCTGATTGGCGTACGGCACGACGCGCCCGTTTTCCAGGCGCGCCCGCAGGAACTCGCGGCGCTTGCCGGGTTTGCTCCAGACGAAGCCCGCCGGCACCGTGAAACCCAGCGGCTCGACCTTCTGAACGCCCAGGCGGCGAAGCAGATAGGGGCGCGCCAGCAGGCCGAAGGTCACCAGGGTCGACGCCGGGTTACCCGGCAGGCCGATCACCGGGCGGCCCCGGAACTCGCCGACGGTGAGCGGTTTGCCGGGCTTGATCGCCAGTTTCCACAGGGCCAGATCGCCGGCCTCGCGCAGGGCGATGCCGAGAAAATCCGCCTCGCCCACCGATACGCCGCCGGTGGAGAGAATCAGGTCGACCTCCTGCAGGCCACCGAGGGCCTCGCGGGTACGCTCGAGATCGTCGACCAGAATGCCGGCATCGATGACCTCGCACCCCAGGCGCTGCAGCCAGGCGACCAGCAGGTAGCGGTTGCTGTTGTAGATCTGCCCGGCGCCCAGTGGCGCGCCCGGCTCGACCAGCTCATCGCCGGTGGACAATACCGCCACCCGGGGTTTGCGACGCACCGGCAGTTGCGCCAGGCCAATCGACGCCGCCAGCCCCAGCTCCACCGGCCCCAGCCGCGTACCGGCGGTCAGCAGGGTTTCCCCCTTGCGGTTCTCCTGCCCCTGGGGACGGATGTTCTGAGCGACTGTCAGGGCCTGGTCGAAATACACGCGCCCGTCATCGCCGACGCTGACGTTTTCCTGCATTTCCACGGCGTCGGCACCGAGCGGCAGCGGCGCGCCGGTAAAGATCCGTGCGCAGGTACCAGGCAGCAGCGCCTCGGGCGCGGTACCGGCGAGGATGCGTTGGCTGACCGGCAGCGCCTGCCCCTGCCAGTCGGCCAGACGCAGTGCATAACCGTCCATGGCACTGTTCGACCATGGCGGCAGGTCCAGACCGGCGATCATCGGCTCGGCCAGCACCCGCGCGTCGGCGTCTGCCAGGTCGACCCACTCCTGGTCCTCGATGGGCGTAGCCTCGGCCAGCGCCAGCAAGCGCCGCAGCGCCTCTTCCACCGGCATCAGCGGCGAACGCTGCTCGCTCATCCGCGGCTCTCGCAGGGCGCCGCGAGCTTGAGGTGCGGCACGAAATTACAGGGGCGATGACGGGCATCGAGCTGCTCGGCGAGGATGCCGTCCCAGCCGGTGCGACAGGCATTGGTCGAACCAGGCAGACAGCAGACCAGGGTGCCATTGGCGAGACCGGCCAGCGCCCGGGACTGAATGGTCGAGGTGCCGATATCGATAGTGGAGATCTGCCGGAACAGCTCGCCGAAACCGTCGACCTGCTTGTCCAGCAGGCAGGCCACCGCTTCCGGGGTACTGTCACGCCCGGTGAAACCGGTACCGCCGGTGATCAGCACGACCTGCACCACGTCTTCGGCGATCCAGTTGGCGACCTGGGCGCGGATCCTGTAAAGATCGTCCTTGAGCAGCACACGCTCGGCGAGGTTATGGCCGGCTGCTTTCAGGCGGTCGACGAACAGTTGGCCGGAGGTATCGGTTTCCAGCGTGCGGGTATCGCTGACGGTCAGCACGGCGATATTCAGGGGCACGAATGGCGCATCGGCCTTGTGGCTCATGGCAGGCTTCCAGTTGTCGTGAACAATGGCCGGTGTTATACCACAGCGCCACCGCTGGAGACCTTGCCATGCCTACCTCAGCTGCGTCCCGAAGCTTTTCGGTGGTCCTTCTCGCGGGCGGCCGTGGCCAGCGCATGGGAGGCCGCGACAAGGGCCTGCTGCCGTGGCGCGAGCGGCCCATGATCGCCTGGCTGCACGACCAGGTCCGGCCGCTGACCGACGACCTGATCGTCTCCTGCAACCGTAATCAGGAAGCCTATGCGCCCTACGCCGACCACCTGGTCGGCGATGACAGCGCGGACTATCCCGGCCCGCTGGCCGGTATCCGCGCCGCCCTGCGGATCGCCCGTCATCCCCTGCTGCTGGTGCTGCCTTGCGACGCCCCCCAAGTCGATCGCAGCCTGATCGAAGAACTGCTCGCGCTGGCCGGCGAGCGGCCGGTGATGGCCATGCGTGACGGCCATTGGGAGCCGCTGTTCGCGGTGATTCCGCGCAGTCTGCTGGCTTCCCTGGAGCAGGCCTGGCAGGCGGGCCAACGCAGCCCCCAGCGCTGGCTGCACGCCCATCACCCGGCAGCGCTGGCCTGTATGCCGGACGATCCGCGCCTGAGCAATGTCAACTCGCCGCAGCTTCTCGAATAGATCGGACTTGCGGCGCACCCCGCCAGAGTGGATAAATACCGTGGAACTTGGGCTCGCCGTGCTCGTCTTAGCCCAAGTAATCATTCAGCTTCGATTTTAGGAGACATGTCATGAAGCAACGGACTACCGCTGCATTTCTACTCGCGTTCGGCCTGGTTACTCTGGCCGGTTGTTCCACGCCTTCGGTCATCACCCTGAACGATGGCCGGGAAATCCAGACCGTAGATCGCCCTGATTTCGACGACGACACTGGCTTCTACGAATTCGAACAACTGGATGGCAAGCGCACCAAGGTCAACAAGGATCAGGTCCGCACCGTCAAAGAGCTGTAAGCCCTTTGACCTATCGCGGGCGCAAGCTTGAAGGGTTGTGCCCCGATTAAAAATTTTGCGCTAAGCTCTTGTGCTGCAAAACTTTTTCAGTACAATTTGGCGCATTCGGAGTGTAGCGCAGCTTGGTAGCGCGTCTCGTTCGGGACGAGAAGGTCGCAGGTTCGAATCCTGTCTCTCCGACCACTTCCCTGTTTCACCATGGCTCGCCATGTCTCGAAACCTCAACAAAGCCGGCCCCTGTGGCCGGTTTTGTCGTTT
>NZ_FNDG01000001.1:196697-447237 GCF_900100535.1 Phytopseudomonas flavescens
CAAATGGTATGCCAGTTGGTATGCCGGCTTTTTTAACCATCGAAAAGAACCAGTAAAATCAGTTGGTTAGGAAAGACGTTAGAATCCTGTCTCTCCGACCACTTCCCTGTTTCACCATGGCTCGCCATGTCTCGAAACCTCAACAAAGCCGGCCCCTGTGGCCGGTTTTGTCGTTTCAGCACATCTCCTTTTGTCTCGCCCTATCTCTCCCCAATTGGTATGCCGATTGGTATGCTGCATCCCCGATCGAACACGGCATACCAATTATCGATGAAGCGCGCTGATATCAAGCGTCGGCCGATGGCCGATACCACCCTTTCCAGCCTCGAGCCAGAGGCTACCGTCTACCGCGAGCACGATGGCCAGGGCCTGTACTTTCGAGTGAAGCCTACGGGCCAGAAATTGTGGGAGCTTCGATATGCCAAGCCTGGGACAAAGGCCAGGTCATGGCTTGGCCTCGGCCCCTACCCGAGCGTATCGGGTGCGCAGGCGCGGGACAAAGCACACGCCGCGCGCGCGCTCATCGCACAAGGTATCGACCCGTCCACACAGCGCAAAGCTGAGGTCGCCCAGGAGAAGGCGAAGGCCGAAAGCACCTTCGAACCGCTGGCACGCGAATGGTATGCCGCCCGAGTCAAAGGCTGGGGCGATGGCTACGCCAAGCGGGTCATGGGTGCGCTGGAACTGCATGTCTTCCCCAAGATAGGCAAGCGCTCATACGTCGATCTCACTCCGATGGAGTGGATGGAGCTTTTCCGCGGCATGGAAAAACAGGGGATCCTCGAACAGATGGCCAACGTGCGCCGTTACTGCAAAGAGATCTACGACCTGGCCAGGGTCACCGGCCGCGCCGTGAATAACCCCGTCGACGGCCTCGACAAATTCCTGCAGAAGAAAAAATCGGAGAACTACGCCCACGTTGACCAGGCCGAGCTACCGAAGCTCCTACAGGCAGTGAGCAGCTATTCCAACCGAGTGGTTCGCATTGGCCTGCGCCTGCTGATCATCAACGGCCTGCGGCCGAGCGAGGTGCGCGAAGCCAGGTGGGCGGAGTTCGACCTGGATAAAGGAATCTGGGAAATACCAGCCGAACGCATGAAAAAACGCCGAGAGCATATCGTCCCTCTGGCCACCCAATCGATCAACCTGCTGAAGGAATTGCAGATCTATTCGGGCGCCTACGACAGGCTGTTTCCTGGGCGCAACGATCGCACCAAGCCGCTAAGCAACATGGTCTTTAACATGGCGCTGCGCCGCATGGGTTACCAGGGCGAGCAGACTGGCCACGGCTTCCGCCATATCGCGAGCACAACACTGAATGAACACGGCTTCGACGAAAACCATATCGAGGCGCAGCTCTCCCATGCCAAAGCAGGCGTGGCCGGCGTGTACAACAAGGCCAAGTACTTGGAGCAGCGCCGCATCATGATGCAGTGGTATGCCGATCACCTCGACGCGCTCGAGCGCGGAAACGTAGTCAGCCTGCCGAAGAGAGCCTGAAGAGGCCCTTCCCCGGAGAGCCGCCATGCCCGAAACTGACCAGACATTTCCGGGAGACATCCCCATGCTCCAAGTCTGGATCGGCGGCATCCTTCTCGTGCTCGGCATGGTCGCCCTGCTGGCGAACCCAATAGCCGGGGGTATTTTGATCGCCATCGGCTACGCGCTCTACAAGGGTACAGATCGCGCTACGCGCGCAGCAGCAGAATCCACGTTCTGGGGCTTCGCATTGCTGTGCGGCGGGGTCGTCGGCATCGCCGCGCTGCTCGGCGCCTTTTAGAAGTCACCTCCCGCCAGGTTGACGATCCGCTCAGCCACTCCGTTCGCTCTCACCTGCAGCGCATCCAGCCGCTGCCGCTTCTGCTCTGGCGCCATCGCAGTGTCTCGGTATACGGCATCCATCTGGCTGCGGATATTACCGAGTTGCTTGCGCGCCAGTCCCAGCGCCGGCCGGTGCCGCAGCTTCTCGCGGTTCTGTCCCATAAGCTGCTCAGCCGCATCAAGGCGACCCTCCTCCCGGTATGACTTGATGGTGCGGTTTAGCTGATCGGCTTCGCGCATCATGTCGTAGAACTCGGACTGGTACTTGGTCGATCGCGGCGCATCGCCCTGGTAAATGACTTTCAGGATCGGGATGTCACCGCTACGGCTAGCTGGCCGGTCGGCATCGCTGAAAGCGCTGGCCAGCAGGCTCGACATGTCCAGCACATATTGCCCAAGCGTGCCGGTGTAGCCGGCGACCAGGTGGTCAACTTGCTTCGGCGATACACCAGCGATCGGCCCGGTTACCTGGCCAACCAGGCGCCCGATGGTACTGGTGCGCTCGTCGTAACGCGCCTCTGGCAGCTTTCCTTCGTCGCTCATGTCCTCGATCGGCGAGTCTCGGAAGAAGTTGCGGTTCGCCTGCAGCTCCCGGATCGGCTGATAGAACTGCGGTACCGGGTTGAACGCCAGGGTATCGAACACCCCGTGCGATACCGCCTTGGCCAAGTCGCCGCCATCCTGGGTACCCGTCATTGCGTGCAGGATCCGTTCGGGCACGGTACCAAACACCAGCCCCAACTCGAACGGCTTGGGGATACGGAAATGCTGGTCGCCGAGGAATATGTGCCAGTGCATGTCCTTGTCCCAGTCCATCAGGGCTTTATAGCGCTCGTCATCGTCGTTCAGCCCCGCCAGCATCAGCGAGAACAGAGCGATGTAACCACCTTTCATCGCCACTTCTTTGGCCAGCAGGGTCTTGTCACCCTTCACTGCACGTCCCAGCTTGTACAGGCCTTGCAGGCGGGCATTCAGGAACGGCACCACGTCGGTGAACCACTGCGCTGCGGCGAAGTTGCCGCGCAGGCTGTAGTCCATCAGATCCTTGGCTTCGTAGGAGGCCTGGCGGCGGGACTTACCCGCGGCGATCGCGGCCTTGTAGGTGCTGAGCCGGTTGGCGTTCTCCACCTTGTCGCCCAGCTCCCGGTATTTCTGCCAGCCCTGGCCGAGCATTGCAGCGGCTTTCGCAGGCGTGTTCACCAGGCTGCCCAGGTAGGCATCCTGCTGCCGGCGGGTGAAGCCCTTCTTCTCAAGAGCCCGGCGGATGATCTGCGCCGAGGCCTCGGGGTCAGTACCATGCACATAGCCGCCCTGGAAGCTGCCGCCGGCGAACATCAGATCGCGGTAGTCCTGATCCTCACGCAACGCGTCGCGCATCCCCTTGATCGAGTCTTTGCCAAGCGTGAAGCCATCCTTGTTGATCACCCAGGCATGCGCCGCGTCCCGGATGAAGTTGCGCAGGATGAAGTCAGGCGATGCCGTCACGCCCGTGGTGAGAATCCGTTTGAAAGCTCGGCCGATCTTGGTGATGGGGTCGTTGAAGATGCTGCCTTCCATGAACTTCAGCCCGCGCAGCAGGCTCTCGTCGTTGACCCGGTAGTACTCGCTCTTGCCGTCGCGCTGCACCCGGATGATGTCCGGGTCGGTCGGCGCCACGCGCGTCCACAGCTTCTCGAAGCCTTCGTTCTCGGGCTTCATCAGCTGGTTCACCACCTTGATCGGATTGGTTCCGGCCGGCAGGTCGAGCAGGTCGGCAGCCAGGGCCAAGGCTTTGCGATCCTTCCGGATCTGCTGTGCAATCTGGTCTCGGGAGATCAACACCTGCTGCCAGCGCGGGCTTTCGTCAGTCAGGAACTCGCTACCCTGCAAGTTGCCCACCACCTCAAGCAGCGCTTTGTTCTTCATCGACGCATCGATTCGCTTCGTCCAGCCCGACAGCATGTTGGCCAGCAGGTCATTGGTCGGCAGGTCGCCGCCCTTCAGCGCCTTGATTGCAGCTGTCTGATGCGACAGCCCCCGCTTGCTGCGCGGTGCGGTAAAAATGCCCTCGCTTTCATCTTGGCGGTAAAACGGCACGTAATAGTCGGTGAGCCACTTCACGCGGGCGTCCTGATCGATCAGCCCTGCTTCCTGCGCCAGATCCAGAACAGCCTCGTTCACCTGGGCATACTCACGGTAGGTCTTTTCGAACAATGCTTCCTTGCCCTGCCCCATGGCCACCAGCTCGGCGATCTCGGCATCGGTCAGGTTGTTTTCTCGCCCCTGCGCTTTCAGCAACTGCGCACGCTTACCACCCAGCCAGGCCAGCCACGGCGTCAGGTTGTCCGGGCCGAGGTCGCCCAGGATATCCAGCACGCCGCGGGTGTCCGCTTTACCTGACACGATCCCGTCGCGCCATTCCGGCGCCGCATAGTGCAGAACCCCGTGCATTACGTCGGCAATGCCGCTGGCCATACGGGCCGAGACGTAGCCCTGCTGGTTCACGTCCGCCACACCCACAGCCTCCTCGGCACGGCGGATGCCGGCCAGTCCATCGAACACACCCTCCTCCGACCGTACCGACCACTCGCGCATCTTGGTCTGCAGGCCGCCGAGGGTCATGTTGCGCACCTGGTCCAGCAGGCTCTGCGCGTCGACCTTGGCAAGGCCGAGTTTACGCAGCGCCTCGGTATCCCGCTGACTCGCACGTGAGTAACGGATGTCCGATTCGGCCGGGTCAAAGGTGCCGATGTTGGCCGTGGCACTCTTCACCTGCTGCGGATTGCGGGCCACCACGATCTTGGTATTGATGAAGCCGTCGTAGCTCGTGTCGGCGTTAAAGTCCGCGAAGCTCGGTGCGGGGTTCTTGATGGCCACGAATACCGGCATTACGTTGGCACCCTCGCCGGCGGCGTAACGGCCAGCGGTGGCCTGATCCTTCGCGAAATAGAAGCCGCGGGGCGCATCGAGCGGCAGTACGATGTTGCTACCGATCGTCTCCCGGGCGAACGCGTCGAAGTCCCCGGTAGTACCGTGATACACAACCAGCGGCTCGCCGTTACCGTCTGTCACCTTGGACACGGTATCCGGGTTGACGCGTTCAAGCTCGCGGCGTGAGAATGCCTGCACCCCGGTGGAATCCACCGAGGACGGAACCCCGGTATAGGCCGATGTGGCGCGTTCCCCAGCAATGGGGGTATCCCTCGGAGACACTACTGGGGTTTCTTTTTGCCCGAATTCCAGGGTGGTGGCGTTGTAGAACTGCCGCCCATCACGGGTGCGCTGCACCGTGAACACCACCGCCAAGTCCTTGCCATCTATCTCAGCACGGGCGATCAGCTTCTCATAAGCCTGAACGTTCGGCTCTGCTGAGCTATCGGATGGCACCTCGGACGAGGTGTAAATCGCCTTGCGGAATGTCTCCCGCAGATCTGCAGCCAAGTGCAGCTTGGCCGGGTCCGCACCGCCACTGATGAATTTACGCACACCGGTGTTATTGCTGACCGCCACCTCGCCGAGCGTGTCGTTCACCAGCGGCTCTTTGCTGCGAGCGATATCCTGCATCGCTTGCTTGGCCTTAATGCGCAGTTGGCCGATGCTCAGGCCTCGCCAGTCGTCTGGGACACGAACACGCACAGGCACCATGCCCGCCAGGCGCTCCATCGCCGACGCAGCTTTCCAGTCTCCGAACCAGCGTTTGAAGTTGTCGCTGCGCACCTGGTGCCACTGTCGCTGGTTCAACTGTGATGGCTTCCCATTAGGTGCCAGCAAGCGGCCTTGTGCATCGGCCAACTCCGGCCCGCGGCCTGAGCGGCCGTTGCGGGAGAACGCCGCCCGGGCGCCCCGCTGTTGCCGGCCATTCTCGATATAGGCCCGGGCATTGGCCAACAGCCCCTGTATGTCGCCCTCCGTCCAGTTCACCCCCAGTCCGAGAGACCTGAAGGTATTGCGCATGGCAGTGACCAGGCGTTGCCAGAATGGCTGGCTGACAACGGTGCCAGCACCCGCCATGTCGGCCAGCACCTCTTCGGTGGCCACGGCTTTTGTGTAGCCAAGGCGCTGCACCATCGAATCAGCCTGCGCCTTTACCTGCGCATTGCTGCTGTAGATGCTCATCAGCAGCGGCGTCAGGCGCTGACCATAGGCGCCCTGTAGACCTGCGTGCCCAAGTACTTCGTGCTGCAGCACGAACGCAGCATGCCGTGCACCGGTGAGGTTGTCGGCCACCAAGTAGACCTTGCCGTCGGCGAAGATGCCCTCGACGTCGAAGGCACCGTCACGCTCAACGCGCTGCCGCTGGCGGGTCGGCAGATCCTTGATGGACTGCACTACCGTCACGGCCGGTGCGTTCCTCCAATCGCGGGCGACCTGCGCGATTGCCATACGGAGCTGCCCGGCGCGGGCCCCCTTGGGCTTCTCCGGCGCCATCCGGTAGCTGTTGCGCGAGTACGCCTGCCCGAACTCCTGACGCAGTGCCTCCCAGGCCTGGCGGTTCAGGCTTTCCGGGCTGTCACTGTTCAGGGCATTGAACTGCTCGAACGTGATCCCAGCAGAGGCGCGATCTACATCAGCCTCGTATTGGTTCTGCAGCCGCTGGATGGCCTGATCGTAACCAGGCGATCCCTTCTTGAGTCCATCCGCCTTGGCTCGTCGGTCGATATAGCGCTTGCGCGGCATCGACAGAATCTCGGGCAAAGCCGAACCTGGATCCGCAGCCTGAGCAGGCGCAGCGTTTACAACTTCCACTGGATCGGGATTGCGCACCTGCTCCAGCTCGATGCGCCGCGAAGGCAGGTTAGTGAAACGGTTTTTGAAGTTGATCGCCTGATCCTGCGTCATCGGGCTACCGAACGACAGATACTCCTTGGCACCGTCTCGCTCGTTGATCATCACCACCTGGAAACGCGCATTGACTGCGTTCGACTTAGGTGTAACACCAACGTCCTCTGCGGGTGCCTGCACGGTATCGGCAGGCTTCTCTTTCCGAGGCGCCTGCTTCGCTGGCTTTCGCTCTACAGGTTTAGCAGCCTCAGCAGGCTGCAGGGGACGGGTCAGATCCCCATCACGCAGCCAGTCACGGAAAGCCTCAGGCGAGAGCCCCGTCACCGGGCCGACCTTCCAACCCGCATCGAAATTCGACTGGTACGCGGCGATCGCACTATCCCGGTTGGGATAGCTCATCATCACCTTGTGTTCATCGAATAATTCATCGCCCTGGTTCAGCTGGTCGACCACGAACACCTGGCTCGCATCATCTCGGGGGCCGACGTAGACGTCGACATGCTCGCCGTCAGCGCCCTCAGTCCGGCGGATATACCCGTAGTGGTCGCTCATTTCGTGCGCCCACTCACTGCCGTCTTGCCGCTTGCCGCGCCGCACAGAACCGCGTGGGTTCTCGATGGTGATATCCATCCCACCCAGGCGGATATGCCCCTTGCGGTAGTTGCCAGCCTCGATCTGTGCTTCGCTGGGCTCAGGCAGGCTGTTGTTTGGCGAAGTGGCCGCCTCTTGCGCGCGTAAGTCTATCTGTCGCACCGGCGCCTGCCGCTCCATGCCAGAGCCGCCAAGCGGCCGCACCTGATTCGCGGGGCTCACCGACGGAGCCACTGGCCCACGCTCAGCACGCCCCTGGCTATCCACTACCATGGTGCTTGGCGCCGGCAGCCCCAGCGGAGCGGCCGGTTCAACAGGGGCACGCGGTACGGCCACTGCCCATCCGCCGTCATGCTGCATCACCACCGGCCGCTCGCCAGCCTTGGTCAAATCGTTGAATAGCTTCTGCAAACGAATATCACGCTCACCGCGGAACGGTCGGCCGTTCTTCTGGACGCGAATGTCGTAGTCGGGATCGCCAGCCACCGGCACACCCTGCACCTGCTCGGCTTGCTGCGGGCCCGTATCCATTTCAACGGTCGGAAGCGGTGGGCGCTCAGTCACATCCTCGACGTGGAGCGGCCCGGAATCCTGGGTAACCTCAGGCAACGGCATGCTGCGGGCCTCTGCCGTGGTCATGCGTCCTAGCTGATCGTCGGTTACGCCGAGCGCACGAAGCTGGTTGCGCTCATAGGGGGAGAGGTCATCAGCAGCCATGCCGGTGCCGCCGCCAGGTCCGGTGTCTTCGTCCACCTGGGACACCAGCTCGTCGAGCGCTCGGCCATCCTGCGGATCGAAGCCCTCCGTCGCCCAGGTGTCCAATTGCTGTTTGGCGGCCGCCAGTGCGTCCTTCTCCGGCAACTCCACCATCGTTTGCAGGTTACGGTCGTAGCGGAAGTAACGCAGCGAGCCATCTGCATCTACGTCGGTCGGGAACATCTCCTGCGCCAGCGCCTGCTGCTGGTTGAGCGGCTGGTACCCGCTGCCGGACTGCGGCTCGGGTGCACCGTCCAGCAACCCGGCGCGTGTGGCGTCGCGCACCGGCGTGCTCGTGCTGTCCACTGCCGTGGCCGCGGCCGACGACAAGGGCCCAGCTGTGGGGTCGAGGCCCATCTCTTCAGACCGGCGCCGGGCAACGTTCACCGCCCCGCCGATCGCCGAGCCAGCGAGCGCACCTTCCACACCCGCCCGGGCGACACCCTGCATCAGTGGTTTCTGTTCGGCCCAGTTCTGCAGCATCTGCTCCTGGATCGATTGCGGCATCTCCTCGAGCACGCCCTCGGTCAGTGCGCCACCGGCAACCCGTCTTGCAAGCCCAGGCGCTTGGCCGGGCACCGCACTCACGCCGCCGGCCAGCGCCGTCTCCACGTCGATCAATCCAGCCTTTTGCGCCAGCCGGCCGCCAAAGCCACTGAGCGCACCGCCGATCACACCAGCACCTGCAGCTGCTGCCGCGGCTCGCCGAGGGTCGACCTCCCGGTCGATCTGATCCATCGTGCCGCCGGCGATCACCGCCCCCTCACCTGCAGCACCAGCCGTCACAGCTTGGCGCGCAGCCTGGGCCGCCGTTGCCGGCGCTGCCACCATGCCGGCGCCGCGGGCTGCAGTGAGGCCTACCCGGCCAACAGCGCCGCCCAGCAGCATCTGCGGCAGGGACTCGGTGACCAAGCCAGCAATATTCCCAGGGTTACGCGCATAGGCGCCTGCCACATCGGTGGCGCTGCCGTCCTCCCAGGCCTGATCAATCTCGGCGGTACCGGCCTGGCGCGCCGGGCTGTACTCGTCGCGCGCCTCTTCCGACCACTTGCTCGGCTGGAAGCCCGTGGCCTCACCCAGGCTGTCAGCAGCCTCGTCGACGAAGCGCTGGCCGGTCACGGCGCCGGCTACGACATCCGCCAGACCGGTGGCCACGCCAGGGATCTGCTGCACACCGCGCTTCAGGTCAGTACCGAGGTCACCCATGAGGGAAGTGTTTTGCTTCGGCTCAGCCTGTAGAGGCTTGGGGTCGTCGAAGCTGTCAAAGAAATTGCGGGCCTGTCCACCCGAATCGAACTCGTCGAAGAAATTAGCCACAACACCCTCCAAATGAAAACTCCCGCAATAGCGGGAGTTTCAGAGGCGATGGGTGTGGGGCCTAACCCTACAGGGGGTTGCTGGTATCACGGCAGTTCCAGGCCCAACGTCAGCTGCAGTTGCTCTTTCCAATGCTCAACCTCTCGCACCAATGGCGGCTTCTGAAATTTCCAGAGCGCAAGGTCACGGCCGCTTTTGCTGGCCGCTTTCGTTCCATCGTCAAGACGCTTGCATGCTTGATCGAAACGCTGCTTCTCTGTCAGCTCGCCGCGAAGCAGGGCGTCAATGTGCAAATCGCTCCACACCGCAAAACGCACATCAAGCCAGCGCGCGAACGCTACGGCCAGTTTCGGGTGCAACCAGGTGCCACCGCCCCGCCCGCTCTTGGTGATCACCAGCCCTGTCGACTTCACCAGCTTCAAGTTCAGCGCTTTAGCTTCCTTGCCCCTGGAGTTCATTGCACGGAGATCATTTAAATCTGTCTCAGAGACACCTTTACCAAATAGGCCCTCTGCGAGAGCACTAACGTATTCAACGGTTTCCAAGGTCCGTAGCCATCCAGTTGGCTCCTTTCCGAAACGTTTTGCTGCCGACGAGGCATCAATCCAGCCATCGCTGCTGAACCGCACTGGATGACCTTCGTAGTGGATGGATAGAACATTGTTCACTGCGCACACCTCCCCGCCCGAGAAGGGTAAGCAGGCAGAGGGCGTGGGCGGTGCGAACCATCCCCTTTTCGGTAGCGAGCCTAGCCTGCTTCGGCTCCCCGAAAGGAACCGACACCGGACGCTATGTCACTGGAAGACCAGCGCAAGCACCCGGTCAGGCGAGTTTCGAAGCGGTAGAATTCAGCGTCGAACCCTACAGGGGGTCAGATGCTGTTCGTCCATCCAGATAATATTATTTGGCCAATATGGTAGGCTTGCTAAGTCTTTCTCTTTCGGATCTCTGCCATGGCTGGCACACCGGCATCTGTTACCCATGAGCTCACGGAACGTGTCAACGAGATGTGGGGCGACCTGACGTCGGGTGGGCAGGAAATCAACGAGTTTGCTTGGAAACGGCTGTTTCGTGATATTCAGAAGCTTCAGACAGCTCTCGAGTGCAAGCCGGATGCACTGCTACTCGAAGCTGCAATGTGGGCCTTCAAGCTCGACGAAGAAGGGGTGCAACGTGCCCTCAATATTTACTCGGGCTGGTACGGGAAAACGGCGGCCTGGTACCGAGCTAGGGCTGGTTTTGCGCCAAGGCTCGGGCGTCCCCAAATGCTCGTCGATATGATTGATAACCAGTACCCAGTCGGTGATCCTCACGGCTTATTGACGCTGCTCAATTCTAGTGCCCAGATGGGTATGTTTGTTACGGCACGCCGTGCAATATACGATCTGGACAAACTAAAAATTGATGATCTTCCTGGCAAAGCCTACATCAGATTTGAGCAGACGATGCAGGCCGCCAATTACATTACTGAAAATGATTTGAATGAGCGCGATTTTGCTGATCGCCTTCAGGTCGCCTCAGAGGTAATTAACAAGTACGCACCTGTATCAGTATTTTCTTTAGAGACCGGTGATTTCGGAGTTCTGTTCGAGTACGTACTTGACTTCGATATTGATAAACTCATCGAAATAGATAACGAAATATCGGATACAATTTGTGTACGCTTCGAAGACTCTCTTGCACAACATATAAGTATTGGTGTGACGCCTAAACGCTAGGGATCTTTATGGACGTAACCTACAGGGACTTTCTTGATTTTGCGGAAACTCAACTAGCGTGTGAAACGCTAACGCAGTTTGAGCTACGTAACGCTACGAGCAGGGCTTACTACGCCTTGTATCACAAAGCATGTGATCGTGCAGACGAACTGAACATCCCTCGCATGCCAGTTAGCGATGCTGGCTCCCATGCAGAGTTGGCACGGAGAATTGCTTCGCGCGGCTTGCCCGGACGGTCTATTTCTGACCAACTTGAGAAACTGAAGAAACAACGCACACTTTGCGACTACAATCTTCAAGGTCAAATGCAGAAGAGCAAGGCTTTATACAACATTGCGCAAGTACGTGACCTAATAGGAAAACTTGAGCGACTAAGCTAGACCTCGACTCACTTCAACAATCTAATTAGACCTCTCATCTCTCAGTGCATATGATGAAGAATTTACTGATCGCTATCTTCTTACTTTCATCTCCTGCACTGACGTCAGCAGCCAACTACGCCACCTGCCTGCTCGACAAGCTGCCTGGCGTACAGAACCAGGCAGCCACCACCGCGGCAGTGGTGATGTGCGAGGCCGACTTTCCGGGCGGCATGGCCAAGGTGCCGCAGGGCGATAGCCGCGGAGTGTTCGCCTCCTACCGCTCTGGCAGCGAGTGCACCCTGGAGAAGTCCAGGGACACCCGATTTGTCAGAGCCGTGCAGCTGATCAGTTCTGCGTGCCATCGGATCTATAACGAACCGCATCCAAAGGCAGAACCCAATTTCTTCGATCAATTCGACGAGAAATAGAATCAGCTCTGCAGATAACGAGCCGCTGAGCCCGGCCCATATTTCTGATCGAATTCAGCGGCACGCTGCGGATTGCTCTTCAATGCCTGTACCGCCGCACTCGGCGGATTGGCCTGAGGAACAGACGAGGTGCCTCCCTGGATAGCCTGCAGCGCTGGCTGCAGCCATTCTTCGAACGACATCTCCCGCCGACTGTTCTCGGGTCCAGTCATTGGCCGCTCCTGCATTCCACTGAACGCCTTGTAGAGGTCGCCGATCAGCCGCTGTTGCTGGCTGCTCGCTTCTTGCTGGGCTTTCAACCGGGCGTCAGGGGTGACCGATAGCGCGTTGTAGGCATCGAGCGCCTGGTTGCGCTGCTGCTCGGTCAAGCTTGGGTCATTGATCTGCGAGCGGAGCTGGTCGAGGCGCTGGCGATCCTGCATGCCCAGGTCGCCCTCAGCGATCTGCTGCTGCATCCGCTGCTGGTTCAGCCCCTCGGTGCCCATCCGCTGCACTTCCGATTCACGACGCAGGGCACCATCCGCGCCGGCCTGCTGAGTCTGCTGTCGCGAGGCTTCCGTTTCAGCCTGCCGCGCATCGAGGCGAGCATTCTGCAAATCTGCCATGCTTGGCGATCTTGAGCTATCGCGCACCACCGTTATCCGGCCACCACCTTCACCAATCTCGCCACGCCGGCTTTCGGCAATCATCTCGCGGCGGATCTCGTTCGCCCGATCAAAACTCTGAATTGCTCGAGCAGCATCTCCAGGCTCACCAACCGAGAGTGTGCCGCCCTTCCGATCGCCGACCCGGCCCATACCACCAGAGGGCATGGTGCGCGCGCCGCTCAGGTCTGCTGGGTCATTGCTGAACTCCCAGTCACCGCCTGCGCCTTTGCGCATGGCGATATCGTTGCCGGCTTGGGTATATCCGTTACCCAGCGGCGACGGGGTGGCAGCCACGGCGGGCGCGCTGGCGGGCGACGCCGGCGGAAGAACCTGGCGCGTCATGCCCTGGATGCGACCAGGCGTCAGCGGCTGCCGGCCTGGGGCTGCAGGTGCAGTCGGCTGCTGGGCTTGCGTGGTGTGCGCGACGGGCGCTGCCGGAGTACTCGCCGCCGCTGGCACGCCAGCTGTGTTGCGGATCCCCTCCCGGGTGTCGTTGAACAGTTTGACGTTGGCGTCGGCGAAGTCCGATGCGCCCTCGCCCACTTGCTTGGCCAGCTCGGTGGTACGCGGGTAGCCAGGGTGTGGCAGCGGCTCACCGCCGATCGCTCGACGCCCCAAGTTGGCGGCCGCGGTACCGGCCACATTGGCGAACTCGCGCGCCGCTGCAACTGGCACACCCAACGCGCCGCCGACCATGCGGCCAAGCCCGGCGCTGTCCTCTTTTTTCACCAGCCCGCCGTCGGCCAGTGCCTGGCGTTCTGTGTCTGGCGGAATCAACCCGCGCTCGATCGCGATCTCACGCGAACGGCCTACAAGGCCAAGGCCTGGCTGTTTGGGCTTCTCTGGCAGAGGCCGCAACCCGAAACCACCGCCAACCTGGGCAGCGGGCTGAGCATTAGCCGGCGCCTTGTAGCCCGGCAGACCCAGGCGAGGCGCTTCGCGTTTAGGCGGCTTGGTCAGCCCAAAGCCCTTGCCACCACTCACCGCCCCACCATCGGCGAAGAACTGCCGCGGCCCGTCCTGGCCATCGCCGCTGCTTGGCGTGTGGGTGGCATTCTTCACCTGGTCGAGCACGGCCGTGCCCAGCGCATGCACCTGCTCTGGCGGCATCTCATACTCACCGTTGCTCAGCGCTACCGGCATTTCGGGCTGCTGGCGGAACTTGCCGGCTTTATAGTCCTGAAGCATCTGCAGGTTGAGGCCAAGCCCCGGGGAGTTCGCTTTCCGGTTGCGATGCTGCTCGAGCATCTCACGGCTGATGCCGAGGCCGCCGAGCTTCTGCTCGCCAATGGCAGCAGTTGAATCGGCCGGCATGATGTAACTGCCTGCGGGCACTTCAGTTTCGATGGAATCGGATGTGCCGGTACCTGGCCCTTTGACAAGGCCGCCGCTATTCAGGCGCTGGGGAAGTGGTCTGAGGCCATACATGGCTGAATCCTCTGGTGGAATGCTCGCATGCTGTCGCCCGCCCCCCGTGGTGATCAAACCCTACAGGGGGCCAGCACGACTTCATGCCGTACCGCTGAAGATGTCGGCCTGCAGGCTCGACTGCGCGTTCGCTGCTGCGCCGGAGATATCGCCGATCGCTCGAGCAGCCTGCGCAAGGGAGCTGTTCTGCGATGCCCGTACCTCGCCCTCCTGCTGAGCTGCGCGACTGCGCTGTACACCAACCTCCAGGCGGCCCTGCGCCGCGCGCAGACGCAACTCCTCGAACCCGAGCTCGACGTTGTAATACGAAGACAGCGCAGAGCTGAGCGAGGCGTAGGCCTGCGCCTTTGTCCTGGCCACCTCGACATCCCGGTTCATCAGCTCAATCCACCGGCCATAGAAGCTGGCGATCTCGCCCATGATGCCGCGCTTAAGTACGATGGCCTGCTCTTCCGCAAACTTGAGCAGATCCAGCTTGATCTCGGCATTACGCACGTTCTGCTGTCGGTTGATATCGGCGATAGCGTCACTGGCGCGCATCTCGCTCGCATTCAACGTTGCGATCAGCGCGCCAGGTGGCAGGTCGAATCCCCGCTCAGAGAACTCCGCGCGAATAGTCGCCTGTTCCGTACCAGCAGCCCGATACGCTCGATCGCGGCCCTCATGCCATATCGAGTCGAAGTGCTCCTTACTGAGCCCCAGCGGCGATGCACCGGTGATGATGCCGGCCAGCCACTCCTCAGGCGTGGATTGCAGGCTGGCAGAGAGCTCCGGGAAGAACTTGCCCAGCCATTTATCCACCTCGGCATCGAGAAAACGTATAGACGCCGGCGCTGTGTTGCTGGGCAGTAGTTCGCCGAACGATGGTGGCGGCTGCAGATTCGGCTTGTTCGGCGTATAGGAGAACGAGATGTTGCTCGCGCCCGGCGTGTAGGTGCCAATGCGGTTTGCCAGGCTGACGGCCGTGTTAAGCGCGGATTCGGCGTGGCTCTGCAGGAAGTCGATCGACTTGTCGATATCGGATGCCATGGTTACCTCACGGGATTTCGACGGCGAGTTTCAAGCCAGTCCAGAACGCCGTCGCGGGGGTAACCTGCACGGTGCCCTCCCGGAAAAGCTCCGTAGACCAGTTGCTGTCGCCGTCGAGGGTGACTGGATAGTTGAATAGAGCGCGTGGCGCGCTGAAAAGAGCGCTGTACTGGCCAGCTGCGCTGGATGAAACCTCAATGCGCTGTACTGAGTACGTGATGGTCGGCCCGTCAAATTCCTGCAGCAGCGCTTCCATCACGGCCCGGCCATCCTTGATCGCGACAGTGGACTTACGCACGCCGCTTTGTGAGTCCAACCAGCTTTCGAAGTGGCCTTCAAAAAGGCCCGAGAATGCAACGATGTCTCCACACTTCACGAGTTCTCCGAACTCCATACACTGGCGAGCAATCTCCAGTGCGTAGTACATGCCCAGGGCATAGGCCACTGCACCACCGGTGACGTCTTCTTGGTAGGGCTCCAGGCTCAACTGCTTCGCTGGCATGGCACCTTCGCTCAGCGGCGTCGTGACATACAGGCGGACTACCTCATACACGTCGGAGTCGAAGAACAGCGCGCGTTCATGGCCGTCCGCAAACCGCAGTGTTGTCTGGAAAATCGGGTTAAATCCCCAAAACGAGCAACTTGTAACGGCCTCTGCCGGCTCACCACCTGAGGTGTCGATGCGTAGCGCGTTCTGCTCGCCCGATATCCCAACAAGCAGGCCAGACGCCCACACAAGTTCGTCGACAGTCGGATTGATGCCGGTACGGACGGTCCCTAGAACGGCTGCCGGCGTCGGCGCCTCGCCATAGTTGGCTGATACCGGGCAGCGGCTGTACCGCCCCACCACCACGGCGCCAACCTCAGGAGACCAGCCCTCGCGGCGCAGTACTGACCGACTGCCCTGATAGACGATGGGCCCCCAACCTACCGCAGGGATTGCCTTTCGATAGTTTCCAGAGTCAATAACCAAATCCAGGTCGGTGTTGTACCGTGCCCACTTGCAAATTTCGTCATCGCCGGACGGCTCGTAGACAAAGTCGATGATCATGTGGAGATCCCCAGGCTCAAAGGCCTCTCAATGCTGTGCCAGCGCAGCTTGTTGCCGATGTAGAAGGCGCCTGCCTGCCCCCCCACATCGGTGATGTACTCGTCCCAGGCCTCACCGCCGTCGCGAGAGATGTACACCCGGCCGTTCGCGCCGACGTTATTAGTCACGTGATCCACCACCGTAGCCAGCAGCACCGCGCTGCGGCCGTTCATGGGTGCCTGCACCACACTGATGAGGCACTTGGTGTAAGCCCTCACCCGATCGGCAATGACTCCGAGCAGCTCGGTCTCACCAGTAGCCAGGTCAATACGCATACAGTGGATGGGGTGAAGGGCCTGGCTGACTCGGTCCGTGCCGGTGGCGGGATACGGCCTGGCTATCGCAGCCGTCACAGCGGTGCTATCACCCAGGGCCTGCAGTTCGCTGAATGGCTCGATGGTGGCAGAGCCTGCCGCGCGCCCTGGAAACGATCCGTTGCTGCTCAGCACATACGGGTCGCCTGGCTGAAGATCCATGCTCGGAGCAAATAACGGTGCCGCCGCCACTGCCAGGGGCAGGCGCACAGGCGCAGCGCCATCGCTCGTGTACAGCACAAACCGCCCACCAATGCCGCGGTTCTGGCTCGGCGTGCTCGCTGCTCGCCGGCGATACTCATGCTCCCAGACGAGGCACACGGCGGTGAATGACTCACCCTGCGGGCCTTCTTGGCGCAAGTGGCAGGCCCCAACGATCCAGGGCTGGATGAAACTGGTGGGCGATGAGGTGGGGATCGGTGCACCACCATCCCCGTAATCCCAGTCGGCCAGAAGCACACTGCTCTCGCCACCTACAACAGTGGTTACCAGCGCATAGGCAGGGCCGATCAGATCCTCGTCTGGCGAACTGTCATCACGGGGGTTCTCGTCGCGCCGGGTGCGGTAAACGCTGAACACCACGAAGCCATCACCCGCTCGGGCTGGATGCGGTACCAGAAACTCCCCAAAGTTCGGCAGGTCCGGCTTGTCGTACGCGTCCCAGGTCGGCAGCAGCTCCGGCAACGGCCGCAGCTCAGCGATTGGGAGATCCGCAGGTACCACAATCTGCAGCGACTGCACCGCGGCACGTGCCGGCGGGTCCTCCGGATTGTAATCGGCCCGGTTGTATTGGCCGATCGCGACCATCAAACCCTGCTCGCCATTACGGTCGTAGTAGCGCGGCCGATAGGACGTGCCCGGCTCACTCGCGTACCAGGTGCCCTGGTGCTGCCGGAACACACGGGCTGCAACGCAGAACAGGTCTAAGCCGTCGGAGGCGCCCGTCTGCCCCACAGCGTGCGTGAAGCCAGGCTGAGTGAGGCCCGGGCCGGTGCGGCTCCGATAGGCATCAGCCGTGCTGTACTCGGTATGCTGCACCTGCCTGCGCGGGTGCAGACGCCAGCTGGCCGACAGCATGCTCTCTGTCACCCAAAATCCGTTCTGGGCCAAATAGTCACGCGGGACGTCACCGATCACCGGGCCGGTATCGGTGAAGGCCATCCCCACAGCGGAGACTATCGGCACGATTGCCCCGCCGCCCACGGCTGCCGGCGTGGCTTCCGTAAAATAGGTACGATCATCCAGAGGATTGAAATTCGAGGCAAAAGCCAGGGACAGGGTCGAACACTGCAGGTAAGCGCCCGACAGCATGCCGCGGTCTTGGAGAGTCGGCGCCAGGGTGATCAGCGAGAAATCGTATCCATCCGCCGGAGGCCCGCTGAACGGCAGCAGCATATATGCCGGCACACGACCATCGCCCATCTTTGCCTGATGCTGCTGCCCGCCCTCCTCGATCAACTCCTGCGGCGCGAACTCAACCCGCGCCCCAACGCCGACAGCCTGCTGGTTGTTACGTCCGATAGGTGTGCCAAGATCGTTCATACCGGCCAGGTAGATGAAGCCAGGCGGGTCCATTACTTGCGCGCTGTAGAGCCGCTTGAAGCGCTTGGCCTGCAGCAAAAATCCATCGACTACCTGGTACTGGGTTGCCGCGGTCCCAATGGTCGAAAGCTTCGTCGCCAGATTGCGCGCCAGCTTGGTCGCCCACGCACCAAGCGGCGACGCGCAGCGCACCGTAACCCGCGGCCTCATCGCTTTGTCGACCTCAGACGCCGTTGGCTCGCACCGACCCCGACTTCGATGTTGTCCAGATCTGCATAGGTGGCATCAGTGATCTCCAGGCGCAGGCGCCAGTGCCGAGCTGTAACGCCCTTGGCCACGGGCGCCCGCAGTTCATCGCCTGCCCCGACTGCACGGTACCGACGCTCGACCCCGTCGGCACCAGTCAGGCGCACATAGACCTCGCCATCGGTTGTGACGCCCGCATACACGCTTCCGATTCGCTTCGCCTGGGCAGTGCCGTAGTCGCTCGCCCCAAAGTCGATCGCTGCCCGAAGGGTTTCGCCATCGTCAGTATCGCCGCGCAAGCAATACAGGGCATCCGGGCGGATGGCGTAGGTCTCACCGCCTGCGGTCGCAAACTGTGTGAAGCCGAAATTCTGATAGGTGCTCAGCGCACCTGTGACCACGTTCACTGCATACTGCAGGGCTTCGCGCTTTGCCGTGCTGGCGGAACTGTTGATCGCCACCCGCTCCATGGCCAGCAGGCGGATTACGCCGCCCAGCGTGGCCTGGTCGCCAATACCGATGTAGTCATAGGCCTCCATGCTGACCAACAGCACCAGGTCGACGGTGTCGCTCAGGTTGATATGGTCGTAGGCCAGGAACAGCACCACGTCATCGAGGCGGCCGAAGTCGGCGGCGAAGATCTTGTCGCCGCCGTCAACGACCCCTGGCTGCAGGTAAGGAATCCACACAGTCATCCGTGGCGCGGCGACCCAGTCGCTGTCAATGCCGCAGCTTGGGACGTTAGAAACATAGCCCGCAGGCGCCGGCGCTTGCCCACCGATGCCTCCCTGTACGCCCACCATGCTGCGGATGGCCATCTGCGGCGCAGCGCCGTAGCCCAGAATGCCGGTCTCGACTGCCTCCGGCGATCCAGACCTGGCACTGAACAGCGGGACCGGCGCCCTGGAGCTCACGCCAGAAAACTTGCGGGCGCCCACGAAGCCAACAGCAGCGGGTGCAACGCGCGAAATGCCGGTGAGCATTCTGCTGGTGATCTCGATCAGCGGAAACGGGGCGCGTCCATCCAGATAGCAGTAGGGTTCTGCCGAAATGGTGCCCGCCCAGGCCGGCGCCCTCCCCTCGATGCCTGTAGGGATCTTGCCAATCTCTGGCTCGTCGACGTAGTCGGCCATGCCGTACAGCGTTACGTCAGCGAACACGGTACCGAACAGCGGCGTAGCAAAGGTGTGGAACAGCTCACCGTCGACAAAAGCCTTGATCACGCCATCGCTTCGCTCGAAGCGAACCAGCGCTCCAGGCACCAGATCTGCCGTTTCCGCAAGGTTGGTGCCGTGGCTGATCGGCACCATGCCGGTTTTTCTGAACACGATCCCATGCGAAACCTGGCCATAGGCGTGCTCATATGAGCCGTCGGATAGCCCGATAACGATGCCGGCCGGCGCCAGCGGAATGCGACACTGGAAGTAGCCGTCCTGAGGCAAAGGCCTGGAGCTGCGAGCGCCCGCATTCCAACCGATGCTGGCATACGCATCGGTGCGCGCCGGAACTGCAGCACGAGCAGACACCGCCGGGAAGCACGTGATCTGGCTCTGGTAGACCGGCAGCGACCCCGAACCACCGCCTACTGAGCCTCCCGCGCCAGCCCCGATATAGCTCACGTTGCCATTGGCATCGAGGTAAGGAACGCCTTGACGCCGACTGCCCGACCTCGAACCGGTGCCAGCGACTGGCTTCATGCCCACCAGCAAGGTTTCCGTGACGCAATACGCCGGCACGGCCGGAATGGCCGGCACTTCCGGGATAGAGACGAGCACGGGCTCCTTCTGCAGGCGATTCATGCTGCTTAGAACTCCGGCAACGTGATGTTGCAGTAGTCGATCAGATGCGGCGCACCAGTCACGAGCGATGTGCTGCTCATCGGCATGTCGGCGCCGGCCAGGCCACAGGTGCCCTGGATGCGGACATCGGTGGTGGACTGGCCACCGCCGTCAGACGGCTGCACGAAACGGAAGAAGGTGGCGTCGCCAGAGCTGACGATGTTGCTCTGCCAGACTTCAGTGAGCGACTTCACGAGCACCGCATTGGGCGCAGTGCCTTCAAAGGTCAGCCCCGCGCCGCTGGTTTGCACCTTCACATCGACCAGCAGCACGTTCGAGCCAGAGAGCGGGCCATCCGAAGACGCCGGAACCGGGCCGCTGTAGATGCGGATCGAGCCGCCATCGAGCAGGGATTTCAGCGAGCCGCCGACAGCCAGACCAGCACGCAGGCCGGTGGAGAACTTGAGAGCCATGATGTTTCCTCAGATGACGTTGGTGGGCACGTAGGTGATGCCCGCGATGAGTTGGCCCTTCTGGCCTGCGGTCACCTGGCGCGGGGATGGAAAGCGAACGCAGGACAGCAGCAACCCCGAGTTGCCGCCCTTGGTCGGGTCGGAAACCAACATGGAACCGTAAAGTGTCGCGTCGGTATTGAAGTTGAACTCGGCCATATTGGTGGCGTTGTCCTGGGTCCCAACGCCATCGAACTCGCGCTGCCACTCCGGGCGGGTCGCCTCGGCATAGCCGACGAACTCCTGCAGATTCGCCGGGATGTCAGTCGCCTTCAGGGCTGCGGTGGGAATGACGTTGCCGCGCCACAGGCCGCAGTAGAACGATGCGATCGGCGAGGCGTCGCCGAATGGCGACTGCAGCAGGAACGACAGGCCGTCGGCCGGGATAAGGTTATCCGCCTCGAAGTCATCCGCTACGCTGCCGTCGGGATTGATCAGGCGGAATCGGTAGCGGAAACCACCGACGTTCAGATGTTCGGACATTCGATGATCTCCAGGTCTGCAAAGTCGCGCGCCTGCAGGCGATTACCCTGCACCTCACCGCGCATGCTGGTGACAACCAACTGGTTGCCGTTGTGGTCGAGCACGCCGGCGGCGCCGACAGTGCCGGTATCAGGTGCGTAATTCGGGCGATTGGGTAACGAGACAGAGCCATCCGCCCCGCCTATGGCCTGGCCGTACTTGGTGAACCAGGCGACACGCCCATCGGGAAGATCCACCGCGCTACCAGGTGAAGCACCCACATCGAGCACACGGCGCTGTTGCAGCTCGGCGGTACCCAATCCGGTGATGAAGAAAGTGGCTTCAGTGGTGGCCACAAACAGCCCGGTACCGACAGAGGCATGCATGGCCACCTCTGCACCGAACTGGAAGAAGCCTTTGGACGGGTTGTGCAGGTGCGGCCACATGGGTTCGGTATGGAACAGGTACCGGCCACGTGAACCGACGATGACCGCGTTGTGCGCAGCCAGCCGATCGCAGAATGGCAATGGCTCAAGCTCTGCAGTCATCAGCCTCAGGGTGTCATCGGCCACGTAGGTCAGCCGCAGGGCGCCTGCCAATGGCTCGCCCTGGTAATACAACGTCTGGCCATCAGCCGTGCTGCAGTACACTCGGCACTGCCGGGCATCACCACAAACCACGCGCAGCTCCTGGCTGCCGCCCAAACGCACCACATACGGCAGAACACCCGACTCAACGCCGCCATCGACTGCCGTAACCGCCACTTTGTACAGCCCGGCCGGCAGCCTACCCGGCACCAGTTGCAGCTCGAACGAAGGCGCCGGCACCGCCCAGGCGCCGACCCGACTCCCGTCGAAGCGCAGGCTGTCGTGCAGCGTATTCAGGTAGAGGCTGCCAGCGGCGTACGCAGCTGCCACCGGCCCGCTAGGCGCGATTGTGGCCAGCAGTTCGGCGGTGTCATTAGCTGGGTTGTAGACCAGCACCTGATCGCCATCGACCAACACCAGCAGCTCGCCCGCAGCGAAGATGGCACGCATGTTCGCCGTGGCGTCACTCACCCGCTCGAACCCAACGCGCAGCTCGAGCTTGCCGCCGACGGTGGGATCCATGTTCACCGCCTCGACGACGGCGCCTTCAGGCAAGCGCTCAGGCTTCGCGACGTTGTTCGCGCCCTGGGCCCAGTTGTCGTTGCGGAGTGGTGGAACAGGCATTGCGCCATACTCTGGTCATTGGTAATGGCCAGAGTCTGCTGCGGCGGCGTGGTGTGAAGCGAACCCTACAGGGGGTCAGCGCACGCGCTGAAATCTGAAAGTGGACAACGCATATAATCACCAGTAGCTTGTTGCCACTACAACAGGGAGCAAGACAATGGGTCAACAATTAATGGATGTCGATGGTAACCGCTATTTCTTCGACACCGATGAGGAAGCAGCCAAATTCCTAAACAAGGAGCTGACTTTCTGGAAAAACCAGTTGTCAATTATTAGCCAGAACACAACAAACTCTGACAAGTCTGAAGCTAAGCGGTCGACCGCTCAATCAGAATATATCGCCACCATGATTGATCTGCTTGAAATGGCCAGAAAATCATTTCTGTCGGACTATGACGATCTTATAGGTAGCTCAGATCATTTATCTGGCTTATGGATCCCCAGCGAATCCGACTTTGTTACCAGATGGATTGAGATTCGCAACCAAGACGCAATAGTCAGCCAAGCCTTTTTTGACTCAATTCGATTTAACGACTCATCAAATATTTCGGATTTCAGATTTATGCGCGGCTATCTACTTGCTTATGAATTTAGCCAAGAGGAAGAAGGGTCGTTTACATCCCGCGCCGAAGTTAATCATCAGAGAATGACTGAGCTTCTAAAAATAGCACACTCTCAATTGAGCAAAAGCAACTCCGTCATAGCAGGCCAGATCACCGCGAACGACACCATGCATTCCCAGCAGGAAAAGGGTTGGAAGAGCGCGATCGAAAGACTTGAGCACACGTACACCGCTGATCTCCGATTGAAAGCACCCGCAAAATACTGGGAAGAGAAAGCGAAACGTAATGCAAAGCAGGGCTATATTACAGGCAGCATGCTACTGATATTCCTACTAGCGGCGGCCTATGCACTCTATACGATACTCGAAAAATGGCTATCTGGACTTGCTATCAAGGTTGACTTGACCAGTCTTGGCGGCATCTTTATATTCGTCGCCTTTCTTTCAACTTTAGTCTTTATAACTAGAACCCTTTCCAAACTAACCTTCAGTGCCTTTCATCTACAGCGGGATGCAGAGGAGCGGCAACAGCTTACCCATGTATATCTAGCGCTAATCAAAGAAACGTCAATGGATAAAGACACTCAGAACATCATTATCCAGTCGCTATTCAGCCGGACAGAAACTGGCCTGCTGCAGAACGAGTCAGGCCCAACTATACCAGGCTTAGTTGAATTGATCGGCGCAGTAAAAAAACCGTAGAAGCGCGCGGCCACGTAGGTGCTAACGCCCTGCTGTCGCCCTTCAGCACGATCACCCGCACCCAGCCTTGGGTCAGCTGCTCTTCCACCTTCGCATGCAGCAGGCACTGCGCTTCATTCCACTCGAACGGCAGAATATTGCCCGCTTTGTCGCGGATCTTCAGGTTCTTCGAGCAGTACAGCCCATCGTCCTGGTAGAGCTGTGCGAGTATCTGGTCGGCTGATGACATGGGTACCCTCGGTTTCGAGAGCCCAACGGGATGTCACTGGCATCGAAATGGCAAGGCACTTGCAGCGCCCTGGTGTAAGCTAAGCTGCAGCCGCAGCCATACCTCCATATTGCAAGGGAAATGCATGTCCACTGAAAGCCGCACGCAGGAATCCTCATCGACTGCGATCACAATCATCATCGCAACCGTCCCAATATTTTTATATCTTTGCGGATTTCAGTTCTCCACTGGGTATTACGAACATATTGGAGCCAAATGGGTTGCGAGCTATCTGAGCCACTCAGAAACGATTGTTAACTCTATGCCTGCAGCAATATCAATGGCTTTGGGATTTTCAATCGCACAGCTTTGCCTGCATAGCGATATCAAATTCAGGCATATATTAATTACTATTGTGCTCGGCATCATTGCACTACCGATTGCGCTGTACATTTTGGCATGGCTTATGAATTTTCCACTCAAGCCACCAGTAGCATTGCTCATGATGCTAGGCTCAATTTGCCTGTATGGCGCATATCTTTCCGACACGATCTCCGCAATCAACAAGGGTAACCGGGACTACTTTAAGTTCTCGATGACATACACTATTACGGGCTTAATCACAGCAATCGGGTTCTGCCAACAGATCGGCAGCTATACGGCTGAGTCTGACTTCGCAAACCTACCTAAGAACTTCGCTGTTCTTCTGGAAAAGAAGCCAGACTCGACGAAGAACGTATACCTAGTATCCAAGGTCGACGGTAAGTTCTTAGTTCTAACCAAGTGGCAACACTCGGCATTCTTCACTCTCAACGACAGTTTGGACGCCTATATTATTCAGCCCAGCAATACCAAGGCATTTACCCCCTGACCTTGATTACCTCCTCCCACCGAGTCGTATAACACCGGCTTTTCATTTCGCGTTTCATCCCCCACCAGGGGTCAACCGGCACCCGGCCCAGCCGCAGGGTGCCGGCGCCTTCCCGCTTGTTGATTGCATCCAGCGCCGCCATCACCCGGTCACTGCCGGCCCGTGCCGCCGGCGCGAACAGATCCGCCGTCACCTCGCCGCGCTGGCTCAGATCCATGAGCAAGGTCGAGCACTTCGAGTACTTGAAGCCTGGCCGGTAGATCGCATCCAGTGCGCGCAGGGCAGGCGCCAGGATGTCGCGCGTGTCATCAGTAGGCATCGGCAGCGCCACGGTCTGCGCGTTCGCGTAAAGCGGCAGCGCTGGGTTGTGGATCTGCGTCTTGATGCTCACCTGGATGGCGCCACACAGACCCTGCTGACTACGCAGCTTCTCGCAGGGCGCGTCACGTAGGTGGCCAGGGCCTCGCGAATCGGTGCCAGGTCTTCCAGCTTTTCGCCAAACATCTTGCTCGAGCAAATCGCCTGTTTCGGCGGCGGGCCCAGCACCTATGAATTGCTTAGATCCCGGTTTCAGAGGGTTATCAACTCTCCGGCCGCGCAAAAATCCCGATCAGCGGTACCGCGCTAGGCAAGGGGACAGGCGCTTCTCAAATGCCGTGCTACTTTTATAAAGCACTTTGCCATCAATAGCCGAGGTAATTATGGTCAGCGGGATCTATGAGGTCGAATTCAAATCATCAATGCCTGACGAAGGCGGCGGACTCATCGTCATCAAGGATGGGTCAGTAAATGGCGGCGACGAGCATTTTCTTTATCGGGGAACGATCCAAGGTGAAGGCGACAGCGTCACTGCCAATATTCAAGTGAGCCAATGGAAGTCTGGGAATACCTCGATTGTCGGAGCCTCTAGCTTTACTGTCGAACTCAAAGGGTCTCTCACCAGCGAACACTTACATCTTTCTGGTTCTGCAGCAGGCTTTACGATTAACGTAAGAGGCCGTCGCATCACTGACACAGCTTGAACGTGGTCAACCGTATGAGCCGGCTAGACTAAAATCCCAAATGATTGATGCCGGATCCTCTGCGCCGTCAATGGCCCGTTCAGCTACGTGCCGCCGGCCAATTAGGCTGGCGGTTGCCGCCGTGTAGGCGTTGGTATTCTCGATCACGCGCTCGACCAAATCTGCCAGCGTGCCATCCCACCCCATCGCCTCGCGCTGGGCATGCAGGCTGCTGAGAAATGGCACGGACGGCTTGGCATCAGGCGGGGCCGCCGTCCACTGGCGGGCTTCCTCGGCCTGCACCGTCCAAGTCTGGATTTCGTAGTCTGGCCAGCCCTCATGCAGGGCGGCCATGGCAATGGCAAAGTCAGCGTTCAACCGCTCCTTGGCGGTACTTCGCAATCGGTCATGTGAAAGCTGCCAAGTGCCGTCAGCCCGTGCCAGGTGATCCATAGAGGGACGTTCACCTTCCATCCGAGTCCATCCAGGACCGGGATCAAGGTCGTCGATCAACTGGGCGTCGGCGCCTATCAATCCCCATATGCTCATCAGGCCACCCTTTCGATGCTGAACTGGCTCCAACGGTTGTTAGCGTCGTTGTAGAGGCCACCCTCATAGAGATAGAAAACCACGAAATCCCCTGCGTTAGCGGCAAACGTGCCTTCGGCACTAATAGTGACAGATGGCCCCGCATAAGCCTGGCCACGATGACTGGCCAGCCCCGGAGCATCGTTGTTGAAGCCGATGACTATCCGATTCGTTGAACTGGTTGTTTGGCCGCTAAAACGACAGCGGTAGACACCTGTTCGGTTGAACGTGAACCGTCGCGTAGCGGGGTCGTAGGTAATGTCTGGATGAGTGCTCCAGAACTCATTGAATAAAAGCTTGGTGCCCCCGGTTAGGCCCGGGTTGCCGGTAAATGCTGTGCCTACCTGGCCAGAAATGGAGGCTGCTGGCTGGGCATTGAGCTTGTACGGCAGCACCGTCCCGTTGTGGTTGGTGATGTAAAGATCGAAGCCATCCCCGGCGCGAACCAGGTAGATCGAGTCCGCCTCCAGGGTCTGAGGCAGAGCTGATACGACTTTGTGAACCTTCAACTCGGCCATGCCGTTCCCCTTACCAGTTCACCGTCGCCCATTCCATGGCGCCGCCACCGATGGCCGCCCCGCGATAGGTCAGTTGCTGGCTGGCGTTCTCACCCAAGAGGTCGAGCACGCCCTTATTGGCGTGGGCATGGGCCTTGGCAACCGCTTCGTCAACCTGAGCCGGTGTACTCTCCGGGCCGTCAACGAGACTGCCCCAGGTGAACTGAATATCCATCGACTCGTACTCGGCCACCTTGGTAAAGGCGCCCTCGGACACGTCGTAGAAGTACAGGGCCGACCCGGCGGTTACTGTCGAGTCGCCTGTGGCGCCGGCCACCAGAATCAGCTTATTGATCTGCGGATCTTCGGCGGCGATGGCATTACGGTTCGCTATGTTGGTAGCCAGACGAATGGCCTGCATATTCGCCATGTACTGAGCGATCAACTCACTGGCGATGTTGCCGATCAGCGCCACGTTGCCGAGCGCCCGGGCTTCGCCGGCCTGGTTGGTCAGGTAGCCCTCGGCAACCATTTGGGTTTGGCCCCCAACGGTGACCTCACGCTGCATGTAGTAAAAGGCACTTGGCTCCAGCTGATTCGGGAGCAAACTGCCGTCAATTTTGTGAAACTTGAGCTGTGCCATGTGGGGTCTCCTACCAGCCGTTTGTGTCCCAGGTGAGCGGTCCCACGTACAGACCGTCATCTCGTATTTGCAATTGATTGCCAGCCTCTGCACTTACCTCGGCGCCATCCACACCATCGCGGCCCGGCTTGCCGCGCAACCCGGCGGCAACCACCACCGGCCGGCTCGCCTGCCTGACCGCCACAGCCCCTCGCTGCCGTTGCTGGATGGCAACTGCTGATCGGCCAGCATGGCCACGCACGGCGATGACGCTCACACCGTTACCTCGCCGGTGACTTCCACCAGGCTGATGGCCGCAACCTTGTAGACGTGGCCGCTCGGGTCAATCGCTTCGGCGTCATACACGCCCCGGCTCCAGGTGATGGCGCCTGCGGTGGCGGCATCCATGGTCAGCACGAACTGGCTGAGCGCCAGATCGACGATCACCAGGCCATCAGGCTGCTCGGCGGGGTCGCTGTGCCAGCTGAACAACAGGTTGCCGCCCACGCGATCGCGCACCTGGGCGCGGAAGTGCCAGCCGGTCAGATCCATGGGCGCGCGCAGAATCATCAGCCCAGTACCGGAGAATGGCCGCCAGCAGTGAGCGTTCACGTCGTTCAGCTCGATCGTGTCGGCGTCGACCACGCGGGCGAACCGGGTTTCGTCTTCAGGTGTGTTGAGCTCAACAGGCTGCTTCACGCACTCGATGCGCACAGGCCAGCCGTCCGGCACCTGGTGGCCCAGCACTGTCAGCCGAGCCGGCGCCGTGCTCGGCATGCCCGTGATAGGCAGGTACCGCAGATCCTCGTCGGCATACATGATGCCGAACTCGAAGGTCTCGCCTCGGGTGATGGTCAGGGGGATCTCAGGCGCCATTGCGCTCTCCTCACTCGCCGCTCAGGCGTTCCTTGAGGGCGTAGCCCATCAGCGGCCAGATCTTCTGCACTGCGCTTTGGCGTGCGATCTTGCGGCCGATCTCAGCGTCGAAGTTTTCCGGGCTGGCACAGGCGCTCTCGCCGGTCACGGTGAAGCCGTTGCGCAGCACCAGCACGCAGAAGGTCAGCAGATGGAGCGCATCGGGCGTGGAACGCGAAGCCGCGGCATTTAGCGCACCACCAGAAAATGCGGCATCTTCCACCGCTTTGGCATCGCCCTGGCCGGCAGTGAAATAGTGCTCACTCGAGATGTTCGCCTCGATGTCGGCGGGAGTGACACGCGGCGCAGTCAGGCCCTTGGCCTGGATATCTTGCTCAATAGCTTGGTCGTTCATCGGGTTGCTCCGATCTTGCACTTACCGTGCAGGTTGGTGAGTGAGGCCTGCAGGCCGACTATTTGCGCTCGCTGCTGCTTGAGTCCGGCAACGAGGGCTGGATAAGCTCGTCGAGCAGCGGCTGTAAGTTCTGGGGCTCCTGCATCAGGCTCGCCGGCAGCGGGCCTGGCTCCGTCCATTCGCACGACTGGGCAGGTGGCTGCGACACGCAGCCCGCAAGTGCCATCGGCAAGGCAGCGACGAAGGTTTTCAGCATCAGTTTCCGCACGTTGCTTCTCCTCGATGTAGGTGGCCTCAACTGCGGCCTGGTCGTTGGCCAGCTCGCGCGTCAGGTTCAGGGTGTTGCGCAGGGAGTCAGCGCGGGCCTGCTGCTGATCGGCAGCCTTCTGCGCGGTGTCTCGGTCATTGGTGACGTGATCAATGCGCCAAAGCGCCAGCAACAGGCCGACGCCCAGCATGGCGATAGCGGTCAGCAGCACGCGGTTCATACCGGCTGCCCTGACAGGCACAGGGTGCGCTCGGCCTGGCGGCGGTTCTGCAGGCCCTGAACGTAGCGGCCGCCAGCGGTCGACCAATTCGGCTCCCCGTTCGGCTTGGTGGCGATCAGGTTGCAGCCCCTGGTGATGTCGCCGGTATTGATGGCCTTGACCGCCTGGCTATTACAGGCGCCAGCCTTGCCGACATTGATGGCGAACATGGTCAGGCCGATCAGTCGGCGCGGCGTGATGTTCGACCACTCGGTGCAGCCCAGCACGGCGATGCCGTACTCGAAGATGGTGGTCTTGTTGACCTCGCGGCACTGGTCGTCGGTGAGCTTGGTGCCTACCTTCGCGCTCCAGTCCGTGCGGCCGGCGCAGTAGGTGGGGATGCCGCCGGCCAAGTGATCGGCGTAGACCTCCCGCACGTTACCCTCCAAGCGCTCGAGGGTCGTGTACGCCAAAGGGCTGCTGAGCGCAGCAACCAGCGCAGCCGGCACCAGCTTGCCCTTGACCCTCATTGCTGGCCACCGTCTGCCCGGGCTTCCTCGCGCGGCTTGTAGCTAAACTGCAGCTCCAGCTCGTACAGGTGCTGCTCGCGCGCGTTCTTCTGGCGCTGGTAGTACATGTTCGCGCCGAAGGTCAGCAGCGCGGTGATGATGCCGACCACGATGCCCCAGTCAGTCAGCGTCATGCCGCCAATGATCGACAAGACAGCGCCGATGTAGCTGCTCCCGGTTATGGCTTTCTCGGTGGCACTCATTCGCCGGTCCCTACTGCAGATATGGAAAGCCCCGCACAGAGCGGGGCTTGTGATGCAGCAAGGCTATGAGGCAGGAGACGCGCGAGCTAACCCTACAGGGGGTCAGGCCCAGGCTTTGTTGTGGTGCTCGACGTCATGGCGGGTGGTGCGGCGCAGATCGCTGTCTGGGCGATCGCCGAAGTACTCGGTGAAAGCGGCCAGCGCATCCCCTGCTTTGCCCAGGTTCAGCGTCTCTGCATCGGGTACGGTGAACGCGCGATACAGCGCCCAGTTGACCAGATGCCGGTGGTGCGCGGCGCTGATCTCCGGCTTGGACGTGCGGTCACTTGTGAGGCCACGGATCGGCAGCCTGAAGCCTTCCAGTTTGAGGATGCCAGCCGTGGTAGGCGCAGGGACCAGCCGGATGCTGGTGTCGCTCTGGATGGCGAAGCGCGGCACATCGGCCCGGTCACGCCAGCCTGGCTGGTTGTCATCCAGCCACTCGCGGGACACGAGCCGCATCTGCTGCTGGTGAGAGCAGCCGGCGTTGAGCAGCCCAAGGTGGTCGATCTCGTACAGGGCAGCATGCAGCGGATAGCTGGCCTGGCCGACTACCACTGCAATCTCGCACACTGCGCTGTTTTCAGACTCATGAAGGAGGCGGCCACGAATGCACGCCTCCTGCTCGGCCTCGATGAGCCAGCGCGCCACATCCTGCTGCTCGAACAGGTAGGGCTCCACCTTGTCCTGGGTGGTGGTGCGAAAGTCCTTTACCAGCTCATCTAGGGTCATGGTTTACACCGGGCCGTACTGGTCAACGAGGCCGATCACCTGCTGACGCAGGCTGTCGACAGAGGCGCGCTTGTCCAGCTTCTGCTGATAACGGGTGAAGGCGTAGTCGAACAACGCGTCCTTGGTCATCACGCCGATCTGCTGACGCAGGTCGTTGAGCTGATCCTGCTCCTTCTGCTCGTCTTCCTTGGCTTTCTGCGCTGCAGCCAACTTTGCATCGGTGTCGTCAGCAGGCACGGTGCTGCTCGGCTCCGGGGCTACGGCAACCGCCTGACATTCCTGGAACTGATCGGCGTGGCGCAGGAACTTGCGGGCCAGGTCACCTGGCAGGTTGCGCACCTGATCTTTCGAGAACACCAGGCCGGTGCCGTAAAGGTGATCGGTGAAGCTCTCACGCCGGCCGATGTACTGCACGGGGATGTGGCCAGCAGGCAGCGCAGCGGCAACCGAGGCCGCAGCAGGTGTGGCCTGGCCAGCTGCGGTCAGTTCAGCCACGGCAATGGCAACAGCATCATCAGCATCCGGGATATCTTTCAGCGCATGCACGGTCGCGTGCAGCACCACAGCCATGTTCTTGTGATCCTGCGGGAGCTCTTCGAACGGGAGAATCAGAGGGTGATTCTTGGGCCCAGCATCAAAAGCAGAGCCGTGGGTCCAGCCATCAGCAACACGTGCCTCCAGCCATGCCTTGTGCTCAGCCTCAGGGGTCAGCTCAGGATCCGCCACATACGCAGTTACGCCTGCGACAAGGCCTTGCTGATAGCTCTCTTCGGTATCTGCCCACGCGATCACTTCTTCACCCGCCAGCCGCTTGAGCGACGACAGGATCGCGTGTGCGATACCAGCAATTACGATGACTTTCATGTCGATGTCCTGCTTGGTCTGGATAAACGAAAGGGCCCGAAGGCCCTCCCGATAAGCGCGGATCAGCGCGGGCCTTGCAGCTCGCCGCTCACCAGCACGTTGATCGCACTGGCCTTGGCGTTGGCCGCTACAGCGGTGGTCAGGATCAGGCGCGCAGGCTTGGGCAGCACTACCAGCTTGGAGCCGGTGGCACGCTTGCGGCCGGCAGCGGCCAGGTCGATGCCGGCACCGAAGTACGCCGCGTCCTGCGGCACGCCGGCATCGTCGACACCATCCTCGTAGGCAAAGCCCAGCGAGCCGGTGATGGTGGCGGTCATGCCGGTGGTCACCAGGATCTGAGCATCATCCAGGCGGAAGCCTTCTGGCAGTGGGCCCAGGTCGACGACATCGCCAGAAGCGATCGGGGTGGAAACATCCGCGTTCTGCGCGCTGCCATTGGCGATGGTCACGAGCTGGAAACGCAGGGTGGTGGTGTTGCCGTAGGCGCCTGCAGCGCCGCCGAACTGGCGCTCGCCGTATTGGCGCAGAGTAACTTTGGCCATGATGGGCTCTCCTCGATGGGGTTATGGAAAGGTGGGCCGGCGTTACCCGGCCCAGCCCATCACTTGCGGGCGCCGATGATCGGCACGGCGGTGTCGATCGCGGTGGCACCGTAGTCGGTGAACTCGGTGCCGTTGCCGGTCTCGATCGCGAAGCGGATCTTGCTCACACCGCGAATCGCACCCAGCAGCAGCTCCACCTTGTCGCCGTGGTCGAGTTCCTTCTCACTCCAGAAGAACGGGATCTTCGACTTCTCGCTGGCAGCCATCGCCTCGGCCACGGCCTGGCCACCCAGCAGGATGGCGCGGTCGATCGCGAAGTTGCTGCCGAACGAATCCGGCACCACGCAGGTGCTCTCGTTCTCGCTGTCGCTCGCGGCGCAGTAGCGAATGGTGTCGCCGGCATAGAAGCGGATCGGCTTCGGCATCTTGCAGAGCAGAATGCCGTTCCACAGCCCCACCTCACCCAGAAACAGCGGGTGCCCCTTTGCCTGCTGAGCACGCGCCATGGCGCTCGCCTGCAGCTGGCGGAAGTTCGGATCCGCGGCGAACAGGTTGTACTGCGCCGGAGAGACGAGCATCACGCGCAGCGGCGAGTCGTTCGCAGCAGCATCACCCTCGAAGATCACCGGTGGCGGCGGCAGCGCGATCTGGTCCATGAAGTTGCGCACACCGTCCACGGTGTCCATCTTCAGCAGGTCAGTGGTGGCCAGGTCGACCTCGCCGGCATTGACGGCAAACTGCTTGATGCCGTTGCCGCCATCCGCGATGAAGTGACGGTTCTTGGTCGGCGCCTTCACGCGGTTGACCATGATCGCGCCGAAGTCCTTGTGCGCTTCGGTCGGGATCGCCCACTCGATGTTGTCCTGGAAACCACGGGCACCAGCCATGTGCACCAGCAGGCTCTGGTCGACGTAGGCGTCCATCTTGGCCTGCGCCACTGGACGACCCAGGCGACGGAAGTCGGCCGGGCTGCGGATGGTGGTCATGGTGTCGCCCAGGTCGATCGGGAAGCGCGCCTGGTTCACACGCAGCTTGTCTTCCGACAGCTTCATGCCCACGCCACGACCCTCGGCGTAAGCGCTGCCCATGATCGGGTAGCCGCCGGTTGGGTTCAGCAGGTGAAAGGTCACCTCGTCGCCGCGGCCCTTGCCCAGATCCTGGCAGCGGACGATCGGCATGTGCTGAGTGGTCTGCTTGCGCAGAGTGGCCTCAGCACCCGCCTCGCCTTTCGGCATCTTGCCGGTCAGGCGGTTGAGGGTGGTGTTGCGCTGGGTATGCACGGCGAAGAGGCCAACGGCCTGCTCCACCATCGCCTTGGGGTCGCCGTAGCGCATGTGCGTCTTATCGGACACGGTGAATCTCCTTGTTCAACGGGACCCGGAGCGTCAAACGCTCCGGTTCAGAAATGCCTCGATCTGTTCCGGGCTCTTGTCCATCAAGGCCTCGGCCATATCGGTGGCGCCTAAGGTCGCCAGCGCTTCGTGCCCAGTTGCAGGACCAACCTTGCCGCCCGGAATGTCCGAGAGGCTGGCGGGTACCTGCGGCTTGGCCGCGGCGATGGCTTTCTTGGCTGCCTCCTGCACGCTCTCTGCAGAGGGCGCAGCGGCTGCCTGAGCTTTCCCAGTTGCTGCCTTGTACGTGTCCAAAAACTCAATGACTTGCTCGGTTGATCCGCCGCCGATCACCGCCTGGTAACCCGGGCGGGCGAAGCTCGGCTGCGAATCGATCCAGGCTTGCAGCTCCGCGCTCTCCAGAATCGAATCCAGATCAGGGTGCTTGGCTTGAATCAGCGCCAGGTGAGCTTCATGCTCGGTGGTCGCCTGCTTCTGCTGCAGAGGGGCCAGCTGCTGTTGAAGCGCCTGCGCAATCAGCGTCGGAACACTGGTTGCGATCAGCTTCTGCACGCCCTTGGCCATCTCCTCGGGAGAAAAGTCCCCGAAGATCTCCGGGTCGATACCGGCTCCGATGGCTGCCTCGGCGACAGCCAGGTTCTTGTCGGCATCGGTGGGCGCCGCTCCGGCGTCCGCCCGTTGCTGCGCCTGCTCCCTCAGCGCGTTCAGTTCCTTCTCAGCCTCTTGCAGTTTCTGCAGCGCTTCCTGCGCCTTGCCCTCGGCGGCCTGACGACCTTCCCGCGCTTCCACCAGCCGGTCATACGGAATGGTGTGCTTGTTGTCCTTCGCCAGGATCACGGCATTGGCCGGATCCACCTCGTCCTGAGTGGCAGCCGCGGGCTCATTGGGTTTCGATACGTCGTCGGCAGCCGCTACCGCTTCAGGTGCTGCTGCAGCTTCAGGGGCAACGGCGGGCGCGCTGCCTTCTTCCAGTGACTCGGCACTGGTATCGCCCTGTTCCGCCAGCTCGATCAGCTGGGCGGCCTGCTCTGCGGTCAACACACCGTCGGGTGCGTGCTGCTGGATAAACTCGTCTGGTTTCATGCCTGTCCCGCCACATATCGCCGTGGCCGCAAGGGTTCAGCTGATGCAAGGCGCAAGCGCGCCCCGCGCATCGCCAGGCGCGTGCCTGGCTTGCAAACGAGTGTCGAGGGGGGAGGAAGAAAGGAAAAACCCTACAGGGGGTCGCGCAGCGGGATATGATCAGCTCGTTCAATCATGGAGCTTGGCAATGGATTCCTACGACATCATCGACGGCCGAAAAGTACCCCAGCTAACAATCACCTCTGATACGGTCATAAGCGACAAGCATCAAGGAAGCATCAAAGTTGTCGGGTGTCAGCTCACCATCCTGGGAACCGTTAACGGTTCTATATCGGTGTATCAAGGCGGCTCGGTGATCATCCAAGGCCAAGTGAATGGCTCGCTAGCAATTGATCAGATGTGCACTGTCACTATTCTCGGCAGGTGCAACGGGTCAGCCAGCCTAGCCAACCTAGCACGCGTATTGATTGAGCCAAGCGGAAGACTAGCTGGATCCATCGCCAACTTCGGCGAATTGGTTGTCCGCGGTGCGTTCGGTGGAGCGCAGTCTGGGAATGGCAGAGTGCGTATCGAAGGGGATGGTTACATCAAGCAGCCAGTCATCCGTAACGGCGTCCACTACTACGACTGGTAACTACACATTGTCACGAACATCCGCCGTTTCGATGCCGCTCATCCCAGTCCCAGGCTCCGCCGGCACCGGCGGATGCGCGGGGCTGGTGTTCTCCCGCACCGCGGCCAGATCATCGGCGCCCTGCCCCTGAATGTACGGCGACTTGATGTTCATCGCCGCCGTCGCCTCAGCAGTCGGGAAGTCCGGGTCGTCCCCAGCTTTGCGCACGTACCCTGCCCCTTTCATGATCTCGTCGGCCACCGGCGCGATCATCGGCATCTGCGCGACCTGGGCGCCGGCCTGCATGGCTGAATAGGCAGCCTGCACGCCGATCTGCACGGCCTGGGCGCGGATCTGCTCGATCTCCGCATCCGAACGACGCTCCTTGATGGCGACCTCGCGCATTTTCGCCTCGGCGCCAGAGCGTGCCAGTGCGTCCTGCACCTCCTTCTTGATGCGCTGCTCGATCTGCTCGGGGCTCTCCTGCTGGCTGGCCGCGCGGATCGCCTCAACCACATCGCGCTTGAACGGCACGTCCATGAGGCTGACCAGGAATGGAAGCACCGCGGCCTGGTACTGGGGCGGCAACGACTTGACCGCCTCGGACAGCGCCGACAGTTGCTGGCCACGATAGCTGTTGGTGCTCGGCACATCCTCGAGCGATACCTTCAGGCGAGTGCGCTGCAGGTCGTTCGAGAGGTAGGTGTAGCCGGCGGGATCCTGCTCAGGCTTGTTGATCACCACCACGCGGTCTTCACGCACGGCATCACCCTCGATCACGATCTCGTGCGGCTTGTCGCCCAGGTCCTCGACGATCATCGACAGCAGGATCTCTCCCACCATCATCCGGCCAGCGCGGAAGTTATCCATCACCCGGCCCAGGCTCTGGTTGCTCTGCTCGATCTGCATCTGCTCCTGACGGCCGCTGGTGGCGGTGCCTTCCTTGCCCATGAAGCCGGTGGTAACAGCGGATACGCGCTGAATGGCCGACCGGTTGTCCTGCATCATCTGGAACTGCTGCTGGTTGAGCTGGAAGTCGCGATGCACTTCGAAGCGCGCGCCAGGCTTGGCCATCTCTACCGGATTCAGGACGATATCGGCATCCACACGCGCCACCTGCTGGCGGAACTGTGCATCCGTCATGTCGACGGCGCCCTTAGTCCGCTCGGTGCGCACCGAAGCCATACCCCAGCGCAACTTGCTGATGCCGCTATTCAGGCTGTCCTGCGGGTAGATCATGCCGCGCACGTAGCCATAGGGCACGTTGGTGCTGTCTTCACGAAAACCCCAGAAAGGCACGTAGGGAATGTGCCTGTGGCTGTAAGGCGTCGGGCCGTCGTGCAACCGGTGCGGCCCGAGCCAGTAGCTGCGGCGCACCCGGGCAACCACTGCGCGGCTGTACTGCGACATACCACTGGCCAGCGCCACCTGGTGGGCGATGTTGGTCTCGTCGTACTCCACCACGCGGCCATCCGGCGCGGTGATCACGCCCACGTCGACCCAGCGCCGGTACCAGACCTCGGCCAGGCATACCTCTTTCGAGGTCGGGTTGTACCAGCGCTCCTCTTGCACACTCCACGCGCGAGCCTCTGCCCAGGCGTTGTGCAGGCCTGTCGATGCGCCGCCGTCATAGTTGCCGATCGGATCGTCCATCCACCAGCTCGAGCCGTGGCGCCCTACCGCCATGATCAGTTCCTTGTGCTCCGGAAAAACGCGGGCAATGCGGTCAGGCCGCAACCAGCGCTGCCTGCGAACCCAGCGTGCATCACTCAGGTCGCGCTCTTGCGCGCTGAAATCCCAGTGGATTTCATTGCGGTGCACACTGCCGCAGCGATAAGGGAACTTGAAAGGGTCGCTCTCGCGCGAAACCTCGACCCAGCCCAGGCCAATCGATATCTGCGGCCGGAAGGCATCACTGCACGCTGCGTCGGCCCTACTGTGGCGCTCGGCCTGGTTCAGGCGGTAGTTCAGCGCATCGGCAACATCCTGGCCGCCGACCTCACCGTCAGGGGTCACACGCCAGTCGGTGCGCGTCTCGGCCTCATAGCCCTGGATCGACAGCAGCGCCGGGCCGATCAGGTCTTCAACCGCCGGCGGAATGCCCAGCGCACGCTGACGGGCCAGCAGGTCGCTGTCGAGCTGGTTGCCATCGGCATAATCCATCTCCTTGTCAGCCGTGCTGCGCCACTTCGGCTGTTCCTCGATCTCCCGCATGATCTCGGAGTACTCGTCCAGGGTAAGGGCAAGCTCGTCCACCGGCTGCTCGTCCTGCAGCGGGTCATCGACATATTTGATCGCGGTAGCGTCCATCTGGTGATTCCTCAAGTGCGCCAGTCAGGCGCTGGGGCTTCGGTGTACGTGCGCTGGCCCGGTATGTAGCCCAGCATGTTCAGCTCCTTGGCCTGCGCCCACTGCCGGAAGGCGTCTGCGCCCTCACTGCAGCCGTTGGCCTTGTTCGGAGCGTTGTCGAGAAAGCGGTTTTCGGAGCGGCTGAACTTCTTCTTGTAGTTCTCCAGCCTGTTGATGCCCTCGGCGCATCGATCCTCATCGATGTAGCAGCCCTTCATGTGCTTGCGGGTCTGCTGGATGCCGGTGATCAGCTCGGTGATGCGCGGCAACACCACGAAGGTGTGGCCCGGCAGAAGCTCCTCGAGCATTTCCAACACGCTGCGGTTGTAGTCGCCCAGGCGCTTGTGCGCCGCGTCGTGCGGCAGGTAGTGCACGCCGTACAGGTAGCCACGGTCTTTCAGCTCCTGGGCGTAGTGGCGCAGATCCTTACCGTGCTCCTCGTAGTAGTCGACGAAGCGATCCTCGCCCCGCAGCTCCTGCTGAAACCAGATCGCGCAGCCGTCGCTGTTGCCGATGTCCCAGAAGGTGTTTACCGGCAGATCCAGGACGGGAACGCGGGTAATACCACCGCGCTTGCGCAGGTCGGCCATGTTCTCGGCGTAGTAGTTGCCCTCGGTGCTGACCTGGAACGCTTCGTCTGGCGTGCCGGGGTATTCCTGCCACATGCGTTCTTCCTTGCCCGGGAAGTCGGCGTGCTTCGTGGCCACGTACCAGGCGCGCTGGTCGGGGTCGATCTTGCAGTCCATCAGCTTTTCGAGCTTGTCGAAGTACTTGTGCTCGTCGTGGCTGATCGGCACGGTGCGGCTCGGTAGGCGGTAATTCGGCTCCTGCCACCAGGCGTAGAAGTGGAACCGGTAATCTTTCGGCGTCAGGATCTTCTTGTCCCGGTGCTGACGCTCGGCGACCTGCACCATGTTGAAGAACTCGCCCTCGCGGCCTTCGGCAGTACTCTCGATCACCAGCACGCCATTGGTGGGCACCGCCGGAATAGAGCCGGTGACCACTTCCTGCGCCTTGTCAGGAAATTTCGCGCAGATCTTCCCGAACTCAGAGACGTGCAGCCGGTGGATGGTGCCGGAGCGCATGGACGTGGCCACGCGCACGCTGCTGTTGTTGTGTGCGAAAAGCAGCTCGATCGCGCTGTCTCTTGCCAGCGGGAAGCGCTCACGGATCTCGTCGGGCAGGTTCTCGTAAGCGAATTTCACCTTGTCGCGGAAAATCGTCTCAGCCGCCTCGCGATCCTGGGCGATGATCCCGCAGCGCTGGTTACCGTTGAACAGAGCGTGATCCAGCCACAGGATAGCGATCAGCGTGGTGAAACCGAGCTGGCGTGCCTTGAGGATCAGGTTGCGATGCCACAGCCGTGTGAGGAATCGCTTCTGCGCCCTGTTCGGCGAGAACGGCATCACGAAGGCTTCGCCCTGCTCGACGATATTGCCGTCCTCGTCGAGCTTGTCGTCGCCCTTCACCATGATCTTGTATAGGCAGCCGGAGAAGATCCGCCATTCCGGGTCAGCCAGGCACTTGGCCAACTCCTCGGCATTCGTGGGGAGCGGCTGCAGCGGCTGGTCGTGCACCACGCGCATGGCCATGATCAGTCCTCGCCATGCTCAGGGTCTTTCGCCACTGGCTTGAAACCGTTCGAATTACCGTTGGCGATCGAGTGCAGCAGGCTGGCGAGCGGGTCGACCCGCTGTTGGTTGTCCTTCTCGTAGAGGCCCAGGTGCTTGAACAGCTTCTCCATGGCCGCATCCTTGCTGTGCATCTGGATCTCGATGCCGTACTTCGTCTGCTTCACGCCGGCGAACAGCGATGCAGCGCCGCGGGAGAGCTTGCGCGTGTCCTTCAGCACCACACGCGGGTAGCCATGGCCGCCACACTCCGGGCAGTTGGAATGTGGCTCGCGGTTCGAATCGAAGCCGACGCCGCCGTCCTCGGGGAATGCATCAGGGTCTTCGCCTTCAGCCACCCAGAGCGCATACGCATAGTCGCGCTCGATCTCTGTGCGCTGCCGCAGGTGTCCATCGCCGTGACAGTGACGGCAGCACACCACGATCAGCTCGGTCAGTTCGCGAGCATCAGCCGTGACCTGATTCCACGCCTCACGCAGAACGCGATCAGCCGTGATCTCGGTGCGCTCCTGCTGCTTCTGCCTGGCCTCAGCGATCGCAGCCTGAATATTAGGTTTCGTAAGGTTCTCGCAACCTACGACCCCTGCAGTCTTTGCACTGTACCCAGCACGAATAGCTGCCTGGGTTGCGTTCAGGTCTACCAGGTACTCCTCAACGAAGCGCACCTGCAGAGCGGTAAGCACCACCTCAGCGTTATGCACCTTCACGGTGTTACGCGCACGCGCAGACGAGCCGGCTGCCTTCTTGGCTACCGGCTTACTCGGGGTCTTCTTGGGGGTGGGCTTGGCGCCCTGGAATTCTTTGGCCATACCCGGATTTTTTCCGGGTGGCCTGGGGAGTGTCGAACCCTACAAGGGGTCGCTAAGAAAGGGGACTACTACGGTCTGTGGATGCTGGTCGTGAATAAGGCTGTAAATCTGTGTTTTACGCTCAGCTTTCTCATCAGAAGCGCTGTAGCCTAGAACCTGGCTCGCTTGATCCTGGTTATTAACCGGGTCCCAGGCACGCTCCCCACTCCCATCAACGACAGTGATCTGCAGCAGATGCCCAGAGGCATCAAACAAATAGTCTGCACGCTCGAACGTACTACGGACGAGGGTCAGTGCGCAGAAACCGATGTACGTGTCTCTGTTCCACAAGGAGTCTGTATTCACCGGCTTGAATTCGCATGCGAATCCTCGACTGTGGCGCCCCTCTAACACAATGGAATATCCATACCGTTCCTGCATTGCCAGCTCCTTAACGGGAATTCACATCCAACTAATCAAATACTGCCATTATCCCAGCAATTGAGGATGCGACACTCAGAGCTGTAGGCAGGGACTGCAGAAGTGCACGCACCACTGAGCGCTTAGGCTTAGCTGATTGGAACTGCTCCTCGACCATATCCACGACTTCCAGCGCTTCCTGCGCATCGCATGCCGGCAAATCGGCTGCCTTGATCGCATTGCGGATGTCAGAGATGAGCTGTGTCACCTGGGAATCGACGTTCACGGTGTTGACGGAGTTGTCTACGGAATTGACGTTCACTCGGGAGTTATTCCCGCTGACATTGTATGTGATGCTCTGTACCGCGGCCTTTGCCTCCGGCACACCCAGTTTCTTCACCTTGCACTGGTAGTGTGCGTCAGTGAGCCCTGCTTCCAGCTCGTAGAATCGCGGATCAAGCACCTCGTAGGTTTCATCGCCAACTGAGGTAAATCGGATGAAAAGATCCCCAGGCTCGACGCGCGGCATCTTTTTCACGCCGGGCTGACTAACTTCTAAGAAAATCCCCTTTGCCGTAACAACCCCCAAGATACCGTCTGTACGCGTGCCATCCTGTTTCAACAACGACAACTTGTCTGTTTGCATGAGCGACATAGTGGATCCATCCAATACTAGAAATGACGAACCGACTGTAGACGCACTCTACCCAACGAACAACTTCTGCCTCATTCTGCTTCGCCGCCCTCAGCAACAGCACGCACCAACATCCTCTCCAGTCGATTCAGCCGAGAGTTCATGGTCCCAGACATCAGCGCCGCCTGATGCCCCAGCTCAATTGTCGCCGACTGTAGCGTCACCCCGGCAAAAAGATTGGCGAGCATCCGGTCCTCCCGCGGCGTCAGCGTGAGCACATCATCGCCGATATCGATCTTTACCGTGCCGTCAGGCAGGATCGTCTTGCTGATCTGGCGCGCCGGTGGGTGCTGCTCCACCGGCACGTAGATACCGCGCTGCACCCGGGCGACCAACCCATCAGCCACCAGCGACTTCAGCCGATCATCCACCACAGCCACCTTCAGGCCGGTGACGTCGGACAGAGCCTCACGCGTGACTATCTGCTCCTGCGCATGCAGATCCTGCAGCGCCTCCAGCACGATCTGTGTCGACGATGTGCGCTTCACCATGCTCCCCTCCCCCTTGTTCATCGAATCAGCCCCTGCTCGCGCAGGATCCGGTACTGCTCGGCCAGCCAGGCCTGAAAAACTGGATCGTTCACGCACGGCCCCTCTGCAATTCGCGCAGCAGCGCCCGGTAATGGGCCTTGATCTGCTGCAGATCCTCGATCGTGTATTTCTTCGGCTCGTGCGTACCTTCAAGCCATGCAACCGCGTCGGCGCCGATCTTCTTCACCAGGCGGATGCGGTACTCGACCACGTTGCCAGACAGGTACTGGTTGCACTTCACGCACTGGCGGTGGACGTTCAGCGGCTCGAAACGCAGCTCCGGGCAGGCGCCAACGGATCGGTAATGGCCGGCGTCCCAGCGGCTGCCGGTGAGCAAGTCAGAATCGCTCGACTCTGCGTCGCAGCTAACACAGCCCAGGCCACGGTCACGCTCGCGAACCCATTCGTTGAAGATGGACTGAGTCTCGCGCGTGTGGTCACCTTTGCTCTTCAGCTTCTTCTTGCGCACCTGGATCTCACGCCGCTCCAACTGCTCGAGGGCCACGCGCGCCTTCCTCTGGTTTTCGGGCTGATCTGCGATGGCCAGGCCACACTGCCAGGTGCAGACCTTCTGGCCGATCGCGCCCGGTACCGGCGTGAATTTCTGGCCGCACACCGGGTTGGCGCAGGTCTTCTGCCGCGGTGTGCGCGGCTTGATGCCGCTGGCCTTGGCCTTCAGGGGCGTCTTTCGCTTCAGTTCGGTGCGCTTCACTCCGGGCACTCCTGGCGATCGGTGCAGATCGTCCGGTAATGCCCGTAGCACTCGGGCGACTGCCAGGCTGTGGGCGTGTGAAATTCCATGTGATGCTTCATGGCGCAGGGGTTGTAGTCGTCGGGCACTTCGCCGCGGCCTGTCCAGGTGCGGAAGTTCAGGCACTGCTCACACCAGCGCGCTGGCTGGCGTTTGCTCTTCGCGCTGTTCCGCCTGCGCACCAGCTCCTCGAACAGCTGATCGTCAGTGAAATGATCAAGAACGCTCACTGCTCACGCTCCCCAGGCATCAGGCCCGTCATCTGCTCGATCGCTTCCTCGGTCAGCCCGGGCCAGTATTTCTCGATCAGGTGCTGGCAGATGCCGCGCCAGAACTCGCGGAAGCGCTCCTCGGTCATGTAGTCGAAGCTGATCGACTCAGGAATCTGGCGCATCACCCGGCCCAGGTCGGGAATGTCGAACGCCTCGTAGGTGCAGCACACGCTGGCGTCGAGCTGCAGCTTCTTGATCGTGGTGTGGGCGTCCAGGCCGTGGAATTTTTCCACCTGCTCGCTGACCATGCGGCCGAGGGCATGCACCAGTCGGTGGAATTTCACGTTACGAGCCTTCTTGATCTCGCAGCGCACCTGGTCGCCGGCGCGGTACTCGCGCTCACGGCACAGGAACTGGTCGATGCTGCTATCGGCGCAAAGGCCCATGCGCATTTCGCCGGTCTGCTCGTCGATGACCTTCCGCCAGACCATGTAGATCGGCCGCACGGCGCGCTTCTTGGCCGCCGCCTTGGCTGTTGTCTTACTTGTTGTGGCTGTCGCTGTGCTCGTCATGGCATCGCGCTCCCAATCTCAGCGGCAGCACGGACGATGGCGCGGCGGGTGGCAGCGAACGGATCGCGCGAAGCATCCTCGTTGATCCAGCCCGTATATTCCGGATTGCGGCAGCTCGCCTGCTCCATGGTCGGCAAGATGTTGATTTCCAGCTTCACTGCCAGCCGTAGCGCGTCGCCGTCACACGTAAGAGGATCCCAGCACTCGTCACCAAGCCAGATGTCGTAGTCGAAGGTGAATTCATCGATCACGATCTCGTAACCGGCGGCCCTCGCCGCCAGCTCCAGCATCTCACGGTATCCGGGAGCCATTTTCGCCAAAGGCTCATTGTCTTTAGGCACGGCCATCACTCCACCTCCCCACGTCGAATACGCATCTTCTGCAGCAGTTGCAGGCGAGCTTCCTCGCCAGAAATCTTGTCCAGGCCCTGCACGCGCATGAGGTGCTGCACTGCCTGCTCGCCACGGCGATCGGCCTGCTCTGGCGTCAATTGCCCGCTCTGGTCTTCAATGCCCTGGCGCGGCTCCTCGAGCGGCATGCCCATGGCCAGGCGCCGGCGCAGTTGGTAGTACGCGTGATCGAAGCGCTTGCGCAGCGTCTCCTCGGGGATGCTGCTGCAGCGCAAGTTGAACCAGCCCACAGACGAGCCAGCCAGGCGAACAGCCTCGTGACTCCACGTGTGATGGCCAGGGTTGGCGCAGTTGCGCACCACCTCGCGCCAGGCGTGGTCATCCAAGGGAATGCCCAGATCTGCCGCCGTAGGCACGCACAGCTTCACGAACTTGCCCACGCTGGGCGCGAAGTCGGTATCCATCAGCCGGCAGGCTTCGATGCCATAGCGCAGTTGCTCGACCGTCGTCACACCAGCTCGCATGAAGCCCTTCACCCAGGTGCGCTTCGCTCGCTTCTCCGCTGCATCGTTCGGCCAAGCTTGCTTCCAGGCTGGGAAGATCGACCGCAGCTCATCGAACAGCGTGTTTACGATGCGTGCGGTCTCGTCGGTGGGTTTGCGTGCCCGGGGATCATCCACCTGCGCAGCGGGCAGGTTAGGCAGCACTTTCAGCACTTCGGTGGCGGACTTCATACGCCGTCCTCCTCGTGAATCCAGCTCGTGTCACTGCCGTCGCCCTTCGCCGCTTGCTTGGCCAAGCCACGTCGCTCCAGATCGTCCTGCGCCCGCTGCATCCAGTTGCGCCAGGTAGCGGGCCAGTCAGCCTTCACGCCGCCCTGGCCAGTCCAGTAATCGATGAACCGCTCGGTTTCACGGTCGAGCGTCACCGCAGGCGCCTTACTGGCAGCCCAAGCGAGCATTTCGGGAGACATCAGGAACGGCAGTGGCAAGGCACGCTTGGGCTTGGCCCGATCCGACTTCACGGCAGGCGCAGCGGCCTTGGCCTTCGGCTGCGGCTTGCGACTGGCCTTGCCGGGCGCCTTTCCCCCAACAGGGGGGCTAGGGGGGTTACTACTCTTGTCTAGTCTTCTCTTCTCTGGTGCGTCACCAGCGTCACTTTTGTCACCTGTGACAGGAGTGTCGTCACTGTGACCGTCACCGAGCGTCACACCATTCAGCGCCTTTTTCCGCGCTCTATAGGCTGCAGTCCGCGCCGCACTTGAGCTCTGGCGCCTGCCCGAGGAATCACGAACCGCAGGCTGACGCTCATCCCAACTTGCCAGCCGGCCTGCAGAGATCATTCCCCGCTCAGTCAGCGCGGCAACGATCCGTGCGCATTTGCCATCGGAAAAGCCCAACAAAACATCGTGATCGTCACAGTCGAAATTCGACACGTCACCGCGCGTTACAGCCGTCACAGGGGCGTCACCTCCGTCACATGTGACGTCACAAGGCGTCACAGTCGCGTCACACTCCGGCACCGAGCTTGCACTCTCAAGAAGGCACGCCCATACAGCCAGCACCTCGCCAACAGTCGAGTCGGCCATACGTGCAATGCGCTGAAATTTCGGGTCAGTTACAGTCCCGTGCCACCACCTGAGCCAATCCATCAGCGCCCCTCACCTGCGAGCGATGCGCTGACAACCATCACAACAGCCTGCTCAACCGTGAGCCCAGCCGCGCGCGCAGCAGCTTCAAGCCGCGTTCGCTCGCCCGTTGTCATCTCGCCGATCGCCTGGGCAACCAGGTCTCGACCGGCGCTTGGTGTTGTACTGCTCAACAGGGCCTCCCGCGGGCCTTCAGGCCGCATTGCTAATTGCCTTACGCTCTTCTTCATCGAGCCAACGCTCGACAATTTCCCGGATCAGCACCGCGCGGCGTTTCCGCTGCTTACGGCACTGCTCCAGGATCCGGTCGAGGGTTTCGTCATCGAATCGGGCTTTGATTTCGTTCTCTTTCACAGGGGGAAACATGCATCGCTCCTCATGCCACCGCTTTCGGGGCAGGTTCCATAAACCGTTCGGGGTAAAGGATCTGGAGTTCTGTGAGTTCACCGCCAAATGCCAGGCAGAGTTTTTCCGCAATGGAGGGAGAGGCCTTCTGCTTATCCCGCTCAATCCGGGATATGTTCGCGGCATCAAGCGAACAGTCATGGTCGGCCAGGCGGGTCGCCACATCGCTGAGGCGCCAGCCGCGGTTCAATCTGGCTTTTTTCAAGGGAGTCATAGCGAGTCTCGCTCAGTTGATCTCCCAATAAGTGTGCGTCGGACGCAATACCAATGCAAGAAAAATGGCGCCGTACGCTTTGCGTCAGCCGCAATCCACTGAAAAAATGCACACATGAACTTCGGACAGACCATCAGAAATGCGCGGAAGGCCAAGGGCTGGACGCTTCAACAGCTCGTCGATGAACTCTCCCGCCGTGGAGTGGAATTCGATGCGAGCAATCTTTCGCGCGTTGAACGCGGCACCCAGGCGATGAACTCCACGCCCCTGGCGGCCGCATTCGATGCATTGGGTATCAACATAAGCACCACTGAGCCTCCCAATGTTGAGGATGGCCCACGCATCAGGGGCATGGTTCCCCTGATCTCATGGGTGCAAGCGGGATGCTGGAATGAAGTGGTCGACGTTTATTCAGTAGGCGACGCAGAGGAGTGGATACCCTGCCCTGTGGCGCACGGGCCAAGGACTTACGTTCTCAGGGTTCGCGGCGAATCCATGTACAACCCGCACGGGCGACCGTCTTTTCGCGATGGCGACTTTATCTTTGTGGATCCCGATCGGCCCGCGATTAACAAGTCGCTGATCATTGCAAAATTGGATGACGATCAAGAAGCCACTTTCAAGCAACTCGTCATCGAAGGCGCCAAGCAGTACTTAAAGGCGCTCAACCCCTCATGGCCTGAGCCCATCATCCAGATCCATGAAGACGCCTCGATTTCTGGTGTTGTTATCTCCAAATTGGAGAAGCTGGTGTAGATCTAAGCCGATAAAACAAACCCGCCGCTGGCGGGTTTTTTTTGGCCTGCGAAAAAAATGCGCTTGACGCCATTGGCGTGGGACGTCTAATTTATGGCGTACCACGCAAGCAGCGAGCGCAATTATGTACCTCAGCCAAAGCATCATCGACTCAGCAAAGAAGCAACCCTCAGTCATCCTGAGCGAGCTGGATCGTCAACAGCAGCGCGTCCGTTCGCTGGATGCCTTGAAGCTGATTGTCGTGAACGAGATCCAGCAAGGCGATCCTGCCCTGTGCAGTGCCTTCGCCGATTTCTGCGCCACCAGCTTGGACAGTGACACCACTGTCGCTCTGTGCCTTTCCCGAATTCACCGCGACAACAGCCTGCAGGGTGAAGCTCTGAAGTGGCTGCGCCAGCACGTCGACAAGTGCCAAGAGCTGTTCGTGGCTGTTGAAGTCGAGCGCCGCATCGCTACCGCCCTGGTGCAGGAGCTGCCCCAGTGAACACTCACAACGAATGGCGCACTCGCCTGGATCCTCGCGCCCCGGACTACCTCGACCCGCTCAGCACTGAAGAGCAGGAAGAAGAAGCGGAAGCCGAGCTGTACGCCGGCGAAGGCGGCCAACTGTATCGCCAGTGGGATTTCGACCATGTCTGAGACTTCCCGCCGCCTCATCCGCCGCGCGATCGCCGACCTGGCGCGCAGTCAATGCGCCAGCGTCCAGCACCGCGCCATCAACTTCGCCTATGCCACCGGAATGATCGAGCTGGCGTATGCCGAAAACCTGATCACCGATGCCGAGCACGACGACTTTCGCCGTCAGGCAGACATCGCAGACAACCAGGAGGCTCGCCGTGCTTAAGCCATTTACCGGCCAGCAGTTCGCCCAGGCAATGGCCCTGGCGATCGCGGCAGGGCTCACCAGCCCCGCACAGATCAAACGCACTGTGCGCCGCCGCGGCACCTGGTTCATCACCTGCGAGGTGCCGGCATGAGTGACAGCGTGTTCTGCGTCTGCCTGACCTTACTGGTGATCCTTTTCGCCGGTGATACGAGCCTGATGGACGCCATCCAGGTGTACCTGATCAGCGGGGAGTGCGCGCCATGACCCAGTACCAGCGAGCCCGACGCATCGTGCTCTGGCGCAGCTTCGCCGCAGCACTCGGCTTCTTCATCGTTTTCATTGTCGCGCTCGGCCTGGCCGATCGCATCGCCAATTGGTGACCCACATGTCCACAGCCACACCAGCCAACACGCTTATCCGCCTGCCGGAGGTGTTGAAGATGACCGGCCTGTCTCGCGCGACGATCTATCGCCGCATGGGCGCCGGCACCTTCCCCAAGTCCGTCGATATCGGCGGTTCCGACGCGCGCAGCGCACCAGTTGCCTGGCCCCTCGATGAAATCGAAGGGTGGATCGAACAACGCAAGAACGCCCGCGCAAACGTCGCGGCATAGGAGAGCCACCATGGCCCTGGAAAAATCCAACCCGCATATGCAGCTGTGGGATTCGGTGAAAACCACCGACAAGAAGTACACCAAGACCCAGCAACTGGACGGCCGCCCCGTCACCAGCATCAACGGCATGTACATCGTGCAGCGTGCTACCGAGGCATTCGGCCCAATCGGCAAGGGCTGGGGCTACGACATTCTGGTTGATCGCTTCGATCAGGGCGCCCCCATCACCGGCAAGGACGGCATCCTGCTTGGTTACGAGCAGGTGCACACCATCCAGATCAAGCTCTGGTACGTCCGCGGTGGCAAGCGCAACCACGTGACCCACTACGGTCACACTCCGTTCGTTCGCAAGAGCCAGTTCGGCCCATACACCGACTTCGACGCGCCGAAGAAAAGCCTCACTGACGCCATCAAGAAATCCCTGAGTCTCGTTGGCTTCAGCGCTGACGTGCACCTGGGCATGTTCGAAGACGAGGTTTATCTCGAAGGCCTGAAGCTGAAACAGCGCCTCGAGGAAGCCGGCGAAGACGGCGCTCAGGAAGTGTTGAGCGAAGCCAAGGCCGAATTCCGCAACTGGGTCGAAACCCAGATCCAGATCCTGGGCAAGGCCAACAACCAGCGCGCCCTGGAAGCGCTCCGCAAAAACGTCTGCGCCAAGGCGCGCGAAAAAGCTGAGGTCGTGAATTACGACCCAAGCGACATCGAGCAACGCATCAACGAGGCGGCGGCTGAGCGCATGGCCTTCCTCGACGAGAAATATCCATCCGCACGTCTCACCACCCCGGAGTAACCGCCATGACTATCGCCAATGACGTGGATCTGAAGACCGGCAAAGTCAACATAGCCGAATACAGCAAAACCGATGCTGCCCTCGCCAGCCTGCGCGAGCGCTACCAGACCGTGCCCGATGCTAACACCGAGGAAGGCTATGCCTTCGTCAAGGATGGCATCAAAGAGCTGACCGGCCTGCGCACCAAGCTCGAAGCCGCCCGCAAGGCCGCCAAAGAGCCACACCTTCAGGCCGGCCGCATCCTCGATGCCGAGGCCAAGCGCATCACCACCGCGCTGGTCGCCCTGGAAGATCCGATGAAGGCAGCCAAAAAGCTGGTCGACGATCGCATCGAGCGCGAGCGCCAGGAACGAATCGCGCGTCTGCAGAAGAAGGTCGACGCCATCGTGGCCATGCCCGGCCTGGTGCGCGGCAAGTCGAGCCAGGAAATCACCGACATGCTCGACCGCGTCGGCGAGATCGACGCGATGCACGACTTCTACGACCTCACCAAGGAAGCCGTGGCCGCACGCCAGAACGCCATGGACGAGCTGACCCAGATGCTGTCCGACCGCCTGGAATTCGAGGTTGCCGAGGAGGCGCGCCAGAAGGCAGAGGCCGAGCACGCTGAGCTGCAACGCAAATTCGACGAGCAGCAGGCGGAAATGCAGCGCCAGCAGCAGGATATCCAGCGCCAACAGGAAGAAATGCGCCTGCAGCGCGAGCAGCTTGAGCGTGAGCGCGCTGCCCTGTTGCCAGCTGTTCCCACCGAAGAAAGCCCTGCACCGGTTGCCGAGGCCGCAGCGAAGGCAGTTGTCACCGAGCCTGCTCCTGCGAAACGCATCGCCCAGGACAACCGCCAGTGGCGCGCCGTCGTTACCGACAAGTCCGCCCTCATCGCAGCGATCGCCGCCGGCTACGGCACTGAAGATCTGCTGATCATCGACCAGCTCGCCCTCGACAGCCTGGCCAACGACAAGCGCGCCGCCCTGGAACTGCCTGGCGTCATCGCCCAGCCCGTCAACCGCGCCGCCTAACCAACCCTGAATTGCCCGCCGCGCCGGCCTTCCGGCGTGGGTTGGGGTTCCTACACCCTGGAGTCAGCAAAATGAGCACTGATACCAACGTATTCGATTTCGAAACCACCGGCATCCCGGACTGGAAACAGCCGAGCGAAGCCGGCCACCAGCCCCATATCGTCGAGGTTGCCGCCCTGCTGTGCGACGCCTCCGGCAACATCATCGACCGCTTCCAGGCCATCGTCCGCCCGGCCGGCTGGGAGATCAGCGAGGAGATGACGGCGATCCATGGCATCACCATGGAGCAGGCCATGGACGAAGGCATCCCGGAAATCGAAGCCCTCGAAGGCTTCCTGTCGATCCATGCCCGCGCTGGCATCCGCGCCGCCCACAACGCCACCTTCGACGATCGCATCGCCCGTATCGCCATCGCCCGCTACCACAGCAAAGAACTAGCCGACTCGTTCAAGACCTCCACCACGAAGTTCTGCACCTGCTACGAGTCCCGCCCGGTGCTGAACCTGCCCGGCAAGAAGCTCCCCACCCTGGCCGAGGCCTACAAGCACTTCACCGGCGAGGATCTGACCGAGGCGCACCGCGCCATGCCTGACGCCCTCGCCTGCGCCCGCATCTACTTCGCCCTGCAGGGCGTTGCTATGCCAGCAGCAGCCTGAGGCGTCGACCATGATCGATCCGCGCGCCCACAGCCCCGAACCAATCGTGCCCCCTGCTCCGCTGCCGGTGGTGAGCCGCCGCCGTCTGCTGCGCATTCGGGACGCATTGCCAATCCCGACCCAGTGCAACTGCTGCCAGGGCACGCGCATCGAGCTGGTCGACAACGCCGCCATCTACAACGGCACCAGCTACGGCGAGTGGCCCTACGCCTACCTCTGCCGCGATTGCTTCGCCTACATCGGCCTGCATCCGGGCACCGATCTGCCGCTGGGCACCCTGGCCAACAAGCCGCTACGCCTTGCGCGCAGCAGCAGCAAGAAACCATTCGAACGGATCTGGCGTGACGGCCACATGTCGCGCTCTGCGGCCTATGCCTGGCTCGGCCAGCAGATGGGGCTGCAGCCCGACGAGTGCCATTTCGGCCTGTTCGACATCCCGCGCTGCCTGTTCGCCCGCCAGGTCTGCCAGCAGTTCCTGAACTCCGTCGCGATTCACTGAGGAATCAGCCATGCACCATCTCACAACACTCAACCTGCCGACCCCGTCATCCAAGGAAGCCGATCGCCAATGGCTGGCGGCAATGATGGCCAAATCTGGGGCCGTGCAGGTCATTGAGTCACCAATCGAGCAGCGTCCGCTCAGCAATCGCCAATGGACTGCATCCAGCATGACCGTCATCACCCCGGCGCGTCGTGAAGAGCAATCGCAAAAGGCTGCCCGCAAGGGTGGCCGCCCGTTCGGCACCACCGCCGACGACAGCGCGCTGGTCGAGCGCGCCAAGGCCATGGCCTTCATTGGCCTGTCCCGCTACGCCGCATCCCGCCAACTGAAGATCGGTTGCGACCGCCTCGACCGCATCTGCCGTGCGCACGACTTCTCGTTCACCAACCGCCCTAACGCAGCCTGAGGATCATCACTATGTGGTTTCGTAATCTCCTGATTTACCGCCTCACCCAAGCTGTCGAGTTCACAACAGAAGCGCTCGAACAGGCACTACGCCAGAAGCCCGCCCGCCCCTGTGAAAGCCAGGAGCTGGCCACCTATGGCTTCGTCTCGCCCTATGGCAAAGGCGAAGACGCGCCCCTGGTGCGTGAAGCCCAGGGCTTCCTGCTGATCGCCGCCCGCAAGGAAGAACGCCTGCTGCCCGCCAGCGTGGTAACCGAAGCCGTGCGCGAGAAGGTCGAGGAAATCGAAGCCGACCAGAACCGCAAGGTGTTCCGGAAGGAGCGCGACCAGATCAAGGACGAGATCATCCAGGCGTTCCTGCCCCGCGCGTTCACCCGCAAGAAGGCCACTTTCGCCGCAATCATGCCGGCCGAGGGCCTGGTGCTGGTCAACTCCAGCAGCCCCAAAGCCGCCGAAGATCTGCTGTCGACCTTGCGTGAAGCGATCGGCAGCCTGCCGGTGCGTCCCATCACCGTGAAGATCGCGCCCTCCGCCACCCTCACTGATTGGCTGAAGACCCAGCAGGCCGCGGCCGACTTCCACCTGCTGGATCAGGCGTTCCTGCGCGACACCCACGAAGACGGCGGCTCCATCGCCGCCAAGCATCAAGACCTCACCGGCGAAGAGATCCAGGTGCACCTCAGTGCAGGCAAGCAGGTCACCCAGCTGTCGATGGCCTGGCAGGACAAGGTGTCCTTCGTACTCGACGACAAGCTGGTCATCAGCCGCTTGAAGTTCGAAGACCTCCTGCAAGAGCAGGCCAGCAACGACGGGGGCGATGACGACGCCAGCCAGTTCGACGCCTCCTTCGTCCTGATGATGCTCACCTTCCGCGAATTCCTACCGGCGCTGCTCGAAGCGCTGGGCGGCGAAGACATCCCTACCGGTATCTGACCCGACCACACGACTTCGACCATTCCGAGGGAAACACCATGACTCAGCAAACTCTGCAGCAACTGCTCACCGATCGTATCCTGGCCTATACCGCCAGCGCGCGCCCGGCCGAGCTGATCGACGCGGGCATCGACAAAATGTTCAAAGAGGTCATTGACGACACGTTCCGCAGCTACGGCGACTTCACCAAGATGATCAAGGAGGCCGTGAAAGCGGCCTTGCCAGCCAATGTAAGCGACTTCGTAGAACTGGACCGCTACAACGCCCTGATCTCCAACGCGCTCAAAGAACGCTGGAGCGCCCTCGGCGTGGAATCGAGCCTGGTCGAAAACGCCCACAAAGCGATTGATGAAATCTTCAGCGATGGTGGTGTGCTGAAGGCCGAGTACGGACTGCGTGAGCTGATCCAGGCCTTCATCGACGACCACAAGGAGGAGGCAGCCGAAAACCGCTGGGAAGCGCCTGAGGTTCGCCTGGAAGAAGTCGAGCAGTACGGCACCAAGTTCATACACCTGTACTTCGATCCCGAGCCGGAATCTTCCTTCATATCGGCTGGCTACCAACGAAGCGGACGGAGCGAATACCAGCTCAAGCACGCCGTGCATATGCGGGTCGAGGAAGAACGCGACACCGGCGATCGGTGGCGCGAGTCCGATCAGATCTGCGACGTCTACTCGGCAAAGCTCGACGACAAGAAGATCGGCGTGGCCATGCGCATCAATACCAAGTGGGAGCGGATCATCGCCGCCCTCTACTTCGGCAACGCCAAGTTGGTAGTCGACTGCGATCCGCAGGACTTCAGCTATGGCCTGTACGAGTAATCGGCCATGACTAATTCCCGCAACGCCGACAAGTTCGTAATTCGCTTGCCTGATGGCATGCGTGCACGTGTAGAGCAGATGGCACGTGACCAGTACACCAGCATGAACACCGAGATTGTCCGGGCAATCGAGGCGCATCTGGCCGGCCAAGCGCGCCAGGCCCTGCTGCTGGAATCGCTGGAGCTGAACCTGCAGTACCAGGGCTTCCTTGCTGCCGGCAACACGCCGATCAGCTTCGAGCAGTGGCGCACAGAAAATGCGGGGGTGCCGGCATGATCCGCGAAGCCACCACGTTCCACGTTTCCCTCGCCATAACATACGTCATCGCCCGTGCGCGCCGCCCCAGGGCGCTTGACGGCACCCTACATGACCGGGCAACTGGTCGCCCGCTGACTGGCGAAGAGGTGCTAACCGTCGCCCGTCAGTGCGCCGAAAAGGGCTATGAGGTGATTCCGAGCTGCGACCATGTCGGCTCGAAGGGTGAATGTCTTGGCCATCCCGCGGAGGCCTCGGCATGACCGTCTGCTACGAGAAGTTCCTGCAGCAGAAGGTCTGTGTGGCGCCGACCTACGGCTTCGAAGTGCTGCCGGAGCTGGTAAGCGATCGCATGAAGCCCCACTGCCGGGCCATCGTGCCCTGGCTGCTGGCTGGCGGCCGGCGCGCGCTGTTCGCCAGCTTCGGCCTGCACAAGACCGTGATCCAGCTGGAAGCTGTACGCCTGGCTGCCGAGCATGCCGGCGGCCGCGGGCTGATCACCATTCCGCTGGGCGTGCGCCAGGAGTTCCGCCGCGATGCGGTCGAGCGCCTGGGCTGGGCCGAGCCGCCGCGCTTCATCCGCAGCATCGAGGAGGCGGACGCCACCGGCGTCTACCTCACCAACTACGAGACCGTTCGCGACGGGAAGCTGGACCCGCGTCACTTCGTAGCCACCAGCCTGGACGAGGCCGACTGCCTGCGCGGGTTCGGCGGGTCGAAGACATTCCGCGAATTCATGCGGCTGTTCGCAGGCGACGACCGCCAGGCCGGCGTGAAGTCCGAGGGTATTCGGTATCGGTTCGTGGCCACGGCCACCCCATCGCCGAACGACTACATCGAGTTGCTGGCCTACGCCGCCTACCTGGGTGTGATGGATATCGGCGCAGCGAAGACCCGTTTCTTCAAGCGCAACAGCGAGAAGGCCGACAGCCTGACCATCCACCCGCACAAGGAAGAGGAGTTCTGGCTGTGGGTGGCCAGCTGGGCGCTGTTCGTCCAGAAGCCCAGTGACCTGGGCTTCAGCGATGACGGATACCAGTTGCCGGAACTCGACCTGCACTGGCACGAGCTGCCGAGCGACCACAGCCAGGCCGGCGCCGAGAAGGATGGCCAGGGCCGCCTGTTCGCCAATGCAGCGATTGGCGTGCAGGACGCCGCCAAGGTGAAGCGCAGCAGCCTGTCGGCGCGCATCGCGTGCCTGCAGCAGATCCGCGCCGAGAATCCTGACGCCCACCGGCTCATCTGGCACGACCTGGAAGCAGAGCGCCACGCGATCGAGGCAGCCATCCCGGGCGTCGTCAGCGTCTACGGAAGTCAGCCGCTGGATGACCGCGAGCAGCTGATCGTCGAATTCAGCGACGGCAAGTTCCCAGAGTTGGCCGCCAAACCCGTCATCGCCGGCGCCGGCTGCAACTTCCAGCGCCACTGCCACCAGGCCGTGTTCTTGGGCATCGGCTTCAAATTTCGCGACTTCATCCAGGCCGTGCACCGCATCCAGCGGTTCGGCCAGACCAAGCGCGTCCGCATAGACCTGATTTACACCGAGGCCGAGCGCGACATCCGCCGCCAGCTCGAGCGCAAGTGGAATCAGCACGACCAGCAGGCACAGAAAATGACCCAGATCATCCGCGAATTCGGCCTGGCGCACGCAGCCATGGCCAGCCAGTTGGCGCGCTCGCTTGGCGTGCAGCGCGTCGAGGCCTCCGGCGAGCGCTACACCGTCGTGAACAACGACTGTGTGCTGGAGACCCAGCAGATGGAAGCCGACAGCGTGCACCTGATCTGCACCAGCATCCCATTCGGCAACCAGTACGAGTACTCGCCCAGCTACAACGACTTCGGCCACACCGACGACGCCGAGCATTTCTGGCAGCAAATGGACTTCCTGATCCCCGAGCTGCTGCGCGTGCTTCAGCCCGGCCGCGTCGCCGCTATCCACGTGAAAGACCGCATCACCCCCAGCGGCATCTCCGGCCTGGGTTTTCAGGTAGTGGATCCGTTCAGCGATCAGTGCGTCGCAGCGTTCCGCAAACGCGGCTTCGGCTTCCTGGCCCGCAAGACCATCACCACCGACGTGGTGCGCGAGAACAACCAGACATACCGCCTGGGCTGGACTGAGCAATGCAAGGATGGTTCGCGCCAGGGAGCCGGCATGCCGGAGTACTTGCTGCTGTTTCGCAAACCACCGACCGACCGCAGCAACGGCTACGCCGACCTGCCGGTGGTCAAGGACAAGGAAACCTACACCCGCCCGCGCTGGCAGTTCGACGCGCACGGCTACATGAAATCCGGTGGTAACCGTCCGCTGATACCGGACGATCTGGATGGCCTCGACCAGGCCGCAATCTTCCAGATGTTCAAGCGCCACAGCCTGCAGAACGTCTACGACTTCCGCCACGACGTGAAGATCGCCGAGCACGTCGACAAGTCCGGCTGGTTGCCCAGCACCTTCATGCTGCTGCAGCCGCAGAGCTGGCACCCAGACGTGTGGACTGATATCACCCGCATGCTCACCCTCAACAGCACCCAAGCTGCCAAGGGCCGCGAGCAGCACATCTGCCCGCTGCAGTTCGACATCGTCGACCGTGCCATTGAGCAGTACACCATGCCGGGCGAGGTGGTCTATGACCCGTTCGGCGGCATCGGCACCACCCCGTATCGCGCTATCAAGCTTGGCCGCTACGGCCGTGCCTGCGAACTCTCCCCGCCCTACTTCCTAGATATGGCCGCCTACTGCGCCGCCGCTTCCCGTGAAATGGAAATGCCCGACCTCTTCGCCCTGCTCGATGCTGAGCAGCAGGACGGTGCGGCATGAACATCTATCGCCACACCTTCGTTTCTGAGTGCCCGGCAGATGGCGACCAGATCGTTTACAGGCTGGAAATCCAGTCCAAAGCAATGATCCACGTCGAGCACATCCGCACTGCCACCGCATTGATCAAACGCGGCTACCACGAGGAGATCGCCGACCAACTGCACCAGCGCTTCGGCGGTGAGCAGCACATCGTCGCGGTACACCAAGGCGTTGAGATCGAAACCGTGAGGGTTCCGGCGTGATGATCCACTACCACGGAACCCCGGTAGGAGGAGGCAGGCTCGACGCAGCCAAGTTCTTGACCGGACGGCACGCGCTCGTGCCGTTCCCGCGTCAGGATGACATCGGAGTCGTAGCGGAAGTGTGCCAATCATTCTGCTTCGACAACGGCGCGTTCAGCATCTGGAAGCGCGGCGGCCAACTCGACGTCGACGGTTACATTCGATGGGTCGATGACTGGCGACTGCACCCGGGTTTCGACTGGGCGCTGATTCCCGATGTGATTGACGGTGACGAGTCCGCAAACGACCTTCTGCTCGAGCAGTGGCCAGCCCATTTGCCAGGGGTGCCTGTCTGGCACCTGCACGAGTCTGTAGAACGCCTACAGCGGCTGGCAAGGTCTTGGCGCACCGTAGCTCTTGGTAGCTCAGGCCAGTGGGCAACCCCCGGCACAGCCGCGTGGTGGAAGCGTCTCAGCGAGGCGATGAACGCCATCTGCGATGACCAAGGCCGTCCTGCATGTCGGCTACATGGCCTTCGCATGCTCGATCCACAGATATTCAGCCGCCTGCCGTTCGCCAGCGCTGACAGCACCAACGCGGCAGTCAACGGCGGCAGCATTCCCCGATTCGGCATGTACCCCCCTCCTACTGCAGGCCAGCGCGCCGCAGTGATTGCCGATCGCATCGAATCCCACAACTCAGCACCGACCTGGTACCGCAGTGGCCAGGCCGAGCTTGCTCTGTAAGGAAAATGTCGAATGACCTCCTTCAAGAAACCAACCCCGCTGGAATTTCGCACCCAATACGGCCTGGCCTTCGACGACATGACCAGCGAAATCAACGTCGACCTGTTCGCAGGTGGCGGCGGCGCCAGCACCGGTATCGAAATGGGCCTTGGTCGTCCGGTGCACATCGCGATCAACCACAACCCGGCGGCGATCAGCATGCATGAGGCCAATCACCCTGGCGCGCTGCACCTGCAGACCGACGTCTGGGAAGTTGACCCCGTCGAAGTGCTCGCCGGCCGCCAGATCGGCTGGTTCCACGCCTCGCCCGACTGCACTCACCACAGCCAGGCCGCCGGCGGCCAGCCGCGCAGCAAGGAGATTCGTGACCTGTCCTGGGTGGTGAACAAATGGGCCGGCATCGCCAAGCCCCGCATCATCAGCCTCGAGAACGTGAAACAGATCCGCCAGTGGGGTCCGCTGATCGCCAAGCGCTGCAAGAAGACTGGCCGCGTGGTGACGCTTGAGCAGGTGAAGTGCCCCACCACCAACAAGATGGTGAACCGCATCGCTGAGCCCGGCGAACGCGTGCCACGGCACAACCAGTTCCTGGTACCGGACCCGAAGCACAAGGGCCGTACCTGGCATCGCTTCCTGGCCAGCCTGCAGGCGCTGGGCTACGTGGTTGAACACCAGATCCTCAAGGCATGCGACTTCGGCGCGCCGACCAGCCGCGAGCGCCTGTTTCTGGTGGCCCGCCGCGACGGTCAGCCGATCGTATGGCCGGCGCCGACGCACGCAGCCAAGCCAGGCAAAGGCCAGCGGCCCTACCGCACCGCGGCAGAGTGCATCGACTGGAGCGTGCCGAGCAAGAGCATCTTCGGGCGCAAGAAAGAGCTGGCCGAAGCCACCAAACGCCGGATTGCCAAGGGCATCCACCGTGAAGTGCTGGGCAAGAAGAAGCCCTTCATCGTGCCGGTGACGCACCAGGGCGCCGATCGCCTGCACAGTCTGGACGACCCACTGCGCACCATCACCGCGGCCAACCGCGGAGAGCTGGCTGTGTGCGCACCGCACATCGTGCCGATCGCCAACTGGTCAGTGGGCAACGTGCAGGCCGCCGATCAACCGCTCAACACCGTCACCTCGTGGCCGCGTGGCGGTTCATTCGCCATGGCAGGCGCCACGCTGATCCAGACTGGATACGGCGAGCGCCCCGGGCAGGAGCCTCGCGTGCCTGGTCTGGATAAGCCGGTCGGTACCGTGGTCGCCGGCGGCGTGAAACACGCCCTGGCGAGCGCCGTACTGGTCGGCGCCGGTGGTCCCGAGTACGGCGGCAAGCCTGTTGGCGTGGATCAGCCGATCGGCAGCCTGCTGGCTCAGAACCACCGGGCGATGGCCACGGCATTTCTCGCCCAGGCCAACGGCGGGTACAACACCACCCATTCGAAGCCTGCAACCGACCCGATGACCACCGTCACCAACAAGGGCAGCCAGCAGCAGCTGGTCACCGCCAACCTGGTGCATCTGCGAGGTAACTGCGACTCGCGCGACGTGCAGGATCCGCTGCACACGATCAGTGCCGGCGGCCAGCACCACGCCGCGGCAACTGCTTTCCTCTCCCGCCAGTTCGGCCACAGCATCGGCCAGGGCCTGGACGAGCCGGCGCCGACCATCACCGCCGGCGGCGGCGGGAAATCCGCGCTGGTCGAGCTGCAGCTGTCACCCGATGACGAAGCCGGCGCGCTGCGCTGTGCTGCCTTCCTGATCAAGTACTACGGAATGGGCGAGAACGTAGTCGGCATGGGCGACACGGTGAGCACCATCACAACCAAGGACCGCCTGGCTCTGGTCACCGTGTGGATCGGCGGCGACCCGTTCGTGATCGTCGATATCCACCTGCGCATGCTGAAGCCGCACGAACTCTATGCCGCGCAGGGCTTCCCGCCGAACTACATCATCACCCACGGTCACGACGGGCGAGAGTTCACCGTCAGCGAGCAGGTGCACATGTGCGGTAACAGCGTCAGCCCGCCGCCGATGGCAGCGATAGCCAGGGCGAACAATCCATGGGGCGAGAGCCAGCCCAGGCTGGTGGCGGCATGACCTGGTACGCAACAAGCTGGCAGCACATGACCGAAGTGCACCAGCAGGCTGAGGCCGAGGGCAAGTTTGCCCACGGCATCGCCAAAGCGATCGATGACTCGTACCCCTTCAGCGAGCGTTCGGGCTGGGCCTACAAGGCCTGGCTCGACGCCCGGCGCGAGTACTTCCGCAAGAACGACCTGCCGCTGCCCCGGGCGAAAGCCCCGGGGCCGGACCTGCTGACGGAGCCGCAATTGTGATCCCGTCCCTCCAGTCACGTCAGGAAGCCCAGGCTGCAGCAGAGCCCAGAACACTCTGGCAATCCAGCAGTGCACTGGACAAGCCAGGCAATCAGATCGGCGATCAGCTGAACAATAACGTCGATGAATATCTGGCGAAGGTTGTCTTTCATGGCGGTTCGGGCCTCTGCGTTGGTGACGCCCAGATGATGCTGTCACGACCTCAACAGCGTCCTCTTGGGCTTTTTCCACACCAGTCTGCCCTGCCCAAAGCCCTTACTTTTTACTGGGTTTCCGAAAATCGTAAGACATCACGACGCCCCCAGTTTCAAGCCATTAATTGCCCAACCTACTGCCGCCACACCGGCCGGCGCATCGGCGTGTGCGCATGCCGGTTCTGCCTGCCATTACCCCAGGAGCCTCGGAATGAAAGCTCACACCCTCGACCAGACGATTCTCGAATTGGCCCGCTGCCTGCGCGCCGCCCGGGCGCTGCGCTCCGCCCGCAAGAAGTCCGCCGGCAAGCGCACGCCGGTGGAAGCCGGCGCGCTGCAGCGTTGCTCGATGGATTTAACGCGGAAGCTGGCAGACCTCAGGCAGAACCGCTGAGACAGGATAGCTCAGAGGTTGGCCACTATCAGAGCGTGCTCACGAGTAAGGGGCGGTATCAGCTCAAGGATTTCGCCCGGGGTTTCGACCCTGAAGAACAGCCGGTAGCCACTTCCGTCCACGTAGGACTCGGCATGCGTGATCCACGCTGCGACCTGGCTTTCGGTGAGGCCCGTGTCTCGGCAGATCTTGGCGCGGGTGATGGTGTTGGGCATAGCGAGCTCCTTCTCGTTGTCGATCCTCACCGAAGTGTAATCAGCCAGCACATTCACGCCAGCCAATCACATTCCAAATTGCTACAGGCCCACCGGCCCAACTTGCCAGACGCGCCAGCAGGCCTGCAGCCCTTCCAGTATCCCACACCAACTACTGCCGCCCATGCGGCGAGGTGACCTATGACCATAAAACCAATCTTGCCAGTCGAGGTTGTCCGCGACGAGGACGGCTGGTTCACCCACCCGCAGTACTTCACCGAACCTGAATGGGAGGATGTCGATAACTTCACCCGTGAGGAGTTCGACAGCTACTGCACCGAGCGCGGCATCGAGACCGCCACCACTGATATGGAGTCGGACGACTTCGAGATGCATGAGCGCTACTGCGAGGGAGGCCAGGTCGAATGCACCGCTTGGACGCCTTCAAGGCCGGCCGGCGATGGCTGGTTCATGTTGTCCATCCACGACACCGAGGACGGCCCGATTTGCGTCTGGGGTCGCCGCACTGAAGAGCCCTTCGTTTCCGAAGCGGTTGGGGCTACCTACGAGCCCGATCTGTTCAGCGAGCAGCCGGCACAGCTTAAAACCGGGTCAGCCCTGAAGAGCCTGGCCAATTTCACCGAACACAGCTTCGACCAACTTATGCGCTACGAAGACGGCCGCACCCCGCTGTACCTGACCAAGGAGCAGTACAACGCCATCCGCGATCTGATCGCCCAGGCCGGCGCAGCCCCTGCGCTGAGCGCAGATGACCAGGTTACCGCGCTACGCCGCAACGGCCTGAGCATCGACGGCGAAAACGCCTACAAACAGGACCTGATTGACACCATCGTCGGCGCCCTGGCGTTCGGCAAGCAAGGTGTTAACCCTCCTCCGGCTGGCCATTGGGGAAAACAGTTCTGGGATATCGGCCGCGCTGAGGGCGAAGAGAAAGAGCTCCTGAGCAACCAGCGCGACGCCATCCTGCTACAGGCCCGCGTATGGGCCGGCGAGGCGAAAACCCAGCAGGCAATCACTCGCGAAGTCGGCGAGATCCTGGGCGGCGTGCCGAACTGGGGGCCGATCGCCGCCGGCGTCGAGGCGCTGCGCCAGCAATTGGCCGAGCGCGATGTACTGCTGCGCCGCGTGATCGACACCGGCGAGCTGAGCCGAATGCAGCACTCCGAGCTTGAGGCTGACATCTGCGAAGTCCTTCGTCCGCACGCCCAGCCTACCGATTGGGTGAAGAGCGATGAGTAAGCATCCAATACCGCAAGCCCTCCGCGACCAATTCAGCGCGATCGAGGACGAGGCGGCGCGCCTGGGATCGGGAGCGCAGAGCATCTTCACCCGCATGCGCACATCTGTGCAGGCGTTCTTCATGGAACAGCCTGCGGGCTTGGCGATACCGGAGGGGTGGCGTATCGAGAGGCAGGGTAATCGCATCGTCGTGCAGCATTTGCAATCCTGCGCCGGTTACGCAGCTGAGCGCAAAGGCGAAAGCGGGATAGCTGAATCAGTCCTCTATCTGCTGGCCGACACTCTGCTCGCCGCCGCCCCGCACGCTGTAAGCGGTGAGCAGAAGGCGGCGAACCTGCGATTCCCTACCATGCTGCGCAAGATGTGGTCTGGTGGGGAGGTGCAAGAGTGGATTGATCGTCAAGGGCCACTCTATGCCTACCCGCCAGTCTCGCAGGACGTGGCCGGGCTGGTGGAAATTCTTGACTCGATGGTGTGCGCATATCGATCTGCAATCGCCACTGGTTACGACCGGATCACCGGCCTTGGCGGCCAGTGCGATGCGGTTGACTACATGCTGGCGGCCTTTCCTGACTACGCGAAGGCAAAGGCGATGGTTGCCGCCCACCGCGCCCAGCAGGGAGAGCAGCCATGATCGTCGATGACGTAATGACCGACAAAATCACCCTGCATGGCCTCGGCTTTGTGCAGGTCCAGCTACCTGCTGACCAGCGCCTGCACGTATGGCATCCGGAATTGCCACGCCGCCACTGTTTCGAACACTCGGCGATTCACGATCACCGCTTCAACTTCGCATCGCGTGTGCTGGTCGGCGAGCAGGTGAACATTCGCTATGCCATAGATCTGGCTGAAGCCGGCGAATACATGCTGTACCTGCATGAAGGCGCACGCACCTCTTGCGGAGGCCGCCCGTGGGTTCCTGATGGGCGTGCTCACCTGACCGAAATTGATCGGGAAGCTATCAGTGCGGGCGAAACGTACTTTTGCCAAGCTTACAGATACCACCGCACGGAGCCAGGTGGTGATGGCCGCGTGGCCACGGTTATGACCAAGCGCGGTGAAGGCCAAAGCGGCGCGCACTCTTCATGCCTGATCGGCATAGAACCAGATGTCAATTTCGACCGCTATCAATGGTCGCCGGCGCAACTTTGGGAAATAGTCAGCGAAGTTCTTACCGGGAGCAAGCAGCCATGAAAGCCCTGAGCATTCGCCAGCCCTGGGCCTGGCTGATCATCCACGGAAGCAAGGACATCGAAAACCGCACCTGGCACACGAAGTTTCGGGGTCGCTTCCTGGTACACGCTGCCCAAGGCATGACCCGCAAGGAATACGAGTTCGCGCGCGACTTCGCCCTGCAAACCGACGCAACGCTGCTGCCACCCTTTGAGGATCTGCAACGTGGCGGCATCATCGGCTCGGTCGAGCTGGTCGATTCCGTCGATCACAGCAAATCGCGCTGGTACATGGGCGAAAAGGGGTTCGTGCTGCAAGATCCCAAGCCCCTGCCGTTCATGCCGCTGAAGGGTCGGCTTGGCTTCTTCGACGTCGACTATGCGGAGCCATACCAATGAAAGCAGTCACCCTTCCCCGCTGGCTTGAGCGCAGCGCCACGCCGCGCTACGACAACCTGTACGTGGTAACCGTCTTCACCCTGGTGCTGCGCATCCACGGTACCGCCGCGGCCGTGCGCAACGCGGCGCGCCACATGCGCGACAAGGTCCGCGTCGAGCACCGCCAGAAGATGGCCAACCTCGCCCAGACCCCGAGCGACGACCAAGTGCTGCGCACCGCTAACGCCATTGTGCAGGATGGTACCGACGCCATGGGCATCCTACCTGGCCAACCCTTCGAGCAGCGCCTGCAGGACGCCCCGCGCTGCCACTACAAAAGCATGCACCTCGCCGGCGAGCCCGGCGCGCGGCACTGGAAGTGCCAGCACTGCCAGCACACTAAACCGATCAACTGGAGGGCTGCGGGATGAGCGGGACTGTCGTCAGGCGGGAATTTCCCGAAGGCAAGCCGTGGCCACCGATCGACCACCCAGCCACCTATGAAGAAGCCGAGGCCCTGGCCGGGCACCGGCTCGATCGCCGCAAGAACTTCGCGATCATCCGCGGCATCGTTCACGACTCAGCAGAGTGGACCGACACCTGCAGCGGCTGCGCGTGTGATTGTGGGTGCATGGGATCACACGGCAATGCGGGCTGCAGCGAGTGCGGGCACACCGGAAAGCGGCGCCAGGCCATGTGGGTTCCCATCGACAGCATGATGGAGACCTACCTCAGCCAAGACAGCGAGCCAGCCTGATCAGATCACGGCAGCAGATTCCGACAATTGTCCGAAGACATACTGCCCTGAGAGCCCCATTCTAGATAGGGGTTGCATATTTCAGAGTGCCGGTAGGCTGGTGTGCAACCTGACCGAGAAAATATTTTCAGTTTCGGGTGAATTTGGAAACTCGGCCGTTATGGTTAATGCAACCACCAGACGTAAGGACAGAATAATGGGCACTCATCATCACGACCTGATCACCGCCATCGACACAGCGCAGCTGGCGACCAATGGGCTCAACAAGATCGAAACGAAGGTCGCCGACCTGTTGGCCGGCGCCGACACGAAGCACGTGTGCAGCGAGATCCTGTACATCATCACCGATACTCGTGAGGCGGTGAGCTTCGAGGCTCAGGAATCGATCAACCGGCTACGCGAACAAAGATGAGGATGCAGGTGGTTGCGCGCGAAATATTTTTGTAGGCTCAGGCTGACCTTATAGGCCGGCTGGGACAGGATGAAAACGCGCGAAAAACAAATGGTATGCCAGTTGGTATGCCGGCTTTTTTAACCATCGAAAAGAACCAGTAAAATCAGTTGGTTAGGAAAGACGTTAGAATCCTGTCTCTCGACCAAATCCCCGTTTCCAGCAGCCCACCGCTGCTTGCGAAACACCTCGACAAAGCCCGCCCTGTGCGGGCTTTGTCGTATCTGGCTGTAGCTCTCTGCCTGTTCTGGTACCTGAGCGTCAGGACGATTTGATTGCTGAAGTGACTCGGCAGCTTCTCGGCTAGGCCTACGCCGACATCTACCCTACATCCCCGAGCCCGGAACCCTTGAAATACATGCAGGTTAAGGTCACGGACGACGGCAACGGGCAACAAGCGAACATCAGGCAGGCAAGCTATAAAGGTAACTCCCTGTCCTGAATAACCCGCTTCATCACAAGGGTTGAGGTCAACCGCTGAACATTGGGCAGCCCCGAAAGGTTTTCGTCGTAGAGCGTCTGAAACGCCGGGAGATCACGTGCAACGACGTGCAACAGATAGTCAGGCTCACCGAACAGGCGCTGTGCTTCCACAATCTGGGGAATATCGACCAGTGCCGCCTCGAATGCGGCAACAGCGGCGCGATCTCCTTCGCGTAAAGTGGCGAAGACGACTGCTGAAAAATTCAGGCCCAAGCTGGCCAGATCAAGCTGGGCTCGGTATCCCTGAATCGCTCCCGACTCTTCCAGGCTGCGCACACGGCGATGGCAGGGAGACAAGCTAAGTCCGACGCGTTCGGCCAGCTCTGTAACCGTGAGCCGACCATCTTTTTGCAACTCGGCAAGGATCTTTCTATCAAGCCTGTCCAATTTTATTTTTCTCCTCAAAATCATGGCGATCACAGAGCAGTTTAAAAGATAATTCTGTCCATACCTCTATATTCTTCTTTTCCGAACTCAATCCCGGTGGTGGTCTTTCAGTAGCGCCGCTGCCTCTTCGGAAGATGATATGAGCCTCACTGTTGTTGCCGCATTCTGGGCAGTTTCATTCCTTTTCGTGATGACTCCGGGCGCTGACTGGGCCTATGCCATTTCGGCAGGCTTGCGGGGACGAGTCGTTATGCCTGCCGTGGGTGGACTGTTGAGTGGGCATCTACTGGCAACTTTGGTCGTTGCGGCGGGGGTCGGTGGAGTCGTTGCAGGTCATCCCGTCGTGATGCTGGCAATGACCATCGCCGGTTCGGCGTACCTGATCTGGCTGGGTATCAACCTTCTGCGCAATCCATCCAGGGTTCAGGTTGGCGAAGCTGAAAGATCCGCCTCTCGGGCACGCTGGGCATTAAAGGGCGCGTGCATTAGTGGCTTCAACCCGAAGGTGTTTTTGCTTTTCCTGGCGTTGCTGCCACAGTTCGCCAGCCCTTCTTACGCTTGGCCCGTACCCGTGCAGATCATCGTGTTGGGGTTAGTTCATGCCTTTAGCTGCGGCGTGGTTTATCTGCTGGTTGGTTTCAGTTCCGAGTCTGTGCTTCGTGCGCGCCCGCATGCTGCGCTGCTCGTCAGCAATTTCTCCGGGGCGGCCATGATCATGGTCGGCTTGGTTCTGCTCGCTGAGCAGGCATTCGGTTGAACCAGAAGGACACGATCATGAGCGAACAGAGCCCACCCCATAACGTTTTGAAAGAGTCGCTCCAACCCAGGCAGGTGAGAATTCCGCACCTCAAGCAGATGAAGGTGAACGGCCAGAAGTGGGCAATGCTCACGGCCTACGACACATACACGGCTGAAATTTTCGAGGCTGCCGGCATCCCCGTATTGCTGGTTGGCGACTCCGCGTCCAACAACGTATTCGGCTACAACTCAACCCTCACCGTGACCGTGGACGAGTTGCTACCCCTAGTCGACGCGGTTACCCGAGCGACGCAGCGCGCATTGGTTATCGCCGACCTGCCGTTCGGCTCCTATCAGGCCTCTGCTGAGCAGTGCTTCCACACCGCAGTTCGTTTCATGAAACAGGCCGGCGCCCATGCGGTGAAAATCGAAGGAGGTCTTGAGATGCTGCCGCAGGCGGAAAAGCTGGTGTCTTCTGGCATCCCAGTCATGGCTCATATTGGTTTCACACCTCAGGCAGAACATCAATTGGGAGGCTACCGTGTGCAGGGGCGTGGCACTGATGCCCTGCGCCTAGTGGAGGTTGCCCAGGCCTTTGAGCGAGCGGGCGCCTTCGCATTGCTCATTGAAATGGTGCCTAGTGAGGTGGCAGCAGCGATAACACGCGCGGTGACCATCCCGACCGTAGGGATCGGTGCTGGAAGCGACTGCGACGCCCAGGTACTGGTCTGGCAAGACATGGTCGGATTGCGAGGCGGGCGACTGCCGCGTTTCGTCAAACAGTACGCCGACATGCGTGGTGTGTTGCATCGTGCCGCTCGGGCATTTGCCGCAGAGGTGCAGACAGGCACGTTTCCAGGGGCAGAACACTGCTTCACTGATAATCAATCCGAGGTGCAGCCATGATGGGCTTTCGGGAACGAGCCGCAGCAGGATTGGCCGAAGGTGATTGCTTCACACTCACACGTCGCTTCTCGGAACAAGATATCCACGACTTCGCCCTGATTTCACGGGATTACAACCCGGTGCATTTCGATACCCCTTACGCCGCGCTACGAAACTTCAGAGCGCCCATTTGCCAAGGGCTGCTCACCGCTGGTTTGATGACGGAAATCGGTGGCCAGATTGGCTGGCTCGCTTCGGGAATGACGCTGCGCTTCAAGCGCCCGGTGTATGCCGGCGACACCGTTACCTGCGATTGGATGATTATCGAAGTCGACAGCCAAGGAAGGGGCCGGGCTGAGGTGACAATGCGCAACGCAGAAGGCGAGGTGGTGTTAGAGGCAGAGACTGCAGGCATTGCGCCGGGCGTGAAGGAGAAAGAGCGTTTAGTTGAAATGTTGCGTGAAGGTGATCCCTCGAACATGGCAGCGCGTGCTGAAAGCTGAAACACTGAATGACCGCCTTGGCGGATAGCAGCCTGTCGCAGCTACTGGCCAGAGGCAGCCGCTAGGAAATAGAAAACAGCCCGCGGACAGCAGGTGTTCACACCTTCAAAAAAGTCAGTTCCCTATGCGCGAATCGGAGGCATTACACATCCCCTCGCTCACCTGATCACCAGAGCGGAGGCCAGCGCCATGCCTGATCTCCTCCCGCTCTCCAGCCCCCGGCCACGACAGCAGCGCTGCTGACCGACAGCAGTTGCGCGCCCGCTCACACCACGCTGGCGCGCTGCAGGTTACTGCGGTGACCGACACCGGCCGCCTGCAGGCGCTGCACCAGATCCTCACGGGCGGCGCCCCCGCCGGCACGCACGTAGTCGAGCTCCGCGGCGGTGATCAGGACCACGGGCATCAGCGTGACGGGCGACAATGGCATGTCATCCAGGCGCGTCGCGAAATCAGGCGCCGGGCCACCGATGAGCACGCCCACGGTATCGTCGTCGCTGACGAACGCAGGAGGAATCTGCTCGCCCATATGGTGCGACTGACTCAGGCCAGGCAACTCCAGGGACAGCACGCCGTACTGCTCGATCTGATCGACGATGCCACCTGCGTCGGCCACGGTGCCTGCCACGTGCTTGATCAGTTCGAAGGCCCAGCTGTACCTGAGCGGGTCGACCTCGCCCGGTTTGCCGCGGGCATGCTCCGGGATATCTGCGGTTTCCAGAAACAGCTCCATCTCGAAGCCATTGCCCTGCCCCTCGTCATCGTCGAACGGATCGGAGAGGCCCTCGGTTGCCAGGATGATGGCGTCGCCGCGGCGCACGATGCGGTAGGCCTGGCGGGTGGAGGGCCAATACGGACCGCCGGAAAAACTCGGGCTCATGAGGTAGCCCAGCACATCCCGTTCGACGCTGCCGACCGACTGCCAGTGGCGATCCAGACAGTCGGCACTGGCCTCCCGGGCAGCCTGGTTGGCGGCTTCGAAGGCGTTATCGCTGTCAGGCGTTTGCGCCGTTTGCGAAACGGGGGCTTCTACCTGGGTAGCGGGTTTGGGCGAGAGTCCTAGCAGCTTCCGGAAAAAGCTCATGAGCGTCCCTTGCAGAGTGGCGCTGCAGCACGATGGCGGCAGACACGTTGAGTGGAAAAGCAGGCGCCATTATGGTCGCTTGGCCCAGAGGTGAAAACCCAATGGGGCACGTTCCGGATCACGGGCAGGGAGCAGCACTTGCAGAGGGCAGCGAGTCTTGAGTAAACAGCCCTGAGATGTGGAATGACCTGATGTGCCGGGCTCGACTCCAACTCATGTGCGACCCGGGTGATGAATTCACGTGCGCGCCCAAGCGGCAGGCCGATGATTTCATGGGGCGCCCATCATCATTCATGGCACCCTCGTGCGCTTCGATAACACACAACGAATAATCGCCTTCAGGATATCCCGGAGGGCGCCGTATGCCTTTGGAGAACGGAGGCGCGTGCTCAACGCGACTACCTGCGCGGATCCAGGAGTGTCTGGATATGGCCAGCGCGCTGACTCTGAAAGCTCTTTTGCTTCAGCGACTAAATGCGCAGTAATCAGGGGGATTCAAAATCATCCGTCAGATAGCGTGCATTGAGGCTACCGGGGAGCGCTTCGCAGGTTTCCACCCCAGTTCAGCTTGTGGGGCCCGATCGGAGTGCTCAGCACGCACCTGACCAACAGCTTGCGAGCCGAAGAACCTGGCCGCGATTCAATCTCCGGGAAAGACCGGCAATGGCCGGGCACCGAGCACTGCTTTCGGCCAGAACCGAACACCGAACTCTAAATGGAAGAAATTAAATGTCCTTCAATTCACATAGGCGAAAACTGTTGGATGAAAGATCCCCCCTCTCGCATCGCGCCTCCCACGCACGCTCATGCGCTCTGCTGGTGGCCCAAAAGCTTGGTCTACAGAGGGACGATGTGATCGAGCAGGTGGCGAGAAAAACCGGCGTCGATCTGGATGAACCACGGTCGCCTGCCGAACTGCTGATCGCGCTAGTGGAGCTGGAGAGCATGCGCCTGGTGCCGTTTTCTACACACTACGATCCACAGTAGCCAGCAAGAAGCATCGCCGAGACGCGGCTTCTGGTCTTAGCCAATAAGAAGTCCAGGCCGGAGGCTTCAAATCCCGCTCAGGTCGCCGTCCCCCATACAACGCGGCTTCGCATGTCGATCACCCCGCCATACCGCGTCAACCGTGAAAAGAAAGCGCTCGAGCCCAGTGCGACGCGCCTGCAAGGACGGCATTTGCCACGCTCCTGCAAGCGCCCGGCTCACGACCTCAGACTGCGCTCGACGTTTCCGGCCAGATCGGCTCGCCCAGATTGAGCATCAGGCGGTTGGCCCAGGCGAAGATCGCCACGGCGTGGATCAGGTCGAGCAGCTCGCCCTCGCCGAGCCCGGCCTGGCGGGCGGCGACCAGGTGCCCGGTGCTGAAACTGCCGGGCTGCAAGGTCAGGTCGATGGCCAGGCGCACGATGGCCCGCTCACGCGGCGTCTGCCCGGCGCTGTGGGGATCGTTGAAGACTTCGCGGATGATCGCGTCGCGCTTGGCCAGCTGTGCATAGCGCTGGGCATGCACCGAGGCGCAGTACACGCACTGGTTGATGCGCGAAACCACGGCGCTGGCCAGTTCCCGCTCGGCACGCGGCAAGCCGCCCGGGGCGTACATGATGGCGTTGAAGGCCAGCGAGCGCTGCCGCAGTATCCCTGGCTGGTGGATCAGGGTCAGGTAGTACTCCGACACCTTGGCCTTGGGGTGGCTCTCTTCCAGCACGGCCAGTTGTTCGGGATTGGCCCGCTCCAGTTCGAGGATGTCCAGCCAGGAGCGCCAGCCCAGGGTGCGATTGGTGAAGCCCTGGATGTCGATGAACGCCCCGCTCTGCGCACCCGGCTCGCGTTCGCCAGGCGGCGCCGGTTCGGCAGTGGCCGGATCGTGTGGCTGGGCAATGGCTGCCAGGCCGGCGATCAGCCGTACCTGATAGGAGATGAACGCCAGGAGCTGGGCCAGCACCACCGCCGAGGGTGTATCCAGATCGGCAGACTGCAGGCTCTGCAAGGCCTCGCGATCGCCCTCCACGGGCTTCACGGTCAACCGCCGAGTGAACGCCAGCAGCACGTGCAGGCGCTGCGAGGCGAACGCCTCGGGCTTGACTGGATCGAGCAGCGGCGGCCATTCGCTGGGCAGCGACTCGGCATGCAAGCGTTGCCGATAGTGGCTGACCAACGCCGGCTGGGCGCTCAGCTGACTGGCATACAGGGCCAGCAACAGCCGCTCCGGTAGCGTCAGGCTACTCTGCAGGTTGCTGGCGAACAGTGCGTCGTAGCTGCCCTGAGTAGCTGCGACCACCTTGTGACGGGCGTGGCGTACGCCATGCAGCACGCTGCCTCCTGCCACACCAGCGACAGCGTCGACGACATCCACTGGGGTGCCGGTTACCTGGTTGTTCATGGTTGTACCTTCTGTAGATGCTGCGACACGGCGGTATCGAGAAAGGCCCTTACCGCCTGCCAGGAGTGACGGTTGGCTTCGGCGTTGGCCAATGGGTGGCCGTCGAGGGCATAGGTCGCGGGAATGAACGGCAGCACAATGCTGTGCCCGGCCTCGGGGTAGTCCAGCCGCTGCACCGGCCAGGGATGTTCGGCGGCCGCGAGGCTGGCCTCGACCATGCGCCCGTAGCGGCTCGACGGCCAGGCGGCGTCATCACCGGCGGTGAGCATGATCACCGGGCCGCGGATGTTCTCCACGGGGATGCGCGCCTTGCGCACCGCGTCGTCATCCTGCAGCGCGGTGGCGATGGACAGCGCGTTGCGGCGGCCGGCGTCGCGGTCGTTCCAGTTGCCATGGCGGTTATCGTTCCACAGGTGCACCAGCGGCTTGCCCTGATACAGCCAGGCCGGGCCGTCACGGCCCACCGCAGGGTCGGCGGCAGCCTGGCCACCGTGCACCAGTGCACCGGGCACGTAGCCGATCACCGCATTGACCTTGTCGGGGAACAGGCTGCCCAGCAACAGCACCAGCTCTCCGCCACGGGATTGCCCGCTGAGCGCGACGAAGTCGCCCTCGGGACGCACCTCCTGCCGCAGCCAGTCGAGGCCTTCGAGGAAGTACTCCAGTGGCGTGTTGGAGATGTAGTCCGACAGCCCCGGTGCCTTGAAGTAGGCCAGTGCGAAGGCCGCGTAGCCGCGTGAGGCATAGAGGGCCGCACGGGGCTCGTTGATACCGCCACCGGAACCGTTGAGCACCATCACCGCCGGGTGCGGCCTCTGCCCTGCGGGCAGGAACAGGGTGCCGACCAGACGCCCTGCGCGTACTTCCCGGCGCGTCACACCGGCGGCCATCAGCCGCTGGGTGAACTGCGCATGCGCCTGGCCCACCGAGGCTGTCAGGGTCAGCTGGGTGACCAGCGGCTGGGCCACCGAATCGTTGAACGGCTGCGCCGAGGCGGCTCCCACGGGGCGCTGCGACCAGAGCAGGCCAAGGCCGCTGACGTCTCGATAATCGCCATCCACGGGTGCATCACGCAGCAGGTCGACCTCACCTTCGGCATTGGCGACGAAGACCGCCCTGGCCTGCCAGGACACCGCGCCACGCCGTGTCTCGCTGCTCAGCTCGACCCGCTCGAATGGCTGCAGCCCGTGCAGGCGGATATGCCGTGGCTCGTCGAGCAGGCCATCCTGCGGGCTGACCTGGATACGTGGCACACCCGTCATCACTTTACCTCGCTGACCATCTGCGCTGCGGTGCGGTCGCTGACCAGCGGCTCGACCTTGAGGCCTTTGCGGGCGGCCCAGATGTTCTGGTAATGGAACAGCGGGATGATGCCCACGTCGTCGCTGACCACCTGGGCGGCATCGCTGAGGATCGCGGCGCGACGGCTGTCATCGAACTCTTCGGTGGCTTCGGCCAGTGCCTGGTCGACCTTGGCGTTGCTGTAGTGGCCCCAGTTGGAACCGCCCAGGCCCCTGGACGCATCCGGGGTGGCGAGCACGTTGATCAGGCCGTAGCTGGCCTCGCCGGTGCCGTTGCCCCAGGCAATGACGCTGACGGCGTATTCGTTCTTGTTGGCGCGGCTGGCGTAGACCGCCCATGGCACCACTTCCAGCTGCACCTTGACGCCGATGCGCGACCAGAACTGCGCCACGGCCTGCATCGACTCGGGCGCCAGCGGGTAGCGGTCACCGGGCACGTGCACGGTGAGCTGGAAGCCTTCAGGGTAGCCGGCTTCGGCGAGCAGCGCCTTGGCCTGGGCGGCATCGTAGGGGATGTCCTGAATCTGCGTGTTGTAGCCGAAGGTACCGGCCGGCATCCACTGGTTGGCCACGCTGGCAGTGCCCTGCAGGATGCGTTCGGTGATGCCCTTGCGGTTGATCGCGACCGACAGCGCACGTCGCACGCGCGGATCACGCAGGGGGTTTTCGGCAAGCGGCTTGCCGTCGTTGCCACGGATGAATTCGTGGCTGCCGGCACGCAGGCTCGGCTGCACCAACAGGGCACGCAGCCCCGGATAGGCGTACAGGCTGACCTTGTCGCTGTTGCTCAGGCGCGCCACGTCGGCTGGCGAGACCTTGTCGATCACGTCCACGTCACCGGCCAACAGGGCTGCGGTGCGCGCGGCCGGGTTGGCGATGTAGCGGTAGTCGACCTTGTCCCAATGAGCGGGCGTGCCCCAGTAGCTCGGGTTGCGCTCGAACAGGGTGCGATCCCCCGGCACATGGGAGACGAAGCGATACGGGCCGGTGCCGACCATGGCCTTGCCGCTGTTGTAATCATCGCTGCTCGACAGCGAACCGGTCTTGCGGCTGACCAGGTAGATCGAGTCGATATTGGGCAGCAGATTGGGGTTGGGCACCGAGGTGGTCACCCGCAGGGTGTGGGCGTCGATGGCCTTGGCCGACGCGACGGTGCGCAGGCCGGCGGAATAGGACGACAGGCTGCCCGGTACCTTGGGTGCGCGCTCCAGCGAGAACACCACGTCGTCGGCGGTGAACGGGGTGCCGTCCTGCCATTTGACGTCCTGGCGCAGCTTGAACTCCCAGGTCAGCGGGTCGATGACCTTCCAGCTTTCGGCCAGGCCGGGAAGGATTTCGCTGTCGCGCCGCTCCAGCAGCGAGCCGAATACGTGCAGGGCAATCGAACGATCGCCCGCGTAGTTGTTGAGTTGCGGGTCGAGGCTCGATACGGGGTCGGCATAGCCGATGCGCAACGTCTCGGCCTGCGCGCCAGCGGCGCCAAGCAAGGCAACGGTCAACAGCGGCAGAAGGTTGAGTTTCATGGCAGCTTCCTGAGGTTCAAGGGTTGAGGTGGCAAGCGCTGAGGTGGCCCGGCGCGATCTCGCGCAAGGCCGGCGCCTGCTCGCGGCAACGTGCCGTGGCGTGCGGGCAACGCGGATGGAAATGGCAGCCGCCAGGTGGGTTCAACGGGCTGGGCATTTCTCCACGGATGGGCTGGTACTGGCTGCGACGCAGGTCGAAACGCGGGATCTGCGCCAGCAGGGCCTGGGTATAGGGGTGGTTGGCATGTTCGAACAGCTCGTCGACCGTGGCGCTTTCCACCACCCGGCCGAGGTACATCACCAGCACGCGGTCGCAGAGGTGCTCGACCACGCCGAGATCGTGGCTGATGAACAGGTAGGTCAGGCCCAGTTGCTCGCGCAGGTCCATGAACAGGTTGAGGATCTGTGCCTGGATCGACACGTCCAGCGCCGCCACCGATTCGTCGCAGACCAGCAACTCCGGCTGTACCGCCAGGGCCCGGGCGATGCCGATGCGCTGGCGCTGGCCACCGCTGAACTGATGGGGGTAGCGGCGGCGCATCTGCGGGTCGAGGCCGGCACGCTGCAACTGGGCGCTGACGTAGTCATCGAAACCCGCCGAGTCGGTCAGGCCATGCAGGCGCGCGCCCTCGCCGACGATGCGGTCGACCCGCAGGCGCGGGTTGAGGCTGGCGTACGGATCCTGAAAGATCATCTGGATACGCAGCCGCGCCGCACGCCGTGCCCGCTCGTCCAGCACGTGCAGTTGCTGGCCCTGCACCTCGACCTGGCCGGCAGTCGGCTCCAGCAGACCGGCGACCAGGCGGCCCAGGGTGGACTTGCCACACCCCGACTCGCCGACCAGACCGACCACCTCGCCACGCTCGATGCGCAGGTCGACACCGCTCACCGCCCGGGTGCGCTGCGCCGGCTTGCTCAGCCCCAGGCGCTCGCTCAGGCGCCCCACCGCTCCCGCTGGCGGCGGGCCGAATACCTTGCTGACCTGGGTCAGCTGCACCAGGGCTTCACTCATGCTCACCTCCAGGGTGGAAACAGCGCACCCGATGGTTCTCGTCCATCAGTTGGCTGGCGGGCTCGGCGACGCACAGGGCGCTGACCCGTGGGCAACGCGCCGCGAAGGCGCAGCCTGTTGGCAAGGCCGCCAGGCTAGGCGCCATGCCGGGAATCTGCTGCAGCCGCTGGCCGCGCCGGTTGCGGCTCGGCAGGCTGGCGATCAGGCCCTGGGTGTAGGGGTGCTGGGGGTGGTCCAGCACCTGGTCGACCGGCCCCTGCTCGACGATGCGCCCGGCGTACATCACCGCCACGTCGTCGGCCAGCCCGGCGACCACCGAGAGATCGTGGGTGATCCAGATCAGTGAACTGCCCTGCCGGCGCACCAGCTTCTGCACTTCGCTGAGGATCTGCGCCTGGATGGTCACGTCGAGCGCGGTGGTCGGCTCGTCGGCGATCAGCAGATCCGGCCCGTGCAACAGGGCGATGGCGATCGCGATGCGCTGGCGCATGCCGCCGGACAACTGGTGGGGGTAGACCCGCAGACGCTCATCGGGGCTGGCGATGCCCATCAGCGCCAGGGTTTCGGCACAGTGGCGGCGGGCTGCGTCGTGGCTGACCCGACGATGGGCCTGGACCGCCTCGATCATCTGCGTGTCGACGCGCAGCACCGGATTGAGGGTCATCATCGGGTCCTGGAAGATCATCGCCAGGCGGTTGCCTTGCAGGGCGCGCAACTGCCCGGGCTTCAGGCGACGCAGGTCCTGGCCCTGGAAGAGGATCTCACCGCTGGCGATGCGCCCCGGCGCATCCACCAGGCCGAGGATGGAAAAGCCGGTGACCGACTTGCCCGAACCGGACTCGCCCACCAGGCCGAGAATGCGCCCCGGCGCCAGTTGCAGAGACAGATCGCGAACCGCCGGCAACGGCCCGCCACGGCTGTCGAAGACGGTGGTCAGGTGGCGGATTTCAAGGGTCGGCGTCATCGCTGCGACCTCGGGTTGAGCTGGTCGCGCAACTGATCGCCGACCAGATTGATCGAGACGATGGTCACCAGCAGTGCCAGACCGGGAAACAGGCTGATCCAGTACGCCTCGCCCATCATGTACTGGAAGCCGTTGGCGATCAGCAGGCCGAGCGATGGCTCGGTGACCGGCACGCCCAGGCCGAGGAACGACAGGGTCGCCTCCAGGGTGATGGCGCGGGCGATCTGCAAGGTGGCGATGACGATCAGCGGCGGCAGGCAGTTGGGCAGAATGTGACCGAGCATGATGCGCAACGACCCCAGCCCCTGCCCCCGCGCCGACTCGACGTACTCGCGGCGCCGCTCGACCAGCGCCTGGCCGCGGGCGGCGCGGGCGTAATAGGCCCACTCGAGCAGCACCAGGGTAAGCACCACGTTACCCACGCCCTTGCCCAGCCAGGCGAGGATCATCAGGGCCATGAGGATGCCGGGAAAGGACAGCAGCAGATCGACCAGACGCATCAGCGCGGCATCCACCCAACCACTGCGGTAGGCAGCCAGCAGGCCGATCAGGGTGCCGATGCAGGCAGCGATCAGCGCCGAGCCGATGCCCACCAGCAGGCTGATGCGCAGGCCGTAGACGATGGCCGAATAGAGATCGCGGCCCTGCCCATCGGTGCCCAGCCAGTAGGTGTAGCCAGCCGCCATGCTCTCGCTGCCCGGGGCCAGGCGCGCGTCGAGAACGTCCAATTGCATCAGGTCATAGGGGTTCTGCGGGGTGATCCAGGGCGCCAGCACGGCGCTCAGGCCGACCAGCAGCAAACCGAGCACACCGAGCACCGCCAGGGGCGATCTGATGAAGTCGGCGAGCAACTGACGCCAGGGGGAATGGGCGGTGATCATTGCTCACCTCCGGCCAGGCGCACACGGGGGTCGAGTACTCGATAGAGCACATCGACCAGCAGGTTGAGGCTGACGAAGATCACCACCACGACCATCAGGTAGGCCAGCACCACGGGGCGGTCCAGGGAGTTGATGCTGTCGAGGATCAGCTTGCCGGCACCGGGCCAGGCGAAGATGCTTTCGGTGACCACCGCGTAGGCGATGGTCGAGCCGAGTTCCAGGCCAAGCACGGTGACCAGCGGGATCAGGGTGTTGCGCAGCACGTGCATGCGAATCACCCGGTGCGGCGCCAGGCCCTTGGCGCGGGCGAACTTGACGAAGTCCTGCTGCACCACTTCGCGCACGCCGGCACGGGTCAGGCGCAACACCAGCGCGACCTTGAACAGCGCCAGGTTGCAAGCCGGCAACAGCAGGTGGCGCCAGCCATCGAGGGTCAGCCAGGACCATTGCACGCCCAGCCACTCGGCGGTTTCGCCACGGCCGCTGGCCGGCAGCCAGCCCAGGTGCACGGCGAACAGCATGATCAGCAGCAACGCCACCCAGAAGGACGGCAGGGAAAAGCCGATGATGCTGCCGGCCATGATCAGGCGCGCCACCGGGTTGTCCGGGTGCAGGCCGGCGAACAGGCCAAGGGGCACGCCGATCAGCACCGCCATGGTCAGCGCCACCACCGCCAGCTCGAGGGTCGCCGGCAGACGCTGGAAGATCAGTTGCAGGGCATCCTGATGGTAGACGTAGCTGACGCCCAGCGAGCCCTCCAGAGCACCGCGCAGGAACCCCAGATACTGCATGGCCAGTGGCTGATCGAGGCCCAGCCGGGCAATGGCCTGCAGGCGCTCCTGCTGGTTGAGGTCTTCACTGACCAGAATGTCCACCGGGTTGCCGACCGCCTGCAGGCCAATGAACACCAGCAGGCTCATCAACAGCAGCACCAGCAGCGACTGCAGCAGTCGACGGATAAGCCAGGCGGTCATCGCTCGCGCTCCTCGCCGGTCAGTTCGCCGGGCTGCCACTCGTCACCCCGCAACTCGGGCTCGGCGTAGTCCTGCATGGCGGCGAAGTGCTGGTCGATATCTTCGACGAACAGCGCGCCGGCCAGGGCCTGGGCCAGGCGCTTGGCACCGTCGCTGATCGCCGGAATGTCCCCGGATACACCGCCGTAGCTGAGCGCCGCCGGGTAGCAGAAGCAGTGCACCTGCTCCAGGCCGGGGCAACTGCCGGGCTGCGCCTGCTGAAACTCGAAGGCCAGGCCAAGATCGGGCAGTTCGCTCAGCTGCGCCTGTGCGCCCGGTTCCTGGGCGATGCGCTGCTCGGCGAAACGCTGCGCCCAGGTACGCACATGGGGCGCCAGACTGGCGAACTCGGCACGCTGGCGCATGTCGTTGCTGAAGCCGGTGGCGAACACCAGGAAGTCGTAATCCACCTGGCCATCGGGCAGGCGCGCACGCAGGCTGCCGTCGGCGTTGCGGCTGATCGACTCGATGCTGCGGCCGAGCAGGAAGCGTGCATTGGCGTGACGCGCCACCCGCAGTGTACTGCCCTGGGGCGGCGGAACCTGCTGGCTGTCGAGGTAGTGGCGGATGCGCCACTTCCACTGGTCGCTCAGGCGCCAGTAGCCATGGGTCATGCCCGGGCTGCCGGCGCCCTTGCCGCGGTTGATGCGTGGCAGCTGTTCACGGCGAATCAGCAGATCGACCCGCTGCGCCCCCGCCTCCAGCGCGGTGGCTGCCGCGTCCATGGCCGAGGCGCCGCCACCGACCACCGCCACACGCTTGCCGACGAACCATTCGGCCTGCAAGCCATCGGCCGAATGCGCCCAGCGCTCGCGGGGCAGTCGCTCGGCCAGCGGCGGCACCCAGGGGCCACCCAGGCCATCGCGGCCGGTGGCCAGCACCACATGCCTGGCGGACACCGCGTGCTCGCCCTGCGGGCCGTCGACGCGCAGACGTACCCAGCCTTCGGCCTGGGGCTGCACGGCCACCACCCGTTGCCCGTTGCGCACGTCGAGCCCGACCACGCGACGGTACCAGCGCAAGTAATCGGCCCATTGCAGACGCGCAATCTTGTCGAGTCGCTCCCAGGCGGCGATGCCGAACTGCGCCTCGAACCAGGCGCGAAAGGTCAGCGCGGGCAAACCCAGCGCCGGCCCGGTGAGCTGCTTGGGCGAACGCAGGGTTTCCATCCGTGCAGTGGTCGCCCAGGGCCCCTCGAAGCCCTCCTCGGCCTTGTCCAGCACCACCACGGTCACACCCAGGTGGCGCAGCTCGGTCGCCAGCGCCAGCCCCGCCATGCCGCCGCCCACGATGGCGACATCGATCAACGCCTCGCCATCCTGAAAACGCGGTTTGGCCCAGGCCTTGGCCGGCAGATCGAGCCATTGCAGGTCCTGGCGCAGTCGTGCTTCGAGGGCGGGCAAACCGATGGGGGCACTGGCGTTGCTGGTCATGAACATACTCACGGTTGAAGTGCAAAGCCGCAGCCGGCGTTCACCGGCTGCGGCACGAGGCCGGCTCATCGACGGGTCAGAAGTCGATGCTCAGGCGGGTGTAGTAGTAAGCGCCGTAGGAGCCGAACGGCGAGATGGTCGAGTAGTAGGAGCCGCCCGAAACGTCATTGACGGTGTGCTTGTCCGGGTACACGTCGAACAGGTTCTCCGCACCGAGGGTGACGCGCACGTTGTCGGTCAGGCTGTAGGTGGCGTCCACATCGGTGATCCACTTGGCGCTGAATTCCTGATCCACCGTGGTGCCGGTGCCGAGCAGCTTGACCTTGCCGTAGCGGGTGTTGCGCAGGCCGATATCGAAATCGCCGACCTGCCAGTTCACCCCTAGGATGTATTTGCTCCTCGGCTTGGAGTCGGTGACGCTGCCGATCTCGGTACGCTGGAAGCGCGACAGGCCAAGGCCTTGCAGCTGCGCAGGATTGGGCGCCATGTCGGTGATGCGGGTGTCGTTCCAGTTGGCCGCCACGGTCCAGCGCAGACGGCCGTACCGGGCCAGACGCTGGGTGTAGTCGGCGACCAGATCGAGACCCTTGGTACGGGTGTCGAAGGCATTGGCGTAGTACTGCACCTGCTGCACGTGACCGAAGCCATTGGCATCGAGAATCGCGTCCACTGCCGCGCCTTGCAGCGGGCTGATCAGGGCGATGCGGTCCTCGAGGTCGATCACATAGGCATCCGCTGCCAGGTTGAGATCGGTGATCGGCGTCCAGGTCAGGCCCAGGGAGTAACTGGTGGACTTCACCGGGGTCAGTTCTTCGGCGCCCAGGGCGCGGCCGATGGCGGAGTCGGCCTGGACGCGCTTGATCATGATGTCCACCGTTTCGTTACCCACGGTGCGGCGGCCCAGGCCGGTCTTGGCATAGCCCTGCTGGGTGAGCGAGGGCGCCACGAAACCGGTATTGATCGCACCGCGCACCGCGAACGCCGGGGTGAAGGCATAACGTGTAGCGAGCTTGCCGTTCCAGGTGCTGCCAGCGCTGTCGGTATAGCGCTCGTAGCGACCTGCGGCGCCGACGTACCATTTATCGGTGACGTCCAGGCCCAGGTCCACGTAGGCGGCCGAGGTGCTGCGACGCAGGTTGGCTTCATCCTCGGGCAGCAGCAGGTAGTTACCCAGTGCGCCGATGGCCGCTTCCTGCCCGGCACGCGGGTGGCCGACCGGAAACACGTAACGGCCATTGACATAGGAGGCTTCATCACCGGACTCGGTAACGTAGTGATCCTCGCGGTACTCCAATCCAGTGGCGAAGTTCAGCGGATTGGCCAGGCCGATATCGACGTGGCGGTTGAAATCCAGGTTGGTGACCCACTGGCTCAGTTCGTTGTTCTGCAGGTAGAACTCGGTGGGGCTATCCGGCCCCAGCGAGGGGTTGAGGTTGTTGCTGGAGTCCATGCGCTGGGTGTTTTCACCGTAGGTGGTGCTCAGGTCCCAGTTCCAGCCCGCCAGCTCCTCGCCCTTGATCCCCCAGGTGGTGTGGAAGTCGCGGGTGTCGAACTCGAAGTCAGGGGCGATGCCATCCGGGTACAGCTCGGTGAGCACGGTGTTCGAGTTGGGCCGGCGGAAACCGATGGAGACCAGGGCATCCTGCTTGGTATAGGTGCTGAAGGAGTACAGACGCAGATCGTCGCTCAGCGGCAGCTCGGCGTTGTAGGACAGGTTCAGTTGCTCGATCTCCGGCAGGCCGCCGCCATAGGAACGACGCTCCACGGTGTTTTCCCGCGGGTCGGGCTGGCCATTGACCGGGTAATAGAAGCTGCCGGTGGCAGGCGCCGAGCGCTTGGTGCTGTCCTGGTTCTTCCAGTCCAGGGTCAGATTCAGAAAGCCCTCGTTGGGCAGGCCCAGGCCGTAGTTGAGGCTCTGCTGATAGGTTTCACCGTTGGAGCCGACGCCGCTGGCGTAATGGGAGCGACGCCCCGCCGTGGTGGTGGCACTGCCGCCACTGCTGTCGGACTTGAGGATGATGTTGATCACCCCGGCCACGGCGTCGGAACCGTACTGAGCCGCCGCACCATCGCGCAGCACCTCGACCCGGTCGACGGCGGCCATGGGAATCGAATCCAGATCCGCGGCGTTCCAGCCTTCCTGCAGCCCCGAGCCTTCCGAAGACACCGCGTTGGCGTGGCGGCGCTTGCCGTTGACCAGCACCAGAACGTAACCGCCACCCAACCCGCGCAGGCCAGCGGAGCGCGCCACGTTGCTGTAGGCGCCACCGGTGACCTTGGCCACGTGGAAGGACGGCAGCAGGTTAGAGAGCACGTCACGCAAGGCACTGGCGCCCTGCTTCTCAAGGGCTCTGGCATCCAGCACATCGACCGGCACCGGGCTGTCCGCCACGGTACGCTGAGTGCCGCGGTTGCCCACCGAAATAACGGTCTGCAGCACCGGCTCATCGGCTCCGGCAGCGACTTCCTGCGCCATCGACTGGCCGGCAAGCGGCGCCAGGCACAGGCCGATGGCCAGGCTCAGCGGGCTGCGCGCCAGGCGACGTCGATGATTCGCGTTGACGGATGGTTTGCATGACATTGCGGTACTCCCCGGTAAATCGCCATTGGTAGGAAAGGTGTTGCGGCGATGTGCCGAGGCCGGCTGGATTTCCGCGTGAAAGGGCTGACCAGTGACTGGCCGTGATGACAGGCTTATTGATGCGTTTTATTAATTCAATAAGCCTTTGAATCCATAAAACGGATGATAAGCCCTGCATTTTATTCCTTAAAATAAATTATTTAACTATTTATATACCTTTAAAGAATATGCGAGCTGGCACGACACTTCCCCTTTCGGGCAAGCGATGCAGAAACGCGAGGGGTGCGTCAGGCGGGTGATGCAGGACAGCGAAGGAGCAGCCGCGCCCTGACGGCGCGGGAGATCAGGCGGAGGGGGATTTAGGGCGCATAGACACGCTGCAGCAGCGCATCGTGCTCGGTGGGTGCATGCATGCGCATTCCCGGAAGCATGTGCCGCGCCTCGTCCGCCAGGCTCGCCACCAGGGCTTGAGCCACTTCGGAGAGTGGGCTGGCGTAAGGGGAAATCAGACCGAAGAAGAACGGAATATCCAGTGCGATAGGGCGCACCGCCACGCCCTGCAGCGCAACGCCATAGGCCGTCACCGGATCGGCCAGCGCCACACCGAGCCCCACGCGGGCCATCTGCATGGCGTTCAACGAGGTATTGGTTTCGAGGATCTGCCGCGGCTCGAGTTGCTGCTCGGCGAAAGCATGGTTGATGCGCCGGCGGAACCGGTAGGGGTTGGCGATGCTGATCAGCACCTGCTCGGCCAGTTGCGTCAGGCTCAGGCTTTGCTCGGCAGCCAGCGGCGAATCACTGGCCAGAACCGCGACGCAGGGCGCCTCGCCAATCCAGTGCACGGTCAGGCCACGGTGCTCCAGCGGCAGGCTTACCAGGCCCAGGTCCACGGTATTGGCCAGCACTGCCTCGATCGCCTTCTCCGGTGCCAGGCTCTGCAACTGCAACTGTTGCGGCCGCAGCCCTTCCGGCAGGCGCGCCAACGCAGCCGGCAACAGCCCCGTGGCCAGTGCCGAGGTCGCCACCAGACGCAGGTGGTGATTGTCTTGCTGACTGATCGCCACCGCGCGCTGCTTGACGTTGCGCACCCCGCTCAGGGCACTCTCGACTTCGGCATACAGGCTGAAGGCGCGGTGGGTCGGCGTGACCTTGGGCCCGCTGCGCTCGAACAGCGGGAAGCCCAGTTCCTGCTCCAGTTCCTGAATCGAGCGGGTGACCGCCGGCTGCGAGCGCCCCAGCATCTGCCCTGCCCCGGTCACGCTACCGGCAGACATCACCGCAGCGAATGCCTCGAGTTGTCGTAAATCCATTCATCCGTTCCTGATCGATACAGGGCGCCAGCAACGCCCGGCCGATTCCGGACGCCAGCCTGCCAGCCAGTGTCCGCGCCGCCGTGCTGGGTTCGCCAAGCCCGCAAGGATACGCTCAGCGATGGCACGATGGGCAGTGCCACGGGCCAACGCCGCGACCATGCCGGCCGGCCACGGCAGTCACCCGCGCCGGGCGACTTCACGGCTGGCGTCGCTCTCCACGCAGAACGCCTTGCCAATGGCAGCAAGTTTTCTTCAAGTTCTGATGAACTCGGCAGATGAACTGCTTAACTCATATTGACCTGCACTACACCTATCAAACCTGGAGCCTGTCATGAACCTGCGTTCAATGCGTATTGCCCCTCGCGCCGTTCTCTGCTTCAGCATCATCACGCTGTTCGTGCTCCTGGTCAGTAGCTTCGGCTTCATACAGATCAAGGCGCTCAGGGCCACCGAGCAGAGCATGGAAAGCGACTGGCTGCCCAGCATCCAGACTTCCGATGCGATCCAGATCGCCCTGCTGCACACCCGGCTGGAGAGCATACGCCTGCTGACCACCACCGATCCGGCGGCGATCAAGGAAACGCTCTCGCAGATGCAGCAGTACCGCGACGTCATGAACGAACGTACCGAGTTCTACCGCACCCACCTGCTGTCCGACGCGCTGGAGCGCGCCAGCTTCGAGGAAGCGGCCGGGCTGATGAAGAGCTACCTGGACGGGCTCGAGAACCTCATGTCACTGAGCCAGAGCAACCGTGATCAGGCGGTGGCATTCGCCGATGGCGACCAGCGCATGCGTGCCCAGGCCTACCAGGACAAGCTGACCGCCCTGCGCGAGCACAACGCCAATGGCGTGCTCAGTGCCGGCAACGAGGCGAGCAGCATCTACGAGCACAGCCTGATGGTCATGCTGGTCATCGTGGTGATTTCGCTGTGCTCGACCATCCTCCTGGCCTGGCGCCTGACCCGCAGCATCGTGCAGCCCATCGGCGAATCCCTGCGCCTGGCCAGCAGCATCGCCGAGGGCAACCTGACCAACAGCATCTCCATCACCGGCAAGGACGAGAACACCGACCTGGCCACGGCACTCAGCCAGATGCAAGGCAACCTGCGCCATACCATCCAGGAGATCGCCGGCTCCTCGGCCCAGCTCAGCGCCGCGGCGGTGCAGATGACCGCCGTGACCGATGCCTCCAGCCGTACCCTGCAGCAGCAGAACAACGAGATCGACCAGGCTGCCACTGCGGTCAACCAGATGAGCGCAGCCGTGGAGGAAGTGGCCCGCAACGCCACCTCCACCTCGGAGTCGGCCCGTCAGTCCAGCGTGGCCGCCAACTCCGGCAACCAGAAGGTCAGCGAGACCCTCAGCGCCATGCAACGTCTCACCACCCAGGTGGGCACCACCTCGGAGCAGGTACAGGGACTCGCCGCCCAGGCCCAGGATATCGCCAAGGTGCTCGGCGTGATCGGCGCCATCGCTGAACAGACCAACCTGCTGGCCCTCAACGCGGCCATCGAGGCTGCCCGGGCGGGTGAGCAGGGTCGCGGGTTCGCCGTGGTGGCCGACGAGGTTCGCGCCCTGGCCCACCGCACCCAGTCCTCCACCCAGGAGATCGAAAAGATGATCAGCGCCATCCAGTCCGGTACTGCCGGCGCGGTGGGCGCGATGCAAGCCAGCAACGTGCAGGCCAACGAGACCTACCAGTTGGCTCAGGCCGCCGGCCAGGCGCTCAAGGACATCATGGCCGCCGTCACACTGATCGAGGAACGCAACACGCAGATCGCCACTGCCTCGGAAGAGCAGGCCTACGTGGCCCGCGAGGTAGATCGTAACCTCACCAGCATCCGCGACCTCTCGGTACAGAGTGGCGAGGGCACCGAACAGACGCTTCAGGCCAGCAACGAGCTGGCGCGCCTGTCGGTCGGGCTCGAACAAACGGTACACCGCTTCAAGCTGGTCTAGGCTCTGTCGACGTTTCAGCACGGCCGCGCCCGGCGCCCCACCGGTCGCGGCACAGTCGGCGGCCGGCTCATACACGCCATCGTCGCGGGAGCAGGGATTTTTGGTGGCCGCCATCCCGCCCGTGGGGCCGTGAGATTGCCGATAGCTCCCCCCGCTCCCCCCCTGAAATCCGTTCGCACAGCGCAACGTTCTGGCCCTGCAGGCAGACCAGCAGCATGAGCGGCCTCTTCCCAGCCCCCTGCACCCCGGCCCACTGCGGCTACGGCTGATCGACATCGGCCGTCCCGGCAGCGTCCGGCCATAAAGCGCCACACGAGGTATCCAGGCGATACGCCGGGTCGCAGAGCAAAGTGGCCCATGCGCACGCCCTGGGGTCGGCAACCTCTCGCCAGGCAGCTTGCCGGTGCGCAAAACCTTGCAGGTCGAGTGGCGACAGTCGTTTTCCTGACCGCTTCGGGCCGGCTTCTCGCGCCGCCGGTTGATGCGCGTGGTGGCTAGCGACATGTTCACGGAAACCCGCCCAGCGCGGTCGCACGCTTTTCGCCACCCATGAAAAAGCCCGCCACGAGGGCGGGCCAGATGACCTTCCCCTAGCCGGGAAGGTCGACGACAGCTGCGATCAGGAAGCCTTGCCAGCGGGGTCGCCAGGCAGGCTCACAATGTCCGGACGACCACCGGAAGCCAGCTCGCGCTGCAGGGTGTCTTCGTCCAGCTCCTTGCACCACTTGGCGACCACGATGGTGGCCACGCCGTTGCCGATCAGGTTGGTCAGGGCGCGGGCTTCGGACATGAAGCGGTCGATACCCAGGATCAGCGCCAGGCCGGCGACCGGCAGGTGACCGACGGCCGACAGCGTGGCGGCGAGGACGATGAAGCCGCTGCCGGTAACGCCCGCGGCACCTTTGGAAGCGACCAGCAACACCAGCAGCAGGGTGATCTGGTGGGTGATGTCCATCGGCGTATCGGTGGCCTGGGCGATGAATACCGCTGCCATGGTCAGGTAGATCGAGGTGCCGTCAAGGTTGAAGGAGTAACCGGTAGGGATCACCAGGCCGACGACCGACTTGTTGGCGCCGAGCCTTTCCATCTTGGTCAGCATGCGCGGCAGGGCCGACTCGGACGACGAGGTGCCGAGCACGATCATCAGTTCTTCACGGATGTAGCGGATCAGGCGCAGTACGCTGAAACCGTGGGCACGGGCGATGCTGCCGAGCACCACGAGCACGAAGAACACGCAGGTGATGTAGAAGCAGATCATCAGCTGGCCGAGCTGCACCAACGAGCCGACACCGTACTGACCGATGGTGAAGGCCATGGCACCGAAGGCACCGATGGGCGCGAGCTTCATGATCATGTTGATGATGCCGAACATCACGTGGGCGATGCGATCGATGAACTCGAGCACCGGACGACCGAACTCGCCCATGCGCTGCAGGGCGAAGGCGAAGATCACCGAGAAGAACAGCACCTGGAGGATGTCACCGTTGGCGAAAGCGCCGACCACGGTTGCCGGGATCACGTTGAGCAGGAAGCCGATGGTGCTCTGCGCTTCGCCCGCCTGGGCATAGGCCGCGATCTTGCTGGCATCCAGGGTGTTCGGATCGACGTGCATGCCGACGCCCGGCTGCACCACGTTGACCACGACCAGGCCGATGATCAGCGCGATGGTGGATACGATCTCGAAATACAGCAGCGCATAGCCACCGGTCTTGCCGACGGCCTTCATGTCCTGCATACCGGCGATGCCGCTGACCACGGTACAGAAGATGATGGGGGCGATGACCATCTTGATCAGCTTGACGAAACCATCGCCGAGCGGTTTGAGGGCAACACCGGTTTCCGGGTAGAAGTGACCGAGGAGGATGCCCACGGTGATGGCGAACAGCACCTGGACATAGAGCATTTTGTAGAACGGTTGACGGACAACGTCGTTCGTTGTGGCAGTCATGGTGAATCCTCATGGGCGCGGCAATGACATCCAGCGACGTCCGCACCACCTTTCTTGTTTAGGCGCCAACCCTCCTGACCTGGAGGGATTTGTTATAGGCGCGCTCAGCGCGGCCTTGCTGCACAAGAAGCAATTCCCATGCCAGAAAGCCTAAAGTCAGGATAAGCCTTTGATTGCAGAGCTATTGCCCGCGAATGCAAGGGGAGCAAAACCGGCCATTGGCGGTTTTCCGCACGGCTGCCCGCCCGGCGTGGCGGATTCCCCCCTACGCCGAATCGGCCACTCAGAGGCGAACGCGGAATGCCGCTCCGCCCAGCTCCGATTCGTCGAGGAACAGCTCGCCCTCGTAGCTCTCGATGATGTCCTTGACCACCGCGGTGCCAATGCCCTGCCCGGCGTGCTGGCCATCGAGGCGCTCACCGCGGCGCAGAATGCGCTCGCGCTGATCGACCGGCACGCCAGGACCGTCGTCTTCGACACAGAGCAGGCAGGCGCCCGCCTGAAGGCTGGCGGTGATGCGCACCCGTCCCAGGCACAGGCGGTAGGCGTTTTCCAGCAGGTTGCCGAGCAATTCGAGCAGCGCCGCGCGCTCCATGGGGATTTCCAGCCAGGGTTCGAACTGTCGCAGCACGGTGACCTGCTTGTCGCGGTAGACCTTGTCGAGCGCCTCGCAGAGGTTGTCCACCACCCCCGCCAGGGCCACCCGGTGACGCACCAGGCCGCTCTTGCGCAGGCTGGCACGCTGCAACTGATAACCGATCTGTTGGCTCATGCGCTCGATCTGCCCCTGCAGGATGCGCGATTGCTCGCGATTCTGCGGCTGCGCGGCAATCACCTCGGCCGCCCCCTGCAGCACCGACAACGGGGTCTTCAGGCTGTGCGCCAGGTCGTCCAGGGAATGGCGGTAGCGCTCGCGCTGCTGCCGCTCGCTATCGAGCAAACGGTTCAGCGAGCCGGTCAGGCGCAGCAGTTCCCGGGGATGGTCATCGCTGAGCCGTTCGCGCGTGCCGCCCTCCACTTCATCGAGTTCGGCACGCAGGCCGCGCAGGCTGCGAAAGCCCCAGGTCAGGCCGAACCACAGCAGGCTCAGCAGCAGCAACAGGGCGCCACCGAGCCACAGGTAGAGCTGCGTCATGAAATCGTTGTAGAGGGCCTGGGTGTCGCTGGCGGGCTGCATGGTGACGATGCTGAAGGCCGCGCTCTCGCCACGCAGCAGTTTGATTTCCACGTCGTAGATGTAGAACTCGCGGCCCTGCCGGTCGGTGACACGCAACAACTCGTCACCGCGGCCGTCGTAATGCGGCATGTAGGACACGGAGATATCCCGTGCCGAGCGCGACTGCCAGACCAGATGCCCGTTACGGTCATAGATGAAGCCCAGCAACTGAGCATCGGGAATGTCGAATTCCTCGTCCGGTAGCTTGTCTGGCATCTTCAGCTTGCCGTCATCGGTGCGCGCCGCAGAAATCAGCGCCCCCGCATCGGCGGCCAGGCGTTTCTCGACCGAGGTTTCCAGAGCGATCAGGAAGGCACCGCGCAGGGCTGGCAGCAGCGCCAGCATGAACAGCACCGCCAATACCGTGCTGGCGAACATCAGGCGCAGGCGCAGGGAAGAAACCCAGCGGCCTCGCAAGCGTCTCCAGCCTGGCGTCACCGGCAGCGCTCGGTGAACAGGTAGCCCTGGCCACGCACCGTTTCGATGGGCCTGAAGCCGTTGCTGCTTTCCAGCTTGCGGCGCAGGCGGCCGACCAGCACTTCGATCACGTTGGGGTCGCGTGCTTCGTCATCGGGATACAGTTGCTCGATCAGGCGTTCCTTGGGCACCACCTGCTGATGGTGGCGCATCAGGTATTCGAGAATGCGGTATTCGTAGGCGGTCAGGCCCATGCCGGCACCGTCGATCGATGCCTGCTTGCGGTTCATGTCGAGCAGCAATGGGCCGGCCTCGATGGTCGACTGGATGAACCCGGAAGAACGGCGCAGCAGCGCGTTGAGGCGCGCTTCCAGCTCTTCGAACTGGAACGGCTTGACCACGTAGTCATCGGCCCCCGAGGCCAAGCCCTCGACCTTATCCTGCCAGTTGCCACGGGCAGTGAGGATGAGAATGGGAAAGGTCTTGTCGCGGCTGCGCAGCTGGCGAATCAGATCCAGACCGCTGATACCCGGCAGGCCGAGATCGACCACGGCCAGATCATGGTGGTACTCGTCGACGCGATACAACGCCTCTTCGGCGTTGGCGACGGCGTCCACCACGTGGCCCTGCTCGCCAAGTCGGGTATACAGATGATGACGCAGCAGCGCCTCATCCTCCACGACCAGCAATTTCATCGTTGCATGCCCTCCAACATAAGCGCAAAGCCGCAAGCCTCAAGCGGCAAGCGGCAAGTCAGAAGCAATGGTGCACGATTTGGCTTCAACCTGCCGCTTCAAGCCTGCTGCGGTGGTTACAGGCCCGTATCGGGCGGCGGTGCCGCTCGATAGGAACGCGTAGAACCTAATTAGAACTTGTAGTTGGCACCCAGATACCACTGACCGCTGCTATGCAAATCGAGGGAGCCGACCTTGCCCTGGTCGTGCGGGGCGAACTCGGTGCTGGCGTTGGTACGCAGGTAACGGTAGCCGCCCTCGATCGAGGTGTTCTCATTGACGTCCTGCAGCAGGCCGGCCTGTAGCCCGGCAGCATACCCGACATTGCTGTCACGGGAGACACCTGGGCTGTTCTGCTCCAGCTTGACCAGGCCCAGGGTACCGCCACCAAACAGCTTGGTGCCATTGTCGTTCAGTGGCAGGAAGGCGTCGTAGCTGCCGAGCAGGTTCTGCTGGCGCAGCTTGAGGCCGTTGTTGCTGCCGGAGATGTATTCGTAGGTGGCGTAGTAACGACCCGCCTCGTTCTGCTGGCCGGCACGGATGCCCCAGGTGCTGGTGCTGTTGATCACGCTATCGAAATTCGGGTTGCCCAGGTTGGCGTTCAGCGCCGAAGACTTCTGGATGTTGTTGCTGGTGTGGCCCCAGGTCAGGCCAGCGAAGTTGCTGTCGGCGTGGGCTGCGGTCGTGGCGCCGAACACCAGGGAAGTCGCCAGAGCCAGCTTGGTAAGCGTCGTGTTCATGGAGATGCCTCTCGAATGGCAGTGGGTTGCGATGGATCGGTTAGGAACTCGGGCACCATCCTGCCCGGGGTCGACTGAACCGGGCCTGAACCCTCGCTGAACACAGCCTGAACAACCCGGCGACCGCTACGTTTTCGTCGCCGGCTGCGGAAAACCGCAGAGGCACTGGGCGATTCGCCGTTATGGCGGTGAGGCCAGGGTCCAGCGCTGCGCACGCACCGGCCTGAAACGACCGCCGGCCAGCATCGACATCCGGTGCACGGAACCCGACTGGCAAGGTGATCGACGGCACGGCAGAATGCCGGCCATGAACGAGCCCCTCACACCGCCCTTCTGCAGTCGCCTGAACGATCAGTGGCCGTTTTTCCATGCCCTGCCGGAAGCGCTACTGATCAGCACCCACTTCGACCCGGCGCAGCTGGCCGACATCGACTTCCAGCGCAGCGGCGTGCCTCCCGTGCGTGGCGTCGCCAAACGCCAGGCCGAGCACCTGGCCGGACGCCTTTGCGCCCGCGAGGCCCTGCGCCGGGTGACCGGGATCGCCAGCGTACCGGCCGTGGGGGCGGATCGCGCGCCGCAGTGGCCCGCCGGGGTCAGTGGCTCGATCACCCACAGCCATGGCTGGGCCGCGGCCATCGTCGCCCCGCGCGGGCGATGGCGCGGCCTCGGCCTGGACGCCGAGCAACCGTTGAACAGCGCCCGCGCCGAGGGCCTGGCCGCAGAAATCCTCACCGCGCAAGAGTTGCAACGCCTGGCCGGGCTATCCGATGAACAGCGCGCCCTGCGCATCAGCCTGACCTTCTCGCTCAAGGAAAGCCTGTTCAAGGCCCTTTACCCGTTGGTACTCAAGCACTTCTACTTCCACGATGCCGAGCTGCTGGCCCTCGATCCCGCCGCCGGCACCGCACGCCTGCGCCTGCTGGTCGACCTGGCTGCCGACTGGCCAGCCGGCAGCCAACTCGATGGGGTTCATACCCGGGTGGACAGCCATCTGCTCAGCCTGGTGGCGATCGCGGCCTGAAGCGTTCAGCTCCGCACCACCGTTCGTAGCCTGTCGCTGAACGCGGCGCTGCACAGGGTCGATTGCGGGCGCCTGCTCATCGGCATGTTGCCAACCGCCGCTGGGGGGCATCGCTTCGCTCGACACCGGTCTGCCGGAGCGGCTGGCCTCGCGCGTCGTCGACACGGCCACGGCGCCTGCTCGGCTACCTCGCCCTGCGCGTGCCGCCACCTCTGAAACGTCAACAGGCGCGCGGGCAAATCCGATAAACTCGGCGCATTGCCGTCCGGAGTGCCCCATGCGCGAAGAACTGAACCAAGGCCTGATCGACTTCCTCAACGCCTCACCCACCCCCTTTCACGCTACCGCCAGCCTGGCCATGCGCCTGGAAGCGGCCGGTTATCGTCAACTCGACGAACGCGCGCCCTGGCAGACCGAAGCCGGTGGCCGCTACTACGTGACCCGCAACGATTCCTCGATCATCGCCTTCAAGCTGGGCCATCGTTCGCCTGTCGAGGGTGGCATCCGCCTGGTTGGCGCCCACACCGACAGCCCTTGCCTGCGCGTGAAGCCGAACCCCGAACTGCAGCGCCAGGGCTTCTTCCAGCTCGGCGTGGAAGTCTACGGCGGCGCCCTGCTCGCGCCCTGGTTCGACCGTGACCTGTCCCTGGCCGGCCGGGTGACCTACCGCCGTGATGGCAAGGTGGAAAGCGACCTGATCGATTTCTACCAGCCCATCGCGGTGATCCCCAGCCTGGCCATCCACCTCAACCGCGAGGCCAACCAGGGCTGGGCGATCAATGCGCAGAACGAACTGCCGCCGATCCTCGCCCAGCTGGCAAGCAGTGAAAGCGCTGACTTCCGCGCCCTGCTCAGCGAACAGCTGGCCATGGAACACGACTTCAACGCCGATGCGGTGCTCGATTACGAGCTGAGCTTCTACGACACCCAGAGCGCCGCGGTAGTCGGCCTCAATCAGGACTTCATCGCCGGTGCACGCCTGGACAACCTGCTGTCCTGCTACGCCGGTCTGCAGGCCCTGCTGGACGCCAGCGACGAAGAGACCTGCGTACTGGTGTGCACCGACCACGAGGAAGTCGGCTCCTGCTCGGCCTGCGGTGCCGACGGCCCGATGCTGGAACAGGTGCTGCGCCGGGTGCTGCCGGACGGTGATGGTTTCGTGCGCGCCATCCAGCGCTCGCTGCTGGTATCCGCCGACAACGCCCACGGCGTGCACCCGAACTACGAGAGCAAGCACGACGGCAACCACGGCCCCAAACTCAACGCCGGGCCGGTGATCAAGATCAACAGCAACCAGCGTTACGCCACCAACAGCGAAACCGCCGGGTTCTTCCGTCACCTGTGTCTGGAAAACGAAGTGCCGGTGCAGAGTTTCGTGACCCGCAGCGACATGGGCTGCGGCTCGACCATCGGCCCGATCACCGCCAGCCGTCTTGGCGTGCGCACGGTGGATATCGGCCTGCCGACCTTCGCCATGCACTCGATTCGCGAACTGGCCGGCAGCCAGGACCTGGCGCACCTGGTCAAAGTCCTCGGCGCCTTCTACAACAGCCATGACCTGCCCTGAGGCCAGCATGATCGAACATATCCGCAACAGCCTGCTCGAAGCCCAGCGTGCGCTCGATGCATTTCTCGGCAATCAGCAGACCCTGGCCAATATCGAGCGGGCCGCCAGCCTGCTGGTGACCAGTTTCGAAGCCAAGGGCAAGGTGTTCTCCTGCGGCAATGGCGGCTCCATGTGCGACGCCATGCATTTCGCCGAGGAGCTCACCGGGCGTTATCGCAACAATCGTCCGGGCATCGCCGCGGTGTCGATCAGCGACGCCAGCCACATCAGTTGCGTGGCCAACGACTTCGGATACGACCATATCTTCTCGCGCTACGTGGAGTCTCACGGCCGTGAGGGTGATGTGCTGCTGGCCATCAGCACCAGCGGCAAGAGCCCCAACGTGGTCAAGGCGGCTGAAGCGGCCAAGGCACTGGGCATCAAGGTCATCGCCCTGACCGGCAAACCCGGTTCGTTGCTGGAGAGCCTGGCCGACGTCAGCATCTGCGCGCCGGGCGGCGATTTCGCCGACCGCACCCAGGAGCTGCACATCAAGGTCATCCATATCCTCATCGAGCTGGTAGAGCGCCACCTCAGCCCCGAAAACTACCCGTGAGCGAGGTGCGCCGTCGGTTGACGACGCACCTTGAAACCCCCGCCCGCGTGATGGAGAACTCGCGCGTGATCCGCCTCGACAATCTGCTGCCCCATCTGTTGGTTCTGCTCCTTCTGGCCCTGCCCTGTCCTGCCGTTCAAGCGGCAGGCATACCGGGGCTGTTCGGCACGGGTGGCAGCGGCAGTAGCCAGGCTCAGGCGGATCAGCCGCTGGATCGTTCACTCGACGAGGTGATCCAGTCGCTGGAGAACGACAAGCAGCGCACGCAACTGCTCAATGATCTCAAGACCCTGCGCGACAGCACCCAGAAGGCCCAGCCGGAAACCCACGACGGTGTGCTCGGGCTGATCGGCAGCACCCTCGCCGGCATCGAGAAGCAGTTCTCGGGCGACCACAGCCCACTGGCGCGCTGGCAACTGGAGATCGCCCGCAGCCAGGACGAACTGGCGGCACTGATGCCGGCAACCGGTGAACGCCTGGCACTGGTCAGCAATTTCGCCCTGATTCTCGGCATCTGGAGCCTGCTGGCCTTCGGCTTGCGGGCGCTCAGCCATCAGGTGCGCCTGCGTTTCGGCCTGGCCGAAGAACTGCCACAAAACCCGCGGCCCACCGACCTGCTGCGCTTCGCGTTGCGCAAGCTCGGCCCCTGGTTCGCGGCGCTGCTGATCACCGGTTACCTGAGCTATGTGCTGACGGCGTCCCTGGGCCGCGACCTGGCCATGGTGCTGGCCTATGCACTGGTGGTCGGCACCTGTTTCTCGGCGATCTGCGTGATCGCCTTTTCCCTGCTCGACGGCCCGCACCGGCGCACGGCCCTGAACATTTTGCGCCGTCGCGCGTTTCGCCCGCTGTGGCTGATCGGCAGCTTCGCGGCCTTTGGCGAAGCGCTCAGCGATCCGCGCCTGGTCGCCAGCCTGGGCGCCAACCTGGCACACACCACCGCGACCCTGACCAACGTGCTGGCGGCGCTATGCACCGGCCTGTTCATCCTGCGCTTCCGCCGGCCGATCGCCCACCTGATGCGCAACCAGCCGCTGGAGCGCCGCCTCAGGCAGCGCGGTATCAGTGAGACCGTGGAGCTGCTCGGCAGCTTCTGGTACCTGCCGGCCCTGGCGCTGGTGGCAATCTCCCTGGCGGCCACCTTCGTGTCCGCTGGCGACACCAGCACCGCCTTCCGGCAATCGCTGGTCTGCACCGTGCTGCTGGTCACCTGCATGGTCATCAACGGGCTGATTCGCCGGCGCATGCACAAGGCCCGCCTGCGCCACCGGCGCCATGCCGCCTATTTCGAACGCTTCCAGAGCTTCTTCCACGCCCTGCTGAGCCTGGCCATCTGGCTGTTGTTCATCGAATTGGGGCTGCGGGTGTGGGGGCTGTCGTTGATCCGTTTCGCCGAGGGCGATGGCCACGAGATAAGCCTCAAGCTATTCGGCCTCGGTGCCACCCTGGCCTGCGGCTGGCTGGTATGGATTCTCAGCGACACGGCGGTGCATCACGCCCTGACGCGCTCACGCAAGGGCCAGACCAACGCCCGCGCGCAAACCATGATGCCGCTGATCCGCAACGTGCTGTTCATCAGCATCTTCATCATCGCGGCGATCGTCGCCCTGGCCAACATGGGCATGAACGTCACCCCGCTGCTGGCCGGTGCCGGCGTCATCGGCCTGGCCATCGGCTTCGGCGCGCAGTCGCTGGTGGCGGATCTGATCACCGGGCTGTTCATCATCATCGAAGACTCCCTGGCCATCGACGATTACGTCGACGTCGGCGGCCACCTGGGCACCGTCGAGGGCCTGACCATCCGCACCGTGCGCCTGCGCGACATCGACGGCATCGTGCACACCATCCCGTTCAGCGAGATCAAGAGCATCAAGAACTACTCGCGGGAGTTCGGCTACGCCATCTTCCGTGTCGCGGTGCCCCACGACATGAACATCGACGACGCCATCAAGCTGCTGCGCGAGGTAGCCAGCGACCTGCGCAACGACGTGCTGATGCGCCGCAACATCTGGTCGCCCCTGGAGATCCAGGGTGTGGAGAGCTTCGAGTCGGGCAACGCGGTACTGCGTGCGCGCTTCAAGACCGCGCCGATCAAGCAGTGGGAGGTATCCCGTGCCTTCAACCTGGCGCTCAAGCGGCACCTGGACGAATCCGGCCTGAGCCTGGCGACGCCACGCCTGACCGTGCAGATGACCGCCGTCAGCCAGACCGACCCGGTCAGCCAGGGCACCCGGTAAGCACGACCCGCGCACATCCGCGTCGCCCCGGTCAGCCTCGCTCGCCCAGGCGGGTGCACTTTCCGCTACCATGGCGCCACATTTTCCAACCGATAGGGACATCCCATGGATATTTCCACCCTCATCATCATCGCCGTACTGGTCGTGGTGGTCGTCTACGTGATCAGCATCTACAACCGCCTGGTCAGCCTGCGCAACCGTTACCAGAACGGTTTCGCGCAGATCGAGGTGCAGCTCAAGCGCCGCTACGACCTGATCCCCAACCTGGTGGAAACCGCCAAGGCGTACCTTGCCCACGAGCGCGAAACCCTGGAAGCCGTGGTCGCCGCCCGTAACGGTGCGGTCGAAGGCCTCAGGCAGGCCTCGGAGAATCCAGGCGATGCGCAGAGCATGAACCTGCTGGCCAACGCCGAAGGCGTGCTGAAGAACGCCATGGGGCGCCTCAACGTGACGGTCGAGGCCTACCCTGACCTCAAGGCGTCGCAGAACATGCAGCAACTCAGCGAAGAGCTGAGCAGCACCGAGAACAAGGTGGCTTTCGCCCGCCAGGCCTACAACGATGCCGTTACCGCCTACAACGCTTATCGCCAGAGCTTCCCGCCGGTGGTGCTGGCCGGTGCATTCGGCCATGGCAGCGATGCCGCCCTGCTGGAATTCGCCGACAGTGCGGCGATTCAGGAAGCCCCGAAAGTCTCCTTCTGAGTACGGCGAAACGGATGGACTTCTTCGAACAACAGGACCGCGCCCGGCGCAACAGTTTTCGCCTGCTGATACTGCTGGTGCTGGCGGTGATCACCCTGATCGGCACCACCACGCTGGTGATCGCCGTCGCTTGGCAGGTTTACCAGTATGGCGATTACCGCCTGCAGGCGCTCAACCACCAACTGCTGGCCAGCGTGGCCCTGGTGGTGGTCGGCGTGGTGCTGCTCGGCTGGGCGTTCAAGGCGTTGCAGTTGCGCTCGGGCGGCAAGGTGGTCGCCGAACGGCTTGGCGGGCGTCTGCTCAATCTGCAGCCCCAGGACGCGCACGAGCAGCGCGTGCTCAACGTGGTGGAAGAGATGGCCCTGGCGGCCGGTACGCCGGTGCCGCCGGTGTACCTGCTGGACGAGCCGTCGATCAATGCCTTCGCCGCCGGCTTTCGTCCGCAGGACGCGGTGATCGGCGTGACCCGTGGCGCCATCGAGAAACTCAGCCGGGATGAGCTGCAGGGCGTGATCGCCCATGAATTCAGTCACATCCTGCATGGCGACATGCGCCTCAACACGCGGCTGGTAGCGGTGCTGCACGGCATTCTGCTGCTCGGTCTGATCGGTGAACTGGTGCTGCGTGGCGGCAGCCACACCCGTCATGCGCCACGCAGCAGCTCCAGCGACAAGGGCAAAGGCAATGCCGTCGCGCTGGTCATGGTGGTCGGCCTGGCGCTGTTGATCATCGGCTACGCCGGTACCTTCTTCGGTAACCTGATCAAGGCGGCGGTGAGTCGCCAGCGCGAGTTCCTTGCCGATGCCTCGGCCGTGCAGTACACCCGCAACCCCGGCGGCATCGCCGGGGCGCTGAAGAAGCTGGGCGGCGGATCGCAGATCGAAGCCGGGCATGCCGCCGAGTACAGCCATATGTATTTCGGCCAGGGCCTGGCACTGAGCAAGATGATGGCCACGCACCCGCCACTGGAAGAGCGCATCCGGCGCATCGACCCCAGCTGGGACGGTGTGGTACTGGGCAACGAGGTGTTCGAACACCCTGTTCGTGACGCGTCGGATGACCACCCGACAAGCGCAGGTTTCAGCGCCGCCGCCGCAGGGATCGCCATCGCCAGCATCGGTGAACCGCAGCCCCTGCATATCGAAGAAGCCCGCGAGAGCCTGGCGCAGATCGACGACCGCCTGCGCAATGCCGCTCACGACCCCCACGGCGCCCTGGCGATCCTTTACGGCCTGCTGCTCGGCCCTGATGCCGATACGCGTCGGCAGCGCATGACCTGGATGCAGGCCAACCTGCCACCGCTGCTGTCGGACCGCCTGTTGGAGCTGGATACGGCATTGCAGCAATTGCCTGCCGGCCAGCGCCTGCCCTTGCTGGAGCTGGCGATCCCGGCGCTCAAGCAGCTGGAGCCTCAGGATTTCGTCAGCCTCAAGCGCGACATCGGCACCCTGCTGATCAGCACGAAACAGCTTGACCTGATCGAATGGGCCCTGCTGCGCATCGTCGAGCACAACCTGGGCATGCAGCGCCCGGCCCGGGGTCGCCTGCCGCTGGCGGCACTGGGCAACGAGAGCTGTGTGCTGCTGGTGGCGCTGTCGCGGGCCGGCAATGCCAGCGAAGCAGCCGCCAGCGAGGCGTTCCAGGCGGCCTGGAGTACCCTGCCGTTCTCCGCGCGGGCATTCACCGAACAACCACGGGCAGGCATCACCGCGCTCAACGATGCCCTCAATCGCCTCAACCAGATGCGCCCCTTGCAGAAGCCACAGCTACTCAAGGCCATGGCCCGTTGCATCGAACACGACGGGCGCATCAGCGCCAGCGAGGCGGAACTGATGCGTGCAGTCGCCGACACGCTGGACTGCCCGATGCCGCCGCTGCTGCGTGAGGGTCAGGATTGAGCGCGGGCCAGGACGATCCGTGCATGCCGACAATGGCGCTATTGGCGGGCTGAAGCGGATCGCTGCCCGGCCCACACTACGGGTCTGAAACGGATCGCCGCCCGCGCCCCCTATGTCTCGGTGGGAGCGGGCCGCGCCCGCGATTCGCGCGCATGGCGCGCTCCCACAATCTTAGGTCGACGACGCTTCACCTGCGCGGCCCGATCCGCTTCAGCCCAGCAACACCCCGCCTTATCGCACCGTAACCGCTTAGAGGCCCGACCGCCCCGTAGCACCGAACACCTGTGTCCAGTAAATGGTCGCCTGGCTCTGCGGGTTGCTGGCATAGGCAGCGCCCATCTCGCGGAAGTCCGGATTCATCAGGTTGTAGCAATGCGAGGGGCTGGCCAGCCAACCGTCGACCACCTGCTGCGCACGGCCCTGGCCGGCGGCGATATTCTCGCCGATCAGCGTCCACGCGTAGCCGGTCGCGGTGGCCCGCGCACCAACCAGGCTACGGTCGCTGCCCTGGTGGCTGAACAGGCTGTTCATCGCCATGTCGCGGCTGTGGGTCAGCGCGGCCTGGCCGAGGGAATCGCTCCAGCGCAGCGGCTCGGCGGCATCGAAGGGCTGGTCACCACAACGGCGGGCACTGCCCCGCGCCTCATTGACCGCTGCCAGGATGGCCTTGCCTTCCTCCTGCCAGTCGCCGAGACGAGCCGGCAGCAACGCACGGCCCAGCACCACCTGCCAGCTGTTGCCTTGGTGAAGCACACCGATATCGGCGAACTGGGCATCCAGCAACTGCGCACAATAGGACTGACGCAACATGGTCATGGCGGCGTCGGCCGTGTCCGGCCCCGTGACCCTGATCAGTTGCACGGCCGCAGGCTGGTATCCGGCCTGCTGCAGCGCTTGCTGCAGTTGCCCGGACGAACCGACCCTCTGCCCAGCCAGCCGCCCGTCCGGCGCCAGGGGGCCTGCCGCCGGGCTGGGCTGCCCGTCGCAGCCCAGCCCGGCCTCACGGTAACTGTTGATCAACTTGGTCAGTTGCAGCGCATCGTCGCCCCACGCACTGCTGGCCACGCTCATGCACGACAGCAGCATCACAGCCGCCAGGTGCCGAGCGTGCTTGGGTGAATCCCTCATCCATGCTTCCTCTTCAATCCGCACTGCCTACCTGTTGATGGACAATGGGTTGCGCCAAACGCTTCAGTCAATCGTCCGATCAAAAGCAAACCGCGCTAAACTCGAGGCCATGATTGTGACTGAAAGCGCCATATCCCTCGACCCTCGGCCCCTGCTGGACAGCCTCTGCGGCAGCGATAACCTGTTGATCATCCAGGATCTGGATGGTGTCTGCATGAACCTCGTGCGCGATCCGCTCACCCGCAGCCTGGAGCACCGCTACATCCTCGCGGCACGTGAGCTGGATGGCCATTTCCAAGTACTCACCAACGGTGAACATATCGGCAAGCGTGGGGTGAACGGCCTGGTGGAACGGGCCATCGGCACACCCTTGCAGTGCCATCAACAGGGTCTTTATCTGCCTGGCCTGGCTGCCGGTGGCGTGCAACTGCAGGATCGCCACGGCCGGGTCTCGCACCCCGGGGTCAGCGCTGCAGAACTGGCTTTCCTGGCAGCGGCGCCGCAACGCCTGAGCGAATCGCTCGAACAGTTGCTGAGCCAGCCACCCTATGGCCTGGGTCAACCGACAATCGATCGATTGCTGGCCAGCAGTGTGCTCGACAATCCGGTGTCACCGACCCTCAACCTGAACGCCTTCCATCACCACTGGCACGACCGCCCGGCACTCTACGCCCGCCTACAAGCCGATGGCGCAGCCTTGCTTCGAGCGCTGCTCGACGCTGCGGACAGACAAGGGCTGCAACAGTCGTTCTTCATCCACTACGCGCCCAATCTGGGCCGGAATGCCGAGGGCCGCGAGCGCATGCGCCCGGCGAACGCCGGCAGTGCCGGCACCACGGACCTGCAGTTGATGTTGCGCGGTGCCGTCAAGGAAGCCGGCGTGCTGGTGATCCTCAACCGCTATTACCAGCAGCGTACCGGGGACTCTCCACTGGGCGAGGGCTTCAACGTGCGCCAGGCGCCCACCGACATCGACGCCCTACTGCGGCTGGCCCGCGAACGCTTCGACCCGCGGCACATGCCACGCCTGGTCGGTGTCGGCGATACCCTGACCAGTTCGCCACTGGAAACCGACGACGGCGAGACCACCTGGCTGCGCGGCGGCAGCGACCGGGGCTTTCTCACCCTGGTGCAGGAACTGGGCAAGGCATTCAGGCAGGACAATCGCGTGCTTTACATCGACAGCAGCCAGGGCGAAGTGCAGCGACCGGGCGTCGATTCCGCCTACCTGAGTGGGCATCCCGGCGAACCATGGCCAGCTCTGCGAGGTATCACCGATGCCGAGGATCCGCTGCGCCTGGACAATGTGTTCAGTGCCGGCCCCACGCAGTACATCGATTTTTTCTGCGCATTGGCCCAGGCACGCCACCGGCGCTGATTGCCGAATGGCAGAACCTTTGCCGCGGCTTCACGTTCGAAGTTTCTGCGCTTTCGCTTTCATCGCTTGCAGAGAATTCCCCCGTGACGCATTCCATCACCCGCGGTTATCGCTATCTTCTCAAGACCTTCGGCTACGTCGGCTGGTCGCTGTTCTGGCTGTTGATCTGGGACATCGTGGTCACGGCCGACTACATGCTGTTCCTGGATCGCAAGATCAGCCTGCCCTCCATGCCGCTGACGCTGCTCGGTTCCGCACTGGTGGTACTCATCAGTTTCCGCAACAGCAGTGCCTATAACCGCTGGTGGGAAGCCCGCACCATCTGGGGAGCGCTGATCAACAGCTCGCGCAGCTTCGCCCGCCAAGTGCTGACCCTGATCGACGACAACGATGACAACAACCCGGTCAAGGCGATATTGCTGCGCCGTCATGTGGCCTACATCAGGAGTCTGTCGGCAAGCCTGCGCAACGAGCCCTGCGACGATGAAGTGCGCGCCTTCGTCGCCGCCGACGAGTTCGAGCGGCGACTGACCACCAACAACTTCCCCAACGATATCCTCAACGGCTCCGCCGCCATCCTCGCCAGCGAATACAAGGCTGGCCGCCTGGACAGCATTCGCCTGGCCCGCCTGGAGTCGACCCTGGTCGACGTTTCCAACTGCCAGGGCGGCCTCGAGCGTATCGCCAATACACCGCTGCCCTACCCCTACGTGTACTTCCCCCGCCTGTTCATCACCCTGTTCTGCGTGATCGTTCCCATCGGCCTGGTGGAAACCCTGGAGTGGTTCACACCGCTGGCCTCGACCGTGGTCGGCTTCATGTTGCTGGCGATCGAACGGGTGGGCAGTGACCTGCAGAGCCCGTTCCAGGCCAGCGAGCACCAGATCCAGATGGATGCACTCTGCGAGACCATCGAGAAGAACCTCGAGTCGATGCAGCGCGACGCCCAGCGAGAACGTGACGGACGCCTCTTCGCCAGCTGACCCGGCGGTCATTTTCCGGCGTGACAGACACCCCAGAAGAGGTCGACAGCTTTTTGTAGTGAGAACAAAAAAACACTACAAAAGCGGTTGACGACCTCGCCGCGCTTTTGCATGATGGACTCGCCTCCCCTGAAGGGAGCCCTGACAAGGGCACTTGGGCAAACTCGGTAACACCAGCCGAGCGTTCCACGATATGTACTGCCCACAAGGCAGATTGATGAAGTCGAGCGTCCTGCGAGAGGACCAGAGCGTTAGCGAGACGTTGTCATGATGCCTGTGGCTGATCCTGCGGATCACCTGCATCCGGCCCGCCCTTCGCTGATTTTCTTCCCCCCGCATCGTTCCGACCTCCGTTAGCCGCTGCCGCGTAGCGATACCTACACATCGCTACACGGTGTTCGGCAGCACTCAAACGCCACGGGCAATGACGGCACCGCACTGTAAGCGGTGCCCTGGACAGATCAGAGAATGAAGGGGTACCACGCCATGAACCTGAACAAGCAACCGACCATCGACGACCTCGCGCAACTGTTCGCCAAGCGCAAGGACAGCCTGGATAACCACATCCTCTGGGTTTGCCAATCGGGCGAAGTTCGCATCGACTGCCTGCCATCGGATCAGCAGGAACACGAGTTCGTCAGCCAGCGGCCCAGCCTGCGCACGCGCCTGCGTACCTACCGCCGCGGCCAGGGCTACGTAGGACGCCGCGCCGCTGCCGACCGCGACTTCCTGCGCAGTGTTCTGCGCACCCTGGAACATGAGTGGACAGGCCAGCAGGCCAGGAAGGATCGCCTGCTCGACCGTTACTGCTGACCCCCCGGCGGTGGGCCGCGTCTCGGCCCACCGCCTTGCCGGCCATCTGCACTGCTGCAGCCATAGCCCTGTAAACTGCCGCGCACTCCTGGAGGAGTCGTTCGTCGCCACGCAACGCGAGCCGAACGCCAAGCCATCACGCTGCCCTTACATGGAAAAAGGCCAATGGATAACCTGTATCAGACGCCCGGCGCCCCCCTGCTGGTCGCAGAGCGCCCCGACGACAGCTTCTTCGTCACCTCCACCCGCAAACTCTACGTGCTGTTCTTCATGACGCTCGGGTTCTACGCGGTCTACTGGGCCTACAAGCAATGGGATAGCCAACGGGCTGCAATGCGCCCGAAGAAGATCAGCCCGGCAGCGCGCTCGATCTTCCATATCTTCTTCATCCATTCGCTGTGCCGGCTGATCCTCACGCAATTGCAAGCCAAGGGTCTGGGCGCCTGGAGATATGCGAGCGCGGCGTGGATGTACATCGTTCTGGTCTTCGCCAGCAACGGCCTTTCGCGCCTGGACGGCCATGTCGGCGTAAGCCTGGAAATCATGCTGCTGCTCGCGGGTACCATCCTGCCGGCGTGGCCGCTATCGATCATCCAGGAGAAAGCCAACCTGGCCAGCGACGATCCAACCGGACAGGGCAACAGCCGCTTCAGCACCGCGAATTATCTGTGCATGCTGCCGGGCGGCCTGCTGTGGCTGCTGATCATCATCGGCTCCTACCTCTGATTTCCCGGATCGCCGCTGCGCGGTCAGGGCCGAAACCTATCCCCGTCGGCCAACAAAAAGCCCCGGCAATGGCCGGGGCTTTTTCGTCGACGCGGTGCTGCTATCCGCGCTTGTCGTCCTCGCGCGGATTGTTCAGATCCATCACGCTGGAGACGCGCTCCGGGGCTACCGGCTGGGCAGTCTCCGCTTTTGCCTCAGGCTGCACCTGCGGTTCAGGCGCCAGCGGCTGAGGCTGCTCCTTCTTCTTCCCGGTCATGCGTCGCCATACCCAGCCGATCAGCAGCACGGGCAGGATCCAGACCTTCTTGAGCAGCACCAGCGCGGCGGCGAACAGGCCGACCTTGGCAGCGGCCTTGCCGGCGATCAGCGCGCCGATGCCGTAGGCTGCGACCTCGTCGATGTCCGGGTTGAAGTCTGCATAGCGGTTGCCATCGTTGAAGTCAGTCATGGCCAGCACAGCCGGCAGGTTCTCTTCGATCTGCGGCAACTGATGCATGCCGGCGATGAAGTTCAGCACCAGTACGCCTTTGCGACCCAGCACGCGGATGTTGTAGTTGAGGATGTGCTCCTCGCTGTCGCCGAACTTCACTTCCTTGGCCCAGTGCAGCTTCTTGCCTGCGGCATCGTAATGCGGGGCGGATGCCCAGCCGACGATGGCGATGGGCTCGTAGCCGTTTTCGCTGCGCCACTGGTTCTCGGCCTTGGCGCCGTCCTGCAGGTCCTTGAGCATGTCGGCATAGTCGATGTCCGCGGCGTCCTCGTCGGAAACGTAGCCGTTTTCTTCGTACTCTACGGTAACCGCCCAGGATTCGTCCGCCAGGGGCGATACGCCCTTGGGCAGGATCATGCCCAGCGGCAGCTTGTCGTCTGGCGGATTGCCCCAGGCCTCGACCAGCACGCGCTCGGCGTCGGCACCGTCGAGGAATACAAGGTTTTCCGGAAGATCCAGGGTCGCCAGGTTGCTGCCGACCACCACTTTGCCGGAACGGAAATCGAGGCTGTCGAGAAACTGCTCCTCGCTGATGGAATCACTGTCAGCGATTTCGGCCGTGGCTTCTTGCGCATCCTGCGCGACGAGTGCCTGGTCGGCCCAAGTCAGGGGAACTACCACGGCCAACAGGCTGGCCAGCATCAACTCCTTGAACAACATGTAACGCTCCATGAGATCGGTTTGAATATCGGGCACTAGCCTACCATCGACGGCTGAATCATTTGGTAACTTCCTGTCATTTCTGGATACATATCACAGAGAAGCGCCCGAATTGCTCACCTCAAGAAGCCCGAACGGTAAGCCGAACGAGGTGCAACACCAGCGGCCGAACCCCCATCACGCAAACGAACGCCACCGGCATCGCCAACCGGTAGGCCTCCAGTACCTCGCCCAGGTAGCCAGCGCTGAGACCGCGGTTGGTGGCGGTGATCACCAGGCACATGAGAAACGCCATGATGCCGGACATGAAAAAGGCGAAGACCACCGGCGACAGCCTGGCCGGCAGCTTCCGGTATCGGCGAGAACGGCTGAGAGTCGTTTCAGGCATGGGCAAAATCCTTCGAATAAAGAGCAACACGCCAACGTGTGGCGAACGCAGCGATTGTCGCGACCGCCCATTGCTACGAGTAGCGGGCCGCAGGTAAGGTCAGTACCAAGTTAAACTTATCAATCCAGCAATCAGTAGAAAGCTTGACCATGGATACCCTGCGCGGCATCGAGAGTTTCGTGAAGGCGGTGGAAACCGGCAGCATCGCCGCGGGCGCTCGTCTGCTGGGTATCAGCGCTGCGGCGGCCAGCCAGAATATCGCCCGTCTGGAATCCTCCCTCGGTGTACGGCTGCTCACGCGCACCACCCGCAGCCTGGCTCTCACCGAAAGCGGTACGCTGTATTTCGAGCAGGTGCGCGACGTGCTACGCGACCTGGAGCTGGCACGCAGCACGGCCACGCAGCTACACGACGCCCCTGAGGGGCGCTTGCGAATCGCGGCCAGCGCCGCGTTCGGTCGCCATGTGCTGGCAGCGCTGCTGCCCGCCTTCAGCGCGCGCTATCCACGTATCGCCTGCGAGCTGATCACCACCGATCGGAGCGTCAATCACATTCGGGAATCGGTGGATATCAGCATCCGCATCCCGCAGCAGCTCGAGGACGGCCTGGTGGCGCGGCATATCGCCAGCGTGCCGTCGATCTACTGCGCTTCGCCGGCCTATCTGCACAAGGCAGGTACCCCGGTCACCCCGGAACAACTGCGCGAGCACGACTGCCTGGCGTTCAGGGTCGCCGTGGACGGTCGCCTGATGCCCTGGCGCTTCGTGCGCGACGGCGTTCGCTTCGATGCACAGATACGGGTAGCGCTGGTCAGCGACGATATCGACGTACTCGCCAGGGTGGCGGTCAACGGCGGCGGCATCACCCGTCTCGCCGCCTTCGTCGCCGAGCCATGGCTGGCCAGCGGTCTGTTGCAGCAGTTGTTCGCCAGCCCGCAGCGTTCGGGCAGCCAGGCGCTCGTCGAACCACTGGATTACTACCTGTGCGTGCGAGATCGCTACGAGCTGACACCCAAGGTACGTGCGTTCGTGGAGCACCTGCAGGGCAGCCTGCGCGACGACTGGCGCCCCTGACGAATTTGACTCGCCGGGTGAATCCGGTAGGCTCGGCAGCTCATTCGAACGGAGTGTTTCCCCATGGCCAAAGCCACTGCCCGCCACATCCTGGTTGCTACCGAAGACAAGTGCAACGAACTGAAAACTGCCATCGAAGGCGGTGCCGATTTCGCCCAGGTCGCCAAAGACAACTCCAGCTGTCCATCCAGCCGCGACGGCGGCAACCTCGGCTCGTTCGGCCCGGGCCAGATGGTCAAGGAATTCGACACCGTGGTGTTCAGCGCGCCGCTCAACGTGGTTCAGGGGCCGGTGAAAACCCAGTTCGGTTATCACCTGCTCGAAGTGACCAGCCGCCAGGACTGACCACACCGCGCCTGGTGCCGCGGGCACCAGGCCGCCCGCTTTCCCGGCATGCCGCCCAGGCCGCAGAAAATGCCGGAACCGCTCCGCCGCCGCACCACTCTATCGCTCCGGTAGTCCCACCTTCCGCGAGGCCATGATATGAACCGGTTCTTCCAGGCCCTCGGCCTGCGCATTGGCGACTCGGCAAAACAGGCTCGCACGCCCAGCCAGAAGGCATTGGGACAATGCACCTGTGGCCAGCCGATCTTCTTCCGCAACAGCCAGTGCCTGGCCTGCCAGTCGCCGCTTGGCTACGAGCCCGAGCGCGGCCAGGTGGTGACCCTGGTGGCCAGCGAGCAAACCGATGTATTTCGGGTGGAGGGCGATCCCCAGGGCTGGCGCTACCGGCGCTGCGACAACCTGCACACCGCCGCTGGCTGCAACTGGCTGCTGCCCGCCCTGTACGGCGCTGGTCTGTGCACCGCCTGCCAGCTCAACCGCACCATCCCCGATCTGTCGGTTCCCGACAACGACAGGCGTTGGGCGCGCTTCGAAACCGCCAAGCGCCGCCTGGTGGCGCAGTTGCTGACCATGGGTCTGCCCCTGGTCAGCAAGACCCAGGACGAGAGCAGTGGCCTGGCCTTCGACTTCCTCGGCCCGGATGCCGAGGGCAAGCAGCCCACCACTGGCCATGCCAATGGCTTGATCACCCTGAATATCGCCGAAGCCGACGACGACGTACGCGAGCAGACGCGCATCCAGTTGCACGAGCCTTACCGCACCCTGCTCGGCCATTTTCGCCACGAGGTGGGCCATTACTACTGGGATCGGCTGATCGCCAACGGCCCGTGGCTGAACGACTACCGCATGCTGTTCGGCGACGAACGTGCCGACTATGGCGCCGCCCTGCAGCGTCACTACGAGCAGGGCGCGCCAGCCGACTGGCAGGCATCCTTCGTCAGCGCCTACGCCACCATGCACCCCTGGGAAGACTGGGCGGAAACCTGGGCCCACTACCTGCACATGATGGACACCCTGGACACTGCCCTGAGCTTCGGCATGCGTGCCGGCGACGTGGAACTGGAGTTCCGGCCCTTCACCCGGGCGGCGCTGTATGACCCGAACGATCCGCTGGCCGACGAGTTCCTGCAGTTCGTCAACGCCTGGATCGAACTCGCCGCCATGCTCAACGAGTTGGCACGCAGCATGGGTCAGAAGGACCTGTACCCCTTCGTGCTGCCCGCCGCGGTGATCGGCAAGCTGCAGTTCATCCATCGGGTGATTCAGGCCGCGTCGCCGCCGCAGGGCTGAAATCCATGCGGAGATCGTGGCCACGGCGATGGGCAGAGACCCGGACGTGCGCCCATCATGCAAGCCGGCGGGCCATTTCGCCGGCCAGGGCACGACGTACGCCGCCCCTGCCCGATGACCTGCCGTCCAGTCGCGGCCGCCCCTGGTGCGCCTCAGTCGGCGTCCAGTGAGGCGCCGACCATCCCCGCCAACTGTTCGTAGACGCCGGGCGCGGCGACCAGAAAGGAATTGCCGCCAAGCAAGCCATCGCCCCGCAGAAAGTCGTTGTGACGGCCACCGGCCTCGCTTACCAGCACCAGGCCAGCCAGGCAATCCCAGCTTTTCAGGTGGGTTTCGTAGTAACCGATCAGGCGGCCGGCCGCCACGTAGGCGGTCATCAAGGCGCCGGAACCGTTGCGCAAGAACATGCCGCCCTCGTCGAGCAACGCGCTGAGGAACGGCAGGAAGTTCTCCTTGCCGGGCCGATGGGTGGTGCCCACCCCGACCAGCCCCTCGCGTACGTGTGCAGCCTCGTGAATGGCCAGCGGTGTGTCGTTGACGAAGGCGCCACGGCCGATGAAGGCATGGAACAGCTCATCGTGATTGGGATCGGCGATCGCCCCGAGCAGCGGCTGCCCATCCACCAGCAGGCCAACGGATACACACCAGCTGTGCAGCCCGTTGACAAAGCACGCGGTGCCATCGATGGGATCGATCACCCAGATGCAGCGAGCCTGCAGGCCACCGCTGCCACCCTCCTCGCCAACGATGCCATCCCCGGGGAAATGCACGGCCAACTCCGCGCGGATGAAGGCTTCGACATCCTGGTCGGCGATGCTTACCACGTCCTGACGGTCATCGCCCTTGTGCTGCACGGCCAGGCTGTTGCGCCGGGCATAGTAGGCCATGCCGCGGGCGGCAGCCTCCACGGCGACACGTTTGGCGAAGACGTAGCGAGCAGCAAAGCCATCGTCGCGGCTGAGTGCATCGTTGGGGTTCGACATGTTCGGGGTACTCCTCGGTGATAGCGGGCATCAGCCGACTTGCGATGCGGCGGCAACAGCCTCTACCCTGCGGGCTCACTGATCGGGCTGCACTGCAATGACCCTCGTCGACCTGTTGCTGTTCGCCATTCCGGCCGTTTTTCTCACCGGCCTTTCGAAAGGCGGCTTCGGCGGCGCGCTGGGCGGCATCGCGGTGCCGTTGCTGGCCCTGGCCACCTCGCCGCTGCAGGCCGTGGCGGTGATGCTGCCGATCCTCTGCCTGGCCGATGTGGTCGGGCTCAAGGCTTACTGGGGCAAGTGGGACATCCCCAACCTCAAGGTCATGCTGCCCGGCGCACTGCTCGGCATCGTCATCGGCTCGCTGACCTTCGAGCTGCTCAACGACAGACTGATCGGCCTGCTGATCGGTCTGATCGCCATTTCCTTCGTCCTGCTGGGGCTGCTCGGCAGCGACCCGACTCCACGGCCGCTGCGGCCCGGGCGTGGCCTGGCCCTCTCGTCGATGGCCGGTTTCACCAGCTTCATTGCCCATGCCGGCGGGCCACCGGTGATGATGCACCTGCTCCCGCAGCAACTGGAAAAAGTGCGCTACGTGGCCACCATCAATATGTTCTTCCTGCTCACCAACGCCATGAAGCTGATTCCCTATGCCGTGTTCGGCCAGTTCAGCCGGGAGAATCTGCTGCTCAGCCTGATGCTCGCGCCCATCGTGCCACTCGGCGTGTGGGCGGGCCTGTGGCTGCAATCGCGCATCAACCACACCTGGTTCTACCGCATCGCCCGGCTGGGCATGCTGCTGGCTGGGCTGCAACTCATCTGGAAAAACACCTGAGCGCTACAGCGCCGACAAGGTACGGTATTCGTCATGCGCGTGCTGGTCGGTCATGCCGCTGATGAAATCCTGCAGCAGCCGGCAGCGGTGATAGAACTCCCAGGCGGCCCGGTCGGCCTCGCCACATTCACGCACGGCCTGGCGGTAGGCCTTGAGCAACTGGCTCGGCAGGCGACGCACCAGCATCTGCAGGTGGGCCTCTCGGCGGCAGCGGCCTTCGGTGAGCTGCAGAAAGGTCTCGGCGTCTACCCGCAGCAATGCGCCATAGTTGTCCAGCAGCCCGTGAATGATCCGGTAGCCCTGCAATTGCAGGGTTTCCACCTCTCGGTGGCAGAACACCCGCGCCATGGCGACGTCCTTGAAGGTCTGCACGATGGCATGGGGCAGGCTGTCGTCCTCGATCAGCGCACGATCCAGGGAGCCCGCGTGCACTGCGTCGATATTGTCGATGAACTGGCGTGCCGCGTGCTGCACCAGCGGGTGGATCATGCCGACCCGCAGCTTGACGAAGAACTCGCCAGCCTTGTTGATCTCCTCCTGGTGATAGCGCTCCAGCGCCTGCCCGACCAGGCCACGAAACGAATGCCGTGAGCCGGGGATGGGCGCATCGGGCGATTGCAGCTTCTCGAACGTATCGATCAGCAGCGGCGCCAGTTCGGCGACGCCAAGAATGCCCTTCTCCACCGAGTCCTCGATGTCGGCCAGGCAGTAGGAGATATCGTCGGCGGCCTCCATGATGTAGGCCACCGGATGGCGGGTGCCGGGTCGCTGCCCCAGCGTCTGCTGCAAACCGGCGACGAAGTCTTCTTCGGAGAGATAGAACCCCGGCTTCTTGTTCAAATAGGCATTGGCTGCACTGCTCGGCGGCTTTGGCTGATAGGCCGGCCGCAGGTACTTGAGCAGGCCGGCGGTCTGGCTGTAGGTCAGCCGCAGGCGCTGCAGGTTGACCACCAGCCGCACGGCCTGGGCATTGCCCTCGAAATTGCGCAGGTCGGCGCGCAACCGGGCATGCAACTCGTGGTTGTCCGGCGGTTGCGGCAGAACAGAGGCGAACAGGCCGTCCAGTGCGCGCTCGAACCATTCACCGATGGCGAATTCACCGAAATGGCCGAAAGGCGGATTGCCGATGTCATGCATCAGGCAGGTCATCTCCACCAGGCTTTCCAGCGCTCCTTGCAAGCCGTCCAGGCCATAGCCGGCCGCGCGCTCGCCAAGCTGGGCATACAGGGTGCGGACGATGAAACGCCCGGTCTGCTGGACTTCCATCGAATGAGTCAGGCGGCTGCGCACCGCCGCATTGCGCTCCAGGGGAAACACCTGGGTGCGCTGTTGCAGACGCCGGATGGCGGCAGAGTTGATGATGCGCCCGCGGTCGCTTTCAAAGGCATAGAGCAGATCCGTCTCGGCCACGCTGTCAGCCTGGTCACCAGGGCGCAGCGCGCGAATCCGATCCTTGAAATTCACCAGTGGGGACATCGGCAGAGTCTCGGGCTGACACGGAAAACCGCGAGACTAACGCGCACGGCACCGTTTACCAAGCACCTGTGCGTACCGCCGAGGGGCGATCGCGGCGCCTGCTGCAGGATGACCAGTCGCGGGCGGTAGTATTCGCCTAGACCTGCTTGCCCTCGTGCAGGCGCGCATTGAGCTCATCGACCACGGGTGCCCATTCGGCATCTTCCAGCAGTTGCTCTTTCAGGAAAGCGGCCTGGGATTCGGTCCAGAACGGCGCCTCGGACACCTTGACCTCGTCGGCCAACGGGTAGTGCTCGGCGATGAAAGCGTCGATGCTGGCCGGCTCGGAGTCCAGGCCCAGTTGCTCGAACAAGGTACCGAGGTCTTTGTTGGGAAGTTCCATGGGGGTCTCCATCAGGTTGGCCGGTTTTCATGGCTATGGTGAGTAGAGCGACGTTGACGACCGACAGTTCAACCTCTCCGGCCGGCCCATGGTTCGCGGGCTCTCGGAGCGGTTATCGGCTATGGTTGAAGCCAACGGCGATTACCGGGGGACGTCCCATGAGCAGAGCGGCACGTGGCAACCGGCAACGCGCCTTTTCCGCCCTGCCGCCGAATACCGGCGATAAGGCCGGTGCGGCAGCCTGTGGACGGCCTACCACTTGGCGGCGAGGCATTACCTGTGGCGCAATCCGCGCAGCGGCCCGCAGATCATCGAGAAAGACGACCTGCGCCATGGCTGACGACGCCAGCACCTGCGGGATCGTCCCTGCGCGATCGCAGTCGATCTCATCACGCCCGGCCGGCGCATGGCATCGCGTCGAGTGGGTCGGCCGCAGGCTCCACAAAGATCGTCGATCGGGCGAACCCGGCGACGCGGTACGGGTCGATACATCAGATTTGCCTGAGGGATACCTATGATTGATTGCCGACATGGCGTTGGCTGCCTGCTGTTGAGCCTGATGCTCGGCGGCTGCGCCTCCTCTTCACCGTCCTGCGATGAGCCGCTGAGCGGCGACAGCTGCCGAGACCGCCAACTGCTCTACCAGAACGACATGCTGCAGGCCAAGATACTGGTGGTGTCCGGCGACATGGATAACCATGAGCTGGCCAGTGCCTTGCTGCGCCGGGCCGAACGCGACGATGCATTCGGCGAAGTGGCTTTCTACCAGGCGATTCTGATGATCCGCGAGGGCCCCCAAACCGACGAGGTACTGAGCAAGCTGGAGGCTGCGGCCGCGCAGCAGCAACCCTATGCGGTGGCGCTGCTCTACAAGATCTGGTCGGAACCTTATCTGGTCGACGAGGCAGACCTCATTCGCGCCGAGGAGTATCGCGCCGGCTACGCCGAACTGGACGTGGCCAAGAGCGGTTACCCGTCCTTCGAAAAGGCGCTGGAACTGGTCAATCGGCTGGTACAGACGCCTTAGAGCCTGTTCACGATTCTGTGCACTTGGCAAACCGGAACCCGTATTCCTATAGATCGGCGGCAAAGTGGCGTTAGCGGTCATTTGTAGGGTGGACGACGCTTCATCCGTCCACCGCTCTGCGAGCGCGATGGTGGATGAAAAGAGCGTCAGCTACGCGCCCCGATCCACCCTACGGCTACTTACGCCTTTTTGCTGCCATTGCGTGTGGAGTCTCGTCGCAAGATCGTGAACAGGCTCTTAGGGGCTGTTGACGTTTCGGCGCAAGCCGCGCTGCCGCGAGCATTGACACGGCCGGAGCAATTACAGGGTGCCAGCGCCGCGGTGACGGATTAAAATCCGCCACCAGATCCGCCGCGCAGCCCTGTCCAGCCAACCAAAGGCTGCGCCTATCCATCATCCGCAGAGCCGAGAGAGCAGACATGGGCGCCCAGTGGAAAGCCAAACCTAAAGAAGCCGCCGCCAATGCCAGGGGCAAGATTTTCGGTCGCCTGGTCAAGGAGATCATGGTCTGTGCCCGTAACGGTGCCGACCCGGACATGAACCCCAAGCTGCGCCTGGCCATCCACCAGGCCAAGAAAGCCTCGATGCCCAAGGAAACCCTGGATCGGGCGATCAAGAAAGGCGCCGGCCTGAGCGGCGAGACGGTCAACTTCGAACGTACCACCTACGAAGGCTTCGCGCCGCACCAGGTGCCGCTGATCGTCGAGTGCCTCACCGACAACGTGAACCGTACCGTGGCGGAGATCCGCGTGCTGTTCCGCAAGGGCCAGCTCGGGAGCAGCGGCTCGGTGGCCTGGGATTTCGACCATGTCGGGCTGATCGAGGCCGCCAGTGACAGCGGCGCCGACCCGGAGCTGGCGGCGATCGAGGCCGGCGCTCAGGATTTCGACGAAGCCGACGAAGGCAACACCCTGTTCATCACCGAACCGACCGATCTCGACCTGGTCAGCCGTGCTCTGCCGGAACAGGGTTTCACGGTGAACTCGGCGAACCTCGGCTACCGTCCGAAAAACCCGGTCGCCAACCTGACGCCCGAGCAGCGCGAGGAAGTCGAAGCCTTCCTCGAGGCCATCGATAACCATGACGACGTACAGAACGTCTACGTGGGTCTGGCTGGCTGAGAGCCTGCTCACGGCCGGTCCTGACGCCGACGCGACGGGATTGTCCCGTGCCTGGCCCGTTCCGCCTCGCCGCGATCAGGGGGGCGGATTAAAAGCCTTGGCCAGGCGCCTCGATACCACCCGCTTCTGCTTTGTGCCAGAACACAAAGGCCTCGAACAGATTCCTAGGGTCTGCGCAGAGTTGCGGCATCCCATCACGGTATTGCCGCGATAACCCGGTATACTGCCCCGCTACCTTCCTCGCGGATCCATCGCAGAATGGAGCATTGCCGTACTGGAGCCGTATCGTGCACAAGTCACTCATCCTTGCCGCCTGCCTGACGCTCGGCGCTTGCAGCAGCGGGCCTCAGTCGTCGCCCGCCGCCACCGCCCCCAACGGCGGCGCTCGCAGCAACCTGGAGGCGATCCACCACGCCCAGGTCGTACCGCTGCCACTCAACCCGCACGCCAGCCTGAGGCGTGGCAAGGCCGGCACGACGAACATGCAGCTCGGCAGCTCGCTGTCCAACTACCGGGTGTACTCACTGCAGTTGAAGCAGGGCGAGCGCTATCGCCTCAACGTCAATTCGTTTTGCGACCACACCTGCATGGGTATCAACCCCTTCGTCCTGAAACCGCGGGCGGTGTTGATGGACACCTATGGCACGCTGATCCCCAACAAGCCCCTCCGCCCGGCCAGCGTGATAGGCATGACCAGCCTGGGCTGGGACGGCGAAGCACCGGAGGACGGCACCTACTACCTCCTTGTGGCTGCCGACAAGCAAGACATCGGTCGCACCATCGTCATCGACGACGTGTGGATCAACAACTCGCCGTTGATGGCAGTGAAAGTCGGCATGCTCGACGATTTCCGGCAACCCAGGAAGCTTTACTGAACCATGAAAGCGAACACCCTGCACATCGCCGCAGCCCTCCTCTTCGATGCGGCGGGCCGGCTGTTGCTGGTACGCAAGCGCGGTACCGGCATGTTCATGCTGCCAGGTGGCAAAAGCGACAAGGGTGAAACACCGATGCAGACGCTGCTGCGCGAACTTCACGAAGAACTGGGCCTGCAACTGCCCGAATCGGCGTTCACCGCGCTGGGCCATTTCAGCGCGGCCGCTGCGAACGAAGCGAATACCCGGATCGAGGCCGATCTGTTCAGGGCGCCGCTCCCACACCCGGTGCAGCCCGCTGCCGAGCTGGAAGAGCTACGCTGGCTGAACGCCTGCGAGCCACGGACGGATGACCTGGCGCCACTTCTGCGCCATCAGGTGCTGCCCTTGATCTGGCCAGGCGCCTGAACCTGCCCGCCGCCGAGAACGGAAGCGGCGATAGGCACTATCGAAGCGAATGATTTCTGCCTGCAGCGGCCAGTGACTAACCTGTGGCTCATCCAAACGACCTCGCTCACGGGTGTTCTGCATGCAACGCTCCCTGTTCCTTCCGCTCACGCTTTTCGCCCTGTTTCTGACTGGCTGCGCCGCCCCGCAAGCAGCCGCCGAACGACCTTACACGGACGCCGAGGTCAAGCAGTTCGCCCTGGAGATGCTCAGCCGTAGTGGCCTGCCCTACGACGATTACGAAAAGATCCGTCACGCATTGCAAGCCCCCGACTACCGGGTGTCCAACTCGATTCGCGATGTCCGCCCAACGCGCGACATCGACCCCGAAGGCTGAGTGCATCAGGCTGATCGACAGACTCAATGACACGGCGGCGGCCTTCGCCTCTATGCTCCCCCAACCGTCGAGCCACCTGAGCGAGATCCACGATGAGCGAGCAGACCTCCCCCATAACCAATGACGATACCCTGGCGTTCGCCGAGAAGGTCTTCGACCTCGCCCGCCAGGGTAATGCCGAGGCCCTCAATGGCCTGCTGCAGCGCGGCCTGCCCGCCAACCTGCAGAATCACAAGGGCGACAACCTGCTGATGCTGGCCAGCTACCACGGCCATCTGCAAACGGTGCGTGTGTTGCTCGCTCACCAGGCTGACCCACAGCTGCGCAACAACAACGGCCAGACACCACTGGCCGGTGCGGCCTTCAAGGGTGACCTGGACATGCTGCAGCTCCTCCTGGAAGGCGGCGCCGACGTGGAAAGCGCCAGCGCCGACGGCAAGACCGCGCTGATGATGGCCGCGATGTTCGACAAGCTGGAGGTGATCGAACTGTTGCTGCGCCACGTTGCCGACCCGACCAGCCGGGATGCCAGCGGCATCACGGCACTGGCTGCGGCAGAACGCATGGGCGCCACTCGTGCCGCCGAACGCCTGCGACAAGGCATCCACTGAGCCCGGCCCTGGCACTACCATTCGTTGATCTGCGGCAAGACCGCTGCTTTTCCAGCCCGTAGCCTGCGGTGATCCACTCCGTATGCATGAGGGTTCACCATGGCGATCACGTCCGCCGACATTTGCGCCGCCGCCGACCAGTTGCAAGGGTTCGTCGGCTTCAACGTCAAGACCGGCCAGCACATCGTGCGTTTCAGCGAAGACGCCTTCGGCCTCGACATCGCCGAAGACAGCATCACACCGACCTGCGAGTACGTCTGGGCGGTCGGCACAGTGCCCGATGTGATGACCCTGAAACGCGACCGCCTGGACCTGCTGGTCGGGCTGCATATCGACGAACGCCTGAACATTGGCGAAGCATTGCGTCTCTACCTGCGCCGCGAGGACTTACCGGAAATCAGTGCGCAGCGGCACCTGCAACCGAGAGCCTGATCGGGCGCAAGGCGCTGGTTTCACCGGCGCCTGCCCACTAGACTGGCAGGCCCATCAGCGCTTGCCGACTGCCATGCCCGTGTTTTGCCTGCTGCCCGATCACCTGCGTCCGCTGGCGGACAAGTTCTACTCCAGCCACCGCTCCGCCATGCGTACCCGTAGCGATCATCGCGTCTGGGTCGCCAGGGACACCGATATCGTTGCTGCCCTCTGCCTGCAAGCGACAGCCCATGGCCAGTGGCTGACCAGCCTGTTGGTGGCGCCAGCCCTGCGCCAACGGGGCCTGGCCAGTGCCCTGATCGCTGCCGCCCTGAGTGGAACAGCCACGCCTACCTGGCTGTTCTGTCGCCCTGACCTGCAACCCCTCTATGCCCAGCAGGGTTTCCGGCCTTGCGTCGAAGAGCTGCCATCGGCGCTGGCCGAACGCCTGGCTCGCTACCGGCGGACCAAGACGCTGGACGCCATGGTGCGCTGAAGCTGCCAGCGTGCCGAGCCTCATCGCTGCCGGCTGATAAGCGCCGGGCAGAGCACCCGTGACGCGCGCCAGCAATGCGGAGAGCTGGGGTGGAACCGCCCAGGTTACGGGATCGAAAAAACAAAGGGCGGCCCGCAGGCCGCCCTTTTCCCTGCAACCAGTTCGATCAGTGAGCCGATGCGCCGCTGGCGCCCAGACCGGTGTGCGAGCGAACGAACTGCGGCAGGAACAGCGCGCGCTCTTCCGCTGCCGATTCGGACTTGTCGGTGGTGGAGAAGAACCAGATACCGAGGAAAGCCACGATGATGGAGAACAGTGCCGGGTACTCGTATGGGAAGATCGCCTTCTCGTGGCCCAGTACCGTGACCCAGATGGTCGGACCGAGCACCATCAGCACCACCGCGGTGATCAGGCCCAGCCAGCCGCCGATCATGGCGCCCCGGGTGGTCAGGTTCTTCCAGTACATGCTGAGGAACAGCACCGGGAAATTGCAGCTCGCCGCGATGGAGAACGCCAGGCCCACCATGAAGGCGATGTTCTGCTTCTCGAAGAGAATCCCCAGTCCAATGGCCAGTACCCCCAGGCACACGGTGGTGATCTTCGATACGCGCAGCTCATCCTTCTCGTTGACGTTGCCCTTCTTGATCACGCTGGCGTACAGGTCGTGGGACACCGCCGAGGCACCCGCCAGGGTCAGCCCCGCCACCACCGCGAGGATGGTGGCGAACGCGACGGCCGAGATGAAGCCCAGGAAGATGCTGCCGCCCACGGCGTTAGCCAGGTGCACCGCCGCCATATTGTTACCGCCCAGCAATGCGCCAGCGGCATCCTTGAAGACCGGGTTGGTGCTGACCAGCAGGATCGCGCCAAAACCGATGATGAAGGTCAGAATATAGAAGTAGCCGATGAAGCCGGTGGCATAGAACACCGACTTGCGGGCTTCCTTGGCGTCACCGACGGTGAAGAAGCGCATGAGGATATGCGGCAGGCCCGCAGTACCGAACATCAGCGCCAGGCCCAGGGAAATCGCCGAAATCGGATCCTTGACCAGGCCGCCGGGGCTCATGATGGCTTCACCATTGGCGTGAACCTTGATGGCTTCGGTGAACAGGGTATTGAAGTTGAAGCCAACGTGCTTCATCACCATGAACGCCATGAACGAGGCACCGGAGAGCAGCAGCACGGCCTTGATGATCTGCACCCAGGTGGTGGCGAGCATGCCGCCGAACAGCACATACATCACCATCAGGATGCCGACCAGCACCACCGCTACATGGTACTGGAGGCCGAACAGCAGCTCGATCAGCTTGCCGGCGCCGACCATCTGCGCGATCAGGTAGAAGGCCACCACCACCAGCGAGCCGCTGGCCGACAGGGTGCGGATTTCCTTCTGCTTGAGACGGTAGGAAGCCACGTCGGCAAACGTGTATTTGCCCAGGTTGCGCAGGCGCTCGGCGATCAGGAAGAGGATCACCGGCCAGCCGACCAGGAAGCCGATGGAGTAGATAAGGCCGTCGTAGCCCGAGGTGAAGACCAGTGCGGAAATCCCCAGGAAGGAAGCCGCCGACATGTAATCACCGGCGATTGCCAGACCGTTCTGGAAGCCCGTGATACCGCCCCCTGCGGTATAGAAATCAGCGGTCGACTTGCTGCGCTTGGAGGCCCAGTAGGTGATGCACAACGTGCCACCGACGAAGACCAGGAACATCAGGATGGCGGGCGTATTGACCGCCTGGCGCTGTACGTCGCCGGTCAGAGCATCGGCCCACAAGCTGGGGGCCATGGCCATCAGGGCCAGCGTGCAGAGGATACGACTGATCATTTGCCCACCTCATCCAGGATGACCTGGTTCAGGTTGTCGAATTCGCTGTTGGCACGGCGCACGTAGATACCGGTCAGCACGAAGGCCGAGAGGATCACCCCGACTCCTACGGGAATCCCCCAAGTGATCGGTGAGCCGTCGGTGATGCGGGTTCCAAGCCAGGTGGGCACGAAGGCAATGAGCAGAATGAAGCCGACATAGATGCCGAGCATGATGGCGGAAAGTATCCAGGCGAATCGCTCGCGCTTGGCTACTAGCTCCTTGAAGTGCGGACTCTGCTCGATCCGCCGATAAATGCTGTCGTTCATATTATTGTTATCCTCCACAGCAGGATGCTGGTGTGAATAACTGTATGTCAGCCTTCAGCTTGCGACAGACGACCTTAGTCGAACCTCCCCGCCTTTTAGACCAAAGTCTAGGTTCTGTCTGAACAGTCTCCGAGCGAAGGTCAGGCGAGGCAAAAATCGGTGAGGAACGGACTGGGCTCGCATTCGAGTTTACGAGCTGTAAATGAGCATTTTGGCTGGGCTGGCATTCCAGCCGATCTTTAACGAAGCATCACCGAGCGCAGGTACTTTTCGGACAGAGCCTAACGGCCGCTGCTCAGCGGCGCTGCTGGTACTGCTGACTGTCCTGCCCCGGATAGCGCTGAACCTCCTGGCCGTTCGGGTATTCGATACGCTGGCGAATCCCGCCCCGGGTTTCAATGGTCGAACTGCGCTGGCCACTTTCATAACGGTTTGAATCGATGCCTTGCGGTATGCGCTGACCGCCATAAAGGTTGTACCGCTCCTGACGCTCGTAAGTGTCGACGCTGCCGCTGGCGCCCGGGCTGACGTAAGCCTTGGAAATCACGCGGATGGTCTGCGGCGCGCGCTCGTCGGCGGATGCGTCGGTGGCGGTCAGCACAGCCAGCATCAGGGTAAAACCGATCAGTGATTTCATCGCGAACTCCGATAGCCGTTCAGGCGCCAGGTAATGGCGTCTTCTCGCCACGTTTGGCTGAGACAGCACGCAGCGCGGATCATTTGTGGCTCAGCGCCTCGCCGATCCCATAAAAGTGACCGCCGGCTACGTGATGGATGCTGCGCCAGGCGGGATCGGCGTCCTCGAAGTGCCAGCGGCCGTCGCGAAACACCCGCGAATCGGCCCAGGCTTCGGTCACTTCGGCGATGAACAGGTCGTAAGTCTGCTGGTTGTGCGGCTCGACGATCAGGCGACAGGCGAGCCACGCCGAGCAGCCTGCGACGAAAGGCAGATCCTCATCGCCCAGAGCGAACAGTTGCACGCCGGCATTGGCCAGCTTGCCGGGCTCGTCGTTGAGGCTGCGCGAGCCCACCTGATGGGTCAGCTCCAGTTGCGCGACCGTGGGTACCTGAATGACCAACTGGCCGCTGCGCTCGACCAGCACACGGGTGGCGGTGATCTTGTCCAGTACCACGGTCAGCTTGGGCGGATCGAAATCCAGGGCGCAGGCCCAGGCGGCGGCCATCACGCCGTCGACGCCGTCATGGCGGGCCGACACCAGCACCGTGGGGCCGTGGTTGAGCAGTCGGTAGGCCTTGTCCAGGCTCACGGGCTTGATCGGGTTGTCCATCGCGGTGCCTCACCGAAGATCGAAAACGGCAATGTACAACATCGCACGCAATCCAGCCCGGGCCCGCATCGCCATCGACTCAATCGCCCTGACGGCCCCGAGTGCACTAGAATCGACGGCCGTGCCGGCTTTTGCTCGAGCCCTCCTTCCCATGCAGGTGCACGCCCACCTGTCAGCAACCAGTGGTGACACCATGATCGAGGTAACAGAAGCGTCCATCGCCCAATTGCGCGCCGCGCTCGAGGCAGGCCGCACCACGGCAGTCGACTTGCTCAAGGCCTACCTGGCCAGGATCGACGCCTACGACGGCCCGCACACGGCTACCGCGCTGAACGCCGTGGTGGTGCGCAACCCGGACGCGCTGCTCGAGGCAGAGGCATCCGACGCCCGCCGCGCCCGTGGCGAGATGCTCGGCCCACTCGACGGCATCCCCTACACGGCCAAGGACAGCTACCTGGTCAAGGGGCTGACCGCCGCCTCGGGCAGTCCGGCCTTCAAGGATCTGCTCGCTCACCGCGATGCCTTCACCGTCGAACGCCTGCGCGCTGCCGGCGCCATCTGCCTGGGCAAGACCAACATGCCACCCATGGCCAACGGCGGCATGCAGCGTGGCGTCTATGGTCGTGCCGAAAGCCCGTACAACGCCAGCTACCTGACCGCACCGTTCGCCTCGGGCTCCTCGAACGGGGCTGGCACTGCGACGGCCGCCAGCTTCGCCGCCTTCGGCCTGGCCGAGGAAACCTGGTCGAGCGGCCGCGGGCCGGCTTCCAACAACGGCCTGTGCGCCTATACGCCGTCGCGGGGGGTGATCTCGGTGCGCGGCAACTGGCCGCTGACACCGACCATGGACGTGGTGGTGCCCTACGCGCGGAGCATGGCGGATCTGCTCGAAGTGCTGGACGTGGTCGTCGCCGATGACCCCGAACCCCGTGGCGATCTGTGGCGCCTGCAGCCCTGGGTGCCGATCCCCGCCGCCTCCTCGGTAAGACCCGACCGCTATCAGGCACTGGCTGTGGGTGCGGACGCACTGGCCGGAAAACGCTTCGGCGTGCCACGCATGTTCATCAATGCCGACCCGGACGCAGGCACCAGCGAGTCGCCAGGCATCGGCGGGCCAACCGGGCAGCGGATCAATACCCGTGCCTCGGTGATCGCGCTGTGGGAAAACGCCCGTAAGGCGCTGGAAAGTGCCGGTGCCGAAGTGATCGAGGTGGACTTCCCGCTGGTTTCCAACTGCGAGGGCGACCGCCCTGGCGCCTCGACGGTGTTCAACCGTGGCCTGGTTTCCAAAGAGTTTCTGCATGACGAACTCTGGGAACTGTCAGCCTGGGCCTTCGACGACTTCCTGCGTGCCAATGGCGATCCGAAATTGAACCGTTTGGCGGATGTCGATGGGCCGCAGATTTTCCCCCACGATCCAGGCACCCTGCCCAACCGCGAGGACGGTCTGGCCGCCGGGATGGAGGAGTACGTGCGCATGGCCGAACGCGGCATCACCCCGTGGCACGAGATCGCCACGCTGCCCGATGGCCTGCGCGGGCTGGAGAAGACCCGGCAGATCGATCTCGAACAGTGGATGGACACGCTCGGGCTCGACGCCGTGCTCTTCCCTACCGTCGCTGACGTGGGTCCAGCGGATGCCGACATCAACCCGGCTTCCGCCGATATCGCCTGGAGTAACGGCATCTGGGTCGCCAACGGCAACCTCGCCATTCGCCACCTCGGCGTGCCCACGGTGACCGTGCCGATGGGTGTGATGGCGGATATCGGCATGCCCGTGGGGCTGACCTTCGCCGGCCGCGCCTACGATGACTCGGCGCTGCTGCGACTGGCCTGCGCCTACGAGGCGACCGGTTCGAAACGCCAGATCCCACCGCGTACCCCGCCGCTGGCGAACGCTTGGTAACCCTCTTCCATCACCGACTGCCCGACAGTCTGCCTGAACGGCACGCCCGGATAGCAGAGGGAGCGCCGTTCACGAGCGCCACGGATACATAGAAAAGGAGCACTGGGTTGTCCAGCAGCGATAAGAACCTGGAAGCGATCGATGCCTCGATCGCCTGGCATGGATTCAAGGCATTCCTGCCTATTTCAGCCTTCGTCGTGCTGTTCGGGCTGGCTTTCGGGCTGGCCGCCACGCAGACGGGGTTGAGCACCGAGACCAGCCTCGCCATGAGCGCGCTGGTCTTCGCCGGAGCGTCACAGTTCGCCGCGCTGGATCTGTGGGGCGCGCGCATACCGTTGGTGCCGCTGGCACTGACGGTGTTCGCCATCAATGCCCGCCACCTGCTGATGGGCGCAACCCTGTACCCCTGGCTGAGCAACCTGCCGCCAGCCAAGCGCTACGGCGTCATGCTGGTCGCTTCCGATGCCAACTGGGCCATGTCCATGCAGGCCTTCGGTGCTGGCAAGCCAGGACTGGGGCTGCTGCTCGGCGGCGGTACAGCGTTGTGGTTGGCCTGGCTGCTTGGCACCTGGTTGGGCATCTACTTCGGCAGTGCGATCGACGACCCCGTGAGCTTCGGCCTGGACATGGTCATGGGCTGCTTTCTGCTGGCCATGGTGGTCGGCGGCAAGAAGGACCTGCGGATCCTGATCATCTGGACGATCGCTGCGGGCGCCTCGCTGCTGGCCTACTGGTATCTACCCAGCAACAGCCATGTGGTCGTCGGCGCATTGGCGGGCGGCGTGCTCGGTGCCCTGTGGATGGAGAAGAAAGCATGATGATCGAATCGACGGGTTCCGGTGCCATGATCGTCGTCATCGTGATGGCGGTGGTGACGCTCGCCACCCGCTGGGGCGGGATTTTCGTCATGTCGTTCGTGCCGATAAACCTCAGAACCCAGCAGTTCATCAGTGCCATGTCGGGCTCGGTACTGGTGGCACTGCTGGCGCCCCTGGCGCTGGAGGGCGACAACGGCGCACGTCTGGCACTGTTGAGTACGGCAGTCGTCATGCTGCTGGTCAAGAAGCCACTGCCGGCGATTGCCGCTGGGATTCTGGTCGCTGCGCTGGTCAGGCAAACGGGGCTGTGACAGCGCAGGATCAGACTGCCCGCCCCCGTTTCAACGTACGCCGACATTGCACCAACGCATAGAAGGCTTGCTACTTCGCCAATTTTTCATGCATTGACGCTAACCTATACTGGCTGGCGGCTATCCATCGAGCTGGCCAGTTCCGCCCTCGGGCTTGCGCACTGCCTGGGCGAAACCGACTTTCAGAACCCGTAGTCAGACGACTCGCCCCCTGCTCCAGGCGCTCGTTGCCAGAGCACCGACCAGCCGAAAGATAGCGTTTTCGAGTTTGCTCGAAATGCCGGGCCATGCCTGGCAGTTCGCCCCTGTACCCGGTAATCGATCATGAAAACAGAACAAGGCATCCTGCGCCTATCCATCGCCGTCACCCTGCTGCTGGCGGGTGGCGGTATCCTCTTTGGTCTCTTGTCGGGGTCCTTCTCCATCGTCTTCGACGGCGTCTACTCGCTCGCCGATGCCAGCATGAGTGGCCTGGCACTGATCGTCGCCACGCTGATCCGCAAGCACACGTCCAACAGCGACGCCAACCGACGCCTTGCCGAACGTTTCAATATGGGCTTCTGGCACCTGGAGCCCATGGTGCTGGCGCTCAACGGCACGTTGCTGTGCGGGGTGACGCTGTATGCGCTGATCAATGCGCTCGGCAGTCTGCTGGCAGGCGGCAAACCCCTCGACTTCGGCTTCGCGATCATCTACGCGCTCGTGGCAACCATCGCCTGCTTCAGCCTGGCCGCCCTGGAGTTCCGCGCCAACACACTCATCCGCTCGGACTTCGTGGCCCTGGATGCCAAGGCCTGGGTGATGTCCGGGAGCATCTCGCTGGCATTGTTGATCGCCTTCATGCTGGGCGAGGTTACCGCCTCGACCACCTATGGCTGGCTTGGCCCCTACATCGACCCGGCGGTACTGGCGATCATCTGCCTGGTGATTCTGCCCATGCCACTGCTGACGATCCGCCAGGCAATGGCCGATATCCTGCTCGTCACGCCGCCAGCGCTGAAGATGCACGTCGACGAGGTAGCCTCCGGCGTGGTGGCCCAGCAGGGCTTCGTCGGCTATGAGGCCTATGTCGCCAAGGTGGGCCGCGCACTGCAGGTCGAACTGTACTTCATCGTGCCTGCCGACTGGCCAGCCCAGACCCTGGACGACTGGGATCGGCTGCGCGACGCCATCGGCGAAGCGATTGGCGACGAAGGCCCCAACCGCTGGCTGACCATCGCCTTCACCACCGACCCGCAATGGGCCCGGTAGTGACGTAGTGACGTCCCTGCACGCGAAGGCGCCGCAGACGACGGAAGCGAATCGCCCATGGCCATCCAGCGCGAGCATCGCCGTCATCGCTCGATCATCTGCGGCGCTCAGGCCTCATCGCGCCGCGCTGCATCGGCTTCGTCCGTGGACTTTTCATCCTCGTCGCTCTCGCCATCGATCCAGGACCGGGTGGACTCCTGAGCATCGTCGATCTGCTCGCTGAGCTGCTTCGCCGAATCGCTGAACGCATCCTTGGCAATTTGCGTGGCACTTTCCTTGGCCTCCTCGACGGCCTTGTTCGCCGCGTCTTGCGCAGCATCACAACCGCTGAGGACGATGACACCGAGAGCGCCGATCGCCAGGTACTTCATTGCAGACTTCATGTACGCCTCACTCATCGACAACCGAAACGGGGCTGCCCTCGCAGCCGCTGAAAACGACGCGATTATGGCGATGGCACATGTAAAAAATTCGTCAAAACAACCGGCCTGAAGGGCCTGGCTTTGTATCGACATATGTAGCGTCGCACTGCAAGCATGGTGCCGGACTGCCCCGGAACCCACTGCACTCTTCGCACCCGCGGCCCGGCAGGCCACTGCCGCAACCGTTCCACAGGCAATCCACAGGCGCAGCGTGGACCTCAGGGTTACCCGGCCACTCGGGCGAGACCCGGAAACAGAAAAACCCGCTTGATGCGGGTTTCAATGGCGTTTCTTGACTGGTGCCGGAGATAGGAATCGAACCTACGACCTTCGCGTTACGAGTGCGCTGCTCTACCGACTGAGCTACACCGGCGTGACGCGCATTATTCAGCAAGCGAAGCGCGCCGCTCAAGCGCTTTTTGACCCGTCACGGCACAGGGCGGTCACTCGACCAGTTCGATGCGGTCTTCGTGGATGTGGATCAGCCCCTGCTTGTAGAGGCCGCCAATGGCCTTCTTGAAGTTTCCTTTACTGACCCGGAACATGGCGCTGATACGTTCCGGCGAGCTCTTGTCGCTGAGTTCCAGAACCCCGCCGCCTTCGCGCAGGCGATCGAGAATCTGCTCGCTGAGGCCGTTTGCCGCCTGCTGGCCGATCGGCTGCAGGCTGAGGCTGATCTTGCCGTCGCTGCGCATCTCCTTGATGAAGCCTGGCTGGCGGATGCCGGCACGCATGAAACCGATCACTTCGTTCTTGTGGATCAGCCCCCAGTGCTTGCCGTTGATGATCGCCTTGAAACCCATGTCGGTAGCCTCGACCACCAACAGATCGACCTTTTCACCCACCTGGTAGGTGGCTGGCAGCTTGTCCAGGTAGCGATCCAGGCGGGCGGTCGCGGTAAGACGGCGGCTGCGTTTGTCGACGAACACGTGGACGACGCAGTAATCGCCGATCTGCAGCGGGCGCTTCTCTTCGGAATGCGGCAGCAGCAAGTCCTTGGGCAACCCCCAGTCGAGGAACAGGCCGACGCGGTTGATATCGACCACCTTGAGGCTGGCGAATTCGCCGACCTGTACCTTGGGTTTCTCGGTGGTGGCGATCAACTTGTCTTCGCTGTCCAGGTAGACGAACACGTTGAGCCAGTCCTCCACCTCGCTCGGCGTCTCCTTGGGGATGTAACGCTTGGGCAGCAGGATTTCGCCATCCGCCCCACCGTCCAGGTACAAACCGAAGTCGGTGTGTTTGACCACCTGCAGGGAATTCATACGTCCGATAACAGCCATGGTGCCCACTCTCATTTCCAGGGCCGCAGTCTACCCGACTCGCCCGGCGTATTCTCTGCCGCGCAGTCGGGGTCGGCGGTATTTTCTGCCCATTGGTCAATGAGTGAACAGCGAAGGGCCTCGCGGTGGTATGATAGGCGGCCATCTTGATTTCTCGAGTAGGTTAAATGGCCGTCATGCGCGTCAAAGCATCCCAGAGCAAAGCTAAACCCGCCCCAGCTGTCGAAACCAGCGAATCGATCAACGCCCAGATAGCGGCGTTTCTCCAGTCCGGTGGCAAGATCCAGGAGATCGCCAAAGGCGTGAGCGGCCAGACCAACGGCCCGGCTAGCCGCCACATCACCATCGCCAAGAAGTGACAGCGGTTTGTATCGACCTGCAGCGCCTGCATGCCAGGCGCCAGGTCGGCAACCCTTCCCCTCGCCCGCCCGGGCAATGATTTGAACGACTTATCTCTCGCCTCGAACGCTTACCGCTAGCGGTCAACACACGCATGTTTCAGAATGATGTCAGCCTGCATTTCGCGCAGTCGGTCCTCACCGACCCGATGTCGTTTCCGATTGCCACGCAGTAAATCGATGTGACAGGGCCCAGTGGGCATGTCGATCACCGGCAATTGCCTGAGGAATATACGTGCGTTTTTCCAGCCCATGGCTGCAGCGGCCTGTCAGTGCCCCGGCGGCGCTGGTTGTCCTGTTCATCGTGCTTCCGCTTGTCAGTCGCTACACCTTGGGCTGGTCGCACCCCTTCGGCTATCTCTCGGACCTGGCCGTCGGCAGCCTGCTGCTGTGGCTGGTCTTGCGCCGCGGCCTGCTGCTGGGCATCCCGCTGATTATCGGTTGGGTGACGCTCAACCTCGGCACCATCGAGCTGGTCAGTGCCGTGGGCCGCATGCCGGAACCGGCAGACCTGCACTACCTGACCGATGCACAGTTCCTCAGCCACTCGACCCAAGGTGGCGGCCTCACCCATCCCTGGCTGACTGGCGGGCTGATCTCCGCTGCCCTGGCGTTCTTCGTGCTCCTGGCCATCGGCCGCAAACGGCGCGTCAGCAAACCATCGCCCGCCTGGCTGCTCCTGCCGCTCGGCTTATTGGCGGCCCATGCTATCTATCAGTACCGCAGCCCCAGCGAAGCGGATCAGTGGTTGCAGTTCAACCTGCCGCACAAGTGGCTGGCAGAGGGCATCAGCAGCGCCCGCGTCGGCATCGAGGAGTGGAGCGCCAGGGGCCAGCCGGGCAGCCCGCCAGACATCACCGGCCTGACCCGGCTGGACATGGACGGTATGCCGTTGCTGAGCGAACCCGGGCAAGCGCGCAACGTACTGATCATCACCCTCGAGGGCATTCCCGGCGCCTATATCGCCGCCAGTCGCCAGGCCATCGGCAGCAGCTACCGGGCCGATCCCATGCCGCGCCTGAGCGGGTGGGCCGAGCGCGGCATGCTGACCAGTGATTACGTGCTGCACGGCCACCAGACCATTCGCGGACTCTACGCGATGCTCTGTGGTGACTACGACAAGCTCGCTTCGGGGACGCCGAAAGGCCTCGAACTACTGACCAACCCCGAGCGCAGCGCCCAGTGCCTGCCAGCGCAATTGCGTGAACAGGGTTTCAGCACGCATTTCCTGCAGGGGGCCGGGCTGCGCTTCATGGCCAAGGACCAGATCATGCCGCGCATGGGGTTCGAGAAGACGCTGGGCCGCGACTGGTTCCGCAACACGCCCTACCTCGACTTCGCCTGGGGCATGGATGATCGCTCCTACTTCGAAGGGGCACTGTCCTATCTCGATGGCCTGCGTGAGCGGAATGCGCCGTGGATGCTGACCCTGCTGACCGTCGGTACCCACCAGCCCTATTCGGCCCCTGTCGATTACCTCGACCGTCACCCCACCGCCAAGCAGGCCGCGATCGCCTACCTGGACGACGCGATTGCCGATTTCCTCGATGCCCTGGAGCAACGCGGGGTGCTCGACGACACACTGGTGATCGTCACCTCAGATGAGTCACACGGCATCGAGAACGTGCGCCTGGCCTCGGCCTGGGGCTTCAACCTGATGCTCGCGCCGGAGCGCTCGCGCTTGCCATCGCTCAAGCAAGGCGTGTACGGGCACGTCGATCTTACCGCCTCGGTGCTCGACTATTTCGCCCTGCCACTGCCTGCGGATATCGCCGGTCGCTCGATGCTGCGTGACTATGCCCAGGGCCGCGAGATCATCTCCTACACCAACGGCCTGCTGCGTGAGCACGACGGTCGCGGCACACTCATCGAATGCAATTTCCAGCAGGTCTGCCGCCGCTATGCCAGCCACGGCTTCATCAGTGATCACGCCGATTACCTGGGCCACGTCAGCGGCAAGGCGGCGCGCCTGGTGAGTCAGCGCGCGCAATTGCTGGATGCTTCGCTCAGCGATGGCCAGGGCGACCAATCGCTGCAGTTCGCCAGCAACCAGCGTATTCGCCTGCGTAGCACGCCCGGCGACGACTGGGCCGACAACCTGATTGGCGCGCAGTACCTGGAGCTGCCGAAAGGCACGCAGACGACCGTGACCCTGAGCATCAACGCCCTGAAGATGGCCGAGTCAGGCGCATCGCTGCACCTGAAGACCAAGGAGTTCGACCGCGACGTGCTGATCAACATCCCGGACATTCCCCTGCTCAAGGAAGGCCAGCCAGTGGCGCTCAGCTTCGCCTTCGACAACCTCGATACGCGCAAGGCGTTTTCCTTTCATCTGCTGGGCGAAGGTAAAGGCTCCATCGAAATCACCGATTTCAGGGTCGAGACCCGGCCGATGGAAGCCGAGCTGCTGGCGGCCCAGGCAGAGGAAGACAGCGCTGAGCTGGCCCAGTGAACGACGCGGCCAGGCTCAATACATCGCGTAGCGTCGCTCGATCTCGGCGTATTCGCCGCTGGCGCGAATGGCTGCCAGCCCCTGGTCGAAACGGTCGCGCATTGCCTCGTCATGCAGCCCCAGGTGGTAGGCCGTGGCAGGAAAGAGCCGGTACTCGATGACGGGCTGGCCGACATCCACCTGGGCATACACCTCGCGGTTGAAGTAACGCAGGATGCGTCGGTCGCCAATCACCACATCCGCGCGCCCGCTGTAGAGCAGCCGGTTACGGGCGATCTGCTGGGCCTCCTCGTGATAGCGCGGGTTCCCCTCGGCCATCTTGCGAAACTCGTCGCCGAGCAGGAAGCGCGCGCGCTGAAAGGCATGAACCGAATAGTGGCGCAGGTCACTGATGCGCTCGATACGGTAGTCGCGGGCCGCCAATGACATGGCGACGTTCTGGTAGTAGATGTACGGCTGCGAATAGAAAGGTGCCGCGCCGCCCTGGGCATTGGTGGTGGTCATGGCATCGATCTCTCCCAGGCTGAACGACCGCTGCAGGCGCTCCATGGGCGAGTAATAAGGCCTGATGGTGAGGCCGGCGGCCCGCGCCGCAGCGACGACCACGTCGTATTCGAGCCCCCTGCCCTGCCTTTCGAATACATAAGGTGGCTTGTGAGTACCGAAACCGACCCTGAGCTCTTCAGCCACACCCTCGCATGCGACGAGCACCAATCCCAACACCCAGCCCATCATGCGCATAGTGGCCACCCGTTGCCTCCGTAGCCAGTTGGTATAGCGGTAGTGATACGGCCTGTCCACCACGGTCGCCGGCTCCTGGCATCCGCTGCCATGAGCCGGCCCAACGGTTGCGCGTGTTCAGACCCGCGTCGCCTCCGGCCCCAGCCCATCGAACACTTCAGGAGTCAGCGCTGCCAGCCCGTACTGGTCGAGCACCTCGCGCGGGTGCTGCTCACCGGGGAAGGTGCTGTCGATCATGCTCAGCAACTGGGAACCGCGCGGGGTGAGAACGAAGTTTTCGCCATTGCCGCCCTCGCCCTCCGGGCGCGCTTCGATGAAGCCGGCAGCGAGCAGAGAGGCTTCGTAGCGGTCGGCCTGGGCCTTGAGCCCGTCGACGTCCTGCACCTGCTGGCCGGCCTGCTGCAGGGCCTCGGCCAGTTCCTCGGCACAGCGGCGCGGGACGAACGCCTGCCCTGCGCTGTTCTGCACGGCGTGCAACATGCGCTCGATAAGATCCCAGTTGTGGGTTTTGCCTTGAGTGGTCATCGCATCGTCTCCCAGCATTCCGGCACCCGATGGGACTATCGGATGCGGCGCACGCGGGCGCCTGTGAAGCTGTGACGTCGCGGCGTAGAGCAAGGTTCGCCCTATCTGCCCAAACGCAGCCTGAACCAAGGCAAACGGCACCAGTCTGAGGCGCATCGCCCCCTTCGCAAAGGACTCACCCATGCTCCGCCGGCCACCGCTGCGCCCCGTTCTCAGCGCCCTGCTTCTGGCAACCATCGCGCCGTCGGTACCGGCGGCCGAGCCGCTGCGGCTCAAGCATCTGTACCGCTGTGAAGACGTGCAGGATCGCCAGCGCCAGACCTTCTGCCTCGATGCCCGAGGCATGGCCGACGGCGAGCTGCAGGTGCTGCTCGATGGCAAGCCGCTGCCCGCCAGTGCAGTGGACCGCCGCGATGGCCTGCGTATCAACCTGGACAGCGACGGCTACCGCAGCGGCCCGCTATGGCTGCAACAGGGTGACGCAGTGAGCAATCCGGTGTGGCTGTCCATGGCCGGCAGCCATGTGCTGGCAGCCAAGCCTGGTGAGGTGGCCAAGAACATGGATGGCCTGAACACCTATGTCGACTTGGTCAGTGTGGTCATCGAGGAGGATGCGCAGGGGCTCGACACCGTCAAGGCGCTGGCCAAGAAATATGGCGCTGAAGTGGTCGGCGCGATTCCCCCGCTCAATACCTTCCAGCTGCGCCTGCCCGCCAAGGATCTTGTCCAGCGCGACGCCCTGGTGCTGCGCCTGGGCAGCGAGCTGAGCGTGGATGCCGTGGTGATCGAGGAGTCCTCGGCGGAAGAGCAGGAAGCACCGGCAGGCGAGTCCGCGGCGGATCATCTCGACGAACAGGAATGGGCGGCGAATCGTTTTCTCGATGCGGTGAACTACTACCAACGACGCATTGCGTCGAAGCGCTCGCCCATCGACAGCAAACCGGTGCGCATCGGGCTGATCGAACGCAACGTCGACTTCGACGCGCCCGACTTCAAGGACTACCTTGGTGCTGCCGAACGCGAGGGCAATGCCCCCCATACCCGTCTGTACAGCCGTGATGCCGACAAGGCGGATGGCCACGGCTCCACCGTGGCGGGCATTCTCGCCGCACGCTGGGACAAGGGCGGCAACACCGGTTTCCTGCGTGGCCTCGACGGTGCCGGCCCGGGCTTCGAGGTGATCGTCGATCGCAACTCGGACGCAGGCATCACTGCCAACATCGCTGCGTCGGTCAACCTGGTCGAAGACGGCGTGCGGGTGCTCAACTGGAGCTGGGGTATCCACCGCGTCGGCGCCAAGAACATCCATGGCGACGAGATAGACTCGTTGGTGCGCTCGGGCATCGCGATGAGCGGCTACGAGGAACTGCTGGAGGAGTTTTTCCTGTGGCTGCGTCGCGAACACCCGGATGTGGTGGTGATCAACTCCGCCGGCAACGGTGCGTCCTTCTCCGGCGCCGACGATTACCGCCTGCCCTCCTCCTTCGTCACCGAGCAACTGTTCGTGGTCGGTGGCCACCAGCGCAGCGAGCGCAAGGACGTCGCGGTGGACGACCCGGCCTACGTCACTCGGCGCAGCTCCTCGAATATCGATACCCGCGTCGACATCACCGCGACAGCCTGCGTACGGGCCTCCAGCGCCGCTGAAAACCAGCAGGGCAGCGTGCATTGCGGCACCTCCTACGCCACCCCCCTGGTGGCGGGCGTGGTCGCGGCGATGATGTCGATCAACCCTGCCCTGCACCCCGACCAGTTGCGCATGCTGTTACGCCGCAGCGCGATGACCATCGGCGAAGAATTCGACTTCGAGCCTACCGATGCCGACGACCTGACGGCGCCCATCCTGCCGTCCGAACGCGGCTTCGACCTGAACGACAAGGACATCGGGCGCTCGGCCAGGCTGGACATGCAGAAGGCGCTGGACCTGACAGTCAGGAGCCTGGATCAGCGCAAGTGACATAGCGTTCGAAAGCCTGAACCTTGTCACTCGACAGCGACTCAACCGCAGGACATGACCCTGCTGAATGTGAGGACTTGAGCATGATCAAGCATGTCGCGTCACTCTGTTGCCTGGCCCTTGCGGTCGACGTCGGCCTGGCCCAGGCCTGCACCGCCGACGAAGCCGCCGCCAAGGCCCAGGAACTGGCGGCCAAGGTCGAGGAAATCACCCAGCGCGATCCCCAGCGGGCCGCGCTGCTGCGCCAGGAACTCAAGGAAGCCGAGCCGGACACCGCGGCGGACAGGTTGGCCACCGATTGCGAGGCGTACGACCAGCGCTTGCGCGAGCTGGAAGCGATCGGCGGCGAGGTCGAGGAACAGATGCAATGAGGCTGGCCAGCCGCCGGCACGACAGGTAAGGCGCCGGCGGCGGGCCCGCGGATCAGGCGTCCGCGGAAGGTGCCTTGCGCTTGAGCGGCGCCAAACCGTCCTGGCTGACCAGGGTCGGCGCATCGCTCTTCGGCTTGTTGACCGTATTGCGTTTGGCCGGGGTTTTCGCAGCGGGTTTCTTGGCGAGCTTCTTACCGGTCTTCGGGTCGACCTTTTTCTTCTTCGGCCCGGCGGCCTTGCCGGACGCCTTGAGGTTCTTCGGCCCCTGGTAAGTGCCTTTCAGCTCCTTGATGCTGCGCCGCTCGAAACGCTGCTTGAGGTAGCGCTCGATGCTCGACATCAGGTTCCAGTCGTTGTGAGTGATCAGCGAGATCGCAGTGCCTTCGCTGCCAGCACGCCCGGTGCGCCCGACCCGATGCACGTAATCGTCGCCGGAGCGCGGCATGTCGAAGTTGATCACCAGGTCCAGCCCATCGACGTCCAGACCACGGGCGGCCACATCGGTGGCGACCAGCACCTTCACGGCCCCCTGACGCAGGCGGTCGATGGCCAGCTTGCGATCCTTCTGGTCCTTCTCGCCGTGCAGCACGAAGGTCTTGAATTCCTTGGCCACCAGCTTGCCGTACAGGCGATCGGCCTGGGCGCGGGTGTTGGTGAAGATGATCGCCTTGTCGTAGGCCTCGTTGCTCAGCAGCCACTCGACCAACTGTTCCTTGTGGTAGTTGTGGTCGGCGGTGATGATCTGCTGGCGGGTGCCCTCGGCCAGTTCGCTGACCCGGTTGAGCTGCAGGTGCAACGGCTCGCGCAATACCTTGCCAACCACTTCACGCAGGCCGGCGCCGCCACTGGTGGCGGAGAACAGCAGGGTCTGGTGTTCGTTGCCGCAGAGTTCGGCCAGGCGCAGCACGTCTTCGGCGAAGCCCATGTCGAGCATGCGGTCGGCTTCGTCCAGCACCAGCATTTCCACGTCCTCGAACAGCAGATTGCCGGCATTGGCGTGCTCGATCAGACGCCCCGGGGTGCCGATCAGGATGTCGATCTTGCGCAGCATGGCGGCCTGCACCTTGAAGTCTTCGCCGCCCGTGACAAGACCGGCCTTGAGGAAAGTGTACTGGGCAAAGCGCTCAACTTCCTTGAGGGTCTGCTGGGCCAACTCGCGGGTCGGCAGCAGAATCAGTGCACGTACGCTCAGGCGCTGCCTGGAATTACCGTCGCCGAGCAGGCGATTGAGCATCGGCAGCACGAAGGCAGCGGTCTTGCCACTACCGGTCTGGGCGGTCACGCGCAGATCCTTGCCCTGCAGCGCAGGCGGAATCGCCGCCGCCTGTACCGGGGTCGGCTCGACGAAATTAAGCTCGGCCACGGCTTTGAGCAGGCGTTCATGCAGGGTGAATTGGGCAAACACGGGGCAACCTCGATGCAAATGTCGAATCAGCCGCATAGGGTACCGCGTTCGCGCCCCGGGGCCGAATGCTTTCTCCCAACCGATGGCTGAAAAGCGTCTTTCGCCCACCGGCAGACCGGCGAGGCCGAACCGACGTGTCTGCCAGCCGGCACGCCTAGCCCCTGCCTTCACGGCAATCAACGGCCGACCCGCCTGCAACTGGCGCTTGCGGGCCGATCAACCGCTCGGCGCCCCGTGTGTATGCCGGTTTGCTCGCCGATCTGTATCTAACCGAGCCGCTCCTGACGGCCTACCATGGCCGTCAGGAGCGGCGACTCGCGCAGGCACGTCCTGACCACCCGGCCGCCAAGAAATCCCAGGAGTTGCATCATGCCCGAAGCGTCCAACCTGCTTGCCTATGCCCTGATTTCGCTGGGTATGGTGCTGACGCCCGGCCCGAACATGATCTACCTCATTTCGCGCTCGATCTGTCAGGGGCGAATGGCCGGGCTGATGTCGCTGGGCGGCGTGGTGCTGGGCTTCGTCTTCTACATGCTGTGCGCGGCGCTGGGCATCACCGCGCTGCTGCTCGCGGTTCCCTACGCATACGATGTGCTACGGATCGGCGGTGCGCTGTATCTGCTTTACCTGGCCTGGCAGACGCTCAGGCCAGGCGCCCGCTCGCCGTTCCAGGTACGCGACCTGCCGAAGGACAGCCCGCGCAGGTTGTTCATGATGGGCTTCGTGACCAACCTGCTGAACCCCAAGATCGCCGTCATGTACCTGTCGCTGCTGCCACAGTTCATCGAACCGTCCGGCCATGGCAGCGTGCTGACGCAGTCGCTGCTGCTTGGCCTCACGCAGATCGTCATCAGCGTGAGCGTCAACGCGCTGATCGTCATCATGGCGGGTTCCATCGCGGTATTCTTCGTCAACAAGCCACTGTGGCAGAGCGTGCAACGCTGGTTGATGGGAACCGTGCTGGCGACTCTGGCGGTGCGCATGGCTGTCGAGGAGCGGCGCTGAAGACAGTCCCGCGCTGGCCACACCTCAGGCCGGTGGGCGCATGCGCCATTGCTTGATCAACAATCTCCCGCTGTCCCAGCCCACCAGCACTACCGCCAACCAGATCGGCAGGTAGGTGAAGAACTGCTCGGCGTCGAACTGCTCGCCCAGGAACAGCAGCGTGACCATGAACAACAGCACCGGTTCCACGTAGCTGAGGATGCCGAACAGCCCCAGCGGCAGCAGCCGCGACGACACCATCATGGCCGCCAGCGCGATGGTGCCCAGCAGCGCCATGCCCGGCACCAGCCACCACAGTCGCGGGAATTCGCCGAATACGTTGTCCGGCGCCCACTGCAGGATCATCCAGATCGCCAGTGGCGCCAGCATCAGCATCTCCAGGATCAGCCCGGACAGGGCATCGAGGCGCATCCAGCGGCGCAGCATGAAATACGGCGGGTAACCCAGCGCGGTGACCAGCGTCACCCAGGAAAACGCCTGGGAACGCCATAGCTCATGCACGACCCCGGCGAGGGCGCAGGCCACGGCGATCCTTTGCAAGGGGCGCAGGCGCTCGCCGTAGAACAGCCGACCGACCAGCACCATGACCAGCGGCAGCAGGAAATAACCCAGCGAAACATCCAGCATGTGCCCGGTGAGCGGCGCCCACACGAACAGGAACCACTGCACGCCAATCAGCGCGGCGGACAGCGGCAAGGCGGCCAGCAGCAGCGGCTCGTTGCGCAGCCGTTGCAGCACGGCGGCCAGTACCGGCCACTGGCGCAACACGGTGACCAGCAGCAACACCGCCGGAATCGACCAGAGTACACGCTGGGCGAATACCTGGTAGCCATCCAGGGGGGTGAGCATCTGTACGTAGCCAGGGATCAGGGCGAACAGGATCGAGGCGCCGACAGAAAACACCACACCACGTCCGGAAAGCGTCATCGCGCACCTCGAAGAAAAGAAAATCGCCCGCCCCGCTCAGCCTATCAGGCAGCCGCGACAACGGCGCCGGCATGGCGCAGGCGGACACGTCAGCGACGCGCCACGAACGGCGGCGCACCATAACGGTTCAGCGCCCGGCAAACAATCACCCGCGCAGCCCAATCGCGAACCAGGCGGCGCACGGGTGGCCTGGGCTCGCAGGCAGCTGTTCTCTACGGGCACTCTGGGCACTGCGTGCAGGTGGAGGTTGACGTCAGATAACCTGGTCGAGGCGCCGTTCGGCGTCGCCCAGGCCCTTGTCCAGGAACCCGGAGCCAAGGTTGAGGCCTTCGGCATGAATGAAGGTGACGTCATGGATGCCCATGAACGCCAGCACCTGGCGCAGATAGGGTTCCTGGTGATCCTGGCCGCCGCCCGCATAGAGGCCGCCACGGGCGGTGAGCACGAACGCGCGCTTGCCATGCAGCAAGCCCTGCGGACCGTTTTCGCTGTAGCGAAAGGTCACCCCGGCGCGCACCACATGGTCGAACCAGGCCTTGAGCGTGCTGGGAATGGCGAAGTTGTACATCGGCGCGGCCAACACCAGTACATCGGCAGCCAGCAGCTCATCGCTCAGCCGATTGGCACGCTGCAGCGCCGCGCACTCGCCGGGACCATGGTTTTCAACCGGCTGCGTCCAGGCGTCGAGCAGGCTGGCATCGAGATGGGGCAGCGGTTCCATGCCCAGATCACGACGGCAGACAGGATCGCCTGGACGCCTCTCCCGCCAGCGCGCCAGAAAGTCCTCGGTGAGGCGCCGTGACACCGAACCACACTGCCGCGCACTGCTTTCAATCACCAATAGTCCGGCCATGGGATGGCTCCATCGATAGGCGGAAATCGAACGATGAAGGCGAGGCTAGATAAACGAGGCTCGATAATAAAGCGTAAATATCCACCACTAAATATCGATGAAGTTGATTTGTTCGAACGCAGCCCCTAGGCTGCCAAGCCGTGGATCACTGTGGCTCGCAGGTCAGCTGGACGCGCAGACGGATGATGCTGCGGGCGAATTTCACCGTCAGGTTGCCGCTCTGCCCTGCTGCCAGGTTCACGCTACGCGCTCTTGGCGCTTCCGGGCCGTTGCGAAATACCGCTTTGCAGGACGCTGCCGTTTCGCCGTAGTTCTGCACCCGCACCGCTGCCATGTTGTGGTCGATTTCCTGGGAGCTGGCCGATACCTCGGCGCCATTGAGCTGCTTCTCGAGTTCGATGGGATAGGCCTGGGCTGCCAGCGGCAGCAGGGCGATCAGCGCGCAACAGAGTGTTCTCATGGCCAGCCTCCAATGACGAGCGGCCAGTTTAGGGCCAGTCCCCACCCCGTGCACAGGGACCGGCGAAGGAGATGAAATGAAGGCCCCACGCGTAACCCTCGATCAGTGGCGCACCCTGCAAGCGGTTGTCGACCACGGCGGCTTCGCCCAGGCCGCCGAAGTGCTGCACCGTTCTCAGTCATCGGTCAGCTACACGGTGGCCCGCATGCAGGAGCAGCTCGGCGTACCGCTGCTGCGTATCGATGGGCGCAAGGCGGTGCTGACCGAGGCCGGTGACGTGCTGCTGCGTCGCTCCCGACAACTGGTCAAGCAGGCCAGCCAGCTCGAAGACCTTGCCCACCACATGGAACAGGGCTGGGAAGCCGAGGTTCGCCTGGTGGTCGATGCCGCCTACCCGAACGCGCGACTGGTGCGGGCCCTCACCGCCTTCATGCCGCAGAGCCGTGGCTGCCGCGTGCGGCTGCGCGAGGAGGTACTCTCAGGGGTGGAGGAAGTGCTCAAGGAAGGTGTCGCCGACCTGGCCATCAGCGGCTACAACATTCCCGGTTTTCTCGGTTCGGAAATGAGCCCGGTCGAGTTCATCGCGGTGGCCCACCCCGATCACGCCCTGCACCGCCTGCAACGCCAGCTGAATTTCCAGGACCTGGAAACCCAGATGCAGGTGGTAATCCGCGACTCCGGGCGCCATCAACCCCGTGATGTCGGCTGGCTTGGTGCCGAACAGCGCTGGACGGTGGGCAGCCTGGCCACCGCCGCCACCTTCGTCGGCAACGGCCTGGGCTTCGCCTGGTTGCCACGTCACATGATCGAGCGTGAACTGAGCGATGGCCTGCTCAAGCCCCTGCCACTGGAAAAAGGCGGCAGCCGCAGCCCGGTGTTCTTCCTCTATGCCAGCAAGGACAAGGCCCTGGGACCGGCCACGCAGATCCTCACCGACCTGATTCAACGCTTCGACGCGGCCCCGCTCAATGCGGCCTTCGCCTCGCCGCCAGCGCTGGCCTGATCAGGGGGCACTTGTCCCCGGCTCGCTTGCCTTTCTGTATGAAGTCGAAAACACTGCAGTCACCTCACCCTAGGACTCGACCACGATGTTGAAGAAACTCGCCCTCACCCTTTGCTCGCTGCTGTTCACCGCCCAGCTCATGGCCGCCGAAAACCCGGTGGTGCTGCTGACCACCAGCCTGGGCGAAATCGAAGTTCAGCTCGATGAGCAGAAAGCACCGATCAGCACCAAGAACTTCCTCGCCTACGTGGATAGCGGCTTCTACAAAGGCACCCAGTTCCATCGCGTGATCCCGGGCTTCATGGTGCAAGGCGGCGGCTTCGACGAGAGCATGCGCCAGAAGAACACCGGTGCGCCGATCAAGAACGAAGCCGACAACGGCCTGCACAACGTGCGCGGCACACTGGCCATGGCACGCACCCAGGCACGGGATTCGGCGACCAGCCAGTTCTTCATCAACCACAGCGACAACGCCTTTCTCGACCACGGTTCGCGTGACTTTGGCTATGCCGTTTTCGGCAAGGTGACCCGCGGCATGGAAGTGGTCGACCGCATCGCCCAGGTGCGTACGGCCAACCGCGCTGGTCAGCAGAACGTACCGGTTGACCCGGTGGTGATTCTCGACGCCAAGCGCCTCTGATACTGCTACCCTTTGCGGGTGAACCCGCGTGCCAGAGCGTGCGGGTTGCCCCCCGAGCCGAGCGCTCACGCCTTTCAGCATTCCAGCCGGCCGGTCACGCCTGTCGGTAGCAACACGTGAAACACCCGCCCACCCGCCAGAGCAGACTGTGCCCCATGTTGTTCCGCCGCTTCGAAAATCTGATCGACGTCTTCAAGCCCAGCCCTGATGTAGCACCGCCCGACGGCATGCTGCGCTTCTACGCCCACTACCTCAAGCAGGTGTGGCCGTTGATGATCGCCGTGCTGGTGATCGGCTTCTTCGCGGCGCTGATCGAAGTGGCACTGTTCAGCTTTCTCGGCCAGTTGATCGACATGGCCCAGGCGACCAGCGATGCGCGCACCTTCTTCGCCGAACACCGCAACCAACTGCTGTGGATGGCGCTGGTGGCATTGATCATCCGACCGCTGGTGTTCGGCCTGCACAATCTGCTTACCCACCAGGCGATCAACCCGGGGCTGACCAACCTGATTCGCTGGCAGAATCACCGTTACGTGCTCAAGCAGAGCCTGAATTTCTTCCAGAACGACTTCGCCGGACGTATCGCCCAGCGCGTCATGCAGACCGGGCCATCGCTGCGCGACTCGGCCATGCAGGTGATCGACGCCCTATGGCACGTGGTGGTGTACGCCGGCAGCGCACTGTACCTGTTCGCAGCTGCCGACCTGCGCCTGGTGGTGCCGCTGTCACTGTGGATCATCGGCTACAGCGCCGCGCTCTGGTACTTCGTGCCGCGCATCAAGGCCCGCTCGGCCGCCGCCTCGGCAGCGCGTTCCAAGGTCATGGGCCGGGTGGTGGACGGCTACAGCAACATCGCCACCCTCAAGCTGTTCGCCCACTCCCGAGAGGAAGAAACCTACGCCCGGGAGGCCATGCAGGAACTGCTCGACAAATTCCGCCTGCAGTCGCGCACCATCACCAGCCTGGACTTCCTGATCACCTGCATGAACGGCCTGCTGATCGTCGGCACCGGCGCCCTGGCCCTGTGGCTGTGGAGCGAGTCGCTGATCAGCACCGGTGCCATCGCCCTGGCGCTGGGCCTGGTGATCCGCATCAACAACATGGCCGAATGGATCATGTGGGTGGTCAACGGCATCTTCGAAAACGTCGGCACCGTGCAGGACGGCATGCAGACCATCGTCCAGCCGCGCGACGTGCTCGACCGCGAAGGTGCCACCGCCCTGCAGGTGCAACGAGGCGGCGTGCGCTTCGATGACGTACATTTCCACTATGGCAAGAGAGGCGGTGTGCTCAGTGGCCTGAGCATCGACATTCGCCCTGGCGAGAAGATCGGCCTGGTCGGCCCGTCAGGCGCCGGCAAGTCGACCCTGGTCAACCTGCTGCTGCGCCTCTATGACCTGCAAAGCGGGCGCATCCTCATCGATGGCCAGGACATCGCCGCTGTCAGCCAGGAAACCCTGCGCGCCAACATCGGCGTGGTCACCCAGGACACCTCCCTGCTGCACCGCTCGATCCGTGAAAACCTGTGCTATGGCAAGCCCGACGCCAGCGACGAACAACTCTGGGTCGCCGCACGCAAGGCCCGTGCCGATGGTTTCATCGCCACGCTGGACGACGGCCAGGGCGGCCTCGGTTTCGAGGCCCAGGTCGGCGAGCGCGGGGTCAAGCTGTCCGGCGGCCAGCGGCAACGCATCGCCATCGCCCGGGTACTGCTCAAGGACGCGCCGATCCTGGTGATGGACGAAGCCACTTCAGCGCTGGATTCGGAAGTCGAATCGGCCATTCAGGAAAGCCTGGACAACCTCATGGACGGCAAGACGGTGATCGCCATCGCACACCGGCTGTCGACCATCGCGCGCATGGATCGCCTGGTGGTGATCGACAAGGGCCAGGTGATCGAGACCGGTACCCACGCCGAACTGATCGAACGCGGCGGCCTCTATGCGCGCCTGTGGCAGCACCAGACCGGAGGCTTCGTGGGCGTCGATTGACGCTGGCGAGACGTGATCCGCGCATTGCGAACCAGCTACATAGTTAGCTTGCTAACATAATCATTTTTCGTGATGAACACTAACGAGCGCATCGATTTTTGCCGAGCCGGCTTTGCTGGTCATATGAGCCTCACCAGGCAACGGTCCGAGCGTATCGGCCAGGCTGCCTGTCATCGAAATGATCGAGGAGCTCATCATGAAAATCGCAACCGCTGTCACCGTTCTGCTTTCCAGCCTCGCTCCAGCCGTATTCGCCGCCGACGTTCAGAGCAAACCGGGCGCCGGCCTGCCGACCGAGGATTATCACTACGGCATGAAAGTCGACGTGCAGAAAGTCCTCTACCGCACTGACGTCTCCGACAAGCGTGGCGTCGTGCCGGTGATCATGGTTTACACCGACAGCCAGGGTGAAACCCACAAGATGCGCTTCCTCGAGTGGGGCGGGCGGTACGACGGCTGATCGGTCGCGGCGCTGCGGCTCCCCGCCGCAGGCCACCGCGCCGGCTCAGGCCTGCCGGTACGGCAGCATCTCCCGCGCCTGCTCGGCGTAGGCCAGCACGCCCTCGCGCTCCTCCCGCAGAAACCCTGCCACCGCGTCACGCAGCCCGTCATGCGCCAGGTAGTGCCAGGAGTGGGTGATCACCGGCTCGAAACCGCGAATCAGTTTGTGCTCGCCCTGGGCACCCGCATCGAAGCGCTGCAGGCCCAGCGCGATCGCCTGCTGCATGCCCTGGTAGAAACAGGTCTCGAAGTGCAGCCGGTCGAACTCGGCCAGGCACCCCCAGTAACGGCCATACAGGCTGTCGCCGCCAAGCAGGCTGAACGCCATGGCCACCGGCTGCGCGCCGCGATGGGCCAGCACCACGCGAATGGCCCCGGGCATGCGCTCGGCCAGCAGGCTGAAGAAAGCCCTGGTCAGGTAAGGTGCCTGACCGCGAACGTGGTAGGTATTGGCATAGCAGTGGTAGACGAAGTCCCACTCCGCCTCGCTCAACTGCTGTCCCTCGCGCCACTCGAAATGGATACCCTGCCCCGCCACCTGCTCGCGTTCCTTGCGCATCTGCTTGCGCTTGCGTGAGCTGAGGGTGTCGAGAAAATCCTGGAAATCCCGATAGCCACGGTTATGCCAGTGAAACTGACAGCCCAGACGCTGCAACCAACCGTCACGCCCCTGCAGCACGGCATCACCAGCAGCGTCGGTAAAATTCACATGCAGGCTGGAGAGCCCCTGTTCGTCGAGAGAAGCGGTCAGTGTATCGAGCAGTTGTCCCGCCGCCGCCGGGTCGCCCAGCAGCCGCTGGCCGGTTACCGGCGAAAACGGAATGGCACCCAACAGCTTGGGGTAATAGGCGATGCCGGCCCGGCGACAGGCATCCGCCCAGCCGTGATCGAACACGTATTCGCCGCAAGAGTGGTATTTGACATAGGCAGGCATGGCAGCAAGTGGCTGGCCCTGCTCGTCCAGCAACAACTGATGCGCCGGCTGCCAGCCGCTATGCCCGCCGACACTGCCGCTGTCTTCGAGCGCCGCGAGAAAGGCATGGCGCACGAAGGGTTGGGCGCTGGTCGACAGCGCGTCCCAACTCGCAGCCGACACGCGGCTCAGGGAATCTGCGAGGACAAGGGTCATGGCAAGGCTCCAACAAAAAATATGCCCAGGGACTGCTGCGACTTTGCGCAGGTGCCAGCGAAGCGGAGCAGGTGCTGACGGTTGCCAGGCATGATGCCGTCGCATGCCGGCCGCCACAACCGCAGTGATCCTCAAACTTTAATAATCGATCTATAAGGTTCGGCCGCGTGATTACGCCGCTTCGATCCCTCCTCGAACACCCGCCAAAAATCCTTGATATTCAGTGCAACTACTTGATTCTAAAAAAGTTCCCCTGACTCGAAAACGTCACACGCCAGCAAGCCTTCTGTCACATCCGATTTCCATAATCGCCTCCGTCCAAACAGACGATGTCATGCCACCGGCACTGACGGCGTTTCATAAACGAAGGAGCTTTTTTCAATGAAGATGAAGTTGATTGCGGTTGCTGTTGGCGCTGCTCTGTCGGTACCTGGTGCAGCAATGGCAGACGTGAGCATCTACGGCCGCGCGCACGTATCGGTTGATTACCTCGACGACGGTGCCAAGTACTCCGAAACCAACCTGTCGAGCAACTCGTCCCGCCTGGGTTTCAAAGGTGACCATGAAATCAACCCGGACCTGAAAGCCTTCTTCCAGATCGAACAACAGATCAACTTCACCACCGGCTCTTCGGACGGCGGCACCAGCTTCGCCACCCGTGACACCTTCGTTGGTCTGGGCGGCAACTTCGGCGCCATTCAAGTCGGTCGTTTCGACAGCCCGTTCAAGGTCGCTCGTGGCCCGTTCAACCTGTTCGGCGACCAGGTCGGCGACATGAACAACCTGGCACGCGTCACTGCCGGTCGCCTCGACGAGCGTTATGACAACACCATCCAGTACACCACGCCTGACTTCAGCGGTTTCAACGCCAAAGTGGCCTACTCGATGTACAAAGGTCAATCGCTCAACATCACCGATACCGCCGCCAACAACGAAGACAGCGATGCCTTCAGTGTGTCGCTGAACTACATCGGTGGCCCGCTGGAAGCTTCCCTGGCCTACGAGCAGGTAGAAGAAGACACCCTGCGCGGCGAGGCTGATTCCATTCGCGCCGCTGCCGCCTACAAGATCACCGACACCTTCAAGCTGGTCGGCTTCTACCAAACCACCGATTTCAGCGGTTTCAGCACCACTACCAGTGCTCAACGCGATGCCGGTACCTTCAACGTCTACGGTCTGGGTGGCGAGTTTGCGATTGCCAAGAACACTGCTCTGAAAGCTACCTGGATGACCAACGACAGCGACGCCGACAATGCAGACGCCGATATGTGGGTGATGGGCATCGAACATAAACTGGATAAGGCCGTGCGCGTCTACGCCAACTACGCCGTGGTCGACAACGACGAAAACGTTGCCTACACGCCGTGGAGCCAGTCCCGTACCGCCAACCCGACCGGCCAGTCGGTCGTCAACGGCGTGAACGAAGCGCTGGGTGAAAAAGCCTCTGGTTTCACCGTGGGTCTGCGCTACGACTTCTGATCCCGCTAGCGGATTGGAAGGAACACAAACCGGGCTGCTCCCTTTGGACAGCCCGGTTTGTCATTTAAATGACACCTATCAGTCTTATTCTTGTTTCCGGAATGTAACTGTCCCCAGACCGCCGGCCGTCGGCGGGTCTTCACTCCTAGGAGTTTCCATGCGCCGCCTGTTCGTTATCACCATGGCCTGCTTGATGGCCGCCTGTGCCCAGCAACCAAAAGTCCAACTGTATTCCGGCGCTCCGCAGCCACAGAGCAAGGTGCTGACCGTCGTGGTGCCCGGTGAACTGGAAATTCGCAGCATCAACGGCCAACCCTACTCCGCCGCAAACGCTGCTTATGGCCTGGACGACAAGCAACTGCTCCTCGAACCAGGCGCCTATCAGTTGCAGGCGTTCTACAAGAACGGCTTCGACGTAGCCGGTGGCATCAGCCATGAAGTGGTACGAGGCCGCACCGCCATCTTCAACATCGACGGCAAGGCTGGGGATCTGTGGCGCATCGAGTTCGACCGCCCGAGCAACCTGACCGAAGCCAAAAAATTCGAGGAAGAATTTACCGCCTGGGCTGTGAACACCCGGACCGGTGAGCGTGAGCAGGCACAAGCCGGCAACCGTAACGTCTCGGCACTCGCGGCCCTGATGGGTTCCAGCGAAATCGCCCCGCAAGCTACCACCGTTGCACCGCTTGGTACGGCCAGCGCCGCAGCGGCCCAGCCGGTGGCACTGCATCCGGCACCTGCCCAGGCCGCCGCCCTGCCCCATAACGATGCCACCCTGACCACCCTGCAACAGATGTGGAACCTGCTGACCCCGGAAAGCCGCAGTGCCTTCCTGAAGTGGGCCCGGCAGTAACCATCCGCCAAGGCTCCTGCACCAGCCAGGGGCCCAATCGCGAGGCGGGCAGCGCAAAGCGTCCGCCCCTCACATCCCTGCAAGCGCCTGCCTCTCCCCTAACGCCTCGACCACACGGCATGCCTGAACGGCCCCGGCTTGGAGCAACCTCCGCCGAACCGGCACCCCGCTTAGTTGCATGGCAGCGCGACGATCCTCTCGGTTGCTGCTCGGCACAGCGGTCAGCGCTTGCGCAGAATCACACTGCCGATGGAGTAGCCGGCGCCAAAGGAGCTGAGCACCCCCAGGGAGCCTGCCGGCAGATCGTCCTGATTCTTGTGCAGGGCGATCACCGAACCGGCCGAACTGGTGTTGGCGTAGGTGTCGAGAATCACCGGGGCCTCGTGGGCTTCGGCATCACGGCCGAGCAGCTTGCGAACGATCAACTGGTTCATGTTGAGGTTGGCCTGGTGCAACCAGAAACGCTTCACATCGGCCACGTCCAACTGGTTTTCCTGCAGATGGCTGGCGATCAGCTCGGCCACCATCGGGCAGACTTCCTTGAACACCTTGCGCCCTTCCTGCACGAACAGCTTGTCGCCGGCAGCCTGGCTGCCGTCCTGCGCGGCACGATTGAGGAAGCCGAAGTTGTTGCGGATATTGTTGGAGAACTGGGTCAGCAGCTTGGTGCCGACCACCTCGAACTGGTACTCGGACGTCGCCAGATCGGCGCGCTCGATGATCACCGCCGTGGCGGCATCACCGAAGATGAAATGGCTGTCACGGTCGCGGAAATTGAGGTGACCGGTACAGATTTCCGGGTTGACCATCAGGATCGCCCGCGCCTGCCCCAGTTGCACGCTGTTCACTGCCGCCTGAATGCCGAAGGTGGCCGAGGAGCAGGCGACGTTCATGTCGTAACCGAAACCCTGTATGCCCAGCGCCGCCTGCACTTCGATAGCCACTGCCGGATAGGCGCGCTGCAGGTTGGAGCAGGCGACGATAACGCCATCGATGTCTGCGACAGTCTTACCGGCACGGGCCAGCGCCTGCTCGGCGGCGGCCACGGCCATCTCGCAGAGAATGCCCCACTGCTCGTTATCACGCTCGGCGATGTACGGCACCATGCGTTGCGGGTCGAGGATGCCCTGCTTGTCGATCACGAAGCGGCTCTTGATACCCGAGGCCTTTTCGATGAAGGCGCTGTTCGACTCGCTGAGCGCCTCGATTTCACCCCGCTCGATGGCCTCGGCGTTCTCGCTGTTGAACTGTTGCACGTAGGCATTGAAAGACGCCACCAACTCGTCGTTGGAAATGCTGTTGGCCGGTGTGTACAGGCCTGTGCCGCTGATGACGACGTTATGCACGCTGTTTCCTCTTGTTCGGGGCTGTTGCCGGGCAGGCCGTGGCAGGCAGCCGACGGCACCGGTGCATGGGCGGGCGATGGGTGTCGCTGGACAACCCGCTTTGACTGGCTCTCAAGTGTGCCACAGGCTCGGGGTTCACGCCCATTGGGCAGATAAACCGGCGCTGGCCGGCCATGGTAGGCCGCGGCTATCGGCCGCCGTATGGCAGCGTCGATACCGCATCCGTCCCCGGGGTTGCGTCGAGCCAAGACAACCGAGCAGATCACCCAGGCGAAGTGGAGGTTCCGGGCGCGCAGCTGCTAGCCTGGTATCACCATGACCACAACGGAGACTTCAGGATGCCTGTAGAAAAAGTAGCGATCATCACCGCGGGAGGCAGTGGCATGGGCGCCGCGGCCGCACGTCGTCTGCATGCGGATGGCTTCGCGGTCGCCATCCTTTCCTCGTCGGGCAAGGGCGAGGCACTGGCCGCAGAGCTGGGCGGTTTCGGGATCACCGGCAGCAATCAGTCCGCCGAGGATCTCGCCAGGCTGGTCGAAGGCACGCTGTCGCGCTGGGGACGGATCGATGTGCTGGTCAACAGCGCCGGCCACGGGCCCCGTGGGCCGGTTCTGGAACTCAGCGACGAAGACTGGCACCGCGGCCTGGATACCTACCTGCTCAACGTGATTCGCCCCACCCGCCTGGTCACGCCGGTCATGCAACGGCAAAAGGCCGGGGTGATCATCAACATCTCCAGCGCCTGGACGTTCGAGCCCAGCGAGCTGTTCCCCACCTCGGCGGTGTTCCGCGCCGGCCTGGCGTCGTTCACCAAGATATTCGCCGACACCCATGCCGCCGACAACATCCGCATGAACAACGTCCTGCCGGGCTGGATCGACAGCCTGCCGGCCAGCGAAGCGCGCAGAACCAGCGTGCCGCTGCAGCGCTATGGCAGCAGCGAGGAAGTGGCCGCGACCATCGCCTTCCTGGCCTCGGAGGGAGCGGCCTACATCACCGCGCAGAACATTCGCGTGGATGGCGGCATCACCCGCGCCGTCTGATCGTGCGGATCGTGCATGAGCCGCTAGCATCGAGACGTGACAGCCACGAGCGCCCCGAGGATCAACCGGCGCTCGTGGCGGGATTTCAGCTCAGGCTGTCGTCGATCACCAGCACCAGCTTGCCGTTGACCTGGTTGCCCTCCAGGGTGGCATAAGCCTCCTGGGCCTCGGCGATCGGAAAGCGTCTGGCCAGTTGCGGCTTGAGCCGGCCTTCGCTGAACAACGGCCATACGTGCTGACGCAAGTCGCGCAGCAACTCGGCCTTGAACAGATCGTCACGGTTGCGCAGTGTCGAGCCAATCAATTGGATGCGCTTGCCGAGCAGCAGTGCCATATCCAGTTCAGCCTTGCGCCCGCCCATCAGACCGATGTTCACCCAGCGGCCATCGATTACCAGCAGCTTCAGATTGAGCGCGGCGTAGCTGGCGCCGACCGGGTCGAGAATGACTTCGAAGGGGCCGAAATCGTCCGGCACATCCAGCCCGTCGCTGCCCCGAATGGCGCCTCCCGACGCGCCCAGGCTCTCGCAATAGGCAAGCCGGTCGGCCGAGCCCACGGTAACCCAGCAGGCGCTACCGAATGCCTTGCACAACTGGATCGCCGCCGAACCAACGCCACTGGCGCCGGCGTGCAGCAGCACTTTCTCACCGGGTTTCAGACCAGCCAGCTGGAACAGGTTGAGCCAGGCCGTGGCGTAGACCTCGGGCAGGCCCGCCGCTTCGTGCAGAGATAGACCCTCCGGCACGGGCAGTACGTGGCGTGCGTCGACCACCACGTCCTCCGCCAGGCCGCCGCCGGCCAGCAAGGCGCAGACCCGGTCCCCCACCTGCCAGTCGCAACCGGCCCCCACTTCGCTGACGACACCGGCGCATTCCAGGCCGAGAATATCGCTGGCCCCCAGTGGTGGCGGGTACAACCCGGCCCGTTGCAACAGATCGGCACGGTTCAGCCCCGCCGCCGCCACGCGAATGCGCACTTCCCCCACATCACAGGCAGGAGTGGGACGTTGCACCCATTCCACCTGCCCTTCCACGCCTTGCAATGCTTTCACGCTGCCTCCATAGTGCATTTGAACCTAGCCCAGCGCTCAGCGCTGGGCTTTTGCATTGCGCCGATGGAACCTGGCGCCCTCAAAGACGGCCTAATATGCGTTATCAACTGTCCCCACGTCGAATCAGCATGAAGCGATCTCTCATCAGCGCCACCCTGGCCCTCGTTCTCGGGCTGGGCGCATTGCCCCTCGCCGCCAAAACCAGCCAGACCGATCCGTGGGAATACCTGCAGCCTGATCGCGATCAGGTCATCGCCAGCCTCAATGTCGTCGAATTGCTGCAGCGTCATCATTACAGCAAGCCACCGCTCGACGATGCGCGCTCGGAGAAGATCTACCAGGGCTACCTGAAGATGCTCGACCCGGCGCGCAGCTATTTCACCGCAGCGGATATCGCCGAGTTCGACCGCTGGAAGGACAAGTTCGACGACCTGCTCAAGAAGGGCGACCTCGAACCCGGCTTCCATATCTACAAGCGTCAGCTAGAGCGCCAGCAGAGTCGCCTGAACTACGTTCAGGGGCTGCTGGCCAAAGGCATCGGCAAGATCGACTTCACGGTCGACGAAGATCTTCTGGTCGACCGTGAAAAGGCACCCTGGGCCAAGGACGTCGCCGAGCTGGACGAGCTGTGGCGCAAACGCCTGAAAGACGAAGTGCTGCGCCTGAAACTGGCCGGCAAGGAGCCTGCGGCCATCCAGGAGCTGCTCACCAAGCGCTACAAGGCCCAGCAGGCCCGCCTGCAGCAGACTCGTAGCGAAGACGTGTTCCAGGCGTACATCAACGCCTTCGCCATGACCTACGACCCGCACACCAACTACCTGTCGCCGGATAACGCGGAAAACTTCGACATCAACATGAGCCTGTCCCTGGAGGGCATCGGCGCCGTGCTGCAGAGCGACAACGAACACGTCAAGGTGGTGCGTCTGGTGCCAGCCGGCCCTGCCGAGAAGAGCAAGCAGATCTCGCCGGCCGACAAGATCGTCGGGGTGGGCCAGGGCGACGACGAGATCGTCGACGTGATCGGCTGGCGTCTCGATGAAGTGGTCAAACTGATCCGCGGCCCCAAAGGCTCGCGCGTGCGCCTGGAAGTGATTCCGGCGAGCAATGCGCCGAATGACCAGACCAGCAAGGTGGTGAACATCACCCGAGAAGCGGTCAAGCTGGAAGAACAGGCGGCCAAGAAATCCATTCTGAACATCGAGCAGGACGGGCGCCCCTACCGCCTGGGGGTAATCGAAGTCCCGGCCTTCTACCTGGACTTCAAGGCGTTCCGCGCTGGCGACCCGGACTACAAGAGCACCACCCGTGACGTCAAGAAGCTGATCACCGAGCTGCAGGCCGAGAAGGTCAACGGTATCGTCATCGACCTGCGCAACAACGGTGGTGGCTCGTTGCAGGAGGCCACCGAGCTGACCGGGCTGTTCATCGACAAGGGCCCGACGGTGCTGGTGCGCAACAGCGATGGCCGCGTCGACGTGCTGGCCGACGAGCAGGACGGCGCCTTCTACAAAGGGCCCATGGCGGTGCTGGTCAACCGCCTGTCCGCCTCGGCTTCGGAGATTTTCGCCGGCGCCATGCAGGACTATCACCGCGCGCTGATTCTCGGTGGGCAGACCTTCGGCAAAGGTACCGTGCAGACCATCCAGCCGCTCAACCATGGCGAACTGAAGCTGACCCTGGCCAAGTTCTATCGGGTTTCCGGGCAGAGCACCCAGCACCGGGGCGTGGTGCCTGACATCGCCTACCCCGACGTGATGGACAACAAGGAAATCGGCGAAAGCGCCCTGCCCGAGGCCATGCCGTGGGATAGCATCCGGCCGGCGATCAAGCCCGAACTGGATCCGATCAAGCCCTTCCTCACCGAGTTGAAGAATCGTTACGACAGCCGCACGGCGAACAACCCGGACTTCAACTTCGCCCGCGAGCGCCTGGCCCTGTCCCGCGAGCTGATGGCCGAGAAGACCGTCAGCCTCAACGAGAACAAGCGCCGCACCCAGCAGGCCGATATCGAGAAGCGCCAGTTGGCGATCGAGAACGCACGCCGCAGCGCCAAGGGTGAAGAACCCCTGAGCGAGCTGAAGAAGGAAGACGAGGACGACGCCCTGGCACAGAGCGAAGACGAAAAGAGCAAACCGGAGGACGACGCCTACCTGTCGGAAACCGGCCATATCCTGATCGACTATCTACAGCTCAATACCCGCCTGGCCAAGCAATGACGAGCAGGTAGTCACCACCGGGAGGGGCGTCGTGAAAACGGCGCCCCTTTTTTTGCCCTGGGCTCTTGGCGCAGAGTACTCAAGCCGACCCCAGGAACGTCAAAAATTCTTGAGATATTTTTTGACAGCCTCCGCACTTCATCAAACCGTCATCAATCTGTAGTGAAATAGCGAGCATCCAGCGGTACTTATCCGCGTGCGGCGCCCGCGCCATGCGCTCGCTCCCCGATTCGCACAGAGACCTGCCATGACCGTCACCGAGCAATTGAGCGCGCTGGGCCAGATCCTCGCGCACGGCGACCTGCATAGCCTGTTTCAGCCCATCGTGTCGCTCTCCGAGCGGCGCATTCTTGGCTATGAAGCACTCACCCGCGGCCCGTCCAACAGCCCGCTGCACTCACCGATCACCCTGTTCGCCGCCGCACGCCAGACCGCCCTGCTCAACGAGCTGGAACTGGCTTGCCGCAAGAATGCCTGCCGCCGCTTCAGCGAGTTGAACCTGGGCGGCCTGCTGTTTCTCAACGTATCGCCGGATTTGCTGCTCGACGCCCGCCATCAGCCGGGGCGAACGCTGCAGTTGTTGCAGGCCTATGGCATTGCGCCGAACCGGGTGGTGATCGAGCTGACGGAGCAGTCCCCCACCGATGACTTCAACCTGCTCGACACCGCCCTGCACCACTACCGCGACATGGGCTTTTCCATCGCCCTGGACGACCTCGGCGCCGGCTACTCGAGCCTGCGCCTGTGGTCGGAGCTGCGCCCCGACTACGTGAAGATCGACCGCCATTTCATCGACGGCATCCATCAGGATGCGGTCAAGCGCGAGTTCGTCGGCTCCATCCTGCAGATGGCCAAGGCCTCTCGTGCCCAAGTGATCGCCGAAGGCATCGAACTCGAGGAAGAACTCGCCGTGCTCTGCGAAATGGGCGTGGACCTGCTACAGGGCTACCTGCTCTGTCGCCCCCAGGATCAGCCGCCGACAGATGCCCGTGCACTGCTGCCGGCAGAGGGCACGCCGCCGACCTCCCTCGGCGAGGAAGGCAGCGACCTCACCGCCCTGATCAACGAGCATCCGGCCGTGTCCATCGACACGTCCACCGCCGAAGTGCTCGAAGCCTTCCGGGTCCAGGCCAACCTCAACTCGCTGGCGGTACTGGACGAGCAGCAACGCCCGGCGGGCATCGTGCATCGCCATTCACTGGCGGAGGTGCTGCTCAAACCCTTCGCTACCGAACTGTTCGCCCGCAAGCCGATCAGCCGCCTGATGAGCAACGACTTTCTCGCCGTGGAGATCGGCCAGTCGCTGCAGACCGTCAGCCGCCTGCTGACCAGCCGCGCGCGCCAGCGTATCGAAGAGGATTTCGTGATAACCGTGGACGGTCGCTACCTGGGGCTGGGCCGGGTGATCGACGTCCTCAAGCTGATCACCGAACTGAAGATCCAGCAGGCCCGTTACGCCAACCCGTTGACCCTGCTTCCCGGCAACGTGCCGATCCAGCAGTGCCTGACCCGGCTGTTGCAGCAGAGCCGTGAAGCGGTGATCTGCTACGTCGATATCGACAGTTTCAAACCCTTCAACGACCTCTATGGCTACGCCAAGGGCGATGAGGTGCTGCTGTGCCTGGCGCATTGCCTGAACGAGCGGATCGACCCGACACGCGACTTCGTCGGTCATATCGGTGGCGACGACTTCCTGCTGGTGTTCGGCTCGAAGGACTGGCGTGTGCGCCTGAACCGGCTGCAGGAGGACTTCCAGGGCCAATGCCGGCGTTTCTACCTGGACGAGCATCTGGATGCCGGCTGTTTCGTCAGCCACAACCGCCAGGGGCAACGGGAGGAGTTTGCACTGTTGTCGCTGTCGCTCGGTGTGGTTCATCTGCATCCGCAACACTGCGCGCTGCTGGACGCCAGCGAGCTGGCCGGCCTGGCCTCGGAAGCCAAGCGCCATGCCAAGGCGATACCCGGTTACAGCCTGCACGTGATCGATACGCACACCCTACAGGGCGCGCGCGCTCAGGGCTCCGCGGGGTAGTCGAACTCGAACACCCGGGCCACTTCGGCGGCGTGCCAGGAGGCGGCGGCCACACCGTCGGAGGCACCGTCGAAGCGCCCCAGGCGGGTGACGCATTCGAAGAAACCGGTGCGCGGCAGTCGACTGGCGCCCTGGCTGATCACCAACGCACTGCGCAGCGGGCGATCAGCGCGCGCATCCAGCGCCGCCAGGTGTTCCAGGGCGGCGGCCAGGGTCTGCATGGCCGGCGCGGGCAGCGCCAGGCGTTCGATCAACGCGCGGTAAGTCAGCAAATGGCGCTGCCGACGGGCATCGTCGAGAGCGATCAGCAGCGCCTGCCAATGCCCACGACTGATGCGCACGCTCATGCATGCGCCTCCCAGCCGGAGATGCCAAGCACCCAGGCCAGGGCACGCAGGATCGCCGCATCGGGTTGCCGCTCGCCACGCTCGATCATGCTCAGGTAATGCGGGCTGATGCCCACCGCACGGGCCAGCTCATCGCGGCTCAACCCCTTGTTCTCGCGCAATTGCAGCAGCTGCGCGAGCGGCTGGGGCGCATCGGCGACGGGCGGCGGCGGTGCCGCGGCGACGGGCTTGCCGGCGGCCTGAAGCAGCGCCAGGTACTCGGCCCAGGGCAGCACGGCGTACTCCGGCTCACCGTCACGCTCGATCACTTGTACATTCATGCTTGGTTTCTCCGCGAGGCGCAGCATCCCTGTGCGTAATCCGGCCTGGGGCAACCCGCCTGCCGCGTTGTTCGCATTATCTTATGCGCGAAACGCTCGTCATGCGACCGCCACGTCGCTGCACTCAGGGTGCGGCGGCCCCGTGCATGAAGAACTGCATCAACGAGGCGGCCATGCCGGACCGTGCCACCCTTCCACGCCGCTCGCCGTCCACCAGGCCGAACAGCAGCGAGGCGAACAACTCGGTCAACACCGGCGCACCGATGTCGATGCGAAACACGCTTTCCCGCTGCCCACGCAGGAAGAACCTGTCCAGGGCGTTGGTGTAGGGCAGCCATCGCGGGTCGTCGCCGCATTCGTCCAGGGAGTCCGGCCGCCACTGGAAGATCAGAAACACCAGCAGTTCACGGTGGGCCAGGTGCCCGTCTACCAGACGCTGCAGCGCCTCGCGCGGTGGGGCCTGCTGCAGGTCGGCGTCGGCGATGACCTGGCCCATGACCAGCGAGCCATAATCGAAGAGCATGTCGATCAGGTGGTCACGGGTTCCACAGAAACGATTCAAGGTTGCTTTGCTCACACCGGCAGCCTGGGCTATTTCCTTGAAGGTGCCGCGTGGGTGCTCGACGATGGCGACCGCCAGGGCCTTGAGCAGTTTCTCTTCAGCAGCGGGTCTATCCATCAATCCAGTCTTCGTTAGGCCATCGGCAAAGGCGCGCCATTGTGCAGGAAAAACCTTTTTCTTCAAAATGACGGTCAATTTTAGTCACAAAAAATGCAAATGAGTCAATATTGACTCATTTGCATTATCGGATGATCATTCGCGCCTTTCGAGAACTAACTAATAATGGGCAGCGCCCCAGGTGAAGCATGAGCAGGATTCGCGAACGTTGTGTGTTTTCGGCGATAAGCCTTTTGGTCGCGATCAGCCTCGCCGGCTGTGACAAAGGCGAGCAAGGCTGGGGGGAAGCGCCGCCACGCGAAGTCGAGGTGCTCACCGTCAAGACCGAGCCGTTCACCGTGGTCGCCGAACTACCGGGCCGTATCGAACCGGTGCGCGTCGCCGAAGTGCGCGCCCGGGTCGCCGGTATCGTGCTCAAGCGCACCTTCGAGGAAGGCGCCGACGTCAAGGCCGGCGACCTGCTGTTCCAGATCGACCCAGCCCCCTTCAAGGCCGCACTGTCCCGCGCCCAGGGCGAACTGGCCCGCGCCGAAGCGCAGCTGTTCCAGGCCCAGGCCACGGTCAAGCGCTACGAGCCGCTGGTGAAGATCGACGCGGTCAGCCAGCAGGACTTCGACGTCGCCCGCGCGGCCCTGCAAAGCGCTCAGGCCGACAAGCGCTCGGCTCAGGCCAACGTGGAAACTGCCAAGCTGGACATGGGTTATGCCCAGGTGCGTGCGCCCATCGCCGGGCGTATCGGGCGCGCGCAAGTCACCGAGGGCGCCCTGGTCGGCCAGGGCGAAACCACCCTGCTCGCACGCATCCAGCAACTCGACCCGGTGTACGCCGACTTCACCCAGCCGGCCGCCGATGCCTTGCGCCTGCGCGCCGCCATCGCCGACGGCAAGGTATCCGGTGACGGCGACAAAACGCTGTCACTGCGGGTCGACGGCACCGATATCGAGAGCAAAGGTACCCTGCTGTTCACCGATATCTCGGTGGACCGCAGTACCGGCCAGATCGCCCTGCGTGGGCGCTTCGACAACCCGAATGGCGTGTTGCTGCCGGGCATGTACGTGCGCGTGCGTACCCCCCAAGGGCTCGACCAGCAGGCCATTCTGGTGCCCCAGCGCGCCGTGCAGCGCTCGGCGGACGGCAAGGCCAGCGTGATGCTGCTCGGCGCCGAGAACACCGTGCAAGCGCGCCCGGTCACCACCGGGGCCATGCAGGGCGCACGCTGGCAGATCACCGAAGGGCTGAAAGCCGGCGAGCAGATCATCACCAGCTCCCTGACCTCGATCCGAGCGGGCGCCAAGGTCATACCACGCCAGCCGGGCGCTGAAGCGCAGAACGACAACACTCCCCAGGCGCAATAAGCCGGAGCAACGACATGTCCTTGTTTTTCATCCGGCGCCCTAACTTCGCCTGGGTAGTCGCCCTGTTCATCACCATGGCCGGGTTGCTGGCCATCCCCTTTCTGCCGGTGGCGCAATACCCCAACGTGGCGCCGCCACAGATCACCGTCACCGCGACCTACCCGGGCGCTTCGGCACAGGTGCTGACCGACTCGGTCACCAGCGTGATCGAAGAAGAGCTCAACGGTGCGAAGAACCTGCTGTACTTCGAGTCCACCAGCAACGCCAACGGTATCGCTGAAATCACCGTGACCTTCCAGCCCGGCACCGATCCCGAGTTGGCCCAGGTCGACGTGCAGAACCGCCTGAAGAAGGCCGAAGCTCGCATGCCGCAAGCCGTTCTCACCCTGGGCATCCAGACCGAGCAGGCCACTGCCGGCTTTCTGCTGATCTACGCGCTGAGCTACAAGGACGGCAGCGCCAACGACGACACCACGGCACTGGCGGACTATGCGGCGCGCAACATCAACAACGAGATCCGCCGTGTGCCGGGCGTCGGCAAGCTGCAGTTCTTCGCCTCCGAAGCCGCCATGCGCGTGTGGATCGACCCGCAGAAACTGGTCGGTTACGGCCTGTCGATCGACGACGTCAACAACGCCATTCGCGCCCAGAACGTACAGGTACCGGCGGGCGCCTTCGGCAGCACGCCGGGTACGGCGGAGCAGGAGCTGACCGCGACCCTGGCGGTCAAGGGCACTCTGGATAATCCGGAAGAGTTCGCCGCCATCGTGCTGCGCGCCAACCAGGACGGCTCGCGGCTGACCCTGGGCGACGTGGCACGTATCGAAGTCGGTAGCCAGGACTACAACTTCGGCTCACGCCAGGACGGCAAGCCGGCGGTTGCCGCCGCCGTGCAACTGGCGCCGGGCGCCAACGCCATCCAGACTGCCGAAGCGGTCAAGCAGCGCCTCACCGAGCTGTCGGTCAACTTTCCGGACAACGTGCAGTTTTCCACGCCGTACGACACCTCGCGGTTCGTCGACGTGGCCATCGACAAGGTCATCATGACCCTGATCGAAGCCATGGTGCTGGTGTTCCTGGTGATGTTCCTGTTCCTGCAGAACGTGCGTTACACCCTGATTCCGGGGATCGTGGTGCCGGTGTGCCTGCTCGGTACGCTGACCTTCATGTACCTGCTCGGCTTCTCGGTGAACATGATGACCATGTTCGGCATGGTGCTGGCCATCGGCATTCTGGTGGACGATGCCATCGTGGTGGTGGAAAACGTCGAACGGATCATGGCCGAAGAAGGCCTGGAGCCCCTGCCGGCGACCATCAAGGCGATGGGCCAGGTGTCCGGAGCGATCCTCGGCATCACCCTGGTGCTGTCGGCGGTGTTCCTGCCACTGGCCTTCATGGCCGGCTCGGTGGGCGTGATCTACCAGCAGTTCTCGCTGTCGCTGGCGGTGTCGATCCTGTTCTCGGGTTTCCTCGCCCTGACCTTCACCCCGGCACTGTGCGCCACCCTGCTCAAACCGATTCCCCAGGGTCATCACGAGAAGACCGGCTTCTTCGGCTGGTTCAACCGCAAGTTCACCGGGCTGACGGGGCGTTACACGAAGCTCAACAGCAAGCTGGTGCCGCGCGCCGGGCGCTTCATGCTCGTTTATCTGGGCATCGTGATTCTGATGGGTTTCTTCTACCTGCGCCTGCCGGAATCCTTCGTGCCGGTAGAAGACCAGGGCTACATGATCGTCGATATCCAGCTGCCGCCGGGGGCCACCCGCGAGCGTACCTCGGCGACCGCCAGGGAGCTGGAGGAATTCCTCGCCACCCGCGAGGCCGTGGCCACCTCGTTCGTGGTGCTGGGCTTCAGCTTTTCGGGCATGGGCGAGAATGCCGCCATCGCCTTCCCGCTGCTCAAGGACTGGTCCGAACGAAACGACGAGCAATCCGTGCAAACCGAGACCGCTGCGGTCAACGGGCGCTTCGCCAACCTCGACGACGGCGCCATGATGGCCGTGCCACCGCCACCTATCGAAGGGCTGGGCAACTCGGGTGGTTTCTCCCTGCGCCTGCAGGACCGCGGCGGCCTTGGCCGTGAAGCGCTGCTCGCAGCCCGTGACGAAGTGCTGGGCAAGGTCAACGGCAATCCGCTGTTCCTCTACGGGATGATGGAGGGCCTGCCCGAAGCGCCGCAGTTGCGTCTGGTCATCGACCGCGATCAGGCACGTGCCCAGGGCGTCGCCTTCGAGTCGATCAGCAGTGCGCTGTCCACCGCGTTCGGCTCATCGGTGATCAACGATTTCGCCAACGCCGGCCGCCAGCAACGCGTCGTCGTGCAGGCCGAGCAAGGCGCACGGATGACACCGGACAGCGTGCTCAAGCTGCACGTACCCAACGACAGCGGCAGCCTGGTGCCACTGAGCGCCTTCGTGACCACCCAGTGGGAAGAAGGTCCGACCCAGGTGGCCCGTTACAACGGCTACCCGTCGATCCGCATTTCCGGCGACGCCGCCCCGGGCGTCAGCACCGGCGAGGCCATGGCCGAGCTGGAGCGTATCGCCGGCGAACTGCCGGAGGGCATCGGCTACGAATGGACGGGCCTGTCCTACCAGGAGAAGGTCGCCAGCGGTCAGGCGGTGATGCTCTTCGCCCTGGCCATCGTGGTGGTGTTCCTGCTGCTGGTCGCCCTCTACGAGAGCTGGGCGATTCCGCTGACGGTGATGCTCATCGTGCCGGTCGGCGCCCTCGGCGCGGTACTTGCGGTGACGGCCATCGGCCTGCCCAACGACGTGTACTTCAAGGTCGGCCTGATCACCGTGATCGGCCTGGCGGCGAAAAACGCCATCCTCATCGTCGAGTTCGCCAAGGATCTGTGGGAAGACGGTTATTCCCTGCGCGATGCCGCCATCGAAGCCGCACGCCTGCGCTTCCGGCCGATCATCATGACCTCCATGGCCTTCATGCTCGGCGTGGTCCCCCTGGTGATCGCGAGCGGCGCCGGCGCTGCCAGCCAGCGCGCCATCGGTACCGGGGTACTTGGCGGCATGTTCAGCGCAACCTTGCTCGGGGTGATCTTCGTGCCGATCTTCTTCGTCTGGCTGCTTTCGCTGCTGCGCACCAAGCCGAAGCAGACCGACAATCACCCCCTGCATAAAGCGGAGTAATGCCATGACTTCCCACATCATGCTGCGCCCCGCCCTGCTGGCCCTGGCCATCACCCTCGGCGGCTGCTCCCTGGCCCCTCATTACGAGCGCCCTGATGCACCGGTCGCCGAGCAATGGACGGCCGCGAGCACGGCCGGCACCCGCGCCGACGCGCTGGACTGGCAGACCTTCATCGTCGATGCCGACCTGCGCCGTGCGGTGAACACCGCCCTGAGCAACAACCGCAGCCTGCGCCAGGCGCTGCTGGATATCGAGGCGGCGCGCGCCCAGTATCGTATCCAGCGCGCCGACCGCCTGCCGTCGATCAACGCCAACGCCACCGGCAACCGCCAGCGCTTGCCCGCCGATCAGTCGCAGACCGGACGCTCCGAGGTGACGAGCGTCTATCAGGTTGGCCTGGGCCTGGCAGAGTACGAAGTCGACCTGTTCGGCCGCGTGCGCAATCTTTCCGAGGCGGCCCTGGAAACCTACCTGGCCACCGAGGAAGCGACCCGCGCCACGCAGATCAGCCTGATCGCCGAAGTGATCCAGGCCTACCTGACCCGCGACGGCGCATTGCGCCGCATGGCGTTGGTCGAACAGACCCTGGACAGCCGACTGGCCTCCCTGGACCTGGTGAGCAGACGCCGCGAAGCCGGAACCGCCACGGCGCTGGACTATCAGGAAGCGGTCGGCCTGGCCGAACAGGCCAAGGCCGAGCGGGAAAGTACCGAGCGCCAGCTGCGCCAGGCGGATAACGCCCTGGTGCTGCTGCTCGGCACGCAGGACGTGGAGCGTTTGCTGCCCGCCGGACCACGCAAGAACCTGATGGTGCTGCAGGACATCGCCCCAGGCACCACCTCGGCACTGATCGAGCGGCGCCCGGACATTCTGGCCCGCGAGCATCGCCTCAAGGCGCGCAATGCCGATATCGGTGCCGCCCGTGCGGCGTTCTTCCCGCGCATCACCCTGACTGGCTCGGTGGGCAGTTCCAGCACCGAACTGTCGGGGCTGTTCGAGGGCGGCTCGCGGGCCTGGAGCTTCGCGCCGAGCCTGTCGCTGCCGATTTTCGCAGGAGGCCGCAACCGCGCCAACCTGGACCTCGCCGAAGTCCGCCAGGACGCTGCGGTGGCGGATTACGAAGGCACCATCCAGACCGCCTTCCGGGAAGTCGCCGACGCCCTGGCCGCCACCGACACGCTGCGCCGCGAGGAAGCCGCGCGGCGTGCGCTGGCCGACTCCAGCCGGGCCGCGGAAAGCCTGGCCGAGGCGCGCTACAGAGGCGGCGTGGACGACCACCTGCGTTACCTCGACGCGCAGCGCAGCGCCTTCAACGACCAGACCAGCCTGATCCAGATCAGCACCGAGCGGCAATTCGCCCTGGCCGATCTGTTCCGGGCCCTGGGCGGTGGCTGGAAACACGCCCCGGGCAGCCTGGCAAACCGCTGAGGTATACGGCGATACGACAGCCCCGTACGCTGCCGGTCTCCCAACCCTCTCTCACCTGCCCTTCGCCAGGCCTGCTCGTCGGCGGCCTGTGGCGCAGGGCTTGCAATCGACCCTCACGGAGAAACCAATGCCCAACGAAAGTGACCGTTTCCTTATCGACCAGGAGCAGATGGAAGGCTGCGATCTGGCCGAGCTGATCGCCTCCCGGCCCGGTCCGCTGGCGTTCAGCGGCGTCGATTTCAGCGCTCGGGATCTATCGCGACTGGACTTGCGCAACGCGCGCTTCGAACGCTGCCTGTTCGCCAGCAGCGACCTCACCGCTGCCAAGCTGGACGGCAGCCAGTGGCTCGGCTGCCGCGCGGCCGAGGCGGTGTTCGTCTCGGCCACGCTGGTGGACGCCGATTTTTCGCGCTGCGACCTCAACAACAGCAAGTGGCAACGCAGCAAGCTGGCCCAAGCGTCATTCACAGGCTGCAAGCTCACCGGCGCCAACTTCGCCGACAGCGCCTCCCTGGGCATCAGCTTCGACGACTGCGTGCTGCGCAGCGCCTGTCTCTCGGGAATGTCCTTCTACAAGAGCGAGCTGCGCAGCCTGGATTTCGCCGAGGCCGACCTGAGCCATTGCGACTTCCGCAAAGCGGTCTTCCTGGACGGCGGCAGCCTGTCCCTGGCACGGGTCAACGATGCCCGCTTCGACCAGGCCGACCTGCGCGAGGCCAGCCTGGACGGGCTGCGCCTGGTGGACGCCAAGCTGTTCAAGGGGGCGATCATCTCGCGGGCGCAGGCCTCGATGCTGCTGGCCGGACTGGGCCTGACGGTACTCTGAACAGCGGCAACCGTCTCGACGCCAGCTGCCGCTCCAGCCTAGGGCCTCAGTTCAACAGCGCGACCAACGCGGGAACGCTGAGCACCGCCGTGTAGTAGCCCATGAACTGCACGCCGATGTTGAAGCCCAGAAAGCGCCCCAGAAAGCCGCCGAGCAGGCCGACGGTGACGATCACCAGCAGGCCGAGCAGGCCGCCTTCCCAGATCCCCACCACCAGCACCAGGCCGATGAAGGTGGCGATCACCGCTTCGTGGCTGATCCTGCGCGCCACGAAGGACGCGGCCTGGTGGGCGAAGTTCATGGTGAATGGATAGGCGACGAGGATGGCGACCACCACCGCCAGCATGCCGTAGCCGAGGAACTCCCAGTTGTTCAGCAGGTTGTGCAGGTTGTTGACCTCGCCGCTGGCGCTGTCGACGCTGAAGCGTGGCGGCGCGTTGAACAGCGGCGCGGCCGGCCCGGCGGCCACCGGGCTGAGCGGCAGGCCGAAGGCGATCAGCGGGATCAGCGCCTCGGCGATGTAGGTCGATTCGGTCACCCCGTTGCGCGCGGTGATCACCGTGGTCAGGCGCTCGTAGGCCTGCTTGATGCGTGCGCCGATCAGCTCGCCCATGATCACCGTCATGGCCACCGGGCTGAACACGAAGGTGGCGCTGGTCACGCTCGCCGCCATGGCAGTCATGCGCGTCTGCCGCTTGTTGATCACCCGCAGCGGGTTGGGAAAGTAGCCGCGCCAGCCCTTCATGTCCGGCGCCAGGGAGAACACCCGATACTGGTCGCGACGCATGCGTTCACGCTCGGCTGGCGCCAACAGCGAGAACAGCGAGGCGATCAGCGGTGCCACGGCGATACCGAGGAAGTAGCTGACCGCCAGCTTGACGCCGTGCTGCGCGGTGAGGGTCTGCAGGGCGACGATCACCAGGACGAACGGCAGCAGGGCCAGCACCGAGGCCCAGCGCCCGGCCGAGAAATAGGCGATGGTGAAGGCGGCGCAGAGGAACACCCAGGGGGCGAACTGCTTGATGACCTCGCCGAACGGCGCCAGCAGTACGGCGAACAGCACCGCCAGCGGCACCGCGATGACGGCCGCCACCGCGCCACCGGAAATCATCTTGCGCAGCGCCACGTGGGGCACACCGAGGCGGCGCAGGTGGTTGGCGTCACCAATCAGTGCGGTCGCCGAGGTGTCACCGGGAATACCCAGCAGGGCGGTGGGCACCGCATGGGTCATGTGCTTGGCCACCGCGCCGGCCAGGAAGAAGGTGAGGATGCCGGCGGGCGGCGCGCCGAGCAGCACCACCAGCAGGGTCAGCGGCGCCAGGGTGGTGGTTTCGTCGGTTCCCGATACCAGCCCGATGGCGGCGAACAGCACCGCGCCGAACAGGCCAAGCGCCAGGGCCATGAGTATGTCGTAGAGCAGGCCTTCCATCACGAGCGCCCTCCGCTCAGCGCCAGGGATGCCCGCGTATCCACATCGGCCTCGGCAGCGCCCTGCTGGCGTGCCTGTTCTTCACGGGTCTGGGCATCACGAAACAACTCGTAGAGGCCGAGCTCGTGGAGTTCGGCGACCACCTCGGGGGAAGTGTCCTCGAGGCGGCCAAGGCTGCCGTATTCCTTGAGCAGGTCACCCACCACCTGCTCGCGAAAGACCGGATCCGCCACGTGCTCGATCACATCGCGCTTGGGCTTGAACAGCATGGCGCCGATCGCACCACCGCCCAGGCAACCGAGAATGCCGAACAGCATGGCGTAGGCCTTGGCCATCTGCGCGGATTCTACGAGGCCAGCGAGTATCAACAACGCCAGCCCGTAGGCACCGAGGCTGACGATGGCGCTGACGATGATGGCCAGCACCAGATGCCTGGCATCGACGGTGTCGCCCCATACCTCGTAGAGGTTGTCGGTGTTGCGCGCCGCGTCCGCGCTGGGCGGTGTCGCGGCCGGTCTGGCAAGCTCTTGGCTCATGGTGTCCCCCGCCCTTTCGGGCTCTTGTTGTTATTGAGGAAGCAGCGGGTTGGCGACCGCAAGGTCGGGTTCGTTTGCACTACAGGTACCGGCCATGGCGCCCGTCGTCGCTCCTGTTCATGCAGCGCCGGCAAGGCGCAGGCTGGCGCTTCCCTGGGTGATCACCTGGCCCGCCTGATTGGTCAGGCGCAGCGCCAGGATCACTCGCCCTGTCTCTACCGCGACGACTTCGCCGCCGGCGGTCAGCACATCGCCGACGTAACCGGCGCGCCGATTGCTGTACTGGAAGCTCAGCAGTTCGTCGTCTTCTTCCATCCAGTCGTACACCAGTTGGGTCAGCCAATCGCCCTGCAACGGGCCGTCCACCAGCAGCGCCGGATGCCCCTCGCTGTGCTGGGCATAGGGCAGGTCATAGTGGATACGGTGGGCATTCCAGATGGCCGCGTTGTACAAAAACAGCTGCACGGTGCCGGGCCGGTACTCGCGCTCGGGCAGCCGCTGGCCTGCTTTGCTCATCTGCCTGGCCATGCTCACCTCGCGATCCGGGTCAGGCGTTCGGTCACGACCGGCTCGCCCGATTCGGTTTCAAAACGGTTCTCGAACACCAGAAAGATCAGCGGCCCTTCGGCGCCCTGTTTCTGGTAGATGTCCAGCAGGGTCTGCCGACACAGCAGCACGTCGCCGGCGAAGATCCTGCGGTGCACCTGATATTCGCTGCCGCCAGCCATGATGCGCTTGAGCGGCAACTCGGGAATCAGCGGGTCGTCGGGCTTGTGTCCGTCTTCCAGCAGCTGCTCCAGTGGCAGCACCGGCATCGTCGCGCTGAACAGGAACAGCAGCGGCGCTTCGTCGCCATCGAGATAACGGCGCTGGCGCTGCCCGGTGGCCACCGCGTACTTGCGGATGTCGTTACGGTTCACTTCGAAACGCGACGGCGGCAGCGAGGTACCGATACTGCGCCGCGCCGCATCGCTGATCAGCTCCGCCATCAGATCACCCCCAGCCGGACCAGCTCGGCGTATTCGGCTTCATCCAGGCCCAGCCACTGGCGATAGATGGACGCGTTGTGCTGGCCGACCGAGGGTGCGCTGGCACCGCGCTCCAGGGTGCCACCGGAGAGTTTGATCGGGTTGCCGAAGACCTCGAAGCGGGCACCCTGGCAGTCGACGGGTACCACCATGTCGCGTTCGCGCAGGTGGGGATCGGCCACCACTTCATCGATGCTCTTGATTGGCGACAATGGGAAACGATCACCCGTCATGGCTTCCAGTTCGGCCTTGGTGTGGGCGCCGAGCCAGCGCTCCACGGCAGGCTTGACCTTGCGCAGGTAGACGTCGGTCTCGAAGCGCTTGGCCATGCTGTCGACCTCGGGGTCGCTGGCCAGCGCCTGGTCACCGAAGGTCAGGCAGGCCTCGCGCCAGAACTTGTCGGTGTAGGCACCGAAGAACACGTAGCCATCCTTGCAGGCGTAGCGCCCGTAGGGGCGCACGAACGGATGGCCATTGCCCTCGGGCACCGTGACCTTGCCGGTTTCGGTGAAGGTCACCAGCGCGTTCTCGGTGAGCGAGACGATCGAGTCCTGCTGCGATACGTCGACCAGTTGGCCGAGGCCGGTGCGCTCCGCTTCACGCAGCGCACCGAGGGTACCGATGGCGGCATACAGCGCAGCGGACAGATCACCCAGCACCGTGCCCACGCGCATCGGTTCCTCCACCGTGCCATTCATGGACCAGAGCCCACCGCTGGCCTGAGCACTGCTGTCGAACGCTGGCCGCAGCGAGTTCGGGCCGTACTGGCCGAAGCCACTGATGGCGGTGAACACGATGGCGGGGTTGATCTCCCTGAGCACCTCGTAGCCGAGCCCCAGCTTGGCCATGGTGCCGGGCCGAAAGTTCTCGATGACGATATCGGCCTTGTGCACCATGTCCAGGAAGGTGGCCTTTCCCTCGGCCTTCTTCAGGTCCAGACCGACCGCCATCTTGTTGCGGTTGAACTGGGCGAAGAATCCACTCACTGGCTCGCCGCTATTGCGGTTGAGCGGCGGAAACTCTCGGGTAAGGTCGGGATCGGCGGGGTTCTCGATCTTGATCACCGTGGCGCCCATGTCGGCCAGCAGCATGGCGCAGTAGGGGCCGGCGACGACGCGCGTCAGGTCGAGGATGGTCACGCCCTTCAGGGGGCCGGCCGTTCTGGCGAAGCTCGCCAGTGCATCGGTCAGTGAATTCATGGGTTCTCCTGTGTCGGTACATCGCCGCCGGGGCGCCGCCATGGGACAGCTTATGTACGCTGGGACAGTGAGTTGACGGAGTGATCCGGGCAATGCGACCTGATGGCTGTCGCGGCTGGCCGTACCCTTTCCGGGTTGTTGTCCTGTTCGGTCAATGCGCCCTTTTACGCAGGGCATTGGCCACCCGCGAAGCCGACGGTTTGCCCAGCGCCGCGTCGATGAAAGCACCGGCCTCGAGCAGTGCCGGCAGATCCACGCCGGTTGCCAGGCCCTGGCCCTCGAGCAGATAAACCAGCTCCTCGGTTGCCACATTACCGGAGGCGCCGGGCGAATACGGGCAGCCACCCAGGCCGGAAACCGAACTGTCGAACACCCGCACGCCGGCCTCCAGGGCGGCCTGAACATTGGCTACCGCCATGCCGTAAGTGTCGTGGAAATGCCCGGCCAGTGCCGTGATCGGCACCTCGCTGGCGCAGGCGTCGATCAACGCCCGGACCTTGCCTGGCGTGCCCGTGCCGAGGGTGTCGCCCAGGCTGATCTCGTAGCAACCCATGGCATGCAGCTCGCGGGCGACCCGCACCACCTCCGCCACCGGCACCTCACCACTGAATGGGCAACCCAGCACGCAGGAAACATAGCCGCGTACCGCCACGCGCTGTTCCAGCGCCTTGCCCAGTACCGGCTCGAAGCGCTGCAGGCTTTCGGCGATGGAGCAGTTGATGTTCTTCTGCGAAAACGCCTCGGAAGCGGCGGCGAATACCGCCACCTCCCGGCACCCTGCCTGCAGTGCAGCATCCAGCCCCTTGAGGTTGGGCACCAGCGCCGTATAGGTCACCCCCGGGCGCTGGCCGAGGCGGCGCAGCACCTGATCGGAGTCGGCCATTTGCGGCACCCAGCGCGGCGACACGAAGGCACCGGCCGCGACCAGCCGCTCGATCAGCGCCACGCGCACCTCGACCGGCAGGGTCAGGGCTTCGTTCTGCAGGCCGTCGCGAGCGCCGACCTCCACCAGCCTGACCGCACGCATGCTCATTGCCCGCGCTTTTCGCGCAACAACGCCTCGGCGCGGTCGGCACGTACGTCCCGGGTCTCGACCATGCGCTTGACCAGCCAGTCCAGCTCATCGCCACGGGCACCGGCCGACAGCGCGATATTGCGCGCATGCAGGGCCATGTGGCCGCGCTGGATGCCTTCGGTGGCCAAGGCGCGCAAGGCCCCGAGGTTTTGCGCCAGGCCGACGGCGACGGCGATCTCGCCCAATTCCTGGGCACTCTTGACGCCCAGAATGCGCAACGACAGCTGCGCCAGTGGATGGGTCTTGGTGGCGCCGCCGACCAGGCCGAGCGGCATGGGCATCTCGAGGGTGCCCACTAGGTGGCCGTCGCGATCCTTCTCCCAGGTGGTCAGGGAGCCGTAATGGCCATTGCGGCAGGCATAGGCATGGGCACCCGCCTCCACGGCCCGCCAGTCGTTGCCGGTGGCCACCACCAGCGGGTCGATGCCGTTCATGATGCCTTTGTTGTGGGTCGCGGCGCGGTACGGGTCGATAGCCGCGAAGGTATAGGCATCGATCACCCCCTCGATGACCTCCGTGCCCTTGTAGTTGGCGGTATCCAGGTGTTCCGGGGCGATCCGCAACTGGGCACGGGCCAGGCGCAGATCGGCGAGATTGGAGAGGATGCGCAGGCGCACCTTGCCGCCCGTGAGCTGTTCCATCAGCGGCGCCACCGCCTCGGCCATGGTGTTCACCGTGTTCGCGCCCATGGCGTCGCGCACATCGACGATCAGGTGCGCGACCAGCATCGGCCCGCGAGGGCTGTCGATGAAGGTGTGCACCTCGATGTCACGGCAACCACCGCCCAGGCTGTTCAACAACTGATCCTTGCTGTTGGCCAGGGTGATGATCTCGTCCTTGTTGCGCAGCAGGCTGAGGCGCGCGTTGCAGGGGTCGCTGACACCGATGATCTGCACCTGAGCACGCATCAGCGGTGCACTGCTGGAGGTCTGGAAGCCACCTGCCGGGCGGGTCAGCTTGGCCATGAACGAGGCCGCGGCGACCACCGAAGGCTCCTCCACCACCAGCGGGATCAGCATCTCCCGGCCGTTGATGCGGAAGTTGCTGGCCAGCGCATAGGGCAGCTCGAAGGTGCCGATCACGTTCTCGATCATGCCGTCGGCGATCTCCAGTGGCAGCGCACCGGGAGCACTGAGCAGCGCCGTGTCGATGGCGGACAGGCCGAGCAGGCGCTGCACCTGCTCGAGACGTTGCGAGGGGGACAGGTTGCGGAAATCGGGCAGGCGGGAATCGATCGACATGGGCGCTCCTCGGGGAGTCGTTTGTTCTTGGTTGAGGCGAACGTTAGCCTCACTGTATCCCTGAAAGAAGGTACAGTTTGCCCGGACACTTCATTCCTGTACCCAGGATTTGCGCCATGCCCAGACAGACCCTCGCCCAGAAAGTCGCCGATGCCATCGCCAGGCAGATTGCCGATGGTGCCCTGCAGGCGGGCAGCAAGCTGCCCTCGCTGCGCGAGTACATGCGTCTGCACGGACACTCCAAGAACACGGTGATCACCGCCTACGAGCACCTGGCCTCACAGGGGCTGGTGGAGGCCCGACACGGCAAGGGGTTCTTCGTCTGCGGGAGCGTCAGCGTCAGCGTCGAGGAAGACGAATCACAGCCCTATACCCGGGCCCTGGACACCATCTGGATGATGCGCCAGCAGTTCGTCCGCGACCCCGGCCATTCGCACTTGGGCGAAGGCTTTCCGCCGGTGGAATGGCTGATGGACATGCGCCTGGACAAATTCCACCGCCAGGTGGTGCGCGGCGGCGTCGCCACCCTGTTCCGCTACGGCACGCGGCTGGGCAACCCTGGCCTGCGCCAGCGCCTGGCGCAGAAGCTGGCGGACTACCGCATCGCGGTCTCGCCGCGGCAACTGGTCACCACCCTGGGCGCCAACCACGGCATGGACCTGATCATCCGCCGCTACGTCATTCCCGGCGACCCGGTATTGGTCGAAGACCCGGGTTATTACCCGCTGTTCGGCAAATTGCAGTTGCAGGGCGCACGCATGCTCGGCGTACCGCGGGAGGCCGACGGCCCGGACCTGGATGCACTGGAACGGCTGCTGAAAAGAGAAAAGCCCAGGCTGTTCTTCCTGCAGTCGGTGGGCCATAACCCCACCGGCTCGGACCTGTCACCGGCCAAGGCCCACCGCCTGCTGCAAATCGCCGAGGCCCACGATCTGCTGCTGGTGGAGAACGACGCCATGGCCGATTTCAAGCCCAGCTCGGCGATGAAACTCACGGCGCTGGACCAGTGCGAGCGCACCCTGTACCTGGGCAGTTTCTCCAAGTCGATTTCCGCCGCCTTGCGCGTCGGCTTCATCGCCGGCAGCAAACAGCGTATCGAGGAACTGGCCGACCTGAAGATGCTGCTGCACAACAGCGGCGCCGAATACAGCGAGCGCACCATCGAGGTGATCCTCGGCGAAGGGCATTTCCTGCGTCACCTGTCACGCCTTCAGGATCGCCTGCGCGCCGCCACGCAACGCGGGCTCGAGGTGCTCGACGAACTGGGTGCCGAGGTATTCTGCCGGCCGCAGCAGAGCCTCTACCTGTGGGCACGCCTGCCCGGCATCGACGACGCCAATGCCCTGACCCGGCACTGCCTGGCCCAGGGCGTGATGCTCGCGCCGGGCGCGATCTTCGCCGTCGACCGCCGCACCCCGGTGCCCTGGACGCGGCTCAACGTCGCCTACCTGGACGACCCGGCGTTTCGCCGCAGCCTGATGCCTTGAACGGCGCAGGGGCCATTCCCCGGCCAGACCACGGGCTACGGGCGGTGTTCGCCGTGGTGGGCAGAGAGGCGTTGTCCGCCCTGCTCGCTCTCACAAGCGCTTCACGATCCTGGTCAGCAACCGCCCGTGGCAACGGGCGGGGCCATTGCGGCCAAGGTGCCGCACGAAGATCGCCAACAGCTTCAGAAGGCCCTGTCCAGGTCGATCACCAGGGCCCGGTAGCCGACGTTGCCCGGCTGCAGGCTGGTGACCCGGTATTCGGCCAGGACCTCCTGGGTGCCGTACTTCACCTCGCTGAGCACCGGGCGAGTCAGCTTCTCGCGGGTCAGGTAGCTGACCGAGGCCGAGTAGATCAGCTGGGTGTCGCTGTCGGCGCGGTACTCCACCACCGAGGTGATCGGGCTGTACCAGTCGTCGCCGCGTTCCTTGCCATATTCCCAGAGCTGCTCGACGGTGCCCCGGGCCTCGTCGATGCGGTATTCCACCGCGCGGCTGTAGTTGCCTTCCAGGCGCGTCGGCGCGAAATCGCGGCCCCAGCCGTTGTCGAACACGGTCAGCGTGCCCTTGCCGCTGAGCCAGGCGGTGTGCTGCGTCCAGGACCAGTCGAAGCCCCCGGCGTAGCGACCCTGCGCGTCCTGCGCCAGGGGCTGGCCCTGGGCATCGACCGGCGTCAGCACTTTGTCCTGCAGGCCGGCGCGCCAGCCCTGGGGGGCGGCGAGAATCCACTTGACCTGCTTGTCGCGGCCGATCTTCACCACCCCCTGGTGGCGCGCCGAGACGATGATGCCGTCGTCCACCGGGTCATGGGCGATGGAATTGACGTGGGCCCAGTTGCGCCCGATGCCCACCCCCGGCACGTCGCCGAATGGCAGGCCGTCGCCTTCCAGCGCCTCGTTGGCGGCAAGGCTGTCGCCCGCGCGTACGTCTTCGGGCAGCAATACCGCGGCCTTGCCCAGGGTATGCAGGAGCTGGGCACGATACGGGTCGAGGATTCGCCCCAGGTCCCAGAAATCCACTACCTCGCCGGATTCATCCAGTTCGATGATCTGGTCGCGCACCGAGCGCACCTGCTTGCCGTCGTCGCGGCGGTAGTCGCTGCTGCCGACGCGCAGCAGGTAGGTGCCCTTGGCGGTCTGGCGGATCTCATGGGAAAAATCGGCGAACTTGCCCGGCAGGCGCCGCTCCCACACCGGCCGGCCGAGCAGATCATGCTTGAAGTAGCGCTGGCCCTGGCCCCAAATCAGCTTGCCGTCGGCGGTCTGCTGGAAGCCCATGCTGGCGCCCAGGCCGTCGATCCGGGTCGAGTCGTGCAGGCGCTCGATGTCCAGGTACCAGCGCACCTCGCCCTGGCTGTCGGTGATCCAGTTGATGCCCACCGAATCCCACTCGGCGGCGCCACCCTGGGCGTTCCACTTCAGTTGGCGGTTGACCCCCGGCAACTCGGTGAGCAGGTGGTTGAACAGGTACAGGCGCTGCTTCAGTGCGGCGTCCACCTGAACCGGCTCGACCTGCGGCAGCGCCGCCTGCTGGGACGCCACGGCAGGCAGGCGCACGGCCGGCGCGTAGAGGGTGTAGCGCTCGCGGATGCGCTCGCCACCCAGGGTGTAGGCCACCTCTACCTCGTTGCGGTGTTCGGGGTAGAGCCCGAACACCGGGATGCCACCGTGGGTCCACAGCGCCTTGTCGCTGACCGGGTAGTGGATGTCGACGCCGTGCTCGCCGCGGCCAAGCACCCGCACCCGGGCATCGCGCAGGGTCTGGCCGCCGTCGCGGATCAGCGCGGTGAGCGGCGCGATGCCGTAGGGGTTGAGAACGATGGCGCCGAGACGACTGACCGTCGTGTCGGGAATGCCGGCGGTCAGGCAGGCGCCCTCGGGGAGCGCGGCGTCGGGTTGCTGGGCAGTGGATCGATCATGCTGGCTCATGGAGTCTCCGGAACTGGCGCACGACGCCTAGGCGCCGTCCACCATGGTGGGGTCAGTGGGAAATGCGGAAATCGCTCAGGGCAGGCGCGGTGACAGGCTTCTCGCTGCGTGGCGTGCCCTCCGGTGCCCAGTCGTAGGGCACCGGGGTGGCGCGGTAGGACCAGTTCGAGCGGGCGCTGGAGCCGGGTGCGGCGCCGAAGTAGGGGCTGACGTATTCCCAGACGATGTCACCGCTCGGGGTGACCTGGAAGAAACGCCCGAACATGCCTTCGGCGATCAGCGTATTGCCGTTGGGCAGGCGCCGGGCGCTGCTGATGAAGGTGCTGTTGAAGGCCCACAGCGGCTGCGCCGAATCGGCGGCGCTGTACTGCCAGACGATGCGCTTGCTCTGCGGATCGATTTCCACCACCCGCGAACCGCTGATGACGCTGGCCGCCACCGGTGGGTAGCCGGAACCGCCCTGGTTGTCGAACACCAGGATATTGCCGGCGCCGGGCAGGCCCTTGCCGATCAGGTTGGCATCGTGCAAGCCCGCCAACTGGTCCACGGGGCGTGGCAGCGTGGTGTTGCGAGGATCCAGCTTCGGGTAGTTCGGACCGAGCCGCCACACCACCTTGCCGGTCTGCTTGTCGATGATGGCGATGAAGTTGGCTTCTCGGGAATCGATGATCAGGTTGTCCGGGTGGAAACGCGGGTCGCCCCGTTCGTACCAGGGATTGGGGCCGAGCACCTTGAGGTTGTTCAGGTGCAGCACATCGGCCTTGTCGGTGGCGCGCACCAGCGCGAGCTGCTGCTCGCTGAAACCGAACTCCTCGAGGTGCTCGGAGGCCAGCCAGCGCCAAACCACCTTGCCCTGCGGATCGACTTCGTAGATCACGTCGTCGATCGACTCGTCGAGCCTGAAGCCGGCAATGCGATGCAGCGTGTTGGCCAGCACCAGGGTGTTGCCGTTGGCCAGCCGCTGCCAGTCATGGTGCTGCTGTGCGGCGCCACCGGGGGCCTGCTGCGACCACTGCCAGCGCAGCTTGCCATCCCAGTCGAGCACACCGATGGCCTGGTTGTTGAGGCCGTTGCCGAAGGCACGCGGATCTTTCTTCGCGGTTTCGGCGGTCTGCAGCAGTACATCGCCACGCCGCCCGTGGTTGACCGCCGGGTCGATCACCGCGGCGGGAAAACCGCGATGGGGCCAGTGGCGCACCAGGTTGCCGTTCATGTCGATCAGGCGGGTCTGCTGGTCGGCAGCGCTGAAGATCAGGTAGCCGTTCCAGGCCCGCTGGGGGTCATAGCGGGTGACCCCGGTGGGGTAGACACTGGGCGCGGCGTACGCGGCGCCGGCGAGCAGCAGGCCGGCGAACGCCAGCGTGAGGGTCTTCATGGTTCGTCCTCAGAAATCGTAGCGAGCGGTCACGCCCAGGGTGCGTGGGGTACCGAGTACGCCGGCATAGCCGCCGTTGGCGCTGTTCCACAGGCTGGTGAAATAGGTCTTGTCGCCGGCGTTCTTCAGCCACAGGGACAGGTCCCACTGCCCATCGGCCAGGTCGCCGCGCAGGCCGGTGGACAGGTTGATCAGCGCATAGCTGGGGATCTGCCCGTACTCGGAGTCATCGATGGTGCCCACGGCCCGGGAACGGAACGCGTAGCTGGCGTTGACGTAGGGTTGCAGCCCGTTGGCCAGGTTCCACTGGTAGCTGCCGTTGAGGTTGGCGATCCACTTCGAGGCCCCCACCACCTGGTGGCCGGTCAGGTCGCAGGACGCCGGCGCACCGGCCTGGAACGCCACCTCCGGCGCGCACGGCGCGTCCTCGTAGTCGGTGTAGCGCACGTCGTTGAACGAGCCGTTGGCATTCAGGGTGAGCCCGCGCAGCGGCTTCCAGGTGGCCTCGGCCTCGACGCCCCGCGAGCGCACCGAGCCGGCATTGGTCAGGTACTGGGTACGGGTCACTTGATCATAGGCGTTGGCCTGGTAGCCATTGACCTCGGTCCAGAACAGGTTGGCGTTGAGCAGCAGGCTGCTGTTGAGCAGGGTGCTCTTGAACCCCAGCTCGGCGTTGTTGGCCCGTTCGGTGCCGACCAGCAACGAGTCGACACCGGCGGTTGGCGCGGCCCCTACGGTGAGGTTGACGCCGCCCGACTTTTCACCGTGGGACAGCGAGGCATAGCCGAGCAGTTGCGGATTGAACTGGTAGCTCAGGCTGAGCAGGCCGGAAGGACTGAAGCTGTGCTGGCTCAGGTCGCCGGAATCGAACGCGCCATGCCGCGCCTGGCGTTGCGCGGCCGCCGCGCCACTGACCGCCGCGCCGCCCGTGGGCGCGTCACGGGTGACCCAGGCCTGCTTCTCCTCGTAGGTGCCGCGGATGCCGGCGGTGAAGTCGAGCCGCTCGGTCAGGTGCCAGGTGCCCTGGGCGAACAGCGCATAGCTGTCGGTATCGATATGCCCCTTGCCGACACTGCTGACATTGGCCAGCGCGCCGCTGGCGGTACCGTTCCAGATGTCGGCGAGCGGACCGTACTGGTTGAAGGAGCGGTTATCCAGGTCCTGCTTGAAGTAGTAGGCACCCAGTACGTAGTCGAAGGCGCCGCCACTCGGCGATGCCAGGCGGATTTCCTGGGAATACTGCTTGTCACGCACCGCGACACCGGCGTTGATCGACGCCGATACGTTGAGGCCATCGTCGTTGCGCGGGGTGAAGTCCCACCAGCGGTAGGCGCTGATGGAGGTCAGGGTGAAATCGTTGGGCAACGTCCAGTTGGCCTCCACCGAGGTGCCGCCCTGGAACACCGTGACCTGCTGGTCGGAATCCAGGTTGACCTTGCCATCCTTGCCGTAGACCAGGGTCGCGCCGGCCGCGGCAGCGCGCTGCTCATAGCGATTCACCCCGTTGATGGTCGGGCCGGTGCTGTACAGCGAGAGAATGCCGTTGTTGGAATCTTCTTCGTTGTATTCGCCGATCCAGCGCAGGTTGAAGGTGTCGCTGGGCCCGAACAGCAGTTGCCCGCGAAAGCCCTGGCGGGCGCCACCGTTGAGGGTGTCGCCGTTGTACAGGTTGTCCACGTAGCCGTCATCGCGGGTGCGGTAGGCCGAAAAGCGCCCCGCCAGGGTGTCGCTCAACGGCCCGGAGAGGCTGCCCTTGGTCTGGAAATAACCGTCTTCGCCCAGCGAGGTCTCGATGCTGCGCTCCGGGGTGAAGGTCGGCTTGCGGGTGGTGATGTTGAGCACGCCGGCGGTGGTGTTCTTGCCGAACAGCGTGCCCTGGGGCCCTCGCAGTACATCGATCTGTTCCACATCGAGCAGGTCGAACACGGCCATGCCGGGGCGGCCGAGGTAGACGTTGTCCAAGTACACCCCGACGCTGCCTTCCAGGCCGTCGCTGGCCGGGTTGTTGCCCAGGCCACGGATGGAAATGCTCGACTGCCGCGCATGCACGTAGGCGACGCTGGTGCTGGGCACCAGTTGCTGGATGTCCTGCACCCGGTAGATGCGCTGGTTCTCCAGGGTTTCGCCGCCGAGCACGCTGATCGGCGTCGGCACCGACTGGGCGCTTTCCTCGCGGCGCCGGGCATTGACGGTGACCGTGCCGAGGGCCGTGCCATTCTCGGCCGAGGTCTGGGCGCTGCCACTGGCGGCGTCGTCGGCACGCGCTTGCAGGGCCAGGCCGGCGGAGCCGAGCAGCAGGGCGGCGACCAGGGGTTTAAGGACAATCGATGGGACGGCGACGCGCTCGGGATGAGTGGATTTCATGTGTGGCTCCTAGGGTCTGTTTACGCTTCAACGCGAGCTGCGTTGCCGTGAGCGCTGCCGTATGGCGGAGGCGAATCGAGCGCGGGCGGACCTTTTATATTCTTTAAAGGTATTTATTTATGCTTAATTCGAAGTTTTCGTAATAAGCGCCACCCTTTATAAAGAGCCACGAGCCGTTGCAGCAATTGCATTCGACCGAATCTTTCGATGTAGAACATGCATATCGATCTTCGCCAACTCCGCCATTTCGTCGCCCTTGCCGAGCACCGCAGCTTCGTTGCTGCGGCCGAGGCGGTGAGCCTTTCCCAGTCGGCCTTCAGCCGTAGCATCCAGGCCCTGGAGCACGCGGCGGGCTTCCAGCTGGTGGACCGGGCGAGCAAGCAGCTGCCGCCCACCAAACAGGGCCTGGTGGTGCTGGAACATGCCCGCCGCCTGCTGCGCGACGCCCATGACCTGAACAACGAAATCAGCCGCTTCAGCGACGCCGACACCGGCGCCCTGCTGTTCGGCAGCGGCCCGGCGCCGGCCGCGCAGCTGATCCCGCGGGCGGTGGCACGCTTCATCGGCGACTACCCCAGGGCCCGGGTGAAATTCCAGGTCGACAACTGGCAGGAACTGAACAAGCGCCTGATCGCCGAGGAGATCGAATTCTTCGTTGCCGACACGCGCCGCTTCGAGGCCGACCCGGACTACCGCATCACTCGCCTGCGGCCACAGAAATGGCACTTCTGTTGCCGCATCGGCCACCCCCTGGCGAGCCAGCCGAGCGTCAGCTGCGCGCAGTTGTTCAGCTACCCGCTGGCGACCACCTTCCGGCCGCCGAACATCCGCAAGGTACTCAGCGAATACAGCGGCCGGCGCGACTTCACCCCGGCGGTGGAATCAGAATGCAGCCATGCCCTGCTCACCCTGGTGCGGCACTCCGATGCCATCGGCATCGCCAACCCGGTCAACCTGGAGGACTACCTGCTCGGCGAAGCGCTGCAGGTCCTCACGGTGCATGACCTGCCCAGCCACCTGGACGAGCACAACACCCGCTACGGCATCGTCAGTCGTGTCGGCCGGGCACTGTCTCCCCTGGCGCGGGCCATGGTCGAGCAGATCGAGCGCAGCGATGCCCAGCTCGCCGACCAGATCGCCGGGCTGCCGCTGACGCGCCTGGGGGTATAGGGACTGCTTGCACGCCATGCATACGAAGTATTCCCCCTTTGCGTTTGCCAGCCGCCCGGGGGATTCGTGAAATGACCGCCACGATCACCAGCCGAGAACACCTCATGAGCCGATTGACCACCCTCCTGTGCGCCGCCCTGCTGGCCACCGCCAGTTGCTTCGCCCAGGCCGCCGAACAGCCGACGGTGATCCGTATCGGCGCCCCCGACCAGGGCGCTGGCGACAAACCCTTCGCCTCCGGCGTGCTCGGCCTGGCGCATATCCGCCAGCAACTGGAGCAGGCCTTCGCCGCCGACGGGGTGAAGGTCGAGTGGCACTTCTTCAAGGGCGCCGGCCCCGCAGTCAACGAAGCCTTCGCCAACCGCCAGTTGGACGTCGCCGGGCTCGGTGACCTGGCGGCCATCATCGGCCGCTCTTCGGGCCTGGATACCCGGCTGATCCTCGGTGGCCGGGGCGCCAACATGTACCTGGCCGCCACTCCGGAGTCGGCGATCAAGAGCCTGCAGGACCTCAAGGGCAAGCGCGTCTCGGTATACCGCGGCACCGCCGACCAGCTGTCCTTCGCCAGGGTGCTGGCCGCCGCCGGCTTGAAGGAGCGCGATCTGCGCATCGTCAGCCTGGACTGGAGCGCCGCCCGGGCGGCCCTGGCGGGCCGGCAGATCGACGCTGCCTGGTCGGGCATGGGCATCCTGGCACTGGGCAAACAGGGCATCGAGTTTCCGGTGAGCACCAAACAATTGCCGGTCACCGCCACCACCCAGACCGGCATCGTCGCCAGCCAGGCGTTCATCGAGCGCTACCCGCAGGCGACCCAGAAACTGGTCGACGTGCTGGTGGAAAACGCTGCGTGGATCGCCGACGAGGCCCACCTGCAGGCCTACGTCGACCTGCTGGCACAGCAGAGCGCGGTGCCGGCCGAACTGTACCTTCGCGAGTACCGCGACGATGACCTGGCGTTCCGCGCCTCGCCGCGCCTGGACGCGTTCCTGCGCCACAGCTACCAGGACAGCGTCGACAAGGCCAAGGCCCTGGGCCTGGTTCGCCGTGGCTTCGAGGTGGATGGCTGGTTCGAGCCACGCTTCGTCGAACAGGCCATCGAGCGCCAGAACCTGCAGGCCCGCTGGCCGCGTTACGACGCCACGGGCAAGGCCGAGTGATGCACACGGGGCATGCAAACTATGTGGCGAATGCATTGGCCGCGGCGGGACGGGGTTCCTTTAATAGCACCTCATATATCTCGATCGAATTTATATTCCGGCCTTTATGCAGAAAATAACTCTCCGTCCTGACACCACCCGCACCGGCGCAAGGCTGCCATGAGCGCCCCCGCTCTGAGCCTGTCCCGGGCCGATGCCCGGCGCCCGCGCCTATCCGCCGAGCGCCTGCTGCCCTGGCTGCTGCCGGCCGGGCTGCTGCTGCTCTGGTACCTGGCCAGCCGGTTCGGCTGGATGAGCGAGCAGATCCTGCCGACCCCGGCGCTGGTCTGGCAGACCCTGCTGGAACTGGCGCGTGACGAGCTCTGGTTCAACCTCGCCATCAGCCTGCAACGCCTCGCCTATGGCCTGCTCGGCGGGGTCGGCGCCGGCATACTGCTAGGTACCCTGCTAGGCACCAGTGCGCGGGCCGAGCGCCTGGTCTACCCGACTTTCGCCGCCCTGGCGCAGGTTCCCACCCTGGCCTGGATCCCACTGTTCATGCTGCTGTTCGGCATCGGCGAAGCGCTCAAGCTGGTGGTGCTGATCAAGGCGGTGATCGTGCCGATCACCGTGCACACCCTGGTCGGCGTGCGCGACGCCCAGCCACGCTTGCGCGAGGCGGCGGCGGTGCTGCGCCTGCCCTGGCACCTGCGCGTCACCCGGCTGGTGATTCCCGCCGCCCTGCCCTCGTTCATGGCCGGCCTGCGCCTGGCCCTGGCCACCGGTTGGTCGTCGCTGCTGGCGGTCGAACTGCTGGCCTCCAGCGAGGGCATCGGCTACCTGATGGTGTGGGGACGCCAGTTGTTCATGCTCGACATCGTGTTCGTCTGCATCCTGGTGATCGGCCTGTTCGGCATCGTCCTCGACCGCGGCGTGCAGTGGCTCGACGTGCGCCTGATCCACTGGCCGCACCCGGCAGCGGCGGAATTGCGCCTGCACGGCCGGGCGAAGGGCTGGGCGCGCCTGCAGGCCTGGCTGTTGCCACTCGGCCTGGCCGCGCTGTGGCAAGCCGCCGTGATGGCGCGCTGGGTAGACGCGAACATTCTGGTCGCCCCGCTCGACGTGCTGCGTACCACCTGGCAGGGCCTGCTCGACGGCAGCCTGACCCAGGCCATGGCGCAGAGCCTCGGCCGCGCCCTCGGCGGCTTGCTGCTGGGCGCCAGCCTGGGCCTGCTCGGCGGCCTGCTGCTCGGCCTCTGGCGCCCGGCCGAACGGCTCTTCGGGCCAACGCTCAGCGCCCTGCGGCAAATCGCCATTTTCGCCTGGGTGCCGCTGCTCACCGCCTGGTTCGGCCTCGGCGAACTGGCCAAGGTGGTATTCGTCAGCCTGGCCACCTTCTTCCCCCTGCTGATCGCCACCCAGCGCGGCGTGGCCAACCTGTCGCCGCAACTCGACGAGGCCGCCCGCACCCTGCGCCTGAACGCCCGCCAGCGCCTGCTGCGGCTGGTGCTGCCCGGGGCCGCGCCCGCGATCTTCGCCGGGCTGAAACTGGCGCTGATCTTCGCCTGGCTGAGCACCATCGGCGCCGAGTACTTCATGCCCTCCAACGGCGGCATCGGCAGCCTGATGATCGGTGCCCAGCAGCTGTTCCGCATGGACCAGGTGATGGCCGGCATGCTGCTGATCGGCATCACCGGCGCCCTGCTCAACCACCTCGGCCACCTGATCGAAGCGCGAGCCACGCGCTGGAGAACCGCATGACCGCCCCCATCGTCAGCTTCGACAACGTCGGCAAGTTGTTTCCCGTGAACGGCGGCGAGCTCGAAGCGATCCGTGAATTCAGCCTGCAGATCGCCGAAGGCGAATCCATCGCCATCCTCGGCTCCAGCGGCTGTGGCAAGTCCACCCTGCTGCGCCTGCTGATCGGCCTCGACCGGCAGTTCCGAGGCAGTATCCAGGTCGACGGCAAGGCGGTAGACGGCATCGGCAGCGAATGCGCCATCGTCTTTCAGGAACACCGCCTGTTCCCCTGGCTGACCGTGCAGCAGAACGTCGAACTGGGCCTGGTCAATGAAGGCCTGACCCAGGCCGAGCGCTTGCGCCGGGTCGAGGCGTTCGTCCAGCTGGTCGGCCTGGATGGCTTCCAGCGCGCCTACCCGCACCAGCTCTCCGGCGGCATGGCGCAGCGCGTGGCCATCGCCCGCGGCCTGGTGTGCAGCCCGCGCATTCTGTTGCTCGACGAACCGTTCGGGGCCCTCGACGCACTGACCCGCCAACAGATGCAGGAAGAGCTGCTGACCATTCGCGCCCGCGCCGGCATCACCAGCCTGCTGGTCACCCATGACGTCGAGGAGGCGATCTTCCTCGCCGACCGCGTGGTGGTCATGGAACCGCGGCCAGGGCGGATCAAGCGCATCGTCGACATCGACCTGCCGCACCCGCGCCAGCGCAGCAGCTACGACTTCCACCAGTTGCGCGAAGACCTGCTGTTCCAGCTCACCGGCGACGGCGAGTACCGCGCGCCGGCGCCCCGGGTGGAAGACCTGCCGCTGGCCTCCATCGCCTGGTAGCGCTCGAGCCGGAGGCCGGGCCTAGCCTCGTGGCCGCCAGCGCCGTTGTAAGAAGCTGTTCATGATCCTTAGGCGATAGATGGCCGGCGATGGCGGCAAAGGGGGGCGAAAGCGGCCGTTCGATGACCCATTGTGGGAGCGCGCCACGCCCGCGATTTCGCGCGCATGGCGCGCTCCCACGAAAGACCATCACCGTCATCTGTTGCCCTGGCCTGCAAAGAGCGTGAACAGCGCCTAATCGACGCGTGCTTTGCTCGGCGTCTGCTTGTGCCACAGCGTCGGCAAGAGGAAAACGATCGCCAGCAGACAGGCGCCGACCAGCAACACGAAGCCGCCGTCCCAGCCGAAGTGATCGACGGTGTAGCCCATGGCCGCACTGGCGGCGACCGAGCCCCCCAGGTAACCGAACAGGCCGGTGAACCCTGCGGCGGTACCTGCCGCCTTCTTCGGTGCCAGCTCCAGGGCATGCAGGCCGATCAGCATGACCGGGCCGTAGATCAGGAAGCCGATGGAGAACAGCGCGGCCATGTCGATCGCCGGGTTGCCCGGTGGGTTGAGCCAGTACACCACGGTGGCGACCGTCACCAGCCCCATGAACACCACGCCGGTCAGGCCACGGTTGCCCCGGAACACCTTGTCCGACATCCAGCCGCACAACAGGGTGCCGGGGATACCCGCCCACTCGTAGAAGAAATACGCCCAGGAGGTCTTGTCGACGGTGAAGTGCTTGACCTCTTTCAGGTAGGTCGGCGCCCAGTCCAGTACACCATAGCGCAGCAGGTAGACGAACACGTTGGCCAGGGCGATGAACCACAGCATCTTGTTGCGCAACACGTACTTGACGAAGATCTCACGGGTGCTGAATTCCTGCTCGTGGCTGGCATCGTAGCCTTCGGGATAGTCGTTCTTGTACTGCTCGATGGGTGGCAGACCCACCGACTGCGGGGTATCGCGCATGGTGGCGAAGGCGAAGAACGCCACCAGCAGGGCCACCGCCGCCGGCACGTAGAACGCCGCATGCCAATCGTTGAACAGGCCCATGCCGACCAGGAACAATGGCCCGATCAGCCCACCGCCGACGTTGTGGGCGACGTTCCACACCGACACCACCCCGCCGCGCTCCTTCTGCGACCACCAGTGCACCATGGTGCGTCCGCTGGGCGGCCAGCCCATGCCCTGCGCCCAGCCATTGATGAACAGCAGGATGAACATCATGGTCACGCTGGACGTCGCCCAGGGCGCGAAACCGAAAACGAACATCACGCCTGCCGACACCAGCAAACCGAACGGCAGGAAATAGCGCGGGTTGGAGCGGTCGGAGACCAGGCCCATGAGGAACTTCGACAGCCCGTAGGCGATGGCGATGGCAGACATCGCCACGCCAAGCTGACCACGGCTGTAGCCTTGTTCCTCGATCAGGTAGGGCATCGCCAGGGAGAAATTCTTGCGTAGCAGGTAATAGCCGGCATAGCCGATGAATATCCCGGCGAAGATCTGCCAGCGCAGGCGTCGGTAGGTGCTGTCTATCTGGTCATCGGGCAGGGGCTGCCGATGCGCGGCAGGACGGAAGAAGGCGAACATCCAGGAACTCCTGTTGTTGTTATGGGCAGCGCGAATGTGACAGTTATGTGACATTTTCCAAACCGAAAACTAGCATTCGCTAGTGAAGCGGTAAAGGTCACATGCTGTCGTAATCCGAACCAATCGCCCCCTTCTGACCAAAGGCTTCGTCGGCGCAAGCCTGCCGGCACGAACGGCGGCGTCGTGCCTTATTCGCGCCCCGAAGGAGCAGTGCCATTCGCGACTCGATCGGCACCTGACGGGAACGCAGCGGGTGAAAGTGCCAGGGCCCTGGCCAGCCTCGCCCGCGCCGCGGCAACTTCAGAACGGCCGGCTGCCGGCCAGGCTGACGCGCAGCAGGCGCCGGCGCTGCTCGGCCGGGAACGCCTTGCGGGCATGCAGGGTGGCCTGGTTGTCCCAATAGACGATGTCGCCCACCTGCCAGCGATGGGTGTAGGAGAGCGCCGGCCCGGCCAGGTGCTCGCGCAGGCGGGCGATCAGTTCCTGCCCCCGCTCCGCCTCGACGCCGACCAGCTCCACTTCCGTGCGCGCACCGAGAAACAGCAGGCGCTTGCCGCTCTCCGGGTGAGTGCGCACCAGGGGGTGCTCGGTGCCCTGGATCGGCTGGATGTCCGGCGTGCGGTAGGTGATCGCGCCCATGCGTCCGTAATCGCCGCTGCGCAGGCGCACGAAGGGGTTGTAGTTGATCAGGCGCAACCCATCGATCTCGGCACGGGTCGCGGCGTCCAGGGTGGTGTAGGCCAGGGCCAGGTTGGTCCATACCGTCTCGCCACCCTGCTGCGGCACCTCCAGGGCGTACAGCAGCGAGCCGCTCGACGGGGTGGGCGTCCACTGATGGTCGGAGTGGGCCGACAGCTCGCCGTTGCCCAGTTCGCCATCTTCGGCATTGGCCACCTTGACGATCTCCGGCGCCTTGCCGTCGGCCCCGGAAGACAGCACCGGGAAATCCACATGGGGCTGGAATACCGAACCGAACCAGGAACTGAATTGCAGGAATTGCCCATCGTCGAGCCGCTGGCCACGGAAGATCAGGATGTGGTGATCGCGCAGGGCCTGCTTGAGTTGCAGGATCTGCTGTGCACTTGGTGCCAGGCGGGCATCCAGGCCGTGCACGACGGCGCCCAGCGGGGCCTGTTGCGGTTCGATACGGAAATCTTCAGGGCTGGCTGCCGGCAGCGGCACGTGGGCGGTCTGGGTCATGGTCGTCGGCCTCGGGGGAGTTGTCCTGACAGGCAGGGATCAGGATTGGCTGATGGTTCTGCTGCGCTGGCCGTCCGTGCCCACCGGTACGTCGCCGGCCAGCGTCACGCGGCGCACCACGCGAGGCTGGTCACCGTAGTCGTTGACCGCGTAGTGCTGGGTCGCGCGGTTGTCCCAGATCACCACGTCACCAGTGCGCCAGCGCCAGCGCACGGTGTTTTCCAGGCGAGTCACATAGCCTTGAAACACCTCGAACAGGCGTTGCGAATCGCCCTGGGAGAGGCCTTTGATGCGCTTGACGAAATGACCGAGCAGCAAGCTGCGCTCACCGCTTTCGGGGTGCACGCGTACCAGCGGGTGTTCGGTCTCGTAAACCGTCGAGGCGAAGACCTTGCGGTACTGCTGCAGACGTACCGGGTCTGCATCCGGACGTTTCGCCGCATAGTCGAAATCGTTGCTGTGTACCGCCCACAGCGTATCGGCCAGAGCACGCAGCGCGCCGGGAAGATCCTCGTAGGCTGTGTTGGTATTGGCCCATACGGTATCGCCCCCCACAGCCGGCACCACTACCGAGCGCAGGATCGAAGCCTTGGGATAGGCATCGACGAAGGTCACGTCGGTATGCCAGGTATTGGCCCTCTCGCCACGCGCAGCATCGAGTTCGAGCAGATAGCTGCTGCCATCACGCACCGGTACGGTAGGGTGGGCCACGGGGTCGCCGAGGCGCTTGGCGAAGGCTTCCTGCTGCGCGTCATCCAGGGTCTGGTCGCGAAAGAACAGCACCTTGTAGCGCAACAGCGCTCGCTCGATCGCCGCCACACTGGCCGGGTCGAGGGTGGCGGACAGGCGCAGGCCACGTACCTCGGCGCCGATGCGGCCGGCGGCGGGAATCAGGTCGAGGGAGTGGTCAAGTACGGGGGCGATGGCAGTCTGGCTCATGGTGTGATCTCCGGGTTCGGAAGTCGTAGCGCGGGGTCAGGCCGCGCCACTGGAAAAGGCGAAGGCGCTCGGAAAGGGGCTTGACGGGAGCGCGCTCATCGGCAGCGGATCGACCGGCGGCGACTCGCGGGTCGGGATGTTCATGGATGCGTCCTGGTGAATCGCTGACGGGACATATTCAATAGAGTTCTATATAAATAATTTAAATGCGTTTGACGGAATAAGAGCTTGCATTTAAAACCAGCGCCCTGGGCATCCGCAAATGCCTAAAACCTATTTTTCACATGCCGGGAATGCATCATGGATCTGCGCCAGCTCCGCTACTTCATCGCCCTCACGCAGCACCGCAGCTTCGTGCGTGCGGCAGAGGCCATGAACATTACCCAGCCGGCGTTCAGCCGCAGCATCCAGGGGCTCGAGCACGAGTTCGGCTGCCAGCTGGTCGATCGCGGCAGCAAGGACCTGCGACCGACGCCCGAGGGCCAGGTGGTGCTGCAGCACGCCCTGGCGCTGGTGCAGGGCGCCAGCAACCTGGCCAACGAAGTCAGCCAGATGAGCCAGCTCGACGCCGGCGAGCTGCACTTCGGCTCCGGCCCGGTACCGGCCGCGCGGCTGGTGCCGGACAGCCTGATGCGCTTCATGGCCCGCTACCCGGGCATTCGCCCCCGCCTGCTGGTCAACAACTGGGAAAGCCTGGGGCGCAGCCTGAGCCGCGCGGAGATCGAGTTCTTCCTGGCCGACATCCGCCCCTTCCTCGCCGACCCGAACTTCCAGACCCACGCCCTGACGCCCCGCCAGACCGCGTTCTTCTGCCGCGCCACGCACCCGCTGGTGGCCAAGGAGAGCCTGTCGACCAACGACCTGTTCGACTACCCCCTGGCCGCCGTGCGCATTCCCGTGGGAACACGCAAGGCCCTGGCCAACCTCAGTGGCAAGGCCAGTTTCGAACAGCACATCGAGTGCGAGCATTTCCCGCTGCTGGAGCAGATCGTGCGCCAGACCGATGCCATCGGCGTCGGTCCGCTGGAGGCGCTGGGCGCGGCTCTGGCGCAAGGCGAACTGGTGCGCCTGCAACTGCGCAACCTGCCCCCGAGCATGACCCTGCAGGCCCACTGCGGCATCGTTACCCGCACCGGCTACCGGCTGTCACCGGCAGCCCGGGCGATGATCGACCTGGTCAAGCAATGCGACCAGGCCGCGGCGGTGGCGGCTTAGCTGGCGACCGCCCGCTCGACGGCTGCGCGTATGGCAGCCGGCCCTCTGCTCAGCGCTGCGCGGTGACCCCGGGTGCGCTGCGCAATGCTGCCTCGAGAAAGCCCGGCGCGGCCCATTCGGCCACCGCAAAGCCCTTGCGCACCAGGCGCTGCTGCACCGCCAGGTCGACCCCGGCCTGCAGGCGCGCCAGGTAGTCGGCATCCAGGCGCGGGTCGAACATGCGCCGCACGTCGCTATGCTCCAGATCACGCTGCAGCAGGGTGCGTGGGTAGCCGGAAAGATCCGCGAGCAGCGCCACATAGGCCTGCTGGTTGGCGCTGTCGCGCAGCCACCGCACCGCCTGCTGCTGGGCCCGCAGCAAACGCTCGACCACCTCGGGATGGGCGTCGACGAAGGCCCCCGTGCCCACCAGCATGGCCTGCACGCTGCCCGCACCGCCAAGGTCGTCGGTGCTCAGCGGCAAGTGCGCCAGGCCGCGCTGTTGCAGCGAAATCAGGTTGGCGCCGCCCCAGGTGGCGTCGATCTGCCGTGCCGCCAGCGCGGCCGAGGCGGCGTTGCCGTCCAGGTTGACCACCTGCAGGTCGCGCTCGCGCAACCCCTGGCTGGCCAACGCCTGGGCAAACGACAACTGGTAGGCGGTGCCGCGGAAGATCGCCACGCGCTTGCCTTCGAGGTCGGCCAGGGTCTTCACCGTCGAGCCCGGCACCACGCCCAGATACAGGCGGATATCGCGGGCGGTAGCGCTCAGCAGGCGGGTGTCCAGGCCATTGGCTTTGCCGATGATCGCCGCGAGATCACCCAGATAGGCGAAATCCACCTGGCCGTTGGCCAGGGCCTCGTTCACCACCGGCCCGGCGCCCTTGAAGAAACGCCACTGGATGGCGATGCCGTCGGCAGCGAATTCCCGCTCGAGTATCTGCTGGGCGCGCAGCACGTCCACCACGCCCCCGCCACTGGGCGTATTGCCGGTACTCAGGTCCGGCACGGCGATGCGGATTTCCTTGAGCGGCGCTTGCGCCAGGGCGCCGCTACCGGCGAGGCAGCCGAGCAGGCCGAGCAGGCCGAGCAGGCCCGGCAGCACTGCACGTTGCAGGAGGATGGTCAATGCACGCTTCATGGTATCGATGCTCCAGGTTGTTCGGGGCCAGCGACGCGTGGCGCCGTGGCTGGCCATGAAGACACAGGAAGCATCTGTCACTTAAATAATAAAAATCGGTTTCCCAGCGACATTCTGGAATAAATCACCCGTCACGCGGGTTGGCGCAGCATACACCGTGGGCATAAAAACCATGAGCCGAAGGCATTGGACGGCCACTGCGCGCCGGCCTGTAATGACGGGTTGGTGTGGCCGGACGCGATTATCCCTCGCCGTCGCCCGGCGCTCGCGGCAACCACAGCGCCAGCAGGCCGCACAGCGGCAGGCAGGCCACCGTCAGGAACAATGCCTGAACGCCCCAGCGATCGGCGAGCAGGCCGAGGGCCGCCGCAGCGATGCCGCTGATGCCGAAGGTCAGGCCGAAGAAGTAGCCGGCCACCAGGCCAACCCGCCCCGGCAACAGTTGCTGGGCATACACGATGATCGCCGGGAAGGCCGAGGCCAGCAGCACGCCGCTCGCCATCGACACCGCCGTGCAGCCGGCCAATCCGACATGCGGCAGCAGCAGGGTGAAGGGAGCGCTGCCGAGCAGCGACAGGAGGATCACTCGGCGCTGGCCGATGCGGTCGCCCAGGGGGCCGCCCAGCAGCGTCCCCACGGCCACCGCGGCGAGGAACAGGAACAGCTGCACCTGCGCCGCGGCCACGCTCAGGGCGAAGCGTTCGATCAGGTAGAAGCTGTAGAAATTGGCCATGGCCGCCAGGTAGGCATACTTGGAAAGGATCATCAGGCTGAGCAGGAGCATCGCCGGCAGCAGGCGCCGACGCGCCATCGCCAACACCGCGACGCCGGCCGGCGGCCGATGGGAGCGGGCGTCGAGCTGGCGGCCCAGTTCACGGTTGGCCCACAGCAGCAGGATGAACCCCAGCAAGGCCAGCAGCGCCAGCCCACGCAGGCCGTCTGCGCCGGCGGGCAGCAGCACCAGGGCGATCAGCAAAGGGGCCAGCGCCGAGCCGATATTGCCGCCCACCTGGAACAACGACTGCGCCAGGCCGAAACGCCCGGCCGCCACCTGGCGACAGGCACGGACCGCTTCGGGATGGAAGATCGCCGAGCCGAGCCCGACCAGCGCCGCCACTGCCACCAGCCCGGCAAAGGAGCCGACCCCGGCCAGCAGCCACAGGCCGGCGGCCATGCACAACATGCTCGATGGCAGCAGCCAGGGTCGGCTGCGACGATCCCCCCAGTAGCCGATCAGTGGCTGGCCCAGGGCGCCGACCAGGTGGAACACCAGGGTCAGCAGGCCCAGTTGCCCATAGCTCAGGCCATGCTCGGCTTTCAGCGTCGGGTACAGCGTTGGCAGTACCGCCTGCAGCAGGTCGTTGAGCAGATGGGCCAGGCTGATCCACGACAACAGGGCCAGGGCCGGGCGCTCCCGGGAAACAGCGTGGAGAGGCAAATTGGACATGAACGATCCGAAAGGCGTGCCAATGTAACCGGCCATCAGGTTTCTGCGCTGCACAGGAGCGCCCGGGCGACGTACCGCGTCGCACGCCAATTGCGCGGATCAAGCCGCGCTGCAGCGGCGACCGGAATGCCCGGCCCGAGTGGCACCGGCCGGCTCGGCCCGGCGCGGGCGAAGCGAGAGCGGCGGGCATTCAACGCTGCCGACAAAGTTGGCGCCAATGCATTTCGGGCATAGTTTTTTTGCTGCCCGCACATAATGGCGGCAGGCCACGTGCCCCCACGCTTATGCCATTCGAGACTGGATAAATCATTTTTTATTATTAGTTTACCCAGGCATTTTGCCTGATCGTCCGTGCCCATCGCCGCCCCGGCGTCGTCTCGTTCACGGAGTATCGACCATGGCCGTCTTCCGACGCCGTCCCCACCTGCTGCGCCGCCTGCCCGCCGCTGTCGCCCTGCTGGCGCTGCTGTGCCTGGCACAGGGCGTGCTGGCGGCCGGGCAGATCCGCATCGCGGTGTCCGACATCGGTGCGGGCGGCAGGCCGGCGGGTGGCGGGCTGGTCGATGTGCTGCACGCGCAGCAACGCCTGGAACGGGCGTTCGCCGACGAGGGCGTCGAGGTGCAGTGGGTGTTCGTCAAGGGCGCCGGCCCGGTGATCAACGAGGCGTTCGCCAATGGCCAGGTGGATGTCGCCTTCCTCGGCGACCTGGCCAGCATCGTCGGCAAGGCGGGCAACCTGGATACCCGGGTGATCGCCGCAGCCGCCCGCGGTGTGAACCACTACCTGGCGGTGCGCCCGGGCTCGTCGATCCACACCCTGGCCGACCTCAAGGGCAAGCGCGTCGGCCTGTTCCGCGGCACCGCGGCGCAGCTGTCGTTTATCAGCGCCCTGCACGCCAGCGGCCTCGAGGAACGCGACCTGCAGGTGATCAACCTGGACTTCGCCGCTGCCAGCGCCGCCCTCGCCGCCGGCCACATCGACGCTACCTGGGGCGGGCACAACGCCCTGGCGCTGGCCGAGCGCGGCCTGGCCGACCTGCCGGTGTCGACCCGGGACACAGCCCATGGCGCTGGCCAGTTGAGCGGCCTGGTACTGGCCAGCGAGCGCTTCGCCAGCCGCCACCCGCACTGGCTGCAACGCCTGGTCGCGGTGCAACGCGAGGCCGTGCGCTGGGCCGCCGACCCGGCCAACCGCGAGGCCTACATCCAATTGCAGGCCGACCAGAGCGGCTATCCGCAGAGCCTGGTGCGCGCCGAGCTGGAGGGCGCCGACCTGGCCCAGCTGCTGTCCCCGGAACTGGACGACGCCTTCGTCGGGCACTTGCGCGACGCTATCCGCATCGCCCGGCAGGCCAGGCTGATCCGCCGTCCCGTGGACCTCGATGACTGGCTCGACCGACGTTTTCTCGAACGCTCCGCCGTAAGACCCTGAGTTTTTTCACCCCTGCCTGCCCCACCGCCCTTACGCCCGGCGGCGGGCGACACATGCACGCAGCAAGGAAACGACATGAAGCACCTGCCCTACCCGCTTTCCCGCATCGCCCTGGCATTGGCCCTGACCCTGCCCCAGGGCCTGCTCCTGGCGCAAACCCGTGACGGCAGTGCGGACACGCCGCGCCTGAACAGCGTGCGCGTCGACGGCCAGCGCCTGCAGCAGGACCCGCAGCGCACGCCCAGCGCCGCCACGCTGATCGATGGCAAGGAACTCGAGCGCCAGGGCATCCAATCCCTGGAAGACCTGCCGCAACTGGCGCCCGGCCTGGACGTGGCGGTGGTCGACCCCTTCGATACGCGCCTGACCGTGCGCGGCATCGGCGATGGCGGCGGTACCGAGATCAACATCGGCATGCCCAGCAGCGTCGGTTTGTTCCTCGACAACGTCTACCTCAGTCGCCCGGGCATGCTCTCCAACGACCTGCTGGATATCGAAAGCGCGACCGTGCTGGCCGGCCCGCAAGGCACGCTGTACGGCTACAGCACCACCGGCGGCGCCATCGACATCCGCTCGCGCAAGCCAAGCTTCACGCCCGAGGGCTCGATCCGTCAGTCGCTCGGCCAGCGCGGCCTGACCCAGACCCAGGCGATGTTCTCCGGCCCCCTGAGCGAGACCCTGGCCGGGCGTATCAACCTGTCCCACAGCGAGCGTGGCGGCTACGTCAAGAACCAGTACAGCGGCCATGAGCTGGGCGGCAGCATCAAGGACGGCGTGCGCGGCCAGTTGCTCTGGGTGCCGGCCGAGGATTTCAGCCTGCGCCTGATCGCCGACTGGAACGACGCCCGCAACGCGCCGGTGTCGGTTCTCGAATCCACCCACCTGACCAATGGCCGCGACCTGTTCCTCGAACGCGCCGCGCGGGCCGGGGCCAGCCCGGTGGTGGGCGGCGTCAATACCGACGACGAGAACCACACCCGCCTGCAGCAGGGCGGCGTGTCCGCCGAGGCCAACTGGATCCTGGACGGCGGCTACAACCTGCGCTCGACCACCGCGTTCCGCTACTTCGGCTACAAGCCCAGCACCACCGACACCCTGGACATCCCGCTGTACGCGAACAGCGGCGCCGACGTGCGCGACCGCATCTGGTCCCAGGAAATCCGCCTGGACTCGCCCCGTGGCGAACACTTCGACTACGCCCTGGGCGTGCTCTACTTCGGCGAGAACCTCGATACCTACGCCCACGACTACTACGCCGACAACGACCAGGCCGCTACCTGGTACGGCAACCGCGCCCTCAACGGCAAGCTGGTGCAGCGCTGGGGCGAGATCGACGAGCGTATCTTCTCGCTGTTCACCCAGGGCACCTGGCACGTCACCGACCGGTTCGACATCACCGCCGGGGTGCGTGGCACCCACCAGCGCAAGCAGGGCTCGTTCGTGCGCGTCAACCGCAACGACTTCGACTCCGGCGAGCTGGTGCAACGCAAGTTCCTGCCCTCGGCGCTGCTCAATTTCAGCTACTGGTTCCTGCCCGACGTGCAGGGCTACCTGACCCTGGGCTACGGCGAGAAGGCCGGCGGCCTGAACATCTCCTCCGGCGCCGCCGGGCGGGCCGGCACCGAGAGCCTGTTCATCCTCCCCGAATCCACCCGTGGCGCCGAACTGGGAATCAAGAGCCAGTGGTTCGACCAGCGCCTGAGCGCCGACGTGGCGCTGTTCTGGTCGCGCGTGAAGGACTTCCAGACCAATGCCTACGACGAGGAGTTCCAGACCTCCTACCTGATCAACGCCGGCAGCATCCGCTCGCGCGGCATCGCCGCGGCCATTGGCCTGTACCCGGTCGACGGCCTGAGCCTGAACCTCGATGGCACGCTGCTCGACGCCCGCTACATGGAGTTCGACAACGCCCGCTGCCCGGCCGAGGTGACCCTGGCCGGCAACGCCCCGGCCACCTGCGACCTGTCCGGGGAAACGGTATTCCGCTCACCCAAGGTCACCTACAACCTCACCGGGCGCTACGACTGGGGCGTGGGAGACGGCCTCGACGCCTTCGTCCAGGCTCGCTGGGCGTACCGCTCCTGGGCCTACGGCACGGTCGACAACTCGCGCTACACGCGCATCCCCGGCTACGGCCTGCTCAACCTCTCGGTCGGCCTCGGCGGCCAGCACGACGACGGCCGCTGGAACGCCTCGGTCTGGCTGAACAATGCGTTGAACAAGACCTACTACCGCACCCTGAGCGCCGGCAGCTACGGCGAGGTCTACGGCAACCGCGGCGAACCCCGCACCCTGGGCGTGACCCTGGGCTACGACTTCTAAGAACAGCCGCAAGCCTCGAGCGGCAAGCGCAAGCAACGGCAGCCCGCTTCTGACCTGGCGCTTGCAGCGTGTCGCCGACAACCGGAATGACCATGGACAAACTGACCTTCTCCCGCCGCACCTTCGTCAAGGGCGCTAGCCTGGCCACCCTGGCCGCACCCTGGCTGGCGAGCGACGCCCTGGCCGCACGCGAGCAGGACGCGGCCTCCATCGCCGGGGCCTCACTGCACTGGCTGGCCGGCAACCCGTCGAGCGCCTTCGCCGGGGTCACCTGGGGCACACCCTGGCCCCGGGGCCAGGTGCCGGGCGACAGCGATTTCCAGATCCGCGATGCGGCCGGCCGCGCCCTGCCCCTGCAGAGCTGGCCGCTGGCCTGGTGGCCGGACGGCTCGCTGAAATGGTCGGGCCACGCCCTGGCACCGCATGCCGCGCCCAGCCAGCACTATGGCCTGCAACCGGTGCCGGCGCGCAATGCTGGCGACGCCTCGCTGGTCAGCGAATCGGCAGACAGCATCACCGTCGACACTGGCGCCCTGGTCTGCGTGATGCGCAAAAGCGGTGCGCAGCTGATCGAACGCATCCTGCGTCAGGACCAGCCGGCGCTGCTCGGCGGCGAGCTGATGCTGCAGGTACAAGGCGATCCGGATGGCGACGAGGTGCTGACGCGACACTATCGCAGCCGTATCGCCCAGGTGACGATCGAGCAGCGTGGCCCGGTGCGCGCGGTGATCGCCCTGCGCGGCAGCCACCACAGCGACACGCCGGGCCTGCCGCCGCTGCTGCCGTTCACCGTGCGCCTGTATTTCTACGCCGGCTGCGCTGCCGTGCGGCTGATGCACACCCTCGTCTACGACGCCGACGAGCGGCGCGACTTCATCAAGGGCATCGGCCTGCGCTTCGGCGTGCCGCTGAACGCCCCGCTGCATGACCGCCACGTGCGCCTGGTGTCGGCCAATGGCGGCTTGCTGCGCGAAGCGGTACGCGGCCTCAGCGGCTTGCGTCGCGACCCGGGCCCCGGGGTGGTCGACGCGCAGCTGGCAGGCCAGGCCACTGGGCCACTGGTCTCGCCCGTGGCCGAAGGCCTGGGCTATATCCCCGCCTTCGGCAGCTACCGGCTGCTGCAGGCCCATCCCGACGCCTACAGCATCGCCAAACGCACCGCCAGCGGCCAGGGCTGGGTCCACGTGGCCAGCGGCGACCGCGCCGCCGGCGTCGGCTACCTCGGCACGCCGAACGGTGGCGTGGCCTTCGGCCTGCGCAATTTCTGGCAGAGCTACCCGGCCCAGCTGGACATCGAGGACGCCCATCTCGATCAGGCGCGGGTCACCCTGTGGCTCTGGGCACCGCAGGCCGAGCCGATGGACCTGCGCTTCTACCACGATGGTCTCGGCCAGGACACCCATGCCCGGCAGCGCGAAGCGCTGGAGATCACCTACGAGGACTACGAGCCCGGCTTCGGCTCGCCCAAGGGCGTGGCGCGGACCAGCGAACTGCAACTGGAAGTGCTCGACGGTACGCCGTCGAGCGAACGCTTGCTGGCCATTGCCGCGCGCATCCAGGAACCGCCGCTGCTGCTGGCCAGCCCGCAGCGCCTGCACGCCGCCGGGGCCTTCGGTCCGGTATGGTCGCCGCTGCGCGCCGGACGCCCGGGCGAGGACGAACTGGAGCGGCAACTGGCCTGGTACTTCGACTTCTACAAGAGCGAGGTCGAGCAGCGCAAATGGTACGGTTTCTGGGACTACGGCGACGTCATGCACACCTACGACGGCGACCGCCACGTGTGGCGCTACGACGTCGGCGGCTACGCCTGGGACAACTCGGAACTCTCCACCGACCTGTGGCTGTGGTACTACTTCCTGCGCAGTGGCCGCGCCGATGTGTTCCGCATGGCCGAGGCCATGACCCGGCACACCGGCGAGGTGGACGTGCACCACCTCGGCCCGTTCGCGCCGCTCGGCTCGCGCCACAACGTGCGCCACTGGGGCGACAGCGCCAAGCAGTTGCGCGTCTCCACCGCCGCCAACCGCCGCTTCCTCTACTACCTGACCGCCGACGAACGCACCGGCGACCTGCTGCGTGAGCAGGTCGAGGCCCTGCGCACCCTGCGCGACGTGGTCCCGGCGCGCAAGATCGGCCAGCGCAAGGCCAGGGATCCGGACAAGGTCAACCTGTTCTTCGGCATCGACTGGGGCGCCATTGCCGCCGCCTGGCTGACCGAATGGGAGCGCACCGGCGACGCGGCGATCCGCCAGCGCCTGCTCACCAGCATGCAGGGCATCGCCGCCCAGCCCCATGGCTTCTTCAGCGGCTCGGCGGACCTGCACATCGCCAGCGGTCGCTTCGAGCGCAACGACAGTGGCCAGCTCTACGTACTGCACCTGAGCGCGGTGTTCGGCCTCGCGGAGATCTGCACCGAACTGCTGCAACTGCTGCCCGAGCCGGCTTTCGAGCGGGCCTGGCTGGACTATTGCCGCCTGTACAACGCCAGCGCCGAGGAGCAGCGCCAGGCCCTCGGCCAGGCACTGGGCCGCAGCAACCTGGCCCAGGCCCATGCGCGGCTGACTGCCTTCGCCGGCTACCACCTGCACGACACGGCCCTGCAACGGCGTGCCTGGCAGGAATTCCGCAAGGGCGAAGGTGGCATCCCACGGCCCAACCGCACCTATCGCCAGGTGCCGACACCGGCCTACCTGTATCCCTTGCGCGAGGCCGAGCCGCTGTCACTGATCGACCAGCGTTCGGGCAGCAGCGCCAGCGCCAACCTGTCGACCAATGCCGTCGCCCAATGGGGGCTGACCGCCATGGCCCTGCTGGCCCTGGCCGGCCCGCCGCAGCCAGACGCCTGAACACGGGCGCCGGTGCGGCCGGCGCCTCCGCCCCCTTGCGAGAATTGCCCATGCCCCTACCCGCCTGCACCGAGCCTTCCAGCGACGATGCGAAACCGCCCGAGGTGCTGTTCGAAGACCCCTTCACCCACCTGTGCGCCCAACGCTGGCACATCGAGGCCGAGGCCCCGACCACCCGCGTCAGCGCTGCACGAGGCCAGTTGCTGATCGATAGCCCCAGGGGCGTGACCGTCTGGCTGCGGCAGCCGCTGCAGGGCGCCTACCGCATCGAGTTCCGGCGCAGCGTGCTGCTCGAAGGCGGTCCCAACGACCGCCTCTCGGACCTCAACCAGTTCTGGGCGGCACGCGATCCACGGCAGGCCACCCCCTTCACCCGCGACGGTGCGCTCGACGACTACGACGATCTGGACCTCTACTACGTGGGCATGGGCGGAAATTACAACAGCACCACCCGCTTTCGCCGTTACGACGGCAGCGGCCAGCGTCTGCTGCTGGGAGAATATGCGGACACTGCGCACCTGCTGGAAGCCAACCGCACCTATGGGATCGCCATTGAGGTGGACGTCGGAGGCACCCGCTATCAGGTCGACGGCAACACCTTCTTTCAGGCCCGCCACGACGGCCTGCCGCCGCCGGGGTATTTTGGCTTTCGCCTGGTGTGGTCACGCCAGTTGATCAGCGAGTTTCGAGTCGTGCGTTTGTAGGCGTCAGAGATTTTGCTGCAAAAACTCCAGGGTCGCCTCGAGGGCGGCCTTGTTGCCTGCCGCGGTAGCGGCCTGATCAGCGCCAACCAGGCTGTGCCCGACACCGGGAACGACCAGGCTGCGCACCATCCCGCCCTGTCGACGCAAGCGGTCGGCCAGCAGCAACGTTTGCTCGTAGGGCACGACGCGGTCGGCATCACCATGGATCAGCAAGGTCGCCGGCCCCCGCCCCTGCAAACGCCCGACAGGGCTAGCCGCCTGCAGAACGGCGAGATCGCAATGCGTCAGCTCACAGCCCAGTAGCCGTCCCGCGGCGCTCCTGATGGCCAGATAATCCGGCGTATCACGCAGCGCCTGCAGGTCATGCACACCGTACCAGCTGACCAGCACCTTCGGACACTGGGAGGTGCACTGCAATGCTGCCAGCGCAGCCAGATGCCCGCCCGCGGAACCGCCCCATAGCGCGACCCTGCTGGTATCCAGGGCATAGGTTGACGCCTGCTTGTGCAACCAGGCCACGGCCGTTCGTACATCGTCCAGCGGTACCGGAAAACGGGCCTCGCCACTGAGCCGATAATTGATCGAGGCCACCGCATAGCCACGGGCCGCAAAGCGGGCCAGCACCCCGGGAAAGTCGCTGAAGGCACCACTGGCCCTGGCATGACCACCGGCCCAACCGCCGCCATGCACATAGATGATCAGCGGCGCACCGGCAACGGGCAGCGGTTCGGGCGGCAGATAGAGATCCAGGGTCAGCGGCCGAAAGCCGTCGTGCCTGGCATACACCACGTCAGCCAGGCCACGTACACCGCCCGCGAAGGAGGTCGAGCGAAGCGGATAGGCGTCGAGCTGCCGGGCCTTGGCGGCCAACTCGATGCCGTCAGTGAAGAGCAGCGGCGACTGGCTACAGGCGGCGAACAGCGCCACGCTGGCCAGCAGCCCCGCTCGTCTCAAGGTCGTCGCCCTTCGCGCGCCTGGAGCTGGCGATCGGCTTCGAGGAAACTCTCGATCATCAACTGTGCCGGGTAGGACAAACGATAGCCCGCACGGCTGATGATGCCGTAGTGGGTATGGAACTCTTCACCCTGCATATCCAGGCCGGCTACCTTGAGCAGCTTGAGACCGCCAGCGCCGAGGTGGGGGTTGCTGTCGCTGACGTTGGTGGTGCCGATGGCATCGGAATGCTGCAGCACGGCCACCAGGCTGTAGCCGTTTTCGCACTCGATGCTGGTCTGGAAATCCGGCTTGCCGCTGAGTTCGACCAGCGCCTTGCGCAAGTTCGGCGGGCGCACCGTACCGGCTACCGGATAGCCGAGCAGTTGCTCGACCGTGACTTCATCGAACACGGCGAGTGGATGTTCCTGACGGCAGCAGAAACCCCAGCGGTGCTGGCTGAGCGGCTGCACCTGATAGTCCGGGTCGATCTCGACATTACGGCTGTCGGCCACGAAGAACTCGAACTCCTCGGCCAGCAGACGCTGCCCCAATGCCTGCCAGTTATCCACCTGAAAACGCAGGCGGACCTTGGGCAGACGCCGGTTGAACAGGCCGATGGCCTGAGGCATCAGCCAGGCAGCCGGGGCGGGACCACAGGCGAAACGAACTTCGCCGGCATCCTGCTCATTGAACTGGCGAACCTCGTTGAGCAACGCCTGGGCATCGCCGATCAACCGCCTGGCATGCTCCAGCACCAGCCGCCCCTTGCGAGTCGGCTCCAGGTTGCGGGTGCGGTCCACCAAGCGTGCGCCAAAGCCCTGCTCCAGCGCCTGGATACTGCGACTGAACGCCGACTGGGAGATACTCATCGCCTCGGCGGCCGAGGTGAAGTTGCGGTGCTCGACCAGGGCGACGAAATGGCGGAGTTGGCGAAGATCGATATGCATGGGACGCTGGTCGGGCTAGGGTCTGTTGACGGTTCAGCGCGAGCTGCGCGTGAACCGCCAACAGACCCTGGGGAGGATCGAAAACGGACAAGGCCTGAGCAATCGCTGCAGGCCCTTGTCGGCTGGGGCGGGTCAGCGCCGAATCAGCGAGCGGTGATCACCGCCAGCTTGGTGATGCCGGCCCGCTCGATGGCGGCCATGGCCTTGGCCACAGAACCGTAGTCCACCTGATCATCGGCCTGCAGTTGCACCTTCAGTTCGGCGTCGTCGGCCTTGGCCTGGATCAGGCTGCTTTCCAGCAGTTCCGGCTGGATCTCGTCCTTGTTGATGAACAGCTTGCCGTCGCCGTCGATGCTGATCACCAGCGGGTCCTTCTGATCGGCTGGGGCCACGGCTTCGGTCTTCGGCAGGTTGATCGGGATCGAGTTGGTCAGCAGCGGCGCGGTGACGATGAACACCACCAGCAGCACCAGCATCACATCGACCAGCGGCGTGACGTTGATTTCGCTGAGGACTTCGTCGTTGTCCTGGGTCGAGAAGGCCATGTCACACCGCCTCTTTCACGGGCTGACCGCTGACGATGCCGCCGCGCTTGCCACCCGGGTGGACGATGACCTTGAAGGCACTCTTCTGCGCCAGGCTGTAGAAGTCATGGGCGAAATCATCGAGATCCGCGGCGGTCAGCTTGAGGCGACGCAGGAAGTAGTTGTAGACCAGCACCGCCGGCACCGCGACGGCGATACCCACACCGGTGGCGACCAGCGCGGCGCCGATCGGGCCGGCCACGGTTTCCAGGCTGGCGTTGCCCGCCGCGCTGATGCCCTTGAGCGCTTCCATGATGCCCCACACGGTGCCGAACAGGCCGATGAAGGGCGAGGTGGAACCGATGGAGGCCACCACCGCCAGGCCCGATTCCAGGGAGCGACGCTCACGCTGGATCTGCTGACGCAGGGCGCGCTCGAGGCGGTCCTGGTGGTTGATCGCCTGGCTCAGGTCACCCGGCTGCTGGCCGTCCGGCACCTGAATGGCGGCGAAACCGGCCTGGGCCACGTGGGCCACCGCGCCAGGCTGGTTGTGCCCCAGTTCGGCGGCCGAATCGAGGCTGGTGGCCGACCAGAACAGCTTCTGGAACTTGCGGTCCTGATGGCGCTGGCGGGCGAACTGGATGGCCTTGATCAGGGCCAGGCCCCAGGTGACCACGGAGAAGCCGATCAGCAGCCAGATGACGGCATGTTCGACCGATTGCAGGGGGGAATCGACTAGCAGGTTCATGGTGCGGTCCTCGGAAAACGGTAGGTCGATGACAGGGTTCGGGCCCGGGCTTTCCGGACTCGTGGAAAAAGCTGTTGTCGTGCGCTTCAGTTCAGGCGGAAGTCCAGGGGTACCGTGACCCAGCCTTCCTGAGCGACATCGCCCCGCTTGGCGGGAACGAAGCTCCAGCGCTGCACCGCTTTCACGGCGGCCTGGTCGAGCACGTCACGGCCACTGCTGGTCTGCACCTGGATATCGCCCGGCTTGCCGTTGGCCAGCACCCGGATGCGCAACAGCACGGTGCCTTCCCAGCCACGGCGCTGGGCCAGGGAGGGATATTCCGGCGCCGGGTTGCGCAGGTAGGCGGCGTTGGCGGACGGCGGCGTCTCGGTCACCGGTTTGGGTGCCGGAGGCGCAGGCGGTGCCGGCGGCGCCTCGGCCTTGGGTGGTGCAGGCGCAGGCTCGACCGGTTTCGGCACGGGCTTGGGATCCGGCTTGGGTTTCGGCGGCTGCGGTTTGGGCTTTGGCGGTTCCGGTTTGGGAGGCGGCTTTACCGCCAGCTCATCGACCACCGGCGGTGGTGGCTCGACGACAGGTTCGGGCGGCGGCGGCTCGACCACCGGCTCCGGTGGCGGCGTCGGGGCAGCGAATTCGATGGTCATCGGCGGGACTTCCACCGGTACTTCCGGCAACACCGGCTCGGGCCGCTGGCTCAGCCAGACCAGCACCGCGGCATGCAGCACCAGCGCGAACGTACCCAGCAGAATCGCTTCACGGCGCCCCAGGACGGGATGCGAGGCATGGGGGGCGTGCCGCAGCGTACCCAGCGCCTGGCGAAGGGGTACACCGAGGTCGAAGACCTCTCCGGGCACACGGGCCTGCTGCCAGGCTGTAGTGGAACGCACGGAGGATTGAAGATTACCCATTACCAACAGACTCCTGGAAGTACCGACTTAGAGCCGGTCTAAGCAAAACGGAATTCCAGTTGTCTGGTGAGGGCAAGAATGAGGGTTACTGATTATTTCGTAAAATCACTTTTTTTAAGATGGTTATTCTTTATTTGAATATATAGAGACCCACCATGGGAGTAGCGCTGAAGCCCGCGTAGGCGCCAGCCAGTTGCCCGGCGGGTTATCCGGCATGCCGAACATCGCCCGCATGCTGCACGACCCGCAATTGCTGCTGATGGACGGGCCCTTCGCCGCGCTCCACGCGACGCCCGCGAACAGCTGATGCTCGAACTGCAACGCACCTGGATGCAGCAGCGCACCACCATGATCATGGTCACCCATGAGGTCGAAGAGGTGCTTTACATCGGCGATCGGGTCATCGTCATGGACGCTCGCCCCAGGCGCATCCGCCATGAAGTGAAGGTCGACGCGAACACCAGTCGCCCGAGCGGCATCGGCTGAAGGACGAATTGCTGGCCGATTGACCGGGGACTGAATGCGACGCTGCCGGACACCCGGCCCGCCCAACACTCGCTAGCCATGCCAGACGCAGGAGGAGTGCCCGTGGAGTGCGGCGCCGAATGCCTGTGGCGTACTGGAACTCATCACGGCCCGCCCCAGTGGCCAGCCACTCGAGCCAGGCCTGCCTGTGACCAGACGGTCGACAGGCGTGAATACCTGGGACGTATTCGTTAGCCGCTCACCGGGGCCAACCGAATACCCGCTGGTTATCCCCGCCCAGGATGGGCGACGCCGCAGCGCCAGGCGTACCGCTGGCACTGAAACGAAGCGGGTTGCGCGGCGTGAGCAGCTCACCTATACCGGCCTGCATGACGGTCTCGAACAAAGGGTTGGCCGTCGAGCAGCGGCGATCTTCGGCAAGCAGTTGGGAAAAAGTCCGGTAAGGGCCCCAGAGCACACCACGGCCTTCGAACAGGTTTTCGACCTGGGCCAGCGTTCTGGCGGCGAACCAGGGTTCCAGAACCGCCGCGATGGCATGCCGGGCCGTGTAACGGCCGCCCTCGTCGCGCATGTCGACCTCCATCAGCGCGCCGATCATGTCCAGCTTTTCCGCCAGGCCAGTGGCGGTGCCGATGGCCCGCCACTGCCGGTTGGAGATCGCCGCCAGCATCACCCGGCGGCCATCGGCCGTGGCGAAGTCGCGCCCGAACGCACCGTACAGGTAATTGCCGATGGCCTCGCGGGAAACGCCATTGACCTGCACATCGCCCAGGTAACCCAGGTTGCCGACCGTGGCCAGCATCACATCGGAGAGTGCCAGGGTGACCTCCTGGCCAATGCCCTGGCGACTGCGAACCCGCTCGGCAGCCAGCAGCCCGCTGGCCAGGTACAGCCCGGCGGCAACGTCCCAGGCAGGCAGCACATGGTTGACCGGCTCGGGCGAATCGCCCGTGGCAGCGGGGAAACCGCTGGCACAATTGACGGTGTAATCCACCGCGCCACTGCCGTCGTGGTTGCCGGTCAGGCGCAGCATGATCAGGTCTTCGCGCTGAGCCGACAGCGCGTCATAGCTCATCCAGCCACGGGCCGGCAGGTTGGTCAGCAAAATGCCGCGGCCCTCTCCCGGCTCGCAGATCAGGCGCGTGGCCAGGGCCTGGCCTTCAGGCGTATCGAGGGCCAGGGTGACCGAACGCTTGCCTTTGTTCAGGCTGGCCCAGTAGATGCTCTCGCCGCTCGGCGCCAGGGGCCAGCGGTGATAATCGATGTTGCCGCCAAGTGGGTCGATCCGGATCACCTCTGCGCCCAGCTGGGCCAGCGTCATGGCCCCCAGTGGCGCGGCCACGAACGCGGAGATTTCGATGATGCGCAGGCCGGCGAGCGGTGCAGTGTCGGTACTCATCACGCCCTCCTACGCCCGCTCGAATACGGCAGCGATGCCCTGGCCGCCGCCGATGCACAGGGTTTCCAGGCCGTAGCGGCTGCCCCGGTGCTGCATTTCGTGCAGCAGCGTGGTCATGATGCGCACCCCGGTGGCGCCGACCGGATGGCCCAGGGAAATCCCAGAGCCATTGACGTTGAGCCGGTCGATGTCATGCCAGTCCCAGCCCTTGAGCACCGCCAGCACCTGGCAGGCGAAGGCTTCGTTGACTTCGACCAGGCCCATGTCGTCGAGGCTCAGGCCGAGCTTGCGAAGCAGTTTCCGGGTCGCCGGCACCGGGCCGATGCCCATCTCGCTCGGCTCACAGCCGGCGGCGGCCCAACCATGCAGGAAACCGATGGGCGTCAGCCCCAGGCTCTGCAACTTGTCTTCGGCGACGATCAGGCAGGCAGCGGCCGCATCGTTCTGCTGGCAGGCGTTGCCGGCGGTGACGGTGCCGTCCTTCATCAGCGGCTTGAGGCGTGCCAGGGACTCCAGGGTAGTGTCGACGCGGATGCCTTCATCGCGGTCGACGATCAACGCGTCGCCTTTGCGCTGCGGCACGCTGAGCGCGATCACTTCTTCGGCGAAACGCCCCGACGCCCAGGCTTCGGCGGCGTTGCGCTGGCTGCGCACGGCGAAGGCATCGGCCTCTTCGCGACTGATGCCGTATTTCCGGGCCAGGTTCTCGGCAGTCTCGATCATCCCGGCGATGGCGCCGAAGCGCTCGACCGGTTGGGAGCGCTCGCGGCCACGCTCCAGGCGATCATGGAACTTCACCGTGCCGGCGCGCTTACCCCAGCGCATGTCGGTGGTGTAGTACTCCACGTTGCTCATGCTCTCCACGCCGCCGGCCATGACCACGTCGGCCACGCCGCTCTGGATCATCATCGCTGCGGTGGCGATGGACTGCACACCGCTGCCGCAGCGACGGTCGAGCTGCATGCCGGCCACCTCGATGGGAAAGCCGGCCTGCAGGGCGACCCAACGACCGGTGCAGGGCACCTCGCCGTTGGCATAGGAGTGAGCGAAGATCACGTCCTCGATCAACGCCGGGTCGAGGTCGGCCTTCTCGACCACCGCGCGGGCGACGCTGGCACCGAGCTGTTCGACCGACAGGCCCTTGAGGGCGCCGCCGAAGGCGCCGATTGGCGTGCGTAGCGGAGCGACGATGGCTGCTCTTCTCATCTTTGAGTTCTCCTGGGTTGGCGACCGGCGGCCGCGTCAGAACGTAGGGGTTCGTTTGGCCAGGAAGGCGCGCACGCCTTCGGCACACTCGGCGGAAGCGAACGCCTGGGCGCTGGCCTCCAGGGAAAAGGCCAGGGCCTGGCTTTCGTCGCGATCGAGCGAGGCGCTGATCACCGCCTTGCACAGCCCATAGGCCACGGGCGGTCGTTCGGCCAACTGGCGCGCCAGGGCCAGCGCCGCGCTCAGTGAATCGCCAGTGGCGACCACCCGATTGACCAGCCCCCAGTGCAGCGCCGTGGCGGCGTCGATGGGTTCGCCCAGCAGGATCAGCTCACGGGCCCGCGCCTCACCGATCCGCCGGGCAACGCGCAGCGGCCCGCCGCTGCTGGGAAATACGCCGAGCTTGATCTCCGGCAAGGCCAGCTTGACCTGGCTTTCCGCGACCAGCAGATCGCAGCACAGCGCGATCTCAAGGCCGCCGCCGAAAGTCAGGCCATTGAGCGCCGCGACCACTGGCTTGGGGTAGTGGTCGAGCTGGCCGAATACCCGATGCTGCAGTGCCAGCTTCTCGGGAACGATGCGCCCCGGCTCGAGCCACTGGGCGAATTCGGCGATGTCGGAGCCGGCACAGAACGCCTTGCCGCCCTCGCCGGTGATCACCAGCGCACGCACCTGCGGCTGCTGGGCGAGCGCGTCCAGGTGTTCTTGCAAGGCCAGGGTCAGCTCACGGGTCACCACGTTCAGCGGCGGATTGCTCAGGGTCAGGACCGCGACCTTGTCTTCGATACGGCAATACACGGTGGCACTCATGATCGGGCTCCTTGCTTCAACAGATGGCGTGCGCGCTCGATCACCGGCCGGTCGATCATGCTTTCGCCGAGGCGCGCCACACCGCCGGCGGCAGCGTCCCAGGCCGAGACCACCTGGCGCGCCCAGTCCAGCTCGGCGTCGCAGGGCGCGAAGGCACGATTGATCACCGCCACCTGGGACGGATGGATGCACAACGCACCGTGCAGGCCGGTCGCCCTCGCCTGCCCGGCGGCAGCGGCCAGTGCCTGCAGATCGCTGAAGTCGGCCAGAGAATGGGCCAGCCCATAGGCGCGCTTGCCATGGCCCGCCGCGGCCAGCGCCAGCCACTGGCAAGGTAGGCTCAGGCAAGCGGCGGACGGCGCCACGCCCAGGCTCAGGGCGAAGTCTTCGCTACCCAGGGCCAAGGCCGCGACCTGCGGCGCCGCGGCGATCTCGCTGGCACGCAATAGCGCAGCCGGCGATTCGATCAGGGCGATCAGCGCGGGGGTGAAATCCGCCTCCTGCGCGACCGTCGCGCGCTGCGTTTCGAACGCCGCCAGGCTCTGCGGCGACTCCACCTTGGGCAGCATCAGCGTGCTCACCTCGGCGCGGCGACAGGCCAGCAGGTCCTGGTACAACTGCTCGGGCTCGGCGTTGACCCGCACGATCACCTCCAGCCCTTGCGCCCGTAGCTGCGTGACGCTGGCGAGCAGCGTTTCGCGGGCCAGCGGTTTGTCCGCCAGGGGCACGGCGTCTTCCAGATCGAGGATCAGCGCATCGGCGCCACGCTTGTGTGCGCCCTCGATCAGCCGAGGCTTGTCGGCCGGCACGAAGAGCAGCGAGCGCCAACCGGGTATGCGGGTACTCATCGTGCCTCCAGCTCGGCGCTCATGCCGATGCGTCCGTGCTCGTCCAAGGCCCATAGTTGCGCGCCGCCCTCGACGGCACGCCCGACCAGGCGCAGCGGCCCGGTGTCGAGTAGCGGGCGTCGGCCCTGGAAGCTGAAGCGGCTGACCACCGCCCCGGGGTGTTCGCGCAGGAACAGGTCGAGCAGCAGGCTCGCTGTGAGCGGGCCATGCACCACCAGTCCCGCATAACCCTCATGGTCGCGGGCGTAATCGCGGTCGTAGTGGATGCGATGGGCATTGAAGGTCAGCGCCGAGAAACGCATCAGCAACACTGGGTCCGGGCGCAGCTCACGCTGCCAATCCAGCGGCGGCAGCACGTCGGCCTGGATCGCCGCCTGGGTCGCCACGGCACCCGCGGCTTCGCGGTAGACGATGTCCTGCGCCTCGGACAGCAACGGCTCGTCGCCGGCATACAGCTGGTGGCGAACGCTGACGAACAGCAATTGGCCGCTCTTGCCGGACTTGCCCTGTACACCCTCGATAGTCGAGACCCTGTGCAGCGTCTCGCCGATGTTCGGCTGACGCTGGAAGGTCAGTGTGCTGCCGGCCCACATCCGCCGCGGCAGGCTCACCGGCGGCAGGAAACCGCCACGCTGCGGATGGCCGTCGACATCGATTTCGCTCTGCCGGGCATGGGGCAGGAAATACAGCCAGTGGCCCAGCGGCGCGATCTGCTGCGCCGGCCATGGCCGGCGGGGATGATCCAGCACGGCGGCCAGGCCCTCCATCGGCGCGGTAGCCAGGGTTTCCTGCGTGGTTTCACGCCGCCCGATCCAGGTGCGCAGGTAGTCGAGATCGAGGGTCTGGGGGTTGGCAGTCATCAGGCCTGTCCCTTGAGCGAGTGCTTGAGTTCGACCCGCTTGATCGGGCCGACGATGAACAGAAAGGCGAAGATCGCCAGCACCGCGTTGGCGGCCACGTAGATCAGCGCCCAGTCGAACGAACCGGTGGTCTGCACCAGGTAACCGATGACGATGGGCGTGGTGATGCCGGCGGCGTTGGCGAAGGTGTTGAACAGGCCGCCTGCGAGCCCCGCCGCTTCCTTGGGCGAGGTGTCGGCGACCACGGTCCAGCCCAGGCTGCCGACCCCCTTGCCGAAGAACGCCAGGGTCATGAACAGCACCACCAGGGTCTGGCTGCCGTCGGCCCAGTTGCACAGCACGATGGACATCGACAGCAGCATGCCGACCACGATCACCGACTTGCGGGCAAAGGTCACCGAATGTCCGCGCTTGAGCAGCCAGTCGGACACCAGGCCGCCCAGCACGCCGCCGAGGAAGCCGAACACCGCCGGGATCGCAGCGATGAAGCCGGCGTTCATGATCGGCATGTTCAAGCCCTTGATCAGGTAGATCGGGAACCAGGTGAGGAAGAAATAAACGATGGTGGTGATGCCAAACTGGCCGACGTACACGCCGAGCAGCATGCGGTTGCCCAGCAACTCCTTGAGGCAGGCCCAGGTATGCACCGGACTCTCGGCCTTGGTTGCCGGAGTGCTGTCGAGGTCGACCATGCCGCCGCCCTCGCGGATGTAGTCGATTTCGGCCTGACTGGCCCGAGGGTGACGGGTCGGAAAATGGAACAGCGCCATCCAGCCCAGGGCGATGACGATGCCCAGCACGCCCATCACGAAGTAAGCGGCCGGCCAGCCGTGGGCGTGGGTCAGCCAGCCCATCAGTGGGGTGAATACCACCGCCGCGGCGTATTGCGCCGAGTTGAAGATAGCTGAGGCCGTGGCCCGCTCCGACGACGGGAACCAGGCCGACACCACGCGGCTGTTGTTCGGGTAGGTGGGCCCTTCGGCCAGGCCGACGGCGATGCGCAGCACGAACAGGGCGACTATGGCCGAGCCGACCCCGAGAATGGGCACGAAGCCCTGGATCAGGGTGAAGAACGACCAGAGGAAAATGGCGAACCCGTAGACCCGCTTGGAGCCGAAGCGGTCGATCAGCCAGCCGCCGGGAATCTGCGCCAGCATGTAGGCCCAGGCGAAGGAAGAAAACAGGTAGCCCAGGGTGATCGCATCCATGCCCAGGGAGGACTGGATTTCAGTGCCGGTGATCGACAGGATCGCCCGGTCGGCATTGTTCAGCATCGACACGATGAACAGGATCGCGACGATCAGGTAACGCGTGTGGGTTCGCTTGCCGGTCGCGGCCGCAGCGTGGCTGAGGCCTTGTTCGCCGAGCGGGGTGCTCGATGATTTCATGGGAGTTTCTCCGCTTTCTTGTTGTTGTTCTGGAGCCGTTTGCAACGGTGCCTCCGTGCGTGGCGAAGGCACCGCCACAACGGGCTTAACCGTAGCGTCCGCCAGTCACGTGCAAGGTCTCGCCGGTGATGAAACCGGCGCGCTCCGAGGCCAGGAAGGCCACCGCATCTGCGATGTCTTCCGGCTGGCCGGTGCGGCGCAGCGGGCAGGCGTTGATCGCGGCTTCCTTGATCTTCTCGAAGTGGCCGAGGGAGCGAACGGCTTCGGTCTCGACGAAGCCCGGCGCCACGGCGTTGACCGTGATGTTGTAGCGCCCTTCCTCCAAGGACAGCGCCCGGGTCAAGCCGAGGATGCCGGCCTTGGCGGCCGAGTAGTTGGCCTGGCCGGGGTTGCCCAGGTAGGCACGCGAGGAGATGTTGACGATGCGCCCGCCGCGCTGCTCGATGAAGTGAGGCATCACCGCCTTGCTGGTCAGGTAGGCGGCCTTGAGGATCACCGCGATGACCTGATCCCAGTCGTCTTCGCTCATCTTGGTCAGCAGGCCATCGCGGGGAAAGCCGGCGTTGTTGACCAGGATGTGGATGCCGCCGAAGGTCTCGACGGTCTGCTGCACCAACGCTTCGACCTGATCCTTGCGGGTGATGTCGGCGAGGACCGCTACGGCCTGCAGGCCTTCGGCGCGGATCGCCTCGGCCGTGGCATTAGCGCCATCGGCACTGATGTCGGTGATCACCACCTTGCAGCCCTCGCGGGCCAGGCGCCAGGCCGTGGCCGCGCCCAGGCCCCGCGCCGAGCCGGTGACCAGGGCGACCTTGTCGTTGAGTCCGAGATCCATAACCGTTCCTCTTGTTGTTTGCGTGTTCGGAATAGGCCGCCGGGTTCAACCCGGCGACAGCGTCATGTGCCCGGCGTTGAGGACCATCACACCGCGCTCCAGGGCGCTGCAGCGAAACGACACCCGCTCGCCATCGACCCAGAACTCGGTGCGCAGGGTCTCGCCCGGATAGAAAGGCGCGCTGAAGCGCACGCCGAGCCCGTGCACGCGCGCATCTTCGTAGCTCAGGACACTGCGCAGCAGCGCATGCACGGCCACCCCTAGGGTGCACAGGCCATGCAGGATGGGGCGTTCGAAGCCGGCCGCCCGGGCAACGGCGGGCTCGGCATGCAACGGGTTGTAGTCGCCGTTGAGCCGATACAGCAGCGCCGCCTGAGGCAAGGTTGGCAGATCGCACACCCCGTCGGCCGGCCGTTCAGGCAGCCTGTACGGAGCCGGCACAGGCCCGCTCGGCCCGCCGAAACCACCATCGCCGCGCAACAGGCTGACCTGGTTGACGGTCGCCAGCAGTTCGCCCGTGGTCGCCTCGACCACGCGCCGTTCCTGATAGAGCAGCGCGCCCTTGTCGCGGCCTTTGTCGATGATCCGGGTGATGCGGTTGTGACCGATCACCGTGCCGGCGACCGGCAGCGGCCGATGCACAATCATCGATTGCTCGGCATGCACCAGGCGCCGCCAGTCGATGCCGGTATCCGCTTCGCGCGCCCAGAATCCCGGATAACCAAGGACCATCGGCAAGGTCGGGAACGCCCGCTGCCCCTCTTCGAATACATAGGGCAACTGCCGAGGATCGGCGGCCTGGCTGCCGACACCCAGTGACAGCGCGTAGAGCATGCTGTCGCGGGCAGTGAAACGATGCTCGACAGGGGCGAACGGCCTGTCGAGCAGGGCCTGATAATCGATGGCCATCTCAGGCCTCCCGACCGATCAGCAGCGCGTCCAGGGCAAACGCACCCTGCCCTTGCTCCAGCGCCACCACCGGGTTGAGGTCGATGGCCTGCAAGGTATCGGCGTTGGCCGCAGCGAAGCGCGAAACGTTCACCAGCAGCTCGGCGATAGCGTCGATATCCACCGCCGGCTTGCCGCGAAAACCGGCCAGCAGCGCGTGGCCCTTGATCTCGCCGATCATGCGCAGCGCCTCGGCCTTGTCGAAGGGTGCGACGCGGAACGACACGTCCTTGAACAGCTCGGTGAAGATACCGCCCAGGCCGAACATCACCACCGGGCCGAACGCCGGATCGTGGTTGACGCCGATGATGGTCTCGACGCCCTTGCGTGCCATCGGCGTGATCAGCACGCCCTCCACCCGCGCATCGGGGCAGGCCTGGGCAGCGCGCTCACGGAGCAGCTCATAGGCATCGCGCGCCGCAGCCGTATCGCTGATCGAGAGCACCACACCACCGATTTCGGTTTTATGCAGGATGTCTGGCGAGACGATCTTCATGGCCACCGGGAAGCCCATGGCGGCGGCCACTTCGCCCGCACGGTCGGCGCTGTCGACCAGTTCGGTCGGCAGGAACGGCACGCCCACCTCACGCAACACGCGCTGGGCACTCATCTCCGACAGCATGCCCTGCCCGGCCAACAGCCTGACGCTACTGACATTTTGCGTCGCCAGCGCCGGGCGCTCGAAGCCTTCGCGCAAACTGGCCAGGGCACCGATGGCCCGGGCGGCACGCTCGGAGTCGTCGTAGACCAGGAAGCCGGCATCCTCGTAAGCCTTCACCACTTCGGGGCGCGCTTCCATGCACAGCACGGTCGGGCGGTCGAGAAAAGCTTCGGTGCCAGCCTGGATGGCGGCCTTGATCCGGGTGCCGAAGGTCGGCGAATCGGGCAGCATGGTGAAGGAGCCGATGATGCTGTCATAACCGCCGTCGGCGTACATCACCTCGAAGGTGCGGGTGATCAGGCTCATGTCGTTGAGCCAGCCGGCCGTGGTGTCGCAGGGATTGTCGTCGCTGCCCATGGGGTTGATGTCACGCAGCTTGGCCCGTGCGCCCTCGGGCAGGCTGGACACATCCAGGTCGTTGCGCTCGGCGGCATCGCACAGCTGGATACCGAAGCCGCCCGACACGGTGATGATGCCCAGGCGGCGGCTGCGCGGATAATTGCCGCGGCTGGCGGCATAGGCCACGTCGACCTGCTCCTGGGTGGTGCGCGCGCGGTACACGCCGTACTGACGGAACAGGCCGTCGTAGAGCGTATCGGCGCCCGCCAGGCTGGCGGTGTGGGATTGTGCCGCCACCGCCCCCTTGCTGGAGTCGCCGACCTTCATGAAGATAACCGCCTTGCGCCGCTCATGAGCCACACGCAGCGCATTGCGGAAGCTTTCACCATCCCGTGCGCCTTCTGCATAAGCGACGATCACGGAGACGTCGTCCTGCTCGGCCAGCCAGCGGATGCAGTCGGCAACGTCGACATCCATCTCGTTGCCGGTGGAAATCCAGTAGCCGATGCCGATGTTGCGCTTGCGACAGAGGTAGGCGACGTGCCCGCCATAGGCACCACTCTGGCTGACGATGGCCACCGGCCCAGGCGTCGGCAGTTCCTCGTCGAAGGCGCTGCTGAACGTACCGACGAAACCGCTGTACGCGTTGAGCAGCCCCAGGCAGTTCGGCCCCAGCAGGCGCAAGTTGCCCTGCAAGGCGATGGCCTTGAGTTCCTGCTGCAATTGCTCGCCTTGTTCGCCGGTTTCGGCGAAACCGGCGGCGTAGATCACCGCTGCGCCGACGCCCTTGGCGATGCAATCGAGCAAGGCCTGCTTGAGCAGCGCCGAAGGCAGGCAGATCAGGGCGATATCGGGAACGTCGGGCAGCGCCTGCATCGAGGCGTAGGCCTTGTGGCCCTGCACGTCGTCGCGCTTGTTGTTGACCGGGTAGATCGCGCCCTGGTAACCGGCCTTGAGCAGGTAATGCAGGGCACGGCCAGAGATGCGGGCGGTGTCGTTGGAGGCGCCGAGGATGGCGACGGAACGCGGGCGGAATACTTTCTCGAGAGCGTCAGCGATAGCTGATGACATGACAGTCTCCACATTGTTGTTTTTGTATCGAGCGACGAGGCTCGTTGTGGGAAAAGACTGCCACGGAGAAACAGGCTGTGTAGTATTAAATACTGATTGCCTGATACGAATGGAGTATCACCGTGGAGATTCGCCAGCTGCAGCAATTCGTCGTGCTCGCCGAGACGCTCAACTTTCGCGCGGCGGCCGAACGGCTGTTCATGAGCCAGCCGCCATTGTCGGTGTCGATCCGCAAGCTGGAGGATGAGATCGGCGTGAAGCTGTTCAGCCGCACCACCCACGCCGTGCAATTGACCCGCGAAGGCGAAGCGGTGCTGGAGTCGGCGCGGCAGACGCTATTCCATGCCCAAGAGGTGGCGCGTATCGCCCGTTCCACCGCGGCCGGGCTGTCCGGCATCCTGCGGATCGGCTTCGTCGGTTCGGCGAAGAACGCGTTACTGCCCAAGCTGCTGCCGTCGTTCCGCGACAACTACCCCAACGTGGTGATGACCTGCACCGAAGAGAGCAATACCTGGATCATCAGTGCCCTGGAACAGCACCGCATCGATGTCGGCATCGTGCGCGTACCGCTGACCCGGCGTAGCCAGATCGAATACCTGGTCATCGAACGCGATCGCTTCGTCGCCGCCCTGCCCGCCCGCCATCCGCTGACCGCGAAGCACGACCTGACCCTCGCCGACCTCGCCGAACAGCCGTTCATCCATTACACCGCCAACGTCGTGCCTGGCCTGCACTCGCTGGTCAGCCTGCTGTTCGAGGAAGCCGGCATCTTCCCGCGCGTGGCACAGGAGGCGGTGCAGGTGCAGACCGTGCTGTTTCTCGTCGCCAGCGGCCTGGGCGTTGCCCTGGTTCCCGGCAATGCCGCCTTGCGCTCGCTTGAAAATGTGGTCTTCCGCAGCCTCGCGCCGCTACCCGGCCAGGCGTCGATCGGCCTGGCGCTGGCCTTCAACCCGAACTACGAGACGGCCGTCGCCAAACGCTTTCGCGAGTTGGCCGAGGCGCAATCAGGCGAACCCTCGCTACCGCCAGCACCCGGTCGTATCCCTCGCTGACCTGTCCCGTCGCACTCTCTGTCAAGAGTCCTGTCCTGGTCTGGATCCGGAAAGGACATGCGTCAGGACTGCACCGAACGGTAGAAATGCAGTGAGGTGGGATTGGAAAAGCGAATGCCAGCGAGGTACTGAAACAGCGCGGCCGGGAGGGTTCTGGGTAGAATTCAGAAAAAGAAAAAGCGGCCATAGGCCGCTATTTTCTTCGGCTCCCAGGCGTTCGGTGGAACACCATGGAAGCCAATATGGCGCAGCGGACGGGACTCGAACCCGCGACCCCCGGCGTGACAGGCCGGTATTCTAACCGACTGAACTACCGCTGCGTGTCGGTGGACTTGCGTCCGGACAACTCGTGCATCGCAGATGCGAAATATGCTTGTGCATCACATGCCAGACAACGTCGTGCATGGAAAATATGGCGCAGCGGACGGGACTCGAACCCGCGACCCCCGGCGTGACAGGCCGGTATTCTAACCGACTGAACTACCGCTGCGCGTCGGTGGACTTTCGTCCGATCTCTCAAGGGAATGGTGGGTGATGACGGGATCGAACCGCCGACCCTCTGCTTGTAAGGCAGATGCTCTCCCGGCTGAGCTAATCACCCATTGCCTTGTGAGGCCGCGAAATTTACGCGGGGGCCGAACCTAAGTCAAGGCCCCGCTTCATTTTTTTCAAAAATAATGGTTTTACAGCGCCGCCAGACCACGGGCCAGATCGGCTTTCAGATCGGCCACGTCTTCCAGGCCGACGGCAACCCGGATCAGGCTGTCGCGAATGCCCGCATTGGCACGCTCCTGTGGCGAAAGGCGGCCGTGAGAGGTGGTCGCAGGATGGGCGATGGTGGTCTTGGTATCGCCCAGGTTGGTGGTGATGGAAATCACCCGCGTGGCATCGATGAAACGCCAGGCGCCCTCCTTGCCTCCCTTGACCTCGAAGCTCACCACGGCGCCGAAGGCGCTCTGCTGACGCGCTGCCAGCTCATGCTGAGGGTGGCTGGCGAGACCGGCGTAATACACCTGCTCGATACCGTCCTGCTGCTCCAGCCACTGGGCGAGTGCCAGGGCGCTGGCACAGTGAGCCTGCATGCGAATGCGCAGGGTCTCCAGCCCCTTGAGGAAGATCCAGGCGTTGAACGGGCTTAGGGTCGGGCCTGCGGTACGCAGGAAACCCACGACGTCGGTCATCAGCTTGGCGCTACCGGCCACCACGCCACCCATGGCGCGGCCCTGGCCGTCGATGAACTTGGTCGCCGAGTGCATGACGATGTCCGCACCGAGCTTCAGCGGCTGCTGCAGCGCGGGCGTGCAGAAGCAATTGTCCACGGCCAGCAGCGCGCCACGCTCGTGGGCAATCTGCGCCAATGCGGCGATGTCCACCAGTTCGGCCAGCGGATTGGAGGGTGACTCGACGAACAGCAGCCTGGTATTGGGCTTGAATGCGGCTGACCAGGCCTGCAGGTCGGCCAATGGCACGTAGTCGACCTGAACGCCGAAGCGCTTCAGGTACTTCTCGAACAGGCTGATGGTCGAGCCGAATACGCTGCGCGACACCAGCACGTGATCGCCGGCACTGCACAGGCTCATGACGATGGACAGGATCGCCGACATGCCCGAGGCGGTTGCGACGGCCTGCTCGGCCCCTTCCATCGCCGCGATGCGCTCCTCGAAGGCCCGCACCGTGGGGTTGGTGTAACGCGAATAGACATTGCCCGGTACTTCGCCGGCGAAGCGCGCCGCCGCATCGGCGGCGGTGCGGAACACATAGCTGGAGGTGGTGAACAGTGCTTCGCTGTGCTCGCCCTCGGGCGTGCGGTGCTGTCCGGCACGTACCGCCAGGGTGTCGAAACCTGCACCTTCCAGATCGCTGTTGAGTCGACCTGCATCCCATTCCCGTGTCATATCGCGTCCTCGTCCGGAAACCAGTCCGGGCCACATGGGCCCGGTTATCAATATTTCAGCGCTCGGCGCTCGGCCGCTTGCAACTCAGTTGTTGTAAAGATCGATGATCTCGCTGACCGCCTGGCTGCTGGTCTTGGAGCCATCGTTACGGGCCAGATCGATGCGATTGAGGTATGCCTCGTCGACATCGCCGGTCACGTAGCGGCCATCGAACACGGCACTGTCGAAATCCTCGATCTTGATCTTGCCGCCACCGACGGCTTCTTTCAGATCGTCGAGATCCTGATAGACCAGCCAGTCGGCACCGATCAGCTCGGCAACCTGCTCGGTGGAGCGACCATGGGCGATCAGTTCGTGGGGGCTCGGCATGTCGATGCCATACACGTTCGGATAACGCACGGCGGGGGCGGCCGAACAGAAATACACGTTCTTCGCGCCGGCTTCCCGGGCCATCTGGATGATCTGCTTGCAGGTGGTGCCGCGTACGATGGAGTCGTCCACCAGCATCACGTTCTTGCCGCGGAACTCCAGTTCGATGGCGTTGAGCTTCTGGCGCACCGATTTCTTGCGGGCGGCCTGCCCCGGCATGATGAAGGTGCGGCCGATGTAGCGGTTCTTGACGAAACCTTCGCGGAACTTCACACCGAGGTGGTTGGCCAGCTCCAGCGCCGAAGTACGGCTGGTATCGGGAATCGGGATGACCACGTCGATATCGTGCTCGGGGCGCTCGCGGCGGATCTTGTCGGCCAGCTTCTCGCCCATGCGCAGGCGCGCCTTGTAGACCGACACACCGTCCATGATCGAATCCGGGCGAGCCAGGTAGACATGCTCGAAGATGCACGGTTTGAGCTGCGGGTTGGGCGCACACTGGCGAGTGTGCAGTTGCCCTTCTTCGGTGATGTACACCGCCTCGCCCGGCGCCACGTCGCGGATCAGGGTGAACCCCAGTACGTCCAGTGCCACGCTTTCCGAGGCGATCATGTACTCGACGCCTTCGTCGGTGTGGCGCTGGCCGAAGACGATCGGGCGGATGCCATTGGGGTCGCGGAAACCGACGATGCCATAGCCGGTGATCATCGCCACCACCGCGTAGCCGCCACGGCAGCGCTTGTGCACGTCCTTGACCGCAGCGAACACGTCTTCCTCGGTGGGATGCAGCTTGCCGCGCACCGCCAGTTCGTGGGCGAACACGTTGAGCAGCACTTCGGAATCGGAGCTGGTGTTGACGTGGCGCAGATCCGACTCGTAGATCTCCTTGGCCAACTGCTCGACGTTGGTCAGGTTGCCGTTGTGCGCCAGGGTGATGCCATAGGGGGAGTTGACGTAGAACGGCTGGGCCTCCGCCGAGCTGGAGCTGCCTGCGGTCGGATAGCGCACATGGCCAATGCCCATGTGGCCGATCAAACGCTGCATGTGCCGCTGCTGGAACACGTCGCGCACCAGGCCGTTGTCCTTGCGCAGGAACAGCCGCCCTTCGTGGCTGGTGACGATACCGGCAGCATCCTGGCCGCGGTGCTGGAGGACGGTGAGGCCGTCATACAGCGCCTGATTGACGTTCGATTTACCGACGATACCGACAATGCCACACATGTGACGCAACCCCTACTCAGTGAGACGACTAATTACCAGCGCTGCCGGGAATGGATCCCTGCAGCACATCTTTGAACGGCAGTTCGACCGGTTCGCGTATACCACTGGCCAACCACTCGCTGGACATTCCCAGAATGAGGTTCTTCGACCAGTCTGCAACCAACAGAAAATGTGGCAGCAGCGTCGACTGCTGCCACCAGGCGTCCTGCTCGACGGGCCCCAGGCTCAACAGCCCGACGGCGACCACCACCAGCAGGGCACCCCGTGCGGCACCGAATACCATGCCGAGAAACCGATCCGTGCCGGAAAGGCCGGTGACCCGGATCAGTTCGCCGATCAGATAATTGATCAACGCACCGACCAGCAGGGTCAGCACGAACAACAGGATACAGGCGACGACCACGCGGGCGGACGGGGTTTCGATATAGGCACCGAGATGCTCAGAGAGCGCACCACCGAACATCCAGGCAACCACGCCAGCGATGATCCAGGTGACCAGCGACAGGGCTTCCTTGACGAAGCCTCGACTCAAGCTGATCAGACTCGATACGGCGATGATGGCGATGATCGCCCAATCGACCCAGGTGAATGCCACGATGCAGGCTACCGATGGAAGAGGCGCTGCATTTTAGCAGACCCCTGCCCATCGGTTAAGCGCAGATACCGGGTCAGTTGCTTTCGGGCTGGAAGCGCACCACGAAACCGTTGAGCTTGTGCTGGCGATTGAGCTGATCGCGCAGCCGGTCGGCCTCGACCCGCTCCACCAGCGGCCCGACGAACACCCGGTTCATGCCATCGGCGTTACGGATGTAGGCGTTGTAGCCCTGCGCACGCAAGGTTTTCTGCAGGGTTTCCGCGCCCGGGCGGCTGGACAGGCTGGCCAGTTGCACCGACCAGCTGACCGGCAGGCTGTTGGCGTCCAGGCGTTCGGCCGGTGCCTTTTGCGGTGGCGCAGCGACCTCCGGCTGTTTGCTGGCGGCCGGTGGCGGCGTGCTCGGCGCGGCAGGTGCCTGCCCTTCAGGCAACGCGCTGATCGGCTGCTCGACGGGTGCCTGGGCCTGCTCGACGGGAATCTGCCCCTGCCCTGACGCCGCATTATCGCCAGGCACCGGCTCCTGCGGCAGTTCCTGGGGGTCGGGGACGATCACCGGCTGCATCTCGATTTCCGGCACCACCGGTTTGCCCGGCATGCCGGGCGCGTCGACCACTACATGGCGCAGCTCGTCGGGACGCGACAGCAGCATCGGCAGGAAAATCACCGCCAGCGCCACCAGCACCAGAGCCCCGACAATACGTTGCTTCGTTCCGCTATCCAGCATTGCCATCCTGCACACCCTCCTGGGCGTGACGCTGCAGCCACATCAAGGCTTCGGCCACGCAGAAAAAAGAACCAAAGAGCAGAATTTCATCCCCGTCCGCGGCACGCTCGCATTGTGCCTGCAGGGCGCTGGCCACATCAGCGTGCACCTCGGCCTGCGCAGCGCAGGTAAGCAGATGGCCATGCAGCTCGGCCGCAGTGCGTGAGCGCTCGCTCGGCAGCGGCGCCACCGCCCAATGCGCCACCTCGCCCAGCAGCGGCGCCACCACGGCAGGCAGATCCTTGTCGGCCAACAGCCCGAACACCGCCCAACGCCGACCTGCGACTGGATGCGCCTGCAAACGACCGGCAAGGAACAGTGCGGCGTGGGGATTGTGCCCTACGTCGAGCAACAGAGTGAGGGACTTGCCCTGCCAGTTCAAGTGACGACGATCGAGACGCCCGATTACCCGAGTCGCCGCCAGGGCCGCGACAATGGTGGCCGCATCCCAGGGCAGATCGAGCAAGGCATAGGCCTGCAGGGCCAGTGCGGCGTTTTCCATGGGCAGGTCGAGCAGCGGCAAGTCGGCGAGGTGCAGCACATGCCCGCTCGGCGTCAATCCGTACCAGCTCCAGCCGTCGTCGGCGAGGCTCAGATCGAAATCCCGGCAACGCAGGAAGAAGGGGGCATCCAGTTCGAGCACGCGCTCGAGCAATGGCAACGGTGGGTCGAAATCGCCGCACAGGGCCGGTTTGCCGGGACGCAGAATCCCGGCTTTCTCGAATACCACCGACTCGCGGGTATCGCCCAGCCAGTCGGCATGGTCCACACCGATGCTGGTGATCAGTGCCAGATCGGCATCGATCAGGTTCACCGCATCCAGGCGCCCGCCCAGGCCGACTTCGAGCACCGCGACATCCAGCCCGGCCCGTTCGAACAACCAGAACGCCGCCAGGGTGCCCATTTCGAAATAGGTCAGCGAGGTGGCGCCGCGCGCCGCCTCGACGGCACTGAACGCCTCACAGAGGTCAGCATCACTGGCCTGCTCGCCATGGATCTGCACCCGCTCGTTGTAGCGCAGCAGGTGCGGCGAACTGTACACACCGACCCTTAGGCCTTGGGCGCGCAGCAGCGAGGCGAGAAAGGCACAGGTCGAGCCCTTGCCGTTGGTGCCGGTCACCGTGATCACCCGTGGGGCTGGGCGGGACAGGCCAAGGCGTGCAGCAACCTCTCGGGAGCGCTCCAGGCCCATGTCGATGGCGCTGGGATGCAAACGCTCCAGATACGCCAGCCACTCGGCCAGGGAGCGCACGGTCATGCCGTGACCGGCAACGCAGCAGGAGATGGCTGATGGGTGAACTGCGCCAGCAGCCTGGCCAGGCGCGAACGCAGCTCGGCACGGTGAATGATCATGTCGATGGCACCGTGTTCGATCAGGAACTCGCTGCGCTGGAAACCTTCCGGCAGTTTCTCGCGAACGGTCTGCTCGATCACCCGCGGGCCGGCGAAGCCGATCAGCGCCTTGGGCTCGGCGACAATCACATCACCGAGCATGGCCAGGCTGGCGGAAACGCCGCCATAGACCGGATCGGTCAATACCGACACGAACGGGATACCCTCTTCGCGCAAACGCGCCAGCACCGCCGAGGTCTTGGCCATCTGCATCAGCGAGATCAGCGCCTCCTGCATGCGCGCACCACCGGAGGCGGCGAAGCACACGAACGGAGAGCGCGTTTCCAGCGCCACGTTGGCGGCACGCACGAAGCGCTCGCCGACGATGGCGCCCATGGAGCCGCCCATGAACGAGAACTCGAAGGCACAAGCCACGATGGGCATGCCTTCGAGCGTGCCGCTCATGGAAATCAGCGCATCCTTCTCACCAGTCTGCTTCTGCGCAGCGACCAGGCGGTCCTTGTACTTCTTGCTGTCGCGAAATTTCAGGCGATCACTGGGCTCGAGATCGGCACCGATCTCCTCACGACCATCGGCGTCGAGAAAGATGCCCAGGCGCGTCCGCGCATTGATGCGCATGTGGTGATTGCACTTGGGACACACGTCCAGGGTCTTTTCCAGCTCGGGCTTGTAGAGCACGGCCTCGCAGGACGGACACTTGTGCCACAGGCCTTCCGGCACCGAACTCTTCTTGACCTCGGAACGCATGATCGATGGGATCAGTTTGTCTACCAGCCAGTTGCTCATGCTCTCGATTCTCCAACGCTGTAGGCTTCAACAGGCTTGTTGCACATGACAAGCGAATTGATGAATGGGTCGTCGCAGGGGGCCGGCATTACGGCCGCCACCTCGCCCGACCACGAAAAAGGCGCGTATTCGTCGCGGCGATAGGAGTATGGACGATTCGCCGAGCAGCGCCGTCACACACAGTCTCCCACCGCCCGTACGGCACGCACGAAGTCTTTTACTCTGGCGGCATCCTTGATGCCCTTGCCCGCCTCGACGCCTCCGCTGACATCCACGGCATAAGGGCGCACCCGGGCGATTGCCGCGGTGACGTTTTCCGGGGTCAGGCCGCCTGCCAGGACCACCGGCTTGCTCAGCTGCGCAGGCACCAGCGACCAGTCGAAGGCTTGCCCGGTTCCTCCAGGGACCCCGTCCACGAAGGTATCGAGAAGCACGGCACGGGCGCCCGGATAGGCATCCACCAGGGCCGCCACGTCATCCTGCGCACGTACGCGCAGCGCTTTGATGTAAGGCCGGCCAACGGCGTCGCATTCGTCGGCACGTTCATCGCCGTGGAACTGCAACAGGTCCAGCGGCACCGCAGCCAGCACCTGGTCCAGCTCGGCTCGCGGCATGTCGACGAACAGACCGACCGTGGTCACGAAAGGCGGTAACGCCATGACGATGGCCCGCGCCTGCTCGATCGACACCGCTCGCGGGCTGCGCGCATAGAACACCAGGCCGATGGCGTCGGCCCCGGCAGCTACGGCTGCCAGGGCATCTTCCGGCCGGGTGATCCCACAAATCTTGCAGCGAACGACTGACAACGGGCGGCCCTCTCCAGGAAAGTCCGGATGGTAGCAAATCGGTGACCCTGCGGTCACTGCGCCGGCCGCCCGGCCGGCGCCGCGACATCTTCCAGCCCGGAAAGGAAGTGCGGCCCCAGGTAGCGCTGGGGCAGATCGAACTCGGCGGGGTAATCCACCTGCACCAGGTAGAGCCCATAAGGATGAGCCGTCACGCCGCCCGTTCGCCGCACCCCGGTCTTCAGCACCTCGCCGGCCCACGCCACCGGACGCTCACCGGCACCGATGGTCATCAGCACACCGGCGATGTTACGCACCATGTGGTGCAGGAAGGCATTGGCGCGGATATCCAGCACGATGAAACGGCCATGCTGCAGCAGCTCCAGGTGATGCACCGTCTTGATCGGCGACTTGGCCTGGCACTGCCGTGCGCGGAAGGCACTGAAATCGTGGGTGCCGATGAACACCTGCGCCGCTTCGCGCATGCGTTCGACGTCCAGCGGCCGATGGTTCCAGGTCACCTCTTCGGCCATGTGCGCCGGGCGGATCTGATCGTTGTAGATCACATAGCGATAGCGTCGCGCCATGGCACAGAAGCGCGCATCGAAGTGCCGCGGCATGGCCTTGGCCCAGGTCACGCTGATATCGCCAGGCAAGTTCATGTTGGCGCCCATCACCCAGGCGTGCATGGAGCGCTCGACCCTGGTGTCGAAGTGCACCACCTGGCCGCTGGCATGCACCAGAGCATCGGTACGCCCGGCACAGCTCAGCGTCACGGGCGCGCCACCGGCGACCTTGGAAAGGGCCTTCTCGAGTGACGCCTGGATCGACGGCACGCCGTCACGCTGGCGCTGGAAGCCCCGGTAACGGGCACCACGGTACTCGACACCCAGGGCAATCTTGTAAATGCCGACGGCAGCCATTTCGGCTGCCGTCGAGGTACGCACATCAGACATGTATCAAACCAGTTTGCCGATCAGCTCTAGCGCTTCCTGCTGCTGACCCTCGTTACCTTCGGCGATCACTTCATCGAGGATGTCACGGGCACCCTCGGTATCGCCCATATCAATGTAGGCCCGCGCCAGGTCCAGCTTGGTCGCGGTCTCGTCGGTGCCCGAGAGGAAGTCGAAGTCCTCGTCGTCATCGAGCGATGGGGTATCGGCCTGCAGGCCTTTCGGCTCGAGTTGACCTTGCTGCTCGAGGCTTTCCGCCAACTGGTCGAGTTCGGCGGTCACATTATCGAGCTGGGCGGCGAAGCTGGCACCCGAGTTCGCAGCCGGCGCCTCGTCGTTGAGCGACAGGTCGAAATCGGCCGGCAGGCCGAGGTCATCCTGGTTGTTGTCAGCCGAGGGGGTGGCAGATGCGTCGCTGCCCGCTGTCTTGTCCGCATCATCATCATCGAGGTTCAGCAGGAAATCGTCCTCCTGCTGAACGGCCGGCGTCGCCGGCGCGTCGAGGTCGAGACTGAAGTCGGCCAGTTCGCCGCCCAGTTCCTGGCGGCCGTCGGTTTGATCGTCGAGTTCGAAGTCCAGCGCGTCGTCCTTGCCTGCAGCCGGCTGGTCGGGGCCCCGCAGGCCCGGATCGGCATCCAGGGTCGTATCGAGCGGGTCGACGCGATCAGTACCCACCGGGCGGATCGGCGGATCGGCGGCGAACTCGGCTTCGAGGGCATCCAGGTCGAGATCGAAGTCCTCGTTGGCCGGCCGGGACGACGCAGGCCGAGCGGGCTCGTCCAGCGTCAGGTCGTCGAGGCTGAAAGCGTCCAGGTCATCGGCGGCGGCAACGCCAGCCAGCCCCGCGCCGCCACCCAGCATGATCATGGCCGGATAACGGCTTTTCAGCTGCTCGACCTCGGCATGGGCACCCCCGATTTCACGCAATTCGTTTTCCTGGCGGGAGAAACCCTCGCGGTCGCCCAGTTCCGCGTAGACCTCCATCAGTTTCAGGCGCAGATCGGTACGCTGGGGTTCGTCGTTGATGGCGTTGTGCAACAGCTCGGCGGCCTGATTGAAGCGGCCATAGGCGATGTAGATGTCGGCCTCGCCCAAGGCGTCGCCGGTCTGCGCGCTAATGCGCTCTTCGCTGGCCGACGGCTGCGGAGCACTCAGGTCGTCCGGCAGATCGTCCAGGCTGTCGGCAGGCAGCTCCAGGTCATCATCGAAGCGGTGGGTATCTTCCTGGTACACCGAAAGGCTCTGCTCCTGCTCGGCATCCTTGCGTGCGCTGCGGCGCGACAGGATCAGCAGCACCAGCAACAGCGCCAGCAGCAGACTGCCGCCGATCAGCCCGAGCAGCATCGGATTGGCCAGCAGATTGTCGAGGGCACTGTCTTCATCGGCCGGAGCGGGGGCGGCAGGCACAGGCTCGGCCGGCTGGACAGCCACGGGGGCTGGCGGTTCGGCGGGGGCTGGCTGAGCGCCCGCAGCGGGGTCGGCAGCAGGCGCCGCGCCATCACCCGAGGCAGCGGGTGCCGCCTCGCTGCCAGTCCCGCCGGCCTGGGGTGCTCCGGCCAAGGGTTCGGCCGCAGCGCCAGGAGCACCGGGGGCCGGCGGGGCAACGGGTGCAGCCGGCTGGCCTGGATTAACCGACGGCTCGGCGGCCTGACCGGAAGGTGCAGAGACATCGGCCTGCAACTTGGCCAATTGGTTGTCTTTGAGTTGAATCAGGCGCTGCAGTTTGTCGAGCTGGCTCTGCAGGTCGTTCATGCGATCTTTCAGCTCGTCGTTCTCGCGACGGGTCGAATCCAGGCTTTCCTGGGTGATCGCCAGTTGATTGCTCAGCGCGGCACTGTTGCTGGAACCGCTTTCGCTGCCCGCCGTGGCCTTGCCAGCATCGGCGGCGAGCAACTTGAGTTTGTCTGCGGCTGGCGCGTCGGCCGGCGCCGCGCCGGTGCTGGTGCGGCGGGTCGCGTCGATCTGCCGGCTGCCGGCGGCTGCCGGAGCGCCACGCGCCTGGCGCCAGGAACCGTTCTGCTCGCCAACCTGCGCCAACGCCTCGGCCTGGCTGCGCCTGGCGATCTGGCTTGCATCGGGCAGGCGCAGCACCTGGCCGCTTTTCATGAGGTTGATATTGCCGCCGATGAACGCGTTCGGGTTGAGGTCCTGGATGGCGAGCATTACCTGATGGACACTGCCATTGCCACCCACGCGCTGGGCAACCTCCCACAGGGTATCGTTGCGATTGGTACGGTATTCGCCGCCTTGGCCCGCCGCTGCGCCACGAGAAGCCGTCGGGGTCGTCGAGGGCGCAGCCGGGCGTGGCGGCGTGGCAGCCGGCCTTGGCGCGGGCGTGGCCACCGGCAATTGCGGTGCGGCAGCGGCCTGAGGGGAATACAGCGGCGGATCGAGCAACAGCGTGTATTCACGCAGCAGGCGGCCATTGGGCCACAGCACTTCGACGAGGAAGTTCAGGTAGGGCTCGCGCACCGGCTTGGTCGACGTGACGCGAATCACGCTCTTGCCGTTGGGTTTGACGACAGGCGTGAAGGTGAGGTCAGTGAGAAAATACTGGCGGTCGACTCCGGCCTTGGTGAACTCTTCCGGCGAGGCCAGCGCCGGGCGCATCTCTGCCGCAGAGAGGTCGCGCACGTCGAGGAGTTCGATTTCCGCAACCAGGGGCTGGTTCAGAGACGACTGCAGCGTCAGCTCGCCGACACCCAGCGCATGCGCCATACCGGAAGACAACGCCGTCGCTGCAGCGATAGCCAGTACCAGTTTACGAACCCGAACCATAGCCGTTTCCTTTGTGTTGACTGCTCTCGCGCAACGAGAGGATAGGTGATCGTCGGCTGCCCCTTCACAGGCCCCCCAGCCAACCATCAGCGTGCTCGGTAGTTGCCAAGCTCGAATAAATCTTCGAATTTCCCGATAAGTATCTTTTACAGATGGTGTTTTATCAATAACTCGGCCAATTGCACGGCATTCAAAGCCGCACCTTTTCGCACATTATCAGACACAATCCACAAAGTGAGTTCGCAGGGATCGTCCAAACCGCGCCGTACGCGGCCTACGTACACCTCATCCTGGCCGACGGCGTCGCCGATCACGGTCGGATAATCCCCTCCATCGACCCGCTCGATACCGACTGCCGCATCCAGCGCGGCGAGCACCTCATCCAGTTCTACCGGTGCACCAGACTGCACCGTGACGCTCACGCTGTCGCCGAAGAATACCGGCACCTGGTGACAATTGACCGCGACATGCAGCGCAGCATCATCGAGCAGCGCCTTGATGTCCTGGTTGACCCGGCGCTCCAGGCGGCCATGCCCCTGCGCGTCCGGCTCGTCGACCTGCGCGAGCACGTTGAAGGCCATCTGCCGATCGAACAGACGCGGCTCGAACGAGCGGCCATTGAGCAGTTCGGCCGTCTGCCTGGCCAACTCGGACACGCCTTGCCGTCCACGGCTGGAGACCGCCAACCCGGCGTCGATCACCAACCGACGCACCGCTACCTGCTCCCTCAAGGCGGCGAGCACCAGCGTTACCGCAACCGCCACCGACGATGGGCTGGTAAGCATGAACGGCGCCTCGCGCCCCTGCAGCACATCGGCATTGACCTCGGGCACCACCCGCGGCGCCTGCTCGCACGGCAAGGCACCGGTCATGTCGATCAGCGAGCAACCTGCCTGGCGTACCGCGTCGACCTGGGCCAGGGTCACGGCCTGGTCGGCGGCGAAGAACACCAGCTTGACGACGCGGAAATCGAAGCCGTCCACGGCACGCACGCGCAGGTTGCGTCCCTTGTAGGCTAGCGTACGACCGGCCGATTCGCTGCTGGCGAGCAGATGCAACGTGCCGACCGGAAAGTCGCGCTCTTCGAGAATCTGCAGAAGGGATTCGCCGACACTGCCGGTGGCGCCGACGATGGCGATGTCAAAGGTAGAAGTCATGAGGGGAGCCTGACGCTCGATAGCCGGAACAGACCCGGCACTCTACCGAAAAGCAAAGGGGCGGGCGATGGCAATCGCAAGCGACCACCACCCACCCGCCCCTTTCACGGCACGCCTGGCAGCGCGCCCTGAGCGGATCAACGCTCCAGCAGGATCCGCAGCATGCGGCGCAGCGGCTCGGCCGCCCCCCACAGCAGTTGATCACCCACGGTGAAGGCGCCCAGGTACTGCGAGCCCATGTTGAGCTTGCGCAGACGGCCTACCGGCACACTCAGGGTTCCGGTAACGGCAGTCGGGCCGAGTTCACGGACACTCGCTTCACGATGGTTCGGCACCAGCTTGACCCATGGGTTGTGCTGGCTGATCAGCCCTTCGATGTCGGACAGCGGCACGTCCTTGTTCAGCTTGATGGTCAGCGCCTGGCTGTGGCAACGCATGGCGCCGATACGCACGCAGATGCCATCGACCGGGATCGGGTTCTTGAAGCGGCCGAGAATCTTGTTGGTTTCCGCCTGGGCCTTCCACTCTTCGCGGCTCTGGCCATTGGGCAGCTCCTTGTCGATGTAGGGAATCAGGCTGCCGGCCAGCGGCACGCCGAAGTTGTCGACCGGGAAGGCATCGCCACGCATGGCCTCGGCCACCTTGCGGTCGATGTCGAGGATGGCGCTGGCCGGGTCGGCCAGGTCGTCAGCGACGCTGGCGTTGACCGCGCCCATCTGCCTGATCAGCTCGCGCATGTTCTGCGCGCCGGCACCCGAGGCCGCCTGATAGGTCATGGCGCTCATCCACTCGACCAGGCCGGCTTCATAGAGGCCACCCAGGGCCATCAGCATCAGGCTGACGGTGCAGTTGCCACCGATGTAGTTGCGCGTGCCCAGGTCGAGCTGATGGTCGATGACCTTGCGGTTGACCGGATCGAGCACGATCACCGCGTCGTCGGCCATGCGCAGCGAGGACGCCGCATCGATCCAGTAGCCTTTCCAGCCGGCTTCGCGCAGCTTGGGGAAGACTTCGTTGGTGTAGTCGCCACCCTGACAGGTGAGAATCACGTCCAGGCCTTTCAGCTCATCGATGCTGTAGGCATCCTTGAGCGTCTCGGTTTCCTTGCCGATGGCCGGACCCTGGCCGCCAACGTTGGAGGTGGTGAAGAACACCGGCTCGATCAGATCGAAATCCTGTTCTTCCAGCATGCGCTGCATGAGCACGGAACCGACCATGCCACGCCAACCGATAAGACCTACACGTTTCATAACCACCACACCTATATGAACAAACCGCCGGACAGTTTCCAGCGGCCTGGAAGATTACAGACTACGCAGCGCTTCGACCACTGCATCACCCATTGCCGCGGTGCCGACCTTGGTCGTACCTGCCGAGTGGATGTCGCCGGTGCGCAGGCCCTGGTCGAGCACGCGGCTCACGGCCAGTTCGATGGCATCGGCGGCCTGGGCCTGGTTGAAGCTGTAGCGCAGCATCATGGACACCGACAGGATGGTCGCCAGCGGATTGGCAATGCCCTGTCCGGCGATATCCGGCGCCGAACCGTGGCACGGCTCGTACATGCCCTTGTTGTTGGCATCCAGGGACGCGGACGGCAGCATGCCGATGGAGCCGGTCAACATGGACGCTTCGTCGGAGAGGATATCGCCGAACATGTTGTCGGTGACGATCACGTCGAACTGCTTGGGCGCGCGCACCAGCTGCATGGCGGCGTTGTCGACGTACATGTGGCTCAGCTCGATGTCAGGATAGTCCTTGGCCACTTCCTCGACCACCGTGCGCCACAGCTGGCTGGACGCCAGCACGTTGGCCTTGTCCACCGAGCACAGCTTGTTGCCCCGTACACGGGCCATGTCGAAACCGACCTTGGCGATGCGGCGGATCTCGCTTTCGCTGTAAGGCAGCGTGTCGTAGGCCATGCGCTCGCCGTTATCGAGCACTTTGCTCTCGCGGGGCTGGCCGAAGTAGATGCCACCGGTCAGCTCGCGCACGATGAGGATGTCCAGGCCGGCGACCACCTCGGGCTTGAGCGAGGACGCATCGGCCAGTTGCGGATAGAGAATGGCCGGACGCAGGTTGGCGAACAGGCCCAGCTGCGAACGGATCTTCAGCAGCCCGCGCTCCGGACGGATGGCCGGATCGATCTTGTCCCACTTCGGCCCGCCGACCGCGCCGAGCAGCACGGCATCGGCAGCGCGCGCGCGCTCCAGGGTTTCGTCGGCCAGGGGCACAGCGTATTTGTCCACCGCAGCGCCACCCAACTCGTCGAACGACAGTTCGACGTCCAGGGCGAACTTGTCGTTGGCCAGGCGCAGCACCTTGACCGCTTCGGCCATGATTTCAGGACCGATACCGTCGCCGGGGAGAACCAGAATCTGCTTGCTCATCGCTATTTCCTTCACGAAGCTCGAAGCGCATGCGCTAGACGGCAAACGCGACATTATTTAGAAACCTGAGCGGGCCTGCGCCTATCGCCCTGCCGCGAGGGGCGCCATGTTCGGCGCCCGCGGGGCATGGGTCAATGGGGCGTCAGGCCCACTCACTGATAACACGTAACCTTATTTTTCCGCCCAGAGCACCAGCACATCGGTGCTGAACGAGCCATCGGCAGCGATCTCGAAGTACTCGCGCACTTCCTCGCCCACCGCAGCCTGCAAGGCGCGAATCGCCTCGCGCATGATCGCAGGCGTACGCATACGCTCGACCCAAGACGCGAACTCCAGCCGCAGACGCTGTCGGGTGTGGCTGCGCACCTGCAAACCCGCTTCGCTGATCTGCTGCAGCCATTCGGACGACGAGTAGTCACGCACGTGGCTGGTATCTCGCAGCACTTCAACGCTCTGCAAGTAGGTATCGAGCAGCGGCCTGCCCGGTGAGGCAACATCGATGAACGCCGCCACGCCACCCGGCTTGAGCACCCGCCGCACGTCGCGCAGGGCAACCGCCAGGTCGCTCCAGTGATGGGCCGAGTAGCGACTGAACACGAAATCGAACTCGCCATCGGCAAATGGAAGCGACTCCGCAGCGCCATGCACCGTACGCAGGTTGTTCAAGCCCCGTTCGGCGGCAGCCTTGTCGACCACTGCGAGCATCTGCGTGGAGAGGTCGTAAGCCACCACGTCGCCAACCAGCGGCGCGACCTGAAAGCTGACATGGCCTGCGCCACAGCCCAGATCCAGCACGCGGGCATCGCTGCGCCCCGCGACCTCGGCCTGCAACAGGGCGAACTCGCTGCCCTGTGCATGCACGGCGCTATTGAGATAAGCGTTGGCCTGCTCGCCAAACTGGCGTTGCACCACCTGCTCGTGACCTGACATCGATACTGCTCCCTGAAGACCGCTGGCTTACTTGATCGCGCCGAACAACCAGGGCTGGCGCTGCTGGTAACCGACCTCGAACGCGCGAATCGCATCGGCGTCCTGCAGGGTCAGGCCGATGTCATCGAGGCCGTTGAGCAGGCAGTGCTTGCGAAAGGCATCGACTTCGAAGCGGTACTGCACGCCATCGGGACGGCTGACGGTCTGCGCCGCCAGGTCGACGGTCAGCTGATAGCCTTCCTGAGCTTCGGCCTGCTCGAACAGCGCATCGACCTCCTCCTCAGCCAGAATGATCGGCAGCAGGCCGTTCTTGAAGCTGTTGTTGAAGAAGATATCGGCGAAGCTCGGTGCGATCACGGTACGGAAACCGTATTCGTCCAGCGCCCAGGGGGCGTGCTCACGGCTCGAGCCACAGCCGAAGTTCTCGCGGGCCAGCAGCACGCTGGCGCCCTGATAACGCGGGAAATTCAGCACGAAGTCCTTGTTGATCGGCCGATTGGAGTTGTCCTGGTTCGGCTGCCCGACATCCAGATAACGCCACTCGTCGAACAGGTTCGGGCCGAAGCCGGTGCGCTTGATCGACTTGAGAAACTGCTTGGGGATGATCTGGTCGGTGTCGACGTTGGCGCGATCGAGGGGAGCGACCAGGCCGGTGTGTTGAGTGAAAGGTGTCATGTCGTGCTCCTCAGGCCTGGATCAATTCGCGAACGTCAATGAAGCGACCGGTCACCGCCGCAGCGGCAGCCATCGCCGGGCTGACCAGGTGGGTACGGCCACCGGCGCCCTGGCGGCCTTCGAAGTTGCGGTTGGAGGTCGACGCGCAATGCTCGCCGTTGCCGAGTTTGTCCGGGTTCATCGCCAGGCACATGGAGCAGCCTGGCTCACGCCATTCGAAGCCGGCCTCGATGAAGATCTTGTCCAGCCCTTCGCTTTCCGCCTGGGCCTTTACCAGACCGGAGCCGGGAACCACCAGGGCCTGCTTGACGCTGCTGGCGACCTTGCGACCCTTGGCCACTTCAGCGGCGGCACGCAGGTCTTCGATGCGCGAGTTGGTGCACGAACCGATGAACACGCGATCGAGCCTGATATCAGTGATCGGCTGGTTGGCGGCAAGGCCCATGTACTTGAGGGCGCGGGTGATCGAATCCTTTTTTACCGGATCACTCTCACGGGCCGGATCCGGGACGTTCTGATCGACGGCCAGGACCATTTCGGGGGAAGTCCCCCAGCTGACCTGCGGCTTGATATCTTCGGCACGCAGTTCGACCAGGGTGTCGAAATGCGCGTCGGCATCGGACACCAGGTCACGCCATACGGCGACCGCCTGCTCCCAGTGCTCACCTTTCGGCGAATACGGGCGACCCTTGACGTAGGCCAGGGTCTTTTCATCCACCGCCACCAGGCCGACGCGGGCACCCGCTTCGATGGACATGTTGCAGATGGTCATGCGCCCTTCCAGGGACAGCTCACGGATCGCGCTGCCGGCGAACTCCAGCGCGTGGCCATTACCGCCGGCGGTGCCGATCTTGCCGATCACCGCGAGCACGATGTCCTTGGCGGTGACGCCGAACGGCAGCTTGCCTTCGACGCGCACCTGCATGTTCTTCATCTTCTTGGCGACCAGGCACTGGGTGGCGAGCACGTGCTCGACCTCGGAGGTGCCGATGCCATGGGCAAGGGCGCCGAACGCGCCATGGGTGGACGTGTGCGAGTCACCGCAGACCACGGTCATGCCCGGCAGGGTGGCGCCCTGCTCCGGCCCGACCACATGCACGATGCCCTGGCGCACATCGTTCATCTTGAATTCGAGGATGCCGAAATCGTCGCAGTTCTCGTCCAGGGTCTTGACCTGGATCCGCGAGACTTCGTCGGCGATGGCGTCCAGACCACCGAGGCGCTCGGCACGGGTGGTCGGCACGTTGTGGTCGGGCGTGGCGATGTTGGCGTCGATGCGCCATGGCTTGCGCTGGGCCAGGCGCAGGCCTTCGAAGGCCTGGGGCGACGTCACTTCGTGGAGAATGTGGCGGTCGATGTAGATCAGCGACGAACCGTCGTCGCGGCGCTTCACTTCGTGCATGTCCCACAATTTGTCGTAGAGCGTCTTGCCTGCCATCAGCCTGTCCTCATCGGTCTTTCTATGCCCGGGCAATAGCCCTCTGGCTTATGGGGAGAATGCTAAGGCGCCAGAGCGAATAACTCAAATTCATATTTTTCATCCAGAAGATTCCTGGATGGAATTGATATAGCATCCACAGGCGAGGCCCCGACGGCTGCCGCCGCCGCTCCTCGCTTCCTTTCCAGCACCTCAACCGGCACACCGGGAGCCCCATGGATCTCGCGACACTCAACGCCTTTATCGCCATCGCCGAACTCGGCAGCTTCTCCGAGGCAGCCATACGCCTGCACCTCACCCAGCCAGCGGTGAGCAAGCGTATCGCTAGCCTGGAACAGCAACTACGGGTGCGCCTGTTCGACCGTCTGGGCCGTGAGGTGAGCCTGACCGAGGCCGGCCGCGCGCTGCTGCCGCGCGCCTACCAGATTCTCAACGTGCTGGAGGACACGCGCCGCGCGCTGACCAACCTGAACGGCGAAATCACCGGGCGCCTGACCCTGGCGACCAGCCACCACATCGGCCTGCACCGCCTGCCGCCACTGCTGCGCGCCTTCACCCGCGCCCATCCACAGGTGGCACTGGATATTCAGTTTCTCGACTCGGAGGTCGCCTACGACGAGGTGTTCCATGGCCGCGCCGAGCTGGCGGTCATCACCCTGGCACCGGATACCCGCGAGCCGGTGCGCTCGGTGGCGGTCTGGGACGACCCGCTGGACTTCGTGACCGCCCCGGAACATCCGCTGGCGCAGAGCGACAACGTGACGCTGGCCGATGTCGCCCTGCACCCGGCGGTATTTCCCGGCGGCAACACCTTCACGCACCACATCGTGCAGCGCCTGTTCGAAGCCGAGGACCTCACGCCCAATATCGCCATGAGCACCAACTACCTGGAAACCATCAAGATGATGGTCTCCATCGGCCTGGCGTGGAGCGTGCTGCCGCGCACCATGCTCGACCATCAGGTGGCACGTCTGCCTTTGCCGGGCATCCAGCTGTCGCGCCAGCTGGGCTATATCGTGCATACCGAGCGTACCCTGTCCAACGCGGCCAGAGCCTTCATGCAACTGCTCGACAGCCAGCGTGACAGCCTTGCGTTCGCGCCAGGGCAAAGGCTAACGTGACACCCGTGCAGGCCATTTGCCGCCTGCATCGTGCTGTACGCCACGGATGGCCCGAACGCGTGTTCTGCCGTCCTTTTTTGCAGAGGAAGGGTCATGGGCAACTCCAATGACAAACGCCCGCCATTGCCCTATGTCCCGGCGCTCGACCCTGCCGAGTTCGAGAAGACCTGGCACGATACCCAACGGTTGCTGGCCGCGCTGAACGGTGCGCAGCTCGGCGCCTGGTTCTGGAACATCGCCACGGGAGAGGTCAACTGGTCGCGAGGGGCGCAAAAGCTGTTCGGCCTCGATCCCAACACCCCGACGAGCACGCCGATCGACTACATGGATCTGATTCCCGGGGAAGAACGCCGGGACGTGTTGCGCCTGTTCCAGGCGGCGCTGGACGGGATACCCAGCGGCGAACCGATTCGGCACCGTATCCGCTGGCCGGACGGCAGCCTGCACTGGCTGGAAATCAGCGGCAGCCTGCAGACCGACGAGAGCGGTCAGAACAAGATGTTCGGCGTCGTACGCGACATCACCCGGCAACGCGCTCAGGAGCAGGCCCTGGCCGATAGCCAGGAGCGCTTGCAACTGGCTCTGGAGTCGGCGGACCTGGGCACCTGGGACTGGCACATTCCCAGCGACACGCTGTTCGCCTCGACCCGCGCTGCGACCCTGCATGGCCTGCCCCCTCAGCCCTTCCACGGGCTCTTTCGGGACTTCTTCGCGTTCGTGCCCATGCACGAACGACGTGCCATGCGCGAGGCCTACCAGGACCTCCTGCTCGGTGATGGCCAGGGCTACCAGGTGACCTACCGGGCCGAGTACCAGAACAAGCAGGTACGCTACCTCGAGAGCACCGCCAAGCTGTACCGCGACAGCCACGGCACACCGTTGCGCATGACCGGGATCCTGCTGGACACCAGCGAACGCACCCTGCGTGAAAAACGCCTGCAGGCCTCCGAGCGGAAATTCGCCTCGGTATTCCAGGCCAGCCCGGATCCGATTTGCGTCACCACGCTGCCCGAGGGCCGCATCCTGGAGATCAACCCGGCCTTCACCCAGGCATTCGGCTGGCACTCGGCGGAGGTCATCGGCCGCAACATCTTCAAGCTCAAGCCCTGGCAGAACCTGCCAAAGGGCTCCGGCCTGCGTCACAAGATCCTTCACGACACGGGCGTGGCGGACGAACGCATCGACCTGCTCGATCCACGGGGCGGCAGCATGAGCTGTATCGTCTCGTGCCGGCGCCTGGAGCTCAGTGGCCAGCCTTGCGTGCTCACCAAGTTCCGCGACATCACCGAGCAGCAGCGCGCCGAAGCAGCGCTCAAGGCCAGCCAGGAGAAATTCTCCAAGGCGTTTCACTCCAGCCCGGACGCCATCACCATCACCACCCGGGAAGACGGCCGCTACATCGAAGTGAACGAGGGGTTCTCGCGGCTCACCGGCTACAGCGCCGCCGAAGTGATTGGCCGCACGTCCACCGAAGTGAACATCTGGAGCGCTCCGCAACAACGCCAGGAGCTGCTCGACAAGCTGCGTGAGGAGGGCCGCATCCAGCGCATGGAAATGCGCGCCCGTGACCGGGAGGGTCGACACCTGGAAGTGGAGGTCTCGGTCGAGCCAATCGAACTGGATGAACAGCCCTGCCTGCTGCTGACAGCCCGCGACATCAGCGAACTCAAGGCGGCCCAGGCACAGATTCAGCACCTGGCCTACCACGACCCCCTCACCAACCTGCCCAACCGCGCCCTGCTGATGGACCGCCTGACCCAGCAGATCGCCCTGCTGCAACGCCATGGGATGCGCGGTGCCCTGCTGTTTCTCGATCTCGATCACTTCAAGCACATCAACGATTCGCTCGGCCATCCGGTCGGCGATGCCGTGCTCAAGCTGATCACCGCGCGCCTGGAAGCCAGCGTGCGCGAGGAAGACACCGTAGCCCGCCTGGGCGGTGACGAGTTCGTGGTGCTGCTGACCGGTATCGAAGGCAAGCTCAACCAGGTCATCAACCACGCCCGAGGGGCAGCCGACAAGCTGCGCAAGCTGCTCAGTGACCCCATGCTGCTCGATGGACACCGCCTGCAGGTCACGCCCAGCATAGGCATCGCCTTGATACCGGATCATGGCCGAACGCCGGCCAATCTGCTCAAGCGCGCCGACATCGCCCTGTACCGTGCCAAGGACTCAGGGCGCAATACCATCCAGCTGTTCCACAGCAGCATGCAGCATGCCGCCAGCGAGCGCCTGCGCCTGGAGAACGAGTTGCGCATGGCCCTGGCCCGAGGCGAATTCGAGCTCTATTTCCAGCCCCAGGTGGACGCGCGAAAGGACCGGATCATCGGCGCCGAGGCCCTGCTGCGCTGGGCTCATCCGACGCTGGGCGAACAGTCGCCGGCGCTGTTCATCCATGTGCTGGAGGAAAGCGGGCTGATCCTCGAGGTCGGCGCCTGGGTAATGGTCGAAGCCTGCCACGTCTGCGCCCAGTTGCTCGAGGCGCGGATCATCGATGAGCACTTCAGCCTCTGCGTGAACGTCAGCACCCGGCAGTTCCGCCAGAACGACTTCGTCGAACGGGTCGAACACTGCCTGCGCCAGAACAAACTGCCACTGGGCATGCTCAAGCTGGAGATCACCGAGGGCATCGTCATTCAGGACATCGACGACACCATCGCCAAGATGAATCGCCTGCGCAGGCTGGGTGTCAGCTTCGCCATGGACGACTTCGGCACCGGCTATTCGTCACTCACCTACCTCAAGCGCCTGCCGGTGGACGTCCTGAAGATCGACCAGTCGTTCGTACGCGATGCCACCAGCAACCCCAGCGATGCGGAAATCATCCGCGCCGTCGTGGCGCTGGGCTTGAGCCTGGGCCTGGAGGTCATCGCCGAGGGCGTGGAGCAGCAGAGCCAACTGGACTTTCTGCAAAGCCAGGGCTGTCATTGCTACCAGGGCTACCTGTTCAGCCGTCCGCAGCCGCTGAATGAATTCCGTGCCCTGCTGGCCAGCAGCATGCAGCGGCCGGCACACGACTGAAACACAGGAGCCGCGGTATCGGGGGAACTGCCTGGGCAAGCGTGGCGGCAGGAAGAGCGGAGCCCACTCTCCGGCAGCCTGAGACTGGCGGTTACCACATCAGGTCGTCAGGCACCTGGTAGGCTGCGTACGGATCATCCTCGTCCGGCGCCTCGGTGGGCGTGTTGAGCAACAGGACACGCTGCGGATCGCGCTCCTGAATCCTCAGGGCCGCCTCGCGGGGGATCACCTCGTAACCGCCGCCATGGCGAACGATGGCCAGGGAGCCTCGGCTCAACTTGTCGCGCATCAGGGTGTTGACAGACAGGCGCTTGACCTTCTTGTCGTCGACGAAGTTGTAGTAATCCTCGGTGGTCAGCTTGGGCAGGCGGGAAACCTCGATCAATTGCTTGATCTGCGCCGCACGGGCTTTCTGCTCGGCCTTCTCCTGCTGCTGGCGGTTGAGCTCCTGGTCACGGGCGGCCTTTTCGGCCTTGGCCTGCTGGGCGGCCAGTTGGCCGGACTTGTCTTCCTCGGCCTGCCCCTTCTTCACCAACCGCTGCTGTTTGTGCTGCTGCTTGCTGGCCTGCTTGACCTGCTTCTCGTTGACCAAACCGGCCTTGAGCAACTGGTCACGTAATGAAATCGCCATAACCTACCTATCCGCAGACAATTTAACGGGATGGGTCGCGCCCATCGGATTTCCAGCGACGCAGCCGTAGCGCCCTGGGTCAGCAGCCTTGCTGCTTCTCGTTCTTCTTGGCCTCGCCCCACAGGGCGTCGAGCTCTTCGAGCGGGCAATTCTCGATGGGCCGCCCCGCTTCGCGCAATGCCTGTTCGATAAAACGGAAACGCCGCTCGAATTTCCCGTTGGCGGCGCGCAGCGCCGTTTCCGGGTCGACCTTCAGGTGCCGCGCCAGGTTGGTGGCGCTGAACAGCAGGTCACCGATCTCCTCGGCGATCGCCTGCGGGTCGTTTGCGCTGATCGCTTCGAGCACTTCATCCAGCTCTTCGCGCACCTTGTCGAGCACCGGCAAGGCATCGGGCCAATCGAAACCGACCCGAGCGGCACGCCCCTGCAACTTCTTGGCGCGGCTCAGGGCTGGCAGCACGTTCGGCACGTCGTCGAGCAACGACAATTGCTGCGGCACCGCAGATCGCTCGGCCCGCTCCTCGGCCTTGATGCTCTCCCAGCGCTGCTTGACTTCACCTTCGCTGAGCCGCGGCAGATCCACGGAACCGTACAGGTCGCCATCGGGAAACACATGGGGATGGCGACGCACCAGCTTGCGAGTGATGCCATCGACCACATCGGCGAACTCGAAGCGCCCTTCTTCACGGGCCAGCTGGCTGTAGTAGACCACCTGGAACAGCAGGTCGCCGAGCTCGCCGGGCAATTCGGAGAACGCCTCACGTTCGATGGCATCCGCCACTTCGTAGGCTTCTTCGAGGGTGTGCGGCACGATGCTGGCGTAGGACTGGCGCAGGTCCCAGGGGCAGCCGTGCAACGGGTCGCGCAGGCGGGCCATGAGGTTGAGCAGGTCATTGAGTTGGTACATGAGACATTCCTGTCGATGCGGGCGTGAGTCGCACCTCACGCCCGCCTAACGGTTCAAGGTGCCCGGTGGCGACGCGCCTCGATGATGTTGGGTAGCTGCGACAGACGGCCGAGCAGCCGGCCCAGCGCATCGAGCCCCGGAATTTCCACGGTCAGCGACATCGACGCGGTGTTGTCTTCTTTGTTGGAGCGGGTGTTGACCGCCAGCACGTTGAGCCGCTCGTTGAGCAGCAACTGGGTCACGTCGCGCAGCAGACCGGAGCGGTCGTAGGCACGAATGATGATATCCACCGGGTAGGTCTGTACCGGCACCGGACCCCAGCTGACCTGGATGATCCGCTCCGGCTCGCGCCCGCCGAGTTGCAGGACCGCCGCGCAATCCTGGCGGTGAATGCTGACGCCGCGCCCCAGGGTGATGTAGCCGACGATGGGGTCCCCCGGCAGCGGTTGGCAGCAACCGGCCATCTGGGTCATCAGGTTGCCGACACCCTGGATCTGGATGTCGCCGCGCTTGCCAGGCTTGAACCCCTGGGCCTTGCGTGGAATCAGCTCGAGCTGCTCGTTGCCGCGCTCGGGCTCGACCAGTTGCTGGGCCAGGTTGACCAGTTGCGCCAGTCGCAGGTCGCCGGCACCGAGGGACGCGAACAGATCCTCGGCGGTACGCAGATTGGCTTTCTCGGCGAGCCGCTCGAAGTCCACCGGCGGCAGGGCCACCCGCGCCAGTTCGCGTTCGAGCATGGTCTTGCCGGCGGCGACGTTCTGGTCGCGATCCTGCAACTTGAACCAGTGGACGATCTTCGCCCGCGCCCGGGAGGTGGTGATGTACCCGAGGTTGGAATTCAGCCAGTCACGGCTCGGCGTGCCCTGCTTGCTGGTGATGATCTCCACCTGCTCGCCGGTCTGCAGGCTGTAGGTCAGCGGAACGATGCGACCGTTGATCTTGGCGCCCCGGCAGTTGTGGCCGATCTCGGTGTGCACCCGGTAGGCGAAGTCCAGCGGCGTGGCGCCCTTGGGCAGGTCGATGGCATGGCCGTCAGGGGTGAATACGTAGACTCGGTCGGGCTCGATATCGACACGCAACTGCTCGGCCAGGCCGCCGATGTCGCCCAGTTCCTCGTGCCACTCCAGCACCTGGCGCAGCCAGGAAATCTTCTCCTCGTAGTGACTGGAACCGGACTTGACGTCGGTGCCCTTGTAGCGCCAGTGGGCGCAGACGCCGAGTTCGGCCTCTTCGTGCATGTTGGAGGTGCGAATCTGCACCTCCAGCACCTTGCCCTCAGGCCCCAGCACGGCGGTGTGCAGCGAGCGGTAGCCGTTCTCCTTGGGGTTGGCGATGTAGTCGTCGAATTCCTTGGGAATGTGCCGCCACAGGGTGTGCACGATACCCAGCGCGGTGTAGCAGTCGCGCACCGCCGGTACCAGCACGCGCACCGCACGGACGTCGTAGATCTGGCTGAACTGCAGGCCCTTGCGCTGCATCTTGCGCCAGATCGAATAGATATGTTTCGCCCGGCCGCTGATATCGGCCTTGATGCCGGTGGCGTCCAGCTCCTCGCGCAGTTGCTCCATCACTTCGTTGATGTAGTGCTCGCGATCGAGCCGGCGCTCGTGCAGCAGGTTGGCGATCTGTTTGTACTGCTCGGGCTCGAGGTAGCGGAAGGACAGGTCCTCCAGCTCCCACTTGATATGGCCGATGCCCAGGCGATGGGCCAGCGGTGCATAGATATCGAAGACTTCCCGGGCGACGCGCTGGCGGCGTTCCTCGTCGGTATCCTTGACCGCGCGGATCGCGCAGGTGCGCTCGGCCAGCTTGATCAGTGCGACGCGTACGTCATCGACCATCGCCACCAGCATCTTGCGCAGGTTGTCGACCTGGGCCTGGGAACCAAGCACCAGGGACTCGCCACGGGGATTGAGGCTGGCGCTGATGGCGGCCATGCGCAACACGCCCTCGATCAGCTTGGCGACGACCGGGCCGAAGCGCTGACGGACGTCGGCGAGGGGAATCTTGCCTTCGCGCACGCCGCGATAAATCACCGCAGCGACCAGGGAATCCTGATCGAGCTTGAGATCCGCGAGGATCTCGGCGATTTCCAGGCCGGCACTGAAACTGGACGCGCCTTCGGTCCACAGATTCTGCGCGGCATTGGCTTGTTGCTCGGCTGCCCGGGCGAACTCACACGCGTCGCGCAGGGCATCGCGATCGAGTGCGGGGTCGACACTCGTGACATGCTCCAGCCAGGCCTCGAGATTGATACTGCCATCATCGTTGATGGGCTGGTGCACCCTAACCTGAACCATCTCTACCTTCCCTACCGCGAGGCATGCCTCGCTGAATGTCGCCAGGCTTCTGCGAGCCGGTCGGTTTGACCACATCGGCGCAATCCCTGTGCGCCATTGCACTTATTATCTACCTACATCTCGGAACCTGCCCGAGGCCTGGAGAGGCATCCGATGGACAGTTGCCCAGCGCACCTCCAGGCATGTCATGAACGCTCGAACAGCGCCATCGCCTCAACATGTGCCGTTTGCGGAAACATGTCCAGAATACCGGCTTTTTTCAGTCGATAACCCTGTTGCAACAATTCGCCACTGTCCCGCGCCAGGGTCGTCGGGTTGCAGGAGACGTACACCAGACGGCTGGCTCCGAGGCCCGCAATCTGCTGAACCACCTGCAGCGCACCATCGCGCGGCGGGTCGAGCAGGATGGCGTCGAAACCGCCAGCAGCCCACTCAGCCTCGGTCAGCGGTTTTGACAGGTCGGCCTGATAAAAGTGCGCATTGCCCAGGCCGTTGACCCGGGCATTGTCTGCCGCCCGCTCGACCATGGCCTGCACGCCCTCCACGGCGACCACCTCGCGCGCTTGCCGGGCCAGCGGCAAGGCGAAGTTGCCCAGCCCGCAGAACAGATCCAGCACCCGCTCATCGCCGCGCGGCGCCAACCATTGCAAGGCCTGGGCCACCATCGCCTGGTTGACGGCGGCATTCACCTGCACGAAGTCACCCGGTCGATAGGCCAGTTGCAGGTTCCAGGTGTCCAGGCGATAGCCCAGTTGCTGCGCGGCATCCACCGGCTGAGGCTCACCCTCGCCCTGCAGCCACAACTGCGCACGATGCACCGAGCAGAAGGCCTGCAGGCGCGCCAGATCCACCTCACTCAAAGCTGCGGTGTGGCGCACCAGAACGGCGCTGGCGGTGCCCTGGAACAGCTCGACATGGCCTATCGCGCGAGGTGCCTGCAGCCCACCCAGCAGGGCTGGCAAGGCGCGCAGGATCGGCTGCAGCGGTTCGACCAGCACGGGGCATTCGCCGATGGCGACGATGTCCTGGCTGGCCGCCGCGCGGAAGCCGACTTCCAGGCGCTTGCCGCGCATGTCCCAACGCACGGCGATGCGCGCGCGGCGGCGGTAGGCGAATTCGGGACTGGTCAGCGGCTCGGCCCAGATGTCGGGGCGCAAACCGCCAAGACGCTCGAGCTGTTCGGCGAGCATGCGCTGCTTCAGGGCAAGCTGTTCACCGTGGGGCATGTGCTGCACGCTGCAGCCGCCACACACGCGGGCGTGCACGCACGGCTCGTCGCGCCGCTCGGAACTGGCCTGGAAGACCCGCTCGGTGCGCGCCTCGACGACCTTGCTGCGGGCGCCGAGCACCCGCGCTTCGACCTCTTCACCGGGTAACGCGCCGCTGACGAACCAGGTTCGACCTTCGATGAACGCGATACCGCGGCCGTCGTTGGCCAGACGTTCGACCTTCAGACGCTGTTTCTTGCCGACCGGCACCTGAGCCGTTCGCGTGCCGCCGCTTGGCTGAAAGCGCAGACCGCCATTCTTGCCGGCCATCAGCGCTCCGTGGCGTCGTACACGCCAGTGGACAGATAGCGGTCGCCGCGATCACAGATGATGGCGACCAGCACCGCGTTCTCCAGTTGCCGGGACAGGCGCAGCATGGCCGCGACCGCGCCGCCGGAGGAAACGCCGCAGAAGATGCCTTCCTCGCGCGCCATGCGGCGCATCACATCCTCGGCTTCGGCCTGTGCCATGTCGACGATGCGGTCGACGCGCTCGGACTCGAAGATTTTCGGCAGGTACTCTTGCGGCCAGCGACGGATGCCCGGGATCGCCGAGCCCTCCATCGGTTGCAGGCCGACGATCTGTACAGCGGGATTCTGCTCCTTGAGGTAGCGAGACACACCCATGATGGTACCGGTGGTGCCCATGGAGCTGATGAAGTGGGTGATCTGCCCGCCCGTCTGGCGCCAGATCTCCGGGCCGGTGGTGGTGTAGTGAGCGACCGGGTTGTCGCCGTTGGCGAACTGGTCGAGCACCTTGCCACGGCCAGCGGCCTGCATGGCGAGCGCCAGGTCGCGGGCACCTTCCATGCCCTCTTCCTTGCTCACCAGGATCAGCTCGGCGCCGTAGGCGGTCATCGCCGCCTTGCGCTCGGCGCTGGAGTTGTCCGGCATGATCAGGATCATCTGGTAACCCTTGATCGCCGCCGCCATGGCCAGGGCGATACCGGTGTTGCCCGAGGTGGCCTCGATCAGCGTGTCGCCGGGCGAGATGTCACCACGCAGCTCGGCGCGGGTAATCATCGACAGCGCCGGGCGATCCTTCACCGAGCCAGCCGGGTTGTTGCCCTCGAGCTTCACCAGCAGGGTGTTGCTGGTCGCGCCAGGCAGGCGTTGCAGGCGAACCAGGGGTGTATTGCCGACGCATTCGGCGATCGTGGGGTATTGCGGGGTCATAGCGTCGGTCGAGTCCAGACGGCTTCAGGGGGCGGTCATGATAGCGGCAAAAAGGTTCGAGCCCCACTATCCCCTGCAGCAGCTTGCAGCGTACTGGCGGCCACGCCTGAGCCGCGCCGGGCCCTTGTTTCCAGCCTCGCGGGCCAATGGGCGAAGGCCAGCGAACCAGCGGACCTAAGCTAATAACGGATTGATCTAGCGCCTGGTGACGCCGGCGATCACCGGCGTGCCGCTGAGTGGATCGCGCATCAGTGTGCAGCGCACCTCATAGAGTTGTTCGACCAGCTCTGGCGTGACGATGGCCGCGGGCGCCCCCTCGGCGACGATACGCCCCGCTTTCATCGCCACCAGATGGTCGGCGTAGCGGCAGGCGCTGGACAGATCGTGCACCACCATGACCACGGTCTTGCCCACCGAAGCCAGGTCGCGGATCAGCTCGAAGACTTCGATCTGGTGGCCGAGGTCCAGGGCCGAGGTGGGTTCGTCGAGCAACAGCAAGGGCGTCTGCTGGGCCACCGCCATGGCGATCCACGCACGCTGGCGCTGGCCACCGGACATCGACTCCAGCGGGCGCTCGGCCAGTGATTGCAGGTCGGCCACGCGCAGCGCTTCTTCGACGATGGCCTGATCGTCCGCCGACCACTGGCGCAGCAGGCTCTGGTGCGGCTGGCGTCCGAAACGGATCAGTTCGGCGACGGTCAGCCCGTCGGGCGCCGTGGCGTCCTGGGGCAACAGCGCCAATTGCCGCGCCACCTGCCTGGACGGCAGGCTGCCGATGGCCCGGCCATTGAGCAGCACCGCGCCAGCACTGGGTTTGTGCAGGCGCGACAGGCCGGCCAGCAACGTCGATTTGCCGCAGCCATTGGGGCCGACGATGGCGGTCACCTGCCCTGAAGGGATACGCAGGGACAGGCTTTCGATGATCGCTGCATGGGGGTAACCCAGGCTCAGGTTCTCGGCCTGCAGGGTCACCTCGGCCTCGGGCCGGGTGGCGAACAGGTTGGACGTAGTCATCGGCTCAACTCCGCAGCGGCCGCCGATGGAGGCGGCCTTTCATGTCAGTCTGCGCGACGGCTGGCGCAACAGGATCCACAGCAAATAGGGCCCGCCCACCACGGCGGTGATCACCCCGACGGGAATTTCGATGGGCGCCAGCCAAGTACGCCCGGCCCAGTCCGCGCAGGTCATCAACAGCGCACCCGCCAATGCCGAACACAGCACGGGCACGCCGCGATGGCCGCTCAGGTAGCGGGCCATCTCCGGCGCGGCGAGGGCCACCAGCCCCACCGGGCCGGCCACCGCAACGGCCAGCGCGGTGAGCAGTACCGTGGTGATCAAGGTCAGCAGGCGCATGGCCCTGAGACGCACGCCCAGGCCCACCGCCACGCTGTCGGAAAAACGCATCAGTTCCAGGCGCTGAGCCAGGTACTTGACCAGTGGCAGGCAGAGGATCAGGCCGATACCCAGCAGCCAGATGGCCAGCGCCGGCCGCGCGTTGAGGCTGCCGACCGTCCAGGGATAGGCCTGGTTAGCGGCATCGATATCAGCGCGCGACAGCATCAGGTTGGTCAACGCGCCGAACACCGCCCCCACGGCGATGCCGACCACGATAAAGCGATAGCCACGGGCACCCGCGCCGGCACTCAGGCCGAAAGCCAGCACCGCCGCAGTGGTCGCGCCGGTGAGCGCCAGTGCGGAAGGTGCCAGGGTCGTGGGTACCGCAACGATGGAAGCCACGGCGAAGGCCGTGGCACCGTCGTCGATGCCGATCACTCCCGGGGTAGCCAGGCGGTTGCGCGCCAGGGTCTGCAGCAGGCAGCCGCCCATCCCGAACGCCGCGCCAGTGAGCAGGCCGGCGACCAGCCGCTGCAGGCGCAATTCCTGAACCAGAAACACGTGCATGGGCTCGCCCTGGCCGAAGGCAGCCGCCAGGGCCGTCCACGGCGACAGGCCGGCGGCGCCGGAGGCCAGGCTGACGCCAGTGATGAGCACAATTGCGGCCGAGAGCCCCAGCGCAGCGAACACGCCACGCCTGTTCAACAGCAGGCGCAGCGAGCCGAATGCCAGCAGCCAGTATCCGCTCGGTGCCTTGGGCATGGACGACAGAAGGCGACTCATAAGGTCGGCAACCTGTGGCTACGCACCACGGCGATCAGCACCGGTGCGCCGATCAGTGCGGTCACCACGCCAATCGGCAGCTCGTAGGGGCTGACCAGCAGGCGTGAAAGGATATCGGCGAACAACACGATGATCGGCCCGAGCAACAGCGACACACCGATGGTGCGGCGTATGTCCGGCCCCACCAGGCGGCGTGCCACGAATGGCACCACCAGGCCGACGAAGGCCATGGGCCCGGCGGCCGCCGTGGCGGTACCGACCAGCACGGCGACGCCCAGCAAGGCGCCAAGCCGGGTCAGGCCAGGATGGTGGCCGAGACCGGTGGCCATCTTCTCGCCGAGGGCCAGGGCAGCCAGCGGGCGGATCAACGGCACGAGCAGCAGCAAGCCCACCACCAGGCCCGGCGTACTCCAGGTCAATACGTCCTGAGGGCGACCGGCCAGGGCACCGATGATCCAGAAGCGAATCTCGTCGGCGCTGCGCTGGTCATGCAGCAGAATCAAGGTGCTGATGGCAGTGAGAATGCCCGAGAAGGCTGCACCGGCCAGCACCAGGCGCACCGGATCGTCAGCGACACCACGCACCTGGGTGACCAGCAACACAAGCAGGCAACCCGCCATGGCGCCGGCGATGGCCACACCGAGATTCAGGGTCGCCGCGCTGGCGCCCAGACTGATCGCCACCACCACGGCGAAGGACGCCCCGGCGCTGACGCCCAGCAGACCGGGTTCGGCCAGCGGGTTGCGGGTGGCCGACTGCAGCACCACGCCAGCGGCGCCCAGCGCAACACCGACCAGCACGCCCAGCGAGGTGCGCGGCAGACGCAGTTCGAACAGCACGAAGCGCGCGTCTTCATCAGCAGCGCCGAACAGCGCCCACAGACTCCTCGCGATACCGACCTCACCCGCGCCGATCAGCAGGCCGGCCATGCAGAACAACAGCAACAATGCCAGGCATGCCGGCAGCGCCTGGCTAAGACGCAAGGGTGAAGGGGGCGAGCGGGTCACCATCAGTGGGCCAAGGCCTTCTCCACATCGTCAAGGATGACGCCGGCGGCCAATGGCCCGGCGCCACTGCTCCAGACCTGACCATCGACGCTGACCACCTTCTCGTCACGCACCGCCTTCAGGTATGAGAAAGCGGGCTGCGCTTTCGCCTGGGCCAAGGCCTTGTCGCCATCGGCGTTGAGGGTACCCAGAAACAGCAGGTCGCCGTCGGCACGGGAGAGGTTTTCCAGGCTGAGAATATCACTGTGCGGTTTCTCCGTCAGGCTATCGGCAATGGCCGTACTGGCGAACCCGAGTTGCCGCAGCAATTGTCCCACGAACAGGTGGCTGGACATGACGAACGGCCCCTGTGGGTTCCAGCGCAGCACCGAGACGACCTGACCCGGCTTGACCCGGTCCTTCAGGACGCCGATGCGCTGATCGACCGCTTGCACCGCGGCACGGCCTTCGGGCTCCTTGGCCAGCGCCTTGGCGTATAGGTCCACGTTGATGCGCCAGTCCTCGAAGAACGTCCCCTTGGGAACGATGGTCGGCGCTATCCGGCTGAGTTTCTGGTACTGATCTTCGCTCAGCCCGGTCGAGGCCAGGATCAGATCCGGGCGCAGGGCGAAAACCGCCTCCAGGTTGGTTTCTCGCGCGCTACCGACAATCGCGATGTCACCGGCCTTGTCCCGCAGGTACTCGGATACTCCGGTACTGCCGCGGGTCGCCACGCTGCCTATCGGCTGCACGCCGAGCGACAGCGCGATGTCCAGTGGATTCTCGCCCAGGGTCACCACCCGCTTGGGTGTGTCCCTCAGCACGACGTCACCGAACGCGGTGTCGATGCTGCGCTGCTCGGCCTGAGCGGCGGTAAAGGGCAACAGGGTCAGCAGGCCGACCGCCAAAAATCCTGCGCGCAGGAATAAGGTACCAATCATCGAAACATCCTTCCTTCAGAAGTGGAGCGAACCGCCAGCTACTCGGTGGTAGGCCGGCTCACCCGGGTTGCGGACACGCCGCCAATCACGGTCATGTCCCCGCTCGCCGTCGCCCGTGCGAACCACGGGCAGTACTGCGTCAAAAGTGCCGAAAGGCCTATCAACCTGGCTGATTCAGGGCCGTAGCGGAAACCGTTCAACCTCGCTGTCATCGCCCACGCTCAGACGCAGGGCCAGCCCCAGCGAGGCCGGCAGCATGGGGCCATGGCTCAGATCGGGGAACACCCGATAACCAACCTCGACCCCGGACAGACCGGCCAGGCGACGGGCCAGCTGCTCGGCGGCATCCGCAGGTAGTGCGGCGACGGCCTCGCGGCGGGCACGCACCGTGGCATCCTCCTTCACGCCGCTGACGCCGCCGGAAGGCTTGCCTGCGCCCACCAGCAGCACGAGACTCAACGGAGTCGGCGGCGCGTCGAAGGCTTTCGCCTCAGCGAGGATGAAACCGTTCTGCCACCACAGCGACGGATCCGCCGCGATATACCGCTGGAACGCCTGCGGCCGACTGAACAGGGTATGCAGCACCAGCAGGCCCGCATAGGAATGGCCCCAGAGGCTCTGGCGCTGCGGGTCGACTTCGGCGTGCCGACTCACAAGCGGTTTGACCTCTTGCTCGAGAAAATCGACAAAGACGTCGGCCCCGCCGCCACGGCGCTGGCGCACGATGTCATCGATCACCGGCGCCCCACCCGGCAGCGGCGGCGTGTAATCGTAGGCACGGGCGTTGACGTCGAAGCGCAGGTCGGTGGCATAGCCAACGAAGACCAGCAGCGGCGGCCCACGTTCGTCCAGATCAGCCAGTTGCTTTTCCTGCAGGGCGCCCAGGGCGGCATTGCCGTCGAGCAGGTAGAGCACCGGGTAGCCCGTCGCCGGCGCCGCACGTTTCGGCTTGGCGATCCAGATACGGTAATGACGCTGGCCGTCGGCGGAAGTCATGTCCTGTCGGGCGAACTCGTAGAAAGCAGAACCTCGCTCTGCCAGGGTAGGTCCCAGCGGCCGGGATAGATCAGGCTTGCCCATGGCGATAGCGGTCGTGCTCAGTAGCAGAACGATAACCCTCATCGCTAACCTCATATCCCTGCCACTCCCCTTTGTCGCCAGATCGGCCGGCTCAGCACGTTGAAATCTCCTGATTGAGCGCCCCTGGCCATTTCGCCGATGGACGCGTGATGCTGGCCCGTACCGTGCAACGGCAACCGCACTCCTGGCCTGCTGGCACGAACTGGCACGTGAGAACTCAGAAAGGCTGCTGCCTCCATGGGGAAGCGGCAGCCCGAACGACACTCAGAATGCGGTGGTGAGTGACAGGTAGAGCGCACGACCCGGCTCGTTATAGGTGTTGGCGCCAGCGGTGTTGGCATTGCCTTCTCGATACAGGCGCTTGTCGAAGATGTTGCTGACACCGACACGCGTGCTGACCTGATCGGTGAAGGCGTAACCGGCACTCACCCCCCAGATGTGGTACGGATCGACGGATTCTGTGGAAAGGCCTGAGGCGTCGTTGCGGTTGACGACATTGGTCGGCGCCTCCTGCTCACCGTAGTAGACGGTGCTCAGTTGCAGCGACAGCCTGTCCGAGGCCTGCCAGTCCAGCGTCGAGTTCACGGTGTATTCCGGCGTCAGCGACAGCGGGTTACCGGTGTCCTTGTCGATGGACTCGAGCATATAGGTGAAGTTGGTGTTCCACGACAGGCTGTCGCTGAGCGGGATCAACAGGTTGCCCTCCAGACCTTCGACTACCGCCTTCTTGGCGTTCGACCATTGCAGGACGTTGTAATTGCCGATGGTGCCGAAGATCTCGGTTCCCGCGACGATCTTGTTCTTGTAGTCGTTACGGAAGTAGGTGAGGCTCGAGGAAATCTGTTCTCCCTGGAAGGCGATACCGATCTCTTTGTTGACGCTGATCTCGGCATCCAGGTCCTTGTTGCCCACCAGGTAGCAAGCGCCGGTGGCAATCTGAACCGGACAGCCATTGCCGTTGGTAGCGAGCAGGTAATCGGGATTGCTCTGGTACAGGTTCGGCGCCTTGAAGGCCCGTGCGATCCCGCCCTTGAGGGTGAACTGATCGTTCAGCGCCTGGGAGCCGTTGAGACTGGGGCTCCAGTTGATACCGAATTCGCTGTGCTCATCCAGGCGCAGACCGGGCGTCAGGATGGTGCCGGGCCGCAGCTCGATGTTGTCCTCGACATACAGCGCGGCGATACGCGCCCGGGACACCGAGTCGCGATCCGCCGCGTTGGCCGTGGTACCGGGTATGTTGCCGATGGCACTCGAGCCACCTTGCGTGGAGCCCGGATCGTCGAGCTTGGACTCGCTCCATTCACCGCCGATCGTCACCACTTGCTGGAATACCGCGTCGATGGGCAGGTTGACCTCACCATCGAGGCGATAGTTGTCCAGCACACTGGTGGTATTGGATTCGTTGGCGATCCGCCCTTCACTCCTGCCGCCCAGGCCCTCCTGCAGGCGCGTGTTGCGGGTGGAGTCAAAGGCCAGGGTTAGTCGCGAAGTGCCGAACACCCAGTCGCCAAGATGGCTGATCGCATAGTTCTGCCGATACATACGGTTGGTTTCCGCACCGTTCTCGGCCAGGGTTCCGGTCAGGCCAGTGGGCTCGCTGTTGGCATTCTGCGAATCGCCCGCATAGATATTGCCCTGGCGACTGAAACCGGCCTCGAACTCCAGCGTTTGCTGATCCGACAACTGCCAGGAAAGCAGGGAATTGATGTCACGGTTGCGTACCCCTTCACGCCCTCCGATCAGGTTGGTATCCGGGTCGGCGGCCTGGTGATCGGCATTGATGCCGGGCGAGTCGGCGTCGGTCTTGTTGGCGCTGCCGTATACGCGGTAGGTCAACTGCTCGGTCAGCGGGCCGCTGAGGCTGAAGTTGGCCCGCCGGGTCGCGCCCTCGTCACCATCCTCGGGCAGGTTGGTGAACAGGGTCAGCGAACCGCTCGCCTTGTCGGTCGGGCGCTTGGTGATGATGTTCACCACACCGCCGGCGGCCCCGGAGCCATAGCGCGCCGCCGCCGGACCGCGCAGCACCTCGATGCGCTCGACCTGTTCGGCGGGAACCCAGTTGCTGTCGCCACGGGTATCGCGCTCGCCCCGCCAGCCATAGCGCACGGCATTGCGCGATGTGCTGGGCTTGCCGTCGATCAGGATCAGGGTGTTTTCCGGGCCCATGCCGCGTATGTCGATCTGCCGATTGTTGCCGCGCTGCCCGGAAGAACTGTTGCCCGTCAGGTTGACGCCCGGCATGGTCCGGATGATGTCGGAGAGGTCGTTGACCGGAGGACGCTTCTTGATGTCATCGGCGGTGATCACCGAGACGCCGAGAGCCTGCTTGACTTCCTCTTCGGCAGTCCCCAGTACGCGCGTTTCTTCGAGCTGCAATGCCTGGGAAGAACCTTTCGCGGAAAGACTGCCGCCAGCATCGTGCGTTGCCGCTTCGTCGAGGCTGATTTCAGTGGTCTGGGCGACGACCGCAGCCGGTGTGCTGAACACGAGCAGAATGGCGGTAGCCAGCAGGTTCGGTTTGTACTTCGGGTTCATAGACATCCCCATACCCATGCGTTACGCCCAAAACGGGCAAAATCGGCGGCTTGAAAATGTCGGAACCCTTCTATCGGTCCCCGGAAAGGCGTGTACCAGGCATTTCCCGCCGTCGCGACAGCGCGAATGATATTTCTTGTCATATGAGAGTAAACAGCATTTACATTTTATACATTTGCCGCTCAGGGCCTGCGACCGGTAGCAGCAGGTGCATGCAAAGCCCGCTGTCCGGTGGACTTTCGGCCCACAACCGGCCGCCCTGCAAGGTGATCGCGCTGCGGGCGATGCTCAAGCCAAGGCCGAACCCCCCGTCGCCCGGACGCGAGCTGTCCAGGCGGGCGAAGGGTTCGAAGATGGTCTGCAGATGGTGCACCGCGACCCCCGGCCCCTGATCGCTCACTCGCAAATGCCAGGTGCGCCCTTCGAGCTGCCCGTCCAGCCGCACGCATCCGCCGTCGGGCGAGTGGCGGATGGCGTTGCGCAAGATGTTCTCCAGCGCCTGGGCCAGTCCGTTGAGATTTCCCTGCACACGGCACGCCATCGGCAGTTCGCAGGGCATGCGCGTCACCGACCAGCCGGCTTCGAAACTGGCGTTCTCGGTCAACAGGTCCCAGAGCTGGCCGATGTCCACGGACTCCAGCGGCAGGCTCGGCCGCTCGGTATCCAGCCAGACCAGTTCCAGGGTGTCGCCGACCAGTTTCTCCATCCACCCGACCTCGCGCTCCAGGCGTTGGCGCAGAGCGTTGTCATCGCGCTCGTTCTCCCCCGCCACGCGCAGACGGCTGAGCGGGGTACGCAACTCGTGGGACAGATCGCGCAACAGCTGGCGCTGGAATGTCACGGTACTCTCCAGGCGGCCGGCCATCTGGTCGAAAGTCCTGCCCAGCTCACCGAGTTCGTCACGACGGCGGGTCACTTGCTTCCCCACCCGGGCCGACAGGTCGCCGGAACTGAGCGCGTTTGCCTGGCGCCGCAATATCGCCAGGGGCGCCATGAGCACGTGGTACAACAACGCGCCGAGCAGAATCGCCACGGTGGCAGGCAACACCTGTTGCAACAGTATTTTCCAGAGGTCGAGATGCTTGCGCGGATTGAGGCGCTGCGGCAGTTCCATTACCAGGCGCGCCTTGCCGTCGCTGAACGGCACGTACAGCGGCGGGTTGCCGCCGGGACGGCCCAGCGAACCGTCGATGGGCCGGTTGAACTCCAGGTATTGCGATTGCTCTTCGCTCAAGACGCCCGAGGACAACGAATGCCGTCGCTCGTCGATCACCACCGCCCAGACTCCCTCGCGCTCACGCAATTGGCGGAGGAAATCGTCGACACCCGCTCGGCCCCGTTCGCGCCAAGCTTTCTCGGCCTCTCGCGCATAGTCGGTGAGGATGGCCCTGGCCGGTTCGGACAGCCGCGAGGTCGCCTGAACCAGCAGGCGGTCAAGGTCGACGTGCAGGCTGACCAGCAACAGGAAAAACAACGCCAGTACCCCGACCAGCTTCCAGAACAACGAATGTCGCCCGGGCATCTCAGCAATCCCGGCCGGTGAGCACGTAACCCTTGCCCCACACCGACTCCAGGCGCATGCCGCTGTAGCCGATCTGCTTGAGTTTGCGCCGCACGTTGCTGACGTGCATGTCCAGGCTGCGGTCATGCTGTGCATAGCCACGGTGCAGGACGTGCTGATAAAGGAAGGCCTTGCTGAGCACCTCTTCGGCGTGCCGCGAAAAGGTTTCCAGCAGACGGTACTCGGTAGGTGTCAGCAGCGCCCACTGGCCGTCATGGCAGACATCGGAACGGCCCTCGTCATGTTTCAGCGCGCCCTCCTGCAAGGGCGGTTGCTCACGTCGCTCATAGGCCACGCGCCGCAGGATGGCCTCGATACGCACACTCAGTTCACCGAGGCTGAAGGGCTTGGGCAGGTAATCGTCGGCGCCCTTGCTGAACCCGGCGATGCGATCCTGCTCGGCGCCCAGGGCAGACATCAGGATCACCGGCACATGACGCCGCTCACGCAATCGCTGCAACACGTCCAGGCCATTGCTGCCGGGCAGCAGAATGTCCATCAGGATCAGCTCGAAGTCCTGCTCCTCGGCCAGGCGCAGCCCCTCGCGGCCATCACCGCTGACGGTGACCTCGAAACCGCAATCCTGCAGGTGGGCCTGCAGGTGGGAGGCAAGGGCCGGATCATCCTCGACCGCGAGAATACGAATGGCACGGATGGCCGGCGACGTCATGGCAAGAGCACCCTGAAAGCAAATGCGAATGATTCTACCGATTAACGGCATGCCCGGTAAGCAACCGAACGCCAGGCGAGCGTGTACCCGGCGGAATCGCTACACTGCCAGGCATCGCTGAAAGGGGACGTCGCGTGTTCAAGGAAATCGGCATCAAGGGCCGGGTACTCATGCTTACCCTGCTACCGACCAGCCTGCTGGCGCTGGTACTGGGTGGCTATTTCATCTGGATGCAACTCTCCGGGCTACAGGCGCAACTGCTGCAGCGCGGTCACATGATCGCCGAGCAATTGGCGCCCCTGGCGGCGCCCGCGCTGTTGCACGGTGACAAATCGCTGCTGCAGCGCATCGCCAGCGAAGCCCTGGAGCAGCCGGACGTGCGCGCGGTGAGTTTTCTCGCCACGCAGAACGACCGCCTGGCCCATGCCGGCCCCAGCATGCTCAACACACGGCCGACCATCGACAGCGACACCGTGGACGTCGCCCAGCGAAGCAGCCAGGACGCGACCCGCTTTCTCCTCCCGGTAATGGCCCAGCACCTGACCCTGAGCGGGGACGAGCAGTCCACCGCGGGCAGCGACCCGATCGGCTGGGTAGAGCTGGAACTGTCGCACCACAACACCCTGCTGAGCGGCTACCGCAGCCTGCTGACCAGCCTGTTGCTGGTGGTGACCGGGCTGATCATCACCGGCCTGCTGGCCCTGCGCATGAGCCGCAGCATCAACGACCCGCTGCTGCGTATCAAGCACGGCGTCGCCCTGCTCAAGGACGGCCACCTGGAAACCCGCCTGCCACCGCTGGGCAGCCACGAGCTGGACGAGCTCGCCTCGGGCATCAACCGCATGGCCGAGTCGCTGCAGAATGCCCAGGAGGAAATGCAGCACAGCATCAACCAGGTCACCGAGGACCTGCGGCAGAACCTGGAGACCATCGAGATCCAGAACATCGAGCTGGACTTCGCCCGCAAGGAAGCCCTGGAAGCGAGCCGCATCAAGTCCGAGTTCCTGGCCAACATGAGCCATGAGATCCGCACACCGCTCAACGGCATTCTCGGTTTCACCAACCTGCTGCAGAAAAGCGAGCTGAGCCCGCGCCAGCAGGACTACCTGAGCACCATCGAAAAATCCGCCGACAGCCTGCTGGGCATCATCAACGAGGTGCTCGACTTCTCCAAGATCGAGGCCGGCAAGCTGGTGCTGGAGAACATCCCGTTCAACCTGCGCGACCTGTTGCAGGATACCCTGACCATCCTCGCCCCGGCGGCTCACGAGAAGCAGTTGGAATTGCTCTCGCTGATCTACCGCGACACCCCGGTGGTGCTGTCCGGCGACCCGCTGCGCCTCAAGCAGGTACTCACCAACCTGGTCAGCAACGCGATCAAGTTCACCCGCGAAGGCAGCATCGTCATGCGCGCCATGCTCGAGGAAGAGACGGTCGATCGCGCCCAGTTGCGTATCAGCGTCCGCGACACCGGTATCGGTCTCGCCGATGAAGACCTGCGTGCGTTGTTCCAGGCCTTCAGCCAGGCGGACAATTCCATCTCGCGGCAGGCCGGCGGCACCGGGCTCGGCCTGGTGATATCCAAGCGCCTGATCGAACAGATGGGTGGCGAAATCGGCGTGGAAAGCACCCCTGGCGAAGGCTCCGAGTTCTGGGTCAGCCTGAGCCTGCCCAAGGCCCGCAGCGATATCGAAGACCAGCCCAGCGCGCTCGCCGGGCGCAGGGCTGCCGTGCTGGAAGCCCACGAACTGGCGCAACAGGCGTTGCAGCATCAACTGGAAGACTGCGGCCTGCAGGTCAGCGTATTCAGCGACCCGAACAGCCTGTGCGAAGCCGTCGTCACCGCCAGCCGCAGCACGCAACCGTTCCATTGCGCGGTGTTCGGCGTAACGGCGAACTACCTGCCCGCCGAGCAGCTCGGCAAGTACGTCTGGGACCTCGAACACCTGGGCTGCAAGAGCGTGGTGCTGTGCCCCACCACCGAACAGATCCAGTATCAGGACTGCGTGCCCGACTGGCACGCCCAGCTGCAAGCCAAACCGGCCTGCACGCGTCGCCTGCAGCGGGCACTGATCGACCTGCTCGTTCCAAAGCGTCCACGCCAGCAGGCACGCCGCAGTGCCACGCGCTCGCCGGCCATCCTCTGCGTCGACGACAATGCCGCCAACCTGCTGCTGGTGCAGACCCTGCTCGACGACATGGGCGCAGCGGTCACGGTCGCCAGCAGCGGCTTCGACGCCCTGGCCATTTCCCGGGAACAGGATTTCGACCTGGTGTTCATGGACGTGCAGATGCCGGGGATGGACGGACGCCAGACCACCGAGGCCATCCGCCAGTGGGAACAGGACAACGCGCGCACACCGATGCCCATCGTTGCACTGACGGCGCACGCGCTGGCCAACGAGAAGCGCACCCTGCTGCAGAGTGGCATGGACGACTACCTCACCAAGCCGATCAGCGAGCGGCAGTTGGCTCAGGTGGTACTCAAATGGACAGGCCTGCCGTTGCAGGGCGCCACCCAGGACCATGCACCGGTCGAGAGCGTCGCGCTGCCCACCGCCATACTGGACGACGAGGAAGGCCTGCGCCTGGCCGCCGGCAAGCCCGACCTGGCTGCCGATATGCTGAACATGCTGCTGGACGGGCTGCCGGGCGATCTTCAGGCCATCCGCCAGGCCCGCGCCGACGGCGACCGCAACGCATTGATCGAGCGTATCCACCGCCTGCACGGGGCGACCCGTTACTGCGGCGTGCCACAGCTGCGCGCCGCTTGCCAGAACAGCGAAACCCAACTCAAGCAGGATCAGCCCATCCGCAGCAGCGGGCTCGATGAATTGGAGCAGGCGATAGCGAGCCTGGAACAGCTGGCCCGTTCCGATCAGGGTCGCCCTGGGGACCGTTGACGTTAAGGGCGAGCCGCGTTGCCGCGAGAGACCTCGCCAGGCCGGGCGGCGAGCCGCTAGGTGTGATCTCTCAGTAGGTTGTTCATCCGGGGCATTCCCGGAATTCTGGAAGTGCGACCAACCAAGCACTCCAGGAGCCCCGGATGAACCTACATAAACATGCCCGTCTTACACCTCGAGGTCGAGCCCTTCTTATCCAACGTATCGAGCAAGGCTTGCGTGTCGAAGATGCTGCGCAGGCGGCGGGCGTAAGCGTTCGAACCGCCTACAAATGGCTCAGACGTTTTCGGGAGGAAGGTGAGGCGGGTCTGCAAGATCGTTCATCGCGACCCAGACACTGCCCACACGCCACTTCAGACGCTTTGCGTGAGCGTCTTGTCGAACAGCGCCGGGCACGCAAGACCTATCGACA
>NZ_FNDG01000038.1 GCF_900100535.1 Phytopseudomonas flavescens
GATGGAAACGATACGATCGCAGAGAGGCAGAGCTACGGTACAGCTGATCAATTAAAGCTGACCGATATCAATTCAAATGAGGTCACGCTGGTGCGAGATGGTAACAGTCTAAAAATCCTGATCTCGGAAAGTGCCCCCGGAGTTGGGGACGGCGGCTCAATAATAATAAAGGATACACTCGACGGTTACTTTAATCGGGGTGTTGAGCAAATCGTATTTGCCGATAATGTATCTTGGAATAGACTTCAGATCCTTGATAGGCTCAGTGCAAAAAAAGAAATAGCAAGTTCTACTAAAGTTAGCCCGCTAGCAAGTAGTCAAGGAGTCTATGATAATCAGGTAAACGGTTTAATTGACGCCATGGCTGCATTCGGTGTGCCGGCTGGATCCGAAGTCAGTATGACCCAATCTAAGAGAGAGGCCCCCGATGTCGTAATAGCGGCCAACTGGCAGTAAGAAGTCAGCGCCGTAGCTTGCATTTCGATGTTAGTTACGGCTTTTTGGATTTTCTATTTCGACGAATCGTCAATAGACCTTCCGCTCGCAAAGAGCGCTTTTCGCACGATTTGGTACGGTAATTTGTGATCTGTTCGGCGTTTGGCACCTTGTTCTGCTAGCGGTACCAAGTAGAATTCCGCGAAGCCATGGCGCTTCGCCATCCCACATGCACGGATGCACAGATGCTGAACGATTCAGCTGCCCCCGGGCCAGCCCCTGAGCTGGATACAGGTCTTGCCTGCCTGGTTATGTTGGCGCGTTTTCATAACGTTGCCGCTTCCCCTGAACAACTCACCCACGAATACGCCGAAGATGGTCGACTGTTTGGTCGCCCTGAAATCCTGCTGGCTGCGAAAAAGCTTGGGCTCAAAGCCAAGTCCGCACGTAGCTCGCTTTCGCGACTGACGCAGACGCCGCTGCCTGCCATCGCCGTCGATACCGATGGCCGCTTTTTCATCATCGCCCGGATGGATGAAGGCAAGGCGCTGATCCATGATCCCCGCGCGCAGCGCCCCGAAGTGCTCATCCAGGAAGACCTCGAGGCTCGCTGGACGGGCGAATTGCTGCTGATCCGCTCCGAAGCCTCGATGGCGGGTGAGCTATCGCGCTTCGATTTCACCTGGTTCATTCCCGCGATCGTCAAATACCGCAAGCTGCTGGGGGAGGTGCTGCTCGTCTCCTTCGTGCTGCAGATCTTCGCGTTGCTGACGCCGCTGTTCTTTCAGGTCGTCATGGACAAGGTGCTGGTTCACCGTGGCTTGACCACCCTGGACGTGATTGCCATTGGCCTGCTCGGCATCATGATTTTCGAGACGTTGCTGTCAGGTCTACGAAGCTATGTGTTCGCCCACACGGCCAGCCGAATCGATGTGGAGCTCGGGTCACGGTTGTTTCGCCATCTGGTCACCTTGCCGCTGTCTTACTTCCAGGCGCGCCGGGTGGGTGACTCTGTTGCCCGTGTTCGCGAGCTAGAGAACATCCGCAGCTTCCTGACCGGCAACGCGATCACGCTGGTGCTGGATGTACTGTTCTCGGTGGTGTTTATCGCCGTGATGTTCATGTACAGCGGCTGGCTGACTCTGGTCGTGATCCTGTCGTTGCCGCTGTACTTCATCGTATCGCTGCTGATTACACCCGTGTTGCGTGCGCGGTTGAACGAGAGCTTCACTCGCGGGGCAGAAAATCAGGCGTTTCTGGTGGAAACCGTCAACGGTATCGACACCCTCAAGTCCATGGCGGTCGAGCCGCAGATCAACCGCAAATGGGATAACCAACTTGCCGGCTACGTGGCAGCAAGCTTCAAGACCCAGAACCTGTCTAACCTGGCCAACGAAAGCGTTGGGCTGATTGGCAAGCTGGTGACGGTCGCGACTCTGTGGCTCGGCGCCCGACTGGTGATTGATGGGCAATTGAGCGTCGGCCAACTGATCGCTTTCAACATGCTGGCCGGGCGGGTGTCGCAGCCGATCATGCGCCTCGCTCAACTGTGGACGAACTTCCAGCAAACCGGCGTCTCGGTGCAGCGCCTTGGCGACATTCTCAACACACGGACAGAAATGTCCCAGTCCTCGCGTAGTGCGTTGCCTCCCCTTAAAGGCGACATCGAATTCGACCAGGTGCAGTTTCGCTACCGGCCGGATGGATCCGAGGTGTTGCGTGGAGTCAGCTTGAGGATCCAGGCCGGTGAAGTGATCGGCGTCGTGGGCCGATCTGGCTCAGGTAAAAGCACACTGACACGTCTCTTGCAGCGGCTGTACACCCCCGAGCGGGGCCGTGTGCTGGTCGACGGCATGGATCTCGCGTTGGCAGATGTATCGTCTCTGCGCAGGCAGATTGGCGTGGTGCTGCAGGACAATATGCTGTTCGCCCGCAGCATTCGGGAAAACATCGCCCTGACTGATCCTGGTGCGCCGATCGAGGTCGTGATGCAGGCCGCCAAGATGGCGGGGGCCCATGACTTCATCCTCGAGCTACCGGAGGGCTACGACACCGTCGTCGGTGAGCATGGCGCATCGCTTTCGGGTGGTCAAAGGCAGCGTGTGGCCATCGCCCGGGCCCTGATCGGAAACCCACGCATCCTGATTTTCGACGAGGCCACCAGTGCCCTCGATTACGAATCCGAGCGGGTCATCCAGCAAAACATGCAGGCCATCTGCAAGGGACGGACGGTGATCATCATTGCTCACCGGCTTTCTGCTGTGCGCGATGCCAACCGCATCGTTGTCATGGATCGTGGCCAGATCGTGGAGCAGGGCAGTCACTCGGAGTTGCTGACCCACCAGGCGGGGCACTACTCACGTCTGCATCGGTTGCAGCAGGGGGATGTGGCATGAGCAGTTGTCTAGCGTCGTGCTTGCTGCCGTTGGCAAAGGAGCAATGCCATGGGCGCTAAGCGTGAGTTACTCAATCGTTACCGCAGTGCCTGGCGACACTCATGGCGCAATCGCAAGACGATGGATGCGCCGCCTCGGCTAAGTCACGAGGTTCAGTTTCTGCCCGCTGCTCTGGCGTTGCAGGAAAAGCCCGTACACCCTGCACCGCGGTATATCCAGTGGACGATTATGACTTTCGCGGCGCTCGCGTTGGTCTGGGCTTGTGTCGGCGAGATCGACGTCGTGGCCACTGCGACCGGCAAGATCGTGCCTAGCGGTAAGACCAAGGTGATCCAGCCCAATGAGGTAGCCGTGGTCAAGGCCATCCATGTGCATGATGGCCAGCAGGTGAAGGCGGGTGAGCTGCTCGTTGAACTCGATAGCCAAATCACTGCTGCGGATGTCGAGCGACTCCACAGTGAGCTACTCGCCGCCCAGGTCGATAGCGCCCGCGCTCGGCTGCTTCTGCAGGCAATAAAGGATAAGACCGAGCCAGCATCTGTTTCCGATTTTATTCCGAACGCCACTCCCGCGCAGCAAGAAAGTCTGCAGCGATGGGTGCAAGGTCAGTATCTCGAACTGCGTGCAGCCCTCGACCAAAGTGACGCCCAGATTGAGCAACGCGAGGCTGAAATACGCTCCCTTCGAGCCTCTATCACCGCACTCAGCAAAACGCTCCCTATCTCCCGTGAGCTCGCAGCCGACTACCGTGGCCTGCTCGACAAGCAATTTGTTGCCAAGCACGCCTACCTGGAGAAAGAGCAGATTCTCTTGGATCAGGAGCGTGAGCTGACCCAGCAAAAAGCACGAATCAGCGAACTGGAAGCTGCTTTGAAAGCTGCGCAGCAGCAACGAACCGGAGTCTTGGCTCAAACGCGCAGAGCGATGCTCGATCTGCAGAATGATGCGGAGGTTCGTGCTGCAAGCCTCACTCAAGAACTGAGAAAGGCAGAGCAACGTAACCGGCTCACACAGCTCACGGCACCTGTAGACGGGACTGTCCAGCAACTGGCGATTCATACCCAGGGTGGCGTTGTCACTCAGGCCCAGCGGCTGATGGTGATTGTTCCAAGTGATCAGCCAGTAGAAGTAGAAGCGATGCTGGAGAACAAGGACGTCGGCTTCGTACGCCCTGGCCAGGCCGTAGAAGTGAAGGTTGAGACGTTTAACTTCACAAAATACGGTGTGGTCGATGGGACTGTAGTTAGCGTATCCAGTGATGCGATTGAAGATGAGAAGCTCGGTTTAATTTACAGCGCACGGATACAGCTGAAGAAAAATACAATCCAGATAGGGGGTAAAAATATATCGCTATCACCGGGTATGGCTGTGCGGGCGGAGGTCAAAACCGAAAAAAGGGCGGTGATCGAATACTTCCTTAGTCCCCTGCAGCAACATCTGAATGAAGGTCTATCTGAACGCTGATATTAATCAATGGTGAACTTATGAGAAGTAAACTACTTGCATTAGATTTTTTTTCAATACTGCTGCTCGGTGCGAGTTCTGCCCATGCTGATGATCTTTCAGCTATACGGGCTGCTGCGGGTAACGGAGATTGCTACGTTACTCATGAAGGGCGAAGAGAACCGACCATTGCGTTGACTGCATCAGCTTATGACCTTCCAGACTCCGACAGGCAAGAAGTCCAAGCGCTGATATCTGCATTCGTGGAACACGGCTGTTCAGTTGACCAGCCCGACAGTGCAGGGATGTCACCGATCAATGTTTCAGTGCTTACAGCTGAGCCGGAACTCTTGCGCTTCCTACTAAAGGTTGGCGCAAACCCGTCTAAACGGATTAGCGGTTCCCGTCCGTGGGCGAATGGGAAAAACAGCGTTGAGTTTGCCCAGTCACTAAACAAGATTAAGCCCAGCGCGCAACGAGCAGAAGTACTGGAAATACTTCACTCGAACTAAATTTTTTATATCTTTGAATGGAGGCAATGATGGGTACCATCAAGCGTGCGGTGGATGCTGGAAAAGAAGCGATAGAGGGCGGTAGTCAGCCTTACACTAATGAGAATCCAGGCAACGCTGCCGATGTAATCGACGATCTGGCAGATGTTTTGCCAGGCGGTAGCCTGCTGCCTGACGGGTTTTGGGACAAGGTAGTCGACGATACCCGTAAGTTAGGTACTCATGATGACTTAGAGAGACTTGAGCGCGAGATGATGGGAGACCCTGAGTCGCTACCGACCCCGGATACGCCTCCTGAAAATGAGACTCCGCCTCCGCCGCCGCCTCCCGCGCCGCCGGAGCCTCCTCGCGATCCGCTTTCCATCGATATTGACCGCAACGGCTCAATTTCAACGCTACACAAGGATCACGGCGTTCACTTTGACCCTAGATAACAGCGGATTCGCTGAAAGTACCAGTTGGGTTGCTCCTAGTGATGGCTTGCTAGTGCTCGATCGTAACGATAATGGGAAGATCGATGGTGGTGCCGAGTTATTCGGCACTGAGACGAAATTGACTGATGGCTCGTTCGCCTCCAACGGTTTCGAAGCTCTTGCGGATCTCGACGAAAATAAGGACGGTATGCTCTCTGCGGCCGACGAAGTTTTCTCGGAACTGCGGGTCTGGATCGACGGCAACAGCGATGGCATTTCCACTGAAGCGGAGCTGCACACCCTGACCTCGCTCGGGATTGAGTCAATTTCTACCCAGTATCAGGTGGCACCTAAGCTCGATGCCAATGGCGTAGAACACCGCGAGTTTGGTGAGGTTACTTACGCGGATCAGTCGAAGGGGCTAGCTAATACCCTTTGGTTTAATTCTGACCGCACCGATACTGTTCCTATTGAAATTCACACCGGAGAAGGTATCCCACTGCCAGCTGACATCCTGGCTTTGCCTAATGCCGTAGGCTATGGGAATACGTATTCATTGCACCAAGCGATGTCGCTTGATGCTTCTGGACAATTGAAAAGCCTCGTAGATGCATTCAATCAGGAAACAAACCCGTCCTCTCGAAAGGCTCTCGTTGGACAGATTTTGTATCTGTGGGCAGGCCAGGCGGATACGCCGCCCAATAGCCGTGGCTCTGAAATTGACGCTCGCCAACTTGGAGTTTTGGAGTCGTTCTGGGGCTTCCCGGCGCTTCAGGAAAACCCCTCCGGTCTCTACGCGCAAAACTTGCGCACAGTCTATGAGCAACTGGAGCAGTCCATTTACTCACAGTTGATGACGTCGAGCAAAGCGCGTGGCGATTTCTCGCTAGTTTCGTCTACGATTCAAGACAATACCCGAATCTTTGACTTCACCTACCTAGCTTCGAAGTATGCCCTTCGTATCAGTCAGGGGGATGCAACGGTTATCGCTGACCTCAATGATGCCATCGACATTGCGACCGGCCTAAATCCGTACGATCCTTCTGCCAGAACCCAGTTCCTAGCAGCCCTAGAGATAAGTGCAACTCACCTCAGCGCTTCTGACCGACACACTCTCTATCAGGTGATTCGGGTCGGTGACGATACCATCCTTGGCACCGGCGGTTCTGATGTCATTCGAGGGTATTCCGGTAACGACGTGATAAAGGCGGGCGCCGGTAACGATCTTATCCACGGCAACGAAGGCGACGATACCCTTTATGGCGGTGCCGGTGATGATTTCCTACTTGGTAATCAAGGAAATAACACGTTGTATGGCGAGGACGGAGATGACAATCTATTCGGCGGTGAGGGGCGAGATAATCTCTATGGCGGCCGCGGAAACGACGTACTAATTGCTGGTAGTGGCGCGAACTCTCTCTATGGAGAGGATGGAGACGATACTCTGTTCGCTGGAGATGGCGCGAGTGTGCTGTCAGGTGGTACTGGTAACGATTTCTATATTTTCGCTGCCGGCAACGGCAATACCATTATCAATAACTGGGATAACCAAGTTGGTAATGTAGACAAGCTAATCATTGAAGATTATGCGTTAGCGGATTTGGCCATCACCCGCTTCAATGATGACCTCATTGTCACGGTGAAAGAAACCGGGCGGACATTGACCGTCCAGAGTTATTTCCAGAACGATGCGGAAGGTGGATACGCGCTTGATTACATTGGCTTGGAAAAAGACGGAACAATCCTTGATATCGCTACCATCAAGGCGTTAGTGCAAGTAGCGTCTGAAAGCGCCGATCGTCTTTATGGCTATTCTGGTTCTGACACACTATCAGGGCAGGGTGGTAACGACCTGATCTTTGGCGGCGCAGGTAATGACATACTTTCCGGTGACGCAGGCGATGACCAGATTACTGGTGGGGCCGGCACCGACGTCTACCGTTTTGAACTCGGTTGGGGCCAGGACGTCATTAACAATTACGACACCGGCACTGAGAAAACTGATGCCATCGTATTCGGACAGGGAATCGTCAAGGCCGATATCGCCATTACCCGTAGCGGCTCCGACCTGATTCTCAGTTATAGGGGCACCGCGGACAAGATCACTGTTCGGAATTACTTCGATAGCGATGGTGCTAGTGCCTATAAACTCGAAGAAATCCGATTCGCCGATGGCTCGCAGTGGACTATCACGCAGGTCAAAGAGTTGGCTATCCTAGGTACAACCGGCAATGACACGCTGACGGGGTACGCAACGGACGACTCTATTTCTAGCGGCGCCGGTAATGATCGCATTGACACACTTGGCGGCAACGACACTCTCGACGGCGGCGTAGGTAATGACACGCTCAATGGGGGGTTAGGTTCGGACGTTTACCGTTTTGAGCTCGGCTGGGGCCAGGACATCATTAACAATTATGACACTGGCATTGAGAAGACCGATGCCATTGTGTTCGGACAAGGCATCGCCAAGGCCGATATCGCCATCACCCGTAGCGGCTCCGACCTGATTCTCAGTTACAAGGGCACCGCGGACAAGATCACTGTACGGAATTACTTCGATAACGATGGTGCCAGTGCCTATAAACTCGAGGAAATCCGATTCGCCGATGGCTCGCAGTGGTCGATCACACAGGTCAAAGAGTTGGCGATCCTAGGTACAACCGGCAACGACACGCTGACGGGGTACGCAACTGACGATTCGATTTCTAGCGGCGCCGGTAATGATCGTATTGACGCACTTGGCGGCAACGACACTATCGACGGCGGCGAAGGCAACGATACGCTTAATGGCGGTGCTGGCGATGACGTACTTATCGGCGGGGCTGGCAATGACACGCTCAATGGCGGTTCAGGTTCGGACGTCTACCGGTTCGAGCGTAGCTGGGGACAGGACATCCTCGACAACTACGATTCCTCCGAGACAAAGATCGACGCGATCGAGTTTGGTAGTGGCATCACTAGTGGCGACATCTTAATTACCCGCAACAACTCTGATCTAATCCTCACCCTTGCGGGCTCTAGCAACAGCATCACAGTTCGCAGCTATTTCAATCAGGACGGCGCCAGCTCTTCGCGGCTAGAGGAAATACGCTTCGAGGACGGTACCATCTGGACTGTAGATACAGTTAAATCCCTGGCCGTCCAAGGCACTTCAGGGAACGACAATCTGCGTGGCTATGCTTCCAACGACACGATCGCAGCTGGCGGCGGTGACGACTGGATTTATGGCGAGGCTGGCAATGATTCTCTGATTGGGAACGAGGGTAACGACCAAATCTACGGCGGTGCTGGCGACGACGTTCTGGATGGTGGCGAAGGTAGTGACTATTTAGTTGGTGGTGCTGGCTCCGATCTATATAAGTTTGCTCCCGGCTGGGGCCAGGACACCCTAGAGAACTACGACACAGATGCTGCAAAACTAGATGCCATTGTCTTCTCGGAAGGTATTGCACCGACGGACATCACTGTTACCCGGAGCAGCGACAATTTGGTGCTGTCTTTGGCAGACAGCGCCGATCGCATTACCGTTCTCAATTTCTTCCAAGCCGATGGTCAGAGCAACTACCGGATTGAACAAGTTCGCTTTTCCGACGGCACGGCTTGGAGCATTGCTCAGGTCAAGGCGATGGCTATCACCGGCACCAACGCAAGTGATCACCTGCGTGGCTATGCAAGCGACGACGTCATCTTGGCTCAGGCGGGCGACGATACTGTTTACGGCGCAGCAGGTAACGACGTAATAGATGGCGGCCAAGGAAATGACTTGCTGTATGGCGAGGTCGGCAACGACATTCTGTCCGGTAACGAAGGCGACGACAAACTCTGGGGCGGTGAGGGGAACGACGTACTAGCAGGCGGCACTGGCGACGATTTGCTCAGTGGGGGGAGCGGAGCCAACACCTATGTCTTCCGTGCCGGCGATGGCCAGGACAGGATCAACGATGATTATACTTCTGGTCTAACGCTAAAACTGCCAGATACGGCCGAGAGGGAGGTAATCTTCAGGAAGGTCGGCAGCGACCTGCAGATCAGCTTTATCGGTAATTCCGATCAACTGACGCTGGAGGGTTTCTACCAAGGGGAAATGCCACGCACGACCATCGACTTGCATCTGGACGGCAATCTGCCTGCTCTTTTGGGAGCAGCTCAGCTGTACCAGCTCACCCTCAAAGGTACGAATCTCGCGGACATCATATATGCCTATGCTTCCGATGATGTAGTGCTCGGGCTGGACGGCAATGATTTCATTGATGCCGGAGCAGGCGACGACGAGATTTACGGTGGCTCGGGTGATGACACGCTGCTCGGTGGCGCTGGCAACGACATTATCAATGGTGGTGTCGGCAGCGATCGCCTTGAGGGTGGTGATGGCGACGACATTTACACCTTTATCGGTGGCAGTGGCAATGATGTGGTAGTGGACAGCGCTGGTGCTGACACTCTCCATTTTGATGACGCGCTGGCGACCGACTTGCTGCTACGCCGCGATGATTTTGATTTAGTGATCACTCGGGCGGCCACCGGCGACGAACTGCGGATCCTTGGCCAGTTTTCCGATCAGGCGGGAATGTCGGGAGCAACTGCGGTAGAGGCCATCATCTTCTCCGACGGTCTGCGTTGGGATTACACCCAGATCAAACAGATGGCTATTGCCGGAACAGAGGCTTCGGACACGATCTTCGGTCATGCCGACGACGATCTGATACATGCCGGAGCTGCCGACGACACCGTTCATGGCCAGAATGGTAACGACACAATCTACGGGCAGGACGGCGACGATATTCTCAACGGCGGTGAGGGTAACGACCGGTTATTCGGTGATGCTGGCGACGATACCCTGAATGGCGACTGGGGCGATGACGAGCTCCACGGTGGTGACGGCAACGACACCCTCCATGGCGGCGGCGGTTATGACCAACTCCATGGTGATTCCGGTGATGACCATCTTTATGGCGATGGGGTGCTCGATGGCGGTTCCGGGAATGACTATCTGGAAGGCAGCGGCCTGCTAGCTGGCGGCGAGGGTAACGACACCATCAAGGGCCAAGGCTTCGACACCCTGCAAGGCGGTGCTGGTGATGACCTAATTCAGGCATACAGCAATGCCTGGAATCAGGGCAGCAATATCATCGAAGGCGGCACGGGTAACGACACCATCTACGGCTCGTTCGGTGAGGACACCTACATATTCAATCTGGGCGATGGCCATGACCTGCTGATTGAGCGTCGTGCCAATGAGGCCTACAGCAACATTGAGCCGACTGCCGATACTTTGAGCTTCGGGGACGGTATTTCGGCCAGCGATCTGAGTTTCCACCGCCGTGGTCTGGACATGGTTATCGAGCATGCCAACGGCACTGACTCGATCACGGTACAGAACTGGTTTAAGGAGCCCAATGATCACTTCAAACTGGAGTATTTCGTTTTCGCCGATGGTAGCGAACTGAGTCAGGCTGAAGTCGAAGGCCAGGTGATCTGGCACGGCACCGCTACTGCGGATAGCTTTATCGGTTATCGCGACCTCAACGACACCATGCGGCTCGGCGCCGGTGACGACCAAGCATGGGGCCGCGCTGGCGACGACGCGATGCATGGTGAAAACGGCAACGACTACTTGGATGGCGAGGCTGGTAACGACACCATCTTTGGCGGCGCCGGAAACGATCAACTAATGGGCGGTGCAGGTGATGATTTGTTGGCCGGAGGTGTTGGAGACGATAAGTACGTTTACTTCCCTGGCGGCGGTTCAGACACGATCGACAATACCGGTGGTGGCAATGATGGTGTGTTCTTCAGCGGTGGTATCGACGAGGCGCGCCTAACGTTCAAACGTGACGGCAATGATCTCCTGATCCTTGTGGATGAGGACGCTGAGCAGTCAGTACGAGTGCTAGGTCATTTCTTGGGTGGCGACAAAGCCATCAGCTATGTGCAGCCTGATGGCGGCTTCATGATCAATGCCGCTCGCATTGCGCAGATCGTGGCAGCCGCAAACATCCCGGGTGGCTTCGAAACTCTGGTCGAGGGTACTGCCACGGGCGAGCAACTCGCTGGCGGACAAGGTAAAGATTTACTCCGCGGTCTGGCTGGCAATGACACCTTATTTGGCATGGGTGGTGATGACCAGCTCGAAGGCGGCGATGGCAACGACTACCTTTCCGGTGGCAACGGATCGCAGAGTGGTTCGGGTAGCGACATACTGATTGGCGGTAATGGCAACGACGTGCTCGATGGAGAGGATGGCAATGACCGGCTCGCCGGTGGCGCTGGCGACGATCAGTACTACTACCGTGCTGGTGGCGGTGTCGATGTCATCGACAACAGCGGCGGTGGTTTCGACGGTGCATTTTTCATCGGTATCGCGCGAACTCGATTGAGTTTCCATCGTGAGGGTAACGATCTGCTGGTTCTGGTGGACGGCGATATTCAGCAGCAGTTGAAAGTTACCGATCACTTCCTCGGTGGCGATTTCGCCATTGATTACATTCAGCCCGATGGTGGTAACTACATCACCACCGCCCAGATTGCTGGTCTGCTAACAGCTCTGCCCGGCGGTGGCACCGGCGAGCCGGGCGATGGTGAAGGCCCTGGTAATGGTGAAGAACCAGGTGACAGCGGTACCAATCCAGGCGGCGGCGATCAGCCTCCGGTTGCAGGCGTTGGTGGTGATGATGTCCTCACCGGAACTGCTGCCAATGATGTGCTGATTGGTGGTGCTGGTAAGGACACCCTCAATGGCGGGGCGGGTAACGACCGGCTGCTCGGTGGTGTTGGTGACGACACCTATATCTACACAGCTGGCCAGGATGTACTTGAAGAACTCGGCGGCATCGACACTCTGCGCTTCGCCAATGGAATTACCTTTAACCAGGTAGCTTCTGGCCTGGGTAAGTCGGGTAACGACCTCGTCCTGAAGGTAAATGGCAGCTCCACCAACCAAGTGACCCTAAAAGACTTCTTCCTGGGTGGTGATAACTTGGTTGAAACCATCAGCTTCGATACAGGCGGGCAGTTGACTGCGGCGCAGATCTTCGGAGCTTTTGGCCTTGCTGTACCTGCAGCGTCTGCGGCTCCGTTTGACAGTGTAGTGCGGGGTACCAGTGGCAACGATACAGGGCTGAGTGGCACTGCTCAGCGCGACCTTGTACAGGGGTTCAATGGCAATGACGCACTAACAGGTGGAGCGGGCAATGATCGCCTGGAGGGTGGCAACGGCAACGACACGCTCAACGGCGGTGCTGGTAATGATGCCCTGGTCGGCGGTCGGGGCGATGACACTTATGTGTTCGCCGCAGGCGGTGGCCAGGACGTCATCGACAACATCGGTGGTGGCTTCGACACCTTGCGTTTCGATGGCATCACATTCAACCAAGTCTCCAGCGGGCTGATGAAAAGCGGCAACGATCTGGTGCTGAAGGTCAGCGGCGGTAGCGATCAAGTCACCCTGAAAAACTGGTTCTTGGGTGGCGACCATGTGGTCGACGTAATCAGCTTCGCTTCGGGCGGTCAGCTGACTGCTGCCCAGCTGTTCGGTGCTTTCGGTCTGACGAATCCGGACACCAAGGGTTCGCCTAACTATCAAGGTGTTCCTGACGAGCGTTCCTTCGGCACCATCCTGGCAGGACAGGCTGGTGATCAAAACATCATTGGCTCGTCCGATGCTGACTTGATCGATGGCGGCGCTGGCAACGATAAGCTGCGTGGTGGCAAGGGTAATGATTACCTGCTCGGTGGTGATGGAAGTGATGCCTACTACTTTGCTGCCGGAGATGGCCAGGATGTGATCAATAACCTCTCCAATACCCCAGCTGACAGCGATGTACTGAGTATCGAAGGCATCACTCGGGATAATCTCTGGCTGTCGCGCCAGGGTAATAACTTGGTAGTCGATGTGCGCGGCTCTGGGGACAGTGTCACCGTGCAGGACTGGTATGCAGATTCAGCCCAGCGTCTGGATGTCATTCAGGCCGGTAGCTCTTCTTTGTATGCGAATCAGGTCGATAACCTCGTTAACGCAATGGCGGCTTTTGGAGCGCCTGCTGGAGGCGAAATCAATCTGACTCAAGCGCAGAAAGAACAGCTCAATGTCGTCATTGCCGCAAACTGGCAGTAGAGCTGAGTAAAAAGAAAACCCGGCGATTAGCCGGGTTTTTTCATTCAGTGAAAATTTCTTCTCGTTACACCCAGGCCGGCCGGCAAAATACTCCGCCCCTGAATTGGCTGGCGATCGCTCTGTAGACGCCATCCCGACCTTCATCCGCTACAGCTTTGGCTGCGCCGAGGCTAATCTGTCACGCTCGACCAGTCCCCCTCAGATGATGACATCAGTGTCGGTAGGTTCTCGAACCGCCAAGCTGATTGATGCCTCAAGACGGGTATCGCAGGTGCGCTGTGACCTAGAGCCCCAAGTCGTTCCGAAACTTAATTTCAGAGAGGCGGGGAGTGAGATTGTCGTCCGGCACACGCCTGAGGATCTCGCACGCGATCGCAAACCTAATGTCTTTCAATGCCCGCAAATGCTCACGATTGAACAAGCGAAAGTCACGCAAAAGTGGACGTTTACCTTGTTCGATGTCGGCCAAGATGTGGCCCGCGACAAAGCTTTGTAGAACGGGCAGTGCGAATAATTTCAACGCACATGCCCAGATCAGCCGTTCCTCTTCGCGAGTCAGTCGCCTACTAATTTCCGTCTGCAAATCTGTTCGAGCGGCGATCCATCCATATGTTTGGGGGGCCACGCGTCTACGGCACTTTACCATGGCTAAGACATCAGCCACTGGATTTCAGGGCTGCGTCGGGCAAGTCGTAATTGAGAAATCCCGGCAATATGTATATAGTCATTTGCGCGGGAGGCGTGCCGTTGTGCTGATCAGCCGCGCGTCGTGGGAGTTGCCACGCATCAATATATGGCTAATTCGCGATGCGAAAACAGCCTGAAGAAAAAGCATGAAAATTTTGATTTATTCCGACCTTCATCTGGAGTTCGGCGTTGGTTTCGAACCACCCAATTGTGATGCCGACATAGCTGTGCTGGCCGGCGACATTGGAAAGGGCATCCGTGCAACGGAGTGGGCTAACCAATCCTGAATCGCCCCTAGTTTCGTAGACACCTCCAAGCCTCATAATGAGGCCCACTAGGAGGTGCCATGAGCAACCAGCGTTACCCCGAAGAATTCA
>NZ_FNDG01000027.1 GCF_900100535.1 Phytopseudomonas flavescens
GCTGCAAGCCATTCAATATGGCGGACTCAGGAGGATTCGAACCTCCGACCGCTCGGTTCGTAGCCGAGTACTCTATCCAGCTGAGCTATGAGTCCGTTGGTGTTTTTAGACCAGATCACCGCTGGTTTGTTTGCCAACCTGACCTGAGCCAGATATGCCAAATAATGGCGGAGAAGGGGGGATTCGAACCCCCGACACCCTTTTGAGGTGTACTCCCTTAGCAGGGGAGCGCCTTCGGCCACTCGGCCACCTCTCCGCAACACGGGGCGCATGATAAACATGTTTTCCCCGTTTGCAAACCAAAATTTCGATAAAAATTAGTGGTTTGGTTCTTCGCCCTTCTCTTTCTGGATGCGCTGGTAAATCTCTTCACGGTGGACGGCGACTTCCTTAGGCGCATTCACGCCAATCCGCACCTGATTACCTTTAACGCCCAACACGGTGACAGTGACTTCGTCACCCACCATCAGGGTCTCTCCGACCCGGCGAGTCAGAATCAGCATTCCTTTCTCCTTACGGATTCAATTTCGGACAACAAGTCTGTGAACGGTTGAAAGGCACCGGGCAGAATCAAGACGAAACCCCCAGTACCCAAGTATTGACCAGCACGGACGGAAGGAAAGTTCCGACAACACCAACCAAAAGAACGAAAGGCGCGGAATGACCGCGCCTTTCGCAGGTGCCTCAGTCGCCCTGGCGGGCCGGAGCATCGAGTTCGAACGCAGTGTGCAGGGCGCGCACCGCCAATTCCAGATATTTCTCTTCGATGACCACCGAGACCTTGATCTCGGAGGTAGAGATCATCTGGATATTGATGTTTTCCTTGGCCAGCGCTTCGAACATACGGCTGGCCACACCGGCATGGGAACGCATGCCGACACCGACGATGGACACCTTGGCGATGTTCACGTCGCCGACCACCTCGCGGGCCCCCAGTTCGCGCGCCGTGGCCTCGAGCACCTGCTGGGCGCTCTGGTAGTCATTGCGGTGCACGGTGAAGGTGAAATCGGTGGTGTTATCGTGCGCGACGTTCTGCACGATCATGTCCACTTCGATGTTGGCGGCACTGATCGGACCCAGGATCTTGAAAGCAACGCCCGGCAGATCAGGCACGCCACGGATGGTCAGCTTGGCTTCGTCGCGATTGAAAGCGATGCCGGAGATGATCGGCTGTTCCATGGATTCCTCTTCGTCAAGGGTAATGAGGGTGCCCGGGCCCTCCTGGAAGCTGTGCAGAACGCGCAGCGGGACGTTGTACTTGCCGGCGAATTCCACCGAGCGGATTTGCAGCACCTTGGAGCCCAGGCTGGCCATTTCCAGCATCTCTTCGAAAGTGATCTTCTCGAGGCGCTGGGCTTTCGGTACGACCCGTGGGTCGGTGGTGTAAACGCCATCGACATCGGTGTAGATCTGGCACTCATCGGCCTTCAGGGCCGCCGCCAGGGCCACGCCGGTGGTGTCGGAACCACCACGGCCGAGGGTGGTGATATTGCCTTGCTCGTCGACACCCTGGAAACCGGCGACCACCACCACGCGCCCCACCTTGAGATCGGCGCGGATATTGACATCGTCGATGCTCAGGATGCGCGCCTTGTTGTGTGCGCTGTCGGTCAGGATGCGTACCTGACTGCCGGTGTAGGACACCGCCGGCACGCCACGCTTGATCAGTGCCATGGCCAGCAACGCGATGGTCACCTGCTCGCCGGTGGAGACCATCACGTCGAGCTCGCGGGCGACTGGCTGGTCATCGCTGATCTGCCTGGCCAGTTCGATAAGGCGATTGGTCTCGCCACTCATGGCCGATACCACGACGACGATGTCGTCACCCTTTTCGCGGAAGGTCTTCACCTTCTCTGCAACCTGCGCGATGCGCTCGACGGTGCCGACGGAAGTACCACCGAATTTCTGTACGATCAAAGCCATTTCAAAGCTGCCTCAGCCCATGAAGGGCGCCCATTAAACAGACAACACCGCACACACCAGGCCGCTCGCCGGGCATGGCGAGGGGCCTGATCTCGCTTGCATCAGGAGCCTTGGAGGCCCTGCTGGACGAACGGACCGATCAGCGCAAGGGCACCATCGAGTGCAGCCGCATCGACTCCCCCCCCCTGCGCCATGTCCGGCCGGCCACCGCCCTTGCCGCCGACTACAGCAGCGGCTTGTTTCATCAGATCGCCAGCCTTCAGCTTGCCGGTCAGATCCTGGGTCACGCCGGCCACCAGCACGACCTTGTCGTCCTGCACGCCACCAAGCAGGATCACCGCACTGCCGAGCTTGTTCTTCAACTGATCGACCAGGGCCAGCAAGCCTTTGCCGTCCAGACCATCGATGCGCGCCCCCAGGGTCTTGACGCCCTTGATGTCCACGGCCGATCCGGCCAGGTCGCTGCCCGCCGCACTGGCGGCCTTGGCCTTGAGCTGCTCCAGCTCCTTTTCCAGCTGCCGATTGCGTTCGATCACCGCTGCCAGCTTGCCGAGCAGATTGTCGCGACTGCCCTTGACCAGCGTCGCCGCTTCTTTCAATTGTTCTTCCGCACCATTCAGGTAGGCGAACGCCGCAGCGCCGGTGACCGCTTCGATACGCCGCACACCAGCCGCCACACCGCCTTCGCTGACGATTTTGAACACACCGATATCACCGGTACGGTTGGCGTGGATGCCGCCACACAGTTCGACTGAGAAACCGTCGCCCATGGTCAGCACGCGCACGTTGTCGCCGTACTTCTCACCGAACAGCGCCATGGCGCCCTTGGCCTTGGCACTGTCGATATCCATCTCTTCGGTCTGCACGGGCGTATTGCGGCGCACTTCGCGGTTGACGATTTCTTCCAGTTCCCTGAGCTGCTCCGGCTTGATCGCCTCGAAGTGACTGAAGTCGAAGCGCAGGCGCTGGCTGTCCACCAGCGAGCCTTTCTGCTGCACGTGCTCGCCGAGCACCTGACGCAGCGCGGCATGCAACAGGTGAGTCGCCGAGTGATTGAGCCCGGTTGCAGTACGCACCGAGGCATCCACTTCGGCATTGATGGTAGCGCCCACGCTAAGGCTGCCCTTGCTGACCACGCCGTGGTGCAACCAGGCACCGCCGACCTTGCTGGTGTCACGCACGTCGAAACGCACACCCGGGCCTTCGAGGAAGCCACAGTCACCGATCTGGCCACCGGACTCGGCGTAGAACGGCGTCTGGTCGAGAACCACCACGCCCTCCTCGCCTTCGTTGAGGGTATCGACGGCTTGGCCGTCACGCAGCAGCACCAGCAGCTCGCCGCTGGCGACGGTGGCGCTGTAGCCGAGGAAGCGGGTGTCCTTGTCGACCTTGACCAGGCTGTTGTAGTCCATGCCGAACGAACTGGCGGAGCGGGCCCGCACGCGCTGGGCTTCCATCTCGCGCTCGAAGCCGGCCTCGTCGAGGGTCAGCTCGCGCTCACGGGCGATGTCACCGGTCAGATCCATCGGGAAGCCGTAGGTGTCGTACAGCTTGAAGATCACTTCACCTGGAATCACCGTACCACTGAGCTCGGCCAGATCCTGCTCGAGGATCTTCAGGCCCTGCTCCAGGGTCTTGGCGAACTGCTCTTCTTCGGTTCTCAGCACGCGCTCGATGTGCGCCTGCTGCTGCCTCAGCTCCGGGAAGGCGTCGCCCATCTCGCTGGCCAGCGCCGCGACGATCTTGTGGAAGAAGCTGCCCTTGGCGCCCAGCTTGTTGCCATGCCGACAGGCGCGACGGACGATGCGACGCAGCACGTAGCCACGACCTTCGTTGGACGGGGTGATACCGTCGGCGATCAGGAAGCTGCAGGAGCGGATATGGTCGGCCACCACTTTTAGCGAAGCGTCACCATCGTTGGCGCAACCAATCGCCCGGGCGCTGGCGTCGAGCAGACTCTGGAACAGGTCGATCTCATAGTTCGAGTTGACGTGTTGCAGGACCGCGCTGACGCGCTCCAGGCCCATGCCGGTGTCCACGCTCGGCGCTGGCAACGGGTGCAGAACACCATCTGCCGTGCGGTTGAACTGCATGAACACGTTGTTCCAGATTTCGATGTAACGGTCGCCGTCCTCTTGCGCAGAGCCGGGCGGGCCGCCCCAGATGTGGTCGCCGTGGTCGAAGAAGATCTCGGTGCACGGGCCGCACGGGCCAGTGTCACCCATGGTCCAGAAGTTGTCGGACGCGTAAGGCGCGCCCTTGTTGTCGCCAATGCGGATCATCCGCTCGGCCGGCACACCGACTTCCTTGTTCCAGATGTCGTAAGCCTCGTCATCGCTGGCGTAGACCGTGACCCAGAGTTTTTCCTTGGGCAGCTTCAGCCATTTCTCACCGGTGAGGAATTCCCAGGCGAAGTGAATGGCATCGCGCTTGAAATAGTCGCCAAAGCTGAAATTGCCGAGCATTTCGAAGAAGGTGTGGTGACGCGCGGTATAGCCGACATTTTCCAGGTCATTGTGCTTGCCACCGGCACGCACGCATTTCTGGCTGGTCGCGGCGCGGGTATAGGCGCGCTTTTCCAGGCCCAGGAAGCAGTCTTTGAACTGGTTCATGCCTGCGTTGGTGAACAACAACGTCGGGTCGTTGTTCGGAATCAGGGAGCTGGAAGCGACACGGGTGTGCCCCTTCTCTTCGAAGAAGCTCAGGAAAGCTTCACGGATTTCTGCGCTTTTCATTGGCATTTTCCAGGAAAACAGGCGGCCACGGCGAAGCCGGCAAAAGCCCGCATTATATCGGGCTTGTCCGTCGCGGCTAGGGCATCGGCGGAATTATTTGCCGGCAGCTCGATGGCCGGGAATCACTGCCCTGCAGCGCTGGCGGCAACCCGGCAGCGGGCCGCCCAATACGCCCGCCAAACAGGCTCAGCCACGAAACGCGGCGAAGGCTTCGATCACCTGGCCCACGGCATCGCCCCCCACATCCAGATGGGTGACCATGCGCAGGCGTGGCGCGGCGCTCAGACGAATGCCGCGCTCGGCGCATAAGGTTTTCAGTTCGCCGGCACGCTCGCCGATCTGCACGTAGACCATGTTGGTCTGCACCGGCTCGACCGAGTAACCCAGTTCACGCAGGCCCGCGGCCAGGCAGTCGGCATTGGCATGGTCTTCGACCAGCCGCTCGACCTGATGATCCAGCGCATACAGCCCGGCTGCAGCCAGCATGCCGGGCTGGCGCATGCCGCCACCGACCATCTTGCGCAGGCGCCGGGCCTTGCCGATCAGCGCTTCACTGCCGCACAGCACGGACCCTACCGGCGCACCCAGGCCCTTGGACAGGCACACGGAAACGGAGTCGAAATGGCGGGTGATTTCGCGGGCCTCGACGCCCAGCCTGACCGATGCATTGAACAGGCGAGCGCCATCGAGGTGCAGCGCCAGACCCTTGTCGCGGGTAAAGGCGCGGGCAGCAGCCAGATATTCCAGCGGCAGCACCTTGCCTTGCATGGTGTTTTCCAGCGCCAGCAGACGGGTGCGGGCGAAATGGAAGTCGTCCTGCTTGATCGCCGCTTCGACACGGGCCAGATCCAGGGAACCATCGAGCTCCATGTCCAGCGGCTGGGGCTGAATCGAGCCGAGCACGGCAGCGCCGCCGCCCTCGTACTTGTAGGTATGCGCCTGCTGGCCGACGATGTATTCGTCGCCGCGCTCGCAGTGGGCCATCAGGCCCAGCAGGTTGCTCATGGTGCCGGTCGGTACGAACAGCGCCGCAGCGAACCCCAGTTGCTGCGCCAGGCGGTGTTCCAGGCGGTTGACGGTCGGGTCCTCGCCATACACGTCGTCGCCCAGCTCGGCGGCCAGCATCGCTTCTCGCATGCCGGCTGTGGGCTGGGTGACGGTGTCGCTACGCAGATCGATGATGGGCATGGGTACTCCTGTGCGGGCAGATGAACGAAGGATGGCAATGCCATCATTCCAGTAGAGAGGCCTGGGCCGGGACCAGGAGGATGCCGGCCCGCTGGCCATTGTGCACGTTGGGGTTGGGGAAAATGATGCGTGCCCCCTGCTCTTGTACCACCCAGCGGCTGCTGGCCAGGTCTTCCGCCAGCAGATAGCCGGGCGCCAGTTCGGTGAAGTTCTCCACGTCGGCGGGCAGGTGCAGGGCGAAGGCGTCGCTGTGCTTGATCACCTCACGGGCGAAGGCGAACAGTTGCAGGTGCTCGGCGGCGGCCTCGTCCACCGGCGGCTCGCAGCCCTCGATGAGGGCTTGCAGACGTAGCTCCAGGCGGTCCAGATTGACCAGCTCGTTGTGCCCGAACGGTCTTGCCTTGCCCAGCTCGAGGGTGAACGCCTCGGCCCCCAGCCCGGCGTAGGTGTAGGCACTGAAGGTGGTCGATGGCTGACTTTGCAGCAGCACCGCGTCGATACCGGCAGCCTGCAGGCGTGCACACTCGTGCCGCGACTGACGACGTCCCTCGGCCCAGGGATACAGGGCGAACTGCTCGATCCGCGACGCGCGGATGGCCGTATGCAGGTCGTAATGCAGGCGGGTACGTTCGGCATCGGCGAAGAACGAAGCCGCCAGGTGCTCCAGCTCACAGGCGCGCATCGCCTCGGCACCACTGCTCAGCTCGTGCCAGCCGCTGAACAGGCGGTTGATGTCCTGCTCGATGAAGCGTTCACCACGGCGCATCGCCGGAGGGTTGCCGAACAGCAGCAGCAAACGTGCATGGGGCTGCAGTTCGTTACGAGCGATGCGCCGCAGCAGCCTGTCGAGCAACTCGATCGGGGCGGTCTCGTTGCCATGGATGCCCGCCGAGAGCAGCAGGTCCATGCCATTGTCGCGGCCACCAGCCGGTGTCACTTCGAGTGCCCCCTCGGCCAGCCATCGCAGGCGCGTACCCTCCGGCGTCAGCTGTATCTTAGAGGCCGGCTCGTGGCCAGCCAGTGTCAGTTCGAGCAGTTTGCCGAGGGCGAGCATGAGGTGTTCCTCAGTGATTGCAGTCCGGGCCATGGACGTGATCGTCACCGGCGCCGTCATCGGCGGGTTCCATTTCCAGCTCCAGGCTGACCAGGTTGGTGGCCAGCGGGCGCAGCAACAGGTTGGCATACTCCGTATCGCCCTCGGCAACGTCGACGCCGATCATCAACTGGCCGTTGCCGACCTGCTGGATCCACACTTCCTTGCCCTGCCAGAGTACGGCGAAACGGGTGCATGACGTTTCCAGTTGGGTGCCGTCGCTATCTTCGAGGATCAGTTGCAGGGCGTCGCTCATAGGTACTCCAGGGTCAATGGCGGCTCGTGACGCGAGTCGCTTCAAATCAATTGAAAGGGATAGACGGAGCCCAGTCCAAGCAGCCGGGTCAACTCGTCCAGCGCGGTTCGGCATTCGTCCAGCAGCTGCGGGTCGGCCAGGTCGCTCTCGCTCAGGCGATCCCGGTAATGGCGATCCACCCACTGCAACAGCCGCTCATACAGCCCCGAGGTGAGCATCACCTGCGGATTCATGGCCGCCAGCTCTGCTGCCGACAATGCCACGCGCAAGCGCAAACATGCCGGACCGCCACCGTTCTGCATGCTCTGCTTGAGGTCGAAGGCACGCACCTCGGCGATCGGCCCGTCACTGCCCAGCAACGTCTGCAGGTAGGCCCAGACCCGCTGATTACCACGGCATTCCTCCGGCACCACCAACAGCATACGCCCGTCGGCCCGGGTCAACAGCTGGCTGTTGAATAGATAGGAGCGTACCGCGTCCTCGACGCCCAGCGCATGGCGCGGCACGCACACTGGCTGCAAGCGCCCGCCCAGGCGCGCGAGCTTGTCGCCGAGTTCGCCGATGACCCGCTGGCTGTCGAGAAAGGCATCCTCATGATGGAACAGCACCTGGCCGTTACCCACCGCAATCACGTCATTATGGAACACGCCCTGATCGACGACCGCAGGGTTCTGCTGGGCAAAGACCAACGCCGCGTCACTCAGCCCATGCAAGCGCGCCACCGCCTGGGAAGCCTCCAGCGTCTGCCGTGCCGGGTAACGCTGCGGCGCCGGCAGACGCGGATCGAAGTCACTGCGGCCGAAGACGAAGAACTCCACGCCTGGCTCGCCGTAATCGCGACAGAAGCGGCTGTGGTTGGCCGCCCCTTCATCGCCGAACTGGCTGACCGCCGGCAAGGCGGCATGGTGGGCGAAGTGCCGTTCGTCAGCGAACATCGCTGCCAGTACGCGGCTGGTGGTCGGGTGTTCGATGGAGCGATGGAACTTGCAGTTCAGATTGGCTGCGGTGAAATGCACGCGACCATCGGCGGTATCCGCGCCAGGGCTTACGGTGGCCGCGTTGGCCGTCCACATGCTCGACGCCGAGCAACTGGCGACCAGCAGCGGCATGGCCTCGCGTGCCGCCTTCTCGATCACCTGGGCGTCGCTGCCACTGAAGCCGCAGCGACGCAGTACCTGAACATCCGGCCGCTCCTGGGGCGCCAGCACCGCCTGGGCGAAGCCCATGTCCATCAGCGCCTTCATTTTCGCCAGTCCCTGGCGAGCCGCTTGCCGGGGGTTGGAGGCGACTTGACCGTTGTTCTGCGAGGCGACGTTGCCGTAGGACAGGCCACCATAGTTGTGCGTCGGGCCGACCAGGCCGTCGATGTTCAATTCGCAGGCCGACGCGCTTGGGCGACTCATAGGCTGACTCCCGGTGCCAGGCTGTCGGGCAGTACCAGGCGCTCGCTTTCCAGCGAGGCGACCGGATAGGCGCAGTAGTCCGCGGCGTAATAGGCGCTGGGACGATGGTTGCCCGAGGCGCCGATGCCGCCGAACGGTGCGCTGCTGGCAGCCCCGGTCAGCGGCCTGTTCCAGTTGACGATACCGGCGCGGCTGCGCAGCCAGAACCGCTCGTAACGTTCACGGGAATCGGACAGCAGGCCGGCCGCGAGACCGAAACGGGTGGCATTGGCCTCGTCGATGGCGGAATCGAAATCGGCATAGCGAATCACCTGCAGCAGCGGCCCGAAAACCTCTTCGTCAGCGCGCGCCTGCACCGCCGTCACATCGATGATCCCCGCCGTCAGCAAGGCTGCGCCCTCCAGCGGCTGGCTCATGTCCAGTAGCGGCCGCGCGCCCTTGTCGACCAGCCGCGCCTGGGTCTTGAGCAGATGCTGGGCGGCATCCAGGGAAATCACCGCGCCCATGAACGGCGCTGGCTGGGCGTTGAAAGCACCGACCTTGAGGCTTGCCGCCACGCTGACCAGGCGCGCCAGCAGCGCGTCGCCCCAGGCTCCTTCAGGAACCAGCAGGCGCCGTGCGCAGGTGCAGCGCTGCCCGGCAGAGATGAAGGCGGACTGGATGATGCAGTAAACCGCCGCATCGATATCGGCGACCTGCTCGACGATCAGCGGATTGTTACCGCCCATTTCCAGGGCGAGGATGGTCTCCGGGTGGCCGCCGAATTGAGCGTGCAACCGATTGCCGGTGCGGCTGGAACCGGTGAACAACAGCCCATCGATGCCGGGATGGGCCGCCAGCGCGGCGCCGGTTTCCCGCGCCCCCTGCAGCAGATTCAGCACCCCGGCCGGCAGCCCCGCCTCGATCCAGCAGCGGACGGTCAGCTCGGCGACTTTCGGCGTTTGCTCGCTGGGTTTGAACACCACGCAGTTACCGGCGAGCAAGGCAGGCACGATATGCCCATTGGGCAAGTGCCCCGGGAAATTGTAAGGGCCGAACACAGCGACCACGCCGTGTGGCTTGTGGCGCAGAACCGTACTGGCGTCACCCTGTGCGCCTTGCCTGTACCCGGCACGTTCAGCCTGGGCCTGAACCGCAATGCTCACCTTGGCGATCATGCTGGCGACTTCGCTGGTGGCCTCCCACAACGGCTTGCCGGTCTCTTCGCCGATACTGTGGGCGAGTTCATCCTGCCTGGCCTTGAGCACCGCGGCGAAGCGTTCGAGCAAGGCGATTCGCTGCGTCAAGGGCGCGGCGGCCCATGCCGGAAATGCATGGCGAGCGGCCTCCACGGCGGCGGTCACCTGCTCGGCATCGGCTCCACGGCCGACCCAGAGCACCTGCTGGCTGACCGGATCGAGGGATTCCAGGCCAGTGCCCTGCCCTATCTGCCAGAGACCTGCAATGTAATGCGTGCTCATGGTCTATCACTCCAGGCTTCACGGTTCGACAGGCCACCGCCTGGCGACGGTCCTGCATCTGTAACGGCTGCCGCTCTGTGGCGGCATCACCGATCAGGGCTGACGGCACGCCGCCCCGGGTCACATCGAAAACGCGGACTCAGGCCTGCGCGGCCAACACCACGGCGCGTACCTGATCCCCCACGCTCAAGCGCAGACGCCTGGCCGTCAGTGGGTCGACCACCAGGGTCCCTGCGGCCATGCGCGCCCTTGCCGCGGTAATTCGGCAATCTTCTCGCCTGCGGTTGTGCACCAGATACACCGGCGCATCGTCCCCCGGCGTACCGATGGCGAGGACCAACAACTGGCTGTCGCGAATCGCGCGTATCTTCGCGGTCTCCGCCTCTATGGCCGGGCCGGCATCGAAGATGTCGACGTAACCCTGGTAGCTGAAACCTTCCGATTTGAGCATGGCCAGGGCCGGCTCGGTGTCCGGGTGCACGCGGCCGATCACCTCGCGCGCGGCCTCGGAGAGGAAGCAGGTGTACAGCGGGAACCTGGGCATCAGCTCGGCGATAAAGGCCTTGTTGCCGACACCGGTGAGGTAGTCCGCCTGGGAGAACTCCATGCGGAAGAAGTGCCGGCCGAGGCATTCCCAGAAAGGCGAACGGCCCTGATCGTCGGAGACGCCACGCATTTCGGCGATGATCTTCTCGCCGAACCGCTCGCGAAACTCGGCGATGAACAGCAGGCGAGCCTTGGACAGCAGGCGCCCGTTCAGGCCGGTGCGGTGATCGGCATGCAGGAACAGCGAGCACAGTTCGGAGTGGCCGGTCAGGTCATTGGCCAGGAACAACGTCGGCACCTGGCGGTGGATGTTCAGTTCCTGAGAGGCGCAGACCGTGAGGCCGACCCGGTAGTTGTACCAGGACTCGCGCAAGCCGACGCCACCAGCGATCGCGGAAATACCCAGCACGCGGCCGTCATCGTCCTCGAGCACGAACATGTAGTCGCAATCGCCGCGTTCGGCCTCGCCGCTGAAGGTCTTCTCGGCACGACCGACCCGGTAGGCCAGACGTGCCTCGTTGGCCGGCAGGGTGGTCAGCCCGGTACCGGTGCTGCGTGCCAGGTCAATCAGCGCCGGCAGGTCGCCGGCACGTACGGCGCGTACGATCATGATGCCTCCGGAAAACGACGAACCAGGCCGATGACAGTCCTCATACCGCCACCAGCCTTACCTGGCCGCCCTCGGCGACACCCAGGGTACGAGCGGTGAGCGGGTCGAGCAGCGCTGGCTGACCGGGAGCCCAGTTCATCTCGGCGATCACCGCACGAAAACCCTGCAACTGTTCGTTGCTGACCAGGTAGGGGCGCCCGCCGCCGCCGGCTTCACCGAGCACCACCGGCGCCACCACACTCTGGGCGATGGAGCGAATGCCCGAGGTGCGCGCATGCAGGGTCGGGCCGCCATCGAAGATGTCGATGTAGTGGTCGGTCTCGAAGCCATCGCGCATGAGAATGTCGAAGGACACCTGCGCACGCGGATGCACCAGACCCATGGACTCCTGTGCGGCATCCGGCAACAGCGGCACATAGATCGGGTAATGGGGCATCAGTTCGGCGAGGTAGGCCCGGCTGCGCAAACCGCATAGCCGCTCGGCCTCGGCATAGCTCATGCCGAAGAAATGCCGCCCCACCGCATCCCAGAACGGCGATTCGCCGGCATCGTCGCTCTCGCCGACGATCTCCACCACCATCGCCTCGGCGAAGCGTTCCGGGTGGCAGGCGGCGAACAATAGGCGGGCGCGGGAATTGAGCTCGGAGCAGACGCTGTCGACCAGCGAGCGCTCGACGTAGAAACTGGTCAGCAGGCTGTTGCCAGTCAGATCGTGGCACAGCGAGAGCACGTGGATCTTGTTGTGGATCTTCAGCTCGCGGGAGTTGTGAACGAAGGTCTCGTTGCGAAAGCTGTAGAACGGCTCGGAATAGCCTGCCGAGGCGACGATGCCGGAGCAGCCGACCAGTTGCCCGGACTCGCTGTCCTCGAGCACGAAGAAATAGCGCTCCTCGCCATTGAAGCTCACTTCGGCAGCGAACGAGGCCTCGGAGGCAGCGATCTTGTCGCGCAGCCGCTCGGCATTGTCTGGCAGCGAGGTGACCCCCACCGGGCTGTCGGCGGCCAGACGCTGCACTTCAGCGAGGTCGGTCATTCGCGCAGGGCGCATAACCAGCATGGTGTCACTCCTTCAGCAGAGCCCGGGCACGGCAGCCCCGGCAGCGAGAACCATCATCCATGGAGCCGACCGACCATGGCGGTCGGACGACCAAGAGCACTGGCGGCATTCGGGCCGCCAGCAGGCGGGTCAGGCAACGGCCACCAGCTTGGCCACCGCGCGCTCGAAGCGCTCGAGGCCTTCGTCGATGTCGGCGTCCTCGATCACCAGGCTCGGCGCGAAGCGCACCACGTCCGGCCCGGCCTGAAGAATCATCAGGTTCTCTTGTGCCGCCGCATCGAAGAAGGCGCGCGCCTTGCCCTTCCACGCCTCGGACAGCACCGCGCCGATCAGCAGGCCCATGCCGCGCACGCCGGAGAACACCCCGTAACGCTCGCCGATCTGCTCGAGGCGCGCCTTGAAGCGCTGGTGCTTGGCTTTCACACCGTCCAGCACCTCGGGGGTATTGATCACGTCAAGGACCGCGCCGGCCACCGCACAGCCAAGCGGGTTGCCGCCATAGGTGGTGCCATGGGTGCCGACAGCCAGGTGGCTGGCCAGCGCTTCGGTGGTCAACATGGCGGCGATCGGGAAGCCGCCACCCAGGCTCTTGGCGCTGGACAGCACGTCTGGCGTCACGCCGTAGTGCTGGTAGGCGAACAGATGACCGCTGCGGCCCAGGCCGCTCTGCACTTCGTCGAATACCAGCAGCGCATTGTGCTGATCGCACAGCTCGCGGGCACCCTGCAGGTAGGCCCGGTCGGCCGGCAGCACGCCGCCCTCGCCCTGGATGGGCTCCAGCACCACGGCGCAGGTCTTGTCGCTGATCGCCGCCTTGAGCGCGTCGAGATCGTTGTAGGGCACATGGGTGATGCCCTGGATCTTCGGCCCGAATCCGTCGGAGTATTTCGGCTGGCCACCCACGCTCACGGTGAACAGGGTACGTCCGTGGAAGCTGTTGGTGGCCGCGATGATTTCGTGCTTGTCGGCGCCAAACCGGTCGTGGGCCACACGCCGCGCCAGCTTGAAGGCCGCCTCGTTGGCCTCCGCACCCGAGTTGCAGAGGAACACGCGCTCGGCGAAGGTGGCCTCGACCAGCTTCTTGGCCAGGCGCAACGCCGGCTCGTTGGTGAATACGTTGGAAACGTGCCACAGGATAGTAGCCTGTTCGGTCAGCGCCTTGACCAGCGCCGGGTGCGCATGGCCGAGCACATTGACGGCGATGCCGCCCGAGAAGTCGATCAGTTCACGACCGGTTTGATCCCAGACCCGGGAACCGGCACCGCGCACCGGCACGAACGCCGCGGGCGCATAGCTGGGCACCATCACCTGGTCGAAATCGGCGCGTTGCACCGGGTCATGCTGAACGGACATCGGAACTCTCCTGACGAGACACGCGAGCCTGAGGGGCCTGCGATGCGAAAGATTGTAGGGGGTGCTGGGAGGACGGCATTGCCGGCATGCGACAACTTCTTACAGCGCCAACCCAGGCTGCAGACGCCTGCGAAACGAGCCGCATAACGCGTCGGTGAAGCGCAGTTTAAACGTTGCCGCTGTCCAGGCGCACGAGGTGGCAGATATTTAACCGCCGCAATGCCATAAACCGCCGCCGCATACCGCCCCGAGCCGCTGAAGAGGGGGCGCTCGGGATTTAAAACGCACATATGAAAATTATTTGCATCCAAGCCTCTGCAGCATATTGCAAGCGCCCGGTGTGACGGTGATATCATTTTGCTCGCATCACGACCCTCGTTCGTGAACGGCGTCCTGCAATGTGCTGGTCAGGGATATGACAGCCAAGGCAGCTCCACCCAAACGCACTGCATCGATTCGTCCAGTCAAGGAAGCACGAGATGACAGCGAAAGAACAACAGCTCACCGAACTGCTCACCCTCACCTCACGCACGATCACCCATATGACGGCCGCGATGACCGCACTGTCGTTCGACCTGCTGCGCAGCGATGACAGCGGCGTTCGCTCCGCTGCCTCGAAGATGATCACCCGCCTCGGGGCTGTCAGCCAGGAGCTGGATCAGCAATGGGCACTGATCAGCGAGCTGACCGGCGTCGAGTCCCCAGACCGCCACGACGCCATCGAAGAAGTGCAGCTGCATATCGCCTGAGCCAATGATGCCTGCTCAGGTCGACCTGGCCTCTGGCGCGTCAGCATGGCTGCCGATGATCGCCCATCCTCCCCTGCCGGCTGCACGTCTGGCTGCGCCGTCCCCTCCAGTGACAGGAACTCGCCGATGAACGCCCCCAGCACCCGAGTCATGTTGTATGCCAGTGATCCGGGCAGAACTTGCGCCTTCTATGAGCGCCATTTCGGTTTCGTGAGCGGCGAGCAGGACCAGGGCGTGATCGAACTGCACCACCCCCGCGGCGGCTTGATTCTACTGATACACCGTGCTGCCAAATCGCTGAAGGGCAATCAGGCGCGCATCAAGCTGGTCTTCGATGTCGAGGATCTGGATGCCTTTCGCAGCCGCGCTCTGAGCAACGGCCTGGAGTTCGGCCCGGTCCATCATGGCGAGGGCTACGAGTTCGCCAACAGCAAGGACCCGGATGGCAATGGCGTGAGCATCTCCAGCCGGGCGTTTCGTTCGCGGTAGCTTCTCGCAGCATGCGAGGTCGCGGGGCGACTTCGCGAGCTGTAACGGAGCGTGAACGGCTTCTCAGGCTCTGGCGGCCAGGTACTCCTGCTGCAGCAGCGCAACCAGTTCGGCCGCTGGCATGGCCCGCGCCAGCGCCGCCCCCTGCCCCGCCCAATGAGCGGCGAACTCGGCATTACCGGCCTTCCCCGCTGCGGCGATCAGCTGCTTGCCGGCATCGTAGGCAATCCCGAACCCCGGTACCGACGGATGCCCGGGCGCGCCAACCTCGGCCATGAAGCGGTTGAGGATGCCACGCGCCGGACGCCCGGAGATCACCGTGGTCACCTGGGTGACCTGCGCGCGCTCACTGCTCAGCATGCGCCGATAGGCGTCGTTGGCGGCAGACTCGGGGCACAGGATGAACGCCGTCCCTAACTGTGCGGCGCAGGCCCCCAGGTTGATGGCCGCAGCGATACCGGCGCCGTCCATGATGCCGCCGGCGGCGATCACCGGCTTCGACAGGTGGCGCACCAGCACCCGGGTCAGAGCCAGGGTGCCGATACCCTGGTCGCCGCGCTGCGGGTCGAACACCCCACGGTGACCACCGGCCTCTATCCCCTGGGCGACGATCACATCGATACCGGCTGCTTCCAGCTGCCGGCCCTCTTCCAACGTGGTCGCCGACGCCAGCAGGGTGATGCCTGCTTTTTTCAACGCATCGATACGTTCCTGGGAAGGCAGACCGAGGTGGAAGCTGACGACCGGCGGGCGCTCTTCGAGCAGCACCTCGAGCTGGCCATCGTCATTCTGGAAGCTGCTGTAAATATCGCCGATGGCCGATGGAGCCGGCCTGTCGAACTCGGCGAAATAAGGCCGCAGGTGATCAAGCCAGGCCTGCTCCGTGGCGCGATCGACCACGCTGGGGCGATGGCAGAAGACGTTGACGTTGAAGGCGTTGCGGGTGCCGGCGCGGGTGTCGACGATCATCTGCCGCCCGGCCTCGGCCTTCACCGCAGCGATGGAGATGGAGCCCAGCCCACCGGCATTGCTGACCGCCGCTGCCAGCGCGGGGGTAGCGGTGCCGGCCATCGGCGCCTGAATGATCGGATACTCGATACCCAGTGCTGCACAGTGCATAGGATCCTCGCTGATGTTCGTCGCACAGGCCTGCGACTATAGCTCAGTTGATCAGTCGAAATCCCGACGCAGGGTCTGCAGCACCTGTTCATGCAGGGCCTCGACCAGTGCCGGCAATGCTGGCGTACGGCTGCGGATGACCGCCACATCGAGCATCGGCAGGCCCGGCAGCCCCTGGGCCGCACCAAGAACCTGCAAGCTGGCCGGCACGCAACAACGGGTCAGCACACCGAGCGCCGCGCCGCTTTGCGCCACCGCCAGTTGCCCGGCCACGCTGGGGCTGTTGTAGACCACCCGGTAATCACGGCCCAGTGCTTCGAGACTCTTGAGCACGCGGTTGCGTGCCTGGCTGCCCAGCTCGTACACGGCAATCGGTAGCGGGGTTTGCCGCCAGATTTCCTGGCGGGCATCGCCCACCCATACCAATTCCTCGCGAAACAGCAGCGCGCCGCGCTGCGGCCTGTCTCGGGTGACGATGGCCACATCCAGCGCACCGCTTTCCACCTGGGGAATCAGTTGCGTGGAAGGTTCGCACACCAGGTTCACCTGCACCGCAGGCTGACCGCTGGCGAAGTCGTTGAGCAGCGGGGTCAGATAACCCAGTGCGTAGTCATCGGGGATACCCAGCGAGACCTTGCCTTCCAGCCGCGCGCCGCCCAGGGCCAGCAGCGCTTCGCGGTGCACCCGCAGCAGCTTGCGAGCGTACCCGAGCAATTCCTCGCCTGCCGGTGTCAGGCTCAGGTGCCGTGGCCCGCGCAACAGCAAGGGGCGCCCCACCGCCGCCTCGAGCTTCTTGATCTGCATGCTTACCGCCGATTGCGAGCGGGCCAGCCCAGCGGCCGCTGCCGTCAGAGAGCCACTGCCGACCACCGCGACGAATGCCTGCAACCAATCGATCTGCAAATCCTGTCTGGCCATGGCTTACCATTCGATTATCGAATAACAAGCCACACTATAATCCGTTTTACGGGATAATCCGCTCTTGGCACCCTGCTCGCTTCTCCCCCGCAGAGAAGCCAGCCAGGCAACCATGAATCAGCGCATCGCCCATCTTCAATTGCACGGCGCCGCCCTGCTGGTTGGCGTGTCCGCGCTGTTCGGCGAGTCGCTGAATGTCAGTACGGGCATGATCGTCCTGGGTCGCGCGATGTTCGCCCTGCTGACCCTGAGCGTGATCGGCCTGTGCCTGGGTCTACGCCCGTGGCGGGGCGTCAGCGGCGGCACCATCGCCAAGCTACTGTTTACCGGCATCGCGCTGGGGGGACACTGGGTGCTGTTCTTCCTGGCAGTCCAGACCGGCGGGGTGGCGGTGGCCACCCTCGGCTTCGCCTCGTTCCCTGCCTTCACGGCGCTGATCGAGCGGCTGGCGTTCGGCCAGCGCCTGGGCCGCACCGACGGGCTGATCGTGTTGCTGGTCTCGGCGGGGCTGACTCTCGTCACCCCCTCTTTCGACCTGCGCGACGGCGCCACCGAGGGCCTGCTCTGGGGCGTGTTGTCCGGCGCCAGCTACGCCGCCATCGCGGTCGCCAACAAGCGTTTTTCCAGCGCCACGGACGGCTTGTCGTCATGCTGGTGGCAGTGCCTGGCCATCAGCGTGGCGCTGCTGCCCGCATGCCTGGGCGAGATCCCCGAGATCGGCATCCGCGACTGGTGGCAACTGGCAGCGCTGGGCGTGCTCTGCACGGCGCTCGCCTACAGCTTGTTTATCGCTGCGCTGCGCCATGTGCGCACGCACACTGCAGCGGTGGTGATCGCGATGGAGCCGATCTACGCGATTGCCGGCGCCTGGCTGATCTTCGGCGCACGACCGACTGCCGGCATGCTGTTGGGCGGCCTGCTGATCCTCGGCGCGGTGGCCTGGGCCGGCCTGAAGAGTAAAAACTGACCGATCGAAACACGATTGCCCCCTGTGCCGCACAGCAGAAACCCGCGCCGCGCCTGGTCGGCAACCATGCCACTCATCGTTCGACAGGCTGCATTCACGCAACTGTCGCAATTGCCAGGCTAACTTCCATCAGGCGTTTTTATCGCCTATTCTGCGACTCTGGGCACAAGACCCGAACCGCGCCGGCCTGCATGGCCGCGTGGAAAAACACACCGGCCATGGCGCCAAGCGATGATCGATACCTGCCTTGCCCCCGGCGTAGCGGAATGACCTGCACTGCCTCCACCAACGGATTTCAGGGCATCGTGACCATGGATTGTTTGATCATCTATTCGCGTCATGGCGAAAGGCGATTCCAGACCCTTACCACCCGCCTCATCCCCAACATGAAAGCGGTGGAATTCACCGTACTCAGCGCCGAACTGCCGGCCGACCCTGGCTCGCAGGGAGCCGGATTGATCGGCGGTTCGGTGAGGCAACTGATCCAGCAGCTCGGCATCGAGATCATCGACGTGCTGCCGGTGCGCAGGTCGCCTGCAGCCCGTGAGGAGCGGCCATGATGCCCCGCCCAGGCAGCGCGAGCGTTCAGGGCTGCCAGGTGGTGCGTTCACCGCTGAGCTTGTGATCGAGAAAACTGGCAGCGCTGATCAGCGCCAGGTGGCTCAGTGCCTGCGGCGTGTTGCCCAGATGGTGGGCGCGCCGGTCGAGCTCTTCGGCGTACAACCCCAACGGGTTGGCGTAGCGCAGTAGCTGTTCGAACTCCAGCTGCGCCTGCTCGATGCGCCCCGCACGCGCCAGGCACTCCACGTACCAGAACGAACAGGCGACGAACGAACCCTCTTCACCCTGCAGGCCATCGTCGGTGCGGTAGCGATAGACCATGCCATCGCGCACCAGTTGCCGCTCGATGGCCGCCAGCGTTGCCAGCCAGCGCGGATCGCTGGCAGCGACGAAGCGCATCAACGGCATCAGCAGCATCGAGCCATCGACATCCTGGCAACCGATACGCTGGATGAAGTGCCCGCACTCCTCGTCCCAGAAGTTGTTCCAGATATCGTCATGAATGGCCTGGCGCTGATCGTTCCAGCGCGCGAAGGGAGCCGGCAGCGAGCGCTTCTGTGCCAGGCGGATGGCTCGATCCAGCGCGACCCAGCACATCAGCCGCGAATGCAGGAAATGCTGCTCTTCGCCACGAATCTCCCAGATGCCCACATCCTTGCGTTGCCAGCTGTCACAGACCTGATCGACGATGCCCACCACATGCCGCCAGCCATCGTGGGAAATCGCCTCGCCGTACTTGTTGGCGAGATACACCGCGTCCAGCAGTTCGCCGAAGATATCGAGTTGGGTCTGGTCATGGGCTTCGTTGCCGATCCGCACCGGCCGCGCCCCACCATGGCCGGCAAGGTGATCGAGCGAGGTTTCCGGCAATTCGTGCTGACCGCCAAGGCTGTAGAGAATGCGCAGGTGCGCGGGGCCAGCCGAACAGTCCTCGACGCGCTCGCGCACCCAGTGCATGAAGGCGTTGGCTTCCTCGGAGAAGCCCAGGCGCATGAACGCGTAGACGGTGAACGACGCGTCGCGAATCCAGGTGTAGCGGTAATCCCAGTTGCGCTCCCCGCCCGCTGCCTCCGGCAGGCCGTAGGTTGCGGCGGCAAGAATGCCGCCGTGCTTGCGCGAAGTCAGCAGCTTGAGTGCCAGCGCCGAGCGATGCACCATCTCGCGCCAGCGGCCGCGGTAGTTGGACTGCTTGATCCAGCGCCTCCAGTACGTCAGGGTCTCGTCCAGACAATGTTCGCAGGCGCCAGCGGCGACCAGTGGATCGTCCACGGCACCGAGCACGAACTCGGCGTGCTCGCCCTGCTGCAAAGCGAACTCGGCAACGCCGCACTGCCGGTCGATGGTCAGCGCCTGGCTGGCCGACAGACGCAGGCTCGGCTGGCCGGGCGCGTGAAAGAGCACATCGGCGCCGTCCATGCGCGCCAACGTGTCGGCACGGCTGTAATCATGACGTACACGACAGCGCATGCGGATCGACGCGCTGCCAGCGATCACCCGGATGCGCCGGATCAGACGCGGATAGGCGTCCACGTCGGCGTTGATCGGCATGAAATCGGTGCACTCCACTACCGCCGACTCGTCCAGCCAGCGCGTCTGCAGTACGTTGGTGTCCGGCAGGTAAAGCTGCTGCCGACGCGCCCCGGGCAGGTCTGGCGCAAGCTGGAAAACCCCGGCCTCGGGGCTGTCGAGCAGCGCGGTGAAGATCGATGGGCTGTCGAAGTCGGGCCAGCAGAAGAAGTCCACGCAGCCGCTGTCGGCGACCAGTGCCGCACTGCGCATGTCGCCAATGATGCCATGGGCTTCGATGGGCATCTGACGCCCCGCGATCTCAACCATTGTCACGAAACTCCGGGTAGAGGCTCATACCGCCGTCGACGAACAGGGTCGTGCCATGCACATAATCGGCGGCATCGGAAGCCAGCCAGACCACCGCATTGGCGATGTCCTCGGCTTCGCCTATGCGCCCATAGGGGATCAGTTCGAGCAGCGACTCGGCGGCCTCGCCTTCGGTGGCCTCGCGATTGATCGCGGTACGGATCGCCCCGGGGGCGATGGCGTTGACGCGAATGCGCTGTTCGCCAACCTCCTGGGCCACGCTGCGCATCAGCAGGTCGAGCCCCCCCTTGGAGGCCGCGTAGTTGGCGCGGCCGGCCCAGGGAATGAGCTGGTGCACCGAACTCATCTGGATGATCTTGCCGGCCGCCCGCGACACCTCCTGACGTATGCCCTGCCGACGGAACTGCCGCAGGGCAGCGCGCACGCAAAGGAACTGGCCGGTGAGATTGACCTGCAACACTTGGTTCCAGTCCTCCAGGCTCATGTCCACCGTCGGTGCATCACGCTGCATGCCCGAATTGGCCAACAGGATATCCAGCCGCCCGAAGGCCGCCAGCGTCTCGGCGAACAACGCCTCGACCTCATCCTCGCTGGACACGTCCGCGCCGACCGCGATGGCCTGGCCGCCTGCGCCGTGAATCTCTTCGACCAGGCGTTCCGCCGCCTCGCGCCCGGACCGGTAGTTCACCACCACCGCCGCGCCGGCTCGTGCCAAGGCTTTCGCCGACGCCGCGCCGATACCTGAACTGGCCCCCGTGACCACTGCCACCTGTTGCTGCAGCGAAATGAGCATGCTTCCCCCCTTGCGACCTGTAGGACCTGACTGACCGCCACGCGCTGCAGTTCAGGTGCCGGGTAAACTAACGCCGTGTCTTGCCGGGCAGGATCGAGCCCAGCACCTGCTTGGTCGCCTGGCGGATGATGCCACCCTGGTTGGGGTCGCCCTGCCACAGCGCCGATGCGAATGCCTTGGCCTGGGCCAGGGTGATGTGCGGCGGCAGCGGCGGTACGTCGGGATCGGTCTTGAACTCGATCAGCACCGGGCGATCCGCTGCGAAGGCCTGCTCCCAGGCCTGGGCGACATCCTCCTCGCGGTCGACGTAGATGCCTTTCAGGCCGATGGACTCGGCGAACCGGTGATAGGGGACATTGGGGATGTCCTGGGAGGCCGAGAACTTCGCATCGCCTTCCATCGCCCGCTGCTCCCAGGTCACCTGGTTGAGGTCTTCGTTGTTGAAAACCGCGCAGATCCAGCGTTTGTCCTGCCACTGCTGCCAGTACTTGGCAACGGTGATCAGCTCGGCCATGTTGTTCATCTGCATCGCGCCGTCGCCGACCAGCGCGACGACGGGCCGATCCGGATGGGCGAACTTGGCGGCGATCGCATAGGGTACGGCCGCGCCCATGGAGGCCAGGCCGCCGGACAGGGAACAGAGCATGTCTTCGCGGATCTTCACGTCACGGGCGAACCAGTTGGCACAGGAGCCCGAGTCGCAGGTGACCACGGCGCGATCCGGCAGGCGCGGCGACAGCTCGTAGGCGACCCGCTGCGGGTTGATCGGTGATGCCGAGGCCATGGCACGGCGCTGCAGGGTGGTTTCCCACTGTGCCGTCCAGCGCTCGATGCGCTTGCGCCAGGTGCGCAGTTTCTTGCGCTCGAGCAGCGGCAACAGGGCCCGCAAGGTATCGGCGGAATCTCCCTGCAGGTTGACCTCCATGGGGTAACGCAAGCCGAGCATGTCCGCCTGGATATCGATCTGCACCCCGCGAGCCTGGCCTTCCTTGGGCAGGAACTCGGCGTAGGGAAAGCCGGAGCCGATCATCAGCAGGGTGTCGCACTCGTTCATCATCTGGTAGCTGGGCTTGGTGCCCAGCAGGCCGATGGAGCCGGTCACCCAGGGCAGTTCATCGGGCAGCACCGCCTTGCCCAGCAGTGCCTTGGCGACACCGGCACCAAGCAATTCAGCGATCTGCGCCACTTCCCTGCTCGCCCCCAGCGCGCCAGCACCGACCAGAATGGCCACTTTCTTGCCCGCGTTGAGCACCTCGGCGGCACGCTGCAGGTCATCGTCGTAAGGCACCACCCGGGGACGGCTGTAGCCAACCCCTGAATGCAGGGTGCCATGCTCGCGAGCCGGTTCTTCGTAGGGCAGCGTTTGCAGGTCATTGGGCAGGATGATCGCGGTTACCCGGCGATCGCCCAGCGCCGTGCGGATGCTGCGGTCCACCAGATGACGGACCTGCGCCGGCGAGCTGGCCTGCTGCACGAAGGCGCCGGCCACGTCCTTGAACATCGACAGCAGGTCGACTTCCTGCTGGTAATGCCCACCCAGCGCGTTGCGTGCCTGCTGGCCGACGATGGCCAGTACCGGCATATGGTCCATGCGCGCGTCGTACAGACCGGTGAGCAGATGCGTGGCCCCTGGCCCCGAGGTGGCGATGCACACCCCCAGGTCACCGGAGAACTTGGCATCGGCCGAGGCCATGAAGGCCGCCATCTCCTCGTGCCGAGCCTGGATGAAACGGATCTTGCCATCGGCCCTGGCCAGGGCGCCAAACACCCCGTTGATGCCATCCCCCGGGTACCCGTAAATGCGTCGAACGCCCCATTCATGGAGGCGTTCGACGATGAAATCTGCGACAGTCATGCTCATGGAAAACTCGCTCGAAGTTCAGGCCCGGAACGGGCCGACATGGATGGAGTTGCCACGCGACGTCAGCGTGCGCGACCGGTTGCCCGGGCAGCTTCACTGTCAGGGCGCAGAAATCTTGACCGGCACCGATCCCCAGAGGTTTAAGGTTTCTGCCCAAGCCACGGCATTCGTCGGCGTCTGCGCCAGAGGGACGTGGCCCGCTGCTGTCGCTCGGCAAAAAGATCGAACATGCTGCGCATGCGAGCCTCAAACCCTCTGACGGGTCAAACAACACTGGTACGGGCAGTTTCGCTAAGCCCGCCAGAACACGGATTGGAGGGACGCGACGTGAGCCAGCGATTACCAGAGGATCCTACCCAGGCACCCGGCACGCTGGACGCGCCCGGCGAGCAGCCTCCCCTCGGCCATCCCCAGGAACCGGACAACGATGTATTGCCGGACAAGCCTCAACCCGACCCGGTTTGAGCGCGCCGATCCAGCTTCCATCATCAACCAGGCAGGAGTGAACCCATGGTCGCCTTCGAACCGCAATCGCAACCCCCTCGAGAGGTCCCGGCACGCCAGAATGTAAGGGGCTGGGAACGCTTGTTGTCGATTGGCGGTGGCCTGCTGCTGGCCGTATTGGGGGCCGGTAAACAGGGCAGGCAAGGTAACCGCCAATTGAGTGCCGGCGGCCTGCTGTTGCTGCGCGGCTTCAGCGGGCATTGCAGCGTGAAAAGCGCGGCGGACAATCCACTGGAGGAAATCCGTTACCTGCGCGCCCGAGTTCAACGCTTGCAGGAACTGGTGTTGATGGCCGAGGAGCTGGCGGATCGGACACGCGCCAGCGCGGTGGAGCCAGTGCCTCCAGTGCCCGCAACGCCAGCTACAGCAGCGCCGCTGGATATCGTCCCCCCGCTGGCCAGCCGCGAGCCAGGCCGATGACCGCGACGCACAGCCCTTTCAAGCAGGAACAGGTGTAGCCACATGGATAACGACAGCAAAGAACGGCCTCACAAGCGCCCCGGCAAGATCATTTCCGGACACTGGCAGCAAGACGCCCAGGAGCAACTGCGCGCGCGCATCCAGGCCGATCAGGCGCACACCGACGAACTCGAGGCCCTGGCGCAGATCGCCCGCTCGACCATCGCCGATCTTGAAAACCCCGACGCGGTGCCCTCGCCCGATCGCCTGCGCCAGGCAGCCCGCCAGCTCGCCGCCATGCGCGATACCCTGAACAACGCCAGCGGGCATGCCGTACACAGTGTCGACCGCTTCGCCCGCAGCCACCCATTCTGGCTGGCTGCGGGCGGCCTGGTTGCCGGCTTGGTCATCGCCCGTGTGCTCGACAAACGCGAGCGCCGGCTGCAACGTCATGTGCAAAAAGGAGCCCTGCAATGACCGAAGATCCGCGGCAACCTCCGGTAGAGCCTTCCCTGCTTGGCCTGCTGCGCCTGCTGACCCGTGAAGTACAGACACTCTTCACCAAGGAGCTGGCGCTGGCCAAGGTCGAACTCAATGCATCCCTGCAAGCCACCAAGACCGGCATCGCCGCGGTGGCTGGCGGCGCCATCGTGCTGCTGTGCGGCGTGCTGATGCTGCTGCTCTCCGCCGTATACGGCCTGAGCACCGTGGTCGCACCCTGGCTGGCCGCGCTGATCGTTGGCGTGGTGGTGATCATCATCGGCCTGGTCATGCTGAAGATCGGCCAACAGAAATTCACGCCTTCCCAACTCACCCCCGAACGCACCCTGGACTCCTTACAGAAGGACAAGGAAGCCGTGCAGAGGCAAATGTCATGAGTACCCACAGCACCATCGCCGCCGAATCGCTCAAGTCTCCAGACGTGCTCGAACAGGAGATCGATCAACAGCGCAGCCGCATCGACGCACTGATCGACGATGTGGAAGCGCGCCTGACACCCCAGCGTCTGATCGACCAGGCACTCGCCTACGGGCGTGAAAGCGGCGGCCTGGAAATGGCCGAGCGCTTGGGACAGACCCTCAAGTCCAACCCGGTGCCCGTGGCGATGACCGCCATCGGCCTGGCCTGGCTGGCGGTGGAACAGGCCCGCGGCCGTGCGCAGCCAGCCGCCGATTTCACCGAGGACGCCGACCATGAGTCCCTCGCCGACGCCATCCGTGAAGCCAGGCAGTCCCTGCATCAGGGTAGCCAGACGGCCAGGCAGAAACTCCATGACCTGGCGGACGGTGCCGAATCGGTGAAGAGTCAAATCAAACAGGGTGCCGACAAACTGAACCTGGCGCTGCATCGTCGCCCGTGGGCGTTTGCCGCCGCAGGCCTGGCGCTCGGCGCGGTGATCGGCGTAATCGGTACCGGCCGCAAACGGCAGGTCGAGGTCGGCACCTACGAGGCTGCACACCTGGCCGATGCTGTCGACCACCTGGACGAAGAGCCACCCTTCCGCCCTGGCGCGATCTGACCGCTGCGGATTCTTGCGGCCCAAGTGAAAGCCTGGCGCCGCAGGAGCAGGAATGCTTCGACACAGCATGCAGAAACGAAAAAAGCGCCCTAGGGCGCTTTTCGCGTTGCTTCCGGGTGTTCAGTGGGCCCTGGAAGCGATGTATGGCGCAGCGGACGGGACTCGAACCCGCGACCCCCGGCGTGACAGGCCGGTATTCTAACCGACTGAACTACCGCTGCGCATACCTCGATTGGTGGGTGATGACGGGATCGAACCGCCGACCCTCTGCTTGTAAGGCAGATGCTCTCCCGGCTGAGCTAATCACCCTTCACTCTCGAAGTGGGGCGCATTCTAGAGAGCGACCCGCACCTTGGCAACCCCCTTTGTGAAAAAAATTTATTGGCGTTCCAAAGGCTTAGGAATCATCACGGTTTCAGCGCACAAACCTGAGGCTGTCTCGATACAGGGTTGGCCTAATCCACCGCTGGAAGGAATAATGCGCCCTCGCGCTGGTCTGATCGTCGCGCGGCGCATTGAACATCTGCCGCCAGACTGCCCACGCTCTGCACCGATGCAGAAGCCTTGCGCCCGGATTCATGATTTTTTGCGCGCCAAGCGCGCCCGCAAACTGGAGACACACCGCTCATGTGGTTTCGCAACCTGCTGGTCTACCGCCTCACCCAAGACGTTCCCTTCGAAACAGAAGCACTTGAAAAAGCCCTGTCCGCCAAGCCTGCCCGCCCCTGCGCCAGCCAGGAGCTGGCGACCTATGGTTTCGTCGCGCCATTCGGCAAGGGCGCCGATGCGCCGCTGGTGCACGAGAGCCAGGGCTTCCTGCTGATTTCCGCACGCAAGGAAGAGCGCATTCTGCCGGGTAGCGTGGTCAAGGACGCCGTGAAGGAAAAGGTCGACGAGATCGAAAACGAGCAGATGCGCAAGGTCTACAAAAAGGAGCGCGAGCAGATCAAGGACGAAATCGTCCAGGCCTTCCTGCCGCGCGCCTTCATCCGCAAGTCGGCCACCTTCGCCGCCATCGCGCCTGCCCAGGGCCTGATCATCGTCAACGCCTCCAGCCCCAAGCGCGCCGAAGACCTGCTCTCCACCCTGCGTGAAGCCATCGGTTCGTTGCCGGTTCGCCCGCTGACCGTGAAGATCGCCCCGAGCGCGACCATGACCGACTGGGTCAAGGCCCAGCAGGCAGCCGCCGACTTCCACGTGCTGGACGAGTGCGAGCTGCGCGACAGCCACGAAGACGGCGGCATCGTGCGCTGCAAGCGTCAGGATCTGACCGGCGAAGAAGTCCAGCTGCACATGAGCTCGGGCAAGCAGGTCACGCAACTGTCGCTGGCCTGGCAGGACAAGCTGTCCTTCGTGCTCGACGACAAGCTGGTGGTCAAGCGTCTGAAGTTCGAAGACCTGCTGCAGGAACAGGCCGAGCAGGATGGCGGCGACGATGACCTGAGCCAGCAGGACGCCAGCTTCACGCTGATGATGCTGACCCTGATCGAGTTCCTGCCGTCGCTGTTCGAAGCCCTGGGCGGCGAAGACACCCCGCAAGGCCTCTGAGACAGCGCCAATCAGTCAGGTGGACGGCGCCTAGTCCGTCCACCGCGCTACGCTCACATGGCGCACGTCAAAAGCGCATCGCGTCACTGCGCTGCTGTCACCGCTGACACCGGCGGCAGCATCCAACAATAACCAGCTCCGCACGCTCTTGCGGCCGCGGAGCCCGCTACACGTCATTACGGAATCCCCGCCATGTCTGCGCTGATCGCCCTGAGCCGCTTCGTCGGCAACACCTTCGCCATTTGGGTTCTGCTCTTCGCCGTTCTGGCCTTCCTGATCCCCAGTGCGTTTCTGCCGCTGACCTCGTGGATCGTGCCGCTGCTCGGGCTGATCATGTTCGGCATGGGCCTGACCCTCAAGGCCGAAGACTTTCGTGAAGTGGCCCGACGCCCGGGGCGCGTGCTGGTCGGCGTACTGGCACAGTTCATCATCATGCCGGGCCTGGCCTGGCTGCTGTGCAAACTGTTCGCCTTGCCTGCGGAAATCGCCGTGGGCGTGATTCTGGTCGGCTGCTGCCCTGGTGGTACGGCGTCCAACGTGATCACCTGGTTCGCCCGTGGTGACGTCGCCCTGTCGGTATCGATCACCTCGGTGACCACGCTGATGGCACCCGTGGTGACACCGGCGCTGATCTGGCTGCTGGCTTCGCAATGGCTGCCGGTGTCTTTCTGGGCGATGTTCGTGTCGATCCTGCAGGTGGTACTGCTGCCGATCATCATCGGCCTGGTGGTACAGCGGGTGCTGGGGGAGCGGGTCAAGGTGGCGGTGGACATTCTGCCACTGGTTTCGGTGCTGTCCATCGTCGCCATCGTCGCTGCCGTGGTCGCCGCCAGCCAGGCGAAAATCGCCGAATCCGGCCTGCTGATCATGGCCGTCGTGGTCCTGCACAACAGCCTGGGTCTGGGCCTCGGCTACCTGGCTGGCGTACTGACCGGCATGCCGCTGGCGCAGCGCAAGACGCTGTCCATCGAAGTCGGCATGCAGAACTCCGGGCTTGGCGCCGCCCTGGCAAGCGCCCACTTCTCGCCGTTGGCGGCGGTTCCCAGCGCATTGTTCAGCGTGTGGCACAACCTCTCCGGTGCACTGCTGGCGACCTTCCTGCGCCGCATGAAGGACGACCGGGACAAGTGACCGGCACCCTGTAGGATGGGCCGGGCGGCGATCCGCTTCAGCCCACCAAACTGGAATGCCCAGCCCGAACATCGGACGCACAGTGTCCCTAGAGGCATTCCCCACGCGGCGCGTGGGGAACTGATCGGCCCCTCTCTGCGCCTTGCCCGACCAGGCACTTCATGCACAATAGTGGGGCACGCCAGGGACGACCCTGGACTTCAGTGCCTGATTATCGGGGACGACCCCACCCACAGTGGAGTCCCGCATGTCCTGGATCATTCTGTTGTTCGCCGGCCTGTTCGAAGTCGGCTGGGCCGTCGGCCTGAAATACACAGACGGCTTTACTCGCCCCCTGCCCACCTTGCTCACCGTTGCGGCGATGGTCGTCAGCCTGGGCCTGCTCGGCCTGGCCATGAAGGAGCTGCCCCTGGGCACCGCCTACGCCATTTGGACCGGCGTCGGTGCTGTCGGCACGGTGATCGCCGGCATCATCCTGTTTGGCGAGTCCATGGCGCTGATTCGCCTGGCCAGCGTGGCGCTGATCATTTGCGGCCTGGTCGGGCTGAAGATGAGCCACGGCTGAAATGAAAGAGCCCGCCGATTGACGGGCTCTTTCGTTCAGTGCGCAAAGAAATCGCAGCTCAGCGCCTGTCGCCACGCAACGCGGCAACCTCTGCCTGCAGCACCTGGCGTGTGGCCGCTGTTGCCTCGATTGGCGTACCGGCGACCAGATCGACCCGCGACCAGAAGCGGCGGAACAGGCGCTTGCGCGGATCACGACTGAAGAAGCTGCCCCACAACCCGCCCAGCGCCATGGGAATCACCGGCACCGGGTTGTCCTGCAGAATGCGCTCGACACCCGCCTTGAACGCGTCGATCTCGCCGTCGGCGGTCAGCTTGCCTTCGGGGAAGATGCATACCACCTCGCCGTCACGCAGGTACTCGCCAATGCGTTTGAACGCCGCATCGAAGACCAGCAGGTCCTCGCTGCGCCCGGCGATCGGCACGGTACCCGCCGTGCGGAAGATGAAGTTGAGCACTGGCAGGTTGTAGATCTTGTAGTACATGACGAAACGTATCGGCCGACGTATCGCGCCGCCGATCAGCAGGGCGTCGACGAACGACACGTGGTTGCACACCAGCACCGCCGGCCCCTCGTCCGGGATGGCATCCAGCCCCTTGTGCGACACCCGGTACATCGAATGGCCGAGCAGCCAGATGAGGAAGCGCATGGTGAATTCGGGGACGATCTTGAAGATGTAGCTGTTGACCGCCACGTTCATCAGCGAAATGACCAGGAACAACTGCGGGATCGACAGGCCGGCGACGCTGAGAAAGAGGATCGACACCAGCGCCGATACCACCATGAACAACGCATTGAGAATGTTGTTGGCGGCAATCACCCGGGCCCGCTCGTTCTCGGCGGTACGCGACTGGATCAGGGCGTACAGCGGCACGATGTAGAAACCGCCGAACACCCCGATGCCGAGAATCGAGCCCAGCACCCACCAGGCATGGCCATAGCCGAGCAGCGCCAGCCAGTCGTGCGGCTGTGCCGCCTCGGGCACGCCACCCGAACCCCACCACAGCAGGATGCCGAACACCGACAGGCCGATGGAGCCGAACGGCACCAGGCCGATCTCCACCTTGTGCCCGCTCATCCGTTCACAGAGCATCGACCCCAGGGCGATGCCCACCGAAAACACGGTAAGGATCAGCGTGACCACGCTCTCGTCACCATGCAGCCACTCCTTCGAATAGGCCGGAATCTGCGTCAGGTACACCGCGCCGAGAAACCAGAACCAGGAGTTGCCGACCAGCGAGCGGGATACCGCCTTGGGCTGGGTCAGGCCCATGCGCAGGGTCAGCCAGGTCTGGCGCAGGATGTTCCAGTCCAGGGCAAGATTCGGCAACGCGGCGTCTGCACGCGGAATGGCGCGGCTGGTCAGGTAGCCGATCACTGCTACCAGCACCACCGAGACGGCGACGATCACGCCGTAATGGGCACTGGTGAGCATGATGCCGGCGCCGATGGTGCCAGCCAGAATCGCCAGAAAGGTACCCATTTCCACCAGCGCGTTGCCACCGACCAGTTCCTCGGGCTTCAACGCCTGGGGCAGGATCGAATACTTGACCGGGCCGAACAGCGCCGACTGCAGGCCCATGGCGAACAGCACCGCGAGCATCAGCGTGAGGTTACCGAGCAGCACGCCGGCCGCCCCGATCAGCATGATGAATATCTCGAAGAACTTGAGCCGGCGAATCAGCCAGTCCTTGGCGAACTTCTCGCCGAACTGCCCACCGAGTGCGGAGAACAGGAAAAACGGCAGGATGAACAGCATCGCCGCCACGTTCACCATCAGGTCCCTGTCCGTGTCGAGGCTGAGCTTGAAGAGAATCGCCAGCATCAGCGACTGCTTGAAGATGTTGTCGTTGAATGCGCCGAGCAACTGGGTGATGAAGAACGGCAGGAAGCGCCTGCTCTTGAGCAGGGCGAATTGAGATTGCTGGCTCATCGATACCTTCCCTATTGGTGATTCGCTGAGCATTGGACTGCAACTGCCCGAGCAAAGCCACAGCCCCGGGCACTTTTGTTTCCGTGAAACGCCACCTCCACGTTGTGGAGCCTTCAATTGAACAGGGGATTACCGCGCAGCCGCGCCACGGCCAGGTCGACGAAAGCACGCACTTTGGCAGGCGCTTGACGCCCTTCGGGATACAGCACGTGAATCGGCAGCGTCGGCTCCTCGAAGGCGTCGAGCACGATCTGCAGCGCGCCTTCCTGCAGGGCCGGGCCAACCTGATAACTCAATACTCGGGTCACCCCCCAACCGGCGCTTGCGGTGGCGATCGCCGACTCGTTGGTGTTGCAGTGCAGAACCGGGTCGACAACCACCCGCTGCCCCTCGGCAAAACGCCATTCCGGCGAGGCCCAGGCACTTTGCGACACGACGATACGGTGATGTTTGAGATCGGCGGGAGTGGATGGCACGCCATATTTCTGCAGATAGGACGGTGCTGCACAGATCACCCGCCGCACCGATCCGACCTGAATGGCGGTGAAGCCGGAATCTGCCAGATGGCCGATACGCACCGCCACATCGATCCCCTCGTCGACGATGTTCACCGGGCGATCGACGAAGAAGGTGCGCGCGTGCATACCCGGGTAGGCATCCAGGTAATCCAGCACCAGCGGCAGCACGTGCAGGTGGCCGAACATCGACGCTGCGGTGACGGCCAGGCTGCCGGATGGCTCGGCGTAATGGCCGGCGGCGGCCAGTTCCGCTTCGGCGATATCGCCGAGAATGCGCCGACAGTCCTGCAGATAACGGCTGCCCGCATCGGTGGTCTTCACCGAGCGGGTGGTGCGCACCAGCAGCCGGGCGCCGATCAGATCCTCGAGGCCCGCGACGATGCGCGTTACCGCCGGTGCACTCATGTGCATCTGTCGCGCGGTACTGGCGAAGCTGCCGGTTTCCGCGACCTTCACAAATACCCGCATCGCCTGCCAACGATCCATCTGCCTGCCATTCCTCTCGTTTCAGCGTTGACTACGCAATCAGCGCAGCGGTGGAGTATGCCGTATACAGGTGGGCGTCGTGGGAGCGCGCCATGCGCGCGAAATCACGGGCATGGCCCGTTCCCACAGGTAGCCGTAGGGTGGATGACGCTCTTTTCATCCACCATTGCGATTGCAGAACGGTGGACGGGTCGGGCCGCGCAGGTAAAGCGTCGGCTACGCGCCCCGGTCCCCCCCTACGAACGGCTGCTCCCGCCTCGAAGTTATCCATGTCTGTATCGGCCTCGAACTTCACATGCCCATGAAAGATCGTGGCCAGGTTCTCAGAAACCGAAATCGCTGAGGCTCGGGTGATCGTCCGGGCGGCGCCCCAGTGGCCAATGAAACCTGCGGTCGGCTTCGGCGATTGGCTGTTCGTTGATGCTGGCATGGCGTGCGCGCATCAGGCCGTCCTCGGCGAACTCCCAGTTCTCGTTGCCATAGGCACGGAACCACTGTCCGCTGTCGTCGCGATATTCGTAGGCGTAGCGCACGGCGATGCGGTTATCGGTAAAAGCCCACAGCTCCTTGATCAGCCGATAGTCGAGCTCGCGGTTCCACTTACGGGTCAGAAAGGCTTCGGCCTCGCCACGATTGGTGACGAACTCGACGCGGTTGCGCCAGCGAGTGTCGAGGGTATACGCCAGTGATACCTTGCCCGGGTCGCGACTGTTCCAGCCGTCTTCGGCCAGACGTACTTTTTCGATGGCGGATCGTTCGTCGAACGGAGGCAGCGGTGGACGGGACATGGCGGAACTCCTTGCTGTGGGTTGGGGTGTTCGCTCTTCACGCATGACCATTGGGCTGGCCGGTTCGCTCAGAGCGCCAGTTCAATACGCTCGTCACCGGCATGTTGCGGCTGCGCCGGAACCGCGCAGCAGATCAATACCTCGTTGTCGTCGAGCTTCGCGGCGGGCTCCTTCAGGTAACTCACTGCACCTTTGAGCAATCGGGTACGGCAGGTACCGCAGGAGCCTTCGCGGCAGCTGAATTCAGGCTCCAGGCCACGGGCCTCGGCCAGTTCCAGCAGCGTGCCCGATTGCGGTGTCCAGTGCGCTTCCTTCAGCGACTCGCTGAACAGCACCGCCACCGGCCCGGTCGCTGGCGGCACGACCACCGCAGCGGCAGTTGGCTGATCGGGGCGACGCAGCAGAGACGCCGGCCCGAAGCCTTCGGCATGGATGCGCCGGTCAGCGATGCTGTACCCGCGCAGGCCATCGTACAGGCCCTGGGTGAACGCCGGCGGCCCGCACAGGTAGAAGGCGTAGTCGTCGAAGGCCAGAAAGCGGCTCAGCAGCGCCATGTCGATGCGCCCTGCCGCGTTGTAATCGACCCCCGGCTCAGCGCCCTGAGTATCGCCAAGCACCCGCACCAGCCTGACAGCGCCCTGGGCGGCGGCGACCAGCTCAGCGAGCTCACGGTCGAAGGCGCGCTCGGCTTTCGAGCGGGCGGCGTAAAACAGGGTGACCGGCCTGATCCGTTGCCGGCGCCAGCCTTCGTAGACCACATGGTGCAGCATCGCCAGCATCGGCGTGATGCCGATACCACCGGCCAGCAATACCAGCGGCCGCTCCTCCTGCGGATCCAGCGTGAAGGCACCGGCCGGGGCGCGGGCGTCGATCAGATCGCCTTCATGCAACCGATCATGAAGGAACTGCGACACCCGCCCCTCACGTTTTACGCTGATCCGGTAGATGCCAGCGGACGGCGCGACCGACAGGGTGTAGGTGCGAATCAGCGGCTTTTCGCCTTCACCAAGCTGCAGCCGAATCGGCAGGTGCTGGCCTGCCAGGTGCGGCAGCAGCCCCGCGCCATCGACCGGTTCCAGATGCAGAGAGCGGATCGACCGACTTTCCTCGACGATGCGCGCGACCTTCATGGCTCGCCATTGAGTGGCGTACTGGGCGGCGTGCAGCCGGCTCGCGGCCTGCAGCCAGTCACCGGTCATCAGCGAGCTATCCGCCCAGCCGTCACTGCGCAGCGCCCAGCGCAGGGCCAGGCCGGCCGGGCGGCGCACGATACGCCGTGGGCGGAACGTCCACAGCCGCTCGGCGCCTTGGAAGGCGGCGATCTCCGGTGAGTCGAAGATGATCTCGGCCTCACCGCTCATCTGCAGCACATCGCCCGTGGCAAAATCCACGAACAGCAGGCCAGCCTTGCCGTTGAGCACGATGTTGCCAAGGGTGGAGAAGAACAGATTGCCATTGAAATCAGGGATGGTCAGGGTGCCCCCCTCGTCCACGCGGACGAAGCCGGTGTTGCCACCACGGTGGGAGACATCGACCTGCCGACGTCCCTGAACATCGGCATAGGAGGCGACGAAGAACGCATCGGCCTGGGCGATCAATTCACGCGCAGCAGCGTCCAGCGCAGCCAGCTCCTCGACCTCCCCCGCAAATGGCACAGCCGGATCACGGGCGAAGGTGAAATCGCGCTGCTGTATGTAGCGCGGGCAGTTGCCGAAGCTCTGCTCCACCTCGACGCGCAAGCCTTGTGCCCCAGCGGCCACCACGCCGTTCATGCGATTGCGCCGGCGAGTGTGCAGTTCGATCCCCAGCAGCCCGAGTGAGGCGCCTTCGTGCATGCCCCGCCCGACAGGATCATCGGGATGCGGGCGCGCGGCGATATCCAAGGTGCTGGACGTCGGCGACGCCATGAAGCCTGCCCGGCCTTCGAGAATGCCAGCCCAGGCGTCGCCCTTGGCATCCACGCTGCCCAGCACGATGAACGGCAACTGGGCGTAGAACTCACGGTGCTGATCAGGCATGAAGTCACGCACCACGCGCCGGCCGACCGCGTCCATCCGCTCGGCGACACCGAGTTTTTCCTGGATGAGCTTCTCGCCCTGGTGCCACACGGGCGGCTGGTTCGAGGTGTCGTTCATGTGGGTCTCTCCCAGTGACTGGAACGGCATCGGGGCTGTTCAAGCGTCGGCGTTCAGCCCGGCCGGGGTCTGCGGGATGGCGACGAAGCCGGGCAGCGCCTCGATACGCGCCAGGAAGGCATTCACCTGCACGTAGGAGGACAGGTCGACGTTGCCTTCCGGCGCCCGGGCGAGATAGCTGTAGAGCGCCACGTCGGCGATGGTCGGATGATCGGCGGCCAGCCACTGGCGACCTGTCAGGTGGCGCTCCAGGCGGGCGAGCAGTACATGGGCACGAGCGATCACTTCATCGGCGTTGAAGTCGTAGCCGAATACGGTGATCAGGCGCGCCGCAGCCGGTCCGTAGGCCAGTTCGCCGGCCGCGACCGACAACCAGCGTTGCACCGCAGCCGCACCCGCGGCGTCTTCCGGCAGCCAGTCGGTGCGGCCGGTTTTCTTGGCGAGGTAGACGAGAATGGCGTTCGAATCGGCGATGACGACTCCATCGTCCTCCAGCACCGGCACCTGGCCAAAGGGGTTGAGCGCGAGGAACTCAGGCTGTTTGTTGGCACCGCCGGCCAGATCGACCTCGACCAGTTCGGGCTTGAGGCCAAGCAGCGAAGCGAACAGAACGGCGCGGTGGGCATGGCCTGACAGCGTGACGTGGTGAATTTTCATGGTTCGGCTCCTGGTGGACGGTGGGCCGGGAGACGTCCCGATCCATACGACCAGCTTGCTACCGAATCCAAATTCGAGGAATAGGCGCTTTCGACACTACTTTATTGCGAAAAACGGAATAGTCGTACTGCGCCCCACCGCTGCCCGACGCCGGGAAATGTTCAGATCGGCAACTGCCCCATCGCCCAGCGCAACAGAAAAAAGATCACCAGCCCGCCGCCAATGGTCGCCAGCAAATGGCGGGTCAACACAGCGATCATGATGGTCGCCAAGCCGGCCAGCAGGTAAGCGTTGTCCCAGCTCAGCGCCCAGTTGCGCCCGTCGGGCAGCAACATGGCAGGTACCACGATGGCCGTGAGCACCGCGGTCGGCACGTAATGCAGGGCCTGACGCACCGCCTGGGGAAAGCGCAGATCGGGAAAGGCGAACAGGCTGTAGCGGGTGGCGAAGGTGATCGCCAGCATGCCGGAAATCAGGATCCAGTTTTCCATCAGCAAGGCTTCTCCAGCAGTGGACGCTGGCAACGCTCCAGCAGCACGCCGACCACGATGCCGGCAAAGGCAGCGGCCATCAGGCCGAGTTTGTAGGGCAGTTCGTGGCACAGCAGGGCGACCACCGCAGCCACCAGCGCAGCGGCGACCTGCGGCCGATTGTGCAGCATCGGCACGACGACACCGATGAAGGTGGCGATCATGGCGAAATCCAGGCCCCAGGCGGCGATATTCGGTACGGCCTGGCCAAACAGCAGGCCGATCAGGGTGCAGCCGACCCAGTTGCCATACATGGCCAGGCCGGCACCCAGGAAGTACCAGTGCTTGTCGGGCGAATCGTCGCGTTGTGCATAACGCTGCTGCACCACCGCGAAGGCTTCGTCGGTCAGCCAGAAGGCCAGCGGCATACGCCAGCGCTTGGGCAGATGGCGAACGAACGGCTGCAGGGTGGCGCTGTACAGGGCGTGGCGCAGATTCACCACCAGGGTGGTCAGCCACAGCACCGCCAGGCTGGCACCGCCGCCCAGCAGGCTGATGGCGATGAACTGCGCCGAGCCGGCGAACACCAGTACCGACATGCCGACGGTCTGCCAGGCGTTCAGCCCGGCGGCACCGGCCAGGCTGCCGTAGATGATGCCGAACGGCATGGCACCGAGCAGCATCGGCAGCATGTCGCGCAGGCCCTGGAGGAATTCGTGTTGACGGGACATGGGAGGCGGACCATTGAGCATGTGGGAACCCGCTTGCAGGCGATCGAGACTGCCGGAGGCTAGACGGTTGATGGCATGCCGGTCTTGAACGATCTTGCGCAGGTGAGGCGATCAACAGTCCCGTAGCAGCGATGAGCGAAGCGAAAACCTGGACGCGCGACCCTGGGTATCGCTTCGTTCAACCGCAGGCTGCCGAGCCACGTTGACAGGCGTTGCGGTACTCGCCAGGCGCGACGCCATAGGCCTGCTTGAACTGCCGCCCAAGGTGGCTCTGGTCGGAGAACCCCAGTTGCAGCGCCACGCTCAGGGGGGCATTGCCACCGCGCAGCAACGCCCTCGCCTGCTCCAGCCGGCGCTGCTGCAGCCAGGCGTGGGGCGGCAGGCCGGTCGAGCGGCGGAACACCCGGGCGAAGTGAAACGGCGAGAGATTCACTGCGCCAGCCAGCTCTTCCAGCGAAGGCGGCTCGGCCAGGCGCGAGGCGAGCAGCTCCCTGGCCATGCTTACCGCCAGGGGCTCTTGGCCTGCGGTAGCGGTCACCGGTATCTGGGCATGGCGCTGCAACAGTTGCAGCATCACCTCGCGCCAGCGTGTCTGACGCTGCAGAACGCTGACCAGCGGATCCTGCAACTGGCGATGCAGGTCGAGCAGCGCCGGCACCAGCAATTCATCGCGGTGCACACTGCCACGCAAGGCCGGTACCGCGGCGGGCAACTCCAGTTCCTCGAGCAGCGCCAGAAACTGCTGCGGTTCGGGGTAGAAGACCCGGTAGCGCCAGCCATCGTCGGCAGCCTTGCGGCCGGTATGCACTTCGTCCGGGTTGAGCAGGGCCACATGCCCGGCGCTCACCACGTGCTCTTCACCGCGATAGCGGTAGCGCTCGGCGCCCGCCTCGACCATCGCGATGGCGTAGCTCTGATGCACATGAGGCGCATAGCGATGTTCGACGAAACGCGCGGTCAGCAGCTCCACGCCGCCCACATCGGCACAGGAACTGAAGCAGGCCTGCTCTCGATCCTCCGGTTGCATGCTCAGACGCCGAAGCGTGCCTCCAGACCCGCCTTGACTACCGGCCACTCCTGATCGGTGATGCTGTACATCACGGTATCGTCGAGACGCCCGTCGGCCAGGCGGCGATGGTTACGCAGCAGCCCTTCGCGAATGGCCCCAAGCTTTTCGATGGCGCGCTGGGAGCGCAGATTGCTGCCAGCGGTCTTCAGTTGCACGCGCACCATCTGCCAGCTCTCGAAGGCATGGCGCAACATCAGGTACTTGATCATGCTGTTGAGCCCGGTACCGTGCTGGCCGGCATCCAGCCAGGTCCAGCCGATTTCCACGGCAGGCAGGGTCGGTACGAAATCGGCGAAGCGGGTGGTGCCGACCAACTGCTCGCCAAGGCGGATCACGAATGGCAGCGCCCGATCCTCGCGCTGCTCGTGCAGGGCCTGGCGGTACCAGTCCAGGCGCTGGGTACCGCTCATGTAGGCCAGCTCCTGGCGGTTGGCTTCAGCCAGGGTCACCAGCGCCGGAATATCCCCGTCGAGCAACGGCTCGATGCGCAGGGCACCACGTTGCAGGGTGATCAACTGCGGCTTGAACATCGACTCTCTCCACGAACAACGGTGCCAGGCCCATCAGTCTCGCACCGAATAAAGGGTCTGTCTGCCTCGAAAGGGTGCCGCAACGGTACCGCGCCTGCATGTGCGACCTTGGTCGCGCCTGACGTAACGGCACTTTACTGCGACACTACTGCGCTATGTTGTGTGCCTCGCCAAGAGGGCACAAGGGCGTACGCGGGCGCGCCAGGATATCCTCAGCAAGCGTTCCCCCCCAGTTTTTCGCGGAGTCTGCATGTCGCTGTCCAGTTGGCTTATCGCTGCAGTCGCCCTGCTCTACATGACCATCCTGTTCGCCATCGCCTTCTATGGCGACCGTCGGCGCACGCCGCTGCCGCCCCGGGTGCGTGCCTGGGTGTACAGCCTGTCGCTGGCCGTCTACTGCACCAGCTGGACCTTCTTCGGCGCCGTCGGCCAGGCTGCCGAGCAGTTGTGGTCGTTCCTGCCGATCTACCTCGGGCCAATGCTGCTCCTGCTGTTCGCGCCCTGGGTGATCGAGAAGATGGTGCTGATCAGCAAGCAGGAAAACATCACCTCGATCGCCGACTTCATCGCCGCCCGCTATGGCAAGTCGCAGTCGCTGGCCGTCGTCGTCGCCCTGATCTGCCTGGTCGGGGTGCTGCCCTACATTGCCCTGCAACTCAAGGGCATCGTGCTGGGCGTCAACCTGTTGATCGGCTCGGAGACCGATGCCGACGGCACCCGGGCCCAGGACACCGCCCTGGTGGTGTCGCTGATCCTGGCGCTGTTCACCATCGTTTTCGGTACCCGCAACCTCGACGTCACCGAGCATCACCGCGGCATGGTGCTGGCCATCGCCTTCGAGTCGCTGGTCAAGCTGCTGGCCTTCTTCGCCGTCGGCGCCTTCGTCACCTATGGCCTATATGGCGGCTTCGGCGATCTGCTCGGCCAGGCCCAGCGCAACAGCGAACTGGAAGCATACTGGGCGGTGGCGGTGAACTGGCCGGCGATGCTGGTGCAGACCGGCATGGCGATGATCGCCATCATCTGCCTGCCTCGCCAGTTCCACGTCACCGTGGTGGAGAACACCGAACCCCGCGACCTGCGCCTGGCGCGCTGGGTATTCCCGCTGTACCTGCTGCTCGCCGCGCTGTTCGTCATCCCCATCGCCCTGGCCGGGCAGATGCTGCTGCCCGCCGGGGTCAGCCCGGACTCGTTCGTGATCAGCCTGCCGCTCGCCGAAGCCCACCCGGCCCTGGCCCTGCTGGCGTTCATCGGCGGCGCCTCGGCCGCTACCGGCATGGTGATCGTCGCCTCGGTGGCACTGTCGACGATGATCTCCAACGACATGCTGCTGCCCTGGCTGCTGCACCGCAAAAACACCGAACGGCCCTTCGAAGCGTTTCGCCACTGGATGCTCACCGCACGCCGGGTCAGCATCGTGCTGATCCTGTTGCTGGCCTACGTGTGCTACCGCCTGCTCGGCAGCAACGCCAGCCTCGCCACCATCGGGCAGATCTCGTTCGCCGCCATCGGCCAACTGGCACCGGCCATGTTCGGCGCCCTGGTGTGGAAACAGGCCAACCGCCGTGGCGTGTTCGCCGGCTTGATCACCGGCGCGGCCCTGTGGTTCTACACCCTGGTAATGCCGGTGCTGGCGCGTGGCCTCGGCTGGCCGTTGGATATCTTTCCCGGACTGCATACCCTGCTTCACGCGCCGATCGGCGTCGAGGTGGATGCGTTGACCCGCGGCGTGGTGCTGTCGCTGGCCGGCAATCTGACGCTGTTCGCCTGGGTGTCGTTCTTCTCGCGTACCCGGGTTTCCGAACACTGGCAGGCCGGGCGCTTCGTCAACCATGATTTCGGCAGCAAACAGGGCGGCCGCACCATGCTCGCGGTACAGGTCAACGACCTGCTGCTGCTCGCCGGCCGCTTCGTCGGCGAAGAACGTGCGCGGCATAGCTTCAGTCGCTTCGCCGCCCGCCAGGGCAAGGCCTTCAATTCGGCGCAACCGGCCAACAGCGAGTGGATCGCCCACACCGAACGCCTGCTGGCGGGTGTGCTCGGCGCGTCGTCGACCCGTGCGGTGGTGAAGGCGGCCATCGAAGGCCGCGACATGCAGGTCGAGGATGTGGTGCGCATCGTCGACGAAGCCAGCGAGGTGCTGCAGTTCAACCGCGCCCTGCTGCAAGGCGCCATCGAGAACATCAGCCAGGGCATCAGCGTGGTCGATCAGTCGCTGTGCCTGGTGGCCTGGAACCAGCGTTACCTGGCGATCTTCGAGTACCCGGAGGGGCTGATCTGCGTGGGCCGGCCGATTGCCGAGATCATCCGCTTCAATGCCGAACGCGGCATGCTCGGCAGCGGCGATGTCGAGGAAAGCGTCGCCAGGCGCCTGTACTGGATGCGCCGGGGCACCGCGCACAGCTATGAACGGGTATTTCCCAATGGCCGGGTCATCGAACTGATCGGCAACCCGATGCCCGGCGGAGGTTTCGTCATGAGTTTCACCGACATCACCGAATTCCGCGAAGCCGAGCGCGCCCTCAAGGCGGCCAACGAGGGCCTTGAGCAGCGCGTTGCCGAGCGCACCCATGAGCTGTCGCAACTGAACCAGGCACTGACCACCGCCACCGGCGTCGCCGAAGCGGCCAACGCCTCGAAAACCCGCTTTCTCGCCGCGGTCAGCCACGACTTGATGCAGCCGCTGAACGCTGCCCGCCTGTTCTCCGCGGCCCTCTCCCACCAGCAAGAAGCGCTGCCCCGGGAAGCTCAGGAGCTGGTGCGCCATCTCGACAGCTCACTGCGCTCCGCGGAAGACCTGATCAGCGATCTGCTGGACATCTCGCGCCTGGAAAATGGCCGTATCACCCCCGATCGCAACGCCTTCGTGCTCGATACACTGTTCGACACCCTGGGCGCCGAATTCAAGGTGCTGGCGGCGGAATATGGCGTCGACTTCCACAGGCAAGGCAGCAAACTGCGGGTCGACAGCGACATCAAGCTGCTGCGCCGCGTGCTGCAGAACTTCCTCACCAACGCCTTCCGCTATGCCAAGGGCCGCGTGCTGCTGGGCGTACGCCGGCAAGGCGGGCACCTGCGCCTGGAAGTGTGGGATCGCGGGCCGGGCATCGCCGAAGACAAGCGCCAGACCATCTTCGAGGAGTTCAAGCGTCTGGACAGCCACCAGACCCGCGCCGAAAAAGGCCTGGGCCTCGGACTGGCCATCGCCGACGGGCTGTGCCGGGTGCTCGATCACAGCCTGGAGGTGCGTTCCTGGCCGGGCAAGGGCAGCGTGTTCAGCGTCACCGTACCGATTGCCCGCAACCAGTCACCACCTCTGCAGCGTCTGCTGCCCGAAGGCAGTGGGCAGTTGCTGACCGGCACCCAGGTGCTGTGCATCGACAACGAGGAAAGCATCCTCACCGGCATGCACAGCCTGCTGTCGCGCTGGGGCTGCCAGGTATGGTCGGCGCGCAACCGCGCCGAATGCGAGCGCTTGCTAGACGGCGAAGTGCGTCCGCACCTGGCCCTCGTCGACTATCACCTCGACGAGGGCGACACCGGCACCGAGCTGATGGCCTGGTTGCGCACTCGCCTCGGCGAGCCGGTACCCGGCGTGGTGATCAGCGCCGACGGCCGTCCCGAATTGATCGCCCAGGTGCATGCCGCCGGCCTGGATTTCCTGCCCAAGCCGGTCAAGCCAGCGGCCCTGCGCGCGCTGATCAGCCGCCATCTGCCGCTACGTAGCTGAGTGTCAGGCGGCTCACTCAGCCAGATAGGCCTGACCACCGACTTCGATGATCTGCTCCTCGCTCAGGCTCAGGTGCCAGTGTGAGTAAAGCACCTGCTGTGCGGCTGCCAGGCCCAGCTCACGCCTCAGGTAGCGATGAATGGCGGAAAAGGCTCGGTATTCGCAACCGCCCCAGAAGAAGACGTCACTTAGGTCGGCGGGCCAATCGATACGCTGTAGCGCCTCGAGCAGCAGGGTCGTGGTTCCCGGCATGGCATCATGGCGCAACAGCCATTGCAACTGCACACCCAGCGGTTTCGTCAACGACAGGCACTCGCCTGCGTCCTGCACTTCAATCAAAGCCTTGCCACGCGCATCCTGCGGGAGCGCCTCGAGGATACGCGCAATCCCCGGCAAGGCTGTTTCATCTCCCGCCAGCACAATGAACGAAGCAGCCTGCAGGCCACCGGCGGCAGGGCCTACAATCCCTACCTGATCTCCCCGGCAGGCGGCCATTGCCCAGGAGGTGGCGGGCCCGACGGCAGGATGCAAAGCAAAATCGATGGTCAAGCGGCCACGTTTGGCATCCAGCTCACGAATGGTGTAGACCCGGGTGTGCATCTTGTCACCGAGCCAGATCACACGCCCCTGGTCATCGACCATCGGCCAAACCGGCTCATGCTCGCCCTTGGGCACAAAGATCAGACGGCAGTGCATCTGATCGTCACGCTGAAAGTGCCCCAGATCCGCCCCCTCGAAAACAATCCGCCGCAGCCGCGGAGTCAGCATGACTGTTTCTACAACGTGGATCACCCGCAGATCCTCGACCACAGCCAGGCCCGTCATATCTCCCTGCCAGCCGATATGCAGGCGCTCATTCGCCGCGATAAAGCCGATAAGTCCGCCCAAAGCCAGCTTCATGCGGTTGAGGCCGGCACGATCCGTCGTTTCCACCTCAATCAGCAGTTGCTGTGGCTTGATACTGAGCGTCGCCTGGGCAAAAGAGGCCATCACCCTGTAAGCATCACCATACTTGTTCACACTCATGTCATGGGTGGCGATGGACGCCAGTATGTCGTGCAGATAATCCTGTACCCTGGGAAAGTCGATACGGGCAAACGCCCGGTAGCGTTCGTTCGTCGATTCAGTCATTTACAGCATCCTCCAGAGACACCCACAAAGGCCCATCGAGAGGCACGAGAAGGAACCGGCGGTTGATTGTCCTCAGCGTCTCGGCAGGGTCGAGATCATCGAATGGTGCAGGGTGCAACCACTTGGCCACCACCTCGATGAACAGGAGATTGAGCAGGGGCATGCTGATCAGCCCCGTCCAGATGCCATGAACGCGACGCTCACGACTACTCGGCAAACCAGCGAAGCCCGTGCGCCCTAGCAAGCCCTGTAATCCTTCGCGCCCCCGCGCCGGTTCAATACCCGGGCCGATGGCCGGGCGACCACCGGACTCCCAGCCTCCGCCCGATGCGATGTAAACCGCGAACGGCGTCGATAGCAGGTACTCCAGTTGCAGACGCTGGAACCAGGGTGCCTGCACGGCCGGCAATGGCTGACCACCGGCGAGCGACAGCAGTTGCCCCCAGACCTGCGTCCCTGCGGCCCAACAGCAGTCATCCAGGGTCGATTGCACCTCAAGGTAAGTCGTCACCGGCGCCTGGTTTTCCAAACGCTGCGCAATAACGGCCACGCGTTGCTCGACGAACGCCGAATAGGCCAAGGAACGCTCGCCTTGCCGGAAAATCTCACCCCAGAGTTGCAGGTGGCGGGATGAGTTGACCAAGGGTGGTGTGGTATGGGCACCTGCATCGTTGCTCGACACATCGCTCAGCAGCACCGGGATCCCGGCGCTGCGCATGAGTTCGAAGAACGCAGTACGGGCATCGCCGGCCGGTAACATATAGTCGCTCGCGACCAGTAGGTCGGGGGCGATGCTGATGATCCCCTCGGTGCTGATCGAGGCTGGCGTCTGCTTACCGACCTCGGTGATCGTTCGCCTACCGTCGAAACGCGCAATCAGGTCGGGGCTATCGAGACGGTCGATAGCCGCCCAGCCGACCAACAGTTGCGCCGGATCGGGATGGAACAGGGCCATACTGAGGATATCGCGCGCCTCCAACAGGACGATGCGCTTGGGCACGCCCAACAGTTCGACCTGGCGCCCCGCCAGATCGGTGATCCGGTAGGTGGACTGCCCCATGACGCCTGCGGGCAGGAAGCCACACAACCCACCCAAGAGCAAACCACTGCAGAATTGACGGCGATCAATCACGTTGATGCTCACCAGCGATAGCGCAGGCCCGCAATGACCTGACGGCCATTGCCGTACTGGCAATAGAAGTTCGAGCTGCAGCTGGAGTAGTAGGTCTTGTCCAGCGCATTGTTCAGGTTTACGTGGCCTTCCAGCGCCGGCAGTTGCAAAAGACTCTTGCCAAAGTCGTAGCGCACCCCAAGGTCAAGCAGGGTATAGCCGCTGGCCTTGATCTCGTTGGCATTGTCGGCGTAGCTCGATCCGACCGTGCGCACGCCCGTCCCCAACGCCAGGCCATCAAGCAGGCCGCGGTTGAAGTGGTAGTTGACCCAGGTCGAAGCGAAGTAACGGGGAACGGCCTGGGGTCGATTGCCTTCGTTGGCGGTCATGGCTGCATCGACCACCGCAACGTCCAGCACCGTCAACGCCGTGATCAGCTCAATGTTCGAGGTCAGGTCTCCACGCGCCTCCAGTTCGATGCCACGGGAGCGAATGCGGCCCTCCTGGGTATTGAAGCCGACCTGATCGGGCACAAGCGCATCGCGCTGCTCGATATCGAACAGCGACAGGGTGTAGAGCATCTGTTCGCCTGGCGGCTGATACTTGACTCCGACCTCATACTGACGGGCCTTGCTGGGCAAGAACGGCGAGCCGTTGGTATCGACTCCGACATTGGGCTCGAACGAAGTCGAGTAGCTGACGTAGGGGGAGATGCCGCTGGCGAAGGCGTAAAGCAGGCCAGTGCGGTAACTGCTCGCCTCGCTCGACTGATTGCTCTGCGTCTGGGTCAGGCGATTTTCCGTATCCTGCTTGGTCCAGTCGTAGCGGACGCCCAGCAGGGCACGAAAACCGCCGAAGCTCATCTGATCCTGCAGGTAGAGGCCAGTCTGGCGAAGGGTCTGCTGACTATCGATCAGGGTAGTCAACGATCCAATCGCTACACCGTACTGCGGATTGTTCAGATCCAGAGAGGGCGCCAGTGCCCAGTTGTACTGCCAGTAGCTATCGACATCCTGATAGTCGATACCCAATAGCAGCCGGTGGTCGACGGCGGCGGTGGCAAAGTCGAATTGGGCCTGATTGTCCAGCGAAAGACCGTGAACCTCCTCGATCGACTGCAGCGCCTGGCGCGCGATAACGCCGCTGCTGCTCAAGGGCGCGAGCATCTGCAACGACTGAAAATCGACATCGACGGACGAATAACGGGCACGCGAGCGCAGTGTCAGCATGTCACTGGTGCGGTGCTCGAACTGATAGCCAATGCCCTGCTGTTCCCGCGAGAAGGCGTCGTAGTCTGGATCGCCGATGTTCAGGCTGCGCCCCAAAGCATCTCGATATACCGAAGGTGCCAGGAAGGTGGGGTACACCGAGTTGAAGTACCCGCCCTCCGGATCTTTCTGATAATAGCCAGACAGGGTCAGGTAGGTATCAGCATCCGGCTGCCAGGTGATCGAGGGAGCCACGGCGTAGCGTTCCTCCTCGACATTGTCGTAGCGCGAGTCGGCATGTCGGCCTATGACGCTCACCCCATATTGCAGCGAACGGCTTTCGTTGAATGCACCTCTTGAGCTGATACCCATTTGCTCGCGCCCATCGGAGCCCATCTCCAGCAAGACCTCATGGGCGGCTACGGCGGATGGCTGGCGGCTCACCTGATTGACTAGGCCTCCGGGGCTAACCTGACCATAGAGCAATGCCGAAGGCCCCTTGAGCACATCGACATGATCGAGCAGATAAGGGTCGATGGCTGACTGGGCGAACGCTTGGCCACGCGGCAATTTCAAGCCGTCGAGAAAGCTCACGTAGTTGGTAGCCGTGCCGAATGCGCCAAACCCTCGTAGAAACACCGAGTCATAACGCCTGTTCGTATCACGATCGGATAGCACCCCGGCAGTGTAACGCAGCGACTCGCCGACAGTTTGCGCCGCTTGGTCATCGAGCTGCTTGCGGGTAATGGTGGATACCGACTGAGCCGTCACGACCAAAGGCGTATCGGTTTTGCTCGCCGAAGAAGACACCAGCCTGACCACCTCCTCGCTGCTGTCGGCAACTTGGCTGGCCTCCACGTTCACAGGCAGCAGCTCGATCCGGACTTCATCTGCCTGCCCCACTGCCGAGACGACGAGCCACCCCGACGCCACCGCAACCATCGCTACTCCACGTACCTCGACTGCCATACGCCCTCCACAACCGCGAATGAAAAGAAGTCTCAATATCGATAATTACATAACTGGACATTACCGTCCAGTTATAATCGAGAAACAAACGCATCTTCCCAAAAGGCCTGCAACCGGCCTGGGAATTTGCAACCCCATGAAGACTTGCCAGACAATGCACGGCCTAGGAAAACGAGCTACCACTGCCAAATGGAGAAACCACCTTCACCTCACGTCTCCCTAGCCACGGAGCGGATCACACCCCCATCGCCTGGTCGATCGCGTGGCGGCCGGCCGAGCCGGCAGGCTGTCGTACAGCTGGAACAACGGATTCTCGATGTCGCTGCGGAGCTGTTCGCCAAACAGGGATATGCTGCGACGTCAATGGAGCAGGTTGCCGAAGCCTGCCAAGCCGGCAAAGACACCATCTACCGCCGATACCCCTCGAAAGGGGCATTGTTCGGTGCGGTGATGGCTCATTTCAGAGCCCCCGTCCTCGACGAACTCGAGCGCTGCCTGAGCAACCCTGGCTCCGCCCAAGAGCAGTTGCGCCGATATGCACGCGCCCTGCTCGATATCAACTTGCGCCCACAACTGGTGGCGCTTAATCGCGTCGCGCTGGCGGAGGCCCTACCAGCCAAGGGCGTACAAATGCCAACCGGCGAGAATGACCCGATACTGCAGCAACTGACGCAGCTCGTCGCACAGGCGCAAGCCAGCGGCGATCTGATCGAAGCGGATACAGCGTTCATTGCTGAACAACTGCTTTATGCCACCGCCATACGCCCCCTGGTGAGCACCATGCTCGGTCAGTCGGCATTTGCAGATATCACCTCGCAGCAGCGGTATTTCGATCAAGCCTGGCGCCTGTTCATGCGTGGTGCGGGCCAATCCTTCGAGGATTGATCAACTAGACCGATTACAGCCTTGGCACTGGATTTGGCGCCAGACAGAGATGCATGAGGCATGGCAGTTGCCGCTGGCCAGCTCGGCGCCCTCTCAGCGTGCAGCTCTGTGGCTCAAAGATCCCTTGTCCCAGAAAAACATCAATTACCGTCAACTCGTCGAACCCTGCAGCCCGCAAACTCGCCCCCTGCGCGCCCTGATCAGCCGGCATCTGCCTCTACAGTGAACGCCAAGGGTCTTGCCAAGCGCGCCGTTTCTTGCGAAAAGGCAGGCCCTCGGCAACCAGCGGACAACCGATATGAGCGATGAACTGCGCGTGGAAGACCTGCAAGTAGGCGATGGCAAGGCAGTGGTCAAGGGCGCGCTGATCACCACCCACTACCGCGGCTGGCTGGAAGACGGCACCGAGTTCGACTCGTCTTACTCCCGCGGCAAGCCCTTCCAGTGCGTGATCGGCACCGGGCGAGTGATCAAGGGCTGGGATCAGGGGCTGATGGGCATGCAGGTCGGCGGCAAACGTCGCCTGTTGGTACCCGCGCACCTGGCCTACGGCGAGCGCTCGATGGGCGCGCATATCACGCCCAATTCGAACCTGCGCTTCGAAATCGAGCTGCTGGAAGTGCTGACGCGGGACGACTGAGCCACCCGCGTCCGCGACTGGCCATCTACTGCTTTGGCTGCGGCTCGACGCGTTCGAAGCTGAGCCCTTCGCTACCCTCGATGCTCCAGGGATCGCCCTGGCTACCGACGAAGCTGACGTCGCTGAAGCGCGAATTGCGCAGGCCGTCGATCTGCGCCCGGCCTTGCCCTTGAAGCGTACCTGCTCGAAGGCGACGTTCTCGTGGAAAGCGTCGTGGGCGCTGTCGCCCTTGACCTGAATTGCCGCACCGGCAGCATCTTCCACCGTCACGTTGGCCACGCGAATGTCGCGAAACTGGCCGGGAACGGTCGAACGCTGGTAATCGAGGATGGCGTTGGGGTCGTGGTAGTCGAGGGTCATGATCACCCCCTGCTTGACCGTATTGCGGACCGCCGAATCGCGAAAGGTGACGTTACGCGCACCGCCGCCCATGAAGTTGGTGCTCTTCATGCGCAGCCCGGTATCGGTGCCATCGGACACGTTGTCTTCGGCGAGGATGTTCTGGATCCAGCCGCCGGTGTGGCTACCGGCGACCACCATGCCGTGCCCGCGACGGAAGTAGTTGTTGAAGATCCAGGCATCTTCCTGAGGCGGCTGCCTGGTCGCATCGGCGCCGGTGCCCGAGGCGAAGTTGACGCAGTCGTCGCCGGTGTCGAAGAAGTTGTTGAAGAGCATGGCGCCCTTGCTGTTGGCGAACTCGATGCCATCGCCATTGTTGGCGTCGTAGGTCTTGTGCACGGTGCCGGCCATCACCACGTTCTCGGTCTCCAGGTTCATGATCCCGTGGTAAGCCGGATTGAGTACGGTGAAGCCGCCGTAGAACAGGTTGCTGACATTGCGCAGGGTCATCAGTGACGAGCGCATCTGCCCGTAGGCGTCCTTGACGATGATCCCCCGCGCCACCGCCTTCTCGACCTGGTCCCTGGCCAGAATGCCGTCTTCCCCGTAGCGGGTATTGTCACTGGCGCGGTAGAACGGCAGCGCATTGCCCAGCTCATCACGGTTGTCATCGTTGCGCTTCCAGCCGTTGCCGTCGATGGTGCCCTTGCCGACGATGCGGATGTTCTCGAACGACTGATGCTGACGCGGATCGCGCGGCAGTGCGTTGATCAGCGACGCCGGCCGTACCATGGTCGAATAGGGATACTGGATATAGCCCTCCAGCGGGTAATCCTCGCTGCGTTCCGAACCCAGCAAGGTCGCACCCTCGGCGATCTCCAGGGTCATGTTGCTTTTCAGGTACAGCGCGCCGGTCTTGAACACGCCCGCCGGGATCAGCACCTTGCAGTTCAGGGAACAGGCATCGATGGTCTTCTGGATGGCCAGGGTATTGAGCGTCTTGCCGTCGCCCTTGGCGCCCTGATCCTCGACGTTGAAGACATCAGGCTGCGCCGTGGTGCGTTGCATCAGCACCGGGCTGTCACCGGACTCGCGCCCTTCGGCATCCACCGAGCGCACGGTGAAGCGATACTCGGTCTCGGGTTTCAGGCCAGCCACGGTGTAATTGTGGATGGAAATACGGTGATGGAAGTTTTCCGTATCGGCCTCGTAGAACCGGTCGATATATGGCTTGGCTGGCGAATGCTGGTCATTGTTGGCGCTGGCGCCACCCAGGCGCTTGCCGTCCATATAGACGTGATAGTCGACGATACCGGCGGCGTTCTCCGGCTTCTCCCAGACCAGAATGATCTGCCTGTCGTCATAGGCCAGGGTCGGCACCTGAATCTTGCGTGGCGCTTCGAGTGCCAGAGCAGAAACACTGAACAGCAGCGCAAGAGGTACGACAACATATTTTTTTTGGCGTAGCGAACCTTGCGCCCCAGACGCAAGCGAGCTCTCGATGAGCGGCATATTCTTATCCTTGTTATGGCCAATCCATTGAATAAGCTGAATTTAATCAAATCTTCGGGAAGGTCTGATATTCAGCCAGACGAAATCATCACACCCCGTAGAAGTATGACAACCGACAAGATAGCCAAAATTTCTGTCACGTCCAGCCAGGACGTGAAATCACCCCCGGCCATACTCGAGGCAGCGTGAGGCTCAGTCGCCCCCTGAGTCATCCAGAGGCAGACCGGCGGCTCGCTCGAGCAGCTCGGGAGGCAGGCTCTTGCTGGCTCGGGCACCGAGCAGCTTGAGGTTCTCGGCGCGGCTTATCAGGTTGCCGCGACCGTCGACCAGCTTGTTGCGCGCCCCGGAGTACGCCTTGTCGAGCTGCTGCAGGCGCATGCCAACCTCATCCAGGTCCTGGATGAAAGCCACGAACTTGTCGTACAGCGCTCCGGCCCGCTCGGCGATTTCCCGGGCGTTCTGGCTTTGCCGCTCCTGACGCCAGAGGCTGTCAATGACCCGCAGGGTCGCCAGCAGCGTGGTCGGGCTGACGATCACGATGTGCTGATCGAAAGCCTCCTGAAACAAGCCCGGGTCTGCCTGAAGGGCTGCTGCGAACGCCGCCTCGATGGGCACGAAGAGCAACACGAAATCCAGGCTGTGCAGCCCGTCGAGGTGCTGGTAATCCTTGAGCGACAGCCCCTTCAGATGGCTGCGCAGGGACAGCACGTGCTGCTTCAGGGCCAGTTGCCGGGTCGCTTCGTCGGTAGCCGACACGCACTGCTGATAGGCCGTGAGGCTGACCTTGGCATCGACCACCACCTGCTTCTCGCCCGGCAGCTGGATCAGCACGTCCGGCTGGAAGCGCTCGCCATCGGCACTCTTCAGGCTGACCTGGGTGTGATACTCGCGGCCCTTTTGCAGGCCGGCATGCTCCAGCACCCTCTCGAGCACCAGCTCACCCCAGTTGCCCTGGGTCTTCTGGCCCTTGAGAGCCTGGGTCAGGTTCATCGCCTCTTCGCTCAGGCGCTGGTTGAGCCCCTGCAGGCGCTCCAGTTCCTTGCCCAGGGAAAAGCGCTCGCGCGCCTCCTGCTGATAACTCTCCTCGACCCGCTTCTCGAAGGACTGGATGCGTTCCTTGAGCGGATCGAGCAGTTGGCCGAGGCGCTGCTGGCTGGTTTCCGAGAAACGCTGCTCGCGCTCGTCGAAGATCTTGCCGGCCAGCTCGGCGAACTGGGCCCGCAAGGCATCGCGGGCGCCCTGCAGATCTTCGAGACGCTGCTGGTGGTTTTCCTGCTGTTCATTGAGCTCGGCAGCCAGGCCGGCCCGCTCGCTATCCAGGCGACGCAGCTCGACCTCCTGCTGATCACGCAGCGCCTGCCCGCCCTTGATCTGCTCGCGAGCCAGTTGCAGGTCGTTCTGCAGCAGATGGGTTTCCCGGCGCAGAGCGGCCAGCTCGGCCTGTTGGTCAGCCTTGATCTCAAGAATCTCGGCCAGTTCTTCGCGGCAACTGTCCAGTTGCGCACTCAGGCCTGCCTGGGCCAGTTGCGCGGCATTCATGCGCTCTTGCGCCAGGCCTGCCTGCAAACGCATCGCCTCGGCCTGCCGCGACAGGGCGACGGCACGCAGCAACAGGGGAACGGCACAGACCAGGGCGCCGACCAGAAAGGCCGGCAGCAGCGAAACGAGATCAGAGGGCATACAGACATCCAGGCGAGACTGCCAGGCAGTATACCCGCGCGGGCGACTGTGCAGCGGCTACAGGCGCTGTAGCAGGTCCCGCGCTTCGTACTGCCCCTGCAGCGCCGCCAGCTCCAGCCAGTGGCGGGCCTGCTGCGGCTCCAGGGTGCGCGGTTGGCAGTACAGGCGGCCCAGCTCGAGCTGGGCGACGCCGTCACCGGCACGCGCCGCCTGGCGCAGCAGTTCCACGCCAATACGACGGTCGCGGGTATTGTCGCAGTCGCGACAGAGCATTTGGCCAAGGCGGCTCTGCGCCTGCACCACGCCTTGCCGGGCAGGCTGCTTGAGCAGGCGACCGGCAATGCGTTTGACGCTGGGGGCATGCCCCAGGCGCGGGCTGTCCAACAGCCAGGCGGCAACGCGAACAGGTACCTGGGCACGGACGGGAAGCGTATCAAGCGGTAAAGCGCGGGGCATAAGGCATAAAGCGGGCTGCGGAACAGGCGCGCCACTCTACTCTTTTTTATTCACAGGTAAACCCCGCCCTACTCTCCTCAAGCCTGCTTGTGACAATCCACAGAAGCTGTGGATAACTTTGTGTGTATCGTGGGAGAAATACCCCCACAACGCTGATGGTATGGGGTCCCGCGTCAAACTGATCATTTTTTCGCCACATCAAAAAAGTCCATATTTTTCATGCACTTAAAAATTCAACTACGACAATTGGAGGTTTTGTGCAAGCGTTAATATGCTGCTTGACAAGCTGCATCGCGATTGTGCACAAGTCCCGCGACAGGCCTGCGCAAACGCCCTTTTAGAGGGCGCAAGCCAGGCGTCACAGGCCCTGCGGCCTGACAGATGGAGCGCCTGGCCTCTGCACCAATAAAGCCCATGTCATGTTCCCGACATAAAACCGTGGGCGGCTGAACCGGCCAAACCGGGTTTGGCAGGCCATGGCGCTTCGGGTTACCGTCGCGAATTCTTCCGCCGATGGATGACGCCCATGCTCAGCCGCACCAGGCTGCGACTGTCCGTTTTATTCACCCTGCTCGTGGTGTTCGTTGCCGTCCTTTATCTGGGCGGCAGCTACCTGCTGCAACGCAATGGCGTCGAGAAACTCGATTGGCATGGCCTATCACTCTCCAGAACAGGCCTGAACGTAAAGGACCTGCAACTGACGCAACGCAGCAGTGCAGGCACTCTGGAGCTGCACAGTGAGGGGCTGCAACTGGCCTGGTGCGATTTCGGCTTCAGCCTGCCGTTCTGGCAGCACCTCGACATCGGCAGCCTGACGCTCACCTGGCTACCCGCAATTGAAGAGCTCGAGCCAGACACGCCGCCAGCCGACCTCGACCTGCAACAACTGGCTGCGCCACTGGCCCTGCTGCCACGCAGCCTGGAGATTGAGCGACTAGCCGCCACCCTGCCCTGCGCCCGCGGACAATGCACCGCCACAGGCAACCTGAAGCTGCTGCGTGGCGAGGATGACCACCTGGCCGTTCAGCTCGATCTCGACCATCAGACGCAGGTAGTCAATGGCTCGCTCACCCTGCGACCGCGCAACGCGGCAATCGACCTGCAACTGACCCTGGCCGTCGATCAGCAACCGCAAGTGACCATAAAGAGCAGCCTCGAACAGGCAGGTGACGGCCTGAACTGGAACGGCCAGCTCGATGCGACGCAACTCACCCAGGCGGCCGCCTTGCAAAGTTGGCTGAGCGCCTGGAGCGTGCCGGCGGGCACCCAGTGGCCCGGCGCGCCGGGAGAGGTCAGCCTGCAAGGCTCGTGGCAACTGACGCTGCCACAGCGGGTAATGGATGTGGACAACCTGCTGGCTGCCAGCGGTCAGGTCGACGTGCAGGGCAATCTGCCCCAGCCCTGGCCTTTTCCCGGGCTTGGCCAGCTACGGGGGCAGTTGGCCCTGGCGGCGCACAACCAAGGGCAAAACTGGATCGCAACGCGCGTGGAAGCGGACCTGCAGCTCACCGAGCCGAATGCCGACTGGCTGAGTGCGCTACCACCGGAGCTGCGCAGCGAATCGCTGCGCGTACAGGTGCAGCCTGACACGCCACTCGATGGCCTGCGCAACGACCTGACCAGGCGCAGCCTGCCCCTGAAACTGACGCTGGCCTTGCGTGGCGCGACCCGGCTGGACCTGCAGGGCCGCCTGGCACTGGCGAGCTCGGCGCCCTGGGCCGTGCAGTTCGCCGATACGCGCCTGACCACACGCACCGCCAGAGTGAACCAGGCTGGCTGGCAGGCCGGCGAGCTGAGCAGCGACCTCAAGCTGGCGGGCCATGCAGATGGCACTGCGGTGGACCTGGGCATTGGCCAAGGCTCCCGGCTTCAGGCTGCAACCCTCAAAGGTGCCGACCTGAACGCACAGAAGCTGCAGATCGACCTCGGCGGTAGCGCCCTCGACCTCAAACTGCAGGACGGCGCCCTGCAGACCTGGCAGTTCGAGGGCCCGCTGAACCTCAGCACCGCACGCCTGGAACAGGCCAACCTCAAGCCACAGGGCTGGCGTTTGCAGAGCCAGCTATCGGCAGCGGATATGGCCGGCACCCTGCGCGGCAAGCTGAGCAACGACAGCGAACTGCAACTGGACCTGGATGCAAGCCTCGACGCCAAACAGAACCTGCAGCTCAAGGCGACTCTCGGCGAACTGTTCCTGCGCTCCGGCAACCCGCTGGCCAAAACCCTGGTGCAGTGGCCCGAGTTGCTCGACCTCGACAGCGGCCGCCTGAATGCCGTCGCCGACCTGGCCCTGAGCGCTGGCAGCAACGCCCCGAGCGTTGACCTGAGCCTGACCGGCACGGGCCTGGGCGGTATCTATGACCGCTCGGAACTCAGCGGCCTGGACACCCGACTGCAATTCAAGCTGGCGCGCCAGCGCTTCGACCTGTACGTCCAACAGATAAAAGTCCAGCAGGCCAACCCCGGCCTGCCGATCGGCCCGCTCGAAGCGCGCATTCGCTACGCTGCGCCGCTGGCCAGTGCAGCCAAGGGCACACTTGAGGTAAACCTGGCGCAAGCCGCGCTGATGGGCGGGCAGGTCACCCTGACACCAGGGCGATGGGATCTCGCGGCCGGTAATCAGTTGTTTCCCATCCAGGTCCGCGGCCTGGAACTCCAGCAGCTTTTCACCCTCTACCCGGCAGAAGGCCTGGCCGGTAGCGGGACGCTGGATGGTGACCTGCCCGTGCGCCTGGGCCAGAACGGCATCGAGGTGCAGCAAGGCCATATTGCCGCCCGCCACCCCGGCGGGCGGCTGCAATTCAGCTCGGAGAAGATCAAGGCCCTGGGCCGCAGCAACCCGGCGATGCAACTGGTGACGCAGTCCCTGGAGGACTTCAACTTCACCACCCTGAACAGTTCGGTCGACTATGATCAGCACGGCAAACTGCGCCTGGCCATGCGCCTGGAAGGCCAGAACCCGGCAATCGAGAATGGCCGGCCGATCCACTTCACCATCAACCTGGAGGAGGACATCCCCAACCTGCTCGCCAGCCTGCAACTGACCGATCGGGTCAACGAGATCATCACGCGGCGCGTGCAGCAGCGAATGCTGCAACGCAATACCGCACCCAAGGAGCCTTGACTAGGAGAAGCGCCATGCGCTTGCGTAGTTGCATCACCGCCCTGCTGCTGGGGCTACTGAGCGTAGCCTGTACCCCGACGGTACAACTGGCGATGCCCAACGAGCCGATCAACATCAACCTGAATGTGAAGATCGAGCACGAGATCTATATCAAGGTGGATAAGGCACTGGACAACATGTTCAGTGAATCCAGCGGACTGTTCTGAGGAAACCCAAATGAGCCTGATCAAACCCTTCGCCGGCCTGTTGCTGCTGCTCAGCCTGAGCCTGCCCGCTCACGCCATCAGCCTCAACGAGGCGATGTCCGCCCTGGGCGATGCCAAGGCCAGCGGCCAGCTCGGCGAGCAGCCCAATGGTTATCTGGGCGTGGTCAAATCCGGCGGCCAGGCCGACGAGATCGCCAAGCTGATCAACGCCGCCCGCCGCGCCGAGTATCAGAAGCTGGCCCAGCAAAACGGCATTCAGCTCAGCGACGTGGAAACCATCGCCGGGCAGAAGGCCATCGACAAGACCCCGGCTGGCCAGTACGTCCAGCAGCAGGGCCAATGGCGCCGCAAGTAGCGCCCCCGGAAGGCCCGCTGCAATACGCCGCGGGCCTCCGCGACGACACGCGGCGGGCAACGCGGCCCCCCCTGACGTCCATGACTTCACCCACGGCCGTGGCTCTGCGCCATGGGTTCGTCGTCCAGGCAGGCGCGCCGCTGACGATTTTCTTCAATACCGCCCCCACCTAGCACCGACAGACTGCCGGCATCTTTTCTCGAAAAGCGATGCCCGCCATGCACCAGTTCCTGATCATCGCCGTCGCCCACTTCCTGGCGCTGCTGTCCCCCGGACCGGATTTCTTTCTGGTCGCCCGCACATCACTATCCGCGGGTTGGCGAGTCGCCAGTGGCGCCTGCCTGGGCATCGCCCTGGCCAACGGCCTGTTCATCGTCGCGGCCTTCAGCGGCGTCTCGGTTCTACAGCCGGGCAGCGTGCCCTTCATCGCCCTGCAAGTGAGCGGCAGCCTGTACCTGCTCTACCTGGGCGCGCTGTTCATCCGTCACGCCGGCAGCAGCGTGCTGCAGGCTGCGGAAGGCGGCGCACCCGCCAGGCAAATCACCTGGATGCAGGCGGCCGGCATGGGCTTTCTGTCGGGCATTCTCAATCCCAAGAACGCGCTGTTCTACGTGAGCCTGGCAAGCATGCTCGGTGGTTCGCACAGCAGCGCCGGCTGGAAACTGTTCTACGGGGTGTGGATGTTCGGCGTAGTACTTGGCTGGGACCTGCTGGTTGCACTGGCCATTGGCAACAAACGCCTGCTGCGCCGTTTCCAGCACGCGCTGCCGATGCTGGAACGGTTGTCGGGGATGATGCTGCTGGCCCTCGGGCTGGGGATGCTGGGCCTGCTGCTGATCGGCTGACGCGGTAGCGGACGCCTGCGCCTGGACTCACCGCATGCCTGCACACGGGCACGTGGTGAGGGCCGTGGTCAATCGCTCAGGCGTGCGGCCAGCGTCGACAGATCGCCGGATACGCCCTGCATGGCGCGGCTCGCCGACTCGCTGCGCTGCAGGTCGGCCTCGTTGCTGCGGGCGATGGAAACGATTTCCGCCAGGTTGCGGGCGATGTCTTCGGCGACCGAGGTCTGCTCCTCGGCCGCTGTGGCGATCTGCCGGTTCATGTCGCGGATGGACTCCACGGCCAGCGTGATACTGTGCAGGCGCTCGCCAGCCATGCCGACCTGGGCACGACCCGCCTCGCTCTGCTGGGTACCGGCATCGATGGCCGCGGTCGCGTCCTTGGATGCGCTCTGCACATTGGCGATCAACTGATGGATTTCGCTGATCGAACTGGCGGTGCGCAACGACAGGTTGCGCACCTCGTCGGCCACCACCGCGAAGCCCCGGCCGGCATCGCCCGCCCGGGCGGCTTCGATAGCGGCATTGAGGGCCAGTAGGTTGGTCTGGTCGGCGATACCACGGATCACGTCCAGCACGCTGCCGATTCGCTCACTGTCGCTTTCCAGGCGGCCGATAACCGCCGAGGTGCGGGTGATCTCACCGTGCATCTGCTCGATGGTGGCGATGGTGCTGGCCATGGTCGCCTCGCCTTGTCGGGCGGCCTGGTCGGCTTCATCCGCGGCACGGGCCGCCGCTGCGCAATGCCGCGCGACTTCCTCGGCCGTCGCGCTCATCTCATGCATGGCGGTGGCCACCTGATCGGTGCGCGAAAACTGCTCGCGAATGCCGTGGCCGATATGCCCGGCCACACTGCTCAGGGCCTGGCTGGCGGCATCCAGCTCACCGGTGCCGTTTCGCAATTGCCGCGACAGCGCCTGCATGAACTCGCGCAGGCGATTGGCCGCCTGGGCCAGGCGACCTACCTCGTCCTCGCGCCCCTCGCCCAGGCATTCGCCGAACTGCCCACGGCTGAGCAGATCGAGCTGCCCGGTGGCCTGCAGCAACGGCGCGGTGATGCGCCGGTTCACCAACCAGGCGCTGAACAGTGCCAGCAGCACACCCAGCCCGAGCATCGCCAGACTGCCGAACAGCACGCTACGCTGGGCGATCTCGCTCAACCGGGTAGCACTCGCCTGGCTGCGCTGGTGCAGCTCGTCGACCAGCAACGACAGTTGCTCGGTGGTCGCCCGGTCGATGCCTTTGACGGCCGCATCCCCGGCCTGGGCAGAAAACCCGGCCGCGGCAAAAGCCTCATAACCCCGCCGATACGCCTGGCCCATCTCGGCATGAGTACGGCGCAACTCACTCAGACGCTGGCGCAGCTCGGTACTCCCTGCCGCCTCGACCAGCAGGCCGATCTGTGCCTGCACCCGCCCCTCCTCGTCCTGAAACTGCTGCCAGTAGCGGTTGCGCTGCGCCTGGTCAGCGCCACGCAGCAGGACGTTTTTCCACTCCTGTACCTGGATCTTGAACGCCAGGTTGGCCGCCTCCACCTGCCGCGCCTCTTCGAGCGGGCCGCGAAGCAACGCCTGATAGCCATCCAGTTGCCGCGACAACAGGGCAAAGCCCGCCAGCGCAATCAACAACATCAACATCAGACCACCGCCAATCAGCAATACCAATTGGGCACGCAGCGAACGACCAAGGCTCATGGAAAACTCGAACGGGAGGGAGAAGTGCGATCATTTTATGAAGAAGGTGTTACAGATATATTGCAGCGCGATAGCAGGTTGCCAGATGGCTATGTAGTCGCCCACGCTGCATGGATCAGCACGCCGCACCTGCCCACCCACACCGCCACCACGCGGAAGGTATGGACAGGAGCCGGGCAGCCAAGCGATAGCGGCACGGTGGTTTTCTTGCCGCGCTGAACGCAAACGGCAGCGCCTGCCGTCAGCCCGGTGCTGGCGGCCTACCGCCACCGCAGTTCAGGCCTGGAATGAGCCGCGAGGTGACGGTCGCGCTTATTTACTCGATTTCACGTTGCCGTGGCGGATTTCCTTGGACGGCGAGTTGCCGAAGTACGACGCATAGCATTTGCTGAAGTGGCTGGGAGACACGAAACCACAAGCCACGCTGACGTCCAGAATCGGCAGGTCGGAATGCTGCAGCAATCGGCGCCCCTCGGTGATCCGAAGCTCCAGGTAGTAGCGTACCGGCGTGGTGCCGAGCTGCTGCTGGAACAGTCGCTCGATCTGCCGCCGGGAGCGCCCCGCGTACTTCGCCAACTGCTCCAGGCTCAGTGGCTCTTCGATGTTGGCGCTCATCAGGTTGATCACGTTACGCAACGGCTCGCTCATCTTGGCGTGCACGGTGGGACGCACGCGCCGGTAGCGAGATTCCTCGAAAGCCAGGATATCGACGATGCCTTCGACCAGATCGCGACCATGCAGCTTGTGGATCCATTCCAGCACCATATTGAAGGCGCCGGTCGGGCTGGCGGCCGTCAGCCGATTACGATCCACCATGAAGCTTTCCGAGGTGACCTGACTGTACCGGGCGATTTCCGCCAGCGCCGCACGGTGTTCAGGATGGATCGCACATTTAAAGCCGTCGAGCAGGCCGGCCTGCCCCAGGAACCAGGCACCACTCCATAGCCCGGCCAGGGCCACGTTCTTCTCGTCGGCCACATGCAGGAGCTGCTTGAGCGCCGGTATCGGCCGCAAGGGGGTACGCAGCCCACCGCAGATCACCAACAGGTCCAGGCCCACGAGATGCTTGCCGCTCAGTTCGGCGTTCGGGCAGATGATGATGCCGAGGTCGCTGACCACCGCCTGGCCGTTCAGGCTGAAGGTCTGCGTGGCGAAGACGCCGGTGCTGATGAGATTGGCCGTCACCAGGATATCCAGCGCCTGCGTGAACGCCGGAAGGGAAAAATTCTCGAGCAGCAGGAAGCCGACCCGGGCCTCGCGCAACACGCGGTTCTTGTCGCCTACAAAACGGAGGTTCTGCCCTTGCAGCGCCTCGCTGAAACTTCGCCTATCCGACAATTTCTGCCCCTATCAGTCATGCCCGGCCTGCCGGCGATGTTCGTCACCGGCAGGCATTCAGTCAACCAGGAAACCGTGCGCCAGGGGATCACGCTCGTCCACGAAGATGGTGTTGAGCCCGATCACCTGCGCCCACCCGGTAACGCTGGGCAGGATGCCCGGGTAGCTACCGACCTCGCTGGCGGCTTCGATACGGCCCTGATAAATCGTGCCGATCAGACTTTCACTGCGGTACGTGTCACCGACGCCAAGGCGACCCTTGCCATGCAACTGTGCCAGGCGCGCAGACGTGCCGGTACCCCCCGGAGAACGATCGATTGCCTTGTCACCATAGAAAACGATATTGCGCCCATCGGACGCGTCACTGGTGCCGGCATCACACCAGATGGCATGGTGCACACCATTGATTCGCGGATCGTCCGGATGCACGGGATGGCAGACCCCGGCCAGCGCGCTGCGTAGACTCCGGCTGTGGGTCACGATGTCCGCCGCGGACATTCCATCCAGCCCGGGCCAGTTTTCCTGGGGCTCGACCACCGCGTAGTAATTGCCCCCGTAGGCGATGTCCACCACCAGTTGGCCCAGCCCCGGAACCTCGACACGCACATCCGCGGCATGCAGGTAGCTCGGCACGTTGAACAGGCTGACCGATTCGACCTTGTCGCCCGCCAGGCGGTACTCCACACTGACCTTCCCGGCTGGCGTCTCGATGGACAGCTTGCCCGCTACCTTCGGCCTGACCAGGCCGTGCTCGATCACCACGGTGCTCAGGCCGATGGTGCCAGCCCCGCACATCGGCAGGCAGCCACTCACTTCGATGAACAGCACGGCGAGATCGCAATCGCTGTGTATCGAGGGATAGATCATCGCACCGGACATCACTTCATGGCCCCGGGGCTCGAACATCAATGCCTTGCGAATCCAGTCATGCTCGCGGATGAACAGCTCGCGCCGATCCGCCATGCTCACGTGGGGCATCAGCGGTGCCCCACCTGCCACCACCCGTACCGGGTTGCCGCAGGCATGGGCGTCTATGCAGAAAAATGTGCTTCGCATGCGTCGCTTCTCCCTAGACGGCTTTACGGGCCGAGTGCCGTTGCAGCGCACCCCGCGACAGGCGATCGAGCAACAGCGCGACCGCGACGATCGCCAACCCGGCCCGCAGGCCCAGCCCCATTTCCATGCGCGTCAGGCCGCGGGTCACCTCCGCGCCGAGCCCGCCGGCACCGACCAGGCCGGCCAGCACCACCATGGCCAGGGACAGCAGGATGCACTGGTTGAGGCCAACCATCAGCGTCGGCGTGGCGGCCGGGATCTCGATCTTGAGCAGGATGGCGCGCGGAGAAGCCCCGGTTGCCTGGCCCAGTTCGAGGAGATCCTTGGGGATCTGGTTGAACGCCAGGGTGGTGAGCCGCATCATCGGCGGGATGCCGTAGATCACGGTGGCGATGATGGCCGGCACCTTGCCGAGGCTGAAGATCATCACCGCAGGAATCAGGTAAACCCAGGGCGGCACCGTCTGCATGACATTCAGCAACGGCCGAACCGCGGCATCGAAGCGCTTCACCCGCGAGGCCAGTATGCCCAGCGGAAAAGCGATCGCCACCGAGATGCTGACCGATACCGAGACCAGGGCAATGGTCTGCAGGGAGGCGGTCCAGAGGCCGGAAAGCAGGCAGAAGCCAAGCATGAAGGCGGACAGCACCGCGACGCGCAGGTTGGTGAACAGGTAGGCCAGCACTGCCACTGCCGCGATCAATGCGTAAGCGGGCATGGCGAGCAAGGTAGCTTCCACGCCGCCGAGCACGCTTTCGATGCACCTGCTGATGGCCGCGAACAGCGGGTGGAAGTTCGCATTCAGCCAGTCGATGGCAGGAGCCAGGTGCTGCCCCGGCGAGAACTTCAGCTCAGTGGGCGCCATTGCTCACCTCCTTTTTATCCGAGCGGTTGGCGCTTTGGGCCATCCGGTCGAGAATCAGGGTCAGGATGACGATGGCGATGGACGCATTGATTGACTGCGCGATGTCCAGCGTGCGGATCGCCCCGTAAATGGCCTCCCCCAACCCACCGGAACCGACGATGCCCGCGATCACCACCATGCCGAACGCCATCATCAGGCTCTGATTCACCCCGGCCATGATGCTGGGCAGAGCGAAAGGCAGGCGGATCTTGAAGAACAGCTGCCAGCCACTGGTGCCGCTCGCTTCCCCCAGTTCGATGAAATGATTGGGCGTCATGCGGATGCCCAGTGAGGTGAGCCTGAGTACCGGCGGTACCGCCACGATGAAGGTGGCGACCAGTGCGGTCGCCGAGCCATAGCCCAGCAGGGCGATGGCCGGCAACAGGTAGATATAAGGCGGCAGGGTCTGCACCAGGTCGAGCACTGGCTCGGTGACCTTGTCCAGGGACGGCAGCAGGCCTGCGGCCACCCCCACCGGGATGCCGACCAGCAGCGCCAGGCTGGTCGCCGACAGCACCAGCGCCAGGGTGCTCATGGTCTCGGCCCACAGCCCCATGACCGAACAGAACGCCAGGGCCAGCGCCGAGGCGATGGCGAATTTGAGGTCGGACGACAATCGCCAGGCGAGCGCGCCCACCAGCAGCGCCACCCCATAGAAAGGAGCGGCTTCCAAGACCCATAGCACGGCCTCATAAAAGCCCATGAGTATCAGGTTGAGAAAGTCGAACACATGGGCTCCGTTATCCATGAGCCATTCCAGTGCGGCGTCGACGCTTTCGTCGAAGCGTGATGCGAAATCCTCCGGGCTCATAGCGAGTGCTCCAGGGGTTCGCGTAGCGGCGTCTCGACGCAGTCGTTGGGTACGCCCTGCACACCGCGCAACAGATCGCGTGCGGTGATGACGCCCACCGGGCTGCCCCCTTCCATGACCGCCAGCGCCTCGCCCCCGGACTGAATCAGCAGGTTGATCAGCTCATTCAGGTCCGCACCGGCAGTGGTGCTGCACAGCGTGCCGACGTCCACGTCGGGGTGGGCTTGCCGGTAGTCCGCACAGGGCGTCATGACCGAGTGGGCCTTGACCAGATGCAAGCGGGAGATACCGGCCACGAAATCGGCGACATAGTCATCCGCCGGCTTCAGCACGATGTCTTCGGCCGTGCCCTCCTGAATGATCATGCCATCCTTCATGATCGCGATGCGGTCGCCGATACGAATCGCCTCCTCCAGGTCATGAGTAATGAATACCGCCGATTTGCCGAGGGATTTGGTGAGCTGGCGGAACTCGTCCTGCAGCTGCCGGCGAATGAGTGGATCGAGAGCGCTGAAGGGTTCATCCATGAGGATGATTTCCGGATCGGACGTGATGGCACGCGCCAGGCCGACCCGTTGCTGCATGCCACCGGACAACTCGGCGGGATAACGGGCCGCCCAGTCGGACAAACCGACCTTGGCCAGTGCCTGTTCAGCGACCGCGTGGCGCTCGGCCTTGGCAACGCCCTGCACCTCGAGCCCGAAGGCGGCGTTCTCCAGAACGGTTCGATGCGGCAATAACGCCACGCTCTGGAAGACCATGCCGATGTGTTGCGCCCGCACCTTGCGCAGTTCCACCGCGCTGAGTGCGGACAGGTCCTTGCCCTTGACCAGCACCTGGCCGGCGCTGGGGACGATCAACTTGTTCAACAGGCGGATCAAGGTGGACTTGCCGCTACCGGAGAGGCCCATGATGCAGAAGATTTCGCCACGACGAACCTCAAGGCTGACATCCGACACGCCGACGACGCAGCCGTAATCCTGCAGGATCTGTTTCTTGGAAAGACCTCGCTCGATATAAGCCTTCATTGCAGCGGAGGAGTTCTGCCCAAACACTTTCCAGACAGACTGACAACTTACCAGCACTTCGTCAGTGCCATTACGTGAGGAATTCATTTCGCACCCGTCGAACCAGAGGATTCTGGTTTAATTGTTGACATCAAGTTCGGCAGCGGCAGCAGCTAAAGCGGACTTCAGTATTTTTTTATGTTGTTCCAGCGTTTCAGCAGTTCGGCATGCTTGTCCGACCAGTCACTGACGGCCTGGTCCATGGTTTTGCCATCTTTCACTTCACCGTTGATCGCGGTGATGTCCGCCAGCGGCACGTAGACACCGGCAATCACTTCACGGGCCTGTGGATTCTTCTCCGAGAAGCCTTTCTGGGCGATCCAGTAGTAACCCTGGGGCGGCGGGAAGATACCCTTGGGATCCTTGAGGAATTTCACATCGAACTTCTGCGTCATCCAGGACGGTTCCCAGATGGCGACGGCGACCCAGTCCTTGCGGTCGACGGACGATTTGAGCGCAGCAGTCATGGCGGCGGTGCTGCCTTCCAGCAGATTGAGCTTGATGCCATATGCCGATACCGCGTTCGCCGCATCACTCATCAGGCCTGAACCCGGCTCGATGCCGACGATCTTGTTGCCGAACTTCTCGGCGTTTTCATTGAGTTGCTCGATGGAGTCGATGGTGACGTAGCGCGGTACCGCGATCCCTTGGTACAGGCCATGGGAAACCGGAGAGATCTTTTCCAGACGATTCTTGCTGCGGTTCCAGTAATCGTGAGCGGCGTAGTCGATCTGCGACGTCAGCACCTGGATGTCACCCTTGCTCAATGCCGCATAGGCGATACCCCATTCGGAAAACGAGGTAACTTCCACGGTATAGCCGGCATTCTCCAATGCCTTCTTGGTAATGCCGGTTATGGGCGTCAGGTCCTCCCAGGACAAGGTGCCCATCTTGATGACCTTTCCGTCAGCGTGACTGTGTACGATCGTCAGGCTGACGATTGCCAACGCGCAGAGTGCCTTCCACAAAATCTTCATGGTGTATGCCCTGTAGTGGTGCTGATGACATCAGCGGTAGAGTGGTTTTCGCTTCTTATTTAACGCCCTGGGTGCCAATCACACCGGCGGCGTATTGTTTTTCTCGTCGTGAGCAGCCACGCGAACATCCCTTTGCTGGATACATGGCGCCAGACGCTGATCCTGCGCGCTTCATTGGTTGCAACAGTGCCTGCCGTAGGCATCGGCTGTTAATAAGTGCCTGTTCTGTCCGCCCAGGTATCAGCCTTCAGCCCTTGCGGAGCGATGAATATTTCCATGTTTCCGCGGGACAACTCCCAGTGCTCGAACACCAGATCGACCACGGCGGTTTCGTCATGCCTGGCGAACGCTTCGATGAAGGCGTCGTGATGCTCGACGGCGAGCGACAAGTGTTTCTGCATTTCCTCATTCCGCGGCCTGAAGAAGGTATGACCGATTCTCGCGTGATCGATCAGCAGCCGACCGAGGCTGGGCTCGAGGTAGGGACTGCCGGACATTTCACCCATGATTTCGTGAAAGCGGTTGTTCTCCATCACCATCGCCAGAGGGTCGCGCACCCTTGCCGCGCTACGGAATCGTTCCTGAGTCGCCTTGAGGTCATTGAGTTGCGCAGGTGTGAAGTTCTGTACCGCCAACCGGCCAATCGCCGCGTAGATCATCGGAGCGGCAAGGAAAAAATTGCGCAGGGTGGAATGATTCATCGGTGCAACCCGTGCACCGCGATTCTCTTGAATGTCGAGGTAACCCTCGCCTGCCAGGCGTCGCAGCACTTCTCGGACCGGCGTACGAGACAAGCCGTAGCGCGCACTCAGGCCAAGCTCTTCGATTGCCTGGCCTGGATCGAGCTGCATGGTCAGGATCTGCCGCTTCATGTCGTCGTAGAGACTGTTCTTATCTTTTTTCACAAGGGACTCCGGCTATTCACCGCCCCGCCACACATGGCTGTTGGATCGAGACTCGCACGCGCTCCGGTGATGGTCAATACGCACTGTATTCTTTATGTATACCCATAGAATTCATAAAAAATACCCGCAAACCGCTATTTCCTTGCCCGTTTAGGCGGTTTGAATCGCCAGTTGCAGGCGACGCACTGTCGGAAACAGATATGTGCAGGTCGCTTTCAGAGATATACCGGTAATGACGATGCCCTCTTCCAGGAAGTGCATGCCAACTGCCTGCGCGAAGTATCTCCAGGTGCTCACGAGTAACAGCGAGCCAGGGTTCGGATGTGATGAAATAGCCCCACGACACAGGCATCGAGGCGTACTTCAAGCCATTGCAAGATAGCCACTTGCTACCTGCCAACATTGCGCAATCCCGGGCGCCTGTTGTCCACGCAGAAATCTGTAGACATATTGTCTAACGTGATTTTATAGTCATTATACAAATTGTAGACAACGCTAATGACCAGCAGAAAACAGTCCATGAAAGCTCGTTCCGAAGCCGATAACGTCGTCATCGACATCCCCCTGGACCGCAAGACGGTTCTCGGTGATGCGCTGCGTCGTCGGATTCTGAGCATGGAGCTGGCACCCGGTGCCGTCGTCGACGAGATCGCTCTGTGCAATGAATTCGGCCTGTCCCGGCCACCTGTCAGGGAGCTGCTGCGGCAGATCGCAGCGGAGGGTTACATCGAACTGGAGGCCAATCGCGCGCCACGCGTTGCCTCGATGAATCACGAATCCCTGCACAGTTTCTACCTGGCAGCACCACTGATCTACATCGCAACCACCCAGTTGGCAGCACTGCATGCCTCGGCTGCGGAGATCCAGGTCCTCAAAGGAATCCAGGGTCAGTTTCGCCAGGCCATCGAAGAGAAGCATGTCGAAAATCGCGTCATCCATAACGACGAGTTCCATCTCGAGATCGGCAGGATGGCCCACAACGATTACCTCATGCCCAGCCTGCGGCGCCTGCTGATCGATCATGCACGGCTCGGAAAGATCTTCTACCGGCACCCCACCACCGACGACATGCAACGCGACCTGGAGATCGCCTGCGACCAGCATGACCAGATGATCGCCGCTATCGAACGGCGTGACCCGGACACCGCTGCGGTTGTCGTGCGTGCGCACTTCGAGCTGTCCCGTCGGCGCATGGCGGAATACGCCGCCCCCGTTGGCGTAGAGGTGGCATTGACGTTTTAGGAACCCGAGCGCTGGTGCCTCAGCTGATCATGAGTCATTTCACGCAAGGGACAGTTAACCAAAGCTCAAACAATAAAAGTTAGGTTTCCCGAAATGACCAGAGTGACCCACTTGCCTGCCGATGATTCGACCTGCGGCTGGTTCCACCTCAGCAACCCCAGGCAGCCAAGACCGGCCCACAGCGGCAAGAGCGCCGCCCGCTGGGTCATCGTCGGCGCGGGTTATGTAGGCCTCGCAGCGGCTCGGCAGTTGGCACTGCATTATCCCGACGACGAGATCATCCTGATCGAGGCCCAGGAGGTCGGCTTCGGCACGGCCGGGCGCAACGCCGGATTCGCCATCGACCTCCCCCACGATATCGGCGCAGAAGACTACATCGGCGACATCGCTATCGCTAATACCTCGATGAAGCTCAATCTCACCGGCCAGTCGATGCTTACCGAGCTGGTCGAGCGTCACGCCATCGAATGCCAGATGAAAGCCTGTGGCAAATACCAGGCGGCCGTGGAAGACCGTGGCATTGCAGTGCTGGATGCCTACCGCCGAGGACTGGACAAGCTGGATCAGCCCTATGAAATGATCTCGGCAGATGAACTGCCCGAGCATATCGGCACAGGCTTCTACCGCCAGGCGCTCTTCACGCCAGGCACGGTACTTATTCAACCCTCGGCCCTGGTCAAAGGCCTGGCGGACTCGCTGCCGGGCAACGTGACCCTTTACGAGCACACGCCCATCACCGACGTGGTGTATGGCGAAAAGATCGTTCTGACCCACAAGAACGGCAGCATCACCGCCGACAAGTTGATCCTCAGCACCAATGCCTTTGGCATGAGCTTCGGGTTTCTCAAAGGCCGCATGCTGCCGGTGTTCACTTACGCCAGCCTCACCCGGCCACTGACCGCGGATGAGCAGGCGCGCCTCGGCGGCAAGCCCTTCTGGGGTGTGATACCGGCCGACACCTATGGCACCACGGTTCGTCGCACTCCGGACAACCGCCTGCTGATTCGCAACAGTTTCAGCTTCAACCCGGACGGCCAGAGCAACAGCAGGTTCAACGAGCGTTTCGTGCGCAACCACCGGACGTCGTTCGCCAACCGCTTCCCGATGTTGCCCGGGGTCGAGTTCGAATACACCTGGGGAGGCGCGCTTGCATTGTCGAGAAACCACATGAGCCAGTTCGGTGAATTGGCGCCCAATGTGTACGGCGCACTGTGTTGCAACGGCCTTGGCGTCACCCGCGGCACCGCCACCGGCAAATTGCTCGCCGACTGGTTGGCAGGCGAACGCACGGAGCTGACCGAATTCCTGCTGAACTCGTCCGGTCCCAGCAGGAACCCGCCGGAACCCTTTCTTTCCTTGGGCGTGAACTTCAACTTGAGGTGGGGCCAGCATCGCTCGGGTCGTGAGATATAGGCACACGGGCCTTTGATACATGCACTGTTTTTTCTTGTGCAGCGCTGATTGCCGGGGCTGCACAAGACAAGGAATGCCAACCGTAATTCAGGTGGCGTGAAGAAAACTCAGGGCTGAAGCATTTCAGTTCTGTGGCTTCGCTCAGCCTGAATTTACCGGCAGCTCTTAGAACCTGGAGATAATAATGACAACATTTAATACCTCGATCGAAGATATACCGCTCAACCGGTTTCATCAGCTTCTGACCCTGCGCTCCGGCGGCGGATCGTTCGTCGATGGCTATGTGCTGAGCATCATCGGCGTATGCATGATGCAAATGACTGCCGCCATGAGCCTGAGCAGTTTCTGGCAGGGCATGATTGCCGCGTCGGCATTGATCGGCATTTTCTTCGGAGGTGTGAATCGCCCCGGCTTTCCTAGACACTTTCCAAGCTCTGGAAATAGCGCTTTTCAAAATCCACTGGCGATAGCTGCATAGCGCTGCTGTGCCGGCGTTTAGGGTTATAAAACATCTCGATGTAATCGAACACATCAGCGCGTGCTTCTTCACGAGTGCCGTAGGTTTTCCGCCTGATGCGTTCGCGCTTCAGCAGTTGGAAAAAGCTCTCTGCCACGGCGTTGTCGTGACAGTTACCGCGCCGGCTCATGCTACTGATTAGGTTGTTGGCCTTGAGGAAACTTTGCCAGTCCAGGCTGCTGAACTGGCTGCCCTGGTCTGAGTGGATCATCACTTCCTGCTTGGGTTTGCGC
>NZ_FNDG01000026.1:0-43497 GCF_900100535.1 Phytopseudomonas flavescens
AGGCGCTGCGCTACTACCGCGGCCTGGGCATACGGATTACTCGCATCATGACCGACAATGGCGTCTGCTACCGATCCAAGCGCTTCCGGCGTTTGGTGCGCAGGCTTGGCTTGCGTCATCTGTGGACCAAACCCTACACACCGCGCACCAACGGCAAGGCCGAGCGATTCATCCAGACCAGCTTGCGCGAGTGGGCGTATGCCTGCAGCTATGACACTTCAGAGCAACGGGCCGCCCACCTGCTACCTTGGCTTCATCATTACAACTGGCACCGACCTCACGCCAGCCTAGGCTACCTACCACCCATCAGTCGCGCGCCACTTCCACTGAACAACGTACTGGGTTTACACACCTAGCGCACCTGCCGCCAACACGGTGGTGCCGAGCGCTGCCAGTGCTGCCGTAGTAGGCAGGCGGCTACCGGTGGACGGCTTGCCTGGCTTATCGCTCTTCCCTGGCATATCAATGCCAGCAGCAATGCCTCCGGCCGGCCAGTTGGTTACGAACACCGACTGCACACCGGTCGCTTCTTCCAGCACCTTGCCTACCGCAATGTTCTTGATCGTTTCCGGGCCGCCTAGAAACTTGTTCAGCAATGCCCCCGCGCCGGCTTTGGCACCACGCCCGGCGTAGTAGCCGCCAACGCCGGCAGCAACACCACCGGCCAGCATCTGCTCGCCTGAGAGGTTCAGGTCATCGAGCAGGTAGGTGCCAAAGTCGGCGAATGATTTATTGAGTGGTTTGGCCATGCGGTCGATGGCTTCACCCAAGGTTGCACGCATCCGGCCGGCCGCGCCTGTTGAGCTGGTTACGTTGTCTTCCAGATCCTTGTTGAATACAGGCTTGGCTCCGGCAATATCTTTCGCCTGGCTGGAGAATGTGCCCAGTACGCCATCGCTTAGCAGGTAACGGACGCCACGCAGCAAGTCCTGATCCATGCCTTTGAAAGCCGTACCCATGTACATGGCACGCTCTTTATCAGTGGTCAGCCGGCCATACTGAGTCCCAACGTCTTCCAGCACGCCCATAGGGTTACGCGAACTGCCATCCTTGTTGAAGAAGGAGATACCGGTCGTTTTGGTGATCTGCTCGCGATACTGCGGGTTGGTGAACATCCGCAAAGTTGATTCAGCCAGGGTGCCGAGACGATCAGGGGCACCTTCCATAGCGGACAATGTTTCGACAAAGGCTAAAGACTGCTCGAAGCTCATACCAGCGGCCTGCGAGTTGGCTCCGATCTTGGGGAATATGTCCGCAAGGTTTTCTAACTCAGCCCGGCCAAGGCGGCCCGCAACCGTCATCTTCTGCAGCATTTCCAAGGCCGCACCTGGTTGTTCTAGATCAATACCGTAGGCAGACGCGCCAGACATCAACGCACCAGCCAGCACAGAAGAGTCTGCCCCGGTAACGGCGGTTGCCTGTCCCATCGCATCGGCGCTGGCCTTGACGGCCGCATAGCTAAGCCCCCCGGCCAGCAAAGTGTCACCTCCGGTATAGATCCCCGTAGGATCGACGCCATAAGCCACGCCAATACGGCGGCCTTCCTGGCGCCACTCTTCGCGCTCCAGGGGCGTCATGTCCGCTGTCTGCTGGGTACGGATCAACTGACGATCCAGCATGGCGCTGTTCTTCAAGCTGGCTGCAGTGCCAACGCCCACGCCAAAACCCGCCAACTGCCCCATGGTTGAGCCGCCAAAGTTCTTCAGCCGGTCAAACTCGGAGCGAACGCCAGCGGCAATGGTTTTGAGGGCGCGTAGGTTGCGGCCGCCGTTTTGCGCCATGCGGCGCAGACTGCTGTCGGCTTTATCCACGCTACGGGCAAGGGGCTGCACGCCTTCGCGATCAGCCCTTACCAGTTCGGCTTTAGTATCTTTGGCAGCCTGGCGGCCTACCTGGCCCAATTGCTTGAGTTCGCTCTGCGTCTTCACTACGTCCTGGCGCAGGATGCCGGAACCCTGAGTGGCCGCTTCACGCATCACCTGTCGGATGATGCGATAGCTGGCAGCGCCTTCGCGACCTGCCTTATTGACGACGGCCCCAGCTTTGCCGGCTTCGTCGCTCAGCGCCTTAGCGCCGTTCTTGCCAGCCTGGCGCAGATCGCGCTCTAAGCTCTGCACCTCACGGCGGGTATTGCCAGCATGGGCTTGAAAACGCAGGGCTACGCGCAGATCACTCATGACTCTCTCCGGGTTACTGCGCGGGCTTCTTGCGCTGGCTGACGTAGCGAACGGCTTTCTGGCGGCCTACCAGCAGATCAATGCGGCTTTCGATCTCGGTGCGGCTCATGCGGCGGATGTCGGCTAGGTCGTAGCCGTGCCGGGTAAGGGCGTGTTCGATGCGTCGCCAGTCACCGAGGTTGCGCTCGGCTGCGCGAGCTTTTTTTCCAGTTCCTCATCGGCCTCGGCAATCAACGCCAGGTCGCCTTCGGTCAGGCTCTCGCGTAGCAGCTGGGTTGTCAGGGCATCTGCAGGGATATCGCCCACGGCCAGCAACTGCTGGCGGTACACCTCCAGCGTCACCAACTGCAGGGGGCCGTGCGGGTGTTTCTCCTGGGCAGCGATCAAGTCACCGGCCATGGCAACCCGAAGCGTGATGCTGCGGTGGAAACTACCCGCGTAATACACGCCAACGCCCAGGGGTTTGGTAATGGTCAGGCCATCCCAGCGCATGTCCATCAGGCATTACTCCGTGTAGTAGTTGAGGGCGGCGATGGTCAGGTCACGTTGGGCTTCCCCTTCGACCTTGTAACTGCTGCCCAGCTCGATGAGCGAGCAACCTGTCCAGCTCTCGCGCTTGCCGCCGCCGTCTTGCGGGTAGATGGTCAGCTTGGCATCCACCAGGGCACGCCAGTCCGGCTCGCCGGTTTTGGGGATCGCAACGCTAATGCGCAGGTCATGCTCTTCGATACCCTTGGCGGTGCCAGTTGGGCGGCCCGTGCGATTCATGGTTTTAACGGTGGTGCGGCCAGTCTTGAGGGTGGGCTCTACGCTCACCACCTCGTAATCGGTGCCGTTGATTTCGAGCACGATCTGCCCGACGAATTTGTCTGCCATAGTGATGACTCCAGTTAGAGCAGCATGTCGATGCGGCCGGCGAACACATGCAGGCCGTTGACCACATCAGCGGGAATAGCGGCGTTGAGGCGATTGACATCCTGCAGAGAGCGCTCGACTACCAGGGCATCAGCGTTGGCGTCGACTTCCTCCAGGATCTCCAGCTCTTCGCACTTCTTCAGCACGTCCAGCAGCTCGCTGCGCACAGCAGCGGCCGTGCGGCTCGACAGCTTGGAGCGAGGGAAGCGCAGGCGGATGCGCTCGCGGCAGGCTTGGCGCACGTAGTAAAGGGTGCGAATGCTGGTCAGGTCGAGCAGCGACACGTCATCGGCACCTGCTGCGGACTTGGTGTAGGTGGTGACCGCACGCACGATCTGCACTACCTCACCAGCGCCCACTTCCAACGGCGTGACGCCGTTCTTCAGCGCTGTTTCCTGTTCGGTACGGCCGAGGCGCGAGGTAATGTTCGGTGCCTTGATGCCTGCTAGCACCAAGGTGTTGAGCGGGCGGGCCGGATCTTCCTCGGAGGCGATCATCGCCGCGTACGCTGCAGCCACTTGGCGCGGCGTCGAGCTGGTGCCCGGCAATACGGCCAAGGTAATGGCCCCAGCATTCAGCGAAGCGGCCAAGGTGGTAGCCGCAGATAGCGTACTGACCACTGCACCAGCACCAACGATGCTCTGCTGCTCAATGCTGTTGGTGTAAGTAGCGATGTGGGTACGCAACGCCGTCAGCGCGTCCTGGCTGAACCAGGCCGGCACCAGGATGGTGAAGCCGCCCAGCGCAGTGGCATCCAGCGCGGCTGTAATGTCTGGCTCAGCGTCGCCCTCGGCGGCCACGCCAACGCAGGAAATAGCCACATAACGATAAGCAGCGATGGCAGCGGCGACCATCTCGGCCGCCACGTCGCCGAACGCCTTCTTGGCTTCGTCAGCGCTATATACCTGGGCGGGCACATTGGCTACTGCGGTTGCGTCCGCGCCCAGCGGTACAATTAGGCAAATGCTCTGCGCGTTGGTCGGCAGCGTGCGTACGGCCAGGCTGGTGTTGAATTCGAAGTACGCGCCCGGCTTGCGAATGGATGCCGGGATAGTGTCAAAGCTGATGGTCATGCGCTTGCACCTCTCTTGGCCTTAGCGGCGGGTTTGGCACTGCTTGCCACTTCCTCAGCGGCTGGCAGTTCGGCGGCGTCGGCCACCAGGGTCAGCTCGCCGCTCGTCACGCGGCGGCGGTAGTAGCTGCTGTTGGGCACGTCCACCGGCTTGGCCGGGTCGTGCTCAATGTGTTTGCGGGGTTCGGCCTCGTAAGGAACCTGCAGGCCTTCAGCAGCGGTAACACGCATCAGGTGTTCTCCAAATTGATGATGTCGACTGCCACCGCCTCGGGGTTACCGGACGGGGCGTGGTAATGCAGGCCAACGCCTAGAAGGTCTGGCAGATCCGCCTCCGGCTTCTCCCACTCCAGTTCAATGGCGAACGACTGCCCCAGTACGGACAGGTGGTCGTTCTGAAACTTGCCGTTGACCAGATTTGCTAAGTCGGTCGGTACGATCTGCGCCCGTTCTGGCCAGGGCTGCCAATCCACCAGCAGGGCCATGCAGGCCGACCACAAGTCGTAGCTGCCAATGTCGCGACCATTGCCACGACGGCCTTCACGCTCACTGCGCACCGCGCGGGTGGCGATGACCAGGCGAAGGGTGATGGCCATCGTGTAGCGGCCATGGCTGCGCTTGCGGAACGCTGCCTTGGGTGTGGTCAGCAACAAGACTGGGCAGCGCTTTAGCAAACCGGGCAACAGATCCGGGTCGCCCAGTTCACCGCCGTAGGTTTCCACCGCCACTGGTCGAGCCTTGGTACTCAGCTCAGCCAGCCGGCTTTGGATCAAATCTTCAAGGTCGCCAAGCATCACAGCGACCGCAGCGTGTTGCGGTTGAACATCCTGGGCTGGCTTCTGAGCGTCAGCCCAGAGTCGCCAGCTTCGGATGCGCCCCGGCTCTCATCTTCCTTGGCGAGAGTTTCGAGGCGTTTGAGCACGTCCTTGTAACGGGCACGTACCGTTGACTCTTCTTTGCCTGCGTCATCTACCAAGTGGTAGCGGGCAAGCTCCATCAGGTCATCGGCGACCCAGGCCGGCGCGTCCTGGCCAGCCTTGCGAAAGCGCAGGTAGAACGAGATCTCACTGCGTGCCCGCGTCACCGCATCGGCGATGCGTGCCAGTGCCTTCACGGCAATGGCCACGTCCTCGGCCGGCCATGCGTCCACGTCATCACCGCCTGCGGCTGCGGTCAGCAGCTCCGCATCGATGACATACTGGTCGCGTGGTACAGCAAGCTCAGTCAGCTGTTTGGCACCGAAGCGCACAATCAACTGGCTGGCAGACGGCAGTGAGAGGTTCATTCCCCGGCGCCCTCGCTACCTTCTACCTTGCCTTCGGCATCGCCTTTCGGCGTTTCCTGAGCGGCAGGTACTACGGGTTTCTTCGCGGGGGTTTTGGCACCGGCCTTGTCCTTTACAGGGGCCTTAGCACCAGTTGCCTTAGCTGGCTTCGTAGCCGGCGCCTTAGTCGGCGCAGCACCAGATACCTCGGTAGTGCCGCCGCTTGCGGCGGGCGTGTTCTGTTCATCGGCCAACACCTTCAGCAGTTCTTCCGGGGGCTGGGCACCTTCGATCACGACCAGCTTGGGCTCCTCGCGCAGGTGCTGCAGTTGCTCTTCGGTAAAGCTGTCATCGGGCCAATAGGTGGCGGTGCTCGAGTGGGCTACGCCAGCACGGCGGAACCCCTCGGCCATTGCAGTAATGAGCAGTCCCATGGATCAGGCCTCCCCAGTCGAGCCGTAGGCCAGCTGCCAGAAGCCATAGCCACCAGCCGCACGGGCTTCCGCGCCGAACTTGAATTCTTTGCGGTTGAACACGTCGTCAGCTTCCGGATCGGTCTGCTGCACGAAGTTCGGGGCTTCGCGTTCCTGATAGATGAAGGGCTTCACCGGTAGGCTGGTATCGAGCAGGAACCAGGCGGTATCCGACTCGATGCGTGCATCCACCACCAACTCGGCGGTGCCCTTGTAGGGGTTGGCCTTGCCGTCTTCCAGGCGATCATTGGTGAGCAACGCCTTGGCGGTGTCTTCAAGGCCGGGGCCAACCAGCAGGATGGTCGGTTTGATGCCCAGAGGGCGGCCGTCTTCATCCTTGTACTTGCGCATGGCTGTACGGGCAGCGCCGTAGCTGGCTTTTGCGGTTACCTGTGTGGCAATCGACAGAGCGGCCGTGCCCTTGTTGCTCACGCTGCCCTTGCCGACGGGGTGGTCAGTATCGAAGAAGTACTGCCCGTCATAGCAGACGTTGGTAAACGCGCCATTGACCAGCTCGTAGATGATCTCGTCCGGCAACTGCTTGGCCGAGTGGCCTGCCATCTGCGCCTGAGGCGCGTAGATACCGAGCTGGTCATCCTTGATGTGGTTACGGTCGACCGCGACGGTAGCTTCCCAGTCTTCGTTGACGATGGTGTAGGTGAAGGCCTTCAGGTTCTTGACGTGCTTCTCGCCAATCCAGCGGCGCATCTTCGGGAAGGCGCTCAGCCAGGCGTAGAGGTTGCTGCCCGTGCTGGACGGCACCTTCATGGCGATCTTTTCCCAGGTCGTGGGTGCTGCCGTGAACGCGTTGTTGAACAGGGTTTTCATGGCGACGAAAGCCGCCCGGATGGACTCTTTATTGATCAGCATGCGCAATGCGCTCCTTTAGTGGCTTTGCTCGACCCACACGCCGTCCGGGTCGATGGCGACAATCTGGCCAGCTACAGAGCGGGCGCCGTTGGCGTCATCGGCCGCGACAGTCGCGTCGTCGACGATGTAGGCAGTACGGAAAAGGTGGGTTTGGGTGACGGAGCCGTCGTTGTCCCATTTGAAGGCTTTGCTACGGCGAATCTGCACCGAGCGACCGCCAGCAGCACCGCCGCGGTTGTCGACGCTCTCTTCAGCACGACCGATGTACTTCAGGCCTGCGGCCTGATGGCCCGGCACTGCAAAGCCACCGGCATTGGCTACCAGCAATGCACCGGCAAAGATGCGCACGTTGGCGCCTACTGCGACCACCACCAAATCGGTGTCCATGCGGGCGGTGTTGCGATCTGTGGTCAACGGCATGGTTACGCCTCACTCTGCAGGGTTTTGGCGAACTCCACCGGATCAACACCCAGTTGCACGCACATGGCTTGCTGCTCGGAGTTGAGGGCGGTGGCGGTTTTATTGGGTTTGCGCTCGACCAAGTCGGATGGATCGCCTACTACTGGGGCGGCAGCGACGAAGCTGCGAAAACGCTCCAGGCCACCTTCTTCCTGACAGGCGGCGCGGTGGTAGTCGGTGGTGGCCGGGGTGATCTTGCCGGCCTTCAGGGCCGCCTCGATCTCCGCATCCACCGTCTTTTCACGCTCGGCTTTCTTGGTGCTGACCAGCGCCTGTTCGGCATTGGTAGCGCGCAGCAGTACAGCGTCATAGTCCGCACGCGGCATGTAGCGCTCGATGTTGCTGTGCTCGCTGTTGGCCGCCTGGGCGGTCGCCTTCAGCTTGGTGATGGCCGCAATGGCCTGGTCTTCGGAGTCGTCGACGGTCAAGCCGAGAACAGCCGCGAGTGCAACGGAGAGTGGCATGGGTGCCTCCGGGGTTTGGTTTTCGTGGTTCAGCGCGGTAAGCAGGAAATTCGGCTTATTGGTGATCCCGGCGCTGACCAGCAAGGCAATGCGCGTGGTGTCCGGGTCGTAGTCGAAAACGGGGGAAAGAAAGCGGTACTCGCGATTGGCCACCTGCAGAGCGGCGCGGGCGTTCCAGTCAACGCGGCCCCACAGGGCACCGTCGCGGATCTCCAACTGTTTGATCCATGCACCGGCCGGGGCTTCTTCGCCCTTGGGGGCTTTGAGCTGGGTGGAGTGTTCCCAGTCGATGGGCAGATCGATGGCGCGACCGGTGAAAGAGGAAACCACCAGGTTCTGTGCAGGTTCGTCGAACAGCCACTGGCGGCCATCACGACCGCGCACCACCGGGCCAGCTGGAATCAGCTCGACCCAATCCGGCGCTTGACCATCTGGGGTCAGCGCTGCGGAGAGGTCGGTATTAAGTGCGAGTTGAGTTTTCATGCCGCCATGGTGGCGGCACTAGGTCAGGCGGGGAGTTTCAGGAGGGTTTAAGGCTACTCAGGAACTCGGCCAACGAAATCTACGCAGAAATTTTTAGCGGCCTCGATCCAACTTTCGACCTGCTCAGGGCTGATGTGGGCGAACTGATACTGACCTCGGCCCACAATCTCAGAGCGATCTGCGCGATGAACAATCTTATGCCGACGCTTCATCATCAGATCGATCACCGCGAAATGATGATTCACATCCGTTGGTAATACCCCAACGTTCATGCAGAGAGCAGCTATCTCTTTGGGGTTGTTGTAGTTCGATTTTTCCAGCTCGTCATTCACAGATTCGGCGATCACTTGATCCACCGTCTTCCCTCGGTGTGCAGCTAGCGCCCCTAGCGCAACCTTTTTTCCCTCACCTGGAAGGAAGAGGTTATCCAGGTAAGTTGAGCCTGCGAGAGGAAGTTTCCAGTAAGCGGTACTCCTCAAAACTTCTTCAACACTCGCATGGATGAACACGACAGCAGCACGAAGTACGTCCGTCTTCGCATGCCCGCGCCTCCCCCTGCCAGTCCCCTTTAGGTGAGTCTTGTAAATCATCACCAGCGTCTCTGCACGGGCAAGGTTTACTTCCATTCGGTCTAATATCAGTTGCTTCATCCTTGGAACCTCAAGAGCTGTCGGCTTAAGGCAAATCTAACGCATCTCTAACGCAGATGGCAGGTTGCTGCTATACCTTGGGCTGCAGCCTTACGGTTAAGCCCCTTAGCGCGCCTGATTGGTAGCCGCCCCTACACTGGAAGTAACCAGCTTTCGACGATAGCGAGAATCTCGGTTTCATCCTCAGCAGAAAGTCCCAAGTAGGGGCGTGCTGGAATGTCCCCCCACGGAATAGGCGACCCGCGACGATTGCGGCCTGATGCTCCAGCCTTTTGCCCGAACTGGTGCACGGCACCGTAGGGTCGATCCGTACCGAACAGCAGTTCGTCGCCCTCAACCTGGCCACGCAAGGTGTCCTGCAGGTCTCCGCTTTCACGTAGGGTGCGTGGGCTTTTCTTCTTGGCCAGGGTGGATGGTGCCAAAGGTGCCCAGGGCGAACCGTCCGGAGCGACCTGCTGGCTGAACCGCTCATCAGTGGATTGGTGCAGGTACTCGCGGATATCCTCCAGCGGCGTACGCAGATCGTCCATGCGCTCGGCCAGCTTGGCCAGCATCTCGCCAACCTGGCTGCTATCTACCTCTACATCCAACGTTGCGCCGGCCATCGAACCTTCCTACTATTAAGCTTCGCCCATTGGCTGAGCTGTTCCCGCCAGAACCTCCAGGCCTACAGCCAGGGTGAACCACGTGTGGCGGCGCGTGGTTTTTTATTGCCCGCGTTTATAGAGCCGCACGCCCAGGCGTAGCCGCTCCAGATAGTCGGGGTCTTTGGCATCAGGGGCAAATGTTGTAATGCCGTCCCACCCATCGTCGCCAACCTCGAACACGGCCAGCGCTGGCACGGGCTCGCCCTCAACGTTGAAGCGGCTTATATAGCGGCGGCGCACTACAGCCTTGCTCTGGGCGTATTGCCATTCCAACCGCACCCACACTTCATCGGGCGACTTGAGTGCGTCAGCCAACAGCAGCAGCTCACGCGCATGGCCACGCTTGCTGATCTTGAGCTTGCCCGTTTTGGTATTGGTGAACATTTCCCGACCGATGACGACAGCATCGCCGGTCACGTCCCTGAACACCGCAGGCTGCTCGGCGGTGGCGCCGAACTCGTCAAGAAAGCGACTTAGATACTGTTCGTCCTCCAGTCCCTCGGGTAGCAGGCGCTCTGCCTTGGCAGGCCTTGGCGGTGGTAGCGCTGCTGACGGCTGCCGGTTGGGCAGTCCTGCACCAGTCGCGCTGCTGGCCCGGCCGGTAGGATCTGGTAATGGGTCTACTGCTCGCAGAGGCGGCACTGCCTCGGATAGTCGCGAGCGACCAGGGGCGTAGTCGAAGCCTGGATCAATGCCCTTTGGCAGTCGCACAGTTCGCGGGCCGCTGGGGCTGTTCTTGCCGATCACGTGGTCTTCATACTCGATGGCAGGCGAGCTGCCGACTGCCAGGCCTTGGCGCTCCAGGTCGCGCTCGCTGAGCATGAACTTCTTGCACTTGCAGCCCCAGCCGTTTTGCGGGCTATGAGTCGCCCAGAACGGATCATCCAGCGGCAGCACCAAGCCGTTCCAGGCCAAGTGTTGGGGGCGCGGATTGGCGCTGTCGCCGTGGCGATACAAGCCATAAGGCCGGCGCTTGCGTAGCGCAGGGTCAGCCATCTGCGCTTCCCGGCCAGCGTTGTAGCTTTGGCGCAGGTTGGTTTCGTAAATGACGCGAGTACGCCAGCCACGGCCGCCGTTGTACTGCCAGCCGTGTTGCTCGACCACCTTGTCGAAGTTCTGCCTGAATTGTTCAAGCGTGCCGCCGCTGGTAATGACCTTTTCAACAGCACCACGTAGATCAGCCAGCAGTGCACGCTTGTTGGCACCGGCCACTACAAAAGCGTAGTCATGTTCCTGCTGATAAATATCAGTCCAAGAGCTGGTTGGTAAATCAATCTTGTTTTTGAAATAATCAATCTGTTCACGGAACGGAATAGATCCATGGGAAACTGCCATACACACCTACTATCGCTTTGAATCCACAGGAAGGGTCAATGTATGTTGATAAAGCACGTTCGGCGTCTCTTAGCAGTTACAGGCGCACTAATGGCTGTTATGGGCGCTTCGGTTGTCTATCAACTAGGACGACTTCAGGAACAACTCCACTCCATTGATGTTTCGGATCAGCCTGGCTATCGAGCGTTGGTAGCTGATATGTTGAATCTAGGCTCACAGGGTAATTTCTTTATCGCTGTTGCCGCTGGTCTTAGCGCTCTGGCAGTTCTCCTTTCTGACAAGTAGCTATAGGCCACGCACCACATCCCACCGCCCAGCCAACTGAGCAGCCGCCATACCATCGGCCATCGCATCAGCTAACTGGGCGGTATTCATTCCTGGGTACACCTCGATTAGCCGATCCCGAAACTCTTCCAGTGTGGATACCGAGTCCAGCAGTTCGCGAATATCGTCCACCATGTCATCCATCGAACCTGCCACTGCCTGCTCAAGGGTGCGCACTTGGTTGTCGACGATATCGGGGGGAGCAGCCGTTCGGGCTGGCAGTTCCCGGTTTGTGGCTTGAGCCAGTGCGGGCACCTCAATCGGCATCGAGCCAGGTGCACGTAACAGCTTGGCGCCCTTGTCTGGTTCAGGCAGGTTCAGCTTGTCGCGGATGACCGACTGCTCGACCTCCAGGCCCATAGGCACCAGACCCTTGAGCGCACTGACCAGCGCCTTGATGTCTTCGGGGTTGGGCACCACCACGACCAGCTTCGGATAGCCGCGCCCAGGTGCGAAGTTCAGGTCGCACCAAGGCCGCACTAAGCTGCGATTGAGTGTGTTGCTCAGCGCTTTGGCATCGGCCTCTAGTAGATCCAGACGAATGCCGTCATGCACGCGGGCCTGGGCCATGCTGCTGCCATCGTCGGCCGTCATGGTCTGGCCGAGAATGCCCTTGCTGATCTGCTTGTCCCACCACTCTGCCAAGCCTTTGAAGAAGTCACCGGCCCCGGCGACCTGTACCGCTTGGGTGAAGTCAATGCGCATGCTGTCCGGGATCACTGCCGCTGCGTCGCTGCCTAGGTTGGCCACGGCAGACATCAACACACCGATGTCATCCTTGCTTGCGCCTGGCCCGTAGCGGCCCACACGCATCGGCATGCCAAAGATGTCGGCGAAGGCCATCCAGTCTTTCCACGTCCAGGCTTTGCACATGTAGCCAACTGCAGCCAGACGGGCCAAGCCGCCACGGATCGGCAGGCCGGAACGGATACGCGGGTAGTGCACGATGAACTTGTAGGGTGCCAGCGGCAGCCCATCCATCGGAGCCGCGTCATCGAGCAGGCGCAGCTCTCGGCCGGTCTCCCGGTCGAACTGGAAGAAGCGCTGATCGCGTTCCTCAAAGCGCTCTGGTGTCCACGTCTTGCCGCTGCGATCCCAGATAATTTCGTTGACGGCGTAGCCCTTACCGAGCGCGTCGGTCAAGTCGGACTGCATCTCACCGAACTCGGGGGCGTCGACCAGCTCGCGCAACGCATCGGCACGGCGTACGTCTTCGGCGTCATCGCTGAACGCTTCGATGCGCACCTGCAGGCCGCCCAGGCCGAGACGCCGTGTACCGAGTACCGAGGCGTAATGCAGGTCGCGCTCTTCCATCTCTTCGGCCAGGGTGAGGTAGTCGTGGGCATTTCCCTCGGCTGCGGCCTGCAGGATGGTCGCCAGCCGACCAGGGGTCAGACCACTGGCTACACTCGGGTGCCAAATCTGCCGCACGCCGGTAATGCGCGGGCCGGCCACTTCCTCGGTGAGTTGGTCGTATTCGATTGGTCGGCCGTACTGGTCGACGATGGTGGACTTAGCCATTACCAGATGCCTTTCTTGGTGCGCCAACCCGCGCCGCTCTCGATGGCACGGGTGTGCCCAGCGGCGTGATTCACGCGGTGGTACTCGAAAATTTCCACTTCCTGGCGGGACGCAAAATCAGCCAGGGCCAGGGCGATACCGGCGTCACCGTGGCGCTTGGCGCCACCTTTCTCTGTGGTGCGGGTTTCGGGAATTCGGGCAACACCTTTCACGACCCGGAAAGCCCGCACGTCGGTCACCACGTCCTTGTCGGCCGGAATGTCGTAAAGGGTGTCGTCTTCCAGATCCGCCTTGAGGCCAGGCATGTTGTCGCGATACCAGCCCTCGGTAAGCATTACCTGCTCGATACGGTTGTAACCGAACTCGACGGCGGCAGATTCGGCGATCTGCTGGCCGTTGCCTCGGGCGTCGTGCGCGCCTTTCAGGAAGTTAGGCAGGCGACGAACCATATAGAAGAGGATCTGCTCTTGCTGCTTGAATGGGACGTTACGCAGCTCGACGACGAAGGGCGTACGCTTGCGCAAGTCCTGCTCTTTGAGCAGCGGCCAAAACACCGAGAGGTCGCCACTACGGGCGAAGTCCATGCCGTAGAAACTCTGTACGTCTTTGGGCATAGCCTGCAGCAGCGGTAGCAGCTCACGCTCGCACCAGTCCTGGGAGTCGGCCAGGCGCAGATACTCGGCCGTGACCTCATAGCCTTGGGGATAGGCCAGACGGAGCACGGGGGTTTCACGACTGGTGCGCTCTTCGATCAGCGCCAGGCTGAAGTAGGCGCCGCCGCCTTGGCTTGGTATGCAGTCCAGCTCTTCGTTGGCTGCATCACCATAGAAGCTGTATACGTCCGCGACCCAGGCAGCTTCCTCTTCCTTGTCGTAGGGAATGCCCTTGCGCAGGCACACGCGCTGGTAAAGCCCATCGGCTACGGCCTCGGCGAAGGTGCAGCGGAACAGCACGCCTTTGCGCTTCTTGGAACGGATCTCCTCAATCAGTTCATTGAACGGGTTCTCGGTGCCATTGTGGGTGCTGATCACGTGCACTTCACCGCCCCAGATCAGCAGGGCCAGTGCGGACTTCAGTAGCTCAGCCAAATCCGCATGGAATGCCGCCTCATCGATTACCACGATGCCCTGGCGACCGCGCAGGTTAGACGGCCGGCTGGTCAGCGCAACGATGCGGTGGCCGCTGGGGAAAACAATGGTGTACGTCTTGATGTGCTTGTCCGGATCTTCATCTGGCCAGATGCCTTCCTCGATTTCTTCTGCGGCATAGTTGAACGCCCGAGCCCACAGCGCGCAGGCTTGGATGTACTCAACCGTCATGTCTTGGTTGTAGCCCAGGTAATAGACGGTCTGGCCACCGGCCGACTTGGCCGAGGCAGCGACCAGCACGTTATCCGCCGCTTCGGCCCAGGTCAGGCCAATACGGCGGGACTTCTCGCCGACTTTGAGTGGGGCGCGAATGCCGATCCAGTGTTTCTGGTATGCGAGCAAGACGCCCGGAATATCAATCGCCTTATCCGAGCTGGATTCGATGGAAAAAGGCGAGAGGGCCTGAAGTGGCGAGGCATGAGCACTGCTCATTGCGCCACCTTCGGTGCTACGCTCTTGACGAATTGTTCTGGGAGGGACGCTAAATGCTTGATTGGTTTGCAGGCGCTGTGTCGAGCGCTAATGCGGTTAAGGAAATAAGCCAAGCTCTTGTTAGTATCCGTGACGAGAGCATTGTGAAAGAACGAGTGTTCGAGCTGAACAATTGCCTGCTTGATCTTCAGCAGCAACTGATGAGCGCTCAACTTCAGCAAATGGATCTCATCAAGCGAATTGAAGAGCTGGAAAGGGAGCGTCGACTCTCGCAATCGGCAACGGATTTCTCCGACGAATATGTCGTGCACCGTTTTACCACGGGCACTCATGCCTACATCGCAAAGACACAGGTTGACAGCGCTGATACTGAAAAGACCTACTTTTGCTCTCGATGCTTTGAGAACGGAAAAAGGATTACTCTTCATGGGGCCGCGCGGCTTGACTGCCCTGAGTGCAAAACAAAAATTTGGACTAGGAGCTCTGCTCCGGCTGTGCGCTATACCACTGCACGTAGACCTTTCTGGTAGCTTCAAGATGCTACCCCTAGAATCTCGCGCCGAATCTCCGCCACTGTTTCGGCGTTGAGCCCACCTTTCTTCGCTATTTTTTCTACTTGGCTGGCGGCGGCCTCCGCTTTGGCACGAACCTCGGCCTGCCATTTCTTCTGCACGACAGAGGCACGGCCGAGTTCAGCGACGGCCTTCGCCACTTTGGGCAGATCAATCGGCTTGCCGTCAGTCATCAGCAGCTTGAACAGATGTTCCTGCACCAAGCGCATCAGCGCCTCGTTCACGGCGCCTTCTTCGTCTGGGGCAGCAGCCACTACCGCGCGGGCTTGCTCGCTGGCTACTCGAAGAGCTGATAGACGATCCTCGAAGGTCTGGCCATAGGCATGCAGGGCGCTCTTGCCAATGGTGAATCCACGCCCGGCCAGCTCGGCAGACAGCGCCTCATAGCCGCTGAAGTTGTTATCCACCAGCTCCCGGTCAAGCCAGGCTTTAACCTCGGGGGGCAGAGCCGCTACCTTGCTACGCGGTGGCATCAGGCGCCGCCCCAGTACTTCTCAGGGCGCGCAATACCTGCGCGGCAATCAACGGTGTATTCGGTGATGTCCACGCCCAGGCTGGTCAGGCCGCAGATCCACACGCCGGACGGCTGTTTATTGAGGGTCACAGTGGATCGGTCTGCCAGGTAGTCGAGTTCGCGGCGCAGCTCCAGCGGAGTGGCGTCGGGGTAAATGCCCTGAATGGTCGACAGCACAACCGCTTCATGTGGATCGAGCGGACGAGAGTTGTTCAGGGTTAGCAGGATGTACCAGCGCATGGATTCGCGCCGGGCCTTGGCTGCATCAATCATGTGCTTTGCCTCGTATCTGAATGAGTTCTAGCTTGCTGGCCAGCGCGTCAAGCTTGGCCTCGATAATCGTCTGATTGCGCACGTAGTCCTCACGTCGTACGTACTGCAGCGGCAAGTCGGCCTGGAAGCGCAGGAAGCTTTTTTCCAATTGCCGCAGCGCCTCTGCGTCCTTGTCCTGCCGCTCGATCAGCTTGGAGAAAGCGTTCTCTTGGGCTTGATCGCGCTCGGTCATGCGCTTTTCCATCTGGTTGAGCAGCAGCTTGACCAGGCCGAAAACGATGGTGGTAAAGATGCCCAACAGGCTGATAGCCCAGCCGATCAGCTCAGCGATGCCCAACTGCGTTACCTCGGGAAATGGCATTACTTGGTTCCCTGTACAGCATCGATCAGAGCATCGAGCTGTGCTGCTGTGTTGCGGCACTGCTCGGCATAACGAACGTGATGGGCAAGGATGTCGGCCCGGCCGATGCCTGCGGGTAGTTGGTCAAGTGTTCTGGCTTCGGTGCTTTGCGCATTAGCTCCGCCGGGTACTGTGGCGGCGGGCAGCTCGGTGCTAGCTCCGGTGGCCTCGTTCCACACCCGGACAAAGCCGCGAGTAAACATGCAAGCAGGCAAGGGCTCAGGCGGCGTGTCGAGTGCCTGACGGTATAGGTCGTTGACACGGGCAATCTCCCCGGAAAGTCGGTCGGTGGTTTTACGGTGTTGGCGTTGCTGCTCAGCGAGATCAGTGGCTAACTCATCGTTGCGCGTCTGTTCTTCCTGCAGGCGTTTGGCAGCTGCTTTGGCATCGGCTAGTTCTTTCGCTTGGTGCTCTCCGCGCAACAGATTCAGGGCACGAGTACCCTCGGTTTGAGCCTTCGAGTAGCCGTCTTCATACGCTCCGTCCTGCAGGTGGTTGACCCAAAGGCCTAGCGCCCCGATAAGCACCAGGGGAAACCAAGGCCGTAGGAAGTCGAGCATCACAACCCCTCCTTGCACAGGCGAACTTCAGCCAGGCGACGATTGTGCAAACCGCGCACGAATACCTTTCTGCCTTGTGCATCGGTGACGTAGGCCCACACCGGGCGGCCGTCAGCCCCCCACGCCAGGGCGTTACAGCCTTCTGTCACCCGGCCCATATTGATCAGTACGGCAGCACGGCTTGCGCATGTCGAAGGGTTACCGACGTTGTGGCCATGGCTGCTTAGGGCATCGAACGTGCTCTGAGTTATTGCGGTATTGGTGATGCAATCGGCCAATTCCAGCTGGCCCTTGCTCACAACCAGGCGTTCCACCTCTTCACAGCGCTCATCTGACCAGTAGTCGCCAACGATTACCGGATAGGGGCTGGTATGTTTGGTGATGCCTTTGCAGACGGTAGGCAGGCCACGGGCCAGATTGTCTGGTTTGACTGTGTTCTGACCGTCGCCCTCCCAAGTGCCTAGGAACGCCATCAGTGGCGCGCTAGCCAGCAGCAGCGTACCAACTGTAATCCTGCCTCTTAGCGACATGGTGCAGTGCCTCCGATTGAGGCGCGGGCATTCGCCAGGTGCTGAGCAGCAACAACCGCAGAGCCACGCTTGGCCATCGGAGGCACATACTTGCCAATACTCGGCACTTCCGCTTTTGTTTGAAGGCGTAGGGCTTCCCGCTTTGCGGTGAACTTCGCGTTTTTTTGCCTAGCTAGTTCCACATGGCGGTTAACCATGCCGTGCCATTCAGTAGGGCAGCGTCGGTAAACCTGCTCGCGCTCTGCATCGGTATGGCAGGCGAGCATCTGATCTGCGTAAGCCCGAGGTGAAGAGGGCGCTGGGGTCTGTTGCATGGCTGAACCTGCATCGTAGGGAACGACGCTAGGTTCGCGTGAGGCGGGGTCTGCGGGAGTTTCTTAAAGGCACAAGAAAAAGCCCCGCATTTGGCGGGGTTTCGCTGATTACTCGTTTTCTCCAGCGGCTTTGCGCATTACGCGCATCACCTCTTCGGCTTCATCGCCTGTGTATCCCTCGGACAGGAGTTCCTGCTTTCTGTCGACGGGCTTCGTCACGTCGTAGCCCAAGTCAGGAGATTCAATCTCGCGAGCGCACTGTGCGGAGTCATCCTTCCACCTCTTAGAGGCATACTGCTGCGATTGCTCGTCAGGAATCTTGTTCAGGCATGCCCCATTCAACGAGGCCACATTAAGCAGCATTTGCCTACAACCAGAGTAAACGAAGCGGGCCCTATACTTCTGATGGTCATCGGGCTGCGCTTCAAGGCGCGTGTCGACGGTTTTCATGATGGAGAATAGCGTGGGCAGGTTCCTGCTCTCACAGGCTCGCACGTTGCTATCCCATAGATTGACTGCCAGCGCTTGGTTCCCCCTAGCTTCCCGTGCGGCAACCTCGTCACTGACTGCTTTGGGAATATCCGCCGTGTGGCCAATAAGAGGCAAAAGCAGCACAAGTGCTGACAGTCCTTTTTTCAATGCACCGTTCCTTCATCGAACCCGAATAGGTCGGGCTCGTTGCGGCGATGCAAGGCCCGTTGACGGGCGATGATGTCATAAATGGTTGGTGAGGCAAGTCGGTATTTCCTTACCAACTCCATGGGCTGAATGTTGTGCTCGCGCCAGTCCCGAAAGATCGACGCGTCACGCACCGCCTTCTTCAGCGCATCGCCACGGGGCAGGTAGATCACCGAACCACCCATGGTGTCACAGATGGCAAACACCACAGCCCTTGCCAGTTCTGGCACCTGGGGTAAGTCCGGCATTTTGGTACGCAGCTCTGCCTCGGCTATCTCGACCATCTCTTTCAGCGTACCTTCCCAGCGATGCAAGATCGCGGGATCTGCCATGTTGGCCAGCACCTTTATAGGGTCTAGCTTGTCGATGTCATCTTCAAATAGTCCAGTCACTCACAGCCTCCCGTTGCGCTTAGCGTTGTAGATCAGCGCGGCAATCATTCGTGTCAGTTGGTCTCCATCGAGCCATTCCACTCGCTCGACTTTGAACATGTGTTGAGCCATGGCATCTGCGTAACTCCATGGGCGATTTGCCTCTGCGAGTAGCGCCTCAATCTTGCCAACCTGGGATTTACGGTCGGAGCTCGGCTTAGGTTTCGGGCGGTCGGTGCGCTTAGCTGCAGTCTTTGGCTTGAAGCCAAGCCTTTCCAGCTCAGCCAGCACACGACCGACCTGACCAGGTGTAAGGTCAGTGGATGATTTAACCCCGGCAACGCGAGCCAGAATGGCGTAGTAAGCGTCATCGTCCAGGCCAAGCTGGCGGCGGGCGATCTGGATCTTCTGTTTTGCTGCGCTCATACAGGACTCCTCGGGTTCATTGCGTCGAGGTAGGCGGCAGGGTTGCGCCTGGCCATGCTTGCCATGTAGCGCACGGCCAGGGTTATTGCCTCGTCGCGCTCTTCAAACCCGCCAACCTGCTGCATGGTTTCCAGGTCGCTACGGGTGCCACGGTAGGTGGTCACCTTGATTACCTCCGCACCCATGCGTTCACGGTGCTCGGCATCTCTGTCGCGTTTGTTCTGTTGCCGCTGGGCGTCTTGCTGACGCACCTGGGGTGTTCTCTTCTTGCTCATATTGGCTGCTCGTCAGTACCCAGCCACCACGCTGGGCAGACCGTCCCGGCTAGGCCGGGGCGGTTTCGCTTAGTGGATGGTGGGGTTGAGGGCGATCTTCTCAGCCATCGCCTGGCACTTATCGCAACTGCACGGGGCGCCTGCCTGCAGGGCATCTGGCAGTGGAATACGTGCGATCAGGCGAGCCTGCTGAATCATCACGCTGGTTAGCTGCGCAGCGCGCGTCTGGCCACCTTGCCCGCCGTGAACGCTGATGTTCACGCCGCCAATCTCTTCGTTGTCTTCAATGATGATCTGGAACTTAGCCATGGGTATTCTCGATATGTCCGTGTAAGTGTTGAGCGTCTGTCGCGCTTTGGTTTGTTTGCTCAGGCGCCCAGCGCCCTGAATCCTGGTTTGTTCTGTTCGCCAAGCTGCTGGATGAAGCGGGCTAACTCAGTGAGTGCAGCACGTTCGGTGGCGCTCTCGCGCATGCCCGGCACCAAGGTCTCCCCACCTGGGCCGGTTACCGCAGTACCCGCCAGCACCTTGTGCAGTACATCGCGGGTTCCTTTCGCGATCCCAATGGCGCCGTCTGGCACCTTGCGCCCAATCTGAATAGCGCCGTCCTTCCCGCAATGAGCGAAATATGTGATGTGCATATTCAAAGCTCCGCAAGGTTGAGACTGATAGGGGTGAAGCTGTCCGAGTCGCCAAGACGCTCATAGATGCGGACATAAGCTTTTGAACCCACCACCTGGCAGGCTTCGGCAATCGCAATCATTGCGCGGCTCCAGCGCTCGTCTTGAATTTCCAAGCGGCGCAGTGCGAGCACACGGGCCGTACTGATGTCGCCGTTCTTGTCGACGCGGAAAGCCTCGTTAACCACTGTCAGCAGCTCAGGCCGTGCCCCTTGCGTCCACTCGACCAAGCATTCGTCGATTAGTGATCGCGCAGCCTGCAGGCGCTCATCGAAGGCAATGCGTTCTTGGATAGCGCGCTGGATTTTGTAGCGCCCATCGAAGCTCAGCAGGCTGACATTGCCTTTCTTGCCGCCCAGCTTCGCGTTGTACTGCTCGGCGGAAAGATCCACGAATGCCTCGATGTCACCAAAAGCGCCTGCCTTAAATGCGACCATCTTCGCTTTGAGATCTCGTGCGAGATCGACCAGCTCGCAGACCAAGCGGTCGCGCTCCAAGTCGATTGGCTTGATCAAGCTTTCCAGCACCAGGCGTTTCTGTGCGTCCTGGCGATAACCATCTGGAATCGTGTTCATTGGTGCTGTTCCTTTGTCTGTTTGAGGCGGGGCTTCAAGCTGGCGATCAAGTCAGCCAACTGCCTCCGCCCATTGGTTCGTTGCGTATCTGTCAGCTCTGGTTTGGGCAGGGCCGGCAGTCCCTTGCGGGCAGGCATTTCTCTTAGAAGTCTGGCCGGTGCTGGCCAGCGGTCGCAGGTGGCAAACAAGGTGCTAAAGGCTTGCTTGAACCGCTCTGCGTCTTGCTCCTCCTCCCAGTAGCGGCCCTTGCTCAGGGCAACCAGCCAGATGTCCATAGTCTGAGTAACCGAGTCGGCGGCGGGCGCTCCGTCCAGGCGCAGGGCTATCAGCCCCATCAACCCCTGAGCCACTTCGCGCTCCAACCATTTATCCGCCATTGATGCGCTCCTGAAGCGCGGCGATGGCATTGGCTGTCTGGCTAGTTGGCCGGCCCGACAGGCGAGCTGTTGCGCCCGTTAATGCAACGGCTGTCGCTGCCTCTGGTTGCCATTGGCTGATTACCTGATACAACCAGCCATGCCCCTTGAGTGGAGTGACCAGCCGGCCAGATTCACGCGCAATGAGGCTCTGCTCAATGGCCCATACCCAGGCCGCTGGCGGTGCATCGTGAATCTGGCCGTTACGCTCGACCCGCTGGGCCTGCATGTCCGGCAACAGCTCTCCCAGCAGCTTGGCCACACGATCCAGCGTCAGTTCGCGGGCATCGGGACGAAAGAGACCCAGGTAGCGAATCAGCGCGTTGCCAAGCGGGCCTGACAACTTGAACGCAACACCCAGCGCTTCACGGGCACCGTCGTGTGCAATGAGCGCGTCAAGGCTCAACGTGGTTCCGCAGTTCGGGCATCGTGTGCGCATCAATGCAGCTCCCAGTCGTATCGCTTACGACTGCTGATGGGCTCTCGCCACTGAACAGTCACCCCATCGCTTACCGCTCGGTACAGCGTGCTACCTGCCGATGGTGACTGAGCGAACCCTTGCAAGGTCAGGCAATCAGCAATGCGGTTCGCCATTTCGTGGCTGATAACAATGCAGTTGTGTTCGCTGTCCTGGCTGAGAATCACAACGCCTGCACGGCGTAGTGCTCGGGATGCAGCGTTAAACGCGCAGAGCTGGTTCGCAAATACCTCAGTCAGCACCCTGAGCGGGCGCGGCTGCTCAATGGACGGTTGCATGGCCACCCCCTGTGCAGTTCGGATTCATCGGGCACTGCTGGCAGGCGCGCCAGTGCTGCATGGATTGCGGGTTATGAGTCGGCGCCGGGCGCGCGCGATAGCTTTGGCACTGCTCCACTGTGATCGGCTCAGCTACGGCGGCACACTCGATCCGACCAAGAACCTCCATAACACGGCGCTCGACACCAGCAGTGCTGGGGCTGGTGTACTTGTTGGCCAGCACCAGGCTTACTGCCGTGCGGCTCATGCCAATACGGGCTGCAGCTTTGCTCTTGTCGGTGCAGCTCGCTTCAGCGGCAAGCAGACGGATGAACAGGGGCGGTTCTGCTCCCCAGGCAGAGATGTCTACACGGCTCATTGGACTGTCCCCGTGCCAGTGATCGGGGCAAGCTCAAGGCGTGTGCGCTGCAGTAGGTCAGCCAACTCGGGGTGCTGCTTCCAGTCCATGCTTGACCACTCAGCCAGCAGGGCGCGAGCGCGCTCGTTTTCTTCTTTGGCCCACACGTCTTCGTAGGGCTCGCTCTGTTGACTGGCTGCCTTGGCGAAAGCCACGCGCTCAAGGTTCGGGTCATAAACCTGAAGAGACTGCATCTCATGTACGACAGGCGGTTTTGGCCCGGTGTAGCGTGAAGGAATTAGGCGGAAGGTGTCTCCAACCTTGGGCTTTGGGTTCTGAGTACGTACCACATAACCTGCTGTGGCCAGGGCATTGAGATAGTCCCTCAAGCGCCGTACGTTGATCTTGGCTTCACCAACACAAACTGCCGCATGCAACTCATGTATGGTCAGGTCATTGCCAAGGATGCGCAGTGTGCGCCAGACGTTCTCAATAGCGAGGTGAGCAGTTGTGCGCTCACCTTTGGCATTCAGCCGTGGGTAATCAACCCCTTCATCTTGCACTAGGCGCCAAACGACTCGAATGGGTAGCTTGTTCGGCTCAAGTACAGCGATGATTTTTGCCTGAGCTAGCGCATGGAGGTAGATCCTGACGTCTGCGGGCATCTGACAGGAACGGCGGGTGATATCGTGCATTGTGAAGCCTTCACCCAGCACGCGAATCTCATCCCAGATACGTTGCCGTGGCTCTTTACCCGTGGCTGCTGTGGCATTGAACGCTTTGCGTAGCATCAGCGAGCCCTCCTGATTGGAGCTTCGCCAGTGAACCAGCCACGATTGCCCCACGCTGCCAGGTCGATACGCTCACGCATCATTGCGCTGGCTTCGGATTGCACCTTGTACAGGTTCACCGCCGCACGGCGCAGGCAGCCACGGGTTGCACGATTGAGGTCTTCCAACAGGTCATCGCTGAAGGACATTTCGGGATAGCTCTGCTCAGCCAGTTGACGTAAGTCGTCCAACGTCGCCGGTTGTGCTGGAACCCACTCCAGCACTCTATTGTGAAGTCGCTCTAGCTTGGCGAGGGAGGCTGGTACTCGTTCTTCGCCGATCAGTACGATAGTGCCCTCACTGGCGTTGTAGACATCGGTCAGTACGTTTGCCACAGCCTTATCAAGCAGGTACTGCACGTCATCCACTATCAGCGGGCGGCGCGAGGCCGAAAGCTGTACAGCGATCTGGTCGACCATTTCGGACATAGTGCGGCCAGGGTGGATTGCCATCTCACGAAGGATGGCCTGCAAAAAAGCCTTTTTACTCCAACTGTCGCGGCACTCGACGTAGTAGCAGCGATGTTGATTCGCCGCGAAGGCAGCGGCTGCACTCTTGCCGTAGCCACTGGGGCCATACATGGCGACTAAACCCGGCAAGCCTATAGGGCGAGCTTGAGCTCGCTTCATGGCCCCGGACAATAGACCGACGTTGGTCAAAGGAACAATCTTGGTTACACTCATGTAGCTACTCCTAGTTTGCTAACGTGTTGGCACACGTTTAGTGCTGTAAACGCGGGCCCCTCAGCCCGCGTGTTGTTGAAACACTTCCTGCATCGCAATGAAGTCAGGATGATTCGGATACCGCTTCCACCAAGTCGCTTCTGCGTCGCTTAGTTCTTCCCCAGCGGTCAGCCGCTGATCCAGCTTGATCCACAACCGATACCGCGCTACGTCGTCGCCTGGCACCTCAAAGGTGGGCCGTTGAGCATCGAGCGTGCGGGCGTACTCCAGGGCCGCTGTGCGTTCGGCTGCGGGCAATGTGGCTGACGGTGCAGTGGTCGGTGCAATCATCTCGACTCGGTTGCCTGTCAACGTCTCAAGCTTGTCCACCGCTCGTTTGTATTGCCCTTGCGTACGTTTCTCCCTGGCTTGCTCGACCATGGTCAGTGGCATGTAATCGGTGCTGTTTCCATCCAGCTTCGCCACGCCGATCAGCTCGCCTTCCATGGTGTATGTCCAGACCTTGCTAGCATCTCTAACGTCATATGCCAGGCGTATTTCTTGCCCATGCAAGGCCGTTAGATCCGCGAGGAAATAGGTGCTGCCACCCCATGCAATCTCACCACGGCGAGTGGTGCGCGTTACCTGCGGACGCATCAACGACTCGACCAGCTCAACGCTCGCGCGCAGTGGCTCCCAGCCCTCGGTGATGGCGGCCTGCCAAGCCTCATTGGGGCTCTGGTGGCGCAGTACCCCTGTCTGGGGATCGCGTGCCTTGCCCAGGCCTCGGTGTGGGGTGTCGTTGTACTCGGTGATTTCGCGTTCAAGCCCGGCCATAAACACACCGAATTCGGGCATCAATCTGGTTTTGCCTGATTCGCGCAGCTCCTTACGGCCAATCCGATGCACCTTGGTGCCTGCGTGCTTATCCATGTCCGCGCCGATGTAGCTGGTCAGCTTCTTGGCTGCACGCACCCAAATGGTCTGGTGACCGCGCTCAGAGAGCCCTCTGGCCTGGCTGTTGTAAGGCAGCGAATGGGTCATGGTGCCGCCTAGGCGGTCGACGACCTCGCGGACGGTTTCATTAGCGAAGCCTGAGCCGTTGTCGACGTAGAAGATGGCGAACATGCACTCGCGCACCGCATCGCGCAGAGCATCAAGTACCCCGATGGCGGACTCAGCCTCACCGACCGACACCCCTACGACACGGCGGGTGGCCACGTCGAGAACGGTGGTTATCTCCGGGCGGTACGGCTTGCCTGTAAGCGGGTTAATGACCTCTGCATCAAACTTGTGACCATCAGCCGTATACACATCGCCCGGAAACAGGTTCTTGGTCGAGCGGCGCCGAAACGGTTGCAATGCCTTCAGTTCTTGTGGGCTTATGCGGCCCCGATTCAGGGCATCCGGCGATAGTTTCTTGAGGAAACGCTGCACAGCATGAATGCTCGGCGGAGTGCCTACCCAACCAGCAATAAACTCGGCGTAGCTTGCGGCAACCGTTGGCTTAGTAGGGCGCTGGTAGCACCGCAGAAACGCTGGCAGCCAATCAGGCAACTCCAAGTTCTGACGCTGACGCAGAGGTGCCAGAGAGTTTTCATCACGCTCGGCTGCGCGCCAGGTGGCGAGCCAGCGCTTTAAGGTGCGCTCGGACAGACCACGTTCGGCCGTCTTGCGGTCATTCGCCAAATCCACACGTGCCTGCAAATAGGGCGAGAGGGTGCCGGCTTGCGCATGGGACACCATGATGTTGATGGCCGTCTTCTGCGACACCAGATCCATCATGCGTTCAATCTCTCGGCAGAATGCGAGTCGAGCCTGCATTACTTGGCGCTGTTTTTCGTTTAAGCGTGATGCGTTTTTAGCGTCACGCTCATCTGTTAAGGACTCTTTCTCTTCGTGATGTTGTTGTTCATGCGGCGCTGTCTCTTCGACCGCTTTCGCCAACAATGCTTCTTGGGTGGCTGTCGGAAGCAGAGCGAATGAATATTCGATAGCCTTCGAGCCCAGCCGACGCTGACCTTCCCATTTATGGCGGGCAGCCAGTTGACGAACGCCTTGAACGGTTCCTGGCATGCCTGCAACGCCCGCCAGTTCTTGAGGCGTGAACCAGCTACGCATTCCTGTCACTCCGTCCCGATTTACTGTTCTCTACCGGACAATATCCGGTATCCTTTTTTGTGGACGTTGCGTTGGCTTCTGGCCTGTTTGGTCGCTGTCTAACCGGCGTGCCATCTGCGTTCCAGCGCTCTGGCCACAGCTGAGCAGGAAGGACGCCGAGAACTGCGGCAATTTCCCGTTCTACACGCGGGTAGGAGCGATGCTTAGCACTACGTATAGCGCGCTCGTTGAGCTCCATCTGCCGAGCGATTTCGGCGGTGCTTGTATGGCGAACGCGTAGCTGGAACTTGATCCATTCCCAGCGCCTGTCCAGATCTAGAGGTACGTCGAAGATTTCCATGTCAGACCATCTTTAGGGGTGGTTTTTTTGGGCTTCCTAACGCCCGGTTTCGGACAATTTATCCCGCATTCGGGAGCGAGTAAACCGCATTTGCGTGTTTCTATTCCCGAAAACGGACGAATGGCATTCTGGATTCGAGTGAATTCTTTATAAATCAGGTACTTACGTGGAAAAGAAAAACAGAGAAAATCTGCCTGAGCCCGTTTCTTTTCCGAATACGGGATTGGAAACCCGCATAGAGGCGATTGCTGACCTGTTCGCGTCCCGTAAGCAGGCAGCCGATGCAGCGCAGGTCTCACAGTCGACACTGCAGCGCTGGATTGCGGCAGAAGGAATGCCTGCGTTCAGTTCCATTGCGGCACTGGCGAGGGCGCAGGGCGTCTCCCTTGATTGGCTAGCATCGGGAGAAGGGGTGATGCAGCCGGGTGCAGGTGCTACGGATGTTGATGACATCTATGCCCACATTCCGCTCTATGACGCACACATCAGCCAGGGGCACGGTTCGTGGATTGAGGGCGCCCGTGTGCTCACGATGCTAGCGTTTACGCGTTACAGCCTGCGTAAGAAGGGGCTAGACCCGGCGACGCTTGCAGCGGTTCGAGTGGATGGTGATTCCAACGAACCGGAAATTAGTGACGGCGATACTGTCATGGTCGACCTTGGTCGCAACACGCTCCAGGGCGAAGCTTTCTATGTCATCCGCCTGGATGACCTGCTGTACGCTAAGCGGTTGCAGAGGCTGTTTGATGGCGGGGTGAAGGTCATCAGCGCCAATACAGCGTATGAACCAATGGTCGTACCTCAGGAGCGGCTGGACTCGCTGCAGATCATCGGCCGGGTAGTCTGGGCTGGCGGCTGGATGATTTAGAAAGTGCAGATGCCAAAAAGCCCGCGTATAGCGGGCTTTTTCATCTGTTTCCTCCAATTCGTCTCAAGCGTCTCTTTGGCCTCGATTTCTAGCAGCCTGTCCTGCCAACCCCGCACCACTCCTGGGTTTTCCGTTTTCTTCCGGCTTCTTCCGCCCCTTTTCCTTTAGTGCCATACAGAACACTTCCCCACAGTGCGGCAGCCGGGGAACCGAGGCAGGTGGCGCGCCGCGCCGCTCGCGGCGAGCGGTCACCCCGGCGGGAGCGCTCGCGAACAGGCTGGTCCGGCGCGCAGCGATTGGTGAGACGGCCACACACCTCAGGCGCGATCGCGCCTATGAGTGGATCCGGATGCCTTCGCCACAGCGGGCCGTGAAGCGTTCCAGGCGCTCCTGCAGGTTCCCCGCTGCAGGAGCGGCCAGCCGGGTCGACAGCGCATTGGCGTGGCGCAATGCCGCATCGAATGCCTCCACGTCATGGGCCGACGCCGGCTCGAATGCGCCCAGCATTCTGTTCTGCTCGTCGAACTGGGCATCCCAGCTTCTGAACACCAGGTTGTATTGCGGATTGTCAGCCTCTTCGTCGTATCGGGCGGTATCGGCTTCCAGGGCGACACGGCCTCCGAAGTCGGGCACCGGTGAGCGCAAGGCTGCCCATGCCATCTTGCCGTCGGGTGAAAACTTCACCACGACGAGACCCGGTTGCCATTCGATACACCAATAGAGGTTCTGGCCGTCGAGCACGTAGCCGTAGCGAGCGGCGGTCTGCACAATCGCCGCCGGGCCGGCGAGGTAATCCTCATCGCTCAACGGCGTCAGATGGGGCATGACCCGGGTGCCGAGGTAGTCGGCGTCCTGCTGATCGACCGGGCCGCTGTACAAGCCGTCAGGACAGGATTGTTCACTGATGAATACGATGTATTGCATGTCGCCTCGCGTATGTCGGTTATTTCGGGCGTGCCGTTCCCACCGCTGCACGGGGCGAGCCCTGGTTTTTCCCGGGCTCCGGCGCGGCCGTGGGTGAAACGTCAACAGACCCTGGAGCGGCGGACAAGCTTCGCGTTGTTCACCCGACCTATTCGAGCTACCTGGTCAGTCACTGCACGGGCACGGTGTACCACTGCCTGGCTCTGAGCACTATCGTTCGTTCCGGGATTTCGACGTCCGTATCCCCGACGGTCACTTTCCCCAGGTGCAGGGTCCAGCGTGATCCTGCTTCGGGCGGTGCAGTGTCGAAACGCAAATCAACGCCGCCATGCATGCCCCCGCTGTTGCTGGGGTCGACTGTTCGTTGGCGTACGGCGATATCCGGAATCTTCCCTGCCCATGGCAGACCTGGCGATATGTTTTCCGCGTCCGGGCTGGTTATATAAAGCGTCGGCGTGATGCGCTCGCCGTTTTCCTTTTTTATATAGGCGTCCTTGGCGGAATAACTCATAGAGGCCGAGCCTCTTTTGAAGTCATTCACATACAGGTAGATCCAGGTGCTGGACTGCTCCACATAATGGATTTTCGTCACGATTTCGAAGGGCTGCGGTTTTCCCTGTGTGGTGACTTCGAAGCTGTGAACACTCGGCCATCCGCTCTCGCCCTCGAACCAGGTTCGCGGCGGTGTCGATCCGATGCATGCACTGAGCAAAAAACAGAGAGAATAAACAGTGCCGATCTTCCATGGCTTGCACATGACTGCCTCTACGTCCTGACGTTTGGTTGCGGGGTCTGTAGCCGCCCTGCCAAGCCCTATGGCGTCTTGGCCCCAGGCTCGACCCTTCGCTGGTGTTGACGAGGGACTGCGTGTCACCAAGCGATTGCCAAACAATCAGCCTTCGGGCGAAACGACTGGCGCCTTGGCCGCTTCATTGGCCAGTTTCAGCCTGTCGGCCTTGCAGATGTACTTGGCTTTGTTCTTCGGCGCCAGCTTGGCATTGGCTTTCTTGGCATGGGCTTCCAGCAGCTGTTTTATTTTCTTGCGGCGATTCATGGTTTACCTGCCTTGAGGCCAGAGGGCCTGATACAAGGACGCCCATCGAGCCGGGCTGACGCGAGGCGTGATTCCCGGCCCAATGGGGGGGTGTCGTGAGGGGAGGGGCTTAAACCCGCTCGGTCCCCATATCGTACTCGTTGGCATCGACGATACGCACACGCGCCGTGTCGCCCGGCTGCAAGTCGGTGCCTTCGATGAACACGCCGCCGCCGATTCCCGCAGGCACATTCGGACGGCTTGTCCTGTCACCGGGATGGATCGTATGCATGGGCCCGCTCGTCCCACTGCAACGGGTAATCCTCGACAGCGACCCGCCAGGCGCAGCCGGGAACCGCGTTGCGAATCGCCGACAGGCATCTGCACCAGTGCTGTAAGCCTAGCCATGTGGCGTCTTCCCTGTTGTCTGGCAATTTGGTCGAGCCGGAGAAGACAGTGCCTGTCTCCAGCAAGCCACCCGGCTCGGGATTGACGGTGAAATCGAAGGATTCCCAATTGAGGCCCTTACCCGTGGCCAGGAACTGTTCGATCTGCCCATCGACACGGTAATGCCCGACAATCGCCGTGATGGTCGCAACTTCGCTGCAGGTCAGGGGCGCCTTGCGTTTTGCTGCGTAGTGAACGGAAACGGCCAAGCTGCCTCCAGAACGTTGAGGTGTGTGAGAGCGGTTCGCGCCAAGGTCGATTGAGTACGCGCTAGATATCCGCCAAGCTCGAAAGCGTCTCATTGAAGCGCTTCAGCGTTCCGTCTTTCAAGTAAACAGCGATCGCCAGGAAGGGCGCATTGAGACAGCAGAACGCGAAAATGCCCCATAAGCCTTCGTTGAGCAGAACGATAGCCGACACCACAAGCACGAGCGCCGAGATGAACAGGTACGCTCTTCGCAGTGGGATAAAGCTTCGGCGGTCAGTTTCGATATTTCTCATTGCAAGTCTCAAGCGCCCCCAGTAGGCAGTAGACGAAGCATGACTATCCAGTGGGGCAATGTACCCTGTGCCCCCTCTGATACTCGTCCAGATTGGACGCTTGCAGCATACCAACTGGTAACTTCGGTCAGCCCCAGGCGTGATCCCGGAGCCAACGGCGTTAGCGATCACCACTCCGCAGTCGCCGCGCTCGACCCAGGCTGCCGGCCCAAGGGCAGGGTATGGGCCGTGCCTCAGGTGAGCAGCCGCCTCAGTAGTTCATGGCCCAGGTGAGGGTGTAGGTGCGACCGCGGCCCTGGTAGTCGTACAGGTAGGCGGGACCGTAGGTCGGCGAATAGAACATCGTCGCGCGCTGGCCCCAGACGGTGCTGTACTGCCGGTCGAGCAGGTTCTGGATGCCCAGCGACAGGTTGCCCATGCCGAGTTCACGGCTGCCCATCAGGTCGAGGGTGGTGAAGCCCTGGATGCGGTTGCCGTCGTCGTCCTCCAGGCTGCGTGCGTGGTTGACCTGCAGCCGCGCCTGGCTGAGGTCGTCGCTCCAGCCGAAGAAGGCCGTGGCCTTGGACAGGGAGCTGGACTTGGCATCGCGTTTCTTCCAGTCGCCCTGGTCGTCCTGCTCCTGCGAGCGCACCAGGTGCAGGTTGCCGCCCGCCTGCCAGCCGCTGTCGAAGTGCCGGGTCAACGCCGTCTCGAAGCCGTAGTCGCGGCTTTTCTTGCTGGCGACGTCGATGTTCAGGGTCGCGGTGTCGATCTCGATGACCTTGTCGGACCAGATGTAGTACAGCGCCGCCTGGGCCTCCCAGGCGCTGTCGGCATAGCGCCAGCCGGTTTCCACCTGGCGGCTCTTGATCCCGGCCAGGGGGTTGGCGGCGACGTCCAGGCCGGCGCGCCCGTAGTATTTGGCCGGGTCGGCCAGGTCGAAGCCTTCGCTGTAGTTGGCCCACACCTGCTGGCCCGCGCCCAGCTCATAGAGCGCGCTGAGGTTGTACAGGTCGACCTCATAGTCGTTGTCGCCGCCGGGGATGCCGCGGTAGTCCTCGACTTCGACGTCCATGTGCTGGCGTCGTGCACCACCGGAGAAGGTCAGCCGCTCGGTGGCCTTCCAGTCCAGCTGCAGGTAGCCGGACAGGCCCGCGACCCGGTAGCTCGGGTAGCGGGGCGCTTCGCTGGCGGTGACCAGGTCGAGGCCGCCGCTCTCGGACGAGACACGTGCGTCGAAGGTCTTCTGGGTGGCGTTGAAGCGCTCGCGATCCAGGTCCAGGCCGTAGGTCAGCTTCCAGGCGTCCCATTGCTTGGCGAACAGCGCCTTGAGCCCGGACATCTCGAAATTCTGCTGCGACGCGGCGAAGTACACGCCGTTGCTGCCCGTGGGCGTGCCCCGGTTGTAGTAGGTGAAGGGGTAGAAATTGTCGTTCTCGCGGCGATGGTAGCCTTGCAGGTAGAAATCCTGGCCGAGCAGGTCGGTATGGTGGTAGCTGGCGTTGAACAGGGTGCGCTGGGTACGCGGCTCCAGGTCGGTGGCGTAGCCGCTGCGCAACTGGGCGTCATCGAGGTTGGACGGGCCGTTGTAGTTGAGGTTGGGGAAGTAGATGCCCGTGCTGCCGTCGTAGCCGGAATCGTAGTACTGGGCCAGCAGATCGAGGCTCTGCTGCTCGTCCAGGGTCAGGCCGAGGCTGCCGAGCACGTCGACGCGCCGGTTGTACTGCAGGTCGGTCTGGGTATTGTCGAGGAAGATCTGCTCCCCCGCGGCGTCGTAGAAGGCCTCGTTCTTTTCCACGGATACCCCGAGTCGCCCGCGCACGCTGTCGTTGCCACCGCTCACCGACTGCGCCAGGCGGCTGGACAGGTCGTCGCTGGCGTTGAAGCCGCTGCTCAGGCTGGCCTGGGTCTGGAAGCCGAGGGGACCGCTTTCGCCCTTGCGGGTGATGATGTTGATGATCCCGCCGGTGGCGCCGCCGCCGTACAGGCTGCTGGCTCCGGAGAGCACCTCCACGCGCTCGACGTTGAACGGGTCGATGCTGTCGAACTGCCGCGACAGGCCACGCGAGCTGTTCTGGCTGACCCCGTCGATCATCACCAGGACGCCGCGTCCGCGCAGGTTCTGGCCGTAGTTGGTACGGCCCTCGGGGCCGAGATCCAGGCTCGGGACCAGCTTGCCCAGGGCCTCCTTGAGGCTCACCCCGGTCTGCAGCTGTTCGCGCAATTGCGCCTGTTCCACCACCCATACGGTGCCCGCGGTCTCGCTCACCGAGGTTGGCGTACGGCTGCCAACGGTGACGGTCACGTGGGTCTGCTGCAGATCGATGGCCCCCTGCCGTTCGCGGGGCGCCACGGTCAGGGTGCCGCTGGGGGTGACGCTCAGCTGCAGCGGCGAGCCCCGCAGGACCTGGCGCACGGCCTCTTCGTCGCTGTAGTGGCCCTGCAGGGCTGGGGCGGACAGATTGCGCGTCAGCGCCGCATCGAAGGCGATGCCGCGGCCACTCTGCCGAGCGATGGCGGTCAGGCTGTTCTCCAGCGGGCCGGCCGGCAGGTCGAAACCGAGCAGCCGCTGCTCGGCCAGCACCGGTTCGACGTCGTCGGCGCTGGCATAGGGGGCGCTCAGGGCCAGGGCCAGGGCCATGGCCATGGCCAGGGGCGTGAGCGGGTGGCGGAATGGGCGGTGCATGGGGCGTATCTCCAGGGATCGGGATCGATGCCTGTGTTGTGACGCGACGGCCACGAATATTAAGGGCCGCCCGCAAAAAACTTCCGGGAGACGTTTTTGCCGACGGCCGGCCTCAGCGCCGACTCACCCGGGTCCACCAGCCCAGGCGCTGCTCCACGTGGATCGGCAGCACCTCCTCCAGCGAGCGCAGTGCCTGTTCGCTGTCATCCAGCGGGAACACGCCGGAAACCCGCAGCACGGCGGCGTCGTCAGCCACCTGCAAGACCCCGCGGCGATAGGGGCGCAGCGCCTCGACCACGTGCGCCAGAGGCTGGTCGTGGACTTCCAGCACGCCGTCTGCCCAGCTGTCCGCAGTGGCCTGGCGTGGGTCCAGGGGGTGGATGCCTGCGTGATCCAGGCGGGCACCCTGACCACTGCCCAGTTCGAGCCGCTGGCCGGCCGGCACGCTGACCTGCACCCGCGACTCCTGCACCCAGACCCGGCTCTGCCGTTGTTCGAGCACCACCGAGAAGCGCGTGCCCAGGGCGCGTGCGTCGCCGAACGCCGTGCGTACCACCAGCGGCCGCTGCGGGTCGGCGGCGACCTCGATGAGCAGCGCGCCCTCATGCAGGATCAGCAGGCGATGGCGTGCATCGAAGCGCTGTTCGACGCGGCTCTGGGCATTGAGCAGCAGGCGGCTGCCGTCCTCCAGCTCGATGCGGCGGCGTTCGGCGATGCCACTGCGCAGGTGCGCATTGCCCAGCGGCAGCACGCCGCTGCGCTGCAGCCACCAGCCGCCCAGCGCGAGACCGCCCAGGCCCAGTGCGCCACGCAGCAGATGGCGGCGGCTCGGGGCGCTACGGCCGAGGGCCAGGTGGCTGCCCGCCGGCAGGCCGTCGAAGGCCTGGCCGAGGCGTTGCTGCACCCGCTCCCAGGCCTGGCGGTTATCCGGGCTGGCCTGCAGCCACTGTTGCAGAAGCCGCGCCTCGCTGTCGCTCATGCTGCCGGAACGCTGGCGCGACAGCCATTCCACGGCCTCGGCTACCGCGGCGGGCAGGCGCTCAACGGCCATCGTCTTCCAGGGCCAGGTAGCACAGGCTCATGGCCTTGACCACGTACTGGTGCACGCGTGGCGCGGAAACACCCAGGCGCCGGCCGATCTCGGCGTAGGTCAGGCCCTCGAGCTGGCTGTAGAGGAACGCGCTGCGCCCTCGCGGCGACAGCCCGTCGAGCATGGCATCGATGTTCAGCAGGGTTTCCAGGGCCAGTGCCCGTTCTTCCGCAGACGGTTCGTGGCGTTGCGGTTGCTGCGCCAGAACCTCGAGGTAGGCGCGCTCCAGGTCGCGGCGGCGCCAGCTGGCGAACACCAGCCGTTTGGCGATGGTGGTGAGCAGGGCGCGGGGCTCGCGGATGCCCTGGTGGTCGGGGAGGGCCACCACCTGGGCGAAGGTTTCCGCCGCCATGTCCGCGGCGTCGTGACGGCAGCCGAGACGGGCGCGCAGGCGCTCCAGCAGCCAGCCATGGTGGTCGCCGAACATCTGTCGCAGAACGCGATTGCGGGCCAGGTGCTGGCCATCGAAAGAAGCGGAGGGCATATGTCGACAATGCTTAATGAAAATTATTATCAAAGATTGCCGTGTGCCCGTGGCGATTGCAACAGGCAGGGTTACTGGGCACGCCAGGCTTCGTCAGCGCCACGAGCCGGGCGACAGGGGCTGGCGCCTGAACCGTGCCGCGCGGGAGCTACCTGGGTGGAGGTCAGGGCTCAGCCCGAAGCAGGTCATGAAGGGGTTCGGCACCTGGCGATATGACGGACTCCGAGCCATCGTCAATGGCCGTGAGCCTGAATGCCGTTTTCGCTGGCTGATCCTCGATCACGCGAACACCGTCGATGACGCACAGCACGCCGAACAGGGTGGCGTCGGCCGCTTCCCGCATGGCGGCGGCAACATTGGCCTGCCCGGCAGGGTCGAGGCCAAGGTACCAGTTGGAGAGATCGACCAGGGCTTGGGCGGGCCTGCGGCCGGGCGGTGACTGGAGCAGGTGCAGGCTGTCGTGAACGGCAGCGTCCGCGCACTCGCGTTGGAGTGCATCGACGAAGTCGTGTGGCGTCATTTTCTTGGCCCTGATGGGTGAGGTGAGTGGTGTCGCTCGGCTTGGTTGGGCGGTTAGACCACCGGCCGGGCGTCCATAACCCTGTCGAGCTGCTGCTCCAGTGCTGCGGTGCTGCAGCGCGATGTCGCTTCGATGAGCGCGGTTCGGGATCGGCAATCGATCGTCACCTCGACGCAGGACGGCCGTTGATCGCCAGGAAACCTGCGCAGGAGCAGATGAACGACCGAGCCGCACTGCCAGGTTGCCCTGTCCAGTGACCATCTGGCGTCGGAGGGTGACCAGACCAGCGCCTGCGAAGCTACCTCGACGATGCGCGGATGGCAGACCCACTGAGAGGCACGCGCTTCCCACGGTTCGACGTGAACCGCATGGGAACCGTCCGGAGAGACACTGATTTCGCTAGCTGTCTGCAAGGGCCTGATACCTATGGCCTGGCACGTGGCTGTGGCGGGTTTCTGGCCGCGCCAGCCAGCGGCGCCGGCGGGATTGAATGATTACCGGCCACGCCCTCAGTCCCAGTAGATGGTGAAGACCTGATAGCCAGCCAGCGGCTCTGGTGCCGCCGCGTGCTTGCCATAGGGCCAGCCGGGACTGATACCGTCCGACTGCCACCCGTCGATCCATCGATCGGCGATTTCCTGGGGGGCAGACGAATAGATATGAATGTTTTCGGCGGGCGCCCAATCGCCCAGTCTCTCGGCATCGGTCCAGTCCTGGTGGATGCCGACGAAGACGCCCTGGACATCAGGCCTGGCCTCGATCTCCTTGAGGCGAGCGTAGAGCTCACCAATCGAGGGGCGGCCATAGCCCCACTGGTTGGGCGCAATCGACTCTTCTTGCTCGTTGCCGAGAAAGTAATCGTCGATGGAGACGATGGGAAAATGCGCGTCGTCGATCTCATCCAATGCGGCGATTTTCGCGAGCAGTGCCGTGCCTAGATCCATCTCTTGCCCTCTGACCGATACATCAACATTAGCGGGTGAGTCACACACCGAAGGGGCGCGGAAAACCTGCCGCGCAGGTTTTCATGATGAGCACGCAGCGACGCTGGCTTCAAACCCGCTCGGCCCACATGTCGTACTCGTCGGCATCGACGATACGCACACGCACCGTGTCGCCCGGTTGGAAGTCGGTGCCTTCGATGAACACGCTGCCGTCGATTTCCGGGGCGTCGGCCCAGGAGCGGGCCACGGCGCCCTGGTCGTCGACTTCGTCGATCAGAACGTCCATCTCGCGGCCGATCTTCATCTGCAGGCGCGCGCTGCTGATGGCCTGCTGGTGGGCCATGAAGCGGTCCCAGCGATCCTGTTTGACGTCATCGGGCACCACCTCGGCGTCCAGGTCGTTGGCCGGGGCGCCTTCCACCGGCGAATACTGGAAGCAGCCGACGCGGTCGAGCTGGGCTTCGCTCAGCCAGTCGAGCAGGTACTGGAAGTCTTCTTCGGTTTCCCCGGGGAAGCCGACGATGAAGGTCGAACGGATGGTCAGATCCGGGCACTGCTCGCGCCAGGCCTTGATGCGCGCCAGGGTGCGGTCTTCGAAGGCCGGGCGCTTCATCAGCTTGAGCACGCGCGGGCTGGCGTGCTGGAAGGGGATATCCAGGTAGGGCAGCAGCTTGCCGGCGGCCATCAGCGGGATGATGTCGTCGACGTTGGGGTAGGGGTACACGTAATGCAGGCGCACCCACACGCCCATGCTGGAGAGCGCCTCGCACAGTTCTTTCATGCGCGTCTTGACCGGCTGGCCGTTCCAGAAATCGGTCTTGTACTTGAGGTCGACCCCATAGGCGCTGGTGTCCTGGCTGATCACCAGCACTTCCTTGACGCCGGCCTTGACCAGGCGCTCGGCCTCGCCCAGCACGTCGCCCACCGGCCGGCTGACCAGCTTGCCACGCATCGACGGGATGATGCAGAAGCTGCAGCTGTGGTTGCAGCCTTCGGAAATCTTCAGGTAGGCGTAGTGACGCGGGGTGAGTTTCACGCCCTGGGGCGGCACCAGGTCGATCAGCGGATTGTGATCCTGGCGCGGCGGCACCACTTCGTGCACGGCTTTGACCACCTGCTCGTACTGCTGCGGGCCGGTGACCGACAGTACGCTGGGGTGCACGTCACGGATGTTGCCTTCCTCGACGCCCATGCAGCCGGTGACGATGACCTTGCCGTTTTCCTTGATGGCCTCACCGATCACTTCCAGGGACTCGGCCTTGGCGCTGTCGATGAAACCGCAGGTGTTGACCACCACCACGTCGGCGTCCTGGTAGGTCGGCACCACTTCATAACCTTCCATGCGCAGCTGGGTCAGGATGCGTTCGGAGTCCACCAGGGCTTTCGGGCAGCCAAGGGAAACGAACCCAACTTTTGGGGTGGCGGTGGTGGTCATGCAGGTGAACCTCAGGGCTAAGACGGGCCGGGCGCTTGGGGCGCCTCTGGTCAAAAAGTGCGCAATTCTAGCGGCGTGCGCAGGACTTTGCCAGCGCTGCCGACGAGGCGTTTTGCTGACGGTCGCAACAGCGGTGCAGCGAATCTGCCTGAACTGGCTCGCACGGGATGGGGAAGGGGGGGGGCGCAGGCAGGAGTGGGCGCTGGCAAAACGGTATCGCTTTGTGTTTTGTTATAAGGTAACATTTCTGGCTTGCCAGGATCGGGTTGGGGGTTTCACCGAGCCATACGGCGAAGAGCCATCGTTCTCGGATTATTGAGCGTAAATGAAACGTTATATCTTCCTATATCGCTCCTGGCGACCTGCCCGATGACTCACCTGACATCATCTTTGCCCACATGGAGGTTTCTATGATTCACCGTCATCCACTGGCCTGGGCGGTTGCCGCCAGCCTGCTGCCAACCGGGCCGCTGTTGGCTGCCGAGGACCGGGCGACACTGCAGCTCGGTGCGTCCGTGGTCAGCGCCAGTGCCCTCGACAGTACGCAGAACGAAATGGTCAGCCCCGCCGAGGTGCTCGACGGCGAGGCCCTGGTCCGGCGTCGTGCATCGACCCTGGGCGAAACCCTCGACGGCCTGCCGGGGGTGCACGCCAGCAGCTTCGGTGCCGGCGCCAGCCGCCCGGTGATCCGCGGCCTGGACGGGGCGCGGGTGAAGGTCCTCAGCGATGGTGTGGACACCCTCGACGCCTCGACCATCAGCCCGGATCACGCGGTGACCAGCGAGCCGCTGTTCGCCGAACGCATCGAGGTGCTCAAGGGGCCGGCCACCTTGCTTTACGGCGGCGGTGCCATCGGCGGGGTGGTCAACGTGCTGGACAAGAAGATTCCCACCCGGGTGCCGGAGAAGGGCTACGAAGGCGACCTGGAGTTGCGCGCCAACACGGTGGCCGACCAGGGCGCCGGGCTGTTCGGCATCACCGCGGGCAGCGGCAACCTCGCCCTGCGCGCCGAAGGCAGCAAGCGCCAGGACGAGGCCTACCGCATTCCCGGTTCGCCCGGCCGCCAGCAAGGGGCCTACAACGACACCGACAGCTACAGCCTGGGCGCCAGCTTCATCGGCGAGCGCGGCTACCTGGGTGCGGCCTACAGCGAGCAGAACCTGCGCTACGGCCTGCTGGCCCATGAACATGCCGATTGCCACACCCATGGTGAGCGCGATTGGCACTGCAGCGCCCATGATCATGACGAGCACGACGAAGACGAGCACGAACACGACCATGACCACGAGCATACCGGCGTCCCCTACGTCCGCATGAAGCAGAAGCGCTGGGACCTGCGTGGCGAACTCAGCGACCCCCTGCCAGGCTTCGAGCTGGCCAAACTGCGGGTCGGTCACAGCGACTACCGACACGACGAGATCGAGGGCAGCGAGGTCGGTACCTCATTCAGCAACGAGGCCAGCGATGCCCGCCTGGAGCTGACCCATGCGCCGCTGTTCGGCTGGCGCGGCGTGCTCGGCGGGCAGACCCAGCGCCGGGATTTCCAGGCCGCCGGCGAGGAGGCCTACGTGCCGCCGACCCTGACCCGCAACCACGCGCTGTTCCTGCTCGAGGAGTACCGCGTCGGCAGTTGGCGCTACGAACTGGGCCTGCGCCACGAGTGGCAGGGGATCGACGCGCAGGGCGAGCAGAACACCCGCCATCGCGGTACATCGGCATCGGCCGGCGCGGTGTGGACCTTCGCACCGGACTATTCCCTGGGCTTCTCGCTGTCCCGTTCCCAGCGCCTGCCCACCGCCGAAGAGCTGTATGCCAACGGTCCCCATGCAGCCACCCGCACCGTCGAACTGGGCAACGTCGATCTCGACGAAGAGACCTCGCACAACGCCGAGCTGACCCTGCGCAAGTTCGCCGGGCGCACCACCTTCACCCTGAGCCTGTTCCGCAACCAGGTGAGCGACTTCATCTACGCCGCCGACAGCGGGCGCGACGTGGGTGGCGGTTTCCGCGAGATCGAGTACCGCCAGCAGGACGCCGTGCTCACCGGGGCCGAGGGCTCGCTGACCTACGCCCTGGGGGCGGCCACGGACGTCACCCTGTTCGGCGACCACGTGCGCGGTCGGCTCGAGCAGGGCGGCGACCTGCCGCGCATTCCCGCCGATCGCCTGGGCGTGCGCCTCGACCAGGCCTTCAGCGAGGCGCTCAGCGGACAGCTGGAGTTCTACCGCGTGCAGCGCCAGGACCAGCTCGCTGACTACGAGACCGAGACCGCCGGCTACAACATGCTCGGCGCCGGCCTGAGCTATCGCGGGCGCCTCGAGTCCAGCGACTACCAGGTCTTCGCCAGGGCGGACAACCTGCTCGACGAGAAGGCCCGCAGCCACAGCTCGTTCATCAAGGACGACGTGCTGTTGCCAGGGCGCAACCTCACCGTCGGTGTGCGTCTGGGGTTCTGAAAGCCTGCGTTTGGCCTGGCTGCGGCTGGCGGCCGCTACTTGCCCTGGCGTTTGTCGATGGCCTTGATCAGGCGTTCGGCCAGCGCCGGGTAGTCCTTGTCGTAATGATGGCCGCCGGGCAACTGCAGCTTCTCGCCGACCGCCCCGGGTTGGGTACAGCCGCTTTCCGCGGCTTCTTCGCTGCCATACACGCACAGCACCTTGTCGGCGGGTAAGAGAGCCAGTTCCGGGCCGGTGGCCGCTTCGCTGGCGTCCTTGCCGAGCCAGCCCTGGACGTGGATCTCGAAGGCGCCGCTGCGCGCCAGGGCCAGCAGCAGCACGGCGTCGACCTGGCTCTTGTCGCTGTCCGGCAGGCGGTTGTAGAGCGCCGGCATCACGTCGGCGCCGAACGAATAGCCGATCAGCACGAAGCGCTTGGCATGCCATTTCTCGCGGTACTCGCGCATCAGCTCGGAGAGGTCGCTGGCGGCTTGCTCCGGGCTCTTGCGTTGCCAGAAATAGCGCAGGGTGTCGACACCGACCACCGGGTAGCCACGCATGGCCATCTGCTCGGCGACTGCGCGATCCAGATCGCGCCAGCCGCCGTCGCCGGAGTAGAACAGGCTCACCGTGTCGCCAGGCTGGGGCGCTGGCGCTTCCACCACTGGCAGGGCGTCGCTGGTGCCCTGCAGCAGGCGGCGCAACTGGGCGGTGAGCAGCGTCCTGGGGGCGGTCTTGTAGTCACCGATCAGGGTTTCGGCATTGGCCTGCTGGCGCACGAAGCGGGCGCTGGCGTCATCCGGGTTGTCATTCCACACCGCCAGCCAATGGCCATGAGCGCTGCGTGCCGGAGGCGGCGTGTCGCAATCGGGCTTGGAAAGCGAGAAGCCGACCGACAGGGCCTGGGCCTGGTCGTTGTCCTGGGTGGCGAGCCAGCGCCAGGCGAGCATGGCGCTGTTGTCGCTGCCGGCGAGCAGATCCAGTGCGCCGCCCATCTTCGTGGTGGCCTCTTCCAGGCGCTTGTCCTGGGCCTCGCAGCTCTGCGCCGTGGCCGGGTACTGGCCGATCGCGGCATGGTTGGATTGCGCCAGTTCCAGCAGCTGCGCATCACCGAGCTGCTGCTCGGCGGGTAGCGCAAGGAGCACCCGGCGTTGCACCCTGCCACCCGGGGTGGCGATCACCAGGTCACCGCCGGAGGCCAATGGGTGGCGCGCCAGGCTGGCTTCGGCAGCTGGCCGCAGCCAGTAATAGAGGCCAGCGGCGAGAAGCGCGAGCAACAGGATCAGGATCGGTAACAGGCGTTTGGCGGTGCGAGTCATCAACGTTTCACCAGTCCGGTAAAGCCGCCAGCGATCAGCGCAGCGGTATCGGTCAGGGCCACCAGCGGGTCGAGCCCGGCCGGTACGGCCATATAGCGGGGCTCCCAGTCCGGCTGGAACTTGTCCTTGAAACGGCGCAGGCCCTGGAAGTTGTAGAACCCCTCGCCCCGCTGGAACACCAGGGCGCCGAGACGCTGGGCCAATGGTGCGCCGCGACGCGGCTGCAGGCCGGATAGCGGCACCATGCCAAGGCTGAACCGGGCGAATCCGGCTGTCTTGAAATGCAGGATCAGGCCGAGCATGAGAAATTCCATGGTCAGCTTCGGCGCATCGGGCAGTACGCGCATCAGGTCCAGGGTGGCCAGGTCGCGGCTGTCGGTTTCCAGCAGGTTGGCGAAGGCGACGGCACGGCCTTCAACGCGTGCCACGACGATGCGGAAATGGCGCAAATAGGCCGGATCGAAGCGGCCGAGGGAGAAGCCTTTCTCGCGCATCTGCTTGCCGTTCAGCCAGGCGTCGGAGATGCCGCGCAATTCCTCCAAAGGGGCTTCGCCGGGCGCGTGGAACTCCAGCACCAGGCCATCGCGCTGTCCGCGGTTCCAGGTGTAACGCAGATCCTTCATGGTCTTGCCGGTGCTTTCCAGGTCGAAACGATTCAGGTCGACCCGGGCTTCTTCGCCCAGCTTGATGGCCGTCAGGCCGATGTCCATGTACAGCGGCAGGTTTTCGGCACGCACCTGGTAGAACACCGGGCGGGTATGGTGGCGGTCGCACAGGTCGCGGAATTGCCAGACCAGCTCGGCACGTCGCTGCGCCGTACCGATGGGGTCGAACAGGGCGACCATGCTGCGCGCGCGGCGTGAATACATCAGGAAGGCATCACCCTGCGGGTGCACCAGCAGCGCCTTGTCGCCCGTCAGCGCCAGGCCGCCGTCGGCCTGGCCGGACGCCTTGACGATGCGCGCTGCACTGTCCAGCTCTTCCTGGTCGGGCAGGGTCACGGCCGGCGGCGCGGCGCGCAGCAACCAGACGAGAAACACCACGCCGAGCAGCAACACGCAGCCCAGTGCGGCGCGCAGACCGCGCGGCGCGTCGGCATTCACCGCGAACTGCCACCACAGCTGGTTTTCGTAAGGCACGTCCTGGTAGGCGAAGAACAGCAGCCAGATGGAGGCGCCGAGCACGCAGGCACTGGCAGCCAGGTGCCAGGGCGAAAAGGGCAGCTCCATGATCCGGCTGGGGCGATAGAAGTAGGGACGGAACAAGGCCAGCAGGCCCGCCGTTATGCTCAGCAGCAGCGCTTCTTCCCAGTCGAAGCCCTTGAGCAGCGACAGCACCGCCCCGGTGACCAGCAGCCCCAGGGTCATCGCCCAGGCGGCCGACAGGCGACGGCGCAGCCCCTGGGCGAGCAGCAGGCAGAGCAGGCCGATCAGGCTGGCGCCGAAGTGCGAAGCGTCGATCAGTCGATGCGGGATGAGAAAGTCGAGAATCTCCAGGCGCTCGTCCAGGCTCGGTGTCGCGCCGGAGAACAGCAGTACCATCCCGGAGATGAACACCAGCAGCGCCAGGACCGGCGCTGCCAGGCCGCTGGCGGCGCGAATCGCCTGGCGTGCATCGACCAGGCGACGCAACTCGATGGCCAGCAACAGCAGGCACGCCACCAGCAACGGCAACACGATATAGATGAGGCGATACAGCAGCAGTGCCGCCGCCAATGGCGCGGCACCGATCTCGTTGGCGAAGGCGGCCAGCAGCACCGCCTCGAATACGCCCACGCCACCGGGTACGTGGCTGAGCACGCCGGCAGCCAGCGCCAGCAGGTAGACCAGCAGGAAGGTGGTGAAGGGCGGGGCCTCGGGCAGCAGCAGGTACAGCACGCCGGCCGCGGCACTGACATCCATCAGGGTGATCAGTACCTGGAGCAGCGTGAGGCGGGTATCGGGCAGGCGCAACAGGTGCCGGCGCAGGCGCACGGTCACGCAATCCGCTGCCGGCCGTTCGCTGAGGCGGGCGCGGTGCAGGGCCAGAAGCAATGCACCGTCCAGGCCCAGAAGCACCAGGCAGAGGCTGACCAGGACAGCTTGCGGCAGATGCAGGGCGGCTGACGCGGCAGCGGGATCCGCCAGGGCCGCCAAGGCCGCCAGCAAGGGGAGCACGCAGCCGAGTGACAGGCTGGCGAAAACCGTCATGCGTGCCACTTCGCCGGCGCCGATGCCGTGGCGAGCATAGAGGCGATAGCGGATCGAACCGCCGGAAAGCATCGACAGGCCGACCGCATTGCCGATGGCGAAGGCACAGAAGCCGCCAGTGGCCCATGTCCGAGTCGGCAGGCTGACGGCCGCGTAGCGGCTGGCTGACCACTCGTAGCCGAGCAGGGCGATGAAACCGAGGATGGTCAGGCCGACGGCACCGAACAGGTTGGCGGTCGGTACGGCCAGTATGGACTGGTGCAACGCACTGGGATCGAGCTCATTGAGCAGGTGCCGGCAGGCGAACAGCGCGACCACGAACAGCAACAGAGCGGCGCTCAGCCCCAGTGGCTGGCGGTATCGATCCAGGCGTTGGCGCCATAGCAGGACTTGAGATTTGGGTACGGAGGGTGGGGCAGTAGCGTCGGAGCTGGCGCGCATCGGATACCTCTTGGGTAGTGCGGCTCAGATTGGAGTACGGAAGCCAAGTTCCTTTGTGTGACAAATAATGTATGGGTGCATGCGGGCTGCTTCAAGGGAGCGATGCCTGCCGCCATGAAAGATTTGTCTGCACACGAGGATAGTGCCTCGGGCCGAGTTATGCAGGAGGGGCCCTGGCGTTTTTCGGCTGTCCATAAAACGAAAGCCCCGACAGCTGGGCTGTCGGGGCTTTCGTTTCGAAGGTGGTTGCGGGAGCCGGATTTGAACCGACGACCTTCGGGTTATGAGCCCGACGAGCTACCAGACTGCTCCATCCCGCGCCGGCAATTCTATACGAG
>NZ_FNDG01000026.1:43762-78438 GCF_900100535.1 Phytopseudomonas flavescens
GTGGCCTTTCTGAGTATCTGGTTGCGGGAGCCGGATTTGAACCGACGACCTTCGGGTTATGAGCCCGACGAGCTACCAGACTGCTCCATCCCGCGGTCGCCATTCTATTCATCTGAGGCGGGCTGTCAACCTCTATCTCGGGAAAAACTGTTTTCCGTTCAAACAGTTAGCATTTCCTGCCAGGTGCTATCCACTATCCAGGCCCTGCCATGCGGGCTTTTCAGGCGGTTTCGCGCTGGTCGCGTGGACGATGGGGTGGGGCGATGAATGGGCAGTAACGGGCTGGAAGGCTGTTCTTATATACAGTAAGGTGCCTGTCTCTTCTTCGGCACGGCCCCGTGCGTGCCTGGCCGGCCCTCTCGTTTTCAGGTTTATGGCGCAGCGAAAGATCATCCATATCGACTGTGATGCGTTCTACGCCTCGGTGGAAATGCGCGACAACCCCAGCCTGGCCGACAAACCGATGGCCGTGGGCGGTTCCGCGGATCGGCGGGGAGTGATCGCCACCTGCAATTACGAGGCGCGGGCCTACGGAGTGCGCTCGGCCATGGCCTCGGGGCATGCACTGAAGCTATGCCCTGACCTGCTGATCGTCAAACCGCGTTTCGAGGTATACCGCGCGGTGTCCCGGGACATCCATGCGATCTTTCGTGACTACACCGACCAGATCGAGCCGCTGTCCCTGGACGAGGCCTTTCTCGACGTCTCCAACTGCGAGCACTTCGGCGGCAGCGCCACCCGTATCGCGCAAGACATTCGCCGCCGGGTATCCAGCGACCTGTACATCACCGTGTCGGCGGGTGTGGCGCCGAACAAGTTCCTGGCCAAGATCGCCAGCGACTGGCGCAAGCCCGACGGCATATTCGTGATTACCCCCGACCAGGTCGAGGACTTCGTCGCCGAGTTGCCGGTCACCAAGCTGCATGGTGTCGGCAAGGTGACCGCGGACAAGCTGACCCGCCTCGGCATACGCAACTGCAGTGACCTGCGCGAGTGGAACAAGCTGCGCCTGGCTCGCGAGTTCGGCAGTTTTGGCGAGCGCTTGTGGAGCCTGGCCCATGGCATCGACGAGCGCGTGGTACAGACGGACAGCCGCCGCCAGTCGATGAGTGTGGAAAACACCTACCATCAGGACCTGCCTGACCTGCATGCCTGCCTGGCGCAGCTACCGGCGCTGCTGGAAGAACTGGAACGGCGCATGACCCGCCTGGACGGCAGCTACCGGGTGGGCAAACCCTTCGTCAAGGTCAAGTTCCACGACTTCACCCAGACCACCCTCGAACAGGCTGGCGCCGCCCGTGATCTGGACAGCTATCGAGTCCTGCTCAGCAATGCCCATGCGCGCGGCAACCGCCCGGTGCGCCTGCTGGGCGTGGGCGTGCGGTTGCAGGATCTGCGTGGCAAGCACGAGCAACTGGATCTGTTCACGCCCGTGAGCGGCAATCAGGCAGAGTGACGCCAGACGTCCCCGTCCGCCCCTCGGTGCCAGCGCTGTTGAGGACGGATGATCTCCCAGTGGTCATCTGGCACGGCCGCAACCGCATTGCCGGCAATCGCCACGTCGGCCCCGGCACTTACTCGTCAGGCCACAGGCGGATCGGTTTGCCGCTGGCTGGCCACAGGCGCAGTTGCTCGATCGGCGATATATCCCAGCGCACGATGCTGCCCAGGCTCTGCAGGAAGCGGCTTTCCTGTTCCATCAGGGCTGGTGCGCACAGTTTGCGGGTACTGCCGGGCTCGCTGAAAGTCAGCGTATCGCCGTTACGCTGGTAACTGGCGAACCAGTGGTTGCAGCCGGCGTTGCCGTAGGCGCGGCCGTCGTCACCCAGGGTGAGGGTCAGGTGGCTGCTGTCGATCAGCGGGCGCTCGCCGATCCATTCGACGCGGTAGACGCGCTCGGTTTCCAGTTGCAGCGGTTTGCCGGCGCAGCCAGCGAGGGCAGCGGTCGCCAGGCCCAGAGCGAGAAGCGGTTTCATCAGGCCTCCCTGTTCAGGCACGCAGGGCACAGGTGTTTGTCCTGCTGTTTACGCCAGCCCAGCTCCACCAGGCGAGCATCGGCAGCGGGCGTCTGGGCCTTCTTGCCCAGCGCACTGTCGACGGCGAATTCGAAGTCCAGTTGCGTGCCGCAACCGTCACAGGTGACTTGCCAATTGAAAATCGACAACTCGCTGAAGGCCGGCCCGTGGGCGACCGCGACCCACTGGCCGGGTGGATTGATCAGGTGGCGGACCTTGTCGACATGCAGGCGCATGCTCAGGTCGCGGCTGCCCTTGAGGCTGACCACCAGGGTGTCGTTGCTCTTGATCGAACCGCCGTTGCCGGTGACCTGGTAACGGCCGGGCGACAGCGCGCGGCATTCGATCAGGGTGTGTTCGGGGTTGAGCAGGTTGTAGCGGAAATCGTGTTCGGCCATGGTTCCTCCGGGTGAGGAGGCATTCTAGCAGGACGCGATCGGCCAACGCGGCTCGCGCTGAAACGTCAGCAGATCCTACGCCGCGGGGAAGATTTCGCGCAGCGCCGCGCGGTAGAAGTCGAATGCCGCAATGGCGCCGCCGACCGCTTCTTCGCGTTGGGCCTCGGTCAGTTCCAGGCCGTCGAGCAGGGCGACGAACTGGCGCCAGTGCAGGCCGCGACCGTCCGGGTGGGCGGCCAGGTGACGGGCACCGTTGTGGGCGTCGAGGCCGATCTGCTGGGTTTCCTTGAACAGAAAGGCGGCGCCCAGGTTGGAGCCTTCACTGCAGTACAACCAGCCGATCGCCGCATACGGGCTGGTCGGTACCACCGCTGGCGGGGCCGGCGGCAGATCCAGCCCCAGGTCGGCGAGGTCTGCGCACACCGCTGCGAAGCGTGGCAGCTCACTCAGCCCCGGCAACAGGCGATTGAGCGCGATATCGTCGTACAGGGCATCGAGGGCACCATGGAAGCGATGCTGCAGGCGCAGGAAATAGCCATAGCGCAGCAGGTTCTCGAAGGGCCTGGCCTGCATGACCAGCGTGTCGACGCTGTCGTGGTTCCGGCTGGTGCCGGCTTTCAGGCGTTTGCTCAGGGGCAGTTGCGCAGCGGGTTGAGCGATGGCAGTCATCGTTGGGCTTCCGGTGAAAGGTTCTCAATGGCGTCGATGATGGCGACAACCCGTGGGCAGGACAATCCGCGAATCATTAAGAACGCTTAACCGGCCGTTCAGAACGCCGACTCGCGTATCAGGATGCTCAGCACCCGACGCCATGCCTGCAGCAATGGGCTGCGGGCATCGCCGCTGATCGAGGCATTGCCGCGCAGGGTGATCGGCAGCGTTTCGTGCTGGCTGTCCAGGGGGCGCAGTTGCACACGATACAGCGCCTGTTCGGGAATCGGTACGCGCTGCTCGTCCAGTTGCGCTGCCAGCGCGCCCTGATAGACCGACGCCAGTTCCGGGGCCGAGGTGAGCTGGCGCACGGCGGTCTGGCCGATATCCTCCACCTGCAGCGGACGACGCGGCCGACCCGGGTCTTCCGGCAGGAACCAGGCCTGAGCGCCCAACTGCAGGCGCTCGCGATCCGCTTCGCCGACGAAGGCTTCGACCCGTTCGCTGGCCGCGTTGGCGACGGTACCCAGCCATTCGCCGGCGGGCAGCCATTCGCCTTCGAGCAAGGGTTCGGCGCGATCCGCCAGCACGCCATCGAACGGCGCCTTGACCTGCAATTGCGCCATGCGCTCCTGCAGGGCAAGGCGCCGCTCCAGGGCCACCTTCAATTCCTCACGGGCGATCGACTGACGAAAGGCCCCTTCACTGGCGCGTACCTGCAGGCTGCTTTGCTGGCGCAGTTGCTCGATTTCCCGCTCCAGGCCGTGCAGGTCGTGCTGCAGTTGCGCCGAGTGCAGGCGGAACAGGGTCTGACCGGCTCGTACCGCTTCGCCGGGTGCCACTTCGATACGTTCCAGCCTGCCCTCCACCGGGGTGAGCAGAATCGCCTGTTGCTCCGCGCGCAACAGGGCCGGTGCCTCGATCCGGCTGCGCCAGGGCCAGGCCAGCAGAAACAGCGCGACCAGCAACACGCTGGCGGATATCAGGGTGTTGCGATTCATGCGGTAGTCCTTGCGGCGTTGCTGCCAGTGGCGCAGCTCGCCGATGATCGGGCGGAGGATGAAGTGCACGATCTCGACGATGAACAGCAGCACGCCGAGCAGCTTGAAGGCGAAGTGATAGACCAGCAGGGCGATGCCCAGGAACAGGAAGAAGCGATACACCCAGGTGGCGAACGCATAGCCGAGCAGCACGCGCCGCAGCGCCGGCTCGAAGTACTCGGGGGGTGCGTCGCCGAAGCCGAACAGGGTTTCGCGCAGGCGCCAGCGGGCCAGGGCGAAGGCGCGCTCCTGCAGATTGGGGACATCGAGCAGGTCGGAGAACAGGAAGTAGCCATCGAAGCGCATCAGCGGATTGAGGTTCACCGCCAGGGTGAGGATCCAGGTGGTGCCGGCGAGCATGAAGGCCGCGCTGCGCAGCATGCCATCGGGCAGGAAGCTCCAGGCCAGCGTTGCCCAGGCGGCCAGGCACAGTTCCACGCCCATGCCGGCGGCGCCGATGGCCATCCGTTGTCGCCGTGAGGTCAGGCGCCAGGCACCGCTGGCGTCGGTGTAGAGCACCGGCCACAGGACCAGAAAGGCCACGCCCATGGTCGGCACGCGGCAGCCGTAGCGTTTGCAGGTGTAGGCATGGCCGAATTCGTGGAGGATCTTGGTCAGGCTCAGCGTCACGCCGGCCAGCAGTGCACCTTCCAGGCTGAAGAAGTGCAGGAAGGTGTGTACGAAACTGTCCCACTGGCGCGCCGCCAGGTACAAGCCCAGCACGGCGGCGGCCAGGGTGGCGAGGGCGAAGCCGCGGCTGAACAACGGGGCGATGTGGCGATAGCTGCGCGACAGGAAGCGATCCGGGCGAAGCAGCGGAATGCGGATCGACAGGTAGTTGCTCAGCAGCCAGGCGCTCCAACTGCCGTTCCTGCCCGCTTCGCCGCGTTTGCGCAGATCGGCCAGGGCTGCGTCACCACTGACTTCGACCAGTTGCATGCTGCGCAGGAACTGGATGAAAGCGTCGACGTCCTGGCTGTCCAGGGCCAGGGTGGTTTCCTCGCTGACCGCTGCGGCGATGGCCTGGGCGCTACCCAGTTGCCAGCGGGAAAGGATTTCCGCCTCGGCCCAGCCGATGCGATAGAAGCGCCCACGGGCTGCGTCTTCCAGGGTCCAGCTTGGCGCACCGTCCCGCGAGCGCGGGCCCGGATGCAGGCGCAGGGTTCGGCGTAGCTCGGGCAGGCGTGGCGCTCGTTCGCTGGCGGGCAGGGCAAGGGGGGCGTTCATCTACCAGCCCAAATGGACGCGCAGCGCGGCCAGCGGACGGCGCAACAGGTAGTGAATCAGCAGGGTACGCTCGCCATACAGCTTGGCCGTGCCCTTGAGGCCGACGCGCAGGCGCGGGTCCGCTTCGCTGAAGCCCGCTTGCAGGCGGTAAGCCATGCCGCCGTCCGCGGTGGGGGAGGCCCGGTAGCCGTAGCGTTCGAGGCTGGCGGCAAGTGGGCTGCCCGGTTCGCTGTTGAGAAACAGCAGCACCTCGGCACCCGCCTGCAGGGCGATGGCATCCGCCACCGGCAGCTGGATTTCCAGGCGAGCGTCGTGGGGATCGGCGACCTGCATGATGCGCTCGCCGAGCGTCACGGGCCGGCCGGTCCAATCGCTGGGATCGTCGAAGATCGCCACGCCGTCGCGGGGAGCGAGGATCAGGCTGCGCTGCAGGTTGTCGTCGATGAAGGCCATATCGGCGCGGGCCTGGTCGCGACGGGTGACCAGTTCGGCCAGGGCGGCCTTGGCACGCTCGTCGAACAGCGCTTGCTGGCGGGTCTGGCGCAACTGGGCATCGGCCGCCGCGAGGGTTTGCCGGGCCGCCTCCATGCGGCTTTCCAGCTCGCGCCTGTCCAACTGCACCAGCGCTTCGCCACGTTTCACCACCTGGTTGGGCTGTACCAGGATGCGCTCGACCACGGCCTGCAGCGGCGCGCGCAGCACGGCGGGGTTGCGCGGCATGATTTCGGCGGGGGCGAGCACCGTCTGATGCACCGGTAGCAGCATGATCACCAGCGCCACGGCGGCAGCGATCAGCGCGATGCGCCGTGGACGCTTGCGCAGCCGGCCGGCCAGCGAGCGTTTCTTGCCGCCCCGCAGGCTGGCCCAGGCATGGCCGTAGGCATCCAGCAGCAGTTCCAGCAATGCCCGCTCCGGGCGTGCCAATGGGTGCTCGCGGCTCAGCAGCAGGCTGCCCAACGGGTGGCCGTCGCGGTCTTTCAGGGGCAGGCGCAGCAGCTTGGGCGACAGGTACTGCGCCCACTCGGCCTGCGCAACGCCGGGGGCGTCGACGGCGCTCAGGTCACGCAGCTCGGCTGCCCAGGGGCGAGTATCCCAGTCGGCACAGAGGTGGCCGAGAAACAGCACCAGCGGTGCGTTGGCTTCCACCTGGGCAAGCCCGGAGCAGGCGCTGATACGCCCTTTGTCGGCGTCCCACAGAAAGGCCTCCTGGTAGTCGAGCAACTGGCGGGTATCATTGACCATGAGGAAAGCCAGGCCGGCCACGTCGCGCTGGGCGCGGGCGCGACGTTCGAGCTGCAGCAACAGCGCCATCCGCTCGGCGCGTTGATCGGGCAGGGCGCGAACGGTGGCGTTCATGAACCGTCCGCCGGTGGCTGCAGCAGCGCGACGCCGCTCATGCCCGGAAGCAGCCCAGCGCTGTCGCCGGTGATGCGGGCGAATACCTTGAGCGATTGGCTGAGCGGGTCGATGACCGCGCCCAGCCGTTCGATGCGGGCGGGATAGCGTTGCCCGGTTTCATCCAGTTGCACCTCGAATTCGACGCCGGGCTCGAGCCAGGCCATCCAGGCCGAGGGGGCGATCAGCTCCAGTTGGTAGGCCGTGTCGTCGTAGATCGCCAGCAGCTCGGTGCCTTCGGCGACATGCTGGAAGCGCTGTACCATGCGTTGCGAGACGCGCCCGGCGAAGGGCGCATCCAGGTTGCAGCGTTTCAGCATGGCGCGGCCCACGCCGCTTTCCGCCTGGGCCACGGCCATGTCGGCCTGGGCCTGGGCGACCTCGGCCTGGCTGATGGACTCCAGGGCGTCGAGGCGCTTGGCGACGTCGAGCTTCTTCTGAGCGCCGCGTTGCACCGCTTCGCTGCGGTTGAGTTGGGCGCGCTGCACCGAACAGTCGAAAGCGGCCAGGCGCTGGCCTTCCTTGAAGCGATCGCCTTCCTTGACGGCCAGCTCGGTGAGCTTGCCGCCCAGCTCGCTGGAGAGCACCGTCTGGCGGATCGGGCTGAGCTGCACACGCAGTTCGTTACTCGCCTGCGCGGCATGGGCGAGGTTGGCTGCGGTGGCGATCAGGATGGCCAGCACGGAGGGCCAGAAGCGGTCTTTTGCAACGCACTTGTCAGCGGCCATTGACCTGCTCCACGGGAACCAGCTCGGCGCCGCGCAGCGAGCCGAGGCTCTCCCACATATCCAGGCGCAGGGTCTTCTGCGCTGCCTGGGATGGTGCGGTCTGGGCGGCCAAGGCGAGGCCGGGCGGCGCCGCGCTGGCCTGCGTAGCGCTGGCGTCCAGGCCCAGTTGCCGGGCGGCGGCGATACCGGCCGGAACCTGACCCTGGCCCTGGTTCAGGCGCATGGAATTGCCGGCGATGGCTTGAGTCAGCTCGGCGACGCTGCTGCCCGCGATGCGCTCGGGCAGCGGATCGAGGCCGGCGGCCTGGTAGACGGCGCCATGGGCCACCTGCAACTCGGCGAAGGCGCGGTCGCGGGTACGTGTGGCCAGCACCGTCTCGGTGGCCGTGCGAACCCGTTCCAGGCGGCTCTGGGCCTGGCTGGAGAAGGCGCTTTCGCTCTGCCGCAGGATGCCGCGCTGTACCTGTTGCAGTTCGTTGGAGCGGGCGAACACCTGGCTGGAACGCTCGTACTCGCGCCAGGCCACGTTGACCTGGGTGAGCACCGCCATGCGCATGGCCTGGCGGCGCAGTTCGGCGACCTGCAGGCGCGCGTCGCCGGTTTTCCTGATCGCCGGGTAGGCCAGTACGTTGAACAGGTTCCAGCTCACCTGCAGGCCGGCATCGGCCCAGTTGTCGTTGACCAGGTAGCTGTTGCTGTCGTAGTTGGCACCGACGAACAGGTTGGCCCCCGGCAGCAGCTTGAGCATGGCGGCGCGGGTTTCCAGCACGGCGTTGCGTGCCTGGTAGCTCTCGCTGCGGATCTCCGGGCGCTGGGTCATCGAGGTGACTTCCAGGTCGGCCAGGTTATAGGCCAGGGGCGGCTGGGCGTAGCTGGACTCGTTCGGCAGCACCAGGCTGAAGGCCGTCGCCGGCGGCAGGTTCATCAGGCTGGCCAGGCGCGCCTTGGACACCGCCAGCTCACCTTCCACCACTTCCAGCTGGCGGATCATTTCCAGCAGGCTCTTCTGGTAGCGCAGCGACTCCAGCGGCGCCACCAGGCGCTGGCGTTCGGTCTGCCGGGCCTGTTCCAGGGCACCGCGGGCATCGCTCAGCGCGCGCTGCAGCTCGGGCTGCAGGCGTTCGGCACTGGCGGCCTGCCAGTAGGCTTCGCGCACCTGCTGGACGATGTCGGCGACCACCTTGCGGCGCGCTTCCTCGGCAGCCAGCACCTTGTTGGCCTGGGCCTTGGCGCTGAAGTAGCTGACCCCGAAGTCGAGCACGTTCCACGACAGGCGCAGGCTGGCGTCGCGGCTGGAGCGGTCGCTGCTGGTCGAGGGCTCCAGGGACTGCTGGCCGCTGTTGACCGATTCGCTGGACGAGCCGGCGACGTTGTCGCGGCCCTTCCAACCCGCGCTCGCCGCCAGTTGCGGCAGCAGGCTGAGGTTGGCGACGCCCAGGCTGTGGTCCTCCAGGGCACGCTGCATCAGGCCCAGGCGTTGCTGCAGGTTGTACTTCACGGCGCGGGCCATGGCTTCGTCCAGGCCGATGGCGCGGGTCACCGGTTCCTGGCTGTCGAACATCGCGCTGCGGTCGCGTTGCGCCTCGGCCAGTTGCTGCTCGGGGGTTAGCGCTTCGGGGGTGACGGCACAGGCGCCGAGACCGAGCGCGGCGCAGGCGATGGCCGTGCGCAGGGTGAAACGGGTGAAGACGATGCGGTTCATTGGTCGATGATCCTTGGCAGTGTTCAGGCGATGTGGCGTGTGGTGACAGCGACCGGCTCCCCAGCCAGGTCACTCAATTGGTCGAGCAGGTCGAGTGCCTGGCTGAGCAAAGCGCTCGAGCTGTCCTGGCGCAGGCGCTCGGGCAGCGATTCGCCGGCGCTGTCGGCCGGCGCTGGCTGCGGCACGGACGAGTCGGTCGCGCCCGTGACGCCTTCGGCGCGGATCTCCAGCGCTGTGCGGCGTTCGCTGCCGTCGGCGTTGCGGCTGATCAGGGTCAGGCGCAGCACACCGTCACGTGGCAGGCGGTTGCCGTCGAGACGCAGTTCGCCGGTGCGCGCGTCGAAGCTCGCCCAGCTCGGCAGCGGCAGCCCGTTGGCCAGGGTGACGCGCTGCGGCGTGCTGCCGTCGGGCAGTTGGCTGGGCACGGCGAGGGTGATGCCGCGGGGCTCGGCGCTGCTCAGGTCGACGCTGGTGCGCAGGGTATCGCCCAGCAGCACGAACGCGCCGCTAGCGGGCAAGCTGTGGTCGCTGACGACGACCCGGTCGGCGCTGATCAGCTGTTGGCTGAGGGTGCCGCGTTCGGCCATCAGCACGCCATCGCCACGCAGCAGGCTCGCCGCCGTCGTGGTGGGGGCGGCCACGGTGTCGAGGCCGGGCCGTTCCTGCGCACTGGCGAACAGCGGCGCGTTCAATGCCCCGTCGGCCAAGCGCAGCGAGGGCAGGGCACGGGCCTGCGCCGGTGACTGTTCGCCGCGCTGCGGCAGCGGCAGCACACTATCGCGTCCGGGCGCGGTCACGGTCGCGTTGACGCGCAGGGTCAGGGTCAGACTGACGCTGGCGCCGTGCGGGTCGCTGGCGACCAGGGCAATGGTGTAAGGCTCCGCGCTCGCCGGCGCGATGCCGGACAGCGTGCGGGTGGCCGGATCGTAGCTCAGCCAGCCAGGTAACTCGCCTATCGCCCAGCTCAGCTCGGCATCGTTGGCATCGCTGAACAGCCTGTCCGGCAGATTGACGCTGTAGGCCTGGCCGCCTTTGGCGGGCGTCAGTTCATACTGGTCGTCTGCGACCGGCGCCGAGTTGACCACCTGCAGCGGCAACTGCAGGACGCTCTCCTGCCCGGCCCCATCGCGCACCGTCACGGTCAGGCTCAGGCTGCCGACATCCCGTGGCGCGGTTCCCGACAGGATGCCCGTGGCCGGGTCGAAGCTCATGCCGCCGGGCAGGCCGCTGACGCTGTAGCTCAGGGCCTGGCCTTCGGGATCGCGGAACAGGTCGGCCGGCAGGCGCACCTGGTAGGGCTTGCCCGCCTCGGCCTGGGCCAGGCCGAAGCCGCTGTAGTCGTCGTTGAACAGCGGCGGCTGGTTCGGCGGCAGCAGGGTGATGTCGAGGGTCTGGCTGTTGCTGGTGCGGGCGTCGGTGGCATCGCCATCGTCGAACACCAGGGTGAGCTGGCGGGTGACCGCCTGGGTGATCCCGGAGGCATCGGTGGTGTAGGTCAACTGGCGCACCAGCGCCGTGGCGTCGGCGCGGGTCAGCGCCGCGCTGAAGGTCAGCGTGGCGACGCCATCGCGCTGCTCCAGGGTGGCCACGACCACGCCGTCGCGCAGCACGCGGCTGCCGTCCAGGCTGTAGCCGTTGCCGGCCTGCAGGGCGAAACGGTCACCGGCAGCGCCGGTGATGGTCAGGCTGGCCCCCTGGTAGTTGTCGGCGGCATCCAGCTCGGCATCGCTGAGGGTGATGGCCGGGCCGATCAGCACCGGCGTGCTGCTGCCGGACTCGAGGCGCGGAGCCGGCAGCGGACCCGAGCCGACGACACTGGCGCCGCTACCCAGGACCAGCACGCCGTCGGCGGTGACCAGCAACTGGTCGGCACCGGCGATGGTCTCGCTGCCCTTGAGTGCGCCGCTGGCGGTGAGGTAGCGCTGCAGGGTGCCGTCCTGCAGGGTCACGAACAGCGCCTGGGCATCTGCGGAGAGGGCGATGTCACGGATACCGGCACTGCTGTCGAAGCCACCCAGATGGCTCAGCGTGCCGCTCGTGGGGTCCAGGCGGAAGGCGTCGATGCGGGTGTCGCTGGCAACATAGACCAGGCTGCCATCGGCGCTGACGGCGAGGTTCTGCAAGCCGCTGAGTTGCGCCTCGCCTGCTCGCGAGTAACCCAGCAGGGCCAGGCCACCCTCGCTGTCGCGCTGGTAGACGATCAGCGAGGAGCCATTGCCCGCGCTGGTGACCACCAACACCAGGTCGCCACGGCTGACGATCTCGGTCGGCGCCCACAGGTTGGGCGCTCCCCACATGTCGCCACCCAGGCTGGCGACGTAGGTCAGTGCGCCGCTGCCGGTGTCGCGGCTGAAGTAGGCCAGTTGCCCGGCGTTGCTGTTGATCAGGTAGAGGTGGCGGCCGTCCTCGGACAGGGCGATACCGGTCATGCCGTAGAGGTTGCCGCCATCCACGGCATAGTCACTGAGCAGCGTGGCCTGCAGGGTCAGGTTGCCGCTGGCGTCGGCGTCGAACCAGAGGATCGCGTTGCCGTCGGCGCGCAGGGCATAGAGGCTCTTGCCATCGGCGCTGAGCTGCAACTGGGCCAGGCCGCCCGTGCCATCGCCCGTGGCGAGGCTGGCGACGAAGCGCAGCTCAGCGCTTCCGTCTGCCCGGCTGAACAGGGCCACGCGGCCCTGGGCGTCGGCGATATAGACGCGGCTGCCGTCGCTGGAGATCGCCGAGGCGGTGGGTGCGGCCAGGCCGTACTGGCCCAGGTCGAGGTCCTGCACGCGATCCAGGTCGGCCATCGACAGGCCGGGATCGAGGCCGAGCACCGGCGCGTCGTTGATCGCCTCGATGGCGATGGTCGTCGACACCGCCGGCGCCGCGAGACCACGCTGGTCGGTCAGGACGATGCGCACGGCGACCTGCGCCGGCGGCGCATCGCTGGCGTTGGCGTAGCTGACCTGGCGCAGCACGTTCTGCGCATCGGCGGTGGTCGGCACCTGGCCGGCGGCGTCGCTGAAGCGGATGGTCATCACCCCGTCGGCAACGCTGAGCGTGCCGATCACCTTGCCGTCCTTGACCAGGTCGCTGCCGCTCAGGCTCAGGCCGTTGCCGTCCTGGAAGCCGAGTACATGCGCCGCGCTGCTGCCTTCGCCGAGGCTGATGGTCAGGACTGCGCCGTGGTAGTTGCCGGCACCGCCGTTGAAGGCGTCCATCTGCGTGTCGGCGAGGGTGGCCGCGGGCGCGATCAGTACCGCGGCGGCCTGCTCGGTGTAGTCGACGCTGGCCGCGGTGCCCCCCAACGATGGCGCGGTGTTGGGCGACAGGGCCGGGGCCAGGGTCACGCTGGCCTGGCTGCCGGCGGTGCCGGTGTCGCTGCCGCCGCCACTGTCCTTGACGCTCAGGCTGATGCTGCGGGTGCCGCTGAGGTCGTCGCCGGCGTTGCTGTAGGTGAGGCTGTCCACCACCTGCGCGGCGCGCTCGGCGTCGCCGTTGATGTACAGCACCAGCAGGGTCTTACCGTCCTCCACGCGCACTTGGTACTGCTGCCCGCTGGCGCTGGTCTGCACGCCGCTGGGCACGCCGTCGAGGGCGATACGGCCACCTTCCACGCCAATGATGTCGCCAGTGGCGGCGGGCTCCAGGGTGAGGATCAGCTGCCAGACGCTTTGCCCGGATTCGATCAGGTCGATCTGCGTGTTGTCGAACAGCCGGACTGCCTCGCTTTCGGCGTTGTAGGTCGGCTGCAGGGCGTCGGTGCTCACCTCGGGGGCGTCGTTGACCGCGTCCACGGCCACCTCGACGGTGGTGCTGTCGCTGTAGCCATCGCCATCGTTCAGGGTCAGGCGCAGGCTGGCGACGCCGGCCGGGTCGCGGCTGTCGTTGCGGTAGCTGATGCTGCGCAGCACGTTCTGCGCATCGCTGGTGCCCAGGCTGGCGATGAAGGTGAGGGTCAGGCGGCCGCCGTCCTGCACGAAGCTGGCGATCGCCCGGCCATCGAGCAGGACCTGGCCGTCCACCAGGCTCAGGCCGTTGCCGGCGAGCAGGCCGAAGACGTCCTCGGTTTGGGCGCCGTCGGCCCGTTCGACGATGATGCTGGCGCCGTCGTAGTCGCCCAGGCCGCCACCGAGCGCGTCGAGTTGCGGGTCGGCCAGGGTGCCGCCGGGCAGAATCGCCACCGCCTGGCCGCCTTCGCCGAAGGTCATGGCCTGTGGCCTGAGGTCGAGTACCAGCAAGCCTTCGCTGCCGAAGTTGCCGGTCAGGTACAGTTGCGTGCCATCGGCGCCGAGGCTGGCGCTGCGCACCTCGCTGAACGGCACCTCGCGGCTGCCCCAGGGTTGCAGCGCACCGGCCCCGTCGATCTGCACGAGCTGGCTCAGGCTACCATCGGCAGCCCGCGCATACAGGCCGATGCGGTTTTCGCCGACCACCAGCAGGGCGCTGCCATCCGTCGAGACGATCAGTTGCCGAACGCTGCCGCCCAACTCGAGGCTGCCGGCGTTGCGCGTCAGTTGGCCGTTGTCGCCGACGCTCAGGCTGTACAGGCTTTCGCCATCGGCCACGTACAGGCTCTTGCCGTCCGGGCTCAGGCCCAGGGCGTTGGCGTAATGTTCGTCGGCACCGCCGGCCAGGTGCCCGACCAGCGTCAGGCTGCCGTCGCCGGCAATCCCGAACACGCTGACCAGGGTGCTGCCGCCCGAGGCCGCGGCGAACAGGAAGCTGCCGTCCGGCGAGGTCTGCAGCGCGGTGTAGCCGACCGTCTCGCCGGCCTGCTGGCGTGCCAGTTCGCTCCAGCCATCGGCGCTGCGCTGGAACACGCCGAGGCCCTGCTGGCTGGTCACGTAGACGGTGTCGCCCTGCACCAGGACGTCGTTGACCAGGGCACCGCCGGTGTCGAGATGGCCCGCCAGGCTGAGGCTGCCGTCCTGCGCATCGCGGCCGAACAGCAGCACGCTGCCCGTGTCGCTGGTCAGGAACAGGGTGGCGCCGTCGCCCGACAGGCCAAGGCCGCTGGTGCCGGTATCCAGGCCGTTGTCAGCGCTGGCGGCGAGCGTGTCGCGCAGGCTCAGGGTGCCATCGGCGGCCCGCTGGAACACATACAGCGTGCTCAGCGGCACCTCGCTGCCGGTGCCGCTGCTCTCGTCGTACACCCATTCACTGGTGCTGCGCAGCACGTATACCAGGTCGTCCACGCTGACCACGCCGTTGATCCCCGCATAGGGGTTGGGCCAATCGCCGGACTGGACCAGCTCGGCCAGCTCCAGGGCGCCGACCTCGGCGCCGAGTTCGGGGCTTTCGCGGCTCACCGTGACCGTGGCGGCGATGGCCGTGACGCTACGGTCGCTGCCGCCATTGGCGGTGCCGCCGTTGTCCTGCACGGCGCTCAGGGTCACGCTGCGCTGGCCCAGGGTGGCAGCCGCCGAATCATCGTGGGCATAGCGCAGACCGTCGACCAGGGCGGCAGCAGCGCTACCTTCGATGCCGCTGGCATGGCTGAGTTGCAGGGTGACGCCTGCGTCGCTGACGGTGACGCTGTAGGTCAGCCCGCTGGCGGTGGAACCGCTGCCCTCGACCAGGGCGATGCGGGTGCCGTCCACCACCAGGGCTTCGCTGGCGCCATCGTGCAGGCCGGTCACGCTGAAGGTCAGGCCGATGATCGACTGGCTGGCTTCCACGGCGGAGATGACGGTGTCGCTGAACAGCGCGGCAGCGGTCTTGCCCGGCTCCTGCACGCTGGCCAGCGGCGCTGCGGTAGCGGTGGGCGCGTCGTTCAGCGCCGCCACCGTGACGATCAGCGCGCGGCTGCTGGTGCCACTCTTGAAATCATCCTGCACGGTCAGCTTCAGTTCGATGCTCGACGGCGGGTCGTTGCTGACGTTGGCGTAGGCGATCTGCCGCAGCACCTGGTTGGCGACCGCAGTGCTGGTCTCGGCGACGAAGGTCAGGGTCAGCGTGCCGGCGCTGCTGGAGAAGGTGGCGATGGTGGCACCGTCGAGCTGGATGGCGTCGCCGACCCGCGCCAGGCCATTGCCGGTGCTGAAGTCGAAGCGGTCGTCGGCACTGGCGCCAGCGGCCCGTACCAGGCTGATGACCGCGCCCTGGTAATTGCCGGTGCCATTGGCCAGGGCATCGAGTTCGAGGTCGGCGATGCTCAGGTTGGCGGCCGGGTGGATGGACTCCGCCTGGCCTTCGCTGTAGTCCAGTTGCGCGGCGTCGGAGATGCTGATCAGGCCCAGGCCGGCCTTGGTGAAGAAACCGCCGGCGTACAGCGAGTTGCCATCCGCCGAGACGGCGATGCGGTAGCTGCGGTAGTCCGAATTGGTCACGCTCTTGACGTAGACCGGCTTGCCGTCCGCGCCGATGCTGTAGATCCGTACGCCGCCGGTGTTGTTGCCGACGAACAGGGTGCTGCCGTCGGCCGACAGTGCCACGCCCCATGCCTGGCCGCCGGTGGCGCTGCTCTGCACGGCGCTGAGGCTGTTGCCGGTGCGGTCGTAGTGGAAGGTCAGCAGGTTGCCGGTGGTGCCGCTGGCGACGTACAGATAGCCGCTGTCGGACACGGCCAGACCGCGGGAGAAATTGGTCAGGCCATTGCCGCTGATGTCGGTGGCCCGGGTCAGGCCGCCGTTGCCATCGGCCTGGTAGATGATCAGCCGGCTACCGCCGAGCACGTAGACCGTCCCCTGGGCATCGGTGGCGATGGCCGAGGCGGTGTTGAAGGTGCTGTCGGTGATGACCGTGGCATTGGCCAGCGCGCCATCGGCGTCACGGCCGAACACCAGCAGGGTATTGCCGGCGATGCCGTACAGCGCGCTGCCGTCCGCCGCCATGACCAGTTGCTTGACCTGGGTCGCGCCGGCATCGGCGCTTTGCCCGGTGGCGCTGAGGGTGCCGTCGGCGCCGACCGCGAACACGCTGACCTGGTAATTGCCCCCGGCGCCCTGCTGGCCGACCAGATACAGCTGCGTACCGTCGCTGGAGTAGACGGCCGACGTCGCACCGTTGAGGCCGTCCACCTCGATGCCGTTGCTGGCGTCGCCATCGTCCACGGTGCCCTGGACGAAGCGCTGCTGCAGGGTCAGCACACCGGACTCGGGATCGCGGCTGTAGACGTTCAGCGAGCTGCCGCCACCCGGCGCGATGGCATGGCCGGCGCTGCCGTTGCCGACCACCAGCACGCTGCGGCCATCGGCCGAGACCTGGATGCTGTAGACGTATTCGCTGTAGCCACTGAGCCCGCTGTTGGCGGTATAGACCAGGGTGCTGCTGTCCACCGAGAGGGTCGGTGCGCTGTTGTCCGCCTCGGCCTGTGAGATCACCCGCAGGGTGATCGGGGCCGTGGCCGTGAGCCCGCCCGCGTCGGTCACGCTGACCGTGACGGCATAGTCGCCGGTCTGGCTGGTGGTCCCGGAAATGCTGCGTGTCACCGGGTCGAAGGTCAGTCCTGGCGGCAGGTCGCTCAGCGCCCAGCTGAGGCTGTCGCCGTAGGTCTGGTCCTGGTCGCTGAACAAGGCTGCGTCCAGCGTGATGCTGCTACTGCCGACGGTGATCAGCAGCGTGTCGCTGGCGGCGGCGTTGTGCTCGGGCGCGCGGTTGCCGATCTGCTCGACCTGCAGTTGCAGGTCGAGGCTGGCGCTGGTGCCCGAGGTATCGGTGGCCGTGACGGTCAGGGTATGGCTGCCCACGTCGGTGGTGCTGCCTGAAACCATCCGGGTCAGCGGATCGAAGACCAGGCCGGCCGGCAAGCCGTCGACGCGCCAGGTCAGGCGGTCGCCATCGGCGTCGTCGAACAGGCTGGCGGGCAGCTCCACCCGGTAGTCCGTCTCACTGGTCACCAGCGGTGGCGTGTAGCCGGCGGCGTCGGCCTGCGGCGCCGTGTTGACCCGTAGCAGGACATTGTGGCTGGAGCTGCTCAACTGACCGTCGCCGATCACCACGGCCAGGGTCACCAGGGTGCCGGTGGCGGTACCCGGCGCGGCGCTGTAGGTCAGTTGCTGCAGTACCCGGTTGGCCACCGCCTTGCTGGTGTCGGCGCTGAAGGCCACCGCGAGCCTGCCATCCTGGCCGACCACGAAGCGGGCGATGACCGTGCCGTCGAGAGTGAGGGCGTCGCCCGAGCGGGCCAGGCCGTTGCCGTCGACGAAGCCGAAGGTGCCGCCAGCGCTGCTGGACACGACGCTGAGGCTGGCACCGTTGTAGTTGCCCGCACCGTCGCCGAGCACATCCAGGTTGGCGTCGCGCAGCGAGAGGGTGCTGGCGAATACCGTGGCGCTGCCCTGGGTCAGGCTCTGCACCCGGGTGTAGCGGGTCAGGTCGCTGCCGGCCAGCAGCAGGGAACCGCCAGCGCTCACGGAAAGGTCGCTGGCGGGCGTGCTGCCACTCTGGCTGGCGCTCAGCGCCAGGCTGCCGTTGGCCGCGACGGCGTAGACGTTGAGCCTGCCATCCGCGCCCAGGGCATACAGGGTGGTGCCATCCGCCGCCATGGCCAGGCTGGTGACGTCGCTCATCGACACGCTGCCGACCCGGCTCAGTTCACCGTCGGCGTAGCGCAGGATGGCGATGACGTCCTTGCCCGGGTCGCCGATGTACAGGTACTGGCCGTCCGCCGAGAGGGCCAGCGAATCGCTGGCGCTGGCCGCACTCAGCTCGGTCAGGGTCAGGGTGGTGAGCTGGACCAGCTTGCCGTCGCTGCCATGCTGGTACACCGCCAGGCTCGGCGCGCTGTTGAGGCCGACCCCCGTGTAGAGAATGAACACCCGGTCGGCGCTGGTGATGATCAGGCCGCCACGGCTGTTGCCGGTCTCGATGGCGCGGGTGAAGTAGCTCAACTCGCCCGTGCTGGTGTCGCGCCGGTAGACCACCACATCGTTGTTGGCGGTACCGGCGTACAGGTAGCTGCCATCGGCGGAGATCGCCAGGCCGCCGTTGATCTCGCCGTTCTGCGAGGAGACGGCGACGGCGGATGCGATGCGGCCGTCGGCGTCGAGGCGCAGGTCGATCACCTCGGTGTTGCCCGAGACGCTGTACAGCGACTTGCCGTCGGCGCTCGCCACCAGGTGGGCGATGCTGCCCAGGGCACTGTTCTGGTAGCTCTGCAGGTGACTGAGGGCGCCGTCGGCGCCGACCGCGAACACCTGGATGCCGTTGCTGCCGGCCAGGTAGGCGAACGCGCCGTTGGCCGAATAGGCCACTTCCAGGTCGCTGCCCAGGCCCAGTTCCTCGGCGCTGAACGTCTCCCGGCCTTCGAGGCTGCCGTTGTCGCTGAGCACCGGTGCCACGTTGATGCGGTTGTCCAGGGTCACGCTGGCGCCGATGGCGCTCAGGTCGGCGCTTTCGCCGCCACTGTCGCTCAGGCTGCGCAGGGTCACCTCGACGGTGCCGCTTTCCACGCTCTTGTCCAGCACCCGGTAGGCCATGCCGTCGATCAGGCTGGCCACGTCGCTGGCATCGCCGGCCGCCGAGGCGATGCTGACGGTGATGGTGGTGCTGCCGGCGCTGACCGCGACCTGGTACTGGTAGCCGGTGTCGCGGGTGAGCGCGGACTCGCTGCTCTGCAACAGGATCTGCGTGCCGTCGATCACCAGGGCCTGGTTGCTGCCGCTGGTGTCGAGGTGGATCACCAGTTCCTGCAACGGTTCGCCGTTGCCGTCGAGCTGGACCTGGACGTTGTCGAACAGGTCGATGTCGGCGAACTGGGTGGTGCCGTCGTCGATGGTCAGCGTGGCGCTGTTGGGCGTGGCCGCGACACCGGGCGCGCTGGCGCTGGCGTCCACCGCTGCGGCGACGTCCGCCGCCGTGGCGAGCGCCGCGGCATCGAGCAGGATGCGCGGTTCTAAGGCCAGGGCCAGGGGGCTGCGCTTGGCGCGAGGGCGGGCAGGGGGATGCAGGGGCATGGCGGTATCCTGTCGGGTGGGTGGACGGCGAGCGGTCACTCGACCAGCCGGGCGTAGTATTCGTGCTTGATCTGTTCGGTGATGTCGGCCAGCAGGCTCTGGATCTGCGTCTCGCCTTCGCGGAAGTTCGAGGCGTCGGCGAAGGTCATGCTGCCGGTGCCGCTGGAGCAGGTGCGCAGTGGCGTGCCGATGACCTGGTCGAACAGCTGGCGGCCGAAGTCGTCCGGTTCGCCCGGACGTACGCCGATGAAATGCAACTTCAGGTTGCGGTTGCGAAAGCTTTCGCACAGCAGCTGGATGCGTCGGGTCGCCGCCGCCCGGCCGCCTTCGCCGGCCTGTTCGGCGCCATCGACGTTCTCGCCGACCGCGGGGGCGTTGTAGGCGTCGCTGTCGACCCAGTCGCCGGTGGTGTTGGCCAGCATCACGATGATCTTGGCGTTCCGTTCGGCGCCGTCGCCCTCGGCGAAGTCCAGGGGCAGCTCGTCGTCGCGCCAGCCGTTGCTGCCGCGCATGCGCGGCGACAGGGCGTGGCCGGCCCAGCCCAGGGCGATGGCGTAGTTGACGTTGAACGCCTTGCGCATCTCGTCCAGGCGCGTGTCGATCTTGTCCAGGTCGTTGGTCAGCGGCAGCAGCGCGGCCTTGGGGCAGCCACGGTCGGCGATCAGGTCACGCGAGTCGTTGGTGCCGCTGGCCTGGCCGAAATCCGGATTGGGGCCGATCCAGGTGATGGCGTGGGTCGGGTAGTCCGAGCCGATGTTGTTGGAGGGGATGTCGGCGCGGTAGTAGATGCGCGTGAAGCGTCCGCTCGGCGGCTGGTCCCAGTCGTAGTTCTCGCCCAGGTGCAGGCCGCGGTTCAGGCATAGCAGCTTCAGCGGGCTGCGGAAGTTGGGGTGGCGGGCATCGGCCAGGTTGCTCAGCTTGCCGGTGCGGTACAGCGAGGTCAGCTCCACCGGGCTGATGGCCGCCGGGGTCGCCCAGTTCATGATGCGCCGGCGGGTCAGGGCCATGTCGGTGTCGGACACGTTCACCGCCTGGCTGTAGGGCACCAGGGAAATCCAGATGCGCTGCCGGCTGTCGGTCCGCTCGCCCAGCAGGTTGCGCGAGAAGCGCTTGAACAGGCGGCGCAGGGCGGCCATCTCGGCGTCGTCCTCGGTGCCGGTGTTGGGAATCACCACGGCGATCTCGGTGGCCCGCGCCACCACCTCGACGGTGGAGTGCACGCGGATTTCCTCGGCATCGCCGCCGAGCAGCTCCGGCTCGGCGGTGAAGGCCACCTCGACCCGGTAGCGGTCGCGCTGCTGGTCATCGGTTTCGTGGCTCAGGCGGATGGCGTCGTGGCTGATCCGCTGGCCCAGGCTGCTGTCCATGCCCAGGTTGTTGAGCACGTAGCCCTGGGCCAGCGCTTGCAGCTGTTCCAGCGGCTGCTCGGCGTTGAGCAGACGTTCGTTGCCTACGGCCATCGCCGCGGCATCGGTGGCGCGCTTGAGCTGGCCGGCGCCGTTGGTCATGCGGCTGGTGTCCAGTGCGTACGCCGTGGCCAACAGGGCGCCGCCGATGGCCAGCACCATGAAGGCTGCGACGCTACCGCGCTGCTGCCGACGGCGGATCATGCGCGGGCGCCCAGCGCGAGGTGATCGCGGTGAGGAATGCGGGAGGTAGGCGTCATGGTGTGAACGGGCCTTTGCGTGGACGATGACAGGGGTGCCCTGAAGGGCGAATAAAGATAAGAATTATTCCCAATATCAGGCAATCACCGCTTCATTAAGAATGCTTAATGAGCCGGCTCCACGGCCAGGCTGCCGCGGCGCCCATGCAGACGGGGCCAGCGCCTGGCCGTGGCCCAGACGGCGAGCAGGACGAACTCGGTGGCCGGCAGCAGCACGCCGAGCATGGCGCAGGCGAGGCTGGCCCAGGCCGGCAGCAGGTAGGCCTGGCGCTTGAAGCCGCCGGTGGGGGGCATGGCCAGGGCGTCGGGCTGGGAGGCGCGCAGTAGACGCCGAGGGGAGGCCCCGGCAAGTTCACAGGCCTTCATGTTGCAGCCGCGTTCAGGGCTCGTCCTGCACCCCGGCTTCCTGGCGCAGCACGCTGTCCAGTTCCACGTCGTGGTAGACCGCGCGGGCGAAGGCGATGGCCTGCATGTTCTTGTCCTGCAACAGCCCGTTGCTCAGGGCCAGGTTGTCGCTGTTGCGGCACAGTTGCACCACCAGCAGGGCGGTGTCGGCGAGGGTCTGCTGAGCGCCGCTGTCGTCGCTCTGTATGGCCCGTTCCTCGGGCAGTTCACCGGTGTAGTACTGGCCCTTCGCGTACTCCGGGCACAAGCCTTGCGCCGTGCCACGGCGCACGGTGCGCCAGAGCAGGCGGCGGTCGATGGCGACCTTGCTGATCAGCAGCTCGTAGTCGCCGAGGATGTCCGGTGCCGCTGCCTGCTCGACCAGTGCCTGCAGGCCGTCACGGTCTAGACGGTTCTGCATGGCCAGGGTGCTGGCGATGCTGTGGGCGGACTGCTCCAGATGGGCGCGCGCCAAGTTGATGTTGTAGAGGTCGCCGATCAGCAACGCGGCGCCGATCAGCAGCGGCAGGGACAGCGCGCTTTCCACCAAGGCGTTGCCACGCTGCTTGCTGCGCGAGAGCGTCACGGGCTGCCCTCCGTGGCCGGTTCGCTGGTCAGGTTGCCGAGCAACTGCCGGTACTGGTACTGGAAGGCGTCGCCCAGGCCGAACAGCGCGGGCAGCGGCGTGATGAAGCGTTGGGTCATGTCGACGGTGACGCTGAGCACCGGCGGCGAGGCGTCGGCCTCGTCGAGCTCGGCATCTTCCTGGCCACCGCCGAACTGGCGCAGGTTGTCGAAGGCCAGCAGCTCGACCGCCAGTTCGCTCTGGTCGAGCAGGCCGTAGGCGCCCTCGACCAGGCGCTGCTCGATGGCCTGCTGGAGGATTTCCGGGTTCTGCTGGTAGAACGCGCGATCCTGGCGGAAGTCCTGCAGCGCCCGCTCCAGGGCCAGGTTGCCGATGCCGATCATCAGCGCGATGCGCGCCAGTTCGAAGATCATCATCACGCCGAAGAACAGTACCGGCAGGATCAGCGCGGTCTCCACGGCGGTGACGCCATCCTCGTGGTGCAGCAGCGCGCGCAAGCGAGTGCGGGCCATGTGTCAGTCCTGTTCCTTGAGCGCCAGTGGCTGCTGGCTGGCGGCGAGCAGTTCGCTGGCCAGCGGAGCGCCGGCCCGGACCCGCTGGCGGGCGGCGCGAAAGCCGTCGAGTATGCTGCCGGCATAGGACGCTTCCAGGTTGTCCTGCAGGATGCGCCCGGCGGTGTCGTCCTGGTCGGCCATCACGTAGGCCAGGGCCAGGTTGAGCTGCAGCGAGATGTCCTGCCCGCGGGCGCCGTTGAGCAGGCCGATGGCCTTGGCGCTGTCGCCGCTGGCCAGCCAGGACAGGGCCAGGTTGTTGACCGCCGGGCTGTAGGCCGCATCGCTCGCCAGGGCCTGTTCGAACTGCAGGCGCGCCTCGGCGTCACGGCCCTGCAGGTTCAGCGCCACGCCCAGGCCGTTGTGCGCCTGGGCATCGCCGGGGGCGGCCTGCAGGGCGCAGCGGAAGTCCTTCTCGGCCAGGGTGGCCTGGCCCAGCGCCAGGCGCGCGCGCCCGTTGCCGTTGCACAGCGCCAGGCGCTGGGCCGCCGGCAGCTTGCTCAGGGTCTCGCCAAGCGCCTGTCGGGCCTGCTGGTACAGCGCCAGCGCCTCCTGGGGCGGGCGCACGGCAGCGGCGACGCTGGCGTATTCGAGCAGGTAGCTGCCGCCCAGCTGGCCGCGCTCGGCCATGCGCGCATAGACCTCGTAGGCGGCCTGCAGGCGGCCGTTGTCACGCAGGGTATGGGCCAGGGCGAGCGCTTCGCGGGCTTCCTTGCCCTGGGGGGGCGCGCTGGGCGACGGTACGAGGTTGGCGCAGCCGTTGAGGGCCAGGGCAAGCAGCACGGGGAGCAGGGTGGGACGCAACAGGGACATGGCGGGCTTCCGGGTCATTGGCCGAGCAGGCGGACGATGCGCACCATGGCCGGTGCGCCCATCATCGCCACGATGGGGGGCAGGATCAGGGTCATCAGGGGCACGCTGAGCTGGGCGGGCAGTTTGCCGGCGCGTTCCTCAAGCGTGAGGATCAGGGTCTTGCGGCTTTCTTCGGAGAGGGTGCGCAGCGCCTGGGAGAGCGGCGTGCCGTAGCGCTCGGCCTGGATCAGGGTGGCGACCATGCTTTCGATGCCCTTGGCACCCGTGCGCCCGGCCAGGTTGAGCAGGGCGCGCGGGCGATCGCTGAGGATCTGCAACTCGGCGTAGGTGTAGCGCAGTTCATCGGCCAGTTCCGCGGCGGACAGGCTCAGTTCCTTGGACACCACCTGCAGCACGCGTCCCAGTGGCAGTCCCGCTTCGGCGCAGATCACCATCAGGTCGAGGCCGTCCGGCAGGCTGCGTTCCAGGCGTTCGCCGCGTTGGGCGCTGCGCAGCTTGAGCCAGATTTCCGGCAGGGTGGTGCCGACGAACAGCGCGATCAGACCGCCAGCCAGGCCGTTGAGGCCCAGCCGCGAGCCGGGTTCGAGTACACCGAACAGCACGATGCCGGTCAGCAGCAGACCGAGTGCATATTTGCCGACCATCAGCAGGCCCAGCGCCTCCCTGCTGCGCAGGCCGGCCATGGAGAGCAGCCGCCGCAGTTTCTGGCGATCCTGATCGGTGCCGGCAAGCGTTTCACCGAAGCGCGCCACCGGCAGCAGCAGCGCCAGCAGGCGCGGCGGCAGGTGCAGGCCCTGCTGGCGCAGGATGTCGTTGACCTGGGCGGCATCCCGCTGGGCGGCACCCGCCCGGGTATCTCGTGCGCCGGTGGCCAGGCGGGTGCTCAGCGGCACCTGGCGATGACGCTGGTGCAGGGCGATCAGCAGCAGGCCGATACCGGCCAGCAGGATGGCCAGGGCGATGCCGGCGAGGGGGGCATCGAGCCAACTGGTCATGACACCCTCCGAACCATCAGTTGGGTGATGGTCAGGCCCAGAGCGACACTGCCGAAGGCGTAAAACAACACGATGTTGCCGGTCGGGTCGCCCAGCAGGAAGTGGAAGTCCTTCGGCGAGTTCAGGTACATGTAACCGAGGGCCAGGGGCACCAGCGAGGCGACGATCTTCGCCGAGGCGCGGGCCTCCGAGGTCTTGGCCTGGATCTTCAGGTGCAGTTCCTGGCGGTCGCGCAAGGTGGCGGAGAGGCGGTCGAGGGTTTCCCCCAGGCGTCCGCCGGCTTCCTGGTTGATGATCAGGATCACCGCGAAGAAGCGGTACTCGTTGAGCGCAATGCGCCGTGCCGAATCCTGCATGGCCTGGCGCAGCGGCACGCCGAGGCGCAGCCAGTTGTCGATCAGGGCGAACTCCAGGGCCAGCGGGCCTGCCAGGTTCGGCCCTACCAGGGCGAAGGCGTTGCTGACCGGCACCCCGGCGCGGGCGGTACGGGTCACCGCGTCGATGGCTTCCGGCAGGCTCATCTTGAGTTCGTGCAGGTGCCGGGCCATGCCGCTGCGGTAGCCCAGCAGGGCCAGTACGGCGAAGGCGATCAGGCTCAACAGCAGGCTGCCGAGCACGGGGAAGGGCGTTTCGCGGCCTAGCAGCACGCCGATCAGCAGGCTGGCGAATGCGGTCAGGGTCACGCGCATGCCCAGGTTCTTTTGCCAGCCCAGCACGCTGAGGCCTAGCCAGATACGGGCGATGTGCGGGCCGAGCACCGGCAGGTCAGCCAATGGCGTGCGCTCCATGTCGCGCAGAATGCCGTCTACCGTCGGCAGGCTGCTGTCCTGGCGAACCTGACCGTCGAGCGCCTCCTTGAGCTTCAGCAGACGCAGGTTCACTGCCTTGTCGCGCTGGCCGCGTCTGGACAGGCTACGGGCAGCGAGCACGGCGAGGACCACGGCGGCGAACACCAGCAGGGTCAGCAGGTCGAGTACCGCGTCCATCAGCGCTGGCCCTCGAACAGGTGGGCGTGGGTGCCGTAGAACTGCGGGCGCTGGCCGCTGGCCACGTATTGCCCGAGCAGACGACCCTGGGCGTCGATGCTGCTGGTCTGGAAGGCGAACAGTTCCTGAGTCTGGATCACGTCGTTCTCCATGCCGCAGACCTCGGTGATCGAGACGATGCGCCGGCCACCGTCGCGCATGCGCTCGACCTGCACGATCAGGTTCACCGCGCTGGCGATCTGCCGGCGGATGGCCTCCAGCGGCAGTTGCATGCTGGCCATCATCACCATGTTTTCCAGGCGCATGATCGCGTCGCGCGGGGTGTTGGCGTGAACCGTGCACAGCGAGCCGTCGTGGCCGGTGTTCATCGCCTGCAGCATGTCGAAGCTCTCGCCGCCGCGCACCTCGCCGAGGATGATGCGGTCCGGGCGCATGCGCAGGGCGTTGCGCACCAGATCGCGCTGGTCGACCTTGCCGGTGCCTTCGGCGCTGACCGGGCGGGTCTCCAGGCGCACCACGTGAATCTGTTGCAGCTGCAGTTCGGCGGCATCCTCGATGGTGATGATGCGGTCATCGAAGCTGATCTTCTGCGACAGGGCGTTGAGCAGCGTGGTCTTGCCCGCGCCGGTGCCGCCGGAAACGATGATGTTGAGCTTGGCGACCATCGCCCGGCGCAGTACCTCGACCATCTCCATGGACAACGCGCCGCGCTCGGCGAGGATCTCCAGCGACATGTTGCGGCGCATGAACTTGCGGATCGAAATAGTCGTGCCGTCGATCGCCAGCGGGTAGGTGATGACGTTGACCCGGCTGCCGTCGGCCAGGCGCGCATCGACCATCGGATGGCTCTCGTCGATGCGCCTGCCCACGGCGGCGGCGATACGCTGGGCGGTATTGAAGACGTGTTCCTCGTCGACGAAGGTGATCGACGACAGCTCCAGTTTGCCGAAGCGTTCGACGAACACCTGGCCGGCGCCGTTGACCAGAATATCGTTCACCGAGTCGTCGGCCAGCAGGGGCTCGATGGGCCCGATGCCGACCATTTCATTGAGCATTTCCTCGCCAATGGCTTCCTCTTCCTGGCGCGACAGCTGCAGGCGATGCTCGTCGCAGATGCGCCGGATCATCGTCTCGATCTGCCCGCGCAGCTTGTCGCGCCCCATGGCCGCCGCCTTGAGGGGGTCTATCTGGTCGTAGAGGTAGCCGCGAATCAGCTTGCGATTCTGCGCACCCAGGGTATCGGTGGGACGCGCCTGTGCACTGCGCTGTACGCTGGTGGCGCGGATTTCCTGGGCGGGTTCGGCGCTGGCCGCGGCGGGCTGCGGCTTGCGTGCTTCGCGGGCGCGGTTCGGATGACGGATGAGCATGGCGGGGATCCTCTCAGGCGGCCGAACGCTGGCGCGCGAGCGCTTGGCGCAGGCGGGCGATCAGGCTGGCCGAGGCAGTGGTCGCGCGCTTGGGGGTATGCCCTATGGCCAGGTCGGCGAGATCCAGCAGGGTGTCCTGGAACGGGGTCGCGCCATCCAGCCGCAGCGGGCCGGCCAGCAGGCTGTCGGCCAGGGCATTGCCGGCGTGGGGCAGTTGCAGATCCACCCGGCGCTCGATGAATGCCTCGAACTGGCTGCGTTCGACCACCGGGGCCAGGTTACCGCGCACTGCGTTGGCCACCACCAGCAGCTGCTGGCCTTCGCTCTCGTCGCCGATCTCGCGCAGCAGGCGGTGCAGGCTGCGGGCGCTCTGCACGCTGAGGTCGGTGAGCAGAATGCGCGTCTGCGCATGGCCGAGCACGTCCAGAGCGCCTGGCGGGCAACCGGCCGGCAGGTCCCAGATCACCTGGTTGAACAGCCGGCACAGATTGCCGCCGAGGTTCAGCAGGTGCTCGGCGTGCAACGCCGGGTCGTGGCGCAGCGCCGGTGCCTGGGCGAGCAGGTGCAGGCGCTCGTTGATCTGGCCCATGGCCCGTTGCAGCAAGCGTGTGTCGATTTCGCTGCTGGCCAGGGCACCGGCCAGGCCGGCCTCGCCGTCGTAGCCGAGGAGCAGGTTTTGGTCGCCCTTGCCGCGGTCGAAGTCGACCACCGCGGTGGCGGTGTGGCGCTGCTGCGAGAGCAGCAGGCCGAGGCCGGCGACCACCGTGCTGGTGCCGCAGCCGCCACCGCTGCCGATGACCGCGATGGTACGTCCGCTGCGCACGCCATGGGGTTCCTGGTAGCCGAGGTTACGGGCGCGGCTCAGGGTGTCGGCCAGCAGATCCAGGGACACCGGCTTGAGCAGGTAGTCGAAGACCCCGCTGTGCAGCAGGCTGCGGTACAGATCGACGTCCTGCTTGCTGCCCAGGGCGACGATCTGGCACGACGGATCGCACAGCTCGCCCAGTTCGGCCAGCGACTGCAGCGGCAGGCTGTCGCCATCCAGGTCCACCAGCAGCACGTCCGGCGCGGCCCTGCCACGGCACCACTCGATGGCGGCGCGCACGCCCCCGGTACGTGCCTGTTCGGGCTGGCAGCCGAGGCGCACGAGGTGCTTGCCGTAGTGGCCGGCCTGCTCTCCATCGGCGGCGAACAGCAGCAGGTCCGTCGGCGTCTGGCGGGTGTTCGGGGTGTTCGGATTCATCTCGGGGTCCTCTTGGCGCCGGCCGCAGGCTTGGCGCGCTGGTGGAGACGGGCCGGACGCCGCCGCTGCATGCCTTGACGGCTGCAGCGGCGGCCGGTCAGTCTTCCTGGAAGTCGATATCGAGCAGTTCGCGCACTTCGTCGTCGTGGTAGCGGCCCACGGCATTCACCGCGGCCATGCCGTCGCCGCCGTCCAGTGCCTGCGGGCGCATCAGGTCGCGCGGGTCGGCGACCATGCGCGCGATGTTGGCGCGGTTGGCGCAGCCCAGCGTGCCGACCGCCTCGTACGGCCTGACCGTCCAGGCCTCGGCGTCGGCGATGCGGCAGTCCGGCACACGTACCACCAGGGCTTCGGAAACCACCTGCAGGTCCCAGTCCTGGACCTTGGACGCCTCCAGGCGGGAGGGCATGACGATGACCTGTGTGGCCGGTATGCCCTGTTCGCGCAGGACGCTGGCCAGGCGCTGGGCCAGGCGTTCGCCGCTGGGGGTATAGGGCTGCAGGGTCAGGGTCTGGCGCGACAGGGGCCCCTGGGCGCGCAGCAGGGTATTGAGGTTGGCCAGCGAATCGGCGGTGAAACTGCCGTTGCCGGCGGCCTGCAGCGAAGCGACCAGGGCCGAGGGCGCGACGCTGGGCTGGACGGCGCTGGCATCGCTGCCGAAGCGGGCCTCGCGCAGTTGGTTGACATGACGGTCGCAGCCGCTCGCCAGCAGGCACGCCGCCACTAGCGGCAACAGGGATCGGATAGGCATGTTGACGCTCCTCAGAACAGGTAGCCGGCAGTGGCTTGGGCGGGGATCTGGCTGTCCAGGGCGCGAATGCCATGACCGGGGGCCTGCAGTTCGCCCGGCGTGGTGGGCTCGACCACGTAGGCGGTGGCGATGATCACCAGTTCGGTATCTTCCTGGGAACTGGTCTCGGTCTCGAACAGGCGGCCGAGGCCAGGCAGGCTGCGCAGACCGGGCACGCTGCTGACCTGCTGGGCGACGTTGCTGCGCAGCATGCCGGCCAGGGCGAAGCTCTGGCCGCTGGCCAGCTCGACCGTGGTATCGGCACGGCGCACCTTGAAGGCGGGAATGGTGAAACCGTCCAGTTCGACCGCGCCATCATTGGACAGATCGCTGACTTCCGGGGCCACGCGCAGGCTGATGCGCCTGGGCGAGAGCAGGGTCGGGGTCATGCGCATGATCACGCCATACTGCTTGTAATCGATGTTCACGCTGTTGTTGACGAAGGTGACGATCGGCACCTCGCCGCCGGCGGCGAAGCCAGCGGTCTCGCCGGACATGGCGGTCAGGTTGGGCTCGGCCAGCACCGTCGCCAGGCCATCTTCGGATAGCGCGGTGAGCAGCCCGGCCACGGTGGTCGAGCCGTTACGGTGGAAGCCACCGGCCACCGCGTTGGTCACGCTGGCGCCGCTGAACGCGCCGGTGGTGGCATCGAACAGGCTGGCGCCGTTGCGCAGGAAGTAGTTGCCATCCTTGAGCGCGACGTCCCAGTTCAGACCCAGGGACGAACTCAGGCTGCGCGAGACCTCGACGATGCGCACGCTGATGTTGACCTGGGCGGACAGCTCCACCTTGAGCTGGTTGATCACCCGCGGTGCCGGCAGTTGGCCCTGTTGTCCACCTTGCCCGCCGCCGTTGCCTCCGGTGGCCCCCGCGCGCTCGGAACGCGCGCCCAGGTTGGCCTCGACGCTGTCCATCACCTGCTTGGCCTGTTGCGGCGTACGCACGCTGCCGCGCACGATCAGGCTGCTGCCCGAGGGCACGAACTCGACCTTGGCGCCGGGCACTTCGTTGGCGATCTGCTCGCTGAGCCGCTCCAGGGCAGCACTGTTGCGCGTGGCGACCAGGCGGATGGCGGAAATCACTTCGTCATCGCCATCCAGGGCGTACAGGGTGGTGGTGCCGGGCGCCTTGGCGAAGACGAACACGCTGCCGGGGCTGGGAATCTGGTAGCTGGCGATCTCCGGGTTGGCCACCATGACGTTGGCAGCGGCCCGGGGCAATTGCAGCAGGCGCCCCTCGTTCATGGTCAGCTGGACAGTTTCGGTTTCCTCGACCTGCACCAGCGCCTTGCGCACCTTGCGTGGCGCTGGCGTTGCCACCGGGGCGCTGGCCAGTGGGGTGTCTTCGGCCGCCTGCGCCAGGCCATTCTGTGCGTAATAGTCGCGGGCGAAGGCCAGATCCAGGTCCGGGTTGTAGGCGTCTGCCGGCTCGGCGACGGGCAGCTCGTCCACGGCGGGCTCGCTGGCGAGCGCGGGGCAGGTGGCAGCGGACGCGAGCAGGCAGGCCAGTGACAAGGCGAGAGGGTTATACGCGAACTTCATTTTCGGTATCTCGGTTGGGCTCGATGAACGACTAGGCTGCTCAGCGCGAGCCGAATTGCACGGCGGTGGCCGCATCGCCACGGAAGGTGTTGACCTCGGATACCGCCGGCGCGGAGGCCTCGTAGATCCGGGTGGTCTGTGCCAGGGTGGTGACCCGCTGCGTACCTGGCGTAGCCTGCCCAGTGCTTGGCTCCAGGCTGCTGCGCAGCAGCAGTTGCAAGGTGCCGATCTGGTTGGCAAGGGCCAGACGCTCTGCATATACCGGCGGAACTTCCAGGGTCACTACTTCGGGGTAGGAATCGGGATAGGCATCCGGGTTCTTGTTGTTCTTGGCGTCCGCCTCCGGCCTGGGTTGCAGCGGGCTGCGCATGCGGTTGTTGATCGACAGCACGCGCACATCCTGCAGCAAGGTTTGTGCTGCCAGGCGCGGCGTCTGCAGAGTGGCGTCCTGGGTTTGTTCCTGATCGCGCTGCAGGTTGACCAGTACATCCACCCGGTCGCCGAGGCTGATCATGCTGTACAGACTGGCGCTGTTGCTGGTCGGCACGGCGATGGCGCGCATCCCCGGCTTGATCACCGTGGCGATGAAGCCCGGTTCGTTGGCCTTGACCACCAGGTTACTGGTCAGCGGGGCGCCAGCGGCAATCGGCTGGCGCACGCTGGCACCGGTCAGGTGGCGGCTTTCTTCGTCCCCTTCGACGAAGTAAAGGCGATCGTCATGAGCCGTGTCGCTGGCTTGCCAGCGCAGCGCCGATGGGTCGATGAAATCGCCGGGCTGCAGGTCACGGCTGGCGACCAGAATGGACGGGTGGCTGGGCTTGGGCTGTTCCACGGGCTTGCTTTCGACCACGTGCGCAGGAGGTGGCGGGGGCGGAGTGAGCAGCACGCGAGCCAGCAGCGCCGCACTACCGGCAACCAGCAAGGTGCCGGCCAGAAGAAGGACGGAAGGGGTTTTCATGGTTGAACCGTGCACTCAGTAGTGAAGGGGGCCTAACAGCGTGTAGAAGGCACCCGCGGCGATGGCCAGGCCGTAGGGAATGCCGACTGGTCGTTGGTTGGTGAGTACCGTTGGCGTAGGTATCTGCAGGGAGGGGCAGGTGTTGCCGAGACGTTGCCAGGCCTGAGCCAGGGCGGCTTCCAGTGCCGCCAGCACAGGCAGAGCCAGTGCCAGCAGACCGCCGGCCAATGCCGTGACGATGAGGAAGGTCATCTGGTTGCCCTGTCCCATCCACAGGCAAATGACTGCCATCAGCTTGACGTCCCCCGCCCCGACTCGACCGAGACAGAACAGGCAGTAGCCCACTAGCATCACCAGCGTGGCGCCCAGCAGGTTGCGCGCGATGCGCTCCAGCAGTTCGCCGCTGTGCAGATCACCCCAGGGGCCGAAGCCGAAGGGCGCGCAGACCGGCATGATCAACCACAGTGCCAGCAGTACCAGAATCAGCAGGTTGTGTATGCGCCGGTAGAGCAGATCCGAGGCGCAGATGAAAGCCAGCGCGGGTAGCAGTACCAGAAGGCTGAAGGTATCCGGGTGCATGAGGCGCTCCAGCCCGGTTACTTACTTGCCGCTACCGGGATTGTTGGTGTTGGTGATCTGCTCGGCGATCGACGAGAAACGCTCCTTGAGGGCGGTGACGAACACGCCGTCCGAACCGAAGATCACGCCAATGGCCGCTGCCATGGCAGCCGCGAGGATGCCGTATTCGATGGCTGTCACACCGCTTTCATCGGCGAGGAATTTCTTCAGTTGGTTGGCCATGGGGACAACTCCTTGGGTGCGTTTGCAGGGTGGGGAACAGAGAGTGATATTAGGATTGATTATCAATTGAGCTTCAAGGTGCGCTTCATTAAGAATGCTTAAGGAAGGCCGCATGCGGCGCTGTGTTCAGGTCAGCGGCGCGGCTTTCGGGGCATCCGGGGTGGCGTTCTCGGCCACCGGCCTGACCACTGCCTTGAGTCGCAATATGGCGCGCAGGCCTGGCCTGTTGTCCTCCAGCAGCAGCTCGCCGCCATGCAGTTCGGCGATCGCCTTGGTCAGCGTCAATCCCAGGCCATTGCCGGGAATCTCCGCGTTCAGGTTCAGGCGCTGGAAGCGTTCGATGGCGGTGCCATTGAGTTCGGCGGGGATGCCCGGGCCGCTGTCGGCCACGCTCAGGTGGGTCCATCCGCCGTGGCCGCAGGCGGTGAGCATGATCGGCTGGCCGGCGGGTGCGTACTTGAGTGCGTTGTCGATCAGGTTGGCCAGCGCCTGGAAGAGCAGGGCCTGGTCGCCATAGAGCTGCAGGTCGTTATGCCTGATCTGCAGTTCGCAGCCGCGTTCCTCCGCCAGCGGCAAGTAATAGTCGCAGATGTCGTTGAGCAACTGCCGTGCACCGAGTGTGCTGAACTGGTGGGCGCAACGGCCGGTCTCGACTTCGGCCACGCGCATGACGGCGCGGAACAGGTTCTGAATGCGTTCGCTGTCCTGCACGGCACGTAACAGCTCTTCACGGGATTCGCCTTCCAGGGTGTCGGCGACGTTCAGCAGGCGATTCTGCAGGCGGGTGAGGGGAGTGCGCAGTTCGTGGGCGATATGGCTGGTGATGTTCTGCACGTCATCCATCAGCCGGTTGATGCGCAGCAAGGCATGGTTGATCTCTTCGCCGAGCTGGTCGAACTCGTCACCCTGGTGGTCATAGGGCACTTTCACGCTATGGTCGCCCCCGGCGTAAAGCACCAGCGCATCGCGGATGCGATTGATGCGGTACAGATTGCGCAGGCTGAACGGCAGGCTGATGATCAGGATCGACAGCAGAATGATCAGCAGGCCGGCACCCGCCATGAGCGGGATGATGCGCGTGCGTTCGAGCATGGGCCGTAGATCGTAGGCGCTGAAGTATTGGCCGCCGTCGTCGAGGGGCACCAGCAGGCCGAGCATTTCACTGGGGTTGCCTTGGGCGTCCCGCAACTCGACATGGCGCCAGTTGGTTTCGCAGGGGGCAGGGCAGTCGCTGGGAAACAGGTGGGCATCGCCGTACAGCGCGGTGCCTTGGCTGTCGAGCACGATGGAATGGCGATCCTTGCGTATTTCAATGGGTTGCCGGTAGCGCAGTGCCGAAGCGACTTGCGGCGCGTTGGCCAGGCGGCCATGCATCTGCTGGGTGCGGATATCGAGCAGGATCATGTCGCGTACATGGTTGCGCATGATGATTTCGAGCAGGTGGTTGCTGAGGATGATCGAGGCCAGGGCGATCAGTAGGCAGATGAAGGCCACTGTCGTGGCCTGGCGGAAACTGCTGGTATTGAGGAGTTGGTGCAGTCGGTCATCAGCCAAGTACATAGCCGATCGCCCTGATTGTACGAAGCAGGGCAGGCTTGAAATCCTTGTCGATCTTGTTGCGTAACTTCGACAGGTGCACGTCGATCAGGTTGGTCTGCGGATCGAAGTGATAGCCCCAGACCTTTTCCAGCAGCATGCTGCGCGTCACGGTCTGGCCGCGGTTTTCGGCCAGCACCTGAAGCAGCTTGAACTCCTTGTCGGTGAGATCGATACGCTGCCCCGAGCGCGAAACTTCGCGGCGGCCCAGGTCGATGCGCAGATCCTCGATGTGCAGGCTTTCGCCCGATTGCGCCTGTGGTCGGCGGCGGATCAACAGTTCGAGGCGCAGCAGCAGTTCGGTGAAGTCGAAGGGTTTGCCCAGGTAATCGTCGGCACCGGCGCGCAGGCCTTCGATACGGTCGGATGTCTGGTCGTTGGCCGAGAGAATCAGGATCGGTGGATGGCTGCGGCCGTTGAGGCGGGTAAGCACTTCGATGCCATCCATCTTGGGCAGGATGCGATCGAGCACCACCACATCGAAGGCCTCGGTCTGGATGATCTGCAACGCACCCTCGCCATTGTCGACCATTTTGCAGTTATGGCCGGATGCGTGCAGTTTGCTGCTGATCCAGTGGCTGACCGCCACATCGTCTTCGACTACGAGCACACGCATGAACAGTTCCTCGCCTCAACTCCCTCTCCGCGAGCACCTTTTTAGCAGGCGAAACGCGAGGTCAAGAATTAAGAACTCTTAATTTAGTGTTAATGATTCTCATTATGCACGAAGTCTGAACTAACTGAACAGTTTTTTGTCGGCACGCCGAATCCCCGCAACGAGCCTCTGCGAAAGCATTGGCAGGGTTGTCCCGGGGGGCGCGCGGCAGGCGGACAGGGGAAAATCAGGGCTGCGCAGTGCAGGAATCGGCCGCCAAGGTACCTGCGCCATTCACCTGCCATGGGCCCGGCCGCGCGGGCGGGGCCGCCTAGGTTGCGCGAGAGATCCCGCCATGCGTTGGTGGACGACTTGGCAAGGGAACACGCGGACGGCTAATCCTCTGCCTGCGTCCTGCGCCTAGCTGTGTAAACCCAGTACGTTGTTCAGTGGAAGTGGCGCGCGACTGATGGGTGGTAGGTAGCCTAGGCTGGCGTGAGGTCGGTGCCAGTTGTAATGATGAAGCCAAGGTAGCAGGTGGGCGGCCCGTTGCTCTGAAGTGTCATAGCTGCAGGCATACGCCCACTCGCGCAAGCTGGTCTGGATGAATCGCTCGGCCTTGCCGTTGGTGCGCGGTGTGTAGGGTTTGGTCCACAGATGACGCAAGCCAAGCCTGCGCACCAAACGCCGGAAGCGCTTGGATCGGTAGCAGACGCCATTGTCGGTCATGATGCGAGTAATCCGTATGCCCAGGCCGCGGTAGTAGC
>NZ_FNDG01000025.1 GCF_900100535.1 Phytopseudomonas flavescens
TTCTTTCTTCTCAACACCTTGCAGCGCCCCACCAGACCATCTTCTCTCCAGCGGGAGGCGCATTCTACAGCGTTACAAACCGCTGTCAACCACCTCTTCAACCGCTTTCGATCCAACCTGATCGAACCACCAACAGAACCACTCAAACCACCCTGTCGATGCCGGCGCATTCTACTCGAATTCGCCGTCCGCGCAACCTTTATTTTCATCTAACTCCTTGTTTAAAAAGAAGTTTTCAGATCAGGCAGCGCCGGAAGTGGTGCGCATTATAGGCCCCCTCGCTTTCTGGTCAAGGGGTTATTTCAGGTTTCGTAGAACTTTCTGCTCTCCTCCTCGTCGGGCGCGGAATTCGCCGCATGACCGGTGGGATCCGCAGCATCAGCAGCAGCCCGCCGATGACGGCATAAACCGCCCACTCCTCGAGATCGGCCCGTACGATCCACAGCATGTGCAGCAACCCAAGTGGCAGGATCAGATAGATAAGACGGTGCAACTTCTTCCAGGATTTACCCAGACGCCGCTGGCTGTAGCGATTGGAGGTAACGACCAATAGCAACAGACCGAACAGGGCGATGGCGCCAACGATGATGTAGGGCCGCTTGCGCAACTCGACGGCCAGTTGCGACCAGTCCAGGCCGAGGATGAAGACCGCGTACGCAATCAGATGCAGCACGCCATAGGCGAAGCACCAGAGACCGAGCTGACGACGCACGGCCATCCACCCGGACCATCCGCTGAGTTTCTGCAGCGGCGTCATGCTCAATGTAATGAGCAACAGGATCAGCGTTCCCAACCCCAAGCGCTCGACCAGCACCTTGCCAGGATCCGGTCCCAGGGCGAAGAGCCAGGCCTGGTACAACCAATAGAGCGGCCAGACCGCAACCAGCAGGAACACGCAAAGCCGCCATACCGAATGCCGCATCAATAATTCTTCCGCAGATCGAGGTTGCTATAAAGGCTGGCGACTTCATCCGAGTAACCGTTGAACATCTGGGTCTCGCGGACATTGGGGCTGAACAGCCCACTGGGCAACCGCCGTTCACGGGCCTGGGTCCAGCGAGGATGATCGACGGTCGGGTTGACGTTGGCGTAGAAGCCGTACTCCTGTGCGGCAATACTTTGCCAGGTGGTCTGCGGCTGCTCGCTGACCAGACTGATACGCACAATGGACTTGATGCTCTTGAAGCCATACTTCCATGGCACCACCAAGCGCAGCGGAGCACCGTTCTGGTTGGGCAGCTCACGGCCGTACATACCCACGGCGAGAATGGCCAGCGGATGCATCGCTTCATCAAGACGCAGCCCCTCCACGTAGGGCCAGTCGATCAGGCCGAAACGCGAGCGCTGCCCCGGCATGCTCTCGGGGTCATTGAGGGTTTCGAAGCGAATGAATTTCGCAGCGGAGGTAGGCTCCACCTTGTCGAGCAACGCGGAAATGGGGAAACCGATCCAGGGAATCACCATCGACCAGGCCTCCACACAGCGCAGACGATAGATGCGCTCCTCCAGCCGATAGGGTTTGATGAAGTCTTCCAGCGCATAGCGACCTGGCTTACCGACTTCACCATCAATCACCACGGACCAGGGTTCGGTTTTCAGGCTGCCGGCGTTCGCGGCGGGGTCCGACTTGTCGGGGCCGAACTCATAGAAGTTGTTGTAATGGGTGGCATCCCGAAAGGGTGTCACCGCTTCGTCCTTGACGGTCACCGCCTCCCATTTGCTGGCAGCGATACGCTCGCTCAGCCAGGCCGGCGCCTGCCCGGCCTCGACATCCGCGTAGCGCTCGGCAACCGATGACTGCGCCCACGCAGGCACGCTGCCCAGCGCCACACCGGCGGCGGCAGCGGACATGAAGGTACGACGGGAGAGGTAGATGGACTCGGGCGTGACATCCGACTCTTTGCATTCGGATGACGGGAGCAGCTTGATCAGCATGGTGACTCCGCAGTATCGGGACAGGCTTGCCCAATAGACTACGGAGTCCTGTGGAAATTACATCACTCGTTGGTCTGGCGACGACGCAGACGCAGCAGGTACTGGATCGGACCGGAAGCCGCGTAGGCAAGGAAGATCAGCAGAAGGATGCGCGGTGGATCGCTGAACACCACGGCGAATACCAGTACAACGGCAAGAATCGCCACGAACGGCACGCGGCCTTTCAGGTCGAGGTTCTTGAAGCTGTTGTACTTGATATTGCTGACCATCAGCATGCCGGCCGCGGCAACGAGAATTGCCACCACGAAGGACATGTTGGATCCCTTGATGCCGAAGTCGCTGAATGCCCACACCGTACCGGCGACCACACCGGCAGCTGCCGGGCTGGCGAGACCGATGAAGTAGCGTTTGTCGACGCTGCCTATCTGGGTATTGAAGCGCGCCAGACGCAACGCAGCGCCGGCCACATAGATGAATGCGACCATCCAGCCGACCTTGCCCATGCTGCCGAGTGCCCACTCGAAAGCCAGCAGAGCCGGCGCCACGCCGAAGGCGACCATGTCCGACAACGAATCGTATTCCGCACCAAAGGCGCTCTGGGTATTGGTCAGGCGCGCGACGCGACCGTCCAGGCCGTCGAGCACCATCGCCACGAATACCGCTGCGGCAGCCACGTAGAAATTGCCGTTCATCGCGTTGATGATGGCGTAAAAGCCAGCGAACAGGTTCGCGGTCGTGAACAGATTGGGCAACAGGTAGATACCGCGGTGGCGAACCTGCCGCCCCTCGTCGTCGTGCCCTTCCTCAATATGTTCGTCGATGGGCAGTAAGCTTTCATCGTCTTTGGACGACTTTGGCTCTTGCGGACGCTCGCTCATGAACAACACCTTGCTACGGATTTGAATTTTCGACCGAGTCGCCGGGCAAGCGTTCGCCCTGACGTCGGCATTGGCATCCCGGCTTTATACCAGAAGCCCGCTTCAGAACGAAAAAACGCGGCCGAAGCCGCGTTTTTTATCGATCGGATTCGACTTAGTTCTTGGACTTGTCGACGATCTTGTTAGCCGAAATCCACGGCATCATCGAGCGCAGTTGCTCGCCGATGATTTCGATACCGTGAGCAGCGTTGTTGCGACGCTTGGCGGTCATCGACGGGTAGTTGGTAGCGCCTTCGCTGATGAACATCTTCGCGTACTCGCCGTCCTGGATGCGCTTGAGGGCATTGCGCATGGCCTGACGGGATTCGGCGTTGATCACTTCCGGGCCGGTCACGTACTCACCGTACTCGGCATTGTTGGAGATCGAGTAGTTCATGTTGGCGATGCCGCCTTCGTACATGAGGTCAACGATCAGCTTCAGTTCGTGCAGGCACTCAAAGTAGGCCATCTCCGGCGCGTAGCCAGCTTCCACCAGGGTTTCGAAACCAGCCTTGACCAGCTCGACGGTACCGCCGCAGAGAACGGCCTGCTCGCCGAACAGGTCGGTTTCGGTCTCGTCCTTGAAGGTGGTTTCGATGATGCCGGTACGGCCACCACCAACGCCCGACGCGTAGGACAGTGCGACGTTCTTGGCATTACCGGAAGCATCCTGGTAAACCGCGATCAGGTCAGGAATGCCACCACCTTTGACGAACTCGGTACGAACGGTATGGCCCGGGGCTTTCGGCGCGATCATGATCACGTCGAGATCAGCGCGCGGCACGACCTGGTTGTAGTGGATCGCGAAGCCATGGGAGAACGCCAGGGTCGCACCCTGCTTGATGTTCGGCTCGATCTCGTTCTTGTACAGCTGGCCCTGGAATTCGTCAGGCGTCAGGATCATCACCAGGTCGGCAGCCGCGACAGCGCTGGCCACGTCGGTGACTTTCAGGCCATGGGCTTCGGCCTTGGCGACAGTGGCCGAGCCTTTGCGCAGACCGATGGTAACGTCCGCACCGGAGTCTTTCAGGTTGCAGGCCTGGGCATGGCCCTGGGAGCCGTAACCGATGATGGCGACTTTCTTGCCCTGGATGATGGAAAGGTCGCAATCTTTGTCGTAATAAACTTTCATGTTCTTGGCTCTTTTGAATCGAAAGGGATGGGGTGCAGGCACCGCGACAGGAGCACCTTAAGTGATCCGCCCCATTGCGTAAAATGATATATTTGCAACACAACATGCCGATATATGAAACGTCAATGGATAGCCACGCGCTGAAGCTGTTTCTTTCCCTGGCAGACAACCTGCACTTCGGCAAAACCAGCCGCGAGCAGCACGTCAGCCCCTCCGCGCTCAGCCGCAGCATCAAGCAACTCGAGGAGGAACTCGGCGCCCCCCTGTTCGTACGCGACAATCGCTCGGTCCGACTGACCCGCGAGGGGCAGCAGTTCCGCGAGTACGCCAGCGATGTGATGAACGGCTGGCAGGCCATTCGCCAGACATTCAAGCAGGACCAACTGGTCCTGCATGGGGAGCTGTCCCTGTATTGCTCGGTGACGGCGAGCTACAGTTTTCTCTATGACATCCTGAGCAGCTTCCGACAGGCCTACCCGCGCATCGAAATGAAGCTGCACACCGGCGATCCGGCAAGGGCGGTCGAGCGTGTGCAACTGGGGCTGGAGGATCTCGCCATCGGCGCCCTCCCCGACAACTTGCCGGCTGGCATCGTCTTTCAGTCGATTACCCGCTCGGAGTTGCGCTTCATCGGTCCGCAGTCCCCTCAACTGTTGAGCGAAGAACAACTGAAACGACCCGGTGCGCAAAGCTGGCAGGACGTGCCGATGATTCTCTCCGAAGAAGGCCTGGCGCGAACCCGTACCGACCGATGGCTGAAGAGTCACAACATCAAGCCGCGGATCTATGCCCAGGTGAGCGGCAACGAAGCCATCGTCAGCATGGTGAGCCTGGGCTTCGGGATCGGCGTGGTGCCGCAGATCGTACTGGACAACAGCCCGCTGGCCGCACGCATCCGCATCTACGACATCCAGCCACCGCTGACCGCCTACGACATCGGCCTGTTCGCACTGGAAAAGCGCCTAAAGGACCCACTGATCGCAGCCTTCTGGAACCGCCAACAGTGAATTCCAGGCAAAAAAAACCCCGCACCGGGCGGGGCTTCTTCAACGCTGCGATCAGATACTCAGTACCTTGTCGCCGCGAGCGATACCGGTGACGCCGCTGCGTACGGTTTCCAGAATCAGCGCGGTGCCGATGGCCTGGATGAAGCTGTCCAGCTTGTCGCTGGTACCAGCCAGCTGGATGGTATAGACGCTCGGCGTCACATCGACGATCTGCCCGCGGAAGATGTCAGTGGTGCGCTTGACCTCGGCACGCTGGGCGCCAGTGGCCTTGACTTTGACCAGCATCAGTTCGCGCTCGATGTGAGCGTTTTCCGACAGGTCCACCAGCTTGACCACTTCGATCAGCTTATTGAGGTTCTTGGTGATCTGTTCGATCACGTCATCATGGCCAATGGTGGTCAACGTCAGGCGCGACAGGGTCGGGTCTTCGGTCGGTGCCACGGTCAGGCTTTCGATGTTGTAGTTGCGTTGGGAGAACAGGCCGACCACACGCGACAGGGCTCCCGGTTCGTTTTCCAGCAGCAGGGAAATGATATGACGCATGTCAGGTACGCTCCGTCTTGCTCAGCCACATGTCGCGCATCGCCCCACCCCGAATCTGCATCGGGTAGACGTGCTCGCTGGTATCCACGGCGATGTCGAGGAACACCAGGCGGTCCTTCATCGCGAAAGCCTCTTCCATCTTCGGCTTGAGGTCTTTCAGGTTCGTGATGCGGATGCCCACGTGCCCGTAGGACTCGGCCAGTTTGACGAAGTCAGGCAGCGATTCCATGTAGGAGTGCGAGTAACGGCTGCTGTACTGCATGTCCTGCCACTGGCGAACCATGCCCAGCGCACCATTGTTGAGGTTGACGATCTTCACCGGCAGGTCGTACTGCAGGCAGGTCGACAGCTCCTGGATGTTCATCTGGATGCTGCCCTCACCGGTGACGCAGGCCACGTCGCTGTCCGGGAAGTTCAGCTTGACGCCCATGGCCGCCGGGAAACCGAAGCCCATGGTGCCCAGGCCACCGGAGTTGATCCAACGGTTCGGCTTGTTGAAGCGGTAGTACTGAGCCGCGAACATCTGGTGCTGGCCGACATCGGAGCTGATGAATGCATCGCCACGGGTGACCTCGCACAGGGTCTCGATCACGGTCTGCGGCTTGATGATGCTGCCGTCCCCCTCGTTATAAGGGAACAGGCGACCACCACCACGCCATTCTTCGATCTGCTTCCACCAGGTGGCCTGCGAATCCTTGTCCGGTCGCTGGTCGATCTCCTTGAGCGTGGCGACCATTTCGCTCAGCACGCTGTCGACCGGGCCGACGATGGGGATATCGGCCTTGACCGTCTTGGAGATCGACGCCGGGTCGATGTCGATATGGATGATCTTCGCATTCGGGCAGAACTTGGCTGCGGTTTCACCGTTGATGACCCGGTCATCGAAACGTGCGCCGACCGCCAGAATGACGTCGGCGTGGTGCATGGCCAGGTTGGCGGTGTAGCTGCCATGCATGCCCAGCATGCCGACGAACTGGCGGTCATCGCCCGGGTAGGCGCCAAGGCCCATCAGGGTATTGGTGACCGGCACGTTCAGCGCGCGGGCCAGTTCGGTCAGGTGGGCCGAGGCGCCACCGAGAATCACCCCGCCGCCGGAATAGATGATCGGACGCTTGGCCGCGATGAGCATTTCCGCCGCTTTGCGGATCTGCCCCGAATGACCACGAACCGCCGGGCTGTAGGAACGCAGCTTGACCTTCTTCGGGTAGCTGTATTCGAACTTCTGGGTCGGATCGCCCATGTCCTTGGGAATGTCCACGACCACCGGGCCCGGGCGACCGGACTCGGCGAGGTAGAACGCTTTCTTGATCACCTCGGGAATTTCCGACGGGTGCTTGATGATAAAGCTGTGTTTCACGATGGGCCGCGAGATGCCGACCATGTCGACTTCCTGGAAGGCGTCGGTGCCTACCACGGTGCTGGCCACCTGGCCGGAGAGGATCACCATGGGGATCGAATCCATATAGGCGGTGGCGATACCGGTAACGGCATTGGTCGCGCCAGGGCCGGAAGTCACCAGCACGACGCCGGCCTTGCCGGTGGCGCGCGCATAACCGTCTGCCATATGGGTCGCGGCCTGCTCGTGGCGAACCAGAATGTGGGTCACTTCCGGCTCTTTGAACAGGGCATCGTAGATGTGCAGAAGGGCACCACCCGGGTACCCGTAGATATACTTAACGCCTTCGTCACGCAACGAGCGGACGACCATTTCAGCGCCGGATAAAAGCTCCACGTTGTTCACCTCTAGAACGCCAGAAAACCGCCCTTTTGCAGGTGCGGCCCAAGTAGGTTTACTGTCAGCAGAGCATGAGCGACTGTGGTCGCCGACTACGTCAGCTACAACTGAGCAAGTATTGGGACAATCCCTGATGTGTTGCGGGACTTTCCCACCCAGCGCGAGGTAACGCGTTGCGGGTGTAACGAAGGGTCGGCGCGGGTAGCGCCTCATGTCTACTGAGCTGAGGCCAGCTTGCGGCTGGCCCCACTGCAGCTAGCAGTCGATTGTTGTTATTCGCAGACGGCAAGTCAAGCGATGCGTGATGGAATATGCGATTCGCCGGGCCACTCAGCACGAGCGCCGGGCAGCGAGTACCGGGAATGGCGAAAACCCACGCCAATGTGAAACAGTGCAGCATGGACAGGAAGCCGATTTGGTTATAGTAACTGGCAGGTACTGCGTACTCGTGATTGCGCGAATCGCAAACCACCCTATCCCGTGTCGGCTCCGCAGAGTTCGGCAACGGCACTCAAAAGGAACTTCCATGCGTCGCATGATCGTCACCACCAGCCTGGCCCTCGCCCTGGGCACCACCGCCATGGCCGGCCAGGTATACAAGTGGGTCGACGCCCAGGGCGTCACTCATTTCAGCGAACAACCGCCCCAGGGCCAGCAAGCGACCATCGTCAACAAAGCCGCTCCACCGCCGCCGTCCACAGACACGAAGCCGGCTCCCACCTTTCAGGACATCGCCGATCCTGAACAGGCGGCCGCCGACGCCAAGGTCAAGAAAGAAGTGGCCGAACAGCAAGTGCAACTGCGCCAATACTGCGAGACCCAGCGCAACAACCTCGCCCAACTGGAGAACAACCCGCGGGTGCGTGTCGAAGAAGCAGGTGGGGAAATGCGCCGTCTTGGCGAGGATGAGCGTCAGCAGCGCATTGCCGACAGCAAGAAGGCGATCGCCGAGAACTGCAACTAACGAGAAAAGCTGCGGGCTTCAGCGCGCAGCGATCAGCCGGTCAAAGTCGCCCAGTGCCTGGAGCAGTTCGGCCGCCGCACGGTTGCTCGCACCATAGACATGCTCGGCCATGGGCAGGATGCCGGATACGGCAGGCAGATCGGCACCGGCCTCGATGATGGCCTTCATGCGGGGCAGGAAGATCCATTGCAGCCACTGAGCGAAGTCCAGCGTGTCTACGCAGAATGGCTGCTCACTGGCCAGCGCCTCCTCGCTGGGAGGCACCGCATCCCACCAACCCTGCACTCGCAATGCGCGCTCGACCAGCAGCAACTGGTCGGCGATCTGGATTATCGACGCCGCTGTCACAGATTGACTCGGGCACGCTCACGAGCCTGAGCGGCACCTGCTGCGTCACCCTGCTTTTCACGGGATTTGGCGATCAGTTCCCAGAGACTGGCCTGCAGGGCCGGACGGCCGCTGGCATAGCTCAACCCGCGACGGGCGAACTGCTCGGCCTGGGCAGCATCGCCCTGGGCCAGACGAACTTCCGCCAGACGATAGAGAACCTGTGGTTCACGCGGGGCGATGCGCTGTGCGCGCTCCAGACTGGACGCTGCGCCGTTGAGGTCACCCCCGGTCTGCTGCTGCTGCGCACTGGTGAGCAGCGCCAGAACCGGGCCATCCAGTTGTTCGTCGGCAGCCAGGCCGCCGCCGCTGGCCTTGGGCACGCCACTGGGTACCGAAGCCTGCTGGGACGGTGATTGCGGCGTGCTGCCATAGTTTGGCGACCCCAGGGGTTCGCTGCTCAGCGGCGGTTCGTCGAAGGTCAGGCCAGCGCCGTTGGCAGGGGCTCCCGCCGGCGCCGAGTAGGTGTCGATGGGCGCGGACGGGTTACCGCCGCCCGGCACCATCACCACCACGCCGGCATCATCCGACGAAGGCTGAGCCTGCTGCTGAGTCGGCGCAGGCGCATTGTTGTAACCATTGCCCGGTCGATCTTCCTGCTCATAAGCAGAGGAACCGGAGTCCACGACCGGAATGGAACCACGCGGCACGCTGGCACAGCCTCCCAGCACCACCGAGGCAGTCAAAACGGGAATCAACCACTTACTCACGTCAAACCTCTCTTATTCCAACCAGCCTTTCACCCAGTCCATTACCGAGTCGACGGGTGCCTGAATACCACAACCTGGCCCGGGAGTCGGCTCGCTGCCGCGAATATACGGCATCTGCACGGCACCCGGACAATTCTGCGCCGAACCCTGCCCGGTCGCCGCATCCACCCACGCCTGCACCACGTTGTCCGGCATGGGCATGTCCAGTGGCAGAGGATCGGCCCGACGCATGAAGCCGGTCCACGCCTGCAGCGCACCGGTTGCACCGGTGAACGGCGTTGGGCCGTTGTCGTCACGGCCCATCCACACCACGGCCAGCAGATCCTGGCTGAAACCGGCGAACCAGCTGTCCCGCGAATCGTTACTGGTACCGGTCTTGCCCGCCAGCGTCAGCGACCCTGGCAGTTGGCTGTATACCGACCGGCCAGTGCCTTCACGCATGGTGCGCTGCATGGCGTTTTGCAGCAGGTAGATCGAACCTGCGTCGAAACGTTGCTGGATCTGGTACGGGTAGCGCTTGAGCGGCTCGCCTTCGGCGGTCAACACGCTGCGGATACCGCGCAACGGCGTATTGAAGCCACCGCTGGCCAGCGTCTGATACATGCCCGTCACTTCCATCGGGGTGAGTGCGCCAGCCCCAAGCAACATCGACGGATAGGCCGGCCACTGACGCGATACGCCCAGGCGCTCGAGGGTTTTGAGCACGTTCGGCACACCCAGTTCCAAGCCTAATTTGGCGGTGGACAGGTTGTAGGAGTTGGCCAGCCCCTGATACAGATAAATGCTGCCGTGGGCCTTGCGATCGTAGTTCTGCGGTTTCCATACCTGACCATCCTGGCCCTTCACCGAGAACGGCTCGTCCAGCACACGACTGGTCAGGGTGTACTGGCTCGGGCGCTCGAGGGCGGTCAGGTAAATCGCCGGTTTGATCAGCGAGCCGATAGGCCGCACGGCATCCAGTGCACGGTTGAAGCCGGCGAAGCGTGGCTGACGGCTGCCGATCAGTGCCTGGATTTCTCCCGTCTCCGGGTTGGTGACCACCATGCCCGCCTCGACCTGATCGGCACCCTTGCGGCCGGCCTGGCGCTTGAAGGTCTCGGCCAGGGCTTCCTCGGCCTTGAGCTGCAGGATCGGGTCGAAACTGGTGAAGATCCGCAGCCCTTCTTCGGTCAGATCCTCGTCACGATAATCCTCGCGCAACTGGCGCTTGACCAGGTCGAGAAAGGCCGGGAACGAGCCGTTGGCCATGCTGCCACGCTGGGTGATGCCTAGCGGCCGCTCCTTGGCCGCGGCGGCCTCTTCCGGCGAGACCACGCCCTGCTCGGCCAGCAGGTCGAGGATCAGGTTGCGACGAGCCAGCGCCCGCTCTGGGTTGCGGCGCGGATTGTAGTAGGTCGGCCCTTTGACCATGCCCACCAACAGCGCTACCTGGTCGAGCTTGAGCTCGGACAGTGGCTGGCTGAAGAAATACTGACTGGCCAAGCCGAAGCCGTGCACGGCCCGCTGGCCATCCTGGCCGAGGAACACCTCGTTGAGGTACGCCTCGAGAATCTCGCGCTTGTCGTAATGCAGCTCCAGCAACACCGCCATCATCGCTTCGGTGATCTTGCGGGTCAGGCTGCGCTCGTTGGTCAGGTAGAAGTTCTTGACCAACTGCTGGGTCAGCGTACTGCCGCCCTGGCGCAGTTGCCCTGCCGTAGCGTTCACCCATACCGCACGGGCGATGGACTTAGGCGATACCCCGTGATGATTGAAAAACTCGCGATCCTCGACCGCCACCAAGGTTTCCACCAGGTAGGCGGGCACCTGATCGAGCTTGATCAGCACACGGTCCTCCTGATGCGCCGGGTACAGACCGCCGATCAGCATTGGCTCCAGGCGCGCCACGGCCAGGTCCTTGCCGTCGGCCTGGGTCAGCGACGCGACGTAATCACCCGAGAAGCGCACATTGACCTGCTGCGCCTGCTCCACGCTTTCGTAGAACTGGAAGCCCCGCGAATGCAGGGAGATATTGTTGCCGGACACCGCCACGGCACCGGGACCGTTCGCCGTGCTTTCACGGCGATAGCCGAGGGCGTCCATTTCCTTGAGCAGGTCGTCCTTGGTCAGCTTCTGGCCGACGAACAGCTCGAGCGGCCGAGCGTAGACCTTGGCCGGTACGGTCCAGCGCTTGCCGGAGAATTTCTCCTGGACAATGGCATCGAGGTAAACCGCGAAACCGGCGAACAGCACCAAGCCGACCAGGCCGAGCTTTACAGCCCAGCCCAGCAACGGGCGCATGCCACGGGGGCGGCGTTTGGAACGGGAGCGGGAAGATCGGGTACGAGTCATGGCGCGGCATTATACGCACTTTGCGACACGCCGGCAGACGCCGGCGAAGAGCTGCTAAGGTTTCGTTACGGCCCTGCGCGGCAAGCTGAAACGGCAATGGACCCTGATGATTGCACCCGTGCGGTGAGGGTTCATAATGCGTCCCTGCCATCTTTTCCCTCCAAGCCAAGGATCACCCGTGAGCCAAGCCCTGATTACCGCCTTGCAGAACCCGGCCCTTTATCCGCATCCGGTGGACGGTTTCAGTGTCATCGAGACCCATATCTCCTGGGTCGTGCTGACCGGCCCCTATGCCTACAAGATCAAGAAACCGGTGGACTTCGGTTTCCTCGATTTCACGTCCCTGGAGTCGCGCCGGCACTTTTGCCAGGAAGAGCTGCGCCTCAATCAGCGCCTGACCCAGGATTTGTATCTGGAAGTGCTGCCGATCTGCGGCAGCGTCGAGGCTCCGCGACTAAACGGCGAAGGCTCTGCCATCGAATACGCGCTGAAGATGCGCCAGTTTCCTCAGGAACAACTGTTGGCACAGGTGCAGGCCCGAGGCGAGCTGAACGAGGCGCATATCGACGCCCTGGCCAGGCAGATTGCCGATTTCCACCTGGAAACCCCCAGGGTCGCGGCCGATCACGCACTGTGCAACGCCACGGCCATCGTCGCCCCCCTGCGACAGAACTTCGAGCAGATCCGCCCGATGCTCAGCGACAAGACCGACCTGCAGCAACTGGACGCCCTGGAGGCCTGGGCAGAAACCAGCCTCGAACGACTCTGGCCGGACCTGCAGGCCAGGGCCCGCGACGGGTTCATTCGCGAATGCCACGGTGATATCCACCTCGGCAATGCGACCCTGCTGGATGGCCAGGCCACTCTGTTCGATTGCATCGAGTTCAACGAACCCTTCCGCCTCACCGATATCGCCCTGGATACCGCCTTCCTGGTCATGGACCTGGAAGATCGGGGCCTCAAGTGCCTGGCGCGGCGCTTGCTCAACAACTGGCTGGAATATACCGGTGACTATGGCTCGCTCAAGCTGTTCAACCTCTACAAGGCTCACCGGGCACTGGTCCGCGCCAAGGTGGCGTTGTTCCGACTCGGCCAGGAGCAGGATGCCGTGCAACGAGCGGTGATCCTGCGCCAGTACCGCGGTTACGCCAGCCTGGCAGAAAGCTACAGCGCCATCCCGGCCCGCTTCCTGGCCATCACCCGCGGCGTTTCCGCGGTGGGCAAGAGCCAGGTGGCGCTGCGCCTGGTCGAGGCACTCGGGGCGATACGCATCCGCTCGGACGTCGAGCGCAAGCGCTTGCTGGGCGAGCAACAAGCCCACGAAGACAGCCAATTGAATAGCGGCATTTACAGTGAGGATGCCAGCAAGGCGGTCTACGAGCACCTCAATCGGCTTGCCGACCTGGCGCTGCACGCCGGTTACCCGGTGGTTCTCGATGCCACCTTCCTGAAACGTCCGCAGCGCCAGGCGGCTCAACTCATCGCCGAGAAAACCGGGGTGCCGTTTCTGATAGTCGACTGCCAGGCCCCCGACTCGGTGATCAGCAGCTGGCTGCAGCAGCGCCAGCAACAGGGAAATGATCCTTCCGACGCCACGCTGCAGGTGATCGAAGCGCAACGCGCCAGGCAGGATGATATCGATGAACACGAACGGGCCCATTACAAGCGCGTGGACACCCACGAGAGTGCCAGCATCCACGACCTGGTCGGCGCCATCCGCCAGCGTTTCCCAAACCTGTAAACCCGCCAGGCAGCGCCGGGAAGCCGCTCTATACTGGCAGTGAGCCCCTCCCGGATCACTGCCATCATGAGTCAACCACGCCAACTGGACACGCCGCTCTACCGCCTGCTGCACAACGATGATGTCGCGGCTTTCAACGCACAGCGTCCCCACGACGCGGACATCGACCTGAGCAGCGGCGACTTCCGCGGCCTCGACCTGCGTACCCTGGACGCCGACGGCATCGACTTCCGCAATGCTTACTTCCGCGGCGCCGACCTGCGTGGCGTGGACTTTCGCAGCGCGCAACTCGAGGGCGCCAGCCTCGCACACGCACAGATATCCGGCGCCTACTTCCCGGCCGAGCTGAGCGCCGACGAAATCCTCATGTCGATGAATTTCGGCACGCGCCTGCGCTATCGCACCCATCCCAACCACCGGTAGGGTACCTCCAACCATCAATGGAGCGGCCGGGCATTCACCTGCAAGATGATCGCGAGAAGGAGAGCCCATGAACGACGAATTGCAGCGCCTCAAGAACCTGGGCAAGACCTCGTCGCAGTGGCTTCATGCCGTCGGCATCCACACGGTCACGGATCTGCGCCGCCACGGCGCGGTCGGTGCTTACCGAGCGGTTCGGGCACGCGGATTCAGGGCCTCCAAGGTTCTGCTCTATGCTATCGAAGGCGCACTGCTGGATATTCACTGGAGCGAGTTGCCGGCGCTTCGCAAGGAGAGCCTCAACGTGCAACTGGAAGAAGCGGCGAATGACGACCGGATCCAGCCCTCAACGCATTCGCGATGAGCGACCGCCGGGCAAGCCCGCCGACTGCCGCATGTCGCTGATCGCCAGGTTTCTGCTGGCCGAGAACACGCCGTGGTTCACAACCTCCAGCGAGATCGATTTACCTGGAGCGCGACGGCGATTATCGTCTCAGGGATTTTCGTGCGCATTCGGCATGAGCAGCTCAAGGAACCATCATGTATCTACTCGGTGAACAACCTGCCTACGCCGACCAACTGATCAGCCGATTGCAGAGCATACCCGGCAAGTTACTCGACGAGCTCAGCCCTTGCGGTGCGCCATTGCTGGTGGAACGTAGCGAGAACCTGGCCGCCGAGCTGCCAGGCAACCAGTTGTTCATCATCGACAACGGCCTGCTGCATGCGCTGGTCGATGAGCGTCCGCTGTTCTACCTGCAGGAAGGCGACCTGGTCGGGCTGCGCCAGGGCATAGACCTGCCGACGTGCCGCTACACCAGCGATGAACCGATCACCCTGATCCCTTATTCGCGCAGCGAAGTGTTCAAGCATATCTACGCCAGCGAACCTCGCCAGGAACTGTTCATCCAGTACCTGGTGGGCCATACCGCCCTGCTCTCGGATGCCCTGGCCCGCATCAAGCAACCGGAGGTGCGCCCTGCCACCGGCTTCAAGCATTTCGGCAAAGGCGACTCGCTCATCCATCAGGGTGACGAGGCCGATCACGTGTTCATCATCATCGAAGGGCATGCCGAGGCCTTCGTCGATGGCGTGAAGGTGGGCGACGTGCAGAAAGACGAGATCTTCGGCGCCATGGCCGTGTTCACCCACGAAAGACGCAGCGCCACGGTGGTCGCCAGCGAGGCCTGCACGGTGATGGTGATCCCCAAGGATCAGTTCCTCAACCTGATGGAAAGCAATCCGCGTATCGCCCATAGCCTGGTCGAAAGCATGGCGCGACGCATCGACCTGCTCAACAAGGAAGTCACCAGCCTGCGCCAACCTGGCTGACCCCCACAAACCGTCTTGCCGCCCCGGTCGGGTACCGGGGCCATTCGCTGCAGCATGCCGCACGGGGCTATGGACGCCATGAATGAAAATAATTTCCAAATAGCTGTTGACTATGAAATGAGAATTGCTATTATTTTCATCAGCTGGTCGCGAGATCAGCCGATAACCTAAAGAGACCTTAGGTCGGACTCTTCAGATTATCTCCTCATCAGGCTAATCACGGTTATTGACCCGGCTCTTTGCCGGGTCTTTTTTTGCCTGTCCTTCCGGGAGCCTGCGCCCCAGTCCATCGCAAGCGCCCCTGGCCCCGGCCAGCCCCCTGCTCCTGGCAAATCACTCGCAACGGCCCCTACCCCGCCCGTTGATCTGCATCAGCGCATCTGCTGCCAGCAGCGGCTAGACTGTTCGCACGCTCACTGGGAGTCACCATCATGGATATCCGGATACGTGCGTTGAAAGGCCCTCTTGGCACTCACTGGCAAGTCAGTCTCGGCAAGCATCAGGTCAGCTTTCGCAGCGAAAGCGAGGCGCGCCAGTTCGTGGCGACGCTGGAGGCGAGGGTGCAGGCCCCCCATGCGCTACCTCAAAGGCAACGCCTGGCGGGCTGAAGCCGGTGATCAGCCGTGGGGATGCCCGGCGCGTTTCTCCGCCCAGCGGGTGAAGCGCGAGGCCAACACCGCCAGTACACCGCAGGAGAAGATCACCAGGGCCATCGGTACGGCGCTACCGTCATGCAGCACGCCGACCAGAGAGGCGGCGCTCGCCGCAATGCTGAACTGCAGGCTGCCCATCAGCGCCGATGCGCTTCCCGCATGGCGCCCCTGCCCGGCCATGGCGCAGGCAGAGGTATTCGGCAGCAGAATCCCCAGCGATGCGATGCAGCCGAACAGCGGAACCATCAGCGGCCACAGCGCCCGCGTATGCACCCAGGACAACAGCAGCAACAGCGCGCCACAGCCCAGGTAGAACCAGACGATGCGCCTTGCCCAGTAGGCGGGGCCCTGACGCGATACCAGCCTGGCGTTGACCTGGGCCGCCAGGATGAAGCCGGCGGCGTTGGTTCCGAACAGCCAGCCGTAGTGTTCCGGCGCAACGCCGTAGAGTTCGATGAACACGAAAGGGGATCCGGCGATGTAGGCGAACATGCCGGCAATCGCCAGACCACCGGTCAGGGCATGGCCGACAAAAGGCAGGTCGGCGAACAGCCGTCGGTATTCAAAGAGCGCACCGCGCAATGGAGGCGGTTCGACATGAGGGCTCAGGGTTTCCGGTAACCACCTGAACAACGCGACCAGGCAGGCCGCGCTGAACAGCGTCAGGCAGATGAAGATCGATGGCCAGCCGAACAGGTTGAGCAGCAGCCCGCCCGCCACCGGTGCGAGAATCGGCGCCAGCCCCATGACCAGCATCAGTTGCGAGAACACCTTGGCCGAAGCGATCGGGTCGCATAGATCACGAACCACGGCACGCGACACCACCATACCGGCGCAACCGCCCAGGGCCTGCACGAAACGCGCAGCGATCAACCATTCGAGGCTGGGCGCTGCGGCACAGGCCAGCGACGCCAAGGTGAACAGGGATACCCCGACGAGCAATGGAATACGCCGCCCGAAGCGGTCAGCCAGCGGGCCATAGAGCAGTTGACCGATGGCCAGCCCGGCAAAGTAGGAGGCCAGGGAGAGCTGGACATGCTCGGTGTCGGTATCGAACGCCAGCGCCAGTGCGGGGAAGCTGGGCAGGTAAAAGTCGATGGCCAGCGGGCCGAAGGCACTGAGCGCACCAAGGATCAGTAACAGGCGAAGGGTCATGGGCAAGGTACTCGACGGGTGGCCCGGCCTCTGGACGGGTCAACGGGCGGAGCGCTGGAGGCCCCTGAAAGAATGAATGTCGCCAATTACATACAACTTCGTCTGTAAAACAAACCTCAAGCCGAAAAAAAATTTACACTCGCCTTCCCGAAGCGATTTGATCACTGCCGTATGCGTAGAACCAAAGAACAAGCAGAACAGACCCGCGCCTCCATTCTGAAATCCGCCGAGATACTGTTTCTGGAAAAAGGTGTCGCCCACACCAGCCTGGAGCATGTCGCCAAGCATGCGGGGGTCACGCGCGGTGCGGTCTACTGGCATTTCCAGAACAAGGCCCACCTGTTTCACGACATGCTCAGCCAGGTACGCCTGCCGCCGGAGCAACTGGCCGGGCGCCTGCAGGAAAGCCACTCCGGCGACTCGCTGCAGTCACTGAGGGAGCTGTGCGTGGAGGGCATCGCCAGTATCGCCGTGGACGAGCAGAAACGGCGCATTTTCACAGTGCTGCTGCATCGCTGCGAGTTCACCGAAGAGTTGCGCGAAGCCGAAGAGCGCCATGAAGCCTTCATCAACCAGTTCATCGATCTCTGCGAGGCGATCTTCGCCCAGCCGTCAGTGCGAACCCGGTTGCGCGCGGGCATGACGGCGCGCCTGGCCGCCTGTACCCTGCACGCGATGATGGTCGGCATGCTCAGCGACTGGCTGCGTGACAACAGCCTGTTCGACCCGCACCAGGACGGGCCGGTGATGATCGACGGACTGTTTCACGGTTTGATCCACAACTGGAGCTAGCCATCCCTGGCATCAGGCTGCCGTCGGATCAGGTACGGGCCGCGGGCAACGCCTCGGCCTTGTAGCCTTCGGCGATAATCGCAGCGAGTACCTGATCGACCGGGTGGCTGGTACGTACCCGGACTTCGCCTGCGGGCAGATCCACCTGCACCTGCGCTGCCGCATCGATCGCCAGGACGGCAGCGCTGATCGCCCGCTCGCAATGCGCACATGTCATGCCTTCAACCTTGAATACCTGCATCGTCATCTCCTCTGCCCGACAGGGCACGCGTCTGATTGGTGGCGAGTATCGAGCTTGCCATTGGGGCAAGGTCAAGCCTCGACCTTGTTCAACCCGGCGACCTCGGCCAAGCTTATAAAATTCCACAGCCACCTGGTCTGACCATGTCCCGCCTCCTGCTCTCACTATTTCTCGCCCTGCCCTTGACGGCCCTCGCCGAGGTGCAGCCCTCGCATACCACCCTGGGCGACGGCTACGCCGTGCTGATCGTCTCGCGCGAGCGCCTGGAGGTGGCATCACCGTGCGAATTCGGCATTTACCTGCAGGACCAGTTGGCCGCCCGGCTGTTCCAGGGGCAGTCGGTGTCCTTCAACCTGCCACCCGGCGAGGTATCGGTACGCCTGGGCATGATCGGCGCCGACAGCTGCCAGGCCGGTATCACCCCGCTCGACAGCCAGAGGCTTAGCCTGAGTGCCGGAGAAATCCGCCGTTACCGCATCGCCCTCAGCCCATCGGGCCCCTACCTGACGCCCGCCCCACCAAGCCAGTGAGCGAGACCGGGCAGGCTGACGGATTTGCGGCTTGACCTTACCCTTGGGTCAAGGTTGATCCTATGCTGCCCCCTCAGGATCCGTCGGAGACCATCATGCCCATGTCACCTTCCCTCGATCTGCCGATCAGCGGCATGACCTGCGCCAGCTGCGCCGGCCGGGTCGAGCGTGCCTTGCGGGGCGTGCCGCAGGTCAGCGAGGCCAGCGTCAACCTGGCCAGCGAACGGGCTCGGGTCGACGCGCCTGCCGATCGACTGCCGGCATTGATGGCGGCCGTGCAACAAGCCGGTTATGAGGTGCCCACGCAGACACTCGACCTGGCCATCGCCGGCATGACCTGTGCCAGTTGCGCAGGCCGCGTCGAGCGTGCGCTTAGCAAGCAGCCCGGCGTGCTGTCGGTGAGCGTCAACCTGGCGACCGAGCAAGCCCGTGTACAGGTGGTCGCGGGTGGGGATGTTCGCCCGCTGCTCGCCGCCGTGACGGCGGCGGGCTATTCCGCCAGGCCCGTGGATGCCCCGCACCGTGCAGGAGACGCCGCAGATCGCCGCCTGCAGGCCGAGCGCTGGCGACTGGGGTTGGCGTTGCTGTTGGCCGCCCCGCTGGTTTTGCCGATGCTGCTCGCCCCGTTTGGCCTGCACCTGATGCTGCCGGCCTGGGTGCAGTTCCTGTTGGCCACCCCGGTGCAGTTCGTGCTCGGGGCGCGCTTCTACCGAGCGTCGTGGAGCGCACTGCGCAGCGGTGCGGGCAATATGGATCAGTTGGTCGCCCTGGGCACCAGCGCGGGTTACGGCCTGAGTCTGTATCAATGGGCGATCACCCCGCCAGGACAGATGCCACACCTGTATTTCGAAGCGTCGGCGGTGATCATCGCCCTGATCCTGCTCGGCAAATACCTGGAAAGCCGCGCCAAGCGACAGACCACCAGTGCCATCCGCGCCCTGCAGGCGCTACGCCCCGATGAAGCGGTACGCCTGCACGACGGTGTCGAGCAGCGGGTGGCGGTCGCCGAACTGAGCCTCGGCGACCGGGTACTGGTCAGGCCTGGCGAGCGCTTTCCGGTCGACGGCACCGTACTGGAAGGCGACAGCCACGCCGACGAGGCACTGATCAGCGGTGAAAGCCTGCCGCAAGCCAAATCGGCCGGCGACCCGGTGACCGCTGGAGCGATCAATGGCGAGGGTCGCCTGCTGATCGAGACCACCGCCCTTGGCGCAGAAACCGTATTGTCGCGAATCATCCGCCTGGTCGAGGACGCTCAGGCGGCAAAGGCACCGATCCAGAAACTGGTCGACAGGGTCAGCCGAGTGTTCGTCCCGGTGGTGCTGCTGATCGCGCTGTTGACCCTGGCCGCCTGGCTGAGCCTGGGGGCCGGTTTGGAAACCGCCTTGCTCAATGCCGTGGCCGTGCTGGTGATCGCCTGCCCCTGCGCCCTCGGCCTGGCGACGCCAACGGCAATCATGGCAGGCACCGGCGTGGCGGCCCGGCACGGTATCCTGATCAAGGACGCCGAAGCGCTCGAAGTTGCCCACGGTGTCACGGTAGTGGCGTTCGACAAGACCGGCACCCTGACCTCCGGGACGCCGCGTATCGCTCACCTGCAAGGCATCGAGATCGATACCGAGCAGGCGCTGTGCCTGGCAGGTGCGCTGCAGCAGGGCAGCGAGCATCCACTCGCCAAGGCGGTGCTACAGGCCTGCCAGGAGGCTGATGTCACGCTTGCGCCAGTCACCGCCAGCCGGGCATTGGCCGGGCGTGGCATCGCCGGTGAAGTCGAGGGACGCCCGCTGCAGTTGGGCAATCGGCGCCTGCTGCTGGAAAGCACTGCCCGCGAACCAGCCGAACTGGCCCGCATGGCGCAGGCCTGGGAAGCCGAGGGGCGGACGTTGTCCTGGCTGATCGAGGAAGGCTCGACGCCACGGGTGCTTGCCCTCTTCGCCTTCGGCGATACCTTGAAAGAGGGTGCCCGTGAAGCGGTCGCCGAGCTCGCCAGGCAGCACATCGACAGCCACCTGATAAGTGGCGACAACCAAGGCAGCGCGCAAGCCGTGGCCCACCAGCTCGGCATCGACTCGGTACACGCTCAGGTTCTCCCTGCGGACAAGGCGCGTATCGTCGGTGAGCTGAAAGCCTCTGGCGTCGTGGCCATGGTCGGCGACGGCATCAATGACGCCCCTGCCCTGGCGGCGGCGGACGTCGGTATCGCCATGGGCGGCGGCACCGACGTGGCGATGCAGGCGGCCGGCATCACCCTGATGCGCGGCGATCCGCGGCTGGTGCCCGCCGCTCTGGACATCGCGCGGCGTACCTACGCGAAAATTCGCCAGAACCTGTTCTGGGCCTTCATCTACAACCTGGTGGGCATCCCCCTCGCCGCCTTCGGGCTGCTCGACCCCGTGCTCGCCGGCGCGGCGATGGCACTGTCGAGCGTCAGCGTGGTGAGCAACGCACTGCTGCTGAAAACCTGGCAGCCCACCCCACTGAAGGAGTGACGCGATGAATATCGGTCAGGCGGCCAGGCACACCGGGCTCAGTGCCAAGATGATCCGCTACTACGAAGCCATTGGCCTGCTACCCAGCGCCGGGCGTAGCGAAAGTGGCTATCGCCAGTATGGCGATGACGACCTGCAACGCCTGCGCTTCATCCGCCGGGCCCGTGACCTCGGATTCTCGCTTGCCGAATCGGGCAGGCTGCTGGCGCTGTGGCACGACCGCGAACGGGCCAGTGCCGACGTCAAGGCCCTGGCCGTGGAGCATATCGAGGCGCTCAATGGCAGGATCACCGAACTCGAGGCCCTGCGCGACACGCTGCAGAACCTGGTCGATCACTGCCTGGGCGACCAGCGTCCCGACTGCCCGATTCTCGATGACCTGCAGGCCGGGAACAGGTGCTGCGAACATGCTCAGGCGCCCAGTGACAGCCGTTGCAGGGCCGAACAATCGGCGACGAAATGATCGGTCAGTTCCGGCCAGGGGTTGGCCGGCAGGTTGACCAGCACCGTAGCGCTACCGGCGGCACGGCCACAGGCCAGATCATGGCGGTGGTCGCCGACCATCACCATGTTCTGTGGCGCCACCTGCCAGCGCTCGGCCAGTTGCAGCAGGCCGCCCGGGTCGGGTTTGGGCGGCGCTTCGTCACGGCCGAGGATATCGGCCGCCGCGAAGCAGTCGTCCAGGCCGATGGCCTGCAGGGTCAGCAATGCCAGCTCGCGAGCGTTGCGAGTCAGGATGCCGAGGCGCAGCCCACGTGCGTGCAGGCCGCGCACCAGCACCACGGCCCCTGCCGCAGGCCGCGCGGCGATGGCCAACTCCCGTTCATGTTCGAGCAACCAGGCATGCTTGGCCCGCGATACGTCCGCGGGAAGCGCGGCCAGGTGATGAAGAATGTCGTCCTCGGCCGGGATATCCAGTGCCGCGCGAATGGCGGCGAAATCATGCACCGCAACGGTCAGGGTGCCATCCATATCGAAAACCCAATGGGAATAGCGCTGCAGGCTCATCGCCCCTCCGGCAACCGCAGAATCGAACGCGCAGCATAGCCGCTCAGGGCACGATGATCACCAGCAGGCCGTGCCCCGGGTGGATAGCTGGTGCCGCCCCTTGCACAGGCCAATAGCGGCCCCGGGATCAACGCCAGTCTTCACGCAAGCGGATCAGCCCTTCCTGCGCGACGGAGGCGACCAGTTGGCCCTGGCGGTTGAACACACTGCCACGGGAGAACCCCCGGGCATTGCCAGCCCAGGGACTGTCCATGGCGTAGAGCAGCCAATCGTCCATGCGCAGGTTGCCGTGGAACCAGATGGCGTGATCGAGGCTGGCCACCTGCATGAACGTCTGCCACACCGATACGCCGTGGGGCAGCATCGAGGTGGTCAGCAGATTGAAGTCCGAGGCATAGCCAAGCAAGTACTTGTGGATGGCAGGTGTGTCCGGCAACTCGCCGTCGGCACGGAACCACACGTACTTGACCGGCTCGCTGACCTTGGGGGCGAACGGGTTATCCACGGTCACCGGGCGAATCTCGATGGGCTTGTCGAACAGCACACGCTCGCGCACCCGAGGCGGCAGCGAGTCGGCCACCAGGCTGGCCAGTTCGGTTTCCGAACGCAGCCCTTCCGGGCCCGGCACGTCAGGCATCTGCGCCTGATGATGAAGCCCTTCCTCGAGGTACTGGAACGAGGCACTGCAGGTGAAGATCGCCTTGCCCTTCTGCACCGCCGTTACCCGGCGGGTGCTGAAACTGCCGCCGTCGCGCACGCGGTCGACCTGATACACCACAGGCAGAGCCGCATCGCCCGGGCGCAGGAAGTAGCCATGCAGCGAGTGCACATGACGATCGGCCTCGACCGTCTGGGTGGCCGCCGACACGCACTGGCCCAGTACCTGACCGCCGAAGAGTTGGCGAAAACCGAGATCCTGGCTGACGCCACGGAACAGGTTTTCCTCGATGGCCTCGAGGCTCAGCAGCGCCACCAATTCTTGCAGGACTTGACTCATACGGTTCTCCACGGCCCCTACCCAGGGCAATACTGCGACACGCGCGGGGTGCGCGGAGGGTGAATGGTAATGCCTTTGCCGCCTGTCAGGAATCGTGGGATGGCGACGGAGGCGACAGGCTCAGCCCCGCTTCGGCCATTCGCCGCGCATGATCCGATACAGCAGGTGCGAGCGTAGCGGGTTCCCAGGCGCCAGCGCCGGGTGCTCGAAGTCACCGGACGGCTGCATGCCGAGCGCCTGCATGACCCGCTGCGAGGGCACATTCGTGGTGGTCGTGAAGGCCACCACTTGCGGCAGCTCAAGGCGCTCGAAGGCGCAGTCCAGGGCCGCGCGAGCAGCCTCCTGGGCGTACCCCTGCCCCCAGTGATCCGGCAGCAAGCGCCAGCCGATCTCCACCGCTGGCGTGAAGGCGGCCTCGAAGCCGACATGGGCCAACCCGGTCATGCCAATGAAGCGCCCGTCGTGGCGACGCCGCAGCGCCCAGAAACAAAACCCATGCTGGCTGAAGTGCTGCTGCAAGCGCGCCAGCAATGCCTGGCTCTGCTCAAGGCTCAAGGGCGCCGGAAAATGGCGCATCACCTGCTCGTCAGCGCACAGGGTCGCCAGGTCGGCGAGGTCGTCATCACGCCAGGCGCTCAGGTACAGGCGCGGCGTCTGCAGCTCGATCACATCCATTTCGCTTCTCGTGCATACTGCCCAGGGTTCACCAAACGCCGCCATTGTATGCCCCTGCCGCTGATCTACCATGACGACTACAGCCCGCCCTTTCCGGAAGGTCACCGCTTCCCGATGGAGAAATTCCGCCTGCTGCGCGACCACTTGGTGGACAGCGGCCTGACCCGGGATGCCGATCTGCTGCGCCCGCCAATCTGTCCGGCGGATATCCTCGCCCTCTGCCACTGCCCTGCCTATATCGAGCGTTACCTGAGCGGCGAGTTGAGCCACCAAGACCAGCGCCGTCTCGGGCTGCCGTGGAGCCCGGCGCTGGCACGCCGCACCGTACGGGCAGTGGGCGGCTCGCTGCTGGCGGCCGAGCAGGCGCTGCAGCACGGCCTGGCCTGTCACCTGGCGGGCGGCACCCACCACGCCCACTACGACTACCCGGCCGGTTTCTGCATCTTCAACGACCTGGCCGTGATCGCCCGTTACCTGCTGGAAAGCGGCCAGGCGCAGCGCGTGCTGATCTTCGATTGCGACGTCCACCAGGGCGACGGCACCGCGCGGTTGCTCGAACAGGTGGACAACGCCGTCACGGTGTCGCTGCACTGCGAACAGAACTACCCGGCACGCAAGGCCCGCAGTGACTGGGACATCCCGCTGCCTCGTGGCATGGGCGACCGCGACTACCTGAAAGTCGTCGACGATACCCTCGACTACCTGCTGCCCCTCTATCAGCCGGATATCGTGCTCTATGACGCCGGCGTCGACGTGCACCGCGACGATGCCCTCGGCTACCTGCAACTCAGCGACGCCGGCCTGGCCGCCCGCGACGAAGCCGTGCTGCAGCATTGCCTGGGCCGCGACATTCCAGTGGTCGGCGTGATCGGTGGTGGGTACAGCAAGGATCGCCACGCCCTGGCCCGCCGCCACGGCATTCTCCATCACAGCGCCGCGCGGGTATGGCAGCAACGAGGGCTCGGGTAAACTTCGCCCTTTGCCCTGCCGACGCCGCCATGACCGACCTCCCCACGCCCACCTCCCACTCGGTCGCCGTCATCGGCGGCGGCCCTGCCGGCCTGATGGCCGCCGAAACGCTGGCGCTCGCCGGTGTGCGGGTCGACCTCTACGACGCCATGCCCTCGGTGGGCCGCAAGTTCCTCCTGGCCGGCGTCGGCGGCATGAACATCACCCACTCCGAAGCCTACCCGGCCTTCGTCAGCCGTTACGGCGAGCGCCAAGGGCAGATCGACGAGCTGCTGCAAGGCTTCGACGCCGATGCCCTGCGCGCCTGGATTCATGGCCTGGGTATCGACACCTTCGTCGGCACCTCGGGCCGCGTGTTCCCCACCGACATGAAGGCAGCGCCGCTGCTGCGCGCCTGGCTCAAACGCCTGCGCGAAGCCGGCGTGCACCTGCACACCCGACACCGTTGGCTGGGTTGGAATGCCGACGGCAGCCTGCGCGTGGACACAGCAGCGGGCGAACGCGCGGTCCACGCCGATGCGGTATTGCTGGCCTTGGGCGGCGGCAGTTGGCCGCGGCTCGGTTCCGATGGCAGCTGGGTCGCCCACCTGCAACGGGCCGGCGTGCCCGTTGCACCGCTGCAAGCGAGCAACTGCGGTTTCGACGTGGCCGCCTGGAGCCCGCTGTTGCGGGAGAAATTCGCCGGTGCACCGCTGAAGAACGTCGCCCTGGGGCTGAGCGGTGAAGCGCAGCGCCAGGGTGAGTTCGTGCTCACCGCTACAGGTATCGAGGGCAGCCTGGTGTACGCCCTGTCCGCCGGCATTCGCCAGCGCATCACCCGCGACGGTAACTGCACGGTGCGCCTCGACCTGCTGCCACAGCGCAGCGAAGACGCCTTGAGCAAGGCCCTGAGCAAGCCCCGCGGCTCGCACTCCATGGCCAAGCACCTGCATCGCCAGGCCGGGCTGGACGGCGTCAAGGCCGCGCTGCTGCGCGAGCTGACCCCCGCCGAGCACTATGCCGATCCCCAGCGCCTGGCTGCCTCGATCAAGGCGCTACCCATCGAACTGCGCCAACCGCGCCCCCTGGAGGAGGCGATCAGCACTGCCGGTGGCGTGCCCTTCGAAGCCCTCGACAAGGGGTTGATGCTCACCGCCCTGCCCGGCACGTTCTGCGCGGGGGAAATGCTCGACTGGGAGGCACCCACCGGCGGCTACCTGCTCACCGCCTGCTTCGCCAGTGGTCGCGTGGCCGGCCAGGGCATCGCCCATTGGCTGCAGGCCGGAACCCGATAAACCCACGGATCAGGAGGATCCCCATGCTGACCAGCGTCGAACTCAAGACCTTCATCCCGGCCAGGGACTACCCACTAAGCCAGGCCTTCTACACCGCACTGGGTTTCAAACCCGGCTGGCAGTCGGATGAGATGAGTTACTTCAGCAACGGCGACCACAGCGCCTTCCTGCTGCAGAATTTCTACATCAAGGAGCAGGCGGACAACTTCGTCATGCACCTGCTGGTCGATGACGTCGAAGCCTGGTGGGCCAACGTACAGAAGGAAAACCTCGCCGAACGCTTCGGCGTACGCACCATCGCGCCAGAAGACCAGCCCTGGGGCATCCGCGAGTTCATCATCTTCGACCCGAGCGGCGTGCTGTGGCGGATCGGGCAGAATATCTGAGCGGAAAACAGCACGTAGCCTGGGTCGGGCGCAGCGCTACCCAGGAGCGTTCTCGTCATGCACCGTCTAGCTTTCGAGCAAAATCGACTTTCGACAGAACACCCGGGCGTAACTGTCTTCAACCGCCCGGTGCGTTTCCCGATACCCCAGACGCGGGTAGAACAGGATGTTCTCGGACATCCGTTCGTTGGTGTAGAGCTCGATGGCCCGACAACCCAGCGCCCGGGCCTGACCTTCGGCGAAGCTCATCAGTTGCCTGCCCAGCCCCTGGCCACGGGCCTGATTGCAGACCGCGACGTTCTGCACATGCAGGACATCGCCCTCATGCTCCAGCACCAGGACGCCCCTTACCGCACCTTCTGCCTCCAATACGAATACCGCGCACCCCGCAATGACCTGGCGGTAGTCATCGAGCATCGGCGCAGGCGCCTTACCGATTCGCGGAATACAGGGGGCTTAGGCCTCGTGGACTATCGCGATTATCGCGTCGACATCCAACTCGCTGGCGAGGCGTGTCCTAGCGCCCGCCCTTGGGCTTGCCAGCGAAGCTCGGCACCTTGCGGATGGCCTTGACCGGCGGTGTGGCAGGTTCGTCGCTTTCCATCCAGCGACCCAGGCTGCCGGACTTGCCGCCCCCCACCACCTTGGGCTTTTTCGGCTTCTTCGGTTTCTTCACCACCAGGCCGCCGGCGACCGTCTGCGGCACGCGGTGGTCGGGGATGAAGTCCGGCTCGTCGACGCGCTGCACGATCTGCTGGATCAGCGCTTCGATGGCCGAGAGCAGTTGCACCTCGTCGGCGCAGACCAGCGACACGGCCTGGCCGCTGGCCCCCGCGCGACCGGTACGACCGATGCGGTGCACGTAGTCTTCGGCGACGATGGGCAGGTCGACGTTGACCACCAGTGGCAGGTCATCGATGTCCAGGCCGCGGGCGGCCACGTCGGTGGCGACCAGTACGTCGACTTCGCCGGCCTTGAAGCGCTGCAGTGCGCGCAGGCGGGTCGGCTGCGGCTTGTCACCGTGGATCGCATCGGCACGAATGCCTGCGGCCAGCAGTTCCTGCTCGAGTTCATCGACGCCCTTGCGGGTCTTGACGAAGACCAGCACCTGCGACCATTTCCTGCTGCGGTACAGGTGCAGGAACAACTCGGCCTTGCGCTTCTTGTCGACCGGAATCAGCCACTGCTTGACCGACTTGGCGGCGGCGTTGCGCGGGCTGACTTCGATGCTCAGCGGGTCGCGCAGCATGTCGCCGGCCAGGCTGCGAATGGCCTCGGAGAAGGTCGCGGAGAACAGCAGGGTCTGGCGTTTCTTCGGCAAGGCGGCGAACAGGTCATCCAGCTCGCGGGCAAAGCCCAGGTCGAGCATGCGATCGGCTTCGTCGAGCACCAGCACCTGCAACTGGGAAAACTTCACCGCGTTCTGGCGGTACAGGTCGAGCAGCCGGCCAGGGGTGGCGACCAGTACGTCGAGACCTTTGCGCAGCTTCATCATCTGCGGGTTGATGCTCACGCCACCGTACACCGCGTAACTGCGCAGGGGCAGAAACTGCGAGTAGGTCTGCACGCTTTGCTGCACCTGCTCGGCCAGCTCGCGGGTCGGCACCAGCACCAGGGCGCGCACCGAGTTGCTGGCGACGGTCGGGCCTTCCATCATCAGGCGCTGGAGGATCGGCAGGGTGAAGGCGGCGGTCTTGCCGGTGCCGGTCTGCGCCGCAGCCATCAGATCGCGGCCCTTGATGATCGGGCCGATGGCCTGGGCCTGCACGGGCGTCGGGGTCTTGTAATCGAGGCCGTCGAGGCAGCGCAGCAGGGGTTCGATCAGGCCGAGGGAAGCGAAGGTCATGGCGGGCAACGTGGTGGGCAATGGAAATGCCCCACAGTTTATCCTGTCCGGGTAGCGCCCGCTCGGCAGTTGCAGCGCGGCGATACCCGGGGATGAACATCCTGGGTATCGCTTCGCTCAACGCCAGGCTACGAGCTCCGGCACGCGCTTCAGAACTCGCCGCGCAAGGTGAACATGTAGCTGCGCGGGTCGCCGTAATAGTTGCCACGACGCAGCTCACCCACGGACTTGTAGTACTTCTTGTCGAACAGGTTCTTGGCGTCGAGACCGATGGTCCAGTGCTGATCGATTCTCCAGCTGGCCAGGGCGTCGTAGACCGCACGGCCGGCGTTGCTCACCTCCGGCCCGAAGGTATCGGTGCTGTAGCCACTCTGTGCGGAAACGGCACCACCGACGGTGAGGCGATGCAAGGCACCGGGCAACTGGTAGGTGGTCGAGGCGCGCAGCAGGTGCTTGGGCGTCTGGTAGTCGGTGGGGCCGCCACTGGCCTTGCTGGTCTGGTTGAAGGTGTAGCCGGCCGCGACCTGCCAGCCTGACAGCAGTTCGCCGCTGGCCTCCAGTTCGTAGCCCTTGCTGCGCTGGATCTCGGCGTTGAGGTAGCAGAGGCCGTCTGCGTTACTCGCGCAGAGCGCACCGCTGGGATCCTCCGTGGCGACGTCATCCTGCTTGATGTAGAACAGCGCGGCGGAGAGGTTCAGGCGTCCGTCGTACAGCTCGCCCTTGATACCGGTTTCGTAGTTGACGCCGACGGCCGGATCCAGCAGCGAGCCCGCTGCCGTGCGGTAATCGCTTTGTGGCTGGAAGATATCGGCGTAGCTGGCGTACCACGACCACTGCTCGTCGAGGTCGTAGATGACGCCGACGAAGGGCGTGAACTGGTGGTCCTGACGATTCCCTGCCTCGGTTGCGCTGAGGGTTTCTTCGGTCTCGTATTCGTACCAGCTCAACCGCCCCCCCAGTACCACGCTCAGTGGCTCGCTGAGGTACAGGCGCGTATTGGCGTAAACCCCATAACGCGTCTCGGCGCTGTCGTTGATCGACGTCCAGCCGCTGCGCGGCGGCCTGGCCAATGCCTGATGGTTCGGGTCGAACACGTCGATGGCACCGACGCCCGCAGCGGTATTGATAGTGGCGTTCTTGCTGTACTGCTCCTCGCGGGACCAGTTGCCGCCGACCATCAGCGTATGGCGCAGGCCGAAGGCTTCGAAGCTGCCGGACAGGTTGCTGTCGATGCCGGTGTTGGTCACGTCATCGCTGCGGTACAGGGTTCGGAACAGCCGCGAGCCCGTATTGGTGGCCGGGTTGATCGCACCTTGAGGCAGTGCCGAGCGCTGATCGAAGCCCCCTTCGGCGCGGGTCAGCGAGGTCTTGCTGGTCCAGTCCTCGTCCAGGCGATATTCCAGGTCGGCGAAGACTTCGGTCTGCTCGCTTTCGTGGCGGTTCCAGTCCTGCGCCAGCGAGGTGGAACGGGAAACGTCGAGGGCCTTGCCATTGCTGTAGCGCGGCAGGCCGAAGATCGAGTAGCCGCTGGTGACGCCCGTCTGCCGGCGCAGGCCGACGGAAAGAGTCGAGGCGTCATTGAGGTCGGCTTCGACGATGCCGTAGAACAGCGGCTTGCGGCTGGCTTCGCGGTCGTAGAAATACTGGCGATCCTCGTAGGCCACCAGGGCACGACCGCGCAGGGTGCGGGACTCGTTCAGGGCGCCGCTGCCGTCCAGGTCCATGCGGTAGAAATCGTCGGAGCCGGCGCGGGTGGTCACCGAGAAGTGCGGCTCGGCGGTCGGCCGCTTGCGCACCAGATTGACCGCGCCGCCCGGGTTGCCGTTGCCGACCAGCAGGCCGGCGGCGCCGCGAAGGATTTCCACGCGGTCGTAAACGGCGGTGTCCGGGGTCATCCAGCCGGTGGGGCTGTGGATCACGCCGGGCATGCCATCGACCAGATAGGCATCGGCGCCCAGCTCGAAGCCCCGGGAATTGTACTGATGGTCGCCGAAGTTGCGCGTCTGCAGGGTGATACCCGGCGCGCTGTAGAGCACCTGATCCAGGGAAGTGAAGTTGCGGTCGTCCATCTGCTGGCGGGTGATCACGCTGACCGACTGCGGGGTTTCACGCAGCGACTGCGCGCCCTTGCCCAGGGTGACCGCACGGGTGGTATAGGAACCGGTACCCTCGCTAGCGCTGCTCGCCAGGTCACTGCTGATGGTGGTGGCCTGCAGGTCGAGCGCGGCGGACGGCGCGCGCTCCATGATCAGCCAGACATCGCCGCTGCGCTGCACCACCAGCCCCGATCCCGCGAGCAGACGCTGCAATGCATCGTCGATGGCGAAGGTACCTTTCAGCGCAGGCGCCGAGCGGCGTGCGACCAGGCGATCATCGACGGCGAGGGTCACCCCGGCCTGGCTGGCGAGCTGCCTCAGGGTGGCAGCCAGCGGCTGGGCCGGCAGATCCAGTTCGACGGGGGCTGCCTGTACGCCCAGTGCCAGCGTCAGGGCGCTGGCGGTAGCCAGTGTTTTCAGGGAGGTGCGCAGCATGATGGGTCTCGTGATGATCTCGGATACCCCTTGACGCAGCAGGCCCCGAAAAACCCAACCTGGCACGCGAAAATTTTCAACGCGGCAGCAACAGGGTGCCGTCGGCGCGTTCCTGCAACCGTACCCCGGCAAGCTGCGGCAAGGCCTGAACGAATGCCTCGATATCGGCCACCTGTACCACGGCGGTAATGGTTTGCGGCACTACCGCCTGCTCGAGGCGCAGCGGCTTTTCGCGATAACGGGCCAGACCGGCCACCACCTCGCCCAGATCGGCCTGTTCGAAAACCAGGCTGCCGCTGCTGAAGCCGAAAGCGCCCGCCGCCTTGCGATCGGAACGCCGCAGCCCGACAGGCTGACGATAAAGGCCGACCTGATCGGCGCCCAGCTCGATGCGCTGCTCGCCGCTGGTCATCGCTACGCGGCCACGGGCCACGCTGACCTGCACACGTCGGTCGAACCTCTCGACCACGAAACGCGTCCCCAGCACCCGCACCTGTGCCGCACCAGCATCGACCACGAAGGGGCGTTGCGGGTCGTGGCGCACGTCGAAGATGGCCCGACCACGCAACAGCGTCAGATGCCGCACGCGGTCATCGAAGAGCACCTGAATGCGTGTATCGGCATCCATCTGCACCTCGCTGCCGTCGGCCAGTTGCATGCGCCGCAACGCACCGATGCCGGTGAACAACTGCAGTTCCTGGCGCGCGGCGTGGCGGGCCAGCAGCCAGGCACCCAGGCCGCCGAGCAGCAAGCCGCCGAGCATGCCGTTGCGCAGAAAGCGCCGGCGCCCGACGTTCTCCATGGCGCCGGCCAGGGCACGGGTCTGCTCGGTGCTGGAAAAGTCGCCCCACAGGCGCTTGAAGCTGTGAAATTCCTGAGCGTTGCGCGGGTCGGCGGCCAGCCAGCTGGCGAAGACCTGACGTTCGGGGTGATCGTCCGGCACCTCGAGCAGCCGCGCGAACCAGTGCGCCGCCTCACGACGCCGCGCACTCATGGGCAGAGCAGCTCGCGGGCCTCGTGCAGATCGAGCAAGGCACGCACCAGGTGGCGCTCGACCATGGTGGTACTGATCTGCAGCATCGCGGCGACCTCCACCTGGCGGTGCCCTTCGATACGCACCAGCCAGAACACCTCACGGCAGCGTGGCGGCAGGCAATCGAGAATGCGCTGCAGGGCGTCCAGACGCTGCTGGAGATCGGCCAGATGTTCGGCCGACGGGACGAACGACGCGCCATCGTCGAGATCCATGCGCGGCTCGCTGCCTGCCTCGGGCAGGGGCTGGTAGCGCGAGGCGTCGCGGTAATGGTCGATCAACACGCAATGGGCGATGCGCCGCAGATAGGCGTTGGGCTGCTCGATGACGCCACGCTGGTTGGCGAGCACGAAACGAATGAAGGCATCGTGCAGCACGTCGTAGGCACGCTGCACGCAATGGGTACGCCGGCTCAGGCTCAGCAGCAGATCGGTGTAGGCCCAGCGCAAATTGATTCCGCCCCACTCCATCATCCACCTCGGCCATGTTTCGACGGCGTCAGCCATCAGGGGGCCGGCAGTATAGAGAGCGCCCCAAGGCAAAGTAAATGAGAACTATTAGTGGCCGACCGAGCGGCCGAGCGCCACTCAGTTCAATGCGCCGAGCAGCGACCGCACCTTGGCTGCGGACATACCCTGCAGTTGTCGCAGGAAGTCGTGATCGACCATGCTGCGGCCGTATTGCTCGCGCAGCAGGCGGCACAGATGCAGGGTCAGGTTGGCGGCCATTTCCGCGTCGGCCAGCGCCCGGTGGGCCTTGCCGGTGTCCGGCAGGCGCGCCCAGCGATTGAGGTTGCCGAGCTTGTGGCTCGGGGCGCCAGGCAGCAGACGCCGTGACAGCAGCAGCGAGCAGGCGAACTGCTGGATACGCGTGCGGCCGATCAGGCCCAGTTCGGCGTCCCAGAACTTCTGATCGAAGGAGGCGTTGTGCGCCAGCATGGGAATGTCGCCGACGAACTCGGCGACCTCGTGCATCACCTCGGCTGCCGGTGGTGCGCTGCGCAGCATGGCATTGCTGATGCCGGTCAGTTGCTCGATGAACGGCGGCACCCAGGCACCACTGTTCATCAGGCTCTGGTAGCGCGCGGTGATCTGCCCGTTCTCGATGATCACTACACCGATTTCGGTGGCGCGGGCCTGCTGGGCCGGCGACATGCCGGTGGTTTCGAAGTCGATGACGGCAATGGGTTTCACGTGAAGCCTCAGTGTTTCAGCAACAGATGCCCCTCGATGGGCACATAACGAGTGGCCGCGCGCACCAGCGACTGTGCGGTAAGCCCGGGAACGCCGTAGGCAACCGCCTCGACGCCATGACGTTGGCGAATGCGTTCGAGCAGCAGATCGAAATCGCCGTCACCGGAGGCCAGCACCACGCTGTCGACGTTCGCCGCCGCGTCCATCACGTCGAGGGTGATGCCCACGTCCCAGTCACCCTTGGCCGAGCCGTCACTGCGCTGAATGTAGGGTTTGAGCTTCACGGTGAAGCCGAGGTTGCGCAGGATCTGCTGGAACTGCTGTTGCTTGGGATCGCCGCGGTCGATGGCATAGGCGTACGCCTCGACGATCTCGCCGCCGCCGGCCAGCTCGGCCCACAGCGCGGTGTAGTTAAAGTGACAGCCGTAGGCCTGGCGTACGGTGTAATAGAGATTCTGCACATCGGCGAACACGGCTATTTTCTTCACCGGACATCCTCACAAGGGCTCGCGCGGGTCGCACGGCGGCCAGTATGCCAGTGTCACGCCCCTCAGGTCGAAAGCCATGGCCCGCTGGTAATCGGATCACTGGCCGGGAAACCGACGCCCTCGTATGATGACGACCTGTTTTTCTGGCCGCGACTTTCCATGAAACCCCTCGACGCCCTGCGTGACGCCTGGTTCTTCTTCCGGCAAAACCTGCTGCAGATCATTCTCCTGTGCCTGCCCTTCCTGCTGCTCGAGGCCGCGCTGAGCATGCAGCTCGAAGGGCTGGTCGCAGCCGCCAAGGTACCGCTCTACGACGTGCTGCTCGGGCTGCTTTTCTATCCGCTGTACAGCGCCGCGTTGATCCTCTTCATCGATGCCCGCAGCCGTGGCGAACAGCCGGCCAGGGGCGCGCTGGTCGCCATGAGCCTGAGCCTGAGCCTGTGGCCGCGCTTCGTGCTGCTGGCCGGCATCGGCACCCTGGCGATCATGCTCGGCGCCTCGCTGTTCATCCTGCCGGGGCTGTGGCTGATGGTGCGCCTGGTGTTTTCCGACTACCTGCTGGTGCTGCGTGGAATGTCGCCGCTGCAGGCGCTGCACCAGAGCCTGCAGCTGACCCACGGGCATTTCTGGCCGATTCTCACCTGCGTGATGCTGGTCATGGTGCCGCCCTGGCTGGTGGGCTTCTGGGCCGGCGATATCGCGGCCGAGCCTGCCGGGCGCCTGCTGCTGGACCTGCTGCTCGGCCTCTTCCAGCTATTCACCACGGTGGTTGTGTTCCGCCTGTACATGTTGCGCACGGGCGACAACACCGCGCCGTAATCTGCCGGGCAACCCACCGTTCAGAAGCTGTTTACGATCTGCTGCGCGTCAGCCATGGGGCGTTAAAAACAGGCTGGATCGCCAGCCCGGTCGGCAAGCCGCTTGCGGCCAACGCACTTCAGTGCAACCCCGAAGAGGCGAGCGAAGCGATTAATGCGTACGCGCGCGTGCGAGCCCAGCCCGCTTCCCCGCCTGTATTGACCAGCCGGAGGCTGTTACTCACGTAGCGCCTCGCCTGGCTCTAGCTCGCGAGAGCCTAAATGGCTTCTTGGACCGAGACGACCACGTGGCAGGAAAATCAACGACGCCGTGGCAATGCAGTACCTGACAGTGGTTGGACCCTCGATAACAAGAAACCCCGCCTGGTGCGCTGAGCACGATCGAAGCAAGCCAGCCCCGTAGCCCGGGTTGAGCGTAGCGATACACGGCAAACCCACCCTGGGTTATCGCTACGCTCAACGTCAGCTACGTTACGCAGCCCCATCCTGCTTGGATCGTCTTACTGAATCTTGTAGGTGAACGTGTTCTTCACATTCGCCACGGCGACCGTCTGGCCGTTGACCACCTTTGGCTGATAGCGAAACGTCTTCGCCGCGGCAAGCGAGGGCTTGACGAAAAGCGGGTGACAATCGCCTACCACCTGGGGATCTTCGACCCGGCCCTGGGCATTTACCCGATAAGCGACGGTGCACTCCCCTTCGATCTTGCGATCCAGCGCGCGCTGGGGATAGTCCGGTGCATTCTTGGCAATCGGCAGGTACTGTCGGCTGGCAGCAGCCGCTGCTTCGGCGCGTGCGGCCGCGGCGGCGGCTGTTTGTCGCTCTACCTCAGCCTGCCTGGCCTGGGCGACCTGCTGTTGCTGCAGGCGAGCCTGACGCTGTAGCTCTTCTCGCACAACCCGCTCTTGGCGCAACGCTTCTTCGCGGCGTTGCTGCTGGCGGTCACGTTCGATGCGCTGCTGCCTTTCCTTTTCCTGCTGTTGCTGCTGCACACGCTTGAGCGCCAGATCCGCCTTCTGCACCTGAGGCTTCTCGACCAGCGGCTCCGGCATCGGCATCGGCGCCGGTTCTGGCGCTGTCACTGTCGGCATGGGCGCCGCGACTGGAGGCGGCGGTGGTTGCACTGCGGGCGCGGGCAGCGAGATCAACTGAGTGGTGATCACCGCAGAAACCACAGGCGGCATCGGTGCGTTGTGCGACAGGTTGAGCAACACGAACGCCAGACCGATATGCAACGCCACCGCCACACCCAGCGCGAAACTGTGCTCGCGCCAGGCAGGCCAGGAGAAACGCGGTTCGTGCAGTTCCAGGGTCAGAGCATTCATCTCAGGGCGCCTCGGTGATCAGGCCGAGACGGCTGACGCCGCCACGCTGCAGTTCGGCGATTCCGGCGACCACGGCGCCATAATCGGCATTCTGGTCGGCGCGGATATACACCTGGGTCTCCGGGTTTTCGGCAACGATACTGGCGATCTTCGCGCCCATCTGCGCCTTGTCCACCGCACTGTCGGTCTGCGACTCGGTGTCCACTTCGCTACCCAGATTCCAGTAGTAACTGCCGTCATCCTTGACCGAGAGCGTGACGATGCGCTGCTCGTTCGGTGTCGGTAGAGCTTCGGCAGCCACCTTGGGCAGTTCGATCTGCACACCCTGTACCAGCATCGGCGCGGTGACCATGAAGATAACCAGCAGCACCAGCATCACGTCGATGTAGGGCACCACGTTCATTTCGGCTTTCAGGCCGTGTTTTCTCGTCGGTCTTGCCAGCATGGAGAATCCCTCCTCAGGCCGCTGCGGCAATGCTTGGCGCCGCACCGTTGAGACGTCGGTGCAGGCGACCTTGCAGCTCATTGCCAAAGGCGTAGTAGCGAGCGATCAGGGTCTGGGTGCGCGCCGAAAAACGGTTGTAGGCCATTACCGCCGGGATTGCTGCGAACAGGCCGATGGCAGTGGCGATCAGCGCTTCGGCGATACCTGGTGCCACGGTCGAGAGGGTCGCCTGCTGCACCTGGGACAGGCCGAGAAAGGAATTCATGATCCCCCATACGGTGCCGAACAGACCGATGTAGGGGCTGACCGACCCCACGGTGGCAAGGAACGGCAGACCTTTTTCCAGGCGTTCCTCCTGCTCGGCGATGGCCACGTGCAGGCTGCGCTCCACGCCGTCGAGCACGCTGTCCGGGTTGTCGCCGGCGTGCGGCTGCAACTGGTTGAAGGTCTGATAACCGGCGAGAAAGATGCGCTGCAGGGCGGCATCCGCTGGCAGCTCCTGCTGTGCACCTTCGCGGTAGAGCCCGCCGATTTCATCACTGCGAAAACGCTTGAGAAAGGCTTTCGCCAGACGCTCGCTACGGCGCATCACCGCGCCTCGCTGGACGATCAGGTACCAACTGACCAGCGACGCCAGCACCAGGCAGAGCATTACCGCCTGCACCACGATGCTGGCCTCGCTGATGAGGCCCCAGACGGTCATGTGTTCGAGATGGGCTTGGTTTTGCATCATGGATTCCTTCGGTTGCACGAGCACCATGGCTCACATTGGAAGGCAGGGACGTTACGCACTGATGGCAGGCGCGACGTCCTGCACCTCATTCCAGCCCCAGCGCATCGGCGACCGCCGACCAGGGCACGTATTTGTAGTTCTGGGTGCCTTCGGGCATGCGCTTGCGACCGTCCTGCACCACCAGCATGCCGGCACTCCAAGGCCCTCCCAGGTTGGCCGAGGTGACTTCCAGGCCGTCGGTTTGCGAAGCGCCGTCTATACCCAGCCCGGCATTCAGGCCAACCTTGAAACTGCCACGCAGCGTGTAGGGCGCCAGAGCCTCGACCACCACGTAGCTGTCGTTGCCCTGGCTGGAGATCACCAGGTAGTCACGCTGCTTGCCGTGATAGAGCCCCAGCCCTTCGATGTCGTCTTTTAGCGGGCCACCGATGGCGATGACTTTCTCCAGCGCTGCCTGCGCATCACTGCGGGCATCCAGCGCCCACACCGCCACGTTTTCCTCGCCGATATACAGGCGCTCGTTGCGGTCATCGGCCACGCAGCCCTCCGGCTGGGTCTCGGTCTTGAAGCGCCTCACCAGTTGGCCGGTCGCCTTGCCGCTATCACCGGTCAGGCGGTATTGCAGGAAGGTGCCGTCCTTGTCGTTGGCGATGGCGTGGATGGCGCCCTGGCGATCCTTGAACAGACACAGCCCGTAGATGTCCTCGAGCGGCGTGGCGAGCTGGCCGATATCGCTGAGCTCGCCGCTGGTCTGATCGATGGCGAACAGGTGCAGGCTGTGGTGATCGCGGTTACTGGCCACGGCCAGGTCCACCTGACGATTGCCAAGCTGGAAGCCGGGACGGATATCGACGTTGTTGAGCCGGCCAACACGCAGGCTCTGCACCTGCTTGCCCGCCAGGTCGTATGCCAGCAACCCACCTTTCTTGTCAGTACCCAGCACGCGGCTGCGTTCGGGATGGCGCGTGTTGACCCAGATAGCGGGATCGTCCGCGGCATCGCCAAGGCTGGGCACGCCATCGGTCTGCACCAACGGCGCGACCTGTGCGATAGCTGGCGCGTGCGGAGTCGCTTGCGGCGTCCAGCTCAACATCGCTGTACGGGCACCATCATCGTCGCCGAGCAGCAATTCGAGGCCTTCGCTCGTGGCTCGCGCGCTGACCTGCTCCGGCTCGCTGAGGCCATCGAGCTTCACCACACCAGCGCGCTGCCACTGCCCGGCACTGCGTTGATACAGGTGCAGGTTCGCGGCCGCAGAGTCGAGCAGCAGCAATCCATCGGGCAGAACGGCCATACCCGCTGCACGTTCAACCAGCGCCCCAAAAGGCGCGAGCAGCTCTACCGGCTCACGTACCAGCGGCGCTTCGGCGCCAGCCTGATAGCGCCAGACACCGACATTCTCCTCGTTGACGTAGAGGCTCTCACTGCGGTCATCGACCTGACAGAAGCCGCTTTGCGGCGGCAGGCTCAGGGCACGAACCTGGCGCGCCTCATTCAGCGGCCGTCCGTTTTCGGCAACCAGCCATTGCTCGCCGATGCCCTCCTCGCCCACCAGAAACAGGTAGTCGTTGCGTACGCTGTCGCGGTACAGGCACAGCCCCTCGATGGCAAAACGTGTTTTCGGCAGGTAATGAGCGCTACCCCAGGCATCGCCTTGCAGCCTTGCCACCAGCGCCTGCTGACGCTTCTTGTCGAGGGTGGCGACCAGCAGGCCGCCAGCATCTGCACGGTGGTCGAGGGTTTCGAAACGACCGGGCAATTCGCTTAGCAGCTGCGCGTTGCGGTCGCTCACCTGCAGCGCCTTGGGGCCGATCTGCAGGCGTTCGGCGTTTGCCAGGAATGACTGCGGTGCGAGCCACTGGGTGCTTTCGGTCTCGATCAACGCGTCGTTGATCGAGAGCGTTGGCGCCAGGGCAAGTACTGGTTGTGTTGCGGTACTGCTCTGGCAAGCAGCCAGCGCAACGCACAGCCCCAACAGGGACAGATTGAACATACGCATGGGAACGGAGCGTCCTTGAGAGGGCGCGCCGGGCGCCCTCGATGATCATCAGAAATGCGTGAGGGTCAGGCCAACCTTGTAGGTCGGGCCGTACTCTTCGTACTGGGCGTTGTAGGCGTGGCGCCCGGTGTAGACGTAGTAGGACTCGTCCGTGATGTTCTGCGCCTCGAAGGTCAGTTGCAGGTCCGGCGTGAGGAAGTAACCGGCCTTGAAGTCGACGAACAATTGGTCGTCGACATGCAGGTCCTGACTCTTGTCCTCGATGGAGCCGATCTCGTAGAGGTAGCTGGACTTGTAGTTGGCCGCTACGCGCACGTTGAAACGATCATTCTCCCAGCCGAGCATGACGTTGCCGACGGTATCGGACTGGTTGGGCATCTCGATCGAGCGTTTGGCGCCCTGCCCCTCGATGGTCGCGTCGGATTTGCTGAGGGTCAGGTTGGCGCCCAGCAGTACGCCGTTCCAGGGCGCCGGCAGCCAGTCGAATTTCTGCGAGTAGGCCAACTCGACCCCGTAGAGCTTGGCGCTGCTGCCGTTCTCGAAGCTCAGCGCTTCGTCGAAATCGGCCCAGGCTCCCGTGCCGGCGAGGTCGGTGTTGTAGATGAAATTGTCGATGTCCTTGTAAAACACGAACCCGGACAGCACGCCAGCGCGACCCATGTAATGCTCGATACCGAGGTCGACGTTCATCGACTCCAGTGGCTTGAGATCTGGGTTGCCAAAGGATGCATCTCCACCATCGATGGCGAAGCCCGGTGCCAGCTGGCCAAAGGTCGGCCGCACCACGGTATTGGTCCAGGCAGCGCGAATGGCCGTAGACGGCGACAACTGATAGCGCGCATGCAGGCCCGGCAGCCAATGGTCGTAGCGGTTCTTGCTCTGGGTGCTTTCATACACACCATCGCGCAGGCCGGTGCCCTTGGCTTCGAATTCGGTGCCTTCGTAGCGCAGGCCCGCAATGAAGCGCCAGTCATCGACGTCGAGGCTGTTCATCAGGTAGGCGGCGTTGATGTCTTCGCGCATGTCGAAGTCATTGATGCGCGAATTTTCCTCGTCGTAGAACGCGTCGCGATCCAGGCCGCCGATCAGATCCTTGATCGCCCCGGCGCTGATGCCATTGCCATAGTTGCCCAAGGAATAATCGACGTTACCGCTCTGGAAACCGCCCAGATCGACGCCGGAAAAATCGTCGTATACCCACACGTCGGTATCGCTGGTCTTGTCACGACGGCTGAGCTTGCCACCGAATTTGACCTGTGCGGCATTGCCGCTGAGCTCGTAGTCACGGGCCAGATCGAGGCGAACGTTCTTTTCCTTGTCCTTGCCGTTGACCTTCTCCACCTCCACCTCGTCGAGGGTGAAGGATGCCGGGTCGTAGAAGGCGCCCCCGGCGCTGAGCAGCGGTTTGCGCGTACCGTCGAAACCGACATCAGTGAAGTCGCCAACGAACTGCGCACCAGCGATACCACCCGGATCCTTCTCGGTGGCCTGGCTGTAGCCGGCCTGGCCACTGAGCGTCCACAGGTCGATCATGCGCTCGCCGCCGATCACGTACGACTGGATCTCCTGAGTGTCCTTGCGCGACTTGAGGTCGCGCCAGCCCTCGGCATCGCCCCGTTCGCCGGAAGCCTGCGGGTCGGCGAACTCGACACCTGCCGCGTTGCGGGTCTCGGTGTCCTTGAACTTGCTGTACAGCGTGCGCAGGTAGTAGTTGGCGTAATCGTCCGGCTGGTAATCGAAGTTCAGGCCGAAGCCGGTGCGCTCGCGGGTGATTTCATAGTCACGTTGCTCGACTTCGTTTAGCCGGGCGCCATCCGAGAAATCCCAGCTGCCACCGGTCTCGACGTTTTCCGAACCGAACTTGCGTTTCTGCCAACTGAACGCCGCAGCCACGCCAAAGTTGTCGGTGCCGTCGCCCAGGCTGAAGCGGTCGCTGATCGCGCCGGAGAATTTCGGACTGTTCTCGCTGACGTTGGTGTCGTGGCTGCCCTCGGCAGAGAAGGTGTAGAACAGGCCGTCGTGGTCGAACGCCGAGAGGCTTTCCACCTCGATGGTACCGCCGAGGGAGTTGGCATCCATGTCCGGGGTCAGGCTCTTGACCACCGACAGCGACTGCACCAGTTCGGCCGGCAGAACGTCGAGCGCCACGGCGCGACGATCGCCTTCCGGGGCGGGTACCAGGGTGCCATTGATGGTTACGCTGTTCAGATCCGGCGCAATGCCACGCACGCTGACGAAACGGCCCTCGCCCTGATCGCGCTCGACCGACAGGCCGGGGATACGCTGCAGCGCTTCGGCGGCATTGTCGTCCGGCAGTTGGCCGACGCCATCGGCATGCACCACGCTCTTGATGCTGTCGGCGCTCTTCTGCTCGCGTAGCGCCTTGTCGATACTCGCGGCCTGGCCGATCACTTCGACACGCTCGACCGCTTCTTCCTCTGCCCAGGCTGGCGCAGCGCTTATGGCGATGGTCAGCAGGCTGACCCTGAATCCGGCATTACGGATTTGACGAAAAGGCATTGCCACCTTGAATCCCTCGTTCCAATGGCCCCTGGCGACACCAGGAATGGCTGCGGACGTTAGAAATCCTTTGTGGCACTTGCGTGACAGGGAGCGGCACAGCGCCGCGAAACCGCCATTTTCCGGGTGTTTACGCAGGCTTTTGAGCTGAAATGACCCCCATCGCAAGGTGTCCATTTCGCCGGCAAGCGGGTTGTCAGCGGGTACATCAGCGTCCCAATGGCCAGGCAATACGTGGGCATATGCCGCCGCAGGCATTGCACGACGACTCCCTATCGGCATTCAAGGCTGGGCACGCCAGGCTGAAGCCAGCCTGAAAAAACGCCCTCCATCACCGCGATTGCCTGAGCCGAATCGACCCCCCGTGAATTCACCGAACCGTCATACGGCTTTGTTTCCGTGACGCCCCATCAAGCCAACGGCTCATGAGGAGTCTGAATGTCTCGCCCCCTGTTGTTTGCATCACTGCTGGCCTGTGCGCTGGTCACCTCGTCATCCTTTGCCAACGAAGCAGTGCCGCGCTCCGTGGGCCAACCTTATGCTGCGGGTAATCTCGCCGACCGTATCGTGCTCACGCCCGGCCAGAACGCAGCCGTGCAAATGGCGGTCAGCTTTCGTACCGATGTGCAGCAAAGCGACGCAGTGCTGGAGTTCGGGCCAGCGCTTGCCGGGCCAAAGCTCACGGCCAAGGCCACGCAGCTCAGCGGCACCACCCGCCGCCTGGACAGTGACAACGGCCCGTCCAATTATCACCAGGTACGCCTCGAACCACTGACGCCCGATACCGCCTACGTGTACCGCGTCAAAGGCAGTGCCGGCTGGAGCGAATGGCAGCAATTTCGCACTGCGCGGGAATCGTTCGCACCATTCACCTTCTTGTACCTGGGCGATACCCAGAACGACATTCTCGCCGTTGCCTCGCGCACCATTCGCCAGGCGCTGCGCAGCGTGGCTCGCCCGGCGCTGGTGGTGCATGCAGGTGACCTGGTCGCCTCGCGGGAAGCGCTTGCCCACGACGACGAATGGGGCGAATGGAACCAGGCCGGTGGCTGGGCCTACGCTGCCATCCCGCAGGTGACGGCAGCCGGTAACCACGAATATATCGACACCCTGCTGGCCGACGGCAGCGAAAGCCGCAACCTTGGCCCGCATTTTCCCGCCCAGTTCGCCCTGCCCCGCAACGGCGCGCAAGGCGTCAGCGACACCAGTTACTTCACCGACTACCAGGGGGTTCGTTTCGTGGTGCTCGATGGCACCTCGGCACTGGATCTCGGCACGCTCGACGCACAAACCAGTTGGCTGGAAAACGCCCTGAAAAGCAGCCAGGCAACCTGGAACATCGTGGTCATGCATCAGCCGATCTACACCTGCGCCCGACCTGAAGACAGCGAAGAGCTCAAGGCCGCCTGGAAGCCGCTGCTCGACCGTTACCACGTGGACCTGGTGCTTCAGGGCCACGATCACTGCTACAGCCGCCTGAGCCACGAAGCAGGCCGCGAGGCCAGCGCCAAGGCACAGCAGACCAATCAGCCCATCGGCCCGGTGTACATGGTCTCGGTCACCGGTTCGAAGATGTATGGCCTCAACGACCGCGCGCTGAAACAGCCCGACCGTGCGGCAGAAGATACCCAGCTGTTCCAGACCATCGACGTCGAGCAGAACCGCTTGAAGGTACGCGTCTATACCGCTGACGACCGGCTCTACGATGCCTTCGATATCCAGCGCGACGCCACCGGCAACAAGTACCTGCACGAGCCGCGCCTGCAAAAGCAGAACGAGCGTTTCTGCCAGGGCGAAAACGGGCCGGATGGTTTGCCCTGCTCCGCCAGGGACAAGTGAGCGTCATCGTTCTGAGACATTCGCCGGGCATGCTCGGCGCACCCGCGACCTGCGGCAGGAGATAAAGCATGAAGTCGCTGTTGAAAATGCACGGTATGACCCTCGGCGGTTTGTTGCTGGCGGCCAACAGCGGCTTGCTGATCTACCTGGCGGCCGGCACCATCAAGGATTGGCCCGAGATCAACTGGATGGACGTGGCCGGCGAAGGCGGCACCTGCGTGATTCTCTGTGGCTGGCTGTACATGCTGCTGCGTGGCCGACCTGCCGGGCGGGTGACCCGCCTGCTATCGCTGGGTTTGTGCTGCATAGCGTTTTCGCTGTGGATGGACACCCTGGACGAATTCATCCGCCTGCCACCTGAAGCGGTGTGGGACAACTGGCTGGAAACCGCCCCCATGCCGGTGGGCATGCTATTGCTGACCCTGGGCATGTATCACCTGCAGCAGGAACAACGCGCCATCAACGCGCAGATGAGCAAACGCGAACAGCTGTTCCGCGAGCATCGTCAATTCGACACGCTCATCCCCCTCGCCGGCGCTCAATACCTGCGCCAGCACTTGCAACAAGCACTGCAGCAGGCCGAGACCGAGCAGCGCCCGTTGTCGCTGATCGCCATCGACCTGGACGACTTCAACCAGATCAACCAGCGCTACGGCCAGGAGGAAGGCGATCACGTCCTGCAGGTGATGGCGCAGTTGCTGCTGTTCAACCTGCGCCAGCAGGACATGCTCTGCCGCCTGGCCGGCGACCGCTTCGTCGCGGTGCTGCCGGATACCGGCGAGAGCCAGGCAAGGATAATGGCCGACGACCTGCGCCAGAGCATCGCCAACCTTGCTCATCGCACTCAACGCCACGGTGAGCGCCTGCACCTGCAAGCCACGACCGCAGTGGTGATGGCGCTGGACGAGGACGAAGCGCAGTTGCTCAAACGCTTGAACACTGCCCTCGCGCAGGCCAAACCTTGCCTGGCGCGCAGCGCATGAGCCCGGCCGCACCAACCGGCACGTATGACGCCGACAGCCGATTCATCGCGGCCCATCACTTGCCGGCGGTACTGATCGACCTGGCTCGATCGAGGCGCATCGATACGCATCATCTGCTGCGTGGCTGCGAGTTGTTCTATGCCGATGTCGTCACCGGTCGTGCGCTGATCAGCCCACAACAATTCCTCCGCCTGATCGACAACGCCCGCCGCCTGCTCGCAGCCCCCGACACCAGTTTTCTGTTCGGCCAGCGTCTGTGGCCCGGGCATTACGGCCCGGGCAGCCAACTGCTCGAACAGGCTGACCACCTGCTGCAGGCATTGGAGTGGATCGGCGAGTACCGGGCACTGCTTTCACCGCTGCTGACGCCCGTGATGCACCTGGACGATCACTATCTGCACCTGTACTGGCGCGACAGTTGCGGCGCTGGCGAGCTGACCACCTTCCTGCTCGAAGCGAGCATGACCGCAGTGGTTGCCCTCGCTCGCCGCCAACAGAACGAACGCCTGCCATGGCGCTTCCAGTTTGCCTACGCGGAGCCTGCCTATGTCGAGCAGTACTGGGTCCACTTGGGCGATACCCTTAGCTTCCAGCGCCCTTCGACAGTCATGAGCCTGTCGCGTGAATACCTGCTGCGTGCCTGGCCAGGCGCCGGCTCGACAGGCGCCCTGGTCGCTCGACAGAGCTGCAGCGAGCAGTTGCATGCCTGGGGCTGGCAGGCCAGCTTTCTCGACCGCCTGCACGACCACCTGAGTCAGCACATCCGCCATCCCCTAAGCCTGGAACGGGTCGCCGCAGCCTTCGACACCAGCCCGGCGTCCTTCAAACGCCGGCTTGGCAAACACCACACGCACTTCCAGGAACGCCTCGACCAAACCCGTCGCGACCTGGCGCTGTATCTCTATCAGGTCAAGGGCTACAGCAACGAAGAAGTCGCCCAGCACCTGGGTTTCAGCGACATCACCAACTTCCGCCGCTCGTTCAAACGCTGGACGGGACGCGTACCAAGCGACCTGGGCGGGCTGCTGTGTGGCTGAGCACCTCTCGCCTGCGAGACAACGCGCCGCCAGCATGGCGGCAACAGGGCGATAGCAGCCATTCGTAGGGTGGACGACGCTTCATCCGTCCACCGCTCCGCAATCGCAATGGTGGATGAAAAGAGCGTCATCCACCCTACGCCTGAACGACAAGCAACCGCGTAGGCTCTTTCGTCCAGCTTCCAGCCTAAGGCGCTTTTGATCGAGGGCCGCTTGCGCCTTGAACCGCCCTATCACGGCATGTCCATGCGAACTGCATGTTAGCCCTGATTCAGTTGCGCCTTGAGGCGGTCGCGGAAACTCTGGATCAGCGGTTCGCGGGAACGGCCGCGGCGCAGGGCCAGGGTGAAGGGGGCCTGGTAGCCGAAGGTGGTCGGCAGCAGCACTTTCAGGCGTTTCTGATCCACCCATTGCTGCGCGTGGTGTTCCGGTAGATAGCCGATGTAGGCGCCGGACAGCACCAGAATCAGTTGCGCCTCCATCGACTCCACCGTTGCGGCGCTGTGCTTGAAGCCGTGGCGGGCCAGTTCGGCCTGGCTCCAGTAGCCCCGGCCCACCATGCGCTGCTGGGTGATCACCTCCGCCGGGATGCGCCGCTGGGCGTAGAGCGGATGGCGATCGCTGCAGTACAGCCAGTGCTGTTCGCGGTACAGCGGCTGATAGACCAGCCCGTTGGTGCGCACGGAAAAAGCACCGATGGCCAGATCCAGACGGTTCTCCAGCACCCCCATTTGCAACTCGGCGGGGCTGAGCACCGCCAGGTGCAGGTGCACCCCTGGATACTCCTGGCTGTAGGCGCCAATCACTTCGGCGAGCGGCAGCGCCGAGTCGCTGACGGTCGAATCCAGCACGCCGAGGTTGAGGGTGCCGCGCAATTCGCCCTTGAGCGCCGCCGAGTAGCGCTCGAAGCCCTCCAGCTCGCCGAGCAGGCGCAGGGTTTCCTGGTGAAACAGCTCGCCCTTGCTGGTCAGGCTGAAACCACCGCGCCCGCGGTGGCAGAGCACGATACCGAGCTGGCTTTCCAGTTGGCTCATGTAGGTGCTGATGGCCGAGGTGGAAAGATTCAGTTCCTGCTGCGCGGCGGCGAAGCCCTGGTGGCGCACGATGGCGACGAAGATGCGCAGCAGTTTCAAATCGGGCAGAGTAGAGGCCATGGTGGTCGATCACGCAAAGGGGCGACCAGTCTAACGTCACCGCCACGAACCCGGCACCCTGGCCAAGCACACCTGGTCGTTCGATGTGGTTTCCACCGCCACCAGAACGGTGGATCGATCGGGCCGCGTAGGTCGGGCCGCGCAGGTCGGGCCCCGTAGGTAAAGCATGCTCCTCCCCCCAGGGCCTGCCAGCACTTCCCGCACTGCCGCCGGAGCCAGAACCGCCCTTGCGTAAAGCCTGCAGCAGTCAAATTATCGAATGGCTTTGCCCTGATCGCCCTGCACCGCCGATAGTTCAGCGATCTATAAACTAAGTATTTGCTCGGGCCGATTTATCCCGGCGACCAGCTGAGCGAACAATGCAGCCCATAACCAGGCACCGGCTCGAACCGGACGCCACCGGGCGCCACAGCACGCCCCTTGCCAATCTGCCGCTGACCTTCGCCCTCTCCAGGAGACGGCCATGCGACTGGAAATCTTCCGCACCCTCTGGGGTTACCGCGGCAGTTGGCAACAAGCGCTCGACGAAGCGCTGAGCGCCGGCTTCGACGGCATCGAGGCGCGCATCCCCGAGGCCACTGCGCAACGCACCGCCAATGCCCGCCTGCTACGCGAGCAGAACATCCCCTACATCGCCACCCTGTTCACCTCCACACCGGTGCTGCCGCGCCAGAGCGATACGCCGCAAACTCACCTGGAAGACCTGCGGCGCAAACTCGACTGGGCCGCCGAACTGGCCCCGCGCCTGGTCAACGTGCTGCCAGGCAATGATCGCTGGTCGCTGAGCGAACAGGTCGACTTCTTCGCCAGCGCACGGGAGCTGGCCATGGCGAGCGGCCTGCACTGCTGCTTCGAGATCCACCGCGGACGCTCGCTGTACAGCCCCTGGGTGACCCTGGACGTGATCCGCCAGGTGCCAGAACTGCGCTTCACCAGCGACATCAGCCATTGGCTGGTGACCTGCGAGCGCCTGCTCGACGACCCCGCCGACGACCTCTCGGCCTTCATCGAGCGGGTCGACCATATCCAGGCCCGCGTCGGTTACGAGCAGGGCCCGCAGGTGCCGCACCCCGGCGCGCCGGAGTACGCGCAAGTGCTGGCTTTCCACCAGCGCCACTGGGAAAGCATCTGGAGCAGCCAGGAAAAACGTGGCCTGCAGACCACCACCCTGACCCCCGAATTCGGCCCGGACGGCTACCTGCACCACCTGCCCTTCACCGATGTGCCGGTGGCCGACCTGTGGCAGCTCAACCAATGGATGGCGCGTTGCGAGCGCCAGCACTTCCACCGATTCACCAGTCGCTGAGGAGCCATGATGAACAACAACGCCAAGCATTTCACCGAAATCCCCGTGGTCGACATCGCCGGCCTGTTCAGCAGCGACCTCGCCGATCGCCTGGCCGTGGCCGAAGAACTGGGCCATGCGGCGCGTGAGGTAGGCTTTCTCTATATCAGCGGGCATGGCATCGAGCAGCATCTGATCGACGGTCTGCACCAGGCTGCCGAGCACTACTTCGCGCAGCCTTTGGACGACAAGATGCGCCACTACATCGGCGCCTCGGAAAGCCACAAGGGCTTCGTGCCCGAGGGCGAGGAGCGCTACAGCGCCGGCAAGCCGGATCACAAGGAAGCCTTCGACATCGGCTTCGAGGTACCTGCCGACAACCCGTTGGTGCTGGCCGGCACACCGCTGCTGGGGCCCAACCACTGGCCGGGCCTGCCGGGCTTCAAAGAGGCGGTGCAGGCCTACTACGCGCGGGTGTTCGCGCTCGGCCGCGCGCTGTTCCGCGGCTTCGCCCTGGCCCTGGGCGTGGCGGAGCACACCTTCGACGAAATGGCCAAGTTCCCGCCGTCGAAGCTGCGCCTGATCCACTACCCCTTCGATGGCGACGCCCAAGACGCCCCCGGCATCGGCGCCCACACCGACTACGAGTGCTTCACCATGCTGTTCGCCGACCGCCCCGGCCTGGAGGTGATGAACGACCTCGGCCAGTGGATCGACGCGCCGCCGCGCGCGGGCACCTTCGTCGTCAACATCGGCGACATGCTCGAGGTGATGAGCGCCGGCACCTTCGTCGCCACCGCGCACCGCGTGCGCAAGGTCAGCGAGCAACGCTACGCCTTCCCGTTCTTCTACGCCTGCGACTACCACACGCAGATCCGCCCGCTGCCGCAGTTCGAGGCTGCCGGCCAGGCATACGAGGCCATCAGCATCGGCGAGCACATGTGGAGCCAGGCGCTGCAGACCTACCAATACCTGAAGAAGCGCGTCGAGGATGGCCAGTTGCAGCTCCCCGAACGTGCGCGCCGGCCATCCAGCTTCGGGCACCTGAAGCACCAGCGGCACGCACTGTGATTTCACCTGCCACCACGAAAACCTGATCCGGAGATAACCACAATGGCAATCCGCACCTCGCCCTGCACCACCCTGGCCACCTGCGTGCTGGCCGGCCTGTTCCAGTTCGGCGCCGTCCAGGCCGCCGAAACACCAGAGACCATCGCCAGCGGCGAACTGAAAGTAGGCATGGAAATCTCCTACCCGCCGTTCGAGTACTACGAGAACGACATGGTCAAGGGCTTCGACCCGCAAGTCTCCACCGCCCTGGCCAAGCGCCTGGGCCTTGAGGCCAGCTTCGCCGACACCCGCTTCCCCAACCTGATCCTCGGCCTCGATGCCGGGCGTTTCGACACCATCATCTCCGGCATGTACATCCTCCCCGAGCGCCTGGAGAAGGCCGACGCCATCCCCTACGCCAAGACCGGCGCGGCGATCATGGTGCGCAGCGACGCCGAGAAGAAGCCGACCACCCCGCAAGAACTGTGCGGCCTGACCGTCGGCCTGCAGCAGGGTACCTCGTGGATCCCGGCGCTACAGAAGGTCTCCGACGACTACTGCAAGGAGCAGGGAACCGGCGCCATCACCATCAACCAGTACCCGACCACCTCGGAGACCTCGCAGGCCCTGCTCTCCGGTCATATCCAGGCGCACCTGGAGATCGACGCCGCCTCGTTGCTGATCGTCGAGAAGGCGCGTGGGCGCATCGTCATCAGCTCGCGGAACGCCATCTATCCGCAGGTGCTGGGCATCTACGTGAAGAAGGGCAACACCCAGTTGCTGGACGCACTGAAAAGCGCGCTGGACGAGTTCAAAGCCAGCGGTGAATACGCCGAGCTGCTGAAGAAATACAACCTGGAAGAAGCCTGAAAAACAGCCGCAAGCTACAAGTGGCAAGCCACAAGCAGGGGAAACGCCCGATTCGCTTGCAGCTTGTGGCTTGGAGCCTGTGACTCATCGGAGATGTCACATGCCATTCGAATGGAGCTACTTCTTCTCCCTGTTTTCCATGCCGGCCTTCTGGGCGGCCTGCTGGACGGTGGTCAAGCTCAGCGCCATGGCCTGGTTGATCGGCCTGGTGCTCGGCTTTGGCCTGGCCAGCGCCAAGCAGGCCAGCAGCCGCTGGCTCAGCGTCCCGGCCTCGATCTATGTCTGGTTCTTGCGCAGCGTACCGCTGCTGGTGCTGCTGATCTTCGTCTACAACCTGCCACAGCTCCTGCCCGCCAGTGGCAAGCTGCTGTCCAATCCCTTCTACGCCGGCCTGATCGCCTTGGTGCTGACCGAGGCGGCGTACATGGCGGAAATCCACCGCGGTGGCCTGCTCTCCGTGGCCAGGGGCCAGCGCGAGGCGGCCCGCGCCCTGGGCATCGGCCGCCTCGGTACCCAGCGCCTGATCGTGGTGCCGCAGGCCTTGCGCATCGCCCTGCCGACACTGACCAACGAATACGTCACCATCGTCAAGCTGACCTCCCTGGTCTCGGTGATCTCGTTGACCGAACTGCTGCTGGTCGGCCAACGCCTCTATGCCCAGAACTTCCTGGTGCTGGAGACCCTCGGCGCAGTGGCCGTGTACTACGTGCTGATCGTCACGCTGTTCGGCTGGGGCCTGCAGTACCTCGAACGCCACCTCGACCTGACCCGGCGCAAGCCGGGCACCCTCGGCGACGCCGCCATCGCCGAATTGCGCCGCACCCTGCCGAACGTGGCCAGCGGCAGTGTGCAGACGAATGCGGCGGGCACGCCGGCAGCGCTGCACCTGAGCAACATCCACAAGCATTACGGCAATCATCACGTGCTCAAGGGCATCGACCTGAGCGTGCAGCCTGGCGAGGTGATCGCCATCATCGGCCCGTCCGGCTCCGGCAAGACCTCGCTGATCCGCACCGTCAACGGCCTGGAAAGCATCGACGAAGGCGAGATCGTGCTGTTCGGCGAAGACTTCATCCGGGCCGGCGACCGCGCCGACAACCGTCGCCAGCGCGAAGGCGTGCGGCGCATCGGCATGGTGTTCCAGAACTTCAACCTGTTTGCGCACCGCACCATCGTCGACAACGTTCTGCTCGCACCGCGCTACCACCGCGTGGACACCCCCGAAAACCTGCGCGCGCAGGCCCTGGCCCTGCTCGACAAGGTCGGCCTGCTGGCCCATGCCGACAAGTACCCGCACCAGCTCTCCGGCGGCCAGCAGCAGCGTGTGGCCATCGCCCGCGCCCTGGCGATGAAGCCGGACATCATGCTGTTCGACGAGCCCACCTCGGCGCTCGACCCCGAGCTGGTCGGCGACGTGCTGGCGGTGATCCGCGACCTGGCCCGCGAAGGCATTACCCTGCTCATCGTCACCCACGAAATGGACTTCGCCCTGTCCATTTCCGACCGCGTGCTGTTCATGGAAAACGGCCACGTCCAGCTCGACGCCTCACCACAGGAAATCCGCGCGGGCGACCACCAGCGCGTACGCCGCTTCATCGGCCTGGAGAACGCATGAACGAGATAATCACCCTGCGCCGCGATCTCGCCGCCGCCTACCGCCTGGCCGCCCTGTTCGGCTGGGACGACACCCTCTACACCCACTTCTCGGCGCGCCTGCCAGGCGAAGAGCCGCGCTTCCTGATCAACCCGTTCGGCCTGTTCTTCGAGGAGATCCGCGCCAGTGACCTGATCGTGGTGGACATGCACGGCAAGGTGTTGGAAGGCCGCGCCGACTACAACGTCGCCGGCTTCACCATCCACAGCGCCGTGCACATGGCCCGCGACGATGCCCACTGCGTGATCCACACCCATACCCTGGCGGGCATGGCGGTGGCGGCGCAGAACGCCGGCCTGCTGCAACTCAACCAGATCAGCACCGAGTTCCACCAGCGCCTGGGCTACCACGCCTATGAGGGCGTCGCCCTCGACCTGGACGAACGCCAGCGCATCCAGGCCTCGCTGGGCGACAACATCGCCCTGCTGCTGCGCCACCACGGCCTGCTCAGCGTCGGTGCCAGTGTCGCCGACGCCGTCTACGTCATGTACTACCTGAACCGCGCCTGCGAGATCCAGCTCGCCGCCAACGGCGGTGGCCAGGCTTGCAGCGAGATTCCCGCACATCTGTCCCAGCATGCCTGCAAGCAACTGCAGGGCGCCGAGTGGCAACGCCAACTGCTCTGGCAAGCCTGGCTACGCAAACTGGATCGGATCGACCCCCGCTACCGGGAGTAGCGCGCCGCGGGGCTGCCCGGGCCATACCCAGCGAGGCTCCAAAGCGCCTGCTCGGCACGGCGCGCCCTGCGCCGTAAGTTCAAACAATCCTGAACTAAGTTTTTACCCCTGCCGATTCTTCCCGACGCCTGACTGGTCAAGAATCCACCCACAACCAGAACGAGCCTGAGGCCTACCCATGGACAAGACCCTCCACCAGCCCCTGGGCGGCAACGAAATGCCCCGCTTTGGCGGCATCGCCACCATGCTGCGCCTGCCCCATGTGCAGGCACCCGCCGAACTGGACAAGCTCGACGCCGCCTTCGTCGGTATCCCCCTGGACATCGGCACCTCGCTGCGTTCCGGCACCCGCTTCGGGCCCCGCCAGATCCGCAGCGAATCGGTGATGATCCGTCCCTACAACATGGCCACCGGCGCCGCGCCCTTCGACTCGCTGAACGTGGCCGACATCGGCGACGTGGCGATCAACACCTTCAGCCTGCTCGACGCCGTGCGCATCATCGAGGATCACTACGATGGCATCCTCGAACGCGACATCGTGCCATTGACCCTGGGCGGCGACCACACCCTGACCCTGCCGATCCTGCGCGCCATGAAGAAGAAGTACGGCAAGGTCGGCCTGGTCCACGTCGATGCCCACGCCGACGTCAACGACCACATGTTCGGCGAGAAGATCGCCCACGGCACCACCTTCCGCCGCGCCCAGGAAGAAGGTCTGCTCGACAGCGAGCGGGTGGTGCAGATCGGCCTGCGTGCCCAGGGCTACACCGCCGACGACTTCGACTGGAGCCGCCGCCAGGGCTTTCGCGTGGTGCAGGCCGAGGAATGCTGGCACAAGTCGCTGACCCCGCTGATGGAAGAAGTGCGCGCCAAGGTCGACGGCGGCCCGGTGTACCTGTCCTTCGACATCGACGGCATCGACCCGGCCTGGGCGCCCGGTACCGGCACCCCGGAAGTCGGTGGGCTGACCACCATCCAGGCGCTGGAAATCATCCGCGGCTGCCAGGGCCTGAACTTGATCGGCTGCGACTTGGTCGAGGTGTCGCCGCCCTACGACACCAGCGGTAATACCGCGCTGCTCGGCGCCAACCTGCTCTACGAGATGCTTTGCGTGCTGCCCGGCGTGGTGCGCCGATGAGTCGCGAGGCCGAGGTGCGCGCGGCTGCCGCCGAACTGGTAAGCGCCTTTGCCAGCCACGACACGGCGCGTTACTTCGCCTGTTTCAGCGAGGACGCCAGCTTCGTGTTCCACACCCTGGCGCAACCGCTGCTGTCGCGCGACGCCTACCAGGCGCTGTGGCAGCAGTGGCAGGCCGAGGGCTTCGCGGTGCTCGGCTGTCGCTCCAGCAACGCCCACGTGAGCTTGCAAGGCGAGGTGGCCATCTTCATCCATGACGTCGCCACGCACCTGCGGGTGGGCGGCGAAGAACTGCACCTCAACGAACGGGAAACCATCCTGTTCCGCCGCCAAGAACAAGGCTGGCTGGCTTGCCACGAGCACCTGTCAGCCCCAAGCGCCAGTTGAAAGCCGGCCATCAGCGAGCCACCTGAAGCTCGCCGTGCCGGATACACCCTTGCGGGTTTGGAGCCCTGTCGGCTCCACGCGGCCCTGCCGCACTGCCAATGCACCGCCACCCGATGACTGTCGGGGGTGAATAACGGGGTCAGCGTGCCTGCGCCGCCCTAATAAAAATCGTGACAGGCGCTGGAGAAACACATGAGCCACTCGACGCGTATCGAAACCTTCGGTGTCGAACAGATTCCCGACCACCAACGCGATGCCACCCCCCTTGATCTGTTCCGTCTGATCTTCGGCGGCGCCAACACCTTCGCCACGGCGGTACTGGGCAGTTTCCCGGTGCTGTTCGGCCTGTCGTTCCAGGCAGGCGCCTGGGCGATCGTCCTCGGCGTAGCGGTGGGCGCGCTGATCCTCGCCCCCATGGGTCTGTTCGGCGCGCTGAACGGCACCAACAACGCCGTATCGTCCGGCGCGCACTTCGGCGTGCACGGGCGCATCGTCGGCTCCTTCCTGTCGCTGCTCACCGCCGTGGCCTTCTTCTCGCTGTCGGTGTGGAGTTCGGGGGATGCCCTGGTCGGCGGTGCCAGGCGCCTGGTCGGCCTGCCGGAAACCGACCTGACCCTGGGCCTGGCCTACGGCCTGTTCGCGGTGCTGGTCCTGGTGGTATGCCTCTACGGCTTCCGCTTCATGCTGTGGGTCAACAAGATCGCGGTGTGGGCGTCCAGCCTGCTGTTCCTGCTCGGTCTCTTCGCCTTCGCCGGGCCCTTCGACGCGGACTATGCCGGCGCTGTCAGCCTCGAGCAGCCGGGCTTCTGGGCCGCGTTCGTCGGCGCCGCGCTGCTGGCCATGAGCAACCCGGTTTCCTTCGGCGCCTTTCTCGGCGACTGGTCGCGCTACATTGCGCGGCACACGCCCAAACGGCGCATCATGCTGGCCGTGCTCGCCGCCCAGGCCGGTACCCTGATTCCCTTCCTGTTCGGCCTGTGCACCGCCACTCTGGTGGCTACCCAGGCGCCGCAGTACATCGAAGCCAACAACTACGTCGGCGGCCTGCTGGCCATCTCGCCGACCTGGTTCTTCCTGCCGGTGTGCCTGATCGCCGTGATCGGTGGCATGTCCACCGGCACCACGGCGCTGTATGGCACCGGCCTGGACATGTCGAGCCTGTTCCCGCGCCTGATGAGCCGCGCGGGCGCCACCCTGCTGATCGGCGTGGCAGCCATCGCCTTCATCTTCATCGGCCGCTTCGCCTTCAACCTGGTGCAGAGCGTCTCGACCTTCGCCGTGCTGATCGTCACCTGCACCAGCCCCTGGATGGTGATCATGATCCTCGGCCTGATCGTGCGGCGCGGCTTCTACCACCCCGATGACCTGCAGGTGTTCACCCGCGGCGAGCGTGGCGGCCGCTACTGGTTCCAGCATGGCTGGAACTGGCGTGGCCTGGGCGCCTGGATTCCCAGCGCGGCAGTGGGCCTGTGCTTCGTCAACCTGCCCGGCCAGTTCGTCGGCCCCCTGGGCGAACTGGCGGGCGGCATCGACGTCAGCCTGCCGATCACCCTGGGCATGGCCGCCGTGCTCTACCTGGCCCTGCTCCAGCTGTTCCCCGAGCCGGCCAGCGTCTATGGCCCCGCCGGCCCGCGCTGGATACGCCTGAAAGGCAACGCCGCGCCCGCCCTCAACGATGCCGGGATCGCCTGAGCGCGCCCTCGAGCGCTTCGCACACCGGGCGCCAGGCGCCCGGATCACCGCCAAGAAGAACGAGAACGAAACCATGATCCTGGATATATCCGTAGTCGTCGTTTACGCCGCCGGCATGCTGCTGCTCGGCTGGTACGGCATGCGCCGCGCGCGCAATCAGGAAGATTACCTGGTGGCCGGGCGCAACCTCGGCCCGGCCTTCTACATGGGCACCATGGCCGCCACGGTACTCGGCGGCGCCGCCACCGTGGGCACCGTGCGCCTGGGTTACGTGCATGGCATTTCCGGGTTCTGGCTGTGCGCCGCCCTGGGTGCGGGCATCATCGTGCTCAACCTGTTTCTCGCCAAGCCGCTGCTCAAGCTGCGTATCTTCACCGTCACCCAGATCCTCGAGCGCCGCTACACGCCCATGGCGCGGCAGGCCAGTGCGGTGGTGATGCTCGCCTATGCGCTGATGATCGCCGTGGTCTCCACCCTGGCCAGCGGTACCGTGCTGCAGGTGTTGTTCGACCTGCCCTTCTGGGTCGCCATCCTGCTCGCCGGTGGCGTGGTGGTGATCTACTCGAGCATCGGCGGCATGTGGTCGCTGACCCTCACCGACATCGTCCAGTTCGTGATCAAGACGGTCGGCCTGATGTTCGTGCTGCTGCCGATCTGCCTGTACCGGGTCGGCGGCTGGGACGCACTGGGGGCGAAGCTGCCGGACACCGCCTTCAGCCTGACCACCATCGGCTACGACACCATCCTCACCTACTTCCTGATCTACTTCTTCGGCATCCTCATCGGCCAGGACATCTGGCAGCGCGTGTTCACCGCGCGCAGCGAGGGCGTGGCCCGGGTGGCCGGCAGCCTGGCCGGCGTGTATTGCGTGATCTACGGCCTGGTCGGTGCGTTGATCGGCATGTGCGCCAAGGTCCTGCTGCCCGACCTGGCCGACGCCAACAACGCCTTCGCCTCCATCGTGCAAAGCGCTTTGCCCGATGGCATTCGCGGCCTGGTGATCGCCGCCGCGCTGGCCGCGATGATGTCCACCGCCAGCGCCGGCCTGCTCGCCGCCTCCACCACGGTGACCGAAGACCTGCTGCCCAAGCTGCGTGGCGGTCGCTCGTCCAGCCTGGGCATGGCGCGCGCCTTCACCTTTCTCACCGGGCTGCTGGTGCTGGTCATCGCCCTGATCGTCAACGACGTGATCGGCGCCCTGACCCTGGCCTACAACCTGCTGGTCGGCGGTATCCTGATCCCCATGCTCGGCGCCATCTACTGGAAACGCGCCACCACCACCGGTGCCATAGCCAGCATGGCGCTGGGCTGCGGCACGGCACTGGTGTTCATGTTCCGCGATGGCCTGCAAGCCAATACGCCGATCTACTACAGCCTGAGTATCGGCCTGCTCGCCTTCGTGGTGGGCAGCCTGCTGACCCGGCCTCAGACGCGAGCCACGCGCATCGCCTGAGGCCTGCCATCGGCTGCATGCCAGCGTGCCGGCTCGCAGCCGCCGGCACGTCAATATCCAGTAAAAGGAACGGCCATGACCACTTGTGGAGAATTCCTCGTCAAGCAACTGCAGGCCTGGGGCGTCGACACCGTGTTCGGCATTCCCGGCGTGCATACCGTCGAGCTCTATCGCGGCCTGCCGGGCAGCGGCATCCGCCACGTCACCCCGCGCCACGAACAGGGTGCCGGCTTCATGGCCGACGGCTATGCGCGGGTCAGCGGCAAGCCCGGCGTGTGCTTCATCATCACCGGGCCGGGCATGACCAACATCGCCACCGCCATGGGCCAGGCCTATGCCGACTCCATCCCCATGCTGGTGATCTCCAGCGTCAACGAGCGCGAGCGCCTTGGCCTGGGCAACGGCTATTTGCACGAGCTACCGAACCAGCGCGCGCTGGTGGCCGGGGTGACCGCGTTCAGCCATACCCTGATGCGTGTCGAAGAGCTGCCCGACGTACTGGCCCATGCCTTCGCGGTGTTCGATGGCCAGCGCCCGCGACCGGTGCATATCGAATTGCCCCTGGACGTGATCACCGCGCCGGCCGACCAGCTGAGCGTGCAACCGCGGCTGATCGCCCCACGCCCCGCCCCGCCACCGGCGCTGATCGCGCAGGCTGCACAGCGTTTGCGCCAGGCGCAAAGCCCCCTGCTGCTGATCGGCGGGGGCTGCGTGGCGCAGCCCGAGGCGGTGCGCCGGCTGGCCGAGGCGCTGGATGCTCCCACCGCACTGACCATCAACGCCAAGGGCCTGCTGCCTGCCGAACACCCGCTGCTGCTGGGCAGCAACCAGTCGCTGCCGCCGGTGCGGCAACTGGCGCTGGACGCCGATCTGGTACTGGCCATCGGCACCGAACTGGGCGAGACCGATTACGACGTGGTGTTCGACGGTAACTTCCGCCTCGGCGGCGAGCTGATCCGTATCGACATCGACGCCGACCAACTGACCCGCAACCAGCAGCCAACGCTGGCGATTCACAGTGACGCCGGCCTGGCCATCGAGGCGCTGCTGAGCGAACTGCCGCCACAACGCTGCGCTGGGCAGAGCCCCGGTGCCAGGCGGGCCGGCACGGTTCGCCAGCAACTGGCCGAGGAATTCAGCAGCTGGGCCCACTATCGCCGCCTGTTCGACTGCATCCTCGAGGTATGGCCAACGGCGCGCTTCGTCGGCGACTCGACGCAAACCGTGTACAGCGGCAACCACCTGGTCGAACTGGACGGCCCGCGACGCTGGTTCAATGCCTCCACCGGCTACGGCACCCTGGGTTACGGCCTGCCGGCGGCGATTGGCGCCAGGCTGGCGGAACCGACGCGCCCGGTGATCAGCCTGATGGGCGACGGCGGCATCCAGTTCACCCTGCCGGAGCTGGCCAGCGCCGTGGAGGCGCGGGTCGGTATCGTCGTGCTGCTGTGGAACAACCAGGGCTATGGCGAGATCAAGCGCTACATGGAACGCCGCGACATCACCCCGCTGGGTGTGGATATCTACACACCGGACTTCCTGACCATCGCCCGCGGCTTCGGTTGCCTGGCCGAGCGCGCCCGCGACCACGCGCACCTGCAAGCCCTGCTGCGCGAGGCACCGGATGACCGCCCGCTGCTCATCGAACTCGCCGAAGCACCGCCTTTCGCCCCCTGAATCACTCGACCTTCCCACCGCGCTCAGGCGCGGCTACCGGAGCATGATCATGAACACGCCGCACTACATCGCTGGCCGCTGGGCCGCAGGCGAAGGCACCGAGGTTCTCAGTGTCGTCGACCCTGCCCTCGCCCAGCCTTTCGCCGAACTGCGTGCCGCCAGCACGACCCAGGTCGACCAGGCCGTAACTGCCGCTCGCCAGGCCCTGCCCGCCTGGAAGACCAGCGCGCCAGCCGAGCGCGCCCGCTACCTGCGGGGTTTCGCCGCAGCCATCGGCGGGCGGCGCGATGCGCTGATCGAGCTGCAGATGCGCAACAACGGCAAGCCGCGCCACGAGGCCGAAGTGGACATCGATGATGCCGTGGCGACCTTCGCCTATTACGCCGATCTTGCTGCTGGCCTGGCCGGCCAGCAGAACCGTCCGGTTGCCCTGGCAGCACCGGGCTTCAGCTCGCACACGCGGCTGGAGGCCATCGGCGTGGTCGGCCTGATCGTGCCCTGGAACTTCCCCCTGGTGACCAGCGCCTGGAAGATCGCCCCCGCCCTGGCAGCCGGTTGCACCCTGGTGTTGAAACCCTCCGAAGTCACCCCGCTGATCGAACTGGCCTACGGCCAGATCGCCGACGAACTCGGCCTGCCTGCAGGCGTGCTGAACATCGTCGGCGGCAAGGCGGAAGTGGGCGCAGCGCTGAGCGGCCATGACGGGCTCGACAAACTGTCCTTCACCGGCAGCAATGCCGTGGGCAGCCGCGTCATGCACAGCGCCGCCGAGCATTGCCGGCCGGTGACGCTGGAGCTGGGTGGCAAGTCGGCGATCATCGTGTTCGACGACTGCGATGTCGATCAGGCCATCGAATGGATCATCGCCGGCCTCTGCTGGAACGCCGGGCAGATGTGCTCGGCGACCTCTCGCTTGCTGATCCAGAACGGCATCGCCGATACCCTCCTGCCGCGCCTTGCCGACGCGCTGAACGCCCTGCGCATCGGCAACCCGCTCGCCGAAGAGATCGACATGGGCCCGCTGAGCAGCGAAGCGCAATGGCACAAGGTCGCCGACTACCTCGCCATCGGCCAGCAGGAACAGCTCAACTGCCTGGCGGGCGGCAACCCCCTGGCAAGACAGGGCTGGTTCGTGGCGCCGACGCTGTACACCGATGTACCCAACGACAGCCGCCTGTGGAACGAGGAAATCTTCGGCCCGGTGCTCTGCGCCCGGCGCTTCGACAGCGAAGCGCAGGCCATAGATTTGGCCAACGACAGCCGCTTCGGCCTGGTCGCCACCGTGGCCAGCACCGACCTGCAGCGCGCCGAGCGGGTAGCAGCGGCGCTGGAGGTCGGACACGTGTGGATCAACTCCATCCAAGCGGTGTTCGTGGAAACCTCCTGGGGCGGCACCAAGGGCAGCGGCATCGGCCGCGAACTCGGCCCCTGGGGGCTGGCCGCCTATCAGTCGGTGAAACACGTGACCCGCTGCCTGGGCTGAGGAGCTGCTCAGCGTCGGCTTTATTGCGTCAAGAACACGCGCTTGCGGGCACCATCGCTCATGGCACCACTGACTCATCGGGATGCGCCCACGACTTATGCAATAAAGAAATTAAAACCTATTTATTAATTCTTTTGCGTAAGTATCCCAAGTTGCCATCATCTAGGGGCCCACACGGGCCAACGCCACCGCTCACAGGATCATCCCATGAAGTCTTCAGGTTTCTTCGCGCATGCCCTTGCCGCTGCACTGCTGTCGCTCGTATCCATCGTCCAGGCTGCCGAGTCAGGCTCGACCTGGAAACAAATCCACGATTCAGGCGAACTAAGGATCGGCGTTACCCAAGGCGAGCCCTGGTTTTTCAAAGACCCGGCTACCGAACAATGGAACGGTATCGGTTACAACGTCGGCAAGGACATCGCCAAAGACCTCGGCGTAAAACTGGTGACCGTCGAAACCACCTGGGGAAACTCTGTGGCGGCGCTTCAGGCCGGTCAGATTGATCTGATGCTGGTGCTGGATCCGACCGAAGAGCGTCGCAAGGCCGTGGACTTTCCCGAACAACCGTTCTTCTGGTACGCCCAGGGTGTGCTGCTGCGCGACGGGCTGACGGCCTCAACCTGGGAGGATCTGGACCGCGAGGATGTACGCATTGGTGTGACCCAGGGCAGCAGCCCGGATCTGATCCTCAGCAAGAAATTCAAGAAGGCTCACCTGGAGCGCTACACCAACATGGATGAGGGCGTTGCGGCTTTCTATGCAGGCCGGGTCGATGGGCTTTCCTACTTTCACCCCGCACTCGCGCTGCAACAGGCGAAAGTACGCAAGGGCACACTGATTCTGCCAACGCCAATCGTGTCGGTCAGCACCAGCGGTGCGGTGCGTTACGAGGATGACAAGACCTTCCGAGACTTCGTCGGCAAGGAGTTCGCCAAATTGTATGAAAGCGGCGCCACCCAGAAATATTACGAGGACGCACTGCGCCTGCGCGGTGTCGATCCGAGCAAGGTACCGCCAGTGGTCAAGGAGCATTGGGCGGGTAACTGAGCCGACTCGAGCCTAGAAAAGGCCTTGCAACAACGCCCCGACATCATCCACTTGCTCGAGCGCCAATAACCCGGCCAGGACAGGTTCAATTGTCTCGGTCGGGTTGTTCAATCCCGCGTACTGAAGAAACTTGCTCTGCACCTGCCCGCAGCTCAGCGGGCGTTGCCGGCAACCCAGCGGGTAATCCAGGCGTTCGCCGCTCAATACCTGCTGGCCAAGATGGACAAGCACCTGCCCAGCGGGGCGACGCGTCTCGCTCATCATGCTGTCCAAGGCGGGATCTATCTCGGCAGTCACTCGATCCACCAGGCTTCGTACCTGTGGATCGCTGCGGGTCGCGGCCGTATGCCACTCATGCCTGGCGATGCCTAACGCCAGACAGGCAAGCGTGTGGGGCAGGCTGAACTGGCTATCGACCTCGCTCGCCGGGCGCGTGTCCATGAAGTCACGCGCCTGAGTCGTGCCGGTGAGCACCTGTATCCGGGTGATCGCTGACGCGTCGAAAGCATTTTCCTGCTGCAACTGCTCGAAGGATTCCAGCGCAGTATGTATCCAGCGACAGGCCGGGTAATGCTTGAGGCTGGCATTGGCCGCCAGCCAGTCGCTCCCCAGTTGGCTGGTAAGCGCCTGGGCATCGAAGCGATCCGAACCGAGCATGCGCCACAGCCCCTGATCACCATCGAGTACGGATCGAGCGCCAACCCAGCCACGTTGATGCAAACGCACTGCACGTACCCCCGCCTCGGCAGCCGGGGCGGTGAAATCCTTGAAGGACACCAGCGGCCTGCTATCCCAGTTGTACTTGCGCAAACTTGGCAGCGGCGTAAGTGTGCCAGCCAGCCCCATGGCATTTTCCAGCCCGCAGGCGTCGAGCCGGGCCAGCTTGCCGTAAGCCACCGCAGCAGCTACTGCCTGATGCTGGCAGACACCGTACACCTGACGAAAGCGCTCGATGCTCGGCTGCTGGGCGACGATCACACGGGCATTGATTTCATAAGCCGCAACCAGCGCCTCCAGCAGTTCGCGACCCGATGTCTTGCGCAACCAGACGCCGCTCAGTGCAGCCGCCACCAGACTGGCACCCGGATGGCCAAGGCCGCGTCCATCGATCTCCAGACCATCGTCATGATCCAGAGCATTGATCGCCATGCTGTTGTACAGCGCCGCCCCAATGGGCGCCAGGCGCAGCGAGCTACCCAGTAGCGCGCATGGGCCTGGCGCATATTCCTCAAGGCAATGAGCCTCGAAGAGGCCCGCCAGCTCGCTGCACGTCGAAGCCAGACCGCAAGCCAAAGCGTCGATGACATGCATTTTTATCTGTTCGCGCAACGCGTAGGGAACGCTGACCAGCTTCAGGTCGAAAGCGAACTGCGCGAGATCGCGGGTCATCGAAACATCGACCATGGAAGTACCTGTGCAAAACAGGGGAGGCTACCGGTTAACGGCTGACATCGCTTCAGCGCATAAAGACAAAAAAGGAATAATAAAATAGTTAATTATTATTTTTTGTTTGACTTACCCGGCGACTATCATGCGCGGCCTCTCAACCATGAGCGGCGCTGTGAGCCGAATCTGAAGGGGGCATCCCCAGGAGAAGAACACCGGTGTACACCTGGAATTTTTCGGCGATATGGCCGTATACCGGCTTGCTCGTCGACGGGCTACTCGGCACGTTGCATATTGCTCTGGTATCACTGTTCTTCGGCGTCCTCGTTGGCGCGCTGATGGCCATGCTGCGTATGTCTTCCAGCGCACTGCTGCGCTACCCGGCGATGGTCTTCATCGGCTTCTACCGCAACACACCGGCGATCGTGCATTTTTTCTGGTTCTTCTATGCCTTGCCGGTGCTCGCCCCCGTCAGCCTGTCGCCCTTCATGGCCGCCGTTCTGGCGCTGTCGATTCAATCCAGCGCCTTTTATGCCGAAGTGCTGCGGGGCGGCATCGCCTCGATGGAACGCGGCCAATGGGAAGGCGCCAGGGCACTGGGCATGGATCAAGGGCGTATTCTGCGCCGCATCATTCTTCCCCAGGCACTGCGCCGTATGCTTGCACCTTTTCTGGAGCGCAGCTTCGAACTGGTCAAGACCACCGCTCTGGCCTCCTCGCTGGCCTACGCCGAGCTGCTCTACCAGGCGATGCAGATCAACACCCAAACGTTTCGGCCGCTGGAGGTCTACAGCGTGATCGCCGTCATGTACTTCAGTGTGCTGTTTATCGCCAGCCTGGCCAGCCAGCGCCTGGAGCGACACCTGGCCAGGAGCGTCTGAAATGGAGTACCAGTGGGACTTCCAGGTCGTGATCGACAATTTGCCGGTGCTGATGCGCGGCCTCAAGGTCACGTTTCAGTTGTTCATCATGGCGGCCGTGGTCGGCGTTCCTCTCGGCTTGTTGCTCGGCGTCGCCCGCCTGTCACCGCTCAAACGCATCACCTTGCCGAGCACGGCTTTCATCGAAGTGTTTCGCAATACGCCGGTGCTCATCCAGTTGATCTGGATCTATTACGCATTCCCGGTGCTGCTCGGCGTACGCTTCACCCCGTTTTTTGCAGCCGCCCTGGCCCTGAGCCTGTATACCGCCGCCTACTGTGCCGAGATCTTCCGCGCCGGTCTGCAGTCGGTGGTGCGTGGACAATGGGAGGGGGCCAAGGCGCTGGGCATGTCCCGGTTCAGGACACTGCGCCGGGTGATTCTGCCGCAAGCCTGCCAGCGCATGCTGCCGGCACTGACCAACCGGATGATCGAACTGGTCAAGGTCACGTCACTGGCCTCGACCCTGGCCGTCACGGAGGTGATGTATCAAGGCCGCCTACTGAGTTCCAGCTACTATCGGCCACTGGAGATCCTGACGGTCGTCGCCCTGCTGTATTTCTGCCTGATCTGGCCGTTCAGCTTCCTGGCCGCACACATCGAGCGCCGCCTGGCTCTTCGTTGATTGTCGAGGGTTCTCATGACCGAACAAGCGCTGTTCCGTATCCGCCAACTGCACAAGAACTTTGACCAGCCGGTGCTCAAGGGTATCGACCTGGAGGTGCGGCGCGGCGAACGTATCGCAATCATTGGCGGCAGCGGCTCAGGTAAGAGCACCCTGCTGCGTTGCCTGAACTTCATGGAAATACCCAGCAGCGGTGAGGTCGAGCTGGACGGCGTGCTGCTCGGCGAGGAGCGCGCAGGCAAGCGGGTTTACGCCGAGGCTCAACTACGTGCAGTGCGTGAACGTGTTGGCATGGTGTTTCAGCAGTTCAACCTGTTCCCACACATGACCGTGCTGGAAAACGTCATGGAAGGCCTGATCTCGGTCAAGAAGCTTTCCGCGGCGCAAGCCCATGAGCGCGCCATCGTCCAGTTGGAGAAAGTCGGCCTGGCCGAAAAATGCGACGCCTACCCGGGGCGTCTTTCCGGGGGGCAGCAACAACGCGTAGCGATTGCCAGAGCCTTGGCCATGGAGCCTGAAGTGCTGCTGTTTGACGAACCCACTTCGTCGCTGGATCCGGAGCTGGTGGGCGAAGTGCTGCGGGTGATTCATCAACTGGCCGACGAGGGCCGCACCCTGCTGCTCGTGACTCATGAGCTGGGTTTCGCCTACCACTTTGCCGAGCGCGTGCTGTTTCTAGAAAACGGCGTGATCCACGAGCAGGGCACCCCCGATCAGGTTCTCAAGGCACCACAGAAACCCCGCACCCAGGAATTCCTCGCCCGCTTTGCCGAGCGCTCGTTCTAACGGAGACATGCATGCGTTCAACGACCAGTAGCCAGGCCTACGCACCTGATCCACGCAATGCCGAGGTCAAGGTGTACCTCAATGGTGAGTTCGTGCATCGCGATGCCGCGCAGGTGTCGGTGTTCGATGCAGGCTTTGTCTGTGGCGATGGCGTTTGGGAAGGGTTAAGGCTGGTCAATGGCCGCCTGATCGCGCTGCAGGCGCATCTGGATCGACTGTTCGAAGGCGCCTTGAGTATCGACCTGGACATCGGTCTGAGCCGTACCGAAGTCGAACAGGTGCTATGGGATACCGTGGCCGTCAATGGCATGTCCGACGGTGCACACCTTCGGCTGATGGTTACCCGTGGACGCAAAAGCACTCCGAACCAGGATCCACGCTTTATCATTGGCAAGGCGACAGTGATCTGCGTCGCGGAATACAAGGTAGTGGACGCACAAGCCAAGGCCCGTGGTATTACCTTGTTCACCTCGACCTACCGCTGCAGCACACCGGACGTCTTCGATCTGCGCCTCAACTCCCATAGCCGTCTGAACCTGATCCAGGCCCTGCTACAAGCACTTCATGCCGGAGCCGACGAAGCGCTGATGCTCGATAGCCGTGGCTTCGTAGCCAGTTGCAACTCCACCAACTTCTTCATCGTGCGCAAGGGTGAGCTGTGGACCTCATCGGCCCATTGCTGCTTTAACGGGATCACCCGACAAACCCTTGTACGCCTGGCCCGCGAGAACGGTATCAAGGTGCACGAGGGCGAGTTCACGCTGTCTCAGGTCTACGCCGCGGACGAAGCCTTCGTCACCGGTACCCTGGCCGGCATCACCCCGGTGAGAATGGTCGACGGCCGTCCGCTTGGCTCGGGCTCGCGTGATCTCATCGAGCGGCTGGACGAGCTGTATCGGCGTTCGCTATCGCAGTGAACAGAACCCGACGCGAACCATCCATCACCGTCGACCAGCCAGCTCTACGGGTCATGCCTTGCGCGGCTTGGCCCGCGCCGTGGGCTCGGCGATCAATGGGTCGTCGGGCCAGTAGTGCTTCGGGTAGCGGCCTTTCAAATCCTTCTTCACCTCGGCGTAGGTGGTGCGCCAGAAGTTGGCCAGATCCTGGGTCACCTGCACGGGTCGCCGTGCCGGGGATAGCAGATGCAGCAGCACCTGCTGCCGGCCATTGGCGATGCGCGGCGTCTCGGCCAGGCCGAACAGCTCCTGCAGGCGCACCGCCAGGACCGGTGGGTGCTCACTGTAATCCAGGCCGATGCGCGAGCCGGAGGGCACCGGCAGGCTGCGCGGTGCCCATTCCTCCAGGCGCTGGGGCAACGGCCAGGGCAACAGGATCTGCAGCATCGACGGCAGATCGAGGTGGCCGAAGTGGCTCAGCCGGGTGACCTTGCCCAGGTACGGCGCCAGCCAGGCATCCAGGCTGGCGAGCAGTGCCGGGTCCGAAACGTCCGGCCACTCGCTGCTCGCCTGGCTCTGCAGATCGAGCCCGCGCAGCAGCATGACCCGCGCCTGCCATTGGCGCAGCTCGGGCGTCCACGGCAGCAGCGCCAGGCCCTTGCGGCGCATCAGATTGACCAGCGCGGCGGTGCGTGCCTCGGCGCTCAGCCCTGCCAGCGCTTCGCTGGACAACACCAGATCGCCCACCTTGCGCTGTCGCTCGGCACGCAGCACACCTTCGCGCTCATCCCACTCGAGCAGATCCTGGCTGGTCACCTGTTCGGCCAGGACGGAGTCGAACAGCGCCGCCTCCAGTTCGGCGGCCAGGTAGATGCGTTCTTCACGCTGGCCCTGGCGGCTGCCCAGGTCGGCGACCACCAGCCAGGCGTGCTTCATCAGCGCATCGGCTTCGTTGAACAGCGCCGCGCGGCCATTGGCCAGACGGTATTCGGCGCCGCCCTCGCGACGCTGCCGGGCGACACGATCCGGGTAAGCGAAGGCCAGCAGCGCACCCAGCCAGCGGCCATGCGCGGGGTCACTGACCGCCTCGCTGACCGGCACGCGGCGCAGATAACCCTGAAACTGCTTGGCCAACTGCCGCGCTCGCTGCACGCCTCCAGCAGCGCCGCGTGCCGCTCGGCTCTCGCCCGACAGCAACGCCAGGCGACTGTGCAAGTCGGCACCACCGCCGCGCAATATGTCGCGCTCGCCCAGCAGAGCCGCGAGATCACAGGCCAATTCGCCCAGACCCAACGCCTGACCGCGCAGCAGCAGATGAGCGATACGCGGATGGGCCGGCAACTCGGCCATGGCCTGGCCGTGGGCGGTCAGCACGCCGCGCTCGTCAAGCGCGCCGAGGCGCAGCAACAAGTCGCGCGCCTGGGCGTAGGCAGCAGCAGGCGGCGGATCGAGCCACACCAGCTCATCGACTTCGACGCCCCAACGCGCCAGTTGCAGCGCCAGCCCCGCCAGGTCGGCCTGAAGAATTTCCGCCGAGGAATAGGCAGACAACTGCTCGTGCTGAGCCTGCGACCACAGCCGGTAGCACACCCCGGGTTGCAGGCGCCCGGCACGGCCAGCACGCTGGGTGGCCGACGCCCGGGAAATGCGCCCGGTATCCAGGCGGGCCATGCCGCTGCCCGGGTCGAAACGCGGCACCCGCGCCAGGCCGGCATCCACCACCACGCGCACGCCGTCGATGGTCAGGCTGGTCTCGGCGATATTGGTCGCCAATACCACCTTGCGCAGTCCGGCCGGTGCCGGTTCGATGGCCGCACGCTGGGCCGACAGTTCCAGCTCACCATGCAGCGGGCAGACGCGCACGTCGGATCGCCCAGCCAGCGCCTCGCCCAATTGTTCGGCCACCCGACGGATCTCCGCCTGGCCAGGCAGGAACACCAGCAGGCTGCCCGGTTCATCGGCCAGCGCCTGCAGCACGGTTTGCACCACTTTCGGCTCCAGCCATTCGCCGGCCTGCCAGGGGGCGCCCCAGCGGGTATCCACCGGGTACATGCGCCCCTCACTGCGCAGCACCGGGGCATCGTCGAGCAGCCCGGCCAGGCGCTCGCCCTCCAGGGTGGCCGACATCAGCAACACCTTGAGCGGCGCTTCGCCACTGTCGGCACCGCGAAACATCGCCCGGCCGTTGAGGGTCAGCGCCAGGGCCAGATCGGCGTCCAGGCTGCGCTCGTGGAACTCGTCGAAGATCACCAGCCCCACGCCATCCAGCGCCGGATCATCCTGCAGGCGCCGGGCGAGGATGCCCTCGGTGACCACCTCGATACGCGTGCGCGGGCCGACCTTGCTGTCCAGGCGAATGCGATAGCCAACGGTCTCGCCGACCACCTCGCCAAGCTCGCTGGCTAGCCGCTCGGCGGCGGCGCGCGCGGCCAGGCGGCGGGGTTCGAGCATGATGATGCGCTGCCCGGCCAGCCACGGCTGATCGAGCACGGCCAACGGCACACGAGTGGTCTTGCCAGCACCGGGCGGCGCTTCGAGCACCACTTCATCTCGGTCGGCCAGGGCGCGGCAGAGGTCGGGCAGCAGGGAATCGATCGGCAGGGTATTCATCGAGGCTCCATCATCGGCCGGCGATTATACGGCGAACCGCCTCTCGGCTTCGCCGGTCAGATGGCATCGGAAGCTGCGTGTTCGCAGCGCCACGGCAGCTTTGCAATCCGTGCCTTGCTATAGTGGCGTCCACTTTTTCTGGAGGTGCTCGATGCGCACGACATCCCGTGTTATCGGCGGCGTTCTCGCCGTTACATTGTTCACTCAACTCACCGCCTGCGGCACTATCTTCTATCCAGATCGCCGCGGGCAGATCGAAGGCCGTGTCGACCCGGTCATCGTCGGTCTCAACGCCATCGGCATCCTGTTCTACGTGATCCCCGGCCTGATCGCCTTTGGCGTCGACTTCGCCACTGGCGCGATCTACCTGCCAGGTGGCCTCAGCGCCCAGGTCGACCCGGAATCGCTGAAGGACGTGGTCGATGCCGACGGCAAGGTCGACACCGCCAAGCTCAAGGCGCTGATCGAAACCCAGACCGGCCACAGCCTGCCGCTCGACGATCCACGCCTGATCCAGCACAGCGGCAGCAGCGAGCAGCTGGCGGCATACGGTCTGCGCCCCGCCGCCTGAGAACATGCATACGCTCAGCTGCGCGTCGGCCCTCCTGCGTTAAAAACTGGCTCGGGAAGCTCATTTACAGCAGTAGAGTCGCCCGCGACTCCGACCGCTTCCTCGCCTGTTTTTGTGGGGCCGCCCAGGCCTTAAAGGTCGCTAGCTCGCAAGAGCGTAAGGACGTTCTGTATACCTCCCGATAGCAGCACACGGATAACCCATGACCCTCGATCGCCAGCACGCTCGCCTGATGCGTCAGGCCACTGCCGCCGCACTCTGTGTGGCGCTGACGCTGGTGCTGTGCAAGGCCGCCGCCTGGTGGGCCAGTGGCTCGGTCAGCTTGCTGGCCGGCCTTACCGACTCCCTGCTCGACAGCGCCGCCTCGTTGCTCAACCTGATCGCCGTGAACATCGCCCTGCGCCCCGCCGATGACGACCACCGTTACGGCCATGGCAAGGCCGAAGCCCTCGCCGGGCTGGGCCAGGCACTGTTCATCGGCGCCAGCGCGATACTCGTCGCGGTACAGGGCGTCGATCGCCTGCGCCACCCCGAGCCGCTCGCTGCACAGGCACTGGGGATTGCCGTGATGCTGCTGTCCATGGCATTCACCGTGGCTCTGCTGCTGTTCCAGCGCCACGTGGTGCGCCAGACCGGCTCCACGGCGATCCACGCCGACTCGCTGCACTACCGCTCCGACCTGCTGCTCAATAGCGGCATTCTTCTCGCCCTGCTGCTTGCCGGCCTCGGTTGGCAACAGGGCGACGCCCTGTTCGCCATCGGTATCGCCGCCTACATCCTGTGGAGCGCCTTGAGCATCGCCCGCCAGTCGGTCAGCGTGCTGATGGACCAGGAGCTCGACGCCGGCGTCAGCGCCCGCATGAGCGAATTGGCCTGCGCGGTGCCCGGCGTCATCGGCATCCACGACCTGCGCACGCGCTTATCCGGCACCCGCTGGTTCGTTCAGCTACATGTCGACCTGCCAGGCAGCCTGAGCCTCAATGAAGCCCATGCGTTGTGCGAAAAGGTCGAGAATGCGATCCGCAACGAATTCGCCCAGGCAGAGGTGCTGGTTCATGCCGATCCAATGGATTTGCCTGCACCAACTTGATGCAGGCCATGCGCCACCAGAAAAACACTGAACCGCCGTCACGAACGGCCAGTCAGCTTCAGTAAGCCCAAATGATTTGGGTGGGTCGCTCCCGGCTCTGCTCACCCTCGACCAGGGCGGCACCGGGAACCTATTCGTGATGAGAGGATTACCACATGAAGCGCGTATCCATGTTCGTCATCGCCGCCGTACTGGCCGCACCAGCCTTTGCAGCCGACGACCTGTGCACCGTCAACCTGCAGAAGCTCGACAATGCCGTGGCGGCCAAGGCCACCCTCGCCGAGCCACTCAAAAGCCAGGTTGAAGAAGCCAAGAAAGAGGCCACCCAAGCGCAAGCTGCTGGCGACCTGAAAGCCTGCGGCACCCACGCTGAACGTGCCCTGCAACTGCTCGACGCCCCAGGTGACGATGGCAGCGGCGCAACCAGCTGATGAGCACCAGGCCAGCCGTAACGCTGGCTTGATTCAGCAGGCGCAGTGCATGCCGGTCGACGCCACTCGACCTTTGGCGTACACTGCACGCCTTGCACGCTTTTGGGGCCGATTTGGATTCGACGCCGGTAGCGAAGCTCGAGGTGCATGCCGACTTGGTAACAGAAGTCGTAAATCCACTGTTGCAACTTTCTATAGTTGCCAATGACGAAAACTACGAGGGCTACGCTCTCGCTGCGTAAGCGGCGCGACTAGTCCTTCTGGTAGCTTCGGCTCCAGCGATCACTAGGGGATGCCTGTAAACCCGAAGTGATTGTCATGCAGAACAGGATCGCCGCGTAGTACGTTGTGGACGAAGTGGCTAAAACTTACACAACTCGTCCAAAGCACCCTGCCCGTCGGGCGGCTGCGGATTAACTCAGTAGACACGGCTAAGCATGTAGTACCGACAGTGGAGAACTGGCGGACGGGGGTTCAAATCCCCCCGGCTCCACCAAATTAGCGTTATAAATCAGGCACTTAGCGAATAGCTATAGTGCCTTTTTTGTGCCTTTTGGGGCTGTTTTGGCTGGGTTATGCCAGCTTTATGACAGCTTCCTGCCCGCGAAGCCCATCCGTGGCTGCCGCCTTTACCTCGATAACCGACGATACGTTTTCCGACGCTTTTCCGGTTTGAAATCGTGTCACAGCGGTCTGCCAGGGGTATTAAATCTGTGTCGGCTTACACACAGAGACCTTCACATGCCGATACATGACCCCACCTCAGAGCAGCAGCCAGCGGGCTGTCTAACTGCTCGAGTCGAGGCGATTGCTGCAAGAGCCATGGCTAAAGGGCACGCTACAAAAAAGCACACCAACCTACCAGCTACTGCACATGTGGTAAACGCGAAGCGCTGTCAGCTACCCACTTGGCCTGATACCGCCCGAGGAGTACCTAACATCGCATTACGCTCGGCGCTGTTCGGTGCAATTGGAAAAGGCTCTCGATGCTATCTGGAGCGGGAAAAGATTTTCGCTCAGACCGGCATCACGATCATGTACACCGGCGCACAACTCGATCAGGGCGACCTGGATGTGTGGGAGACCGTGCTGCACCTGGCGCGAGCTCAGCCCATTGGCCAGGAATGCAACATCACCGCCTACGGGTTGTTGCAGCTACTGGAATTAACGGACACCGGGGCAAATCGTAAAACGCTTAAGCGCCGCCTTAGCCGACTGAATGCCTGTGCGCTCGACGTTCAGGTCGGACCACGAGTCCATTATGAGGGCAGCCTGATCAACGAGATTTTCCGAGATGAACACAGCGGCCAGTTCGTCATTCGCCTGAATCCAGGCCTCAGCACAATGTTCGGGGCAGACCAGTTCACCCAGATTCACTGGAAGGTTCGGCAAACACTGAATGGTCATTATTTGGCCCAGTGGCTGCACGGTTTCTACTCAAGCCATGCAGCCCCGTTCCCACTGAAGATTGAAACCCTTCATCAGTTGTCCGGCAGCAAAACCGCCGATCAGTCCAAATTTCGCCAGCTACTGCGCAAAGCATTGAATGCCCTGAGCAGGGCGAGCACCGATCATGGGCAACCTTTCAGTTATTGCATCGATGGCAATTTGGTGAAGGTCGAGAAAACCCCGAGCAAAGCGCAACGCCGTCACCTGACCAAGCGCCAGGATGAGAAAAATGCCGTTACTGCGGGTAGGAAAATACCGTCGCAGCAGGTATGGGATACCGTTACTACAGGTAGAGACTGACGTCACAGCAGGTAGGCCTTACCGTTGCAGCGAGTAGCCTGTCTTCAGACTGCCTTCCTCGAAACCCCCGCAACGACTCGGGCTCTCGGCATTAGCCGCCCTCCGCTAATCCTCTTTAATCTAAATCTAATCCACTCGGGGAGATGGTGAACCTGATCGACCTATCACCGCAGTTGGCTCCACAGGCAGCCTCCCGCAGCACGCAAACGTCAAAAACTTTACAGTAATTGCATTTACACGCGGCCCCACACCAGCCAGAATCGAACTCGAATTTCGCTCAGGCACCCGGATGCTTACCCTCAAACACGAAGTCCTCCTCCGGCTCCGCGCCATCGAGCTGATCGCTTTCTGGGAAGGTCGCCTGATCACCACCCAATTGATGGACTGGTTCGGCGTCAGCCGCCAGCAGGCCTCACTGGATATCAATCGCTATAACAGCGAGCTCAACCCTGATGCGCTGATTCACAACCCAGCGGTCAAGGGCTATGTACCAGCTCCCGGTTTCCAGCCAGTACTCACCTCAGGGCATATCAACGAGTACATGGAGCTACTCGGAGGCCAAAGCAGCCAGCCTATGGCTCAGGTGCTGGAGTCCCATCCAGGAGTGGCAACTGTGCAACTGCCCGACCGCGCAGTAAGGCCCGAGGTAGTGCGCGAGGTAATCAAGGCCTGCCGCAATGCCAGCAGCCTGAAAATTCTCTATGCCTCCATGTCCAATCCACAGATCCACGAACGGGTGATCTCGCCGCACACCCTCGTCTACACCGGCTTCCGCTGGCATGTGCGAGCCTGGTGCCACAAGCGGCAGGCATTCCGTGATTTCCTGCTGTCACGTATCGACCGCACGCCCAAGCCCTGCGCCGAAAGCACTCCGCCAGCGGAAAACGACAGCCTCTGGAACGAAAAGATCACGCTGACGCTGTTCCCCAACATCCTGCTCAGCGATGCACAGAAAGCGCTGGTCGAACGCGACTTCGGCATGCCCGAAGGCCGCCTGCAGCTGACGGTGAGAAAAGCACTCGCCCACTACACTTTGCAGCGTTATCAGGCCGCCATCAGCGAGCAAGAGGCCGAACGTGTACGCGAGCACCCGTTGCAGCTGACTCCAGCAGATCGGGTCAAACTGGAGCCGTATCTGTTCAGCAGTGAGGGCGAGTAGACATGCAGACCTTCACCTACGACTCGGATCTGACTGGCGGTTCCCTACAAGTGCGCGAGTCCCGGATCATTGCCGACCTGCTCCTTTGCGGCGCCAGTCCCGAGCAGTGGCAGGAGGCAATCCAGCAGCAGAACCTGCTGCAAAAGCGCAGTCCTACCTCGGCCAGGCGCATTGCCCAAGCCCTGCGCAAACGCCTGGAGCGTCTGGATACGCCCTTCTGGCGTGCCATCCGTGACGGTGACGACGAGTTGGCTACTCAGGTGGTGTTCTGTTCTGCCCTGGAGCGCAACCTGTTGCTGGTCGAATTCATCGAGACCGTGCTCAAGGATGCCTTCGTCACCCGCGCCGAAAGCCTGGAACCCTACCACTGGAGCGAGTTTCTCGAAGACCGCAGCCACCGCGACCCTGCCATCCAAACCTGGGCCGAATCCAGCCGCAAGAAAATGGGCCAAGTGGTTTACCGCATGCTCGCCGAAGTCGGCCTGTTGCACAGCACCCGTAGCATGAAGCTGCACCACCTGCTGGTCCGCCCAGAGGTTATAGCCCTGCTGGAAGACAGTCACCGCCAACGCATCAAAGCCTGCCTGGAAGTATCCAGCGCAACCGCCCAGTAGGCGCGGAATCAAGGAGTATTCGAATGAATCAGCAGCTACAGGATCGGTTGAACCAGATCCCGGACAAAATCCTCACCGAGGAGTTTTTGAAGAGCCAGGGCCTGGGCAACGAGATCGGCTTCTGGATCTTCGACTATCCCGCCGAAGACGAGCTGCAGGTGCGCGAATACCTCAGCTTCCTGCAGGGTTTTCTGGACAAAAAGCACGCCCAGCTCAAGGTGATCAACATCAACTTGCTGCAGGCCATGCGCGACTATCTGGATCAGCGCAGCTTCACCGACAAAGCCATCCAGATGCAGAAGACCAAAGGCGACCAGGCGCTGCTCAAAGCGCTGTCCGGCCCGTTGCACATGGACAAGTTCGCCCCTTTCCTGATGGAACACAGCCGCGCTGCCGAGCACGATATCGTCCTCATCTCCGGGGTTGGCTCGGTGTGGCCGGTGCTGCGCGCGCACAACCTGCTGAACAAGCTGCATGCCCTGCTCGGCCACAAGCCGTTGGTGCTGTTCTACCCCGGTCACTACTCAGGGCAGTCGCTGGCCTTGTTCAACAAGATTCCCAGCAATAACTACTACCGCGCGTTCAAGCTGGTTCCCTGATCATTAAGGACGATACGTAATGAGCATCAAAGACATCTTCTTCAAGGATCTCGGCCGCCCCATCAACGGCGTGGTCAAGGCGGATCAGGCTGATGACGCCACCGTGTACCAGGAGTTGGACGAATACGTCGTCACCAACGAACTGGAGCGACATTTCCGCAGTTTCTTCGACTCCTACAGCACTGACCTCAACGATCCCACCATCGCCAACCGCGTCGGTGTGTGGGTCAGCGGTTTCTTCGGCTCCGGTAAATCGCACTTCCTGAAAACCCTGTCCTACCTGCTGGCCAACATCGAGGCATGTGATGCCCTGGGCAACAGCAAAAAGGCCGTGACCTTCTTTGATGCCAACAAGCTGCGCGATGCCATGATCCGCGCCGACATCGACAAGGCCGTGGCCAATACCGCCGATGTCATACTGTTCAACATCGACAGCAAAGCCAGCTCCAACGACGCCGGTAACCCGATCCTCAACGTATTCCTGCGTGTGTTCAACGAGCACCAAGGCTTCAGCGGCGATCACCCGCACATCGCCCATATGGAACGCCACCTCAGCCAGCGCGGCGTGTACGAGCGCTTCACACAGGCCTTCAACCAATCCACCGGGCTGGAATGGGCGCAAGAGCGCGATGGCTACCAGTTCTACCAGGACGATATCGAACTGGCGGTAGCCGCGGCCCTCGACCTCTCTGCCGAGGCCGCGCACAAGTGGTTCGAGGATTCCGAGCAAACCTTCAGCGTCTCGGTGGAAAACTTCTGCCGCTGGGTCAATGAATACCTGGAAACCCAACCGGCCAAACACCGCGTGCTGTTTTTGGTGGACGAAGTCGGCCAGTTCATCGGCAGCGACACCAAGCTGATGCTTACCCTGCAGACCATCACCGAAAACCTCGGCACCATCTGCAAGGGTCGCGCCTGGATCATCGTCACCTCCCAGGCCGACATGGATGCCGTACTCGGCGAGTTATCCGCCTCCAAGGCCAACGACTTCTCCAAGATTGCCGGGCGCTTCAAAACGCGCCTGTCGCTGTCCAGCTCCAACACCGACGAAGTCATTCAGAAGCGCCTGCTACGCAAGACCGATCAGGCCGACACCGAACTGCGCGCCCTATACGCCCAGAAAGGCGACATCCTGCGTAACCAGATCACCTTCGACCGCTCCGGCCCGACCCTGAAAAACTTCGACGGTCCGGAAAGCTTCGTCAGTAATTACCCCTTCGCCCCCTACCACTTCCAGTTGGTGCAGAAGGTCTTCGAGGAGATCCGCAAGGTAGGTGCCACCGGCGCGCACCTCGCCTATGGCGAGCGCTCCATGCTCGACGCCTTCCAGATGGCGGCCCTGGAGCTTGTCAGAAAAGGCAAAGGTCTCGGTGCCCTCGTGCCCATGCACAGTTTCTACCCCGCCGTAGAAGGCTTCCTCGATACCGCCGTCAAACGCACCATCGACCAGGCCAGCGAAAGCAGCGTGCTCGACACCTTCGACGTACAGATCCTGCGCACCCTGTTCATGATCCGTTATGTCGACTTGATCAAAGGCACTCTGGACAACCTGGTCACCCTCTCCATCGAGCAAGTGGACGAGGACAAGCTCGCCCTGCGCCGGCGCATCGAGGAAACCCTGCAGCGCCTGGAGAAGGAAAGCCTGATCACCCGTAACGGCGAAGAATTCGTCTTCCTCACCAACGAAGAGCGCGACATCACCCGCAAGATCAAGGCCACCGAAATCGCCTCCTCGGATGAGAACAAGGAGCTGTCCAACCTGATCTACAAGGATCTGCTCAAGGACAAGAACAAGTTCCGTTACAGCGTCAACAAGACCGACTACAGCATCGGCCGCTACCTCGATGGCCACAGCCTCGAGGGCCGCTATGAAAGCGACCTGCGTGTCGAAGTCGTCTCTCCGCTGGATCTTGACTACGCCCTGTACGGCGAGGCCGGCTGCCTCAACAAGAGCAACGAAGCTCCGGCGGGCATGGCACTGATCAAACTGCCCGACAGCAAGGAGTTCTTCAGCGAACTGCGGATATTTCTCAAGACCAACAAATTTGTTCGTCTCAATGATGATGGCACCCAACCAGACCTGACAAAAATCTACAACGACCGCAAGGCAGAGAATCAGGAACGTAAAAAGCGCCTGCGCCTGATGCTCGAAGAACTGCTGGAGCGCGCCGAAGTCTACGCCCTTGGCCAGCATCTCAAGCTTGGCAGCAGCAACATCCAGAGCAAGTTCGATGAAGCCTGCCAATACCTGCTGGAAAACACCTACAGCAAACTCGGCTACCTGCGCGTGCTGCAAGCCGAGCCCGAGCGTGAACTGCATGCCGTGCTGCACACCGACGGCATCGGCCAGCTAGGTCTGTCCCTGGATGGGGAAGAAGGCAACCCGCAGGCCATCAAGGAAGTCGAACAGTTCATCAGCCTGCGCGCCTCCGGCAATGATCGCCTTCTGGTCTCCGACATCATCGAGCGCTTCAGCAAACGCCCCTTCGGCTGGCCGGATGGCGAAATCCTGCTGATACTCGGCCGCCTTGCCGCCGTAGACCGCATCTCCTTTCATGCCGCCGGCCCCAGCCTACCCCTGGCGGAAGTCTTCGACTACCTGCAGAACAGTCGTCGTCGCCGTGAAGTCTCGGTGCAGAAAAAACGCCAGACCGACGAGGCCCTGCTCAAGCAGGCGCGCAACCTCTCCCAGGAGCTGTTCAACGCCCTCGGCCCGGCCGGTGAAAAAGAGCTATTCGATTTTTACACCCAGCGTTTCAACGGCTGGCTGAGCAACCTGAAAAGCTACAAGAGCAAAACCGACGTAGGCCGCTTCCCCGGCAAAGACAGCATCGAGCAGGCCATCCTCGGCCTGCAACGCCTGCTCAGTAACAGCGACAGCGTCGACTTCTTTAAGGCCGTGGTCGACAACAGGCACGACTGCCTCGACCTGGAAGAGGATTACCGCGACCTCCACGAGTTCTTCAGCAACCAGCTGCACACCTGGCAGCAGTTGCAGCAGGCCCTGCGCCGCTTCGAGAAGAACAAGCCGGCACTGGAGAAAGACGACAAGGCGCGCAAGGCTATGGCCGAGCTGCACAGCATCGAAAGCAACGCCGCCCCCTACAACCAACTGCACCAGGTTGCGGCGCTGGTTGAAACCGTCGAGGGCATCAACAGCGCCATCCTCGCTGACAAGCGCAGCCATGCCCTGAGTCGCGTCGATGAAAAGATCACCCAGCTGCAGGCCGAGATTGCCAAGAGCGGCATCGAAACGTCCGAACTGAGCAATCGACTGCTGCGCCCGCTGCAATTGGTCAAAGCCGAGCTGGAAACCGAAACCGGCATCGCCAATATCTACATGCTGCAGACCCAGACCGCCGACGAACGCCTGAACGACGGCATCTTTGAGTTGGAGCGCGCCCTCCACGCCGAAGCCGAGCGTCAGCAAAAACTTCGGCAGGCTCAGGAACAAGCCGCGCAAACCGCCAACCAGGGTAATAGCGTCAAGGAAGATCGCGCACCGACACTGGCTCCAGCCAAACCCGTAGCCCTGCCCAAGCCCGTGGTGGACGTCGCCGCCACCAGCGTGTTCAACAAGCTGGGCAATGGCGTTTACCTGGAAAGCCAGCGCGACATCGAGCGCTTTATCGACGCCCTCAAGGCCGAGCTGGAAGCAGCGATCAAGCAGGACAAACGGGTCAGGATTCGCTGACGGGAGCGCCCATGATGCAACCCATCGAACAGCTGCTGCAGCAAGCGGAAAACAAGCAGCTGGAGTTCAAGCGCGATCTGTCCTCGCCCAAGCCGTTGCTCAAGGCTCTGGTCGCCTTCGCCAACACCGCAGGCGGCCAGCGGATCATTGGCGTGGCCGACAACGGTGACATAGTCGGCGTGGATGATCCCCTCGCCGAAGAGGAGCGCCTGGGCAGCCTGATTGCCGACAGCATCGCGCCGCGGTTGCTACCCAATATCGAACTGCTCACCGTGGAGGGTAAAACCCTGCTGCGGGTCGAGGTCTTCCTCAGCAGCTCACGTCCGCGCTACCTCAAGGCCCTCGGCCCGGAGCATGGCGTTTTAGTGCGCCAGGGTTCCAGCAACCGCCAGGCCGATGTCCGCCTGATTGCCGAGCTGGGTCGCCTGGCCGCAGGCGAGACCTTCGATGCGATGCCCATGCCTGAGCTGAGCCTGGACGATCTGGATCTGCCGGCCATGCAGCAGCAGTTCGGTGCCAGCGTCGCACTCGATGAGCAAAAGCTCCTCACCCTCAAGCTGCTCACACGCTACCAGGGCCGCCTGGTGCCAACCAAGGGTGCCGTGCTGCTGTTCGGCAAACACCGGCAACTGCACTTCGACGATGCCTGGATCCAGTGCGGGCGTTTTCGCGGCACCGACAAGGTCGACATCTTCGACCAGAGCGAAATCCACGACTATCTGCCGCAGGCGGTGGACAGCATCGAGCTGTTCTTGAAGAAGCACGCCTTCAAGAGCGCCGAGTTCACCGCCATGCGCCGCACGGACGTGTGGAGCATCCCGCTCACCATGCTGCGCGAGGCGGTCATCAACGCCCTGGTGCACAGCGACTACTCCCAGCGCGGCTCGCCGATCCGCATCGCCTTCTTCGACGACCGTATCGAGATAGAAAGCCCCGGCATGCTCCTGCCCGGCATGACCGTGGAAGACATGAAAAACGGCGTGTCCATGATCCGCAACCCGGTCATCGCCCGCGTATTCCGCGAGCTCAAGCTGATCGAGCAATGGGGCAGCGGGGTCAAACGCATCTTTGCCGAGGCCGTCGCCCTGGGCCTGCCCGAGCCGCAGATCCAGGAAATCGCCAACCGGGTGCGCTTCATCATTGCGCTGGCGGCCCCCGTCAGTGTTACGCCCTCCCAAGCCGACTCCCTGACTCGCTCACAGCAAGAGTCACGGCTAGAGTCGCGGCTAGAGTCGAAGCTGGCCGCACGCGTGGTGATGCTGCTGCGACACCAGCCTTTGGGCAAGGCCGCGCTTGCCGAACAGCTCGGCCATAAAAGCGTATCCGGCGAGCTGCACAAACAAATCAAACGCCTGCTGGAGCTGGCAGTGATCGAAATGACCCTGCCTGACAAACCCAACAGCCACCTGCAGAAATACCGCCTGCTTGACGCCAGCCTCACCAAGGACGACGCATGAACACCAACAACATCAAACGCTACGCCCCCAAGGCGCGCACGGCCTTTATCGCCGCAATGAGCAAGCGCGCGGCGCTGTTTGGTATCAGAGAATCCAGCATCCCCAGCATGGGTATCGAGCCGCTGGAGCAGAAAGGCGATCTGGCCCTGATCGGCGACCGGCCGTTCCCGGCTAGCATCATCCGTCCCCGCGCCGCGCTGGTGAAAAAGGTCGAGCAGATGGGCTTTACCCAGGCTATGGAGCAGGCCGCTTATAGCTGGTTCAACCGCCTGTGCGCCATCCGCTTTATGGAGCTCAAGGGCTACCTGGATCACGGTCGCCGCGTGCTCAGCCACCCGGATCAGCCGGGCGGCTTGCAGATCCTCGACGACTGCCTGGATATCGAGCTGGAAGGCCTAGACCGCCAGCGCATTGCGGAACTAAAGCTCGATGGCCGCAAAGACGAAGAGCTCTACCGCGAACTGCTGCTCGCCCAGTGCCACGCCCTGCACCAGGCCATGCCCTTCCTCTTCGAGGCGGTCGACGACGCCACCGAACTGCTGATGCCGGACAACCTGACCAAGACCGACTCGCTGATCCGCGAGCTGGTCAGCGCCATCCCCGAAGAAGACTGGGCCAATATCGAGATCATCGGCTGGCTCTACCAGTTCTATATCTCCGAGAAGAAGGACCAGATCATCGGCAAGGTGGTCAAGAGCGAAGACATCCCCGCCGCCACCCAGTTGTTCACCCCCAACTGGATCGTCCAGTACCTGGTGCAGAACTCCGTGGGCCGCCAGTGGCTGCAGACCTACCCGGACTCGCCGCTCAAGCAGAAGATGCCCTACTTCGTAGCACCGGGTGTGCAACCCATCGAGGTGCAAGCCCAGTTGGCAGCCATCACCCCGGAAAGCATCGACCCGCTCAGCATCAAAGTGCTCGACCCGGCGTGCGGCTCCGGCCACATCCTGGTCGAGGCCTACAAGGTGCTCAAGGATATCTACACCGAACGCGGCTTCCGCAGCCGTGACATCCCGCAGTTGATCTTGGAGAACAACCTGTTCGGCCTGGATATCGACGACCGCGCCGGCCAGCTCGCTGGCTTTGCGCTGATGATGCTGGCCCGCGAGGACGACCGCCGCATCTTCGGCCGCATGGCAGAGAACGGCTTCAAGCTCAACGTGCTGTCGCTGCAGGAAAGCAGCCACCTCGACTTTGCCAGCTTGTGGAAGGCGCTCAATCTGACCAGCGACTGGCAGCGCGGCCAGTCGCACAGCCTGTTCGACAGTGAGCAGACTGACCTCAGCGCTGCTCAAGCCGACAACCGCTACCAACTGCTAAAAAGCACATTGGCGCGCTTTACCCAGGCCAAGACCTTCGGCTCACTGATTGAGGTACCGACCGAGGATGCTGAGCCGTTGGGGAAATTGCTAGAAGAGCTGCGGCAGCTGGCTCGATGTGGAGATTCTATGCAGAAGTCGGCGGCAGAGCAGCTGACTCCCTATGTGCAGCAGGCTTGGGTATTGGCGCAGCATTACGATGCGGTTGTGGCGAATCCACCATATATGGGCAGCGGCGGAATGAACTCTGCCCTAAAAGACTTTGCAAAAAAACGCTATCAACGCAGCAAGTCAGACCTGTTTGCGATTTTTATGGAGCGCGCCTTTGGTTTTCTTAACGACAATGGACACAACGCGCAAGTTAATATGCAAAGCTGGATGTTTCTTTCCAGCTACGAAAAGATGCGCGAGTGGATTTTGAATGAAAAGACAATCATCACGCTGATACAGATAGGCTACAACAGCTTTCCTGAACTCAACTCAAAAATTGTTCAGTGCTGCGCAAGCATTATAAAAAACACAAAAGTAAATGAGCATCGCGGACCATACATAGATTTAAACTCCGCACCTCAATCAGCTGATAAAAATTTAGTTTTTATTAAGAGAAGAAATAATAACATTTATGTTGTTAACGAAAAGAAATTCAAAAACATCCCTGGAAGCCCAATTGCGTACTGGTTATCTGAGCCGGCATTTTCTGCGTTTTCCGCCCCAAAACTTTATGATATTGGCGCTACTCGAAGAGGCCTACAAACCGGAAACAAAGAAAAATATATAAGGCAGTGGAATGAATGCAGCATTAATACTATTGAACTGGAGAGACTAACAAAAGAGCAAGTGATCGCAAGCAAGAAAAAATGGTTCTTATTTAACAATGGCGGAGATTTCAGGAAGTGGTACGGAAATCTTGATCTAATTGTTGAGTGGGAAAACGATGGCGCATCTCTCAAATCTTTCGACGGAGCAATCATACCAAGCGAAAGCCTTTACTTTGAGGAAGGTATCTGTTGGCCTCGGCTTGGCTCTGGGCTTGCTGGCTTTCGACTGCACCCTAGAGGTTTTATCCCTGGCGATTTATCACCTTGCTTTTATTCTGAAAATAAAAACATTTCCGTAATGGCATTATTGAATAGCAAGGTGTGCCATTACTTCTTGAGCGCAATAAACCCAACACTGACAATGCCTGTTGGTGATATGGCAAAAATCCCTTTCATGAAAATTCATGATATAGGCACGACTGAAGGTAACGCAAAGAAATTACTTGAAATTCATAAGTCCGACTGGAATTATCTTGAAATTTCATTCGATTTTAAACGACTTCCTATTCAGTCGATAGGACATACTGAGCACGCCCTCAAGTCCATATATAACAACCTTCGCAGCCAGCAATCTAAAGTCATTCTTGAAGCTCAGAAACTTGAAGAGATAAACAATCAAATCTTCATAGCTTCATACTCCTTACAAAATGAGCTAACGCCAGAGGTACGCTTAAGCGAAATCTCTCTGTCTTGCAATCCTTGTTATCGTTATGGTAGTAACTCTACAGGCGAAGAACTTGAAGCAAGATTGCAGGCCGATACTTCAGCTGAGCTTATTAGCTACACCATCGGCTGCATCATGGGCCGCTACTCCCTCGACCGCGAAGGTCTGGTCTACGCCCATGCCGGTAACCAGGGCTTTGCAGACATGGTCGCCGAAGGCGCCTACAAGACCTTCCCCGCCGACAACGACGGCATCCTGCCGCTCACAGATCAGGAATGGTTCGCTGACGACGCCACCAACCGCTTCCGCGAGTTTATTCGCACCGTCTGGGGCGACGAGCATCTACAGGAAAACCTCGACTTCGTCGCAGAGAGCCTGTGCTTGTACGCCATCAAGCCGCTAAAAGGTAAATCAGGTGGCGAGTCGGCGCTGGACACCATCCGCCGATACCTGAGCACCCAGTTCTTCAAGGATCACCTGCGCACCTACAATAAGCGCCCCATCTACTGGCTGTTCAGCTCCGGCAAGCATAAGGCCTTCGAGTGCCTGGTCTACCTGCACCGCTATAACGAAGGCACCTTGGCGCGCATGCGTACCGAGTACGTCATCCCGTTGACTGCCAAGCTCAACACATACGCAAACAAGCTAGCCACGGATATTGAAAACGAAGCCGTCACGTCCGAGAAAAAACGCCTGGAAAAACAACTCACCACCCTGCACAACCAACAAGCCGAACTCGCCACCTTCGACGAAAAACTCCGCCACTGCGCCGACCAGCGCATCAGCCTGGATCTCGACGATGGCGTGAAGGTGAACTACGGCAAGTTTGGGGATTTGCTGGCAGAGGTGAAGGCCATTACTGGGGATAAAGGAGAGTAAGTATGGTCACGCTGGTTTTCTCGTACGCGCATGCCGATGAGACACTGCGCAATGAGTTGGAAAAACATCTTGCCCCGTTGAAGCGCATGGGGCGAATTGATACCTGGCATGATCGCCGAATCGTTCCAGGCGATGAGTTCGAAGGTCAGATCGATCATTACTTCTCTACGGCCGACATCATCCTGTTGCTCGTCAGCAGCGACTTTATCGCCTCCGATTACTGCTACCAGATCGAGATGAGCAATGCCTTGCAGCGCCACGAACGCGGCGAAGCGGTAGTAATCCCGGTCATTCTCCGGCCCTGTGCCTGGCACAAGCTGCCTTTTGGCAAGCTGCTGGCTGCCACAGTGGACGGCAAGCCCATCGTGCAGTTTCCAAGCTATGACGACGGTTTTGTCCAGGTTGTCGATGCTGTATCCCGTGCATTGGACAAGCTTGGGGCCAAAGCTCCACAAGCAGCCCCGCCCCGACAACCTGGTCGTGCCAGAGCTGTTGGCGCCACGGTGAGCATTGGTCGCAGCACGCCCCGCTCTAGCAACTTGGCCATCCCAAAACGCTTCACCGACCTTGATCGGGATCGCGCCTGCCGCGAAGGTTTCGATTACCTGACCCGCTTCTTCGAAAACTCCCTTGCAGAACTGGCGAAGCGCAACGAAGGCCTGGAAACAGACTTCCACCGCCGCGATGCTGATGCCTTTGCCTGTTCCATCTACCGGCATGGCAGCAAGGTCTGCCACTGCGGCATCTGGCGCAACGCTCGCGGCATGGGTGGAGATATTTGTTACAGCCAAAGCGGCATCTCTCAAAACAGTTACAACGAAAGCATGAGCATTGCCGAAAACGGCCAACTCATAGGTTTTCGCCCCCTCATGGGTGGGCAAATGCTCGGCACACAACGGGATCAGCTGCTAACCGATGAAGGAATGGCGGAGCATTTCTGGGAGATGTTCATTCGTCCGCTTAAATAGAACTCCCGCTACTAAAAATGCCTGAATTAACTCGCCTGATTGAGCACTTTGTGCTGCTGCTCAAGGATTGATCTGATGGATACGCAACAACTGACCCAAGGCCTGAAGCAGGCATTCTTCGCGGAAGACCAGCGCATCGTGTTCTGGTACGACCCTGAGCAGAGCTTTGTCGACGAGCTGCCGCAACTGGATCTGCCCGATGTGCAGGTGTTGAACATGCAAGGCGAGTCGACCTTCGGCCTCAAGCTGCAGCTGGAGCTTGAAGCCCACCGCGGCAAGTACCTGCTGTACTTCCCCTGCGCAGAGCCTGACGCCGAAGACGACTGGCTGCTGGACATCAAGCTGTACTCGCGCTGTTTCTATGCCGACCGTATTTCGCTGATCTTCAATGAGCTGGGCCTGCAGCAGCAGAGTTTGCGCGAACACCTGGCCCGGCGTGAGCAGTTTCTTGGCAGCAAGACTCGCTTGGGCGCGCTGAAGCGCCTGATCCAGCCGACCGATAGCGAGGAAGCCCTCGATCTGGCGATGATCGCCGTGGTGCTAGGTGCCGGCAACGCCGATCTGCTCACCCTGCTCTGCACCTTGGCCGAGGCTTCGGTGCGTGACGACCTGGGGTTGGAGAACAACCCCGCCAGCATCGCCGAGTTATACAAATACAACCTGATGCCGACGCTGTTGCAGGCACTGCAGGGCGAAGTCGGTTACCCGGCCAGCGCCGAAGAGCTGAGCGGGGAAAAGCCATTGCGCTTCGGTCACTTCCTGATTCGTCTGCTGGCCACCGGCTTCTGCGAAAGCATTGGCGACATCCCAGACTGGGCCAAAGCCGTAGCCATCCCCTCGGCCAACGCCCGCGCCACATCACGGGCCCTGCTCTCGCGCTGGCGGGACAGTTCACGTTTCTACAAGACCTACGATGTGGTTTCCGATTGGGTCAGTGAAGCGCTGTACATCCGCGAGAAGATCGGCGCGATTGCGCTGGAGACGCTGGTCAACGTCGCCACCTTCCAGACGGTGGAGCAGCAGATCATCGTCGACCTGACCCAGGCCATCCCCGAGGCCGACCCTAGGGATCTGGCGCTGTTCTCGCGCATCATTGCCGAGCGCCTGGACAATTACTGGGCCTCGCGGCACAAGGATGACGACATCCGTCGCAAGTACCGGCTGCTGTACTCCGCTCTGTCAGCCGCCATCGAGCTGTTCAGCTTGCGTCAAAGCCACGCCGCCGGCTTCCACTTCGCCAGCAGCGAAGCGCTGTACAGAGCCTATGAGAGCGAGCTGTACCGCTTCGATACCAGCTATCGACACTACTTTGCAGCGTCCAATCGTGCTCATGTTGAGCTGCTGAAGAAGCTCGATGACGCGGTTGAGCAATGTTATGCCTATTGGTATCTCGATCAGTTGGGCCGCAGTTGGGGCGACCGAGTAGAGGCCGAACAACGCCTGGAGCATTGGAAGATCGCCGGCGTACCCAACCAGCAGGACTTCTACGAACGCTGGGTGCGACCACATTTCGAGAAAAACCGTAGCAAGCGCCTGGTGGTAATCATCAGCGATGCCTTTCGTTACGAGGCGGCCATGGAGTTGCGAGAGCGGATCAACGAGAAGCGCTACAGCGAGGCGACCCTGACCAGCCAGTTGGGTGTACTGCCCAGCTACACCACGCTGGGCATGGCCGCGCTATTGCCGCACAAGACCCTGGAGTACCGCGAGAACGGCAGCGATACGGTATTCGTCGACGGCCAGTCCAGCGCCGGGACTATTCAGCGTGACAAGATTCTCGCCCAATACAGCGGCATGGCAGTGACTGCCGAGCAGGTCAAGGCCTGGTCACGGGATGAAGGCCGCGAGGCGCTCAAGGACCAGCAGTTGGTCTACGTCTATCACAACGTAATCGACGACCGCAGCGACAGCGGCGGACCGTCCGAGTCGGATACCTTCCACCATGTGGAGGTCGCGATCGAGGAGCTGACCGAGCTGACCCGCAAGATTCTCATGCACTTCAATACCAGTACGGTGCTGATCACCGCTGACCACGGTTTTCTGTTCCAGCAGAGCAAGCTGGAGGTTGCCGACCGCACCACTCTGATCGACAAACCCGAAAGCGCCTTCAAGAGCAAGAAACGCTATGTACTCGGCCATAGCCTGCCGACCGCCAAGGAGGTCTGGAGCGGCTCGACGCGCCTGACCGCAGGTACGACATCGGACACCCGGTTCTGGATTCCCAAAGGTGCCAACCGCTTTCACTTCATAGGTGGTGCGCGCTTCGTCCATGGCGGGGCCATGCTGCAGGAGATTGTGGTGCCGGTGCTGACCGTCAACCAGCTGCGCGGTGAGAAAGCCGAGAAACGCACCAAACGCAAGGTCGGCGTCATCTCGCCGAAGTCGGCGCTGAAGATGGTCACCAACATCCAGCGCTTCGATCTGATCCAGACCGAAGTCGTCAGCGAGCAGGTGCTGCCAGTAACCGTGGCCGTTGCAATTTATGAAGACGAGCAGCCGGTATCCAGCGAGGAAGTGGTGACCTTCGACTGTGCCACCGACTCCATGAGCGAACGCATGAAGCAGGTGCGGCTGTCGTTGGCGGGCAGCGACTTCGATCGCAGGAAGGACTATTTCCTGATCATTCGTGACAAGGACCTGAATACCGAGTTGGAGCGCTACCGCGTCACCATCGACCTGGCCTTCACCGACGACTTCTCTTGAGAGCACGATATTAGATGGATACCGAACAGGATAAAGACCTCGACCAACTGCTCAACGAGCATTTCGCCGGCCGCGTGGTACGCAAGGACCTGACCAAGCTGATCAAGGAAGGGGCCAATGTTCCGGTCTACGTGCTCGAGTACCTGCTCGGCATGTACTGCGCCTCGGATGACGCCGAGGTCATCGAACACGGCTTGAAGAATGTCAAAACCATACTGGCGGAAAACTATGTCCGTCCGGACGAAGCCGAGAAGGTCAAATCCCTGGTACGCGAGCGCGGCACCTACAAGGTGATTGATCGCGTAACCGTGCGCCTAAACGAGAAGAAAGACCGCTACGAAGCCTCCTTCAGTAGCCTTGGTATCCGCGATGCGGAGATTTCAGCCGGCATCGTCAAGGAATACGAAAAGCTGCTGGTAGGCGGTATCTGGGTAATCGCCACGCTGAGCTACTACCACGAAGAGGGCCAGAGCGGCTCGCCGTTTGGGGTGACGCTGCTCAAACCGATCCAGATGCCGAACATGAACATGCAGGAGCTGTTTGACGGGCGCGCAGCACTGACCACCGTGCAATGGCGCGAAGCGCTGATTCGCTCGATTGGCATGGAGCCTTCGACCCTGGCAGAAGATGTGCAATGGCATCTGCTGGCACGCATGGTTCCCTTCGTCGAGAACAACTACAACGTCTGCGAGCTTGGCCCGCGCGGTACCGGCAAAAGCCATATTTACAAGGAATGCTCGCCCAACAGCATGCTGGTGTCAGGCGGGCAGACCACCGTGGCCAATCTGTTCTACAACATGAGCAGCCGGCGTATCGGCCTGGTCGGCCTCTGGGATGTGGTCGCCTTCGACGAAGTCGCGGGGATCAACTTCAAGGACAAGGACGGCGTACAGATCATGAAGGACTACATGGCCTCCGGCTCCTTCGGCCGCGGCCGTGAGCAGATGGAGGCCTCGGCTTCGATGGTGTTTGTCGGCAACATCAACCAGAGCGTCGAAACTCTGGTGAAAACCAGCCATCTGCTGGCCCCCTTCCCCGAGCAGATGATCGACGCTGCCTTCTTCGACCGCTTCCATGCCTATATACCAGGCTGGGAAATCCCGAAGATGCGCCCCGAGTACTTCACCAACAAGTACGGCCTGATCGTCGATTACCTGGCCGAATTCTTCCGCGAGATGCGCAAGCGCAGCTTCGCCGATGCCATCGACAAGCACTTCAAGCTGGGCAACAACCTCAACCAGCGCGACGTGATCGCAGTACGCAAGACCGTATCCGGCCTGCTCAAGCTGCTCTACCCCCACGACCAGTTCACCAAGGAAAACGTGCGCCAGTGCCTGGAGTACGCCTTACAGGTGCGTCGGCGGGTCAAGGAGCAGCTGAAGAAGATCGGCGGCATGGAGTTCTACGATGTGCATTTCAGCTACATCGACAACGAAACCCTGGAAGAACACTTCATCGCCGTGAAAGAACAAGGCGGCGGCTGGCTGATTGCCGAGGGGCCGGGCAAGCCGGGTTTCATCCACACCATTGGGCTGAGCGGCAAAGGCATGCCAGGCCTGTATCGAATCGAACTGCAGGTCACCAAGGGCAGCGGAAAACTGGCCACCTCGGGCCTGTGGAACTCCAGCGTCGCCAAGGAGCAGGTGAAGATCGCCTTCGACTACTTCAAGGCCAACGCCTCGCGCATCAGTGCCTCGGCCAAAGTGCTGGAGCACGACTTCCACCTGCATGTGGTCGAGCTGCAAAACACCGGCCCGCTAACCCACATGGCCCTACCCAGCCTGGTGGCCTTCGCCTCCGGCCTGATGGGCCGCCCCGCACAAGGGCAGATGGTGGTACTCGGCGACATGAGCCTGGGCGGCAGCATCACCCCGGTGGAAAGCATCGCCGAGTGCCTGCAGGTGGCCTTCGACGCTGGCGGTAAGCGCGTTTGCCTGCCGATGAGCAGCGCCATGGACATCCCGACCATTCCGGCGGAGCTGTTCACCAAGTTCCAGACCAGCTTCTATGGCGAGCCGGTGGAAGCGGTGTTCAAGGCGTTGGGGGTGGATTGACTCGATGCGCGACACTAGCGTTTTCAGCCGGGCGCTTTGACATTGATGGCGAGCATTCCTGGGGCGTGCTGCAGCGCTTGCTCCAGGCATACAGGCTGTGAACGGACATGCCTAACCGTCGTAACAGCTGCATGTCACACAGGCAATCCGGGAACCCAAGCAGCGGTGCAAAGCTTCTCACGAATGCGCTCGTTCATCATGGCTCGTAAAACGGCCAACCATGGGGGGGTTGATCCAGGCCATCGCGACTACGTTTGAGCAGTTCAATCGCCCTCACACAGTTCACCGTCGTCATCTGCTGTGAATCGCCCCTAGTTTCGTAGACACCTCCAAGCCTCATAATGAGGCCCACTAGGAGGTGCCATGAGCAACCAGCGTTACCCCGAAGAATTCAAAATCGAAGCGGTCAAGCAAGTGACCGAGCGTGGCCTTCCTGTAGCCGAAGTGGCAGCGCGGTTAGGTATGTCGGTGCACAGCCTGTATGCCTGGATCAAGCGCTACAGCAAGCCCCAGGAAAAGCGGCAGCAAGAGAACGATCAGCAGGCCGAACTGCGTCGTCTGCGTGCTGAACTCAAGCGAGTGACCGAAGAGCGAGACATCCTAAAAAAGGCCGCCGCGTACTTTGCCA
>NZ_FNDG01000040.1 GCF_900100535.1 Phytopseudomonas flavescens
TTTGCCGATGGCAGCACCTGGGATCAGGCGCAGATCGAGGGCGGTGTGGTCAGTCTAGGGGGCACGGGCGCCGATACGCTGTTTGGCTGGAGTGGCAGTGACGTGATGTACGGCGGCGAGGGCAACGACACCCTCGATGGCGGCACCGGCACGAACCAGTTGTACGGTGGTGCTGGCGACGACGTGCTCAAGGTAGCGGCGACTGCCCGCAACAACCTGTTCGTTGGTGGCACAGGTAACGACACCCTGCATGGCAGCTACTATGGGGATACCTACCTGTTCAACTCGGGCGATGGTCACGACACCATCGTTGAGACGAGCACCTACAGTGGGGCGGTGGATGTGCTGCAGTTCGGCTCCGACCTCTCGCCCGAGCAGCTTTGGTTCCAGCGCAACGGTAACAACCTGGATATCTTGGTGCAGGGGACGGAGGATCGCGTTACGGTCAGCAACTGGTATTCCGGTAGCGCATACCGCGTCGAGACGCTGCAGGCCGCGAATGGACTTGCTCTGACTGAAAGTCGGGTACAGAACCTGGTCGACGCCATGGCGGCTTTTGGCGCGCCGGCAGGTGGGGAGTCGAGTCTGACGCCTGATCAGCGGGTGCAACTGGATGTGGTGATCGCCGCCAACTGGCAATAGGCAGGGTTGCGGTTGAAACAAGGAGGCCCATCACGCGATGGGCCTCTTTGCTTTCCGTTGTCCTTGCGCCATCCATGAGTTCGTCCATGCCGCGAAGTCCTGGAATCTGGCGCGCAGGCTGGTTACTGCCCCTGCTGCTCCAGCACGCGGCGGTAGAAGCGCCACTCCGCCTCCAGGGCGTGGGCCAGGTTTTCCGCCTGGCGCAAGCCGTGCCGCTCCCCCGCATAGAAATGCGCTTCGGCCTCGATGCCGTTGGCGGTGAGGGCGGCGAGCATGGCGCGGGTCTGCTCGGGAACCACCACGGTGTCCAGTTCGCCCTGGAAGAAGATCACCGGCACCGTGATGCGGTCGGCGTGGCGCAGCGGCGTTCGCTGGCGATAGCGTTCGGCGTCGCGCTGCGGGTCGCCGATCAGCCAGTCCAGGTAGTCGCCCTCGAGCTTGTGGGTGACGCGGGCCAGGGCCAGCGGGTCGCTGACCCCGTACAGGCTGGCCCCGCCACGGAACACCCCGCCGCGGGCCAGGGCACAGAGGGTGGTATAGCCGCCGGCGCTGCCGCCGCGGACGAAGGCCCTGGCCGGGTCGATCAGGCCACGCTCGGCCAGGTGCCCGACCACCGCGCAGGCATCCTCGACGTCCACCACGCCCCAGCTCAGGTGCAATGCCTGGCGATAATGCCTGCCGTAGCCGGTGCTGCCCCGGTAGTTGAGGTCGGCGACGGCGAAGCCGCGCTGGGTCCAGTACTGGATGCGCGGGTCGAACACCGGATGGCAGGCCGAGGTCGGGCCGCCGTGGACGAACACCAGCAGCGGCGGCAGGCCTTCGCTGTCCTGCGGCGGGTAGAAGAAGCCGTGGGCCTGGCCGTCGCCGCTGGCATAGTGCAGCGGCTGCGGCTGGCTGATCCGCTCGGGCGGCAGCGGTGAGCGCCCGCCAGCGAACACCCTGACCTGGCCGTCGTCACGGCGGATCGCCAATACCGCAGACGGTGCCAGCGCGCTGGCGGCGATGACGTAGAGGTGGTCGCGGTCCAGGGCCAGGCTGCGGAAGCGGTTGTAGGCGCTGGCGTAGTGGCGCAGGCTGCCATCGGCCTGGCGGATGCCCAGGCGGCTGTAGCCGTCTTCGAACCAGCTGGCCAGGTACGCCTGGGGGCCCAGGGGTTTCCAGCTGCAGGCGCCGAGTTGCCAGGGCGCGCCGGCATGGTCGGCGGCGCGGGCGGGCAGCGCCTGCCAGCCCTGCTCGGTCTCGCCCCAGGGTTGCCAGAAGCCGTTGCGGTCTGACAGGCAGTACAGGCGCCCCTGGGCATCGAAACCGGGCTGCTGCAGCGCCTGTTCCTCGCCGACGTCGCCTGCCACGCAGCGCGCCTCGCCCCAGGTGCCGTCACCCTGCAAGCAGGCGCGGTACAGGCGTGTGGCGGTCCAGGGCTGAGCCGGGCGCTGCCACTGGATCCAGGCCAGTTGCCGGCCATCCCCGCTGAGTACCGGCGAAGCGTAGAAGTCGGCCCCTTCGGCGAGCACGGCGCGGCTGCCGTCGCGCAGCGTGATGGCCACCAGGCGGTGCTCGACCTGCCCGGCGGCGTGGCTTTCTTCGACTGCCAGCACCTGCTCGCCGCTATGCAGCAGGTCGCCGTAGCGGTGCTGGCCATGGGTCAGCGCCTGAGGCGCGCCGCCAGCCAGGGGTTGCATGTAGAGCTGCTGGTCGGCGTCGTTGACGAATACCAGGCTGTCGCGGCCCAGGCAGAACGAGCCGCCGCCGTACTCGTAAACCCGGCTGCGGGCGCTGAAACCGTCCGGCGTCAGGCAGCGGGCGGCGTGCTCGCGCCAGAGCCAGAGCCGGCAACTGCCGTCCTCGGGACGGAATTCGTTCCACACCAGCCCGGCGGGGCCGACGCGCAGCTCGGCGAAGTCGATGGCGGCGGCCACCGCTTCGGCGGCGCAGAGGGGCTCAACCCTTGGCGATGAGGCGTGAGTTTCGGTCATTGCGGAAGGCCAGCTCGGTGATGGATTGGGTGGCGTGTTCGGCTTCTTCGCGCGCCGCCAGGATCACCCCGTGACGGTCGGACTTGCTGCACACCGGGTCGGCATTGCTGGCGTCGCCGGTGAGCATGAAGGCCTGGCAGCGGCAGCCGCCGAAGTCCTTCTCCTTCTCGTCGCAGGAGCGGCACGGCTCGGGCATCCAGTCGTAGCCGCGAAAACGGTTGAAGCCGAACGAGTCGTACCAGATGTGCTGCAGGCTGTGCTCGCGCACGTTGGGAAAGGCGATGGGCAACTGGCGTGCGCCGTGGCAGGGCAGGGCGGTGCCGTCCGGGGTGACGGTCAGGAAAATACTGCCCCAGCCGTTCATGCAGGCCTTGGGCCGCTCCTCGTAGTAGTCCGGGGTGACGAAGATCAGCTTGCAGGGGTTGCCCTCGGCCTGCAGCCGTTGGCGATACTCGTTGGTGATGCGTTCGGCGCGCTGCAACTGCTCGCGGGTGGGCAGCAGGCCGGCGCGGTTCAGCTGGGCCCAGCCGTAGAACTGGCAGGTGGCCAGTTCCACGAAGTCGGCTTCGAGGGCGAGGCACAGCTCGATGATGCGGTCGATCCGGTCGATGTTATGGCGGTGGGTGACGAAGTTCAGCACCATCGGGTAGCCGTGGGCTTTCACCGCCCGGGCCATTTCCAGCTTCTGGGCGAAGGCCTTTTTCGAGCCGGCCAGCAGGTTGTTGACCTGCTCGTCGCTGGCCTGGAAGCTGATCTGGATATGGTCCAGGCCGGCTTGCTTGAACGCGGCGATACGCGCTTCGGTCAGGCCGATGCCGGAGGTGATCAGGTTGGTGTAGTAGCCCAGGCGCCGGGCTTCGCCGATCAACTCGGCGAGATCCTGACGCACCAGCGGCTCGCCCCCGGAGAAGCCCAGTTGCGCGGCGCCCATCTCGCGGGCCTCGGCCATCACCCGGAACCACTGCGCGGTGCTCAGCTCCTGGCCCTGGGCGGCGAAGTCCAGGGGGTTGGAGCAATAGGGGCATTGCAACGGGCAGCGGTAGGTCAGCTCCGCCAGCAGCCACAGTGGCAGGCCGACCGCGGGGGCCGGCGGCAACTCAGGCGAACTCGATCCAGTGTTCGGCACGGGCTACCTCCATGAACTGCTCGATGTCCTCGGCGACCTCGGGCACCCCGGGGAAGCGCTGCACCAATTCGTCGACGATCGCCGCGACGTCGCGCTGGCCATCGATCAGCCCGCCGATCAGCGCGGCGCTCTCGTTGAGCTTGATCATGCCCTCGGGATAGAGCAGCACATGGCCCTTCTGCGCCGGCTCGTACTGGAAGCGGTAGCCGGGACGCCAGCGGGGCGCGCGGGTGCGGTCGAAACTCATGGGGCGACTCCCCGGTGCCAGACCCGTTCGCCGGTGACGCTGTGATAGGGCGGGCGGTTCAGTTCATAGGCCATGCTCATGGCATCGAGCATGCTCCACAGGATATCCAGCTTGAATTGCAGGATTTCCAGCATGCGCGCCTGCCCGGCGCGGGTGGTGTAGTGCTGCAGGGTGATCGCCAGGCCGTGCTCGACGTCGCGGCGGGCCTGGCCGAGGCGAGTGCGGAAGTACGCGTAGCCGGCCGGGTCGATCCAGGGATAGTGCTGCGGCCAGCTGTCCAGGCGCGACTGGTGGATCTGCGGGGCGAACAGCTCGGTCAGCGAACTGCTGGCCGCTTCCTGCCAGCTGGCCCGGCGGGCGAAGTTGACATAGGCGTCCACGGCGAAGCGCACGCCGGGCAGCACCAGCTCCTGGGAGCGCAACTGCTGCGGGTCGAGGCCCACGGCCTGGCCCAGGCGCAGCCAGGCCTCGATGCCGCCGTCCTCGCCAGGGGCGCCGTCGTGGTCGAGCAGGCGCTGGATCCACTCGCGGCGCACCGCGCGGTCCGGGCAGTTGGCCAGGATCGCGGCGTCCTTGAGCGGGATGTTGACCTGGTAGTAGAAGCGGTTGGCGACCCAGCCCTGGATCTGCTCGCGGCTGGCGCGCCCCTCGTACATCGCCACATGGTAGGGGTGATGGATGTGGTAGTAGGCGCCCTTGGCGCGCAGGGCCTGCTCGAATTCGGCAGGGGACATCGGCGTTGCGTCGCTCACGGTGGCCTCCTTACAGCTCGATGCTCATGCCGTCGTAGGCGACTTCCACACCCCGGCGCCGAACCTCGGCCCGTTCCGGCGAATCCTCGTCGAGAATCGGGTTGGTGTTGTTGATGTGGATGAGCACCTTGCGCTGGCGCGGGAAGCCGTCCAGTACCTCGAGCATGCCGCCCGCCCCGTTCTGCGCCAGGTGGCCCATCTCGCGGCCGGTGCGGGTGCCGACGCCGCGGCGCTGCATCTCGTCGTCCTCCCACAGGGTGCCGTCGACCAGCAGGCAGTCGGCGGCGTGCATCGTTCGCAGCAGCTTTTCGTCGACCTGGCCAAGGCCGGGTGCGTAGAACAGGGTGCCGCCGCTGCGGGTGTCCTCGACCAGCAGGCCGAGGTTGTCGCCCGGGTGCGGATCGAAGCGGTGCGGCGAATAGGGCGGCGCCGCGCTGCGCAAGGGCAACGGGGTGAACCTCAGGCTCGGGCAGGCGGGGATGACGAAGCTGCCCTCGAGGGCGATACGCTTCCACGCCAGCCCGCCGTTCCAGTGCTCGAGCATGGTGAACAGGGGGAAGCCGGTGGTCAGGTCCTGGTGAACCATGTCGGTGCACCAGACCGGGTGCGGGCAGCCCTCGCGCAGGCTGAGCAGGCCGGTGGTGTGGTCGATCTGGCTGTCGAGCAGGACGATGGCATCGATGCCGGTGTCGCGCAGCGCACGGGCCGGTTGCATCGGCGCGAAGGCCTGGAGTTGCGCGCGAATGTCTGGCGAGGCGTTGCACAGCACCCAGTGCTCGCCGTCATCGGACAGTGCGATCGACGACTGGGTGCGTGCGGTGGCGCGCAAGGTGCCGTCGCGGTAGCCCTTGCAGTTGGCGCAGTTGCAGTTCCACTGGGGAAAGCCGCCGCCGGCCGCAGAACCGAGAATCTGGATGTACATGGTCTCTCCCTGTCCTGTAAACGATGACGCCCCGGCATGCCGGGGCGTCGCATCACTGGGTCGTTCAGCGGTTGGCGAAGTACATGGTGACTTCGAAACCGATGCGCAGGTCAGTGTAAGCAGGCTTGGTCCACATGGCGTTGCTCCTTCCGGTTGGGTGCCGAGACACAGGTCAGGGCATGCAGGCTGGCGTCGCCTGGCCTTGTTCCTTGCGGATCGGGTTGGCGGGCGCCGGCTCCTTATTGGGCGTCATCCGCCCCGGGAGGTTCCACCTGAGGAAGGTTGCAGGATCTTGCAGACGGGTATGGTCGAGGCAGTTGCCGTTCAGGAGGCCTGCGCCCACTGCCAGCGGTCGGGCGCTGCGGCCTGGTTGGCCAGGCACAGCCAGCCGTGCCGGGCGTCGAGCACCTGGCGCAGCAGCCCGTCCAGGTGTTGTTGTTCGACGTCGAGGATGGCACCACGCAGCCGGGGCAGTGCCGGCTCCTCGCCGGCCAGCCGGGTCTGCCAGGCCCAGTCGGCCACCTCGGCATTGCTCATGGCCGGTTCGTCGAACTGCCCGGCCAGTTGCTGACGCGCCTGCGGATCGAGGTGCACCCCCTCGCCGAGCAGGGCCAGCAGCTGGGCGAGGAGCTCGGCGTGGCTGCTGTGTGGCGATTGCACGCCGAACAGCAGCCCGGCGTATCCCGCGACCTGGCGAAAGCCGCTGAACACGGCATAGCCGAGCTGCAGCTCGACCCGCAGGCGCTGGTAGACCGGCCCTTGCAACAGCTGAGCGAGCAAGCGGCCGGTAGCCTCCAGCCGCGCGGGCAGCGGGCAGAACAGCAGCAGCGCGGCTTCGCTGCCTGCTGTGCCCACCTGTCGCCAGCGGCGACCGGCCTGGCTGCTCGGTGCCCGCAGGGAGTCCGCCTGGCCCATGATGCCGCGCAGCGAAGCCCCGAGCGCACCGTACCGGGTAGCGTCGAAACCCAGCGCCAGGCCGTGCCAGCGGGCGTGCCGCCAGAGCCCATCGAGCAGCGCCTGGTCGAGAATGCAGGCAGGTTCGGGCGTGCCTGCGTCGGCGTGCAGGGCTTCCGGCAGTGCCATCAGCAGGGCGCGGATCGGCATGGGCGCAGGCGTTTCGCAACTGGCCCCGTGCCAGTGTTCGCGGGCGGGGCCACGCAGATGCTCGAGGGCTTCGCCGGTGGCGTGGATCACGGCGTCGGGGTGGCCGGTGATCTGCAACTGCCAATATGCGCCACTGGCGGTGAACGCCAGGTGCAGCGCAGCCTGTTCTGCACGTTCGCGCAGAGTGCCCAGGGCGCGCTCGACAATCACCTGGAAGCGCCGGCGCAGGGCCGAGTCGATACGCCAGCGCAGATAAATGGCGGCGAACTGCCGGGAGGCTGGCAGGCTGTGGTCGATCAGCAGGCTGGCCGGCAGCGGCGCACGTTGTGCGGGCGGCGCTGCCAGCAGGGGCTCCTCCGCGGGCAGTCGCCAGTCGCCCTGATCGCACCGTGGCAGGTCATCGAGCAGGGCGCCCAAGGCCTCCAGGCCGTGGCGGTCGAGCTCTCGGAACGGTTGCCCGGCGCTGTCGCGGCGGGCCAGTTCCAAGGCGCTGGCGGCCAGTTCACGGCGTCCTTGCAGGCGGCCGAAGCCGGCGTTGAGGTGCTGGCGGTCCTGCTGGCGGATAAAGCCCAGCCAGCCATGCAGCAGCGTCTGTATCTGGCTCGTGCAGGCCGTGTCGGTCAATTGCAGCTCGATGTGCCAGAGCAACTGGCCGGCGTGGGCATACAGCGGCTGCGCCGAGCTGGCCTGCAGCCAGCCGCGCCGGCGCAGCTCGGCCAGCCAGCCGCCCGGTCGGCCGTCACGCAGGTAATCGAGCAGCAGGTCCAGCGCCTGCCGGGCACCAGCCGGCAGGGCCTCGTGGGCAAACAGCAGGTCGCAATGGGGCTCGCGCGCCTCGCCCAGGCGCAGCGGGCCGTCGAGCAGAAGCGCAGGGGCGCTGCGTGGCAGGCGGTTCCCCTGGGCGAAAAGCGCGGCGTGGCGGCGCGCCAGCTGCTCCAGTTCTGCCAGCGATTGGGGCCCGGCGAGGCTCAGGGTGATCTGCCCCGTCTGGTAGAACCGCTGGTGGTAAGCCCGCAAGGCCTGAATCGCCCCTAGTTTCGTAGACACCTCCAAGCCTCATAATGAGGCCCACTAGGAGGTGCCATGAGCAACCAGCGTTACCCCGAAGAATTCAAAATCGAAGCGGTCAAGCAAGTGACCGAGCGTGGCCTTCCTGTAGCCGAAGTGGCAGCGCGGTTAGGTATGTCGGTGCACAGCCTGTATGCCTGGATCAAGCGCTACAGCAAGCCCCAGGAAAAGCGGCAGCAAGAGAACGATCAGCAGGCCGAACTGCGTCGTCTGCGTGCTGAACTCAAGCGAGTGACCGAAGAGCGAGACATCCTAAAAAA
>NZ_FNDG01000028.1 GCF_900100535.1 Phytopseudomonas flavescens
CAGCCAGTCCGAGCAGCAACGTGAAGGGCTGCGCCGCGAGGTGGTGCAGAACACCCGCAACCTGTATCGCGCGGTGAATACCGACGTGGAAACCGTACAGGCCCGTCGCCAGTCGATCATCTCCAACCAGAGCGCGCTGGAGGCTACGGAAATCGGTTATCAGGTGGGCACGCGCAACATCGTCGACGTGCTGGACGCCCAGCGCCAGTTGTACAGTGCAGTGCGCAACTACAACGACGCGCGCTACGACTACATCCTCAACAACCTGCGCCTGAAACAGGCTGCCGGCACCCTCAGCCCGGCAGATCTGGACGCTCTGGGTCGTTACCTGAAGCCGGACTACAACCCGGACCGCGACTTCCTGCCCACGGATCTGGCCAAGGCCGCCGAAGCACGCCTGCAAGGCGACGAATAGGCGCAGGAGTAATGGACAATCTGCAGGGATACCGGAGCAGGCGTTAAGCCGCCGGATTGTGGGAGCGGGCCATGCCCGCGATTTCGCGCGCATGGCCCGCTCCCACAATGAATCGAGATTGGCCACGCCCGCAGCGTTGCAGCCAAGCTCAGGGACAGCCGGACAGACTCTAAACGATCAGCCTTCCCAACCCATCCAGCAAACGCTGCAGCGCGCCCTGATTGGCCTTGAGCACTGCCAGCCCGGCCTCGCGCATGGCCGCCGCACGTGGTGGCTCCTGCAACAGTACCGCGACCTGGGCGCCGAGCGCCTTGGCATCCGCCACCTCGCAGAGCGCGCCACGCTCGAGCAACTGCGCGGTGATCTCCTGGAAGTTGAAGCGATGTGGCCCCATGATTACCGGAAGCCCCAGCGCCGCTGGCTCCAGCGGATTGTGCCCGCCGGTCTCGACCAGGCTGCCACCCACGAAAGCGACATCGGCCAAGCCATACAGAAACATCAGCTCGCCCATGCTGTCGCCGAGCAGTACCTGCACACCAGGGTCAACGGCCTCGCCCGAGGAGCGACGCACGACGGTGAGGCCCGCGTCACGCAACTGTGCGGCGGCGCTGTCGAAACGCTCCAGGTGACGCGGCACCAGAATCAATAGGGCATCCGGCTGCGTGGCGAGCAGTTGCTGGTGTGCCTGGATGACCAGCGCATCTTCCCCCTCACGGGTACTGGCGGCGATCCATACCGGCCGTTGCTGCGCCTGCCACTGCTCACGCAGCGCCGTGGCGCGCCCCAGTACGCCGGCATCCACCTGCTGGTCGAACTTGATCGAGCCGGTCACCTCGACCGTTTCAGGCCGTGCCCCGAGGGCGACGAAACGCTGCGCCTCGACCTGGCTCTGCACCGCGAGCAGGTTCAGTTCAGCGAGCATCGGCGCAGTGAGCCTGGCAAAGCGCCCGTAGCCTCTGGCCGAGCGCTCGGACAGTCGACCATTGGCCAGGGCCACCGGAATACCTCTACGGGCACATTGATGGATGTAGTTGGGCCACAGCTCGGTTTCCATGATCACCGCCAGTCGCGGACGTACTCGCTCGAGAAAGCGCGATGCAGCCCAGGGCAGGTCATAGGGCAGATAGCAGTGCTGGACGCGACCGGCGAACTGCGCTTCCGGAAACAGTGCGCGAATGCGTTCGGAGCCGGTCGGCGTCATGCTGGTCAGGGTGATCGGCAGATCCGGGTAGCGCGCCAGCAGCTCGCGTACCAGCGGCGCTGCCGCGATGCTTTCGCCAACCGAGACGGCATGCACCCAGATACCGCCGGGGCGCAGCGGGGGCAGGCCGAAAGCAAAGCGCTCACCGATACGTTTCGAGTACGCCGGCGCGCGCCAGGCTCGCCAGATCAGGCGCAGACCGATCAACGGCAGGCAGAGGTGAAACAGCAGGCTATAGAGATGTCGATTCATGGCGGCGAAGCTTAGGGATGCCGACGTTGCAGCACAAGCAGGCACAGAGCGCCGGGCACAAGCGCACGCATCAAGGCTCCAGTAAGCGCAGCCGTTCACCCAGATAGCGCGCGAGCCACTGCGCGGCCGGACCCAGCGGCTGATCACGGCGAAACACCAGTTCCACAGGCAGCGGTGGCGCAATCCAGTCACTGCTCAGCTCTACCAGGTGTCCTTGATAGGTCGGGTACTGGGCCACGTGCCGTGGCAGGCAGGCCCAACCCAGGTTGCGCATCAGCAGCTCGGCCATCACGTAAAAACTATCGGTACGCCAGGCAGTGGGACTGATCCGCTCGTTGCCGGGATAATGGCTGTCCTGCAGAGTAATCAGCAATTGGCGGTGCTGAGCCAGTTCTCGACGCTCGACGGAACGCCCACGCGCCAACGGATGAGCGGCCCCGCAGACCATGACCATATCCACCATGCCCAGGCGACGGCGCTCCAGCTCGGCCGGCATGCCCGCATGATGAAACAGCAGGCCGAGGTCGGCCCGCCGCTCGAGCAACTGGCGTGCCACCACACCCTGGCCGCCGCTGGTCATCTGAACCTCGACCTGCGGAAAGGCCTGGGCCAGGGCCTCCAGACTGTCCAGCACCGGCGGCATCGGCAGCGCCTCGTCCTGAGCCAGGCGCAAACACACCTCCTCGCCTCGCGACAGCCCGAGCGCGCGCCCCTCGAGACGCTCGGACTGACGCAGCAACTCGCGAGCTTCCTCGAGCAGTGCCTGGCCGGCTTCGGTCAGACGCGGCTGACGACCGCTGCTGCGCTCGAACAGGCGCGCCCCCAGGTTATCCTCAAGCGCTGCCACGGCATTACTGATCGCCGACTGCACCCGCCCGAAACGCCGCGCCACGGCAGAGAACGAGTTGCCATCGGCAACAGCGACGAATACTTCGAGTTGCTCAAGAGTCCAGCGCACAACCCATCTCCTAAAAGGATAGGTAATCAGTTTACCTAACAGAATAAGCTCATAAAATTGGCGCTCTGTTAATAGGAGTGCTGGCGATGAACGGTTATCTCTATCTCGCTCTGGCCATTGCCGCCGAGGTGGTCGCGACCACGTCCATGAAGGCCGTCGATGGTTTCAACAAGCCACTGCCGCTGCTGCTGGTGATCGCCGGCTACAGCATCGCGTTCTGGATGCTGATCCTGGTGGTACGCACCATTCCGGTGGGCATCGCCTACGCCATCTGGGCCGGCCTGGGCATCGTCCTGGTCAGCATCGCGGCGATGTTCGTCTATGACCAGAAACCGGACCTGCCTGCCGTGCTGGGCATGGGCCTGATCGTCAGTGGCGTGCTGGTGATCCAGTTGTTCTCCCGTGTCACTGGGCATTGAGGCAGGCGCTTGAAGCTTGCCGCTCTCACGGGGGTTATACTGCGCACCTGTTTTCCCTAGAGGCGCCCGCATGTCCCACACTCTGAGCACAGACGTCCTGATCGTCGGCGGCGGCGTCGCCGGCTTATGGCTGAATGCGCGCCTGCGTGCCAAAGGCTATGCCACGCTGCTGCTGGAGCGGGAAAGCCTGGGCGGCGGTCAGAGCGTCAAGTCCCAGGGGATCATTCACGGGGGTGCCAAATATGCCCTGCATGGCGCCCTGAGCGGCGCCTCGGAAGCCATCGCCGACATGCCGAGGCGCTGGCGCGAAGCACTGGACGGCAGCGGCGAGCTGGATCTGTCCGGCGTGCGCCTGCTCTCCGATGCTCATTACCTGTGGTCGCCCGGCACCCTGGCCGGCAACCTCACCAGCTTCTTCGCCAGCAAGGCGGTGCGGGGCCGTGTCGATCAGGTCAAGGGCGAGCAGTTGCCGCCCGCGCTGCAGAACCCGACATTCAAGGGCAAGGTGTATCGCCTGGCCGAGCTGGTGGTGGACGTACCGAGCCTGATTGCGCGTCTGGCCGATCTTGCCGGTGACAGCCTGCTCGCCGCTGACGCTATCCAGCCCCTGCACGAAGGCGGGCAACTCGTTGGCCTGCGCGTCGACGGCCGTGAGATCCGCGCGCAGCGCATCGTGCTCAGCGCAGGTCGCGGCAATGCCGAGCTGCTGGCCAGCCTGAACGTCGCACAGCCCAGTCAGCAGTTGCGCCCGCTGCACATGGTGATGGTCAAGGGGCCGACGCTGAAGCCGCTGTACGCCCACTGCCTGGGCGGCGGCCCCAAGCCGAGGATCACCGTTACCAGCCATCCAGGCGCCGATGGCGAATGGGTCTGGTACCTCGGCGGCGACCTGGCCGAAGCCGATGGCGTGGCGCGCGACGACGCAGCGCAGATCGAGGCGGCGCGCAAGGAACTCTCTCAATTGTTGCCCTGGGTGGATTTATCCACAGCCCAGTGGGCCACGCTGCGGGTGGAGCGCGCCGAACCCGCGCAAAGTGGCCTGGTTCGCCCCGACAACGCCTTTCTCAGTGACCAGGGTGCGCTGCTGGTCGGCTGGCCGACCAAATTGGCCCTGGCACCGGACTTCGCTGATCGTGTGCTGAGCAACCTTGAACGTGATGGCATCCGCCCCGCCGTTCATCCACAACTGCCCGAGCTGCCGCGCCCGGTCATCGGCCGCACCGCCTGGGAGACGTCCTTCTGATGCGCGACCTGCACGAGCTGCACCGCCCGCTGGGATCCACGGGGCTGAGTGTTTCGCCTCTGGGCCTGGGCACGGTCAAGCTGGGCCGCGACCAGGGGGTCAAATACCCCAATGGCTTCACCATCCCCGACGATTACCAGGCGCGACAATTACTGGACCTCGCCCGGGAGCTGGGTATCAACCTCCTCGATACGGCACCCGCCTACGGCATCAGCGAGCAACGTCTCGGCCCGTTGCTGCGCGGCCAACGCCAGGACTGGGTGATCGTCAGCAAGGTCGGTGAGGAGTTCGACAACGGTCAGTCGCATTTCGACTTTTCCAGCGCCCATACCCGCCGCTCGGTGGAGCGCAGCCTGAAACGTCTGGAAACGGACTACATCGACCTGGTTCTGGTGCACTCCAATGGTGATGACCTGTCGATCCTGCGCGACGAAGCCGTCTACGACACCCTTGCCGAACTCAAGCAGGCCGGGCTGATCCGAGGCTTCGGCTTCTCTGGCAAGACAGCAGAAGGCGGCCTGCTGGCCCTCGAGCGGGGTGACTGCGCGATGGTGACCTACAACCTGGGCGAGCAGCATGAGCGCCCGGTATTGGACTATGCTGCCAGTCACGCCAAAGGCATCCTGATCAAGAAAGCCCTGGCCAGTGGGCATGTCTGCCTGGAAAGCGGTGTCGATCCGGTGCGGGCAAGCTTCGAACTGATCTTCGCTCACCCTGGGGTCGGCAGTGCCATCGTCGGGACGATCAACCCGCTGCACCTGGCTCACAACGTCGCCATGGCCGCTGAAGTGATTGTGGGCACCAACACCGGTAACAAAGAATCAGGAGAGTGATGAACTGGCGTGTTTGGCACGCCGTTGACGCCGCGTATGCGGCCGACCCCGACGCAAGAAGGAGCCGACATGCCGCGTATCATTTCCCGGAAAGATCCTGCCACGTTCAAGACCCTGCCGCTGTTCGTCGAAGCCTCGCCCGACGGTATCGTCTATCAGAGCCTTGGCCGCCCGCTGAACTTCAGCGAAGTGCTGGAACGCCGCAAGCCAGTCGAGCTTAACGACAGTCAGCGCTTCGCCGTCGAGCTGGCCAACCTGGGCGTCTCGGTGCGCCTGACGCTGAATTGGCAAGGCCGCGAATACTGGCTGCTGGTGCGCCAGCGACGCCTCGATCGTGGCGACGTCGTGCTCAAGCTGATCTCAGGCTATGTGCCGGCTCATGAACTCAACCTGCCGCTGCTGACTGCAATTCAGGAAGTGGCCGAAGAGTGCCTACTGGAAACCAACGAAGGCTGGCTCCACGGCCGCTTCGGCGATACCTGGCTACCAGCCCCCTACGAGGGGGCGCTCAGGTACCGCGATGGTGTGCACTTCCAGCTAAGCCCTCTCTCCGGCGCAGCGCGCCCCGTGCAGTGCGGTAACCTGACCTTGCTGGAACGGCCCCGCGCTTACGTGCACGTGCCAACGGCTTCGTTGCAGTTGGTCTACGACTTGCGTCTGGACCTGCCCAAGGAGGCCAAACAGCCCAGCCTGCTGCACGTTGACGAGCATCTGGAGAACGGCAAGCTGATCGCGCGGCTGGATCACAGCCGCCCGGACCTCTATCTGATTCCCCTTGAACAGGGCCGGCCGACGGCAGAGCTGATGACCCTGCGCCAGGGCCAACTGGTGCCTGCCAACACCCGTGGCCTGTGGCTGGCCGAGAGCTTTGCTGCCCAGGATGGCTGGCTGGTGCGCGATGAACGCATTCGCTGGAAGGACTGGCTGGCGCTGCAGAACGTCAAGCCGAAGGCCCACAAATCTGGCCCCGGCACCAACCGCGCCGACACGGCACAGGTACCGAGAGTTCGCCTGGATACCGCAGCAGCAGTCTGACCGCGGGCATGTGCACTTCGCCCTGCCCGGATCCTGCCATCGAGGATTAAAGAGCGCATAGCAAAACCCCGCCGAATGGCGGGGTTGCATGCTCAGCGGCTGCGTATCTTCTCGACGATAGCGGTGGTCGAGCTGTTCTCGACCAGCCCCAGGACGCGCACTTCGCCACCGCAGGCCAGCACGATATCGGCGCCAACCACCTGATCGATGCCGTAGTCGCCGCCCTTGACCAGCACATCCGGCTGAACCTGCTTGAGCAGGCGCTCGGGGGTGTCCTCGCTGAAGCTCACCACCCAGTCCACCGCCCCCAGACCGGCCAGCACCGCCATGCGGCGGTCCACGGCATTGATCGGACGGCCCGGCCCCTTGAGGCGACTGACCGAAGCATCGTCGTTGATCGCGACGACCAGACGATCACCCTGGGCACGGGCCTGCTCGAGATAGGTCACATGACCGGCATGCAGGATGTCGAAACAGCCATTGGTGAACACGATCTTCTCGCCATGGGCACGCGCATCTTCAGTGGCCAGCAACAGTTGCTCCAGGCTCAGTACGCCCCGCTCGGAACCCTCCTCACGCTGCACCGCTCGACGCAGCTCGGGAGTGCTGATGGCTGCCGTGCCGAGCTTGCCGACAACGATGCCGGCAGCGAGGTTGGCCAAGGCAACGGCCTGGGGCAGATCCTCACCGGCGGCGATGGACGCTGCCAGCGTCGAGATCACCGTGTCCCCTGCGCCGGTCACGTCGAACACTTCACGCGCCCGCGCCGGCAGGTGCAAGGGCGCATGATCGGGGCGCAGCAGGGTCATGCCATGCTCGCCGCGAGTCACCAGCAGCGCCCCCAGGTCGAGCTCACGCATCAGGCGGGCGCCACGGCTGACCAATTCGGCTTCATCCTCGCAATGCCCGACGATCAACTCGAACTCACTGAGGTTCGGGGTGATCAGGCTGGCGCCGCGGTAGATAGAGAAATCCTCGCCCTTCGGGTCGGCCAGCACGGGAATGCCCCGCGCCCGGGCTGCCTGAATCAGCACCTGGTGATTCTGCAAAGCACCCTTGCCATAGTCGGACAGCACCAGCACCTTGACCTCATCCAACAACTGTTCGACCTGCCGCGCCAGCGCAGCGGCATCGGTGTGGAACGGCTCTTCGAAGTCCATGCGCAGCAGTTGCTGATGACGGCTCATGACCCGCAGCTTGACGATGGTCGGCTGACTCTCGATGCGCTGGAAGTAGGTTTTCACGCCAATGGCTTCCAGGCTCTGACGCAGGCTTTCCGCCGCCTCGTCCTCCCCCGTGACCCCCACCAGCACCGCCGGCGCGCCCAACGCCGCAATATTCAGCGCCACATTGGCCGCACCACCCGGGCGGTCCTCGATCTGCTCGACCTTGACCACCGGCACCGGAGCCTCGGGCGAGATACGCGAGGTAGCGCCGTGCCAATAACGATCAAGCATGACATCGCCCACCACGAGAACGGGGGCCTGATCGAAACGGGGCATGGATAACTTCATGCGGAAACTCCGGATTTGCAAAATCGTGGCGGAGAATAGCACATTGACCATGACCACTCCGCCGTCAGAACTTTTGCTTAAGGTGCTAGGTTATCCAAAGAAAGCGTCCAGAAAAGCACATGCCAACGAAACATGTCTTAGTACGCGGGAGGTCAAGGGTGCCGAAAAATGAAGCGGCGCAAGCACTACTGAGGGGTAGCGGCGCTTGCAGGTCGCGCCGGATCGCACCTGCACAGCTCCTGACGACCAGGCCTCATCGCATCATAGGACCCGCAAAAACCTGACAACCTGCGGTTGCCGCAAGTTTTGCGAGCCAACGATGATCGCTGACAGCCGCTCGACATAACAGCCGCCAGTACTGAATGCTTGGAATAGTGCTTCACCAATGGATGGGAGAGCTGTGCAGCATGGACGATACATCCCGAGACATAAGGCCACGAATAGCTCAGGGCGAATAATGAAACAGTCCGTATCCGGGACTCGGGCTTCGCTGCGGGCCGCCGCTATGACCGGCCAGCGGCCATGCTTGCATCGGCGCCGCACGGGACTGAGCATCAACAGCCCCTGCCCCGACATCACCTCGTTGAAGAGCACGAAAATATAACCCTCGCCTGCCGGAACCTTGACTCGAAAGCGATGACCTGAGGAGAGGCTGGAGTATTTGTGACTTAGCCGTCACATGCTCACAGGCACTGACCAAGCAAAGCGCAAGGACCGGTGCAACATCCGCTAGCAGTTGTGCAGTGATGCATTAAGATAGCGCCTTTTTTCAATACGCTGGAAAACTCTAGTGCCAGTATCTAAATCACAGCGACCCTCCATAAGCCTTCGGATACATGATTTCATTGCCGGCCGCTGGCTCGTGCTTGGCTATCTGGTTTTACTCACTGGCTTGCTCTGGGTCGGTGATGGCAGCCTCTATACCAAACTTTATTACGCATTGTTTGCGGCCCCTGCCTTGCTGGGGCTCATGCTGAAGCCAGATCAGATCAGGGTTCTTCTGCGCGAGCCGGTGATACTCAGCTTTTTGGCATTAGGTACCTGGGTGCTTATCAGTATGAGCTGGACGCAGGCCAGTGGAGCCGTAACCAGCCTAGCCAAACGACCTCTTTATGTATTCATGCTCTTGGTGGGCTGCACCCTGATAGCACTCAAGAGTGAAAGCCTGTTACTGAAAACACTGCGCATCGGTGCCGGGCTGGGCGCCTTGGCGGCGCTCATTAATGTCGTTTTGTTCCTGCAAAATGGCACACCTGGCGAAAGGCTGATTGGTACTGGGGCCTTGCGCAATCCATTGCTCACATCTCATGTGCTGGGCTTTTTATGCACCTACTGGATTGCAGCATGGCTATCGCGCAATGAGCGCCACGACTGGCTTCCAATCGTCATGGCAGTGCCGCTATTCGCGGCACTGCTCGCCACTGGCTCAAGAACACCATTGATGGGCATCGCACTAACAAGCGTTTGGATGTTATTTATGAGCGGAAAGCGCGCCATGATTCTGGTCGGTGCATTGCTGATCGCAGCATGCGCTGTGTACGTGACCTTTCCGGAAATATTGTTGCACCGTGGTACCTCTTATCGACCTGAGCTGTGGAGCGATGCGTTACGCCAGGCGGGCCAACACCTGTGGTTTGGTGCAGGCTATGAGAGCAAGTTCGAATTCCACATTCCCGAAGTCGGCTACCCGCTGTATGACCCCCATAATGTCGAACTTGCTGTTCTTCTTGAGCTGGGACTGATCGGCCTGGGTTTATGGGGCCTGATGTATGCATTTGCGCTTCTTCGCTGCTTGCACCTCCGCGCACAGCCGCGCTTCCAGATCGCTTCGGCACTATTGGTGTACGGGCTGTGCGCGGGGCTGACAGAGGGGGGGAATTTTCTCGCCCGCCCCAATGAAAGCTGGTTCCTGATCTGGATACCGCTGGCACTGCTATGCGCTCTTTCCATTCGGCACAGGCAGTCGCAAGCATGAAGCGTATGGAGCCCACGCAACTGGACGCCCTACTCAAGAACGCCAAGGTCATTGAAGAAGACGGCCTGGGCATCAAGGTCGCGCAACTCGAGGATGGCGATTTTCTGAAGCTGTATCGACGCAAGCGCCTATTGTCTTCCGACCTTTGGGAGCTGCCTGCACAGCGATTTGCAGACAATGCCAGCGGCCTGTCGCGCCTGGGCATCACTGCCCCGACCGTACGGGATGTCCTGACCATCAGCGAGCGCCGGCTCAGCGCCGTTCGCTACCAGCCACTCGCTGGCGATACGCTGCGCAATCACCTGCGCAAGTCGGAGGCCGCGACGCGCGCCCGAGACGTGATGCGTTTCGGCACATTCCTCGGTGAGCTGCACCAGCGTGGCGTGTACTTCCGCTCGCTGCACCTGGGCAATGTACTGCTGCTACCGGATGGGAGCTTCGGCCTGATCGACCTGTCCGACATGAAACTCGAGCGCAATGCGCTGCCCCCCTGGAAACGTCGACGCAATTTTCAGCACATCTTGCGCTACGACGAAGATATTGCCTGGCTGGCCAAAGAACACCGTGAAGACTGGGTGGCCGGTTACGGCAAGAGTGTCAGCCCTCGCAGTGCCGAGCGTTTCGACCGTGACCTCAACAAGTGGCTGGCGGCCACTCGATGAAGGTATCTGCCACCTGCAAAGGCATGCCGCAGAGAGGCGGCAGGGGCATCATCGCGAGATTGCATTAGAAATGCTGTTCGCCGTCAGGTACCCCGATTGAAGCAGTAACGCCAGAGTCCCTTGAGCGTCTTGAGATTGCGAGCACGCCATGGAATCTGGGCCAGCAGCTCGCCGGCCAGAACCCTGTCCTCACTCGCGACTTTGGCGAACATGGCATTCAGATAGCGCAGGCGAGTGGCGTCATAACCCGGGTGATCGTCAAAGCGCTTGTAGATAGCGAGTTCGGTTTCGATCATCAGCCGACGGTTCTTGTAGGTATTGCTTGCATGGACGCGATACAGGGCAAGCGGTTCTTCCAGTATGTCGATGAAATATCCGGCATGGGCGATGCGAAGCTCGACGTAATAGTCCTCGATACGAATGGACGGATCGAAACCACCGACCTTGTCGAGCGCATCCCGGCGAAATAACAAGGTGGGGGCGGGAGGGCCGGGCTTGCGATCCATGAACAGATCATCGAAATCGAGCCGCCGAGCAGGCCGATGACGCTGCCTGTTGCCAGGCAGGGGTTGACCTTCGCCATCGATAAGCACGATGCCGCCAGCGCAGATGCCCGTTTCAGGATGCTGCTCCATGAACGCAACCTGCAGCGACAGACGCTCGGGCAGCATCACGTCATCCGAGCCCAGCGGAGCGATGTAACGACCCGCACTACGCGCGATCATTTCATTGAGCGTGGTGCACAGGCCCTTGTTCGCCTGAACCTGGAAGTTGAAGCCAAGTTCTTCCTGCAGCCGCTGTATCTTCGCCACGCTGTCGTCGCACGAGCCGTCGTCAACCACCAGCAACTCGATGTCGGGATAATCCTGGGCATAGACGCTGCGGATGCTCGCCTCGATGAAGTCGGCATGGTTGTAGGAAGAAATAAGCACCGAGACCAGGGGCAACTCGTCTGGTAGCGCGGTCATACCGGTGCTCCCGCGGGCGGCCGATCACCTTCGAGCAGTGCTCGATACTTGTCCCGGAAATCCTCGATGTCGTGCTCGCGTCGCAGATACCGGTAGGCGCGCTCTCCATCCTCCGCCCGCCGGGCCTCGCTGTCAGCGAGACAGGCACGCAGCTGCTCGCTCAGCGCAGGCACGTCGCCCGGCGTGAAATGGCGCCCGCCTGCCCCGTCCAGCAAAGGGCGCATCGCCGGGATGTCCGACCCGAGCACGGGCAAACGCCCACACATGCCTTCCAGCAACGCCAGGCCAAGGCCCTCCTGCAACGAGGGCATGACGAAAACGTCGAATGCTTTCACGTAGCGCATGGCGTCAGGTCGAGTCCCACAGAGATGCACACGCTCTTGCAGCCCAAGCTCGGCAATCAACGCTACGAGGTTGTCGTTTTCACGGCCGCCGCCAATGATTGCCAGGTCCACGTGCGGGTACTCCCCACTCAAGGCCGCAAAGGCACGGATGAGGTACACATGACCCTTGATGGGTACCAGCCGACCTATGGCACCGACGATCAGCGAGTCACGCGGTAGCTGCAACGCCTGCCGCGCCTGCACCCGTGACAACTGAAGGGACTCTGCCAGGTCGATATCCAGGGCATTGGTTATGGCCACCGTGTTGGCCTTGGTAAAGCCACAGCGCAAGGCAATCAGGTAATCGGCGACAGCCGGCGATACGCCGACGAAACGCCAGCAATCATCGATGGAGCGCCTGGCCTGCCAACGCCGATAGAAGCGGTCGTACTCACCGAAACCGTGAGCCACACCGATGCAGCGTGGGATGCGCAATATCTTGTTGAGGTGCATGAACAGGTTGACGGTCTTGAAGCGGTGCAACAACACCACATCGAAGCCCTCCTCCCGACAGAACGCCAGCAAGCGCCTGCGCACCTTCAACCGCAGCCCACTCATGTCTTTTTCGGTGAACGCGAAGAATACCTGGCGCCACGTCGGCAGGGGGGTATCCGCGGCTGGCTCGCCTTCGAGATAGCCATTGACCACCTCGAAACGCTCGGCTGGCAAGCCGCGCAGGATCTGCTCGCCGAGATCGGAATTGGTATCCGCCGCGTTATAGCGGGTCTGTAATTGCAAGACTTTCAGAACCTCAGCCATAGGGTCGACCCATCCACAGGCGCAGCGCCTTACGTGAATAGGAAAGCTTGCATAGCACGCGCCAGTCACTGGCGACGGCCTGGCAGTAGAACTGCTTGGCTGCCATGACATCTCCAGCCAGGTAGGCACTTCGAAACAGGGAAAGGCAACGCTGCTGGTAAAATGGGGCGCGCAGCCCCTGCAATTCGGCTGGCAGTCGGCCAAAGACCTCATCGACCAATCCAACCCCTCCTGCCAGGCTAGAGCCGAAGTGATGGCGAAGGCTGTCACTGTGTTTGTGAATCATCGCCAGAGGCTCCGGTAGAAGCGAAACCGGATATGTCGCCAGTGTTTGCGCGAATACTGGAATATCCTCGGCATTACGAAACCGCTCAGGGTAGTTTCCTGCCTGAAAAACGGAGCGGTGCATGGCGCAAGCTCCGTTGGAGATACTCAGCGTCTTGTCCAGCAGGTAAGCACGAACGCGCAACAGCGCCGTGTCAGGAAGATGCTCGGGAGAATGTCTGCGGCGGCGGCCATACTGATCAACCGACCAATGTCCACCGATGACCATGCGGGTCTGATCATTCAGGCTCAGGTGGGCTCGAATCAGCGACAGGCCATCCGGTGCCATCTCGTCGTCAGCATCCAGAAACACCAACCAGTCACGACGGGCCAGCTCTATCCCGAGATTGCGAACGGATGCCAATCCACCATTGCTCTTGCGCAGGGCCCTGAAGCGACCAGGAAACTCCACCTCCAGGGCCTCGACGACTTCCGGCGTATTGTCCGTCGATCCATCATCGATGATCAGCAGTTCGTCATCCTCATGCAACTGAGGCATGACTGAGCGAACCGTCCTGGCCAAAGTAAAGGCATAGTTATATGCAGGGATGACAATGGAGATCGCCGCAAAAGCACTCATCGCTGCTCCACCTCAACCTGTTGACTCAATGCCTGAAAGCCGCGAGCGACCCGGTTGACACTCATGAAAAAAGCCCAATGATCCCGTAGAAAACTCAACGAAAAGGCCGGGCGCACCACCCGACAGCTGCCCCAACCCGGACGCCAGCAAAAGCCATCGCTGCGCTTGCGGTACAGGGTCAAAACGGGAATGCCCAGTGCAGAAGCCAGATGCCCAACCCCGGAGTCATTGCCAATCACATAACCGGATTCATAAAGGTAGCCTGCAAGAGCCTTGGCATCGGAAAATTCAGGCACTTCGAATTCAGGCTCGAATACATGCAGATAATCGCCCCTTTCTTTGGGCGATAGGACGAACTGCGGCTGATAGCCAGCCGCACGTAATCGCCGGGCCAACGCCAGATACTTCTCGGCGGGCCAGTTTTTCTTTGCGTTGTAAGACAGTGGATGAAGCATCACGCGCTGCGCGTGGCGACGGTGCCTGAGCGTCGCGGGCACCCGCATGCCGATATCGTCGTGGGCATGGGCCAGCCCAAGGCGAAAGCGACAGAAGGCCACGGCCTGCTCGACCATGCTGGCACGGTCATCGGACAGGCACCGAAGCGGGCCCGCCGCCGCAGCCAAGGGTGTCAGTAAAAGCGACTTTTCCGGGGACAGCCGCGCCAACGCCTCAGTCGCAGGCTGCTCGATAAAGCGGGAATCGACACGCAGCGTGCCAACGAAGACGTAGCGGCGAGCAAGCTCACTCGCGGCTTCGCCATGACGCGTCAGCATGCTGCCCAGATCGGAAATGACCAGATCGAAATCGTCCAGGACGGCGAAGGTTTCGTCAGGCGCGGGCAGACAACGCGCATCGAAGAGCGGCAACCAGTCATTGAGTGCACCAAAGTGGTTGCTCAGTACCGTCACGTCGTAACCGGCCCTGGCGAGATTGGCAGCCAGAACCAGATAAATGCACCCGTCGCCCAGCCCCATCGAGGGAACCAGGGCAAGCCTGCAGTCAGCCGGCAGTACGGCTAAGCGGGCACTGGCCTCTTGTATAACCTCAGCCATCAGATCTCCTAGATAACCCGAATATCGTCCCTGACCGGGCTGCGCAGATTCGCGCGAAAGAACATGCTCATGCCGCAGCTGAACGTTCTGGAACTAAGCGCACTAGCGCTGCCATTTTCCGGCGAAGCATCCTGAAAGCCTCAAGACATGAAAACTGCAAGGTGTCGCCCCTACTTGGCAAGGCGTGCGTAATCCATCACCAATGGTCTGCCGAACACTGGCATCGCCGCTCTGAGATTGGAAAAGGGCCACACGAAGCAATATCGACGCTTGGTCATACGCACAAATCACCATGCTCATCAGAAACGGTGGCGATAGTGAGTAACTCATTGTGAATTCCACGTGAAATTTCAAAAAATGGCGCAATGCACCTGCTGCCCAGATTGCGCCCGCAAAGCCTGCCTACTAGCGGAGCGCCGCACGATGATATCAGTGCAATCCTGACGCATATCGTAGGCGCTGAGTCGGCATCAAAGAATGCATTGTCCCAGGACCTGTGGCCCAAAAGACCTCACTTGCCTGCAATGACTAGCGAAATCAGCACATGGGAACTCATTTAAAAAACCTTCCCATGACGCACCGTCGGTAACCGACGCCCCCGAAATCAGCTCGCCGGCCGCTCGGGAACCTCGACAACATCCTTATCTTCATCATCCAGCCCCATCGCATGCAGACGCGAATAGTAGCCGTTGCTCGCCAGTAGCGACTCATGGGTGCCTCGCTCGACGATACGGCCCTGATCCATTACCAGAATAAGGTCGGCTTTCTCGATAGTGGACAGCCGATGCGCAATCACCAACGTTGTGCGTCCTTCCATGACCTTGTCCAGAGCAGCCTGGATATAGCGCTCCGACTCCGTATCGAGGGCAGAAGTGGCTTCGTCCAGAATCAACAGGGGGGCGCTTTTCAATAGCGCCCTGGCAATGGCCAGACGCTGCCGCTGGCCACCGGAAAGCATGACTCCGTTCTCCCCCACCCGGGTGTCGAACCCCTGCGGAAGCAACTCAATGAACTCACTGGCATAGGCTGCACGCGCAGCCGCCTCGACGTCCTCGCGGGGCAAGTGTCGGAGGTCACCGTAGGCGATATTGTTCAGCACGGTGTCATTGAACAGCGAGACTTGCTGAGTGACCAGAGCGATATGTTTTCTCAGGTTTTCCGCGCGGTATTCTTCTACCGGCGTGCCGTCGAGCAGAATCTGTCCCTGGCCATGCTGGTAAAACCGCGGAATCAGATTGGCCAATGTTGACTTGCCACTCCCCGAACGACCGACCAACGCGACCATCTGCCCTGGCTCGACAGTGAAGCTGATGTCTTGCAATACGGCCTTTTCGGTACCTGGATACGTGAAGCTGAGCTGACGAATCTCAAGCGCCCCGGCTACCCGCTCCTTCTCCAGGGTCCCCTGATCCGGCTCTGGCTGTTCGTCCAGTTGCTCGAAGATGCTTTCAGCACCGGCCAGCCCTTTCTGGATGGTCGAACTGACCTCGGACAGCTGACGAATCGGCTTGGGCAAAAGCCCCGCCGCGGTGATGTAGGCAACCAGGTCACCGACGCTGGCGTCACCCCGCAGGAACAGCACCAGAAACATCAGAAACGCCATCGCGGCATAGTTCACGAGCTGCAGGCTAGGCGTGTAGATCGCACTGGTTCGGGTCATTCGCAGCTGCTTGCGGGTGCTGTCCTCGCTGGCCTCATGAAAGCGCTCGCGCTCATAGCGCTCGCCGCCGAAGCTGCGCACCACGCGATAGTTCTGGATCGTCTCGGACGATACGTGCGTCAGCTCGCCCATGGCACTCTGAATCTTTCGGCTCTGGCTGCGAAACTTCTTGCTGGCGCTTTTCACCATGAGGGCAATGAGCGGCAGAATGGCCACCATGACCATGGTCAGCTTCCAGTTCATCCACAGCAGGTAACCAAACAGGAATATCACCGTGAGGCCTTCACGCACCATGACCTTGAGCGCGTCAGTGGCCGCTCCTGTCACCGAACCGACGTTATAGGTGATACGGGAGATCAGATAGCCCGTGGAGTGGTTGTCGAAATAGCGATTGGGCAGGGTCAACAGGTTGTTGAACAGCGCAATACGTAGATCCTGAACCAGGCCGAGGGAAACCCGAGCCAGGTAATACCCACCGAGAAAAGAACCAAGGCCCTGCCATATGGTGATCAGCAGCAATGCCAGCGGTACGCCGTAGAGCAATTGCATGCTACCCAGCAGTGGCAGTTCGACCGCCCCGGCTTCAGGTGCGGCGAGCCCATCAACGAAATACTTGAGCAGGCCTGCCAACATTGGCTGAGTAGAGGCGAAGATGATGTAGCCAACCATACTGATCCCGAACATCAACCAGTAACGCTTCATGTAGCTCAGCAGCCGCATGTACAGCTTGAAACTGGAGATGGACGACGGGTTAGCGCTTGGATCAGGCATGAGATGCTGGCTCTGGGGCGAAGCGCAGGATTGTACCATCAGGGAACCTGCAACCAAATCGACCTGGAGGCAGGTGAGCCAAGTTGTCCCGAGCAAGCATTGATAGCCCTGCCTCTGGAGAGCGGATCACGATTCGCTGTTCAATCGACAGGCGCAGCGATGCGCAATTCTTGAGGTGGACGCCAGCGCGTCGGCTTACGGACTACAACCATACTACGCAGCTCAAGCAGCGAAGCCTGCACATCGAAAACCGGCGCACCGACTCCAAAACTGTAAGCGCCCGCGACCTCGGAGAGGCTCGACTCATCCAGCCCGAGATCAGCCAAGCGGAGCATGATCTTTTTGAAATCCTCTACAGCCCCATGCTGGGTAAAATCCCCGGCCCGCTCAAAATCCAGTAGATGGGCATGCTCTGAAACCAGAAAATTGTATGGATTGCAGTCACCGTGAACGATGCCATGGGCATGCAATTGCCCTAACAACGCCAAGGCCTGACGCGCGCCTGCCAGCAATTCATCTCCGCTAAGGGTGGCAAGAGGCACCCCCGGAAGGAAGCCGGTCAGCAGCAAGCTTTCGTGGAAGCCCGGGCGACGGGACTCGGCGTACATGAGCAGCTTCGGTGCAGGAAAATCCAGGACCTGCAGCCTAGAAAGCAGCATGGCCTCGCTTCGCAGTGGAGAACGATACGCCCTGCGCAGAATCCGCCTCCACCAGGGCTTCATAGAACGCCTATAGCGTTTGACGAAGACCGAATCATTCTCACGATATATTTTCGCCACGGCACGACCAGGCGCAAACTCGATCAGCCCCTCGAAAAGCGTGAGTAATGCGCTGATTTGTTTGCGCTGAAGACTGCCCTTCTGAAAAACTATTAGCTTCCCCACGCAGCATCTCCTTGCAAAGCATCCGTATCTCGCAAGAAAGAACACGCCGTATTTTTCGCATCAGTTTTTTCGATTACAGCGCAGCGCTGCCTCACAGGTCGAATCATGTACAGCCTCTACGCTAAAACGAAAGAAAATCTCAGGCTCGCCACTTATGCAGGACGAAGCATCTGCAACCCTGCCTCAGCCGTACTGGCCCACTTGTTCTTCGACAACCGGCCTATCCTGAAGAAAATACGCAGGGCCATCAAGTTGCTCCGCTTGACGCCACGCTATAGCCATCGCGGCGAACTGGTGGGAGATACCTACATCTGGCACTGCGACCGGGAAGACCAGACGCGCCTGGCTCTGGATATAGGCTGCAGGCTGGCATCCGGCAGGAAGCTCAGCACCAGCTACGTACCCTCCATCAAGGAAGATGCCTACAAATCCCTGGACTGGTCGGCCATGTATGCGGCGCTGAAGATAGTCCGCACCTGCAAACAGCCCTTCGTGGAGCGGCTCTATATATTCAGCGCGGTGTGTTACACCATCAAGCACATGAAAGCCATCGACAAATATGGAATCACGGAGCGGATAACCTCGCTGATCAGTTACAACAGCGCGAACATACCCGAGTGTTTTCTTGTCAGCGCCTGCCGACAGCGTGGTATCACGACCTATTCGCTACAACATGGCCTCTATCACCGCTACCGTAACGAATGCCCCATCGACATCATCAACTATGAAAATGTCACCGCGCAGACGCTACTGGTCTGGAGTGAGTTCTGCAGAGCAGAAATAGATGCATTTCATCGTGATCGTGACCAGGTGCCCGGTTTCAACATGCAGGTTGCGGGCTACATCAACCCTCCGCACCGTCAATCGGTGACAGACGAGCCATCTGCTGCGACTGGTACGCATATCCTTTGTCTGCTGCCAGGGAAGCGCTATGTAGCGGACAGCGTGAAGCTTCTCAATGAACTGGCCCGACTGCCGGAGGACTACCACCTGACCATCCGCCTGCACCCGCTGCTTGCAGGCAATGCCGCACTCATCGCAGCGCTGCCTGCATACGCGACGCTCGACGACAGCGCGACTTTGACAGAGGCGCTATCCGCACAGCGTTATGATCTGGCCATAGGCTTCAACACCACCAGCCTGTTCGAAGTGACGCTGTTCGATGTTCCCTGCGCTCTTTACCGTGCACCTAGCCTGAATCTCGATGCTCAGGATCTGCCCGCATTTTCGAATGCCGAGGAAATAGTCGACCTACTCCGATCACCTGCGGATGTCCGCAAGCTTGCCGACTACATTCTAGGTGCTTCGCTCTTTCGCTACGGCGAAATCACCCACCAGAGCATCAACGCAACAGGAACTTGAGCGCCAAACGCCAGAGCGAGGGATATCGTCGAATCCTCACGCCTGCCAGCCATCGCAGGCGAATCGATAACGGCATCTGGGCGCGCCTCAACAAGCGCAGCCAGTAGCGTACCGCCAACGCTTCCTTGCGGCGGATTTGCACGCTGCTCATCTCAGAGAGATTGTGCAGCGGCATCGGGAAAGGCGGATCCTGTGCATAGGCGAGCGCGTGCAGCGCCCAGGCCTCACGAAAACTGCCCAAGGAAAAGTGCAGCAGGTCGATGTCGAAAACCACAGCAACCTTTCCGACCTGGGAAACGCGCAGGCTGAAGTCGACGTCGTAAAAATGAAAACCTCTCAAGCGCTCGTCGAAACGGGATGCGGCCCAGGCCGAGCGCCTGACGAACATCCACACACCATCCAGCGCAACGACGGGAACGCAGCTTGCTGCAGCATGCGCATCGGGCTTGGCGAAGGCCAGTGTCGCGACTTCACGTGAAGCACCGTGGCGCACATTGATGCACAGATCCTGCTCGTCCCCGCTGTGCCAGCCGGATGGAACTCTTGCCTTATAGCGGCTTCCCGCAAGGCCAATCATTGCCAGCTCGGCGTCGCCCGCGAAATGAGAGAGCGCAAGCTGCCCCCATCCGCTGCTCAGAAACTCGACGTCTTCGTGGACGAAGCAAATGAACTCATGGCTGGCTCGAGACGCACCTTCGTTATAGACCTCGCATAGCCCGCGGCCCTCGACGCTATTGTCCAGCGCGATCAGTTCGTACTCGCTCCCGATGGTCGATGCAATGTTGCTGGCAACTGCCTGCAGACGGGCCGCTTGGGCACTGCAGATGACGACGGAGATCAAATGATGCTCCGCATGAGAGGACGGCCTGTCATTTGATTTTCTTCAATCCGAAATAATAGAGCGGGAACTTGAGATACAGCTTGAGTTTTTTACGCGTCAGGTAACCCCACCCTTTGCCATGCCACTTCTCTTCGAAGGTGTACTTGGAGCGCTTGGTCATCAACCACTGCCGGGCAGAGGTATGCGTGCTCAAGGTCCGGCTATCGAGGTGATCGACGACGGACGAGGTGACAAGAACGTGCCTTAGCCCGCGGGACTGCAGCGTCAGCGCATAATCGTTGTCGGCGTACCAGAAGTAGAAACGCTCATCCAGCTCGCCAATGACATCCAGAATCGAACGACGAAACACCAGGCACCAACCGGATATCTCGCGCAATACCCCATAACCGGGATAAACACCGCTATGGAGAGCAAAGCCATTGCGCGGATGATGGAGGGAACACGCCGGACTCGCGCTGCTGACACCAGGATCACCGTTGAATACCTCTAGCAGCTCGGATGCCCAACCGGGATGAAACGACAGGTCGTTATTGCAGATGGCGACGTAGGGTGCCTGGCCTTCTCTGATCCCCAGATTCATGTAGGCGTGATAATTGAAAACCGTGTTGGGATACAGAGTCGTCACGCCAGGCTGCCGATACACCGGGCTGTCGGCATTCGACTCGAGCACCCAGACACGGAAGCGAATCTTCGCCGGGTTTTCCGACGCGACCAGCGAGTCCAGACAATGCTCAGTAACCTGGCGCAAGGCTTCATCCTTGGCGAAGCTGAGAATTACCACATCGAAACAAGTGGGTAACTCAGGCGAGTCCGCAACAGAATCAGTCATAAGTAAACACAATCTCAGGGAGTACAGGGCAAGCCTGATGAAGCCATGGGTCAATCACAGGCAAGAATACGCTCGACGCGATTTGCCCAGGTATGTTGTTCGAGAAAACGTGCCCGACCATTTTGCGCGATGCGCTCGCGCTCTTGCGGATTCGCCAGGTAGTAGCGGACCTTGTCGTTCAACTCCGCTCCGGATCGAAACACCTCAATGTCTTGACCCGGGGTGAACAGCGAAGCGATTTCATCGCAATAATCGGTCAACAGAAAACAGCCTGCCGCTACCGCCTCGAAGATTCGCAGATTCACGCCGGTCTCGGCACCATAGAAATCCGATCGAGTGATGTTCAGTACTATCCGCGAGCTCTGCAACAAGGTCTGGAGCTCTTCACCCCAGACGGGCCGATCATCGACGCATTGGCGCAGTGACGAGGACATGAGCGCGTAATTGCGGCGCCATCGATTGCCGCGTATGGACAGCGTTTCGCGGATGTTTTCCAGCAAAAAAACCCGGCGCAAATCGGCACTGCCGACAAACAAAACATCACGATCCTTCTCTATTTGTCGCTCAGGCACCACTACTGCCCCAAACGGCAGGTGCAGTGCCTCGAGGCCAAGCGTTTCACGGAAGAAGCGCGTGGTCGTTTCAGAGAACGAAAATAGCCGGTCATAGCGAGGCAGCTCTTCTTCGATGAAATACAGGAATTCCCGGCGCTTGGAATAGAGGTTGCAACTATCGGTATCGTAGAGGATGAAGCGGGCGCCAGCGCTGCGCACCATTTCAGCCACTCGGGCGACGTCGTAGTGCTTATAGAGAAAGCCGACCACCAGAACGTGGGTCGGTGCTTCCCGCTCCAGCAATCGGCGCAGTGGCTCCAGAGGCAAACGTGGCAGGTGCGAGAAACCCTCCCGATCTCGCGTCTTGTTGCGTGCCTTGAAGAGCGCCGAAGACAACCCATACCAGTGTCTGGGCTTTTGCTTCAGCGCGTCCCAGTGGACGGCCTGGCTACCGGCCTGCAGAAACGCGTCGAACAGTTCACGGCCAAGTGGTACACCACCTATACCGTCGATGATCAGGTACTTGCGCTTGCTCTTAGCCAGCGCGTCCGCCGTTGGCATCTGCAACATGAGTCGTTATCCATCAAAAAGCTACGGGCCGCAGCGCTACAGGACCGCGCCAGGCATATCGAATTCTTTCACCCTGCGGGGGCAATAGTCACGTACTGGTGAGCGGATACTCAGCCATGCAGCTCAGAACGCTGACGCTTGAACAGAAGATGGCGAAAACGCTTGAGCAGTTGGCGATCCCACTGACGCAAGGGAATCTCGGCAAGCAGGCTCCAGGCGAAGCGCTTGTCATGAGTGACCGCAGGCCCGAGTATCTTGGTGAGCAGACGCGCTTTTCCCGATTCGTAGGCGGGATGCTCACGATAAAGATCCAGTAGCTGCATACCATAACGGTATTCGGCCAGATAATTGCCCGACAGGCCATTGCCGTGCTTACGATACAGCGTGACTGCATCGGGAAGCACATCGATGAAGTAACCAGCATGGGCCGTTTTCAGAGTCATCTGAAAATCCTGTACGCGCAGTGACGGATCATATCCGCCTGCCGCGATCATCGCCTCGCGGCGATACATCACCAGATTACCACCGACCACCAGCGCAGCGGCCAGCGCCTGGGTAAAGTCATAACGCCGTACCTTGCGAAGCTTGTTTTTTTTTGGCAGAGCCTGCCCCTGCTGATCGATTCGCAAGGCACGTCCTCCCAGACAGCCCACCTCGGGATGTGCGAGAAGATGCTCAGCCTGTAAGGCTAGACGCCCAGGGATCATCACATCGTCCGCATCAAAGGTCGCCACGAACTCTCCGCGGGCCAGTTCAAGCCCTTTGTTGAGGGCAGCGCTGACACCCTGATTATCCTGACGGACGAACTCCACCCTGCGAACATTCGGATACTCTCGCCAGCCTTGCAGAGCCTCCTCGATGCGCAAGGCGCTGTCGTCGGTAGAGCCATCGTCGACGACGATCAGCTCTATGACCTCATAGTCCTGCTGCAGAATGCTGCGTAGCGCATCACCTACATAAGCGCCGTAGTTGTAGCAAGGGACGATAACGCTGACCAGTGGACGACTGGAACGTATCGCCTCGGTCACAGACGACATGCTGGCCACGCAGACAATGCATTGAAGAAATGAGGCGCTACGGCAGAGTCGACGAATCGACTCTCCAGCCGTTTACGCATGTCCTCGCGAAGTCGATAGAGCTCATCCTGGTTCGCAGACGCGACTTTCTGCAGACTCTTAGACAGCGCATGCCAATCGCCAAAGGTGAACAGTTGGCCTTTCTCGCCAACCACCTCACGCCCGCCACCGCAATCGCTACATACCACAGGCAAGCCTGCCGCCATTGCCTCAAGCAGAACCATGCCGAACGGTTCGTGATCCGAGCTGAGCGCGAATGTGTCGAAAGCGGTGAAGTAGCGCCGAGCCTGAGGAACCTGGCCAAGGAAACGAACCTGCTGACTGATGCCCAGCGTTTCCACCAAAGCCTTGAGTTCGGATTCCAGACGACCTTTACCAACGATTACCAACAGACTGTCCTCCGGCAACGTGGGCAACGCGTCAGCGAAGGCACGAATGAGCGTTGCCTGGTCCTTATCCGGATGCAGCCGCCCCACGTTGCCGATTATCCAGGCATGCTCAGGCAGCACTAGGGCTTCACGCGCGGCAGAGCGGGACAGTTGCTCGGCCTGTACGGCCTGCAAATCGATGCGGTTATACAGGGTCTGAATTCGCTGCGACGGCCAGCTTGGCAGGTCGGCACGCAGATCATCGCGTACGGCGTCAGAAACGCCGAACAGATACAAGCGCTTGCGGAACAGATTGGCGAAGAGCCGGCGTGAGCGGCGCTCATAGTCTCCGAACGCGTGGTGTATGCCAATCACCGGAAGCTTCGTACCCAGCAGCGCGACATATGCTGGCTTGGAGCGATGAGCGATGCACAGCGCAAAATTACGCTCAGCGGCAATGCGACGAATGGCATTCACTGCGCCGAGCTTGAGGCCTCGCAGGGCCTTGCTTGAATAACCTAGAAATACCACCTCATCAGAGGCGGAGCCCTGCTCCACCTCGGCGTTGTATTCGCCGGTCAGGTAAACGGTCATTACCTTGTAGGGTGTGTTCGCGAAAAGCACCCCGTATTGCCGGGCACAATCAAGGAAAGGCCCATCGTAGCCATGGCATATCTGTAACACCCATGCCTGACTCGTCTTATTAGTATTCATCGTTTTTGGCTCTGTAACGGTGACGAAAGGCACTGCGAAGCAGGGCGTGCAATAGTCAGCGCTCGATCAGGCATTCAGGCCTCGGGCCACGGCACCCGAAATACCTGGTCAAACTTTTCTGGACTGACGCCATTGAGAAAACTGACAAGACCGACAGGTTCAATGTTTCCGATCGATTAAGGACAAGACGTCCTGGAGCGGCGGATGAAGCTCAAGAGCTTGGTTAAAGCGTGCGCATCACAATACCGACGAATACGCACGCAAGCGAATACATTCATCGGGCCGTAAGTATTTTCGCAGGCTTGACCTCAGCGCTGGTCAGGGGTGCTGGCGGCTCTGACAAGTTGAGCCATTTCACGGAACATGGCCTCTGCCTGCATCCGAGCCTCTTGCAAAAAAACCTCGATGCTCGCCAGCTCGGACTCGCTGAAAGCGATCTTATCCGCAGCACTGACAGCCTGTTCGTATGACGGCTGAAGACGCTCGGCCAAGCCCACGTGTGCCAGCAAGGCCTCGATCTTGTGGGTATTGGACGGGAGGGCAAAAAAAGGCGTGCCGGTGACAAGGCACAGCGTCACCAGGTGGAAACGTCCGGTGATCACACCCTCCGAGCGACCGAGAAGAGCGAGGAATCGATGGGTCGACAGCACCGCATGACGCCAGCGCAGCCTGTCGATCAGAGGAGCCGGCAGGTTTGCAGGGTAGCAATAGAAGTAACTCGCAGCGATGCGCCGGAGCGCCTTCAGGCGCTTGCGCAGGTTCTTGCGCAGATAGAAGTCGAATCCCTTGCCCAGTTGCAGAGGCGCAAGAGTACGAATACTCACGTAGCGCAGATCACGCCTTGCCTTGGCTGTACGCCACGCCTCGAGAAGCCGCTCATCTATCACGCTGCCATTGACCAGTATGCCGTGGCGCAGGTCGTTGGACGTAGTGTGCCGGTAAGACAATGTCAGGTCGGGCACGACATCCGCAGATACGCCAACATCGGCCAGCGCGGCCTTGCTCATCGTGTCGCGCACGAACAGCTTGGTGAAACAGTCAGCGTCGGCGTTGAGCCGGTCGTTGTTCTGCCAGACCGAGTTGATCAGGAAGCAGGGAATCCCATGCTTCCGGCAATAGCGGGCAAGAGCCCCGTAACGCATCGCCAGCGGGGCGTCGTCGTGCATGGTTCCTTCACCATTGACCAGGCACAGATCTGCAGCGCGGATGTCGCGCTGCAGATCCACGTCTGTCTGCCAGTCATGGTGCATCGGGCAGGAACGCTGGATATCCATACCCGCCTGCCCGGCCAAGGTGAAAATCTGCCGCATCACCAGCTGGCAGCCGTGATGATTTTCAGAAGAAGTGTCGTTGAACAGCAGCGCCTTCAATCGCACCTGAGCAATGGACACCCTTACAGCGCCTCGCCGCTGACCACATCACTATTGAGGGCACTGTCCTTAACCACCAAAATATCTTCCATGATCAGGTACTGCAGATCCGAGCCGAAGAACATGTTCAGCGCATCGGTGGGCGAGCAGATCATCGGCTCGCCACGGCGGTTGAGCGAGGTGTTAAGGGACACGCCGTTGCCGGTGAGTTTTTCCAGTTCCAGCATCAGGTCGTACCAACGCGGGTTGAATTCGCGCTTGAGCACCTGGGCACGGGAGGTGCCGTCTTCGTGGACGACTTCGCTGACGCGCTCCTTCCATTCATCGTTGACCTCGAAGGTGAAGGTCATGAACGGGCTCGGGTGGTCGACCTTGAGCATCTGCTCGGCGACGGTGTCGAGCATCGACGGGCAGAAGGGTCTCCAGCGCTCGCGGAACTTGATCTGTTCGTTGATACGGTCGGCCACGCCGGGAATGCTCGGGCAACCGATGATCGAGCGACCGCCAAGGGCGCGCGGGCCGAACTCCATGCGCCCCTGGAACCAGGCCACGGGGTTGCCGTCGACCATGATCTGCGCGATGCGCTGCGGCGTATCGTCGATCTGCTGCCAGGTCGGCGCGTTCGGGTGGCGTGCGCAGGCGGCGATGACATCCTCGTTGGAGTAGGCCGGGCCGAGGTAGACGTGCTCCATCTTCTCCACCGGCACGCCACGCTTGTGGGAGACGTAGGCAGCGGCGCCGACCGCAGTACCGGCGTCGCCGGAAGCCGGTTGGACGAACAGCTCCTTGACCTCGGGACGGGCAATGATCTTCTGGTTGAGCTTGACGTTCAGCGCACAGCCGCCGGCGAAGGCGATCTTGCCGGTTTCGCGGATGATGTCACCCAGGTAGTAATCCATCATTTGCAGCGCCAGCTTCTCGAACAGCGCCTGCATGCTGGCGGCATAGTGGATGTAGGGATCGTCGGCGATATCGCCTTCACGCTTGGGCCCCAGCCATTCGATCAGCTTGGGCGAGAAATAGAAGCCCTTGCCCTTCTCCTTGTGACGACGCAGGCCGATGACGTTGGCGTAGTCGGTGTTGATCACCAGTTCGCCGTTCTCGAACGTTGCCAGGCGGGAGAAATCGTATTTGCTGGCATCGCCATAGGGCGCCATGCCCATGACCTTGAATTCGCCGTCGAGCATTTCGAAGCCGAGGAACTCGGTGACCGCGCCATACAGGCCACCCAGGGAGTCCGGATCGAAGAATTCCTTGATCTTGTGGATGCGGCCGTTCTCGCCGTAACCGAAGAAGGTGGTGGCGTACTCGCCCTTGCCATCGATACCGAGGATCGCGGTTTTCTCGGTGAACCCCGAGCAGTGGTAGGCGCTGGCGGCGTGAGCCAGGTGGTGCTCGACCGGCTCGATCCTGACCTTCTTGGCATCGAAACCCAGTTGTTCCAGGCACCAGACGATCTTCTTGCGATAGCGCTTGTAGCGGCGGTTACCCATGAGTATGGCGTCGAGGGCGCGATCCGGGGCGTACCAGTAGCGCTTGGCGTAGTGCCAGCGCGCCTTGCCGAACAGGCTGATGGGGGCGAAGGGAATCGCCACCACGTCGACGTCCGCCGGCTTGATGCCTGCCTGTTCCAGGCAGAACTTCGCCGACTCGTAGGGCATGCGGTTCTTCGCGTGCTTGTCGCGCACGAAGCGTTCTTCTTCGGCGGCCGCGATCAGCTTGCCGTCGATGTACAACGCCGCGGATGGATCATGGCTGAGGGCGCCGGAAAGGCCGAGAATCGTCAATGCCACGGATAAAACCTCTTAGTGCGTGTGCCGAACGCCGACACGCGCGATTGTTTGGTCTCGCCAAGCCCGCCTGACACGGGCTCAGGTGATGGTCGGTAAACGCCGGTCCAGCTCCTGATACAGGGCGCTGTCTGCCGACCAGTTGCGCAACAGCCGCGCGCGATCCCGAGCGTAGGCGGCCTCGAAGCTGCTGGCGCTACCGTGATGCTGCATGGCATCCAGATCGATCAGCGCCCAGCGGCCAGCCTGCCACAGGATATTGCTGCCCTTGAAATCGCCGTGACTGATGCGCTCGCGCAGCAGTGCCGCGAACAAGGCCTCCAGCGCCTGCAAGTCCGCCTCGGGCGGCAACGCGTCTGCCTGGCAGGCCGCGAAACGGGCGATTATATCCACACCCGACGTGTGTTCGGTAATCAGATAGGCCTGGCGGCGCAGCCACAGGCGACGGCGCTCCAGCACGGCCAGCGGCCTGGGCGTGGCGATGCCGAGAAAATCCAGGCGATTGCCTTCGCACCAGCTGTGCCAGGCACGGCTCGGTCGCCAGAAGCGCCTCAGCCAGTGCCCGAATCCCTTGATGTTGTAGCGTTTGATGACCAACTGCCGGCCGGCCTGCTCGACGCGTACCACGGTAGACGAGCCGCCGAGCTTGAGCGGCTGCCCGGCGGCAATCGCCGCGTCCGGATTGGCCAGCAACGGCGCCAACAGTGCATCGTCCTCGCGCCGCACCACCTGCAGGCGCGAGGCGCTGCTGCAGGCGCGAAAGGCCGTGCACTCGCGCCCAAGCTTGCCCATGAAGGCCTGCATGCGCGCTGACCGCGCCTTGCTCACGGCCTTGAGCAGCGCCTCCAGCGGCAGGGCATGTTCGCCATTGACCAGCAGGTAATGCACCAGCAATTCCTCGACAACGCTGTCGATGGTGCCGGGGAATTGCGCGAAGAACAGCCCCAGATTGGCCAGCACCTTGTCGCGCGACAACGGCTGCCCGGGGGTTTCGGCACGGATGCTTGCGCCGTCGATGAGATACAGCCGGCCCTCGTCGCGCAGCAGGTTGTCCAGGTGCAGGTCCTCTTGCCAGAGCCCTTTGCCGTGCAGCTCGGCGATGATGCCCAGCGCGTCGCCCAACACCTGCTGCTGGGCAGCGCTCAACCAGGGCTGATCGGCCACGGCCTGCCAGTCGTCGGCCAGGCTGCGGGCATGCTCGAGAAACTCGAACAGCAACCAGCCGCCCTGCCCGGCGGTGGAGCCATGATCGAGCAGCGACGGGGTGCACAATCCCTGCTGCGCCAGCAACTGGACGCCCTGCAGCTCGCGGGCGTAATGCCGCTCGGCCTTGCCGCCGACCAGCAACTTGGCCAGCACCGCACGCCCCTGCCACTGCGCCCGGCCCACATAGCGTTGGCCGGGCAACACACGCAGCAGGCTGTGCAGTTCGAGAGTCTGGCCTGCCGGCGCTTCGATCAGCAACGGCAGTTCGGGGCTACGTCCCGCGTCGGTCAGAAAAGCGAGTTTCATGGGCGCTGAGCCTTGTCCTTCAAACGCGCCGTGAGGCGCTGCAACCAATGATCCACGTTCTGTTCACTGCCCAGGTAGGCCATCAGGAAAGCCACCCGATCTTCGTCACGCCACGAGTTGGCACGTCGCAACAGCGGCTCGAGATCCTTGACACGGTCACGCTCGCCAAAGAACAGCGGACGCGTTTTCTCCAGATCGATCAGCTGGGCCGCGAAGCCGTCACCGCGGGGCTGCAGGAAAATGTGCTTGGGGTAGAAACAACCATGCAGTTGCCCCTTGTCATGCACCAGGCGGGCCAAGGTAGCGCACGCGGTGACGATGGCCAGACGCTGTTCGGCAGCCAGCATCGCCCAGCCCGGCAACCAGCTGTCGAGGTCCTGCCAGCCATCCAGCGCCCGGGTCAGCAGAATGGCCCGGCGCTCGCCAGCGATGCGCCGCTCGGCGTAGAACGACGCGCTCATGGCCGGGATGCCCAGCCGGCTGTAGCGGCGGATGCTGCGGAACTCTCGGGCCAGGCTCGGTTCGCCCAGCGGACGCTCCAGGCTGCGGGTCAGGTAGTTGCTCTGGCGCTTGAGGTAGTAACCATGGCCGTCCAGGTCGAGCCGGTACACCGAACTCCAGCCTCCCCGGGGCGCCTCGTTGGGCTCGTCCACCGCATGCAGTTCGAGCGCCCACAACGTCTCGAAACTGGCCAGGTTGTGGCGCTCGAGCAGCGAACCATCCTCGCTGTCGATGAAGTCTTTCATTCTCTGCCCTCGAAATAGCGGAGGATCTGACCGATGCGCTGCTTGTCGCTGTCGTTGAGGCGCTCGCGACGCCGATATTGCAGGTAGAAGCGCAGCCGCTGCGTGCGTGACAGGTGGTATTTGGCGACTTTGTCCAGACAAGCCAGATCCTTGACGATACGCCTGCGCAAAAACGGCCCCCACCAGAATGCTCCCGTCGGGCAGTCGATGAAATACAGGCGACGGTGCTCGTCGACCAGCAGGTTGCGCCACTTCAGGTCGTTGTGGGTGAAGTGGTGGTCATGCAGGGTGCGCGTGGCCTTGGCCAATTGGCTGCTGACATCCTCGACCCAGGCACGATCACGCAGGCGCCCATCGCGGCTCTCGGCGAGGCGCCACATGTCCATGGTATCGACCAGTTCCAGGGTGATCAGCGCGCCGCGGTCGAATGCCCCCCCTTTGCGCTCCAGGCCATAGGCGGCAATCGGCGCGGTGGGAATGCCCCAGGCGGCGAAATGCTTGAGGTTCTGCCACTCGGCCTTGACCCGCGGCCTGCCGATGAAGCGCCGGGCGCCCTTGCCCGCGCCGTGGTAGCGCTTGACGTAATAGCGCAGCCCGTCGAACTCCACGCGGATCACGTCCGACAACGGGTCACGGGTGATCGGCTCGCCCTGCAGGGCGAACACGGCATCCAGGGTGGCGAAGGCCCTGGCAGCCTCTGGCGTCGCCAGGGCGGTAACGCGCCACTCACTCATGGCGGCTTCCCGTGTCGTACTTGCGTGCATAGCGCGACAGCAAACGCTCGGCCTTGCGCTGCAGCCAGGCCAACAGTGCGGCTTCGTCACGCAGGATCTGGCGCAGCGAACGTGCACTGCCGACAGCGGCGAAATAGCCCTTGAGGAAACGCAGGAAATCGCGCTGCGTCAGGCCGATATTCAACGCCGAAAAATACAGCCCGGCCAGGTCCTTGTCACGCCAACGCCGCGGCACGGCAGAACGCAACTGGGCGCGGTGCAGGTCGATCACCGACAGCCGGAAATCCCCGGCATTGAAGGGCTTGTCGGTGTGCAGCAGAAAATGGCAGATGTAGCAGTCGCGGTGATTGACCCCGGCCGCGTGCATGCGCCCGGTCATGTCGGCAACACGGCGAATCAGTGCCCGCTTCAACCCTGGCTGCGGTGGCTGCTGCGCCCAGCCCAGGGTCAGCTGCTCGAGGTCCACGGTGGGCGCCAGTTCTTCGGTGACGATGAAGGAATGCTGCTGCGCCGGGTTGCTGCCGCGCTCGCCATAGGCCACGCCAGTCATGGTCGGCACGCCGACGGCGCTCAGGCGCTCGATGGCCTTCCACTCCTGGCCGGCGCCGAGCACCGGCAAACGCGCAGTGGTAAGGTTCTTGAGGATTTCGCCCCAGCCAATGCCGCGGTGAATCTTGACGAAGTAGCCTTTGCCGTCGACCTCGGTACGCAACGTACGACGCGCCTCCAGTTCACGGTAGACCTGCCCCTGCAGGTGCTCCACTTCTTCGAAGGCATCCTTGCCGGCCCATAAGGACTTGAATGGTTCAGCGAGAATCAGTTGCATAAGCCCCCCTGTAGGAGCCGCACCCTCGCGGCGAATGCTGAAGGCGACGGCAACCTTGTGGAACGGCGCCAAAGCGACGCTCCACAGGGTCGATGGTTGCCAGAGCAGCTGTATTGCTCACGGGCGCGGTGCCAGAATCACGTCGGCCGCGTGCTGCGGCATGCTGTACAGATCGGCGGTATCGGCGAATGCCAGGCCATTGCGTTGCCAGACAGCACGGCCTTCGGCATCCGCCAGCATCTCGGCAAGGCTGCGGTTCAGGACCTGCTGCTCGAAGGGGCTGGGCACCACGCGACCGGCATCGGCATCACGGATGTAATGGGCGTAGCCACAGACATCGGTCACCAGCACCGGCAAACCCGCTACCAGCGCCTCCAGCAGCACGGTACCGGTGTTTTCGTTGTACGCCGGGTGAATCAACAGGTCGGCGCCCAGCAGGAAGCGCGGTATGTCGCTGCGTCCCTTGAGGATCTGCACCTGATCGCCAATGCCCAGTGCGGTGATCTGCAGCAGGAACGGTTTCGGGTCGTCCTGGCCGATGACGATCAGCCGGGTGCGTTTTTTCAAATCCGACGGCAGAGCGGCCAACGCCTTGAGGCTGCGGTCCAGCCCCTTGGTCTTGAAGCCGGAGCCGATCTGCACCAGCAGCAGGTCGTCATCGGCCAGTTTGAACTCGCGGCGGAATTCGGCGCGGATCTCGGCGGCATTGGTCGGCGCGCGACGGTCCTGGGAAATCCCCGGCGGCAGCAGGTGGAAGCGCGCGGCCGGCGTGGCGTAGTGCTTGACGAAAAGCGGCTGCTGTACCTCGGAGATCATCAGAATCTCGGTGCGCGACTCGGGCGCGAACACCGCCCGCTCGTATTCGGCGAAATGCTTGTAGCGGCCCCAGCGGCGGTACAGCGGGTTACGCAGGGTCTGCGCCTTGTCCTCGAAGCAACCGTCGGCAGCGTAGTACACGTCCAGCCCCGGCATCTTGTTGAAACCCACCACGCGGTCGACCGGGCGCCGGCGCAGATCCGCCTGCACCCAGGCGGTGAGTTTCTCGTTGCGGTGGTGATTGAACAGCGCCTTGACCGGCACCACCACCACCTCGAAACCCTCGGGAACCTCACCCTCCCAGATCGGCGTATACACGCGAATCTGATGGCCGCGGCGCTGGCATTCCAGGGCGATACGCATGAAATCGCGCTGCAAGCCACCGAAAGGAAAATACTTGTAGAGGATGAAAGCCAGGCGCATCGGCCCTTCGCTGTGTGGCATCAGTCTATCCCCATGTCCAGCAGCAACGCGTGCAACTCGGTGAACACCCGCTGCGGCAGCAAATCATCGAAGCACGGCTTGTCGCGGTCGCCCTTGCCGGCATCCGGGCCAGTGGCACACAGGTGAATCTGCGCGCGGCCGTAGGCGCCGACCCGGCCGGGCAACGTCGGCCCGTACAGCGACACGCAAGGCACGTCCAGCGCGGCGGCCAGGTGGCCAAGGCCGGTATCCACGGCGACGCAGGCCTGGGCACCGGCGATCACCTTGGCAACGCCGGCCAGGTTGAGCCTGGGCAGCAGCGCCGCACCGTCGATACCGGCGGCGATACGCTCGGCACGTGCTTTCTCCACCTCGTTGCCCCAGGGCAGGCGAATCGACCAGCCCTGCTCGCTGACCCGCTCGGCCAATTCGCGCCAGTAGGCTTCCGGCCAATGCTTGCTGGGCCAGGTCGTGCCGTGCAGGAACACCAGATAAGGGCGCGATGACGGGTCTGCAAGCTGGGCACGGTTCAAACCGTAGTCGCCCAGACCGGCAGGCACGCTGTAGCCCAGGGCCTGGCCGAACAGCTGCCGAGTGCGCTGCAGGGCATGCTGGGCGCGCGGCACGCTGTAGCGGCGATCGTAGAAGCGCGTGGCGACCGGCTCTCGTGCAGAGTTGCGATCCAGGCCGGCTACCGGCGCCTTGACGTAACGGGTCAGCCAGGCGCTCTTGAGCAAGCCCTGGGCATCGATCACCAGGTCGTAGCGGGTGTCGCGCAAGCGTTTCTTGAAGCGCGACCACTCGCCGCCAAACAGGGCCTGCAGCGGGTGCTTGCGCCAGCGGCGGATAGCGACCGGAATCACCTGGGCGACCGCCGGGTGCCAGGCTGGAATCTCGGCGAAGCCCTCCTCCACCACCCAGTCGAAGCGGATACCGGGAATGGCCCGGGCTGCGTCGGTGAGCGCTGGCAGGGTATGGATCACGTCGCCCAGCGAAGAAGTCTTGATCAACAGCACTCGCATCCGCCGCTATACCTCGACCGGATGGGCAGCGAGCCGATCCAGCGCATCAACGGCGACGCGCGGCTCGAGCTGCACCAGGCAGTTGTAATGACCGAAGCGGCAGGTGCGGTCGAAGCACGGGCTGCACTCGATGCCCAGACGGATGATTTCCACCTGTTCGGCAAGGGGCGGCGTGAACTGCGGCGACGTCGAGCCATAGACCGCCACCAGCGGACGCTCGAGCGCTGCGGCCACGTGCATCAGCCCGGAATCGTTGGACACCACCGAAGCGGCACAGGACAACAGGTCGATGGCCTGGGCCAGGCTGGTTTCGCCGGACAGGTTGATCACCTCCTCGCGCAGCCCCGGAATCAGCCGCGAACGGATGTCCTCGCCAACCGGATGATCCTTCTTCGAACCGAACAGCCAGACCTGCCAGCCTTCGCGGATCTTGTGCTCGGCGACACGCGCGTAATGCTCGCTCGGCCAGCGCTTGGCCTCGCCGAACTCGGCGCCGGGGCAAAGGGCCAGCACCGGACGATCCAGGCTCAGGCCGAAGCTCGCCAGCGCCGCCTCACGGGTTGCCGGGTCGATGCGCAAGCAAGGCCGCGGATACGGCTGCGGCAGCTCGGCACCAGGTGCGTAGGCCAGCGCCATGAAGCGTTCGATCATCAGCGGGTAGCGCGCCTTGTCCAGGGTGCGCACGTCGTTGAGCAGGCCGTAGCGCATCTCGCCCTTCCAGCCGGTGCGCAGCGGGATACCGGCGAAGAACGGCACCAGTGCCGACTTCAGCGAGTTGGGCAGCAGGATCGCCTGGTCATAGCGGCCGGCCAGTGACTTGCCGATGCGCCGCCGCGTGGCCAGCTCCAGCACGCCATGACCGAGCGGGAAGCTCAGGGCTTCACGCACTTCGGGCATGCGCTCGAGGATCGGGCGGCTCCACTCCGGCGCCAGCACGTCGATGGCGCAATCGGGGTGGCGCCGTTTCAGACAGTGGAACAATGTCTGCGCCATCACCATGTCGCCTACCCACGAAGGGCCGATGATCAGAATATTCATAAGCTCAGCGGTGCAATGGATTGAGGGGCATGGGGCGAGCGACGCTCATCAGCTCAGGCCCAGTTCACGCCAGATACGCATCACGTTGCGTCGGTGCGCGTGAAACTGGTCGCCACCCACCACCCCGGGCTGCTTCTGCAACGCCTGCCGGTGTGCTGCAGAGCGGTAGGCCTTGTAAGCGTCCTGCAGCAGGGTCGCCTCGCCATCGCGGAGCAGACCAAGCCGATCCAGGCCTTCCAGAATGCGGATGTTATCGGTGAATTCGAGCAGCACCGGATGCTGCTTCGACCACGCCAGGGCCGCGTATTGCACCATAAATTCGATATCGACGATACCTCCGGCATCCTGCTTGAGGTCGAACGCCGCCGCTGCATCGAAAGCGTTCTCGGCGGTACCGGCGGCAGTGGCGCGGGTGCCGAGGTTGTCGCGCATCTTCGCGCGCATCTCGCTGACCTCGGCCTGCAGCCTTGCCCGCTCGCGCTCGCGGGCCAGCACGCTGGTGCGTACCTCAGCGAACGCCGCCGCCACCCGCTGGCAGCCGACCAGCACCCGGGCACGCACCAGCGCCTGGTGCTCCCAGGTCCAGGCCTCGCTTTCCTGATAGCGGCGGAAAGCACCCAGGGAACTGACCAGCAGGCCGGCAGCGCCGGAAGGGCGCAGGCGCATGTCGACATCGTAGAGCTGGCCGGAGTTGGTCTGCGCGGTCAGCAGATGGATGATGCGCTGCCCCAGGCGGGTGAAGAACTGCGCGCCGTCGATGGGCTTGGCGCCATCGGTCTCGGCCTGGGGGTCACCATCGTGGATGAACACCAGGTCCAGATCGGAGCCATGGCCCAACTCGATACCGCCGACCTTGCCATAGCCGACGATGATGAAGTCCGGCGCACACAGGCTGCCGTCAGGGCGCTGCGGCGTGCCATGCCGGGTGACCATCTGCCGCCAGGCCAGGGCAAGCACCTGATCGAGGATCGCCTCGGCCAGCCAGGTCAGGTAATCGCTGACTTTCATCAATGGCAGCGTGCCGGCGATTTCCGATGCCGCCACGCGCAGGCCATGGGCCAGCTTGAAATGGCGCAGGGCTTCCATCTGCTGCTCCAGGTCCTCTTCGGGGATGCGCGTCAGCCGCTCCTGCAGCTCGGCAGCCAGCGCCAAAGCCTGGGGCGGGCTGAACAGGCGCCCTTCGTTGAGCAGTTCGTCGAGCAGCAGCGGAAAACGGCTGATCTGCTCGGCGATCCACGGGCTGGCCGCACACAGGGTCAGCAGGCGCAGCAGGGCATTGGGATTTTCCGTGAGCAGCACCAGGTAGGCGGAGCGCCGGGCCACCGCCTCGATCAGCGGCAGCACGCGCTCCAGCACCAGATCCGGCCGCTCCTGCTCCACCGTGGCGGCCAGCAAGCGAGGAATGAAGGCATCCAGGCGCTCGCGACCGATGCGCTGCATGGCCCGCACCTGATTGCCGTTGCGCAGCCCTACCAGGCGCTGCCAGGCGGCCGGGGCATCGGCGAAGCCGGCTTCGGCCAACTGCCGGCAGGCGGCTTCTTCATCCTGATCGTCGTTCCACAGCGGCAGCCAGGCGGCGCCGACCATGGGTTCCTCGCCGCAGTCCTGATCCTCGTCCGGATCGGCGATGACCTGACGGAAGTGCCAGTCGATGCGCCCGCGCCAGTGCATCAACTGCTCATGAAAGGCCTCCCAGCCGTGGAAACCCAGCATGAACGCCACCCGCGCGCGATCCTCGTCATTGTCCGGCAGCATCTGCGTCTGCCGGTCATCGATGGCCTGCAGGGCATGCTCGGTATAACGCAGGAAAGCATAGCCGGCGTGCAACTCGTCGACCGCCTGGGCAGGCAGATAACCCTGCCCCTTGAGGGTGTCGAGCACCTTGAGCAGCGAACGCTGCTGCAGGCTCAGGTCGCGGCCGCCATGGATCAACTGGAAGGCCTGGGCGATGAACTCCACCTCGCGGATGCCCCCGGAGCCGAGCTTGATGTTCTCGGCCATGCCCTTGCGACGCACTTCCTGCTGGATCAGCTGTTTCATGGTGCGCAGGGCATCGATCGCGGAAAAATCCAGGTAACGCCGGTAGACGAACGGCCGCAGCATCTCCAGCAATTGCGCGCCAGCCTGCTGATCACCGCCGACCACCCGCGCCTTGATCATCGCGTAACGCTCCCAGTCGCGGCCCTGATCCTGGTAGTACTGCTCCAGCGCGTTGAAGCTGAACACCAGCGCGCCCGAAGAGCCGTAGGGGCGCAGGCGCATGTCGGTGCGGAACACGAAGCCATCGACGGTCATGGCATCCAGCGCCTTGATCAGCTTCTGGCCGAGGCGAATGAAGAACTCCTGGTTATCCAGCGGCCGCTTGACCCCCTGGGTTTCCCCCCCCTCTGGATAACCGAAGATCAGGTCGATATCCGACGACAGGTTCAGCTCGAAGGCACCGAGCTTGCCCATGCCGAGGATGACCATGTGCTGCGGCTCGCCGCTACGGCCCCCGACCGGCGTGCCGAACTGCTCGCAGTGCCGGGGGTATAGCCATCGATAGGCCAGGTCGATACAGGCATCGGCAAGACCGGAAAGATCACGGCAGGTTTCCACCAGGTCCGCCTGACGACTGATGTCCCGCCAGATGATGCGCACCTGCTGGCGATTGCGAAAGCGTCGCAGGCTGCGCGCCAGGGCGTTTTCGTCAGTGCACTCGGCCAGTTGCTCGGCGAGTTGCCCACGCAACTCGCCGGCCGCCAGGCGGCGTTCCAGCTCGCCGCTGCCGGCCAGGTCGAGGAGCATCTGCGGGTCGCGCAGCCCCTGCTGGGTCACGAAATCGCTGGTGGCGGCCACTCGTTGCAGATGCTCCCTGCGCGATAGCGGCCAGGCCGCGAAGTCGTCGGCCGCCTTGGCAGACAGCTGGCTGAAGGCCTGGCTCAGCGACTGCTCGGCGCGCTGGGCGATTGACGCGAGGGGGGCTGGCAAAGAGACGAGCGCGGGCAGGCTCATGGTCTATCCTTTTTCGGCGGGCTTTGGGCCTGTTGGAAAACCGACGAAGCCCCGGGGAAAGCCCGCCGCGTGTGGCTCACGCCTGATTTGACTGTAGTTTTGCCACGACTGAATCGTTCGCAAGAGCTGAAATCGCCAGCGAAATGTAGTAAAACTACACGAAGCCGGATCTACCCAACCGGTATATCCAAGAATTAATGTGCCCGCTCAAAAAGCCGGCCACGCATCCTGGCTTCCGATTCTGGAAGCCTTTCCGCTCTGGAGCAAGCCATGCAAGACCTCGATCCAATCGAAACCCAGGAATGGCTGGACGCACTGGAATCCGTCCTCGACAAGGAAGGCGAAGACCGTGCCCACTATCTGATGACGCGCCTGGGTGAGTTGGCCACTCGCAGCGGCACGCAGTTGCCCTATTCGATCACCACCCCCTACCGCAACACCATTCCGGTCACCCGCGAAGCGCGTATGCCGGGCGACCTGTTCATGGAACGTCGCATTCGTTCGATCGTGCGCTGGAACGCCCTGGCCATGGTCATGCGCGCCAACATGCAGGATCCCGACCTGGGTGGTCATATCTCTACCTTCGCCTCCAGCGCGACCCTCTACGACATCGGTTTCAACTACTTCTTCCAGGCGCCGACCGACGAGCATGGTGGCGACCTGATCTACTACCAGGGCCACGCGTCTCCCGGCATCTACGCCCGCGCCTTCCTGGAAGGCCGCCTGAGCGAAGAGCAGATGCTCAAGTTCCGCCAGGAAGTGGACGGTGGCGGCCTGTCGTCCTACCCGCACCCGCACCTGATGCCGGACTTCTGGCAGTTCCCGACCGTTTCCATGGGCCTGGGCCCGATCACCGCGATCTACCAGGCACGCTTCATGAAGTACCTGGAAAACCGTGGCTTCATCCCGGCCGGCAAGCAGAAGGTCTGGTGCTTCATCGGTGACGGCGAGACCGACGAGCCGGAAACCCTGGGCGCCATTTCCCTGGCCGGCCGCGAAAACCTCGACAACCTGATCTTCGTCGTCAACTGCAACCTGCAGCGCCTCGACGGCCCGGTTCGCGGCAACAGCAAGATCATCCAGGAACTCGAAGGCGTGTTCCGCGGCGCCAACTGGAACGTCAACAAGGTCATCTGGGGGCGCATGTGGGATCCGCTGTTCGCCCAGGACGAAGACGGCCGCATGCAGCGTCGCATGGATCAGGCCATCGACGGTGAGTACCAGAACTACAAGGCCAAGGATGGCGCCTACGTGCGTCAGCACTTCTTCGGCGCCGACCCGGAGCTGCTCAAGCGCGTCGAGACGCTCTCGGACGAGGAAATCTTCAACCTCAACCGTGGCGGCCACGACCCCTACAAGGTCTATGCAGCCTACCACCAGGCGGTCAACCACAAGGGCCAGCCCACCGTCATCCTGGCCAAGACCATCAAGGGCTACGGCACCGGTGCCGGGGAAGCGAAGAACACCGCGCACAACACCAAGAAGGTCGATATCGAGTCGCTGAAGAAATTCCGCGATCGCTTCGACATCCCGCTGAACGATTCGCAGCTGGAAGAACTGCCGTTCTACCGCCCGGCCGAAGACAGCGCGGAAATGAAATACCTGCGCAAGTGCCGCGAGAAGCTCGGTGGCCACTTGCCGCAGCGCAACCGCGGCACGATCAGCATCCCGACGCCGCCACTGGATACCCTCAAGGCAGTGCTGGATGGCTCCGGCGACCGCGAAATCTCCACCACCATGGCCTTCGGCCGGATCCTCGCGTCGCTGGTCAAGGACAAGGAACTGGGCAAGCGCATCGTGCCGATCCTCGCCGACGAGGCCCGTACCTTCGGTATGGAAGGCATGTTCCGCCAGCTGGGTATCTACTCCCCGGTTGGCCAGCTGTACGAGCCCGTCGACCGTGACCAGGTGATGTACTACCGCGAAGAGAAGGACGGCCAGATCCTCCAGGAAGGTCTCAACGAGGCAGGGGCGTTCTCCTCCTTCATGGCTGCCGGTACCGCCTACAGCAACTACAACACGCCGATGCTGCCGGTCTACATCTTCTACTCGATGTTCGGCTTCCAGCGTATCGGCGATCTGGCCTGGGCGGCTGGCGACGGCCAGACCCGCGGCTTCCTGCTGGGCGGCACCTCAGGCCGCACCACGCTGAACGGCGAAGGCCTGCAGCACGAAGACGGCCACAGCCATATCCTCGCCAGCACCATCCCCAACGTGCGCAGCTATGACCCCACCTACGCCTACGAACTGGCGGTGATCATGCGCGAAGGCACGCACCGGATGATGACCCTGCAGGAAAACGTTTATTACTACATCACCGTGATGAACGAGAATTACCAGCAGCCGGCCATGCCCGAGGGTGTCGAAGAAGGCATCATCAAGGGTATGTACCTGCTCGAAGAGGACAACAAGGAAGCCGCCCACCACGTGCAGTTGCTGGGCTGCGGCACCATCCTCAACGAGGTTCGCGAAGCGGCGAAGATCCTGCGCAACGACTACAACATCGGCGCCGATGTGTGGAGCGTGACCAGCTTCAACGAACTGCGTCGCGATGGCCTGGCCGTGGAGCGCAGCAATCGCCTGCACCCGGAACAGGAACCCAAGCAGAGCTACGTCGAGCAGTGCCTGAGCGGCCGCCAGGGCCCGGTCATCGCCAGCACCGACTACATGAAGCTGTTCGCCGAACAGGTTCGTCAGTGGGTTCCGGTCAAGGAGTACAAGGTACTGGGTACCGACGGTTTCGGCCGCAGCGACAGCCGCCGCAAACTGCGCGACTTCTTCGAAGTGGATCGCCGCTGGGTCGTTCTGGCTGCGCTCGAAGCGCTGGCCGATCGTGGTCAGATCGAACGCAAGGTGGTGGCCGAAGCCATCGTCAAGTTCGGTATCGACCCCGAAAAACGCAACCCTCTGGACTGCTAAGGAGACGCATTGTGAGTGAATTGATTCGCGTACCCGACATCGGCGGTGGTGAGGGTGAAGTCATCGAGTTGTTCGTCAAGGTTGGCGACCGCATCGAGGCCGACCAAAGCCTGCTGACCCTCGAGTCGGACAAGGCCAGCATGGAGATTCCAGCCCCCAAGGCCGGTGTCGTGAAAAGCCTGAAGGTCAAGCTGGGCGACAGCCTCAAAGAAGGCGACGAGCTGCTCGAGCTGGACGTGGAAGGCGATGCCGAAGCCGCCCCGGCCAAGGAAAAGCCGGCACCTGCCCAGGCAGAACCTGCCGCTGCAGCGCAACCAGCCGCCGAGCCACAGGCCGAGTCGGCTGGCAGTGCCGAGCCGCAGGAAGTCAAGGTGCCGGACATCGGTTCCAGCGCCAAGGCCAGCATCATCGAAGTAGCGGTCAAGCCGGGCGATACCATCGACGTCGACCAGTCGCTGATCACCCTCGAGTCCGACAAGGCGAGCATGGAAATCCCCTCGCCCGCCGCCGGCGTGGTGGAGAGCGTGTCGGTCAAGGTGGGTGACGAAGTGGGCACCGGCGATCTGATTCTGGTGCTCAAGGGCGCCGCAGGGGCACAGCCCAAGCAGGCGGCCAGTGCTCCTGCTGCCGCACCGAGCGCCGCTGCACCCGCCGAAGCCGAAGCCGCCGCTCCTGCGGCAGCTGAAGAGCCGGCTGGCGACAGCAGTGAAGAAGTGCGTATTCCGGATATCGGCGACGACGCCGCTGGCGTGATCGAGGTGCTGGTCAAGGTTGGCGACAGCGTCGAAACCGAGCAGTCGCTGATCGTGCTGGAATCGGCCAAGGCCAGCATGGAGATCCCCGCCCCCAAGGCTGGCGTGATCGAAAGCATTTCCATCAAGGTTGGCGATCAGGCCAAGACCGGCGACCTGATCCTGGTCCTCAAGGTCCAGGGTAAGGCAGCCGCCAAGCCTGCGGCCGCCGCGCAGGCACCAGCCGCCGCTCCGGAACAGGCCAAGCCGGCCAACGTCCAGGGCAGCGCACCCGCCAAGGCAACCCCGCAGGCCGCTCCGGCAGCCGCGCCGAGCCGCGATGGCAGCAAGGTGCACGCCGGCCCGGCGGTGCGTCAGCTGGCCCGCGAGTTCGGCGTCGAGCTGAGCGCGGTGCCAGGCACTGGCCCGAAAGGCCGCATCCTCAAGGAAGACGTGCAGGTCTACGTCAAGGCCGAGCTGCAGAAGGCCAAGTCGGCTCCTGCCGCAGCGGCTGCCGGTGCAACCGGTGGTGCTGGCATTCCGCCGATCCCGACCGTCGATTTCAGCAAGTTCGGTGAAATCGAAGAAGTGCCGATGACCCGCCTGATGCAGGTCGGCGCCGCCAACCTGCACCGCAGCTGGCTGAACGTGCCGCACGTCACTCAGTTCGATTCGGCTGACATCACCGAGCTGGAAGCCTTCCGCGTCGCCCAGAAGGCCGTCGCCGAGAAAGCCGGCGTGAAGCTGACCGTTCTGCCACTGCTGCTCAAGGCGTGCGCCTACCTGCTCAAGGAGCTGCCGGACTTCAACAGTTCGCTGGCACCAAGCGGCAAAGCGGTGATCCGCAAGAAATACGTGCACGTCGGTTTCGCCGTCGACACCCCGGATGGCCTGCTGGTGCCGGTGATCAAGAACGTCGATCAGAAGAGCCTGCTGCAACTGGCTGCCGAAGCCGCCGCCCTGGCGGAAAAGGCACGCACCAAGAAGCTCTCTGCCGATGACATGCAGGGTGCCTGCTTCACCATCTCCAGCCTCGGTCATATTGGCGGCACCGGCTTCACGCCGATCGTCAACGCGCCGGAAGTGGCGATCCTCGGTGTCAGCAAGGCAACCATCCAGCCGGTCTGGGATGGCAAGGCCTTCCAGCCCAAGCTGATGCTGCCGCTGTCGCTGTCCTACGATCACCGAGTGATCAATGGTGCAGCTGCCGCACGCTTCACCAAGCGCCTGGGTGAGGTGTTGAACGACATCCGTACCATGCTGCTGTAAGCGAATCGTTTTCGAGCGCCACGCTCGTAACCTCGACCCCGCCCGATCAGGCGGGGTTTTTTTTACCTGGCATTTCCCAGGGTGCCGTCGACGAGCCTGCTCGAACAGCTTCGGGAGCCCTCCTTTTCAATAACAATCCCTTATAAATCATGTTTTTATAATAAAGAAATCACAATGCCATTAGACTTCTTGTCAGCTGTCGCACCATGGTGCAACCTAAGCGGCATTACCGCCTCACAGCGGCCAGGGAGATACGGCTACACCCCTTGTTAGCGCTATAGTGAAGATGCCAGGCGTTTACCTACGCCAGCAGATGGATACAGCCATTCGATGAAAAGCCATCCCGATGTCGCGAGCCGTGTAGCGGCCGAGGTCGTGACGCAGCTGCCCGTGCCCTCCCGGCTCGGCATGATGCGCTTCGAGCGGATGAACGAAGCGAACTGGCTGCTATTGTTTCTCGACGCCTCCTGCGACAAGCAGCTCGGCATCGCTGCCAGCGATCTCTGCACCCTGGTGGAAACGCCCTATGCCAGCCTGATGGAACCGGAAGCACGTTACCGCCTGCACGATGCCATCCAATTGCAGCTGTCCGAGGGCGCCCACTACCTGGTGCATTACACCCTGCACACACCTCGCGGTCCGTTGAGGATGATGGAGCTCGGCGAACCGTTCAGACAACGGGGGCGGCATCTGCTGCGCGGCTACCTGATGATCACCGACGATGCCGTTACCGACGGCCCCAGGCTACCGACGCCAGCGCCACCCACACCCAAAGCCACCACGGTGCTGGATTCGCTGGAGCAGTTCGAGCGCAGCCAGGCTGAGCTGCAGCAGGATTGCTCGCGCTCCCTGGCCCAGCAACAACTCATCATGCGCCTGGCCAGCAAACGCTATCAGAGCGATGACCAGGCCCGTGAGGCCGCCGAACTGATCACTCGAAGCGCCTGCGAGATCTACGCTGTCGCCCGAGCAGGTATCTGGCACCTCAATGGCGACACCCTCGACCCCGTTGCCCTGTATCTGCTCGATCAGGATCAGTATGAAGTGGCACCGGCGATCGATGGCCGGCGCTATCCAAGCTACCTGCGGGCGCTCAAGGAAAGCCGCTCATTGAGTGTTCAGGACGCCGAGAACGACCCCCGCACCAGAGAGCTGCGCGACGACTACCTGCGCCCGGAAGCGATCACCGCCCTGCTCGATGCCAGCATCCGCGTTGGCGGAGAGCTGGTCGCCGTGCTTTGCCTGGAGCACACCGGCGGGTCACGCACCTGGCAGGCGGAGGAAATCGCCTTCGTCGGCGAGCTGGCGGACCAATATGCCAACGTCCTCAGCAACCAGGCACGCCGTAGCGCGACCAGCGCCCTGTATCTGTTCCAGCGCGCCGTCGAACAGAGCGCCAGTGCCTTCATCCTGCTCAATCGCGACGGCATGGTGGAGTACGTCAACCCGAGTTTCACCGCCATCACCCAGTACAGCGCCGACGAGGTGCAGGGCCGTCAGCTCGCTGAACTGCCGGCCCTGGAAAATCTCAGCGACCTGCTGTTCGACAGCACCTCCGGGCTGGCAGAGCAGAACAGCTGGCAGGGCGAGTTCAGGAGCCGGCGCAAGAACCTGGAGCCCTACTGGGGGCAGTTCTCGATATCCAAGGTGCATGCCGATGACGGCAGCCTGACCCATTACATCGGCATCTACGAGGACATCACCGAGACCAAGCACTCCCAGCAGCGCATCGAACGGCTGGCCTACAGCGACAACCTGACGGGCCTGGGAAATCGCTACGCCTTCATCCGCGCCCTGGAAAAACGCTTCGCCAGCAACGGCAGCGCCCCGGTCAGCCTGCTGTTGGTCGACATCGACAACTTCAAGCGCATCAACGATACCCTTGGTCACCAGACCGGCGACAAGCTGCTGGTCAGCCTGGCGAAGCGCCTGCACAACAGTTTCAGCGGCGAAGGCACCCTGGCGCGCTTCGCCAGCAACGAATTCGCCATCCTTCTCGATAACTGCCAGAGCGAGCGCGGCCAGCTCATCGCCCAGCAGGTATTGCAGACCATGGACAAGCCGCTGTTCGTCGACAACCAGTTGATCAACGTCACCGGCTCCGTGGGCCTGGCCTGCTCGCCCGAGCACGGCGAAGACCCGCAAACCCTGATGAAACATGCCGGCCTGGCACTGCACAAGGCCAAGGCCAATGGCAAGCATCAGTTGCAGGTCTTCACCGACGCTCTCAATGCCGAAGCCAATTACAAGCTGTTCGTGGAGAACAACCTGCGCCGCGCCTTGACGCAGAATGAACTGGAAGTGTTCTATCAGCCCAAGCTGTGCCTGAAGAACGGGCAGCTGCTCGGCGTGGAGGCGCTGCTACGCTGGCAGCACCCGGAAAAGGGCATGATCCGCCCGGATCAGTTCATCAGCGTCGCCGAAGAAACCGGCCTGATCATTCCCATCGGCAAGTGGGTGGTACGGCAGGCCTGCCGCATGAGCAAGCAGCTCACCGCCGTAGGGCTGGGTAACCTGCAGGTGGCGATCAACCTGTCGCCCAAACAGTTCAGCGACCCGGATCTGGTCGGTTCGATCGCGGCCATCCTCGAGGAGGAACAGTTGCCGCCGGAGATGCTCGAGCTCGAGCTCACCGAAGGCCTGCTGCTGGAAGCCACCGAAGACACCCGCAGCCTGCTCGGCCGCCTGAAACAGCTGGGCCTGACGCTGGCCATGGACGACTTCGGCACGGGCTACTCATCGCTCAGCTACCTGAAGAAATTCCCCATCGACGTGATCAAGATCGACCGCAGCTTCATCAAGGAGATCCCGGAGAATCAGGACGACATGGAAATCACTTCCGCGGTGATCGCCATGGCGCACAACCTCAAGCTCACGGTGGTCGCCGAAGGTATCGAAACCGCTGCCCAGCTGAATTTCCTGCGCCGCCAGCACTGCGATATCGGCCAGGGCTACCTGTTCGACCGCCCCATCGCGGGCCGCGATCTGGTAGAAAGCCTCAAGCGCTACCCGCGGCGTCCCACGCGCTGAACGGCAGCTAACGTCCACAGACCGCCGCGGTCTACCCAGAACAACGATTCGGAGAACATGCACCATGGTCTTACGCTCGCAAATTCTTGCCCACAAACTCGAACTGCCCAGCACCGAACAGGCGCTGCCCGGCCGTGAGACGCCGATCTCGGTCCCCGAAGCCCATTACGTGAACGGTAACCCGCTGCAAGGGCCCTTCCCCGACGGGCTGCAGACCGCGGTGTTCGGCCTGGGCTGCTTCTGGGGAGCCGAGCGGCGCTTCTGGCAGCAGCCTGGGGTATGGACCACTGCGGTGGGCTATGCCGGTGGCCATACTCCCAATCCGACCTACGAGGAAACCTGCTCGGGCCTGACCGGGCATGCCGAAGTGGTGCTGGTGGTGTTCGATCCACGGCAGACCCGCTACGAGGAACTGCTCAAGGTGTTCTGGGAAGTGCATAACCCGACCCAGGGCATGCGCCAGGGTAACGACATCGGTAGCCAGTACCGCTCGGCCATCTACTGCAGCGACGAGCAGCAGCTCGAAGCCGCGCGCCGCAGCCAGGCGCAGTTCCAGGGCGAACTGGAGAAATCCGGCTTCGGCACCATCACCACGGAGATTGCGTTGGCGCCAACCTTCTATTACGCGGAGGCCTATCACCAGCAGTACCTGGCGAAAAACCCGGAGGGTTATTGCGGCCTGGGCGGAACCGGCGTGTGCCTGCCAGCCTGATTTCACGACGGTCAAAGGCGATTGGCCAGCACAATGCCCACACGGCGCTAGACTCAGCGAACAGCCACCAGCAGATCAGCACGGAATGCCGGATACCAATCAATACATTTCGCCCGACCAGCTCTGTGTCGGGCTTTATGTCCAACTCGATCTGAGCTGGTGGGAACATTCGTTCGCCTTCAGCAGCTTCAAGATCAAGGACGAAAGCCAACTCAAACAACTGCGTGCCCTTGGCCTCAAGCGCCTGCGCTACGACCCTGCGCGCAGCGACTGTGGGCCGGTGGCACTGCCGAGCAAAGTAGTCGAGCAGGCACCACCGGCACCGCCGGATCCCCAGGAGCAGGCACGGCAGATCCGGGTCAAGACACTCAGCGTGCTGCGCAAGAGGCTGTCCGAGGTCGACCGCGCTTTCACCCAGGCCAGTCAACGGGTCAAGACACTCAACCAGAGCTTGCGCAACCAGCCGGAGGAGTCGGTGAAACAGGCTGGAGCCCTGGTCAACGAGCTGGTCGAAACCATGCTTGGCGAGGATGGCGTCGCCCTGCACAGCATCACCGGCAAGGCCGCCGAAGACGCCTACGTGCATTCGCTCAACGTCACCGTGCTGTCAGTGATGCTGGGCCGCCAGCTGGGCCTGGACGGCGAGTCCAGCCACATGCTCGGCATGGGCGCCCTGCTGCACGACATCGGCAAGCTGGAAGTGCCCAGCAAGGTCCTGCTCAAGGCGCCGCCCCTGACTCGCGCCGAACAGCAGTTACTGGAAATGCACACCGTTTTCGGACGCCGCATGGGCGAGAAACTGATGCTCGATGACGACGTGCTGCGCATCATCCACGAACACCACGAATACTGCGACGGCAGCGGCTACCCCCGGCAACTGCACGAGGCCTCGATCGGCCGCCTGAGCCGCATCGTGTGCATCACCAATCACTTCGACAACCTGTGCAACCCGCTCGACCCGCGCACCGCCCTGAGCCCTCACGAGGCCCTGGCGCGCATGTTTTCGCCGCAACAACGGGTGCACTTCGACGAGGTCGCGCTGAAGGCCTTCATCCGTTGCATGGGCGTCTACCCGCCGGGCAGCCTGGTGCAGCTGGAGGACGAACGCTACGCCCTGGTGCTGGGCATGCACCCTACCCTGCCGATGAAACCGACACTGATCATCTACGACCCGCAAGTACCCAAGGAAGAGGCGTTGATCGTCAACCTGGAGGCGGAGCCCTCACTGACCATCGCAGCCAGCGTGCGCGCTTCGCAGCTTCCCGCCGAAGCCCGCGAGTACCTGAACCCGCGTCAGCAACTGAGCTACTACGTCGACCCACGGCGAAGGTAGATCGGCGACGACCGATCCATGGATGGGCCTAAATGTCCGAGCACCCGTACCTTCTCATCCATGGCCTGATCGGCAGCCTGCGCGATCTGGCACCGGTATTCCATTCACAGGGCATCCAGGCACATACGCCCGATCTGCTCGGCTACGGCGCCCTGCAGCATGTGGATCCCGCCACCATCACGCTACCCGGGCAGGTGGCACATCTCGCTCGATGGCTCACGGCAAGGGACATCGAGCGTGTTCACCTGGCAGGTCACTCCGTTGGAGGCGCGATCGCCATGCTGTTCGCAACGGCTCATCCGGCAAGCGTCGCGTCGATTCATAGCGTCGAAGGAAATTTCTCGCTGGCCGACGCCTTCTGGTCAGCCAGCGTGGCTCAGATGACGGCCCATGAGGCCGATGCGATGCTGACTCAATTCAGGGAAAAGCCCGAAGTCTGGTTGGCCAGGTCCGGGATAACGACCTCTGCGAGCCATCGCGCAACCGCGTCGAGCTTACTGGACAACCAACCGGCATCGACCATTCAGGCCACCGCACGCTCGGTCGTTGCAGTGACCGGCAATGCGGATTACCCGCAGGCAGTCAGGAAAGTATTCGAAGGACCGGTCCCCGTGCACCTGATCGCCGGTGAACGTTCGAAAGCTGGCTGGAACGTTCCACAGTGGGCGCTGGAAAAGGCGGCCAGCTTCACCTGTCTGCCCGGTGGGCACCTGATGATGGTGGAAGACCCGGCGCGGTTCGTGGACGCTCTGACGAACAGCCAAAAACGGGCCCGCGATAGATGAACAGGAGCGCTGTCAGCCCTGTTCAGCGATCAGCCAGTCCAGGCGCCAGCTTGCCTTGCTCTGTGCCAGGCGCTCGGCCAGCCAGGGCAGCAGTTCACGCAACTCCTCTTCCAGGCCCCATGGCGGATTGCTGATCAGCAGGCCGGAGCCATTCAGGCGCTGGGCTTCATCGGCTGGGTGCACGAACAGCTCGGCACGCAGCAGTTTCGGCGCCGCGCTGTTTTCCATGTCGCGGTAGAAGCGCCTGAGCTGACGCTCGTCCTTGATCGGGTACCAGATCGCCACGATGGTCTGGCGCATACGCCCGATGGCCTCGTTGAGGGAGGTGACGCAGCGCTCCAGCTCATCGGCCTTCTCGAACGGTGGATCGATCAGCATCACCGCCCGCTTCTCGCGAGTCGGCAGCAGGGCGCGTGGCAGGTGCCAGCCTTCGCCCAGATGCACGGCCACACGCCGGTCACCGGCCATGTTCTCTTTGAGCAAGCGACCGTCTTCCGGGTGTTTCTCGTTGAGGTGCAGACGATCCTGTTCGCGTGTCTGCAGGCGCGCCAGCTCGGGCGAGCCCGGGTAGTGGCGCAGCACCCCATCGGCGTTCATCGCGCGGATCACGTCCAGGTAATCGAGCAGCGGCTGCGGTGCGTCCGTGGCATCCCACAACCGGCCGATGCCTTCACGCCACTCACCGGTGCGGCTGGCCTGGTCGCCGGCCAGGTCGTACAGGCCGACGCCGGCATGGCTGTCGAGATAGGCGTAGGGAGCCTCCTTGCGCGCCAGCAGGGCGAACAGGCGGCACAGCACCAAGTGTTTCAGCACATCGGCATGGTTGCCGGCATGGAAGGCGTGGCGGTAATTCATCATCGGCTCCTGAGCAGGAGGCGAATTGTAGCCCGCCCGGCCGCGCCGCGCAGCGTCTGCCCGGGGCAGGCTGACCTGTCGCGTGCCATCACGGCGGTCGATGATGCTGGCCGCCGGTAACCAGCGGCCTAGACTGGCGACACCCCACCGGAGAGCCATCATGCCCGAGACCTTGCTCAGCGCCCGCAACCTGGCGTTCGAACTCTACGAAGTGCTGGACGCCGAAGCGCTAACCGGCCGCCAGCGCTTCGCCGAGCACAACCGGGAAACCTTCGATGCTGCGCTGGATACCGCGCGCAGCATCGCCGAAGAGCGGTTCGCCACGCATAATCGCAAGGGCGATGAGCATGAACCCCGATACGTCGAAGGCGCTGCGCAGTTGATCGACGAAGTCAAACCCGCGCTGCAGGCCTTTATCGATGCCGGTTTCCTGAACGCGACGAGGGATTTCGACGCCGGCGGCATGCAACTGCCCACGTTGCTGTCCCAGGCCTGTTTCGCGCACTTCCAGGCGGCCAACATCGCCACGGCCTCCTACCCGCTGCTGACCATGGCGGCTGCCAACCTGATCGAAGCCTTTGGCGATGACTTGCAGAAGCGCCTTTTCCTGCAACCGATGATCGAGGGCCGCTTCTTCGGCACCATGGCCCTGACCGAGCCCCACGCCGGCTCCTCCCTCGCCGACCTGCGCACCCGCGCCGAACCGGCGGCCGATGGCAGCTACCGCCTCAAGGGCAACAAGATCTTCATCTCTGGCGGCGATCACGACCTCGGCGAGAACATCATCCACCTGGTGCTGGCCCGCCTGCCCGACGCACCTGCCGGGGTGAAAGGCATTTCGCTGTTCATCGTGCCGAAATTCCTGATCGGCGAGGACGGCAAGCCGGGCCCACGCAACGACGTGATCCTGGCGGGCCTGTTCCACAAGATGGGCTGGCGTGGCACCACGTCCACTGCACTGAATTTCGGCGACCAGGGCAACTGCGTCGGCTATCTGGTAGGACAGCCACATGCAGGCCTGTCCTACATGTTCCAGATGATGAACGAGGCGCGCATCGGCGTCGGCATGGGCGCGGTGATGCTCGGCTATGCCGGTTATCTGTACGCCCTGGAATACGCCCGCCAGCGTACCCAGGGGCGCCTGCCCGACGGCAAGAGCCCGGCAAGCGTTCAGGTGGCGATCATCGAACACGCCGATGTGCGCCGCATGCTGCTGACCCAGAAAGCCTACGTGGAAGGTGCCTTCGACCTGGCCCTTTACTGCGCCCGTCTGTTCGACGATAGCCAGACGCTGGAAGACCCCGAACAGCGTGAGCAGGCCGGGCAACTGCTCGACCTGCTGACCCCGGTCGCCAAGTCCTGGCCCTCCGAGTATTGCCTGCAGGCCAATGCCCTGGCGATGCAGATTCTCGGCGGTCACGGCTATACCCGCGATCACCCGGTGGAACAGTATTACCGTGACAATCGCCTCAACCCGATCCACGAAGGCACCCACGGCATCCAGTCCCTGGATCTGCTCGGGCGCAAGATCGGCCAGCACGGCGGCGCGGCGCTCAAGGCATTGAGCCGGCAGATCATCGCGACCTGCCGGCGCGCCGAGCCCTTCATCGAACTGGACACCCTGCGCCAGCCCCTGGAAACCCTGCTGGCGCGCCTGTCGGCGGTCACCCTCGGCCTGCTCGGCGACCTGCAGCAGGGCCGCGTGAACGGCGCCCTGGCAGATTCGGCGCTGTACCTCAAGGTCTTCGGCCATCTGGTGATCGGCTGGCGCTGGCTGGAACAGGCGGTGCACGCCGAGCAGGGGCGTCTGGCCGGCAACGCGCCCGACGCCGACTTCTACAGCGGCAAGCTGCAGGCCGCACGCTACTTCCTGCTCCGCGAGGTACCAGGCTGTCATCACCACCTGGACCTGCTGGAGCAGCGCGACGACACCTGTCTGGCGATGAAAGAGGCGTGGTTTTGAGCTATGGCGGACAGGTAACCCACCCTCGTGCAGCACCTGACAGCGCCTGGTGGGTTACGCGGCGCGTCGAGATGGCGGCGCTTGAAACCATCGGGCATGACGCCGCTAACCCACCCTACGACGCCGGCCGTGCATAGGTCGTTTGCAACACTTGGCGGCACTGCACGGCCCTGGCAAGACGCTAGAATTCCACCGCTGACCGCCCCATACCGGGCCAAGGTTCACAGCGCGATGATCAGGGAGCAGGTACCGATGAGTCATGTGCCGAGCTACACGGGAGGCTGCCTTTGCGGGCAGGTCAGGTTCAGTGTCCGAGGTGAGTTTCGCGATCCCCATACCTGCTCCTGTGAGCAGTGCCAGCGGCATTCCGGGGCGCTGACCCTGGCCTGGGTGGAGCTGGACAAGTCCCAGCTGGAATGGACCGGCCCTTGTGGCGAACCTAAGCTCTGGCGCTCGTCAGAGGCGACCTGCCGGGCTTTCTGTCCACACTGCGGCTCGACCCTGGGTGCCATAGACGACGGCGCAACCATGGCGCTCGCCCTTGGCGTCTTCGATGCGCTGACCGATCGGCTGGCACCGCAATTTCATAGTTTCTCCGAACATCGCCCATGCTGGTGGAGCGTGCATAGCCAGACTCCGATGACCGAGAGTGACCCCACCCAGGGCCATTCCCGCTAGGCTGCCGATCACGCGCCGCCCTGGGCTCAGCCGTCTGGCCTGCAGCGGCCACAGCCACAGGCCCATCCGTACGGGCTGATTCACCGATAACGAAAACGGGCCCATAGGGCCCGTTTCCTTTTTCGCCATGCAATCAGCGCGCGGCGATCACCGGTGCGCTGAGCTTCTCCAGCAGGCTGGCCTGGGCGCTGCGCGAGTTCTGGTTGCCGGTCGGCGACAGGCGCAGGTAACGGCCATCGGGCTGCAGCACCCACGCATGGGTGTTGTCGGTGAGGTAGGCTTCCAGTTCCTTCTTGACCCGAGTGATGAGTTTCTTGCCCTCCACCGGGAAGCACGTCTCCACACGCTTGTCGAGGTTGCGCTCCATCCAGTCGGCACTGGACAGATAGATTTTCTCTTCGCCGCCATTGAGGAAGTAGAACACCCGGGTGTGTTCCAGGAAGCGGCCGATGATCGAGCGCACCTGGATGTTGTGCGACACCCCCGCCACGCCAGGCCGCAGGCAGCACATGCCACGCACCACCAAGTCGATCCGCACGCCGGTCTGGCTGGCCTTGTACAGCGCGCGAATGATCTTCGCATCGGTCAGCGAGTTGAACTTGGCGATGATGTGCGCCGGCTTGCCTTCGCTGGCCAGCTGGGTTTCCCTGGCGATCAGGTCGAGCAGGGTTTTCTTCAAGGTAAAGGGCGCATGCAGGAGCTTCTTCATGCGCAGGGTTTTGCCCATGCCAATCAGCTGGCTGAACATTTTGGACACGTCCTCACCCAGCGCCACGTCAGCGGTGAGCAGGCTGTAGTCGGTGTACAGACGAGCATTACCGGCGTGATAGTTGCCGGTACCCAGGTGCGCATAACGGACAATCTCGCCATTCTCGCGACGCAGAATGAGCATCATCTTGGCGTGGGTCTTGAAGCCCACCACACCGTAGATCACCACGGCACCTGCAGCCTGCAGGCGGCTGGCCAGGGCCAGGTTGGACTCCTCGTCGAAGCGCGCGCGCAGCTCGATCACCGCGGTAACTTCCTTGCCGTTGCGCGCGGCTTCCACCAGCGCATCGACGATCTCCGAGTTGGCGCCAGAGCGGTAGAGCGTCTGCTTGATGGCCAACACGTGTGGGTCTTTCGCCGCCTGGCGTAACAGATCCACCACGGGAGTAAAGGACTCGAAGGGATGCAGCAGGAGGATGTCTTGCTTGCTGACCACGCTGAAAATGTTCTCGCTGTTCTGCAGTAACTTGGGGATTACCGGAGTGAACGGCGGGTACTGCAGATCCTGGTGACTTTCCAGGCCGGTGATGCTGAACAGGCGGGTCAGGTTGACCGGGCCGTTGACCTGATACAGCTCATGCTCCGACAGGCCGAATTGCTTGAGCAACTGGTCGGTGAGGTGTTTCGGACAGCTGTCCACCACTTCCAGGCGCACCGCATCGCCGTAACGGCGGCTGAACAGCTCACCGCGCAGCGCACGGGCCAGGTCTTCCACGTCCTCGGTGTCCACCGACAGGTCGGCGTTACGGGTCAGGCGGAACTGGTAGCAGCCCTTGACCTTCATGCCGGGGAACAGATCATCGGCATGAGCATGGATCATCGACGACAGAAACACGTAGTTGGCGCCTTGGCCGCCGACGTCCTCCGGTACCTTGATGATCCGCGGCAGCAGACGCGGCGCCGGGATCACCGCCAGGCCGGAATCGCGGCCGAAGGCGTCGACGCCTTCGAGCTCGACGATGAAGTTCAGGCTCTTGTTGACCAGCAGCGGGAACGGGTGCGTCGGATCGAGGCCGATCGGCGTGATAATCGGCGCGATCTCGTCGCGGAAGTAACGGCGCACCCAGGCCTTGATCTTGGTGGTCCAGTAGCGGCGGCGAATGAAGTTGATGCCGTGCTTGGCCAGCGCCGGAAAGAGCACATCGTTGAGGATGGCGTACTGACGGCCGACCTGCTCGTGTACCAGTTCGGCGATGCGCGACAGCGCCTGATGGGGCTGCAAGCCATCGGCACCGGCCTGTTCACGGGCGAAATTGATCTGTTTCTTCAACCCGGCAACACGGATTTCGAAGAACTCATCGAGGTTGCTGGAGAAGATCAGCAGGAACTTCAGACGTTCCAGCAACGGGTAGGACTCGTCCAGCGCCTGTTCCAGCACGCGGATGTTGAACTGCAGCTGCGACAGCTCGCGATGGATGTACAGGCTGCTGTCATCCAGGCTGGGCACTGGCACGGCGACCGCCGTGGTTTCGACTACTGGCGTTTCCACTATGGTTTCCACCGGCGCTTCGTCGATCACCGGCAGGCTGATTGCCGGTACATCGAGCTGTTCGTTCTCACTGAGTCCTTCGTTGCTCATTGAATTACCCTGGAGGGGCTACTGCCCCTGTCGTATGAGTTCGGCCGCACGCACGGCGAAATAAGTGAGGATGCCATCGGCACCCGCTCGTTTGCAGGCCGTCAGCGACTCGAGAATGACCGCTTCGCTGAGCCAGCCGTTCTGGATGGCAGCCATGTGCATCGCATATTCGCCACTGACCTGATAGACAAAGGTCGGCACCTTGAATTCGCTTTTGACCCGGGAAACGATGTCCAGGTACGGCATGCCCGGCTTGACCATGACCATGTCGGCGCCCTCGGCCAGGTCAGCGGCGACCTCGTGCAACGCTTCGTCGCTGTTGGCCGGGTCCATCTGGTAGGAAGCCTTGTTGGCCTTGCCGAGGTTCAGCGACGAGCCCACCGCATCGCGGAACGGGCCGTAGTAGGCACTGGCGTATTTGGCAGAGTAGGCCATGATCCGCACGTTGACGTGATCGGCCAGCTCCAGCGCCTCGCGAATCGCCTGGATGCGCCCGTCCATCATGTCCGACGGCGCCACCACCTGAGCACCCGCATCGGCGTGAGACAGTGCCTGTTTGACCAGCGCATCGACGGTGATGTCGTTCTGCACGTAGCCTTCTTCGTCGAGAATGCCGTCCTGACCATGGGTGGTGAACGGGTCGAGGGCCACGTCGGTGATCACCCCAAGCTCGGGGAAGCGCGCGCGCAGCGCACGGGTGGCACGCTGAGCGATGCCGTCCGGGTTCCAGGCTTCACTGCCGTCGAGGGTTTTCTTTTCTGCGGGGGTTACCGGGAACAGCGCCAACGCGGGAATACCCAGAGCCACCCACTTTTCCGCTTCCTGCAGCAGCAGGTCGATGGACAGACGCTCAACGCCGGGCATGGATGCCACCGCCTCACGCTGATTCTCGCCATCGAGCACGAATACCGGCAGGATCAGGTCGTTGGTGCTCAGCACGTTCTCGCGGACCAGACGCCGTGAAAAATCGTCGCGACGGTTGCGACGCAGGCGGGTAGCGGGGAACAGGCGGTTGGCGGGGGTAAAGCTCACGGCAGACTCCTGGGCCCGCTCAAGCGGGCGAAGCGTGACAGTTATAAGCGGCCATTATGACCAAATGATGACGGCAATAACGAATACTGCGACGGCGCGTCGCAGCCGATAAGGCACATCGGCTGCGGCAAAAGCCCTGAGCGGCGGCGCGCGGGCCTAGGGTCTGTTGACGTTTCACGCACGGCCGCGCCGGAACGTCAACAGACCCTAGCGGCGCCATTTCACAGTCTCTCGACAATTGCTGTTTTACGGTGTCCAACCGCGTAGCCTTGCATCCCCCTCCTCTACGGTCGCCTTTACATGCTGGAAAATCTGCTGCAGCACTTCGGTTACCCCGCACTGATACTGGGGACCTTCCTCGAGGGCGAGATGTCGCTGCTGCTAGCCGCCTACCTGGCGTTGCGCGGCCTGCTCAGCATCGAGTGGGTGATCGCCTGTGCCTTTCTCGGCACCTACGCCGCCGATCAGCTGTGGTATCACCTCGGGCGCCGCCACGGCCGGCGCATCCTTGAGAATCGTCCGCACTGGCAGACGCTCAGCGACAAGGCGCTGGTCTACCTGCGCCGCCACCCCGACCTGTGGGTGCTGGGTTTTCGCTTCTTCTACGGCATGCGCACGGTGATGCCGCTGGCCATCGGCCTGTCGGGCTACCCCCGGCGTCGCTACATGATTCTCGACGCCATCGGCACGGCGATCTGGGCCATCATGCTCGGCACCCTGGCCTACCGGCTCGGCCGGGCGCTGGAAGGCATGCTCGGCGAGCTGCATCAGATCCAGCTGTACGTATTCGCCGCCTTGCTGATCATCGGCCTCGGCGTCTGGCTGTACCGTCGTAGACAACGCGGCTGCTGAAGCACGCGGTTTGACGACAGCCTCGGGGGCGTTTAAAAGCCTGTAACGATTGGCTGGCCAGCCAGTCATAAAAGAACGCAGTTTCCCCCAAGCGAGGCCGCCGGGCGCAAGATCCGGACTCGGCTCGTACCTCATCAGGAGTTGGTCGATGAACAAGAAAGTCGCAGTGATTCTTTCCGGTTGTGGCGTCTATGACGGCTCGGAGATCCATGAAAGCGTGATCACCCTGCTGCGCCTCGATCAACGCGGCGTCGAGGTGCAGTGTTTCGCGCCCGACATCGACCAGGCTCATGTGCTCAATCACCTCAGCGGCGAAGAAATGCAGCCGCCGCGCAACGTGCTGGTGGAATCCGCGCGGATCGCCCGCGGCAACATCAAGGACGTGCGCCAACTGCGCGCCGACGACTTCGATGCACTGATCCTGCCGGGTGGCTTCGGCGCCGCCAAGAATCTTTCCGACTTCGCCAGCACGGGCAGCGATTGCAGCGTGCAGGCCGACGTGCTGGCCGCTGCACAGTCGTTCGTAAGCGCCTCCAAACCCATCGGCCTGATCTGCATCGCCCCGGCCCTGGCGGCGCGCATCTTCGGCGCCGGCGTGACCTGCACCATCGGCCATGACGCCGACACCGCAGCAGCACTGACCAAAATGGGCGCCGAGCACGCCGAGTGCAACGTCGAAGATATCGTCGAGGATACCCAGCGCAAGCTGGTGACCACGCCGGCCTACATGCTGGCCAATTCGATCTCACAGGCCGCGTCGGGGATCAACAAGCTGGTGGATCGGGTGCTGGAACTGACACACGAGTAACGACCAGCTGCGCGTCGGCTCTGCGGCGTTAAAAACAGGCTCGGAATGCTCATGTACAAAAGTACACTCCGCTTCCTCGCCTGTTTTTGCCTTGCAGAGCTCTAGCTCGCAAGCTCGTCAGCAAGTAGGGAACCCTCAACCGCGCGAAAGACGCGTCAGCAGACGATCCAGGGAATTGGCGAACGCCTGGCGATCCTTGTCGCCATAGGCGGCCTGGCCGCCACCGACCTGCCCCTGTTCGCGCAGGTCGGTGAACAGGTTGCGCACAGCCAGGCGCTCGCCCATGTTGCGCTCGTCGAACGCCTTGCCGCGCGGATCCAGCGCCAGCACGCCCTTCTTCACCAGGCGGTCGGCCAGCGGCACGTCGCTGCAGATCACCAACTCGCCTGGCACCGCATGTTCCACCAGGTAATCATCGGCTGCATCCGGGCCACTCGGCACCACGATCAGGCGCACGCAGGTGAAAGCCGGTTTGGGCTGCGCCTGCCCGGCGACCATGACCACCTCGAAGTTGCGCTTGAGGGCGAACTTGACCACCTGATCCCGCGCCAACCGTGGGCAGGCGTCGGCGTCGATCCATACACGCATTTCAAGACCTGTTCAAAGTCTCGCGAGCTAGAGCCATGCAAGGGCTAGGCGCCCCCACAAAAACAGGCGAGAAAGCGGAGTGTACTTTTGTACATGAGCATGACTCGCTTCGCTCGCCCCTTCGGGGCCGCACTGAAGTGCGATAGCCGCAAGCGCCTTTTTGAGCCTGTTTTTAACGCCGCAGGGCCGACGCGCAGCAGGCTTTAAGCAGGTTCTCAGACCGGTGCGCGACGCACGGTAGCCAGCAACGCCGCAGCGCCCACGAACAGCGCGCCAAAGCTGCGGTTCATGACGCGCTGCTGGCGCGGCGTACGCAGCAGGCGCAGCACGCGCACCGCCAGGCCGGTATAGCCAGCCATGACGATCAGGTCGACGGTCACCATGGTCACGCCAATGATCAGGTACTGCTCGGTCAGCGGTGCATGGGGGTTGATGAACTGCGGCAGCACGGCGAGCATGAAGACGATCGCCTTGGGGTTGCCGAAATTCACCAGAAAGCCGCGCAGCACCAGGCTCAGCGGCCGGCCGATGGGACGCTCGCCGGTGACGCTCATATCGGCAGGCAGTGCGCGCCACTGGCACCAGCCGAGATACAGCAGGTAAACCACGCCAAACCATTTGATCAGGCTGAAGGCCAGTGCCGAAGTCGCCAGCACCGCGCCGACGCCGGCGGCAACGATGGCGATCTGCAGTGCCAGGCCGATCTGCAGGCCCAGCGCGTTCCAGTAACCGCGCAGAAAGCCGTATTGCAGGCCCGCCGACATCGAGGCGATGGCACCGGCCCCCGGCGAGAGGCTGATCAGCCAACAGGCGACGAAGAATGCGAGCCAGGTTTCCAGAGCCATGACGGTGACCTCGAATGAATGATGATCAGGATTCGATCTTGCGCGGTGCCGGTGCATCGCCGTTACGCCAGCGCCTCACGGCTTTCTGGAAGAACAGGCTGTTGGGAATCTGCACCCAGGTGCCCGGCGCATCACCGGTCAGGTCTTCCAGGGTGGTGTAGAACAGGTTGATGTCCAGCACACGCCCACGAACCCCAGGTTTGTCGGCGCTTTCCAGCACCTCGACGCAGTCGCCGATACGAAACGGCCCGAGGGCGAAGATCAGCAGCGCACAGAACAGGTTCGACAATACGCTCCAGATGGCGAAGAACGCGATAGCGGCAACGGCGACGAAGCCGGTCAGCGCGCCCCACAAAACCTGCGCCGAAACGCCCAGTCGCTCGAGCACCAGCATGAAGGCGCTGCCGAGGATCAGCCAACGGGTCAGGCCGCGCAACGGCACCAGCAGTTCAGGCGGCAGTTGCGGATAACGCTGGCCCAGACGGGTGATGCCACGGGTGAGAATACGCTGCGCCAGCCAGGCCAGCGACAGGATCAGGATAACCTGACCAGTACGCATCAGCGGCTGGCTCCAGGCGGCCAGCCAGGCCATATCGATAACGTCGAAATTCAACCTGTTGCCTCCAATTCCTGCTGCAGGGTTTCCAAGGTTTCCAGGGCCTCCAGCCACTGTTCTTCCAGCTCCGCTTCACGGCCCTTGAGCCCGGCCTGCTCGGCCAGGGCCTGGCGCAGCTCTTCCTTGCGCGGCGCCTCGTAGAGGGCGCTATCGCCCAGGCGTGCTTCCAGTGCGGCAAGCGTGCCCTGCACCTGGCCGAGCTCGGCTTCGAGCTTGTCCGCCGCCTTCTTGTGCGGTGCCAGTTGCTGACGCAGGGCAGCGGCGGCCTGGCGCTGACCTCGCTTGTCGTTGCCGCTGCCAACCGCTACCGCAGTCGCAGTCGCCGGAGCGGCCTGCCGTTGACGGTAATCCACCAGCCAGCGCGCGTAATCCTCCAGGTCACCGTCGAACGGCGCCACCCGGCCGTCGGCGACCAGCAGGAACTCGTCGGTGGTGCTCTTGAGCAGGTGCCGGTCGTGAGACACCACCACCACCGCCCCGGCGAACTCCTGCAGGGCCATGGTCAGCGCCAGGCGCATCTCCAGATCCAGGTGGTTGGTCGGCTCATCGAGCAGCAGCAGGTTGGGCTTGCCCCAGGCGATCAGCGCCAGGGCCAGGCGCGCCTTCTCGCCACCGGAGAAATTCAGCACCGGCTCGTCGCAGCGCGGGCCGCGGAAGTCGAAGCCACCGAGGAAATCACGCAGGGTCTGCTCACGCTCGGCCGGCGCGATGCGCTGCAGGTGCAGGAGCGGGCTGGCCTTGTCGTCCAGGGCATCGAGCTGGTGCTGGGCGAAGTAGCCGATCACCAGGTTCTCGCCGCGGGTCAGGCTGCCACTGAGCGGCTGCAGTTCGGCGGAGAGGTTCTTGATCAGCGTCGACTTGCCCGCGCCATTGGGGCCGAGCAGGCCGATGCGCGCGCCGGGCACCAGGCTCAGCTTGACCTGCTGCAGGATGGTCTTGTCGCCATAGCCCAGGCGGCCTTCGCTGAGGCTGAGCAGTGGCGTGGAAATCTTGTCCGCCTCGCGAAACACGAAATCGAAGGGCGAGTCGACATGCGCCGCGCTCAGCTCTTCCATGCGTTCCAGCGCCTTGATGCGGCTCTGCGCCTGACGAGCCTTGGTGGCCTGGGCCTTGAAGCGGGCGATGTACTTTTCCATGTGCGCACGCTGCACTTGCTGCTTCTCGTACGCCTGCTGCTGCTGAGCCAAACGCTCGGCACGGGTACGTTCGAAGGCGCTGTAACCGCCACGGTAGAGCGTCAGCTTGCGCTGCTCGACATGGGCGACGTGGTCGACCACCGCATCGAGAAAATCCCGGTCGTGGGAAATCAGCAGCAAGGTACCGGGATAGCTTTGCAGCCAGCCTTCGAGCCAGAGAATGGCATCCAGATCCAGGTGGTTGGTCGGTTCGTCGAGCAGCAGCAGGTCGGACGGGCACATCAGCGCCTGGGCCAGGTTCAGGCGCATGCGCCAGCCACCGGAGAAGTCGCCGACCCGGCGATCCATCTGCGCGTTGTCGAAACCCAGGCCGGCCAGCAGCTTGCGTGCACGGGCGTCGGCGGTATAGCCGTCGGCGCTGTCCAGCTCGCTGTGCAGGCGGGCGATGGCGGCACCGTCCTGGCGCTGCTCGGCAACCGCCAGCTCGGCCTGCACACGGCGCAGCTCATGGTCACCGTCGAGTACGTAGTCCACGGCCAGACGTTCGAGGTTGTCGACCTCCTGGCGCATGTGGGCGATGCGCCAGTCGCCAGGCAACAGGCAATCGCCGGCATCCGGGGTCAACTCGCCGCGCAGCAGGGCGAACAGGCTGGATTTGCCGGCACCATTGGCACCGATAAGCCCAGCCTTGTGGCCGGCGTGCAAGGTCAGCTCGGCGTCTTCTAGCAGACGCTGCGGGCCACGCTGTAAGGTAAGGTTCAGGAGTCGGATCATAATGGCGGCGGATTCTACCAGAGTCCACCGCCGCATACTCGGAGCACGCATGAACGCTGACCTGTGGACCTTCGCCACGACCCTCTACGCCCGCCCAGGCGTGGAAGCCGCCTGCCTGGAACTGCAGGACGCCGGTGCGGATGTCTGCCTGCTGCTCGCCGGCCTCTGGCTGGACAGCCGTGACGTGGCCCATGGCGACGAGCGCGAAGCCCGGCTACGGGCCCTGGCCGGCACCTGGCAGCGCCAGGTGGTGGTGCCACTGAGGTCACTGCGCCAAGGCTGGCGCGATGCGGCGGCGGACGATGCGGCGCTGGCCACCCTGCGCCAGCGGCTCAAGCAACTCGAGCTGGATGCCGAGCGCACCCAGCTCGAGCGCCTGCAAGAGCTGAGCAGCGCCTGGCCCGCTGACGGGCCGGCACGGCGGACCTGGCTGGACGCACTGGCCGTGGCCGGGGGTGCCCGCGAACGACTGCTGGCGGCCACGGCCGGGTAGGCCGATTGCGGCAGGTTACCCGCAGTAGGCGGCAACGCCGATCTAGGGTCTGTCTGAAAAGTCTCCGAGCGAAGGTCAGGCGAGGCAAAAATCGGTGAGGAACGGACTGGGCTCGCATTCGAGTTTACGAGCTGTAAATGAGCATTCCGAACCGATTTTTAACGAAGCATCA